>JBARZE010000001.1:0-102627 GCA_049649525.1 Microcoleaceae cyanobacterium
ATAAAATTAACGGATAAAATAATAGTAATTTTTCATGAAATACAGAAGTAAAACTGACTGAGTTAGAAAAGAATTAAGTAAGACTTCTGACTTCCGATTATATTATAGTCATTCCAGTTATTATCTATGAAATTAACGGATAAAATAATAGTAATTTTTCATGAAATACAGAAGTAAAACTGACTTCTAACTTACGAATGACTGCCACAAAAATCATGACAGTCAATTATCAAAAAATAAACTATTTTTGAACAACTTCTGTACTATTATTTTCTTCTATAGAAGCACTGGGAGCAGCCTCTTTTAATGTTGCACCCACAATCTTTTCACAAGTGCCTGCTGGAACATAAATCCATTCTTCAGAATCACCATCTGTTGTTGCCATTCCTGCACAATCATGAGCACTAGTCCCACAATCATTTTGTCCAGCTTTAACAATACCCGCACATTTTTCAAACCCAGCTTTCCCGGCTAAAACCTCTTCTGACTGAGTCCCTAAACCCAGTGCTAAAATACCAGTTAATGCAGCGGTAACAGCGACTTTATTTTTGATGTTATTCATGATTGAAATAATGTCTCCAATACTTTGTTTTAATAGCTTTGAGGCAAATTATATCTGGAATAATTATCCGAAAACTATCTTAAGTCAAAATCCTATCGATATAACCTTAAATGAAGCTGAGAAAACGATGATTGAAATTTCATAAAAGTACTCATTGCCTTAACTACAGTCATTTGAGTTAATTATAATGGGTGGAGTGAGTCAGAAGTTGAGGGGAAATAAAGGAGACTAAGCTTGATGTCTATAGCAATAAAAAATAGAGATATAAACTACATTGCCTCCATAATAGGGGGTTTGGGGGCTGATATAGATTATTTTTTTTATAAATAAAGTAAGGTTTATATATAGCATTCCTAAATCATTTATGAAAACTTTTTTAATCAACCACAAATACACTCATGACACAGAGGGAAGACGATAGAGAGTTTTTTATAAATAAAGTAAGATTGCTATATAACCTTATTCAATAATAGAATAGTTCAATGATTCTTGAATATAGCTGATTCTTGCTTCAAACTACCTGTTAATGATATGTTAAATGCATAGTTTAATTTTTTAGCGTTGTCTAGTCTACAAAACAGAATATATTTTTATCTCTATCCTCTATAGTGATTAGAAATTACTCTGGAATAATCAATATCATGACTAATTTTATAAAAAACCTAAAATCATTTATTCTATTGCCTATCTGGATTATATGTAAAAATAACTCTTGATAAAATTGCTATTGAAAATGCTAATATTATTTAGTTTATTGGAAAAACAAATATCAATAAAATCATGAAACAGCAAAGGCGAGATATTTTAATTTTATGTTTAATTTGGCTACTTGCCGCCGTAAGCGATCGCCTATGGTTTGCTTTCGATAAAAGTGTTCCATCCTGGGATCAAGCTGATTATCTTACCGGTTCTTTTAACTATTTTTATTTTCTCCAATCTCCTCAATGGTTGTCCCCGGAATGGTGGAAAGAGTTATGGATGTTATCGCCAAAAGTGCCGCCATTAACCTATATTTTCACTGTTCCTTTTTTAAATATATTTGGTAGAGGCGCAGATCAAAGTACTTTAGTTTATCTACTATTTAGTGCGATTTTATTGTATTCTGTTTACGGAATTGCTCGTCAACTATTTAATTCAAAAGTGGGTTTATGGGCGGCTGCATTATGTGTTGTATTTCCCGGATTATATGTTTATCGCTTACAATTTATCTTGGATTATCCTCTAATTGCAATGATAACATTCTGTTTTTATTGCCTAACAATATGGCGAGAAACAATAGATAAAAATAAGTCTATTAATAGTAGTGTTTGGACTATTCTACTCGGAATCAGCTTAGGATTAGCAATATTAGTTAAACAGACAGCAATATTTTTCCTATTTATTCCGTTTTTATGGATAGGAATAGAACTGCTGAAAAAGCGATATTGGAAGAAAATAATTCAATTATTATCCGCTGTCACTATTTCTATTATCATTATTTTTCCGTGGGTTAGAAGCAATTGGTTATTGATGTTAACGTCGGGAAAAAGAGCAACAATAGATTCTGCTTTAGCTGAAGGTGACCCAGCTTTAAATACTATAAAAGCATGGACTTATTATTGGGATATATTACCTCAACAGATTTCCTGGCTATTGTTAATTATTCCTATTGTGGGATTATTACTATTTGGTATTAAAACAAGACTAGAAATTAATCATCCTAAAGCCTATTCGTTTCGCTGGCTAATCGTATTTTTAATAGGTGGCTATTTATTATGTTCTCTCAATATCAATAAAGACTTTCGCTACAGTTTACCCCTACTTCCTATATTCTCAATATTATTGGCTTATAGTTTACTGTGTTTTCCGAAATATTGGGGAAAAATAGTGCGTTGGCTGGTTGTAATATTAGCAATTATCATAATGGAATTGAGTCTATGGCCGATAGGTGGAAAAATTACAGAACAGTTAATAACAGTAATTAGTCCGAAAGGAGAATATCAAGCTTATTTAGGTGAAGCTTTCCCTCATAAACAGGTAATTAACCAAATAACTAACACTGAACCCTATTTACAATCTACCCTGGGTGTTTTACCCTCAACTCCAACCATTAATCAACATAATCTGAACTATTACGGTGCATTAACAGACTTTCAAGTTTATGCGAGGCAAGTGGGGACTCGCCTAGAAAATGTATTCCAGGATGCAGTATCTTTATCTTGGTTTGTGACAAAAACGAATGAACAAGGATCGGTTAATCGAATTTCTGATGCTCAAGCTGCGATTGTGCAAGAAGTGGAAAAAGGTGTACAATTTAAATTGCATCAACAGTGGCAACTCAGAGATAAAAGTATTCTCAATCTTTATCATCGTAAATTGCCTTATCTTGAAGTTACTCCCATTGATGTAGCCAGTTCAAAGATTCAATTAAAACAAGTCTTATTACCTCCTGTCGCCCCGCCTGGATTACCCATTCCCATTACTTATACTTGGACAGGTTCGGGAGAAGCGTTAAAATCAGGTTTAGTTTTATTAAGCTGGCAACAACAAACAAAAAATCAACCCAATTCTCGATGGTTACATGATCATGGAATAGCGATGGGATTATTATATTCTGCTTCTGTCTCGGATGAGTCTAATTTTGCAGTGGTGGAAAGGATGGGAATGTTGCCCCCAACAGAAGCAACGCCCGGAATTTATACTCTCAAAGCGACTTATTTAAACCGTCAAACAGGGGAAACTTACCCTATAGATATTCCGAATACTACTATCGAAATTAACCCTTCCTCAACGGCCCTACCTGCCCCAGAATTAGATTTAATTACCCAACTGCGGCAACTCGCCCAACAATTACCAAAAGGAATAACGGGATTAGAACCTGTTTTTGATCAAGTGGCTCGGATTAATCAATATGATCCCACACAAGATTATTTACGTCAAGCCGAACAATCTTTAACTTATCGTTTGCAGCAACAACCGAATAATTTAAAATTAGCTTATAGTTTAACATTAGCCACTGTTTTACAACAGGATGCTGAGGCGGCGATCGCGGCTTTAAATCAAGTTGTTAAATTAGATTCAAATAATGCTTTCGCCCATGCTTATCTGGCTTTTGTTTATTTATATAATTTGCAACCGAAAGCGGCTGAAACAGCTTTAAAACCTGCCTTAATTATGCAACCCAATCAAATAGAATTTCAACTGCTTGAAAGAATTGCTAAGCTGATGCAAGGCAACTTAAAAGCTGGGTGGGAAGCATTAAAAATAGCGAATCAAGAATGATAATAGACTTCATCGCAGTTTTTAAAAATGAGGAAAAAAGAAAATAAGGGGTATTAAAAGTACCCAAAATGACTATTTTTTGAATCTTGAAAAAAACATAATAAACAATTAACTAATAAATCCTAATATAGCCTGGGCTGTCAATTGAGGTTGTTCTAAATGAGGCACATGACCACAATTAGGAATCCATTTTAATTGAGAATTCGCAATAAGTTGCTGAAAGTTTGCTGCATCTTTTGTGCCTAATATTTTGTCATTTTCGCCCCAAATAATTAAAGTATTTTGCTTTATCTTTTTTAACTGATTTTTATAACTGCCATAACCGCCACTTTTGGTAAAACTAATTAAAGCCTGACTCCAATTGGGATGTTCTAAATGTAAAGCGGCACAAATTCTGGCATCTTCTGAGGCGAATTGTTTATTAAAATAGGCATTTTGACTAATTCCTTGACGCACTTTAGGATTACTTAAAAAATTAGTTGCCCAACGATCAAACGGTGAAAATAAGAACTTGCCAATAATAGGCCCACGACTGATACCCGCACTATCAATTAAGACTAAATATTTAACTAATTCTGGATAAGATAAAGTGAAATCAATCGCGGCTGCACCGCCCATCGAAGCCCCAACTACAATGCAGGGTTGATTAATCAATGCTTTCCAAAAACTATATAAATGAGTGGTAATATTTTGAGGATTAATTGCAATATTTGTATCTCTTTCTGTTAATCCAAATCCTAATAAATCAACAGCGAAAATTTGATTTTGATGAGCGAGTAAAGGTAATAAACGGCGAAACTCAAATACAGAACTGTCAAATCCATGTAATAATAAAATTGGTATTCCACCATTGCCTTGATGAACATAGGTGGTTTGTAGTGGTGAATCTTTGAGATGGGTTGTAATTCCTTGTAATTGTAGGTTTTGAGCCAGTTGAATAGAAGTAGATTCAGTTAGCTGTTCAGCTAAGGAAGGAAGAAGACTTGGAAACATTGATCGTGGTAAAGCAGCGATCATACTTTACAACTTATTACAGGCACTTGACAAATGCTGTTTAACTGATTATTGCTTCAGGGTTGAACGGAATTGATAATTCTTAACACAATTTTTCATTTAATCAAGATAGGCTATTAATTCAGATGGTTTGATAGACTGTCTTTTCACCATGAAATCAACTTGTTGTTAATTTTTACTTTTGGGATCAAAAATATAATATGAGTGTTAATTTAGCGACTCAACTCCGGGAGGGAACCAAAAAGTCCCACACCATGGCAGAAAATGTGGGATTTATCAAATGCTTCTTAAAGGGAACCGTTGAGAAAACCTCTTACCGTAAATTAGCGGCAAATCTTTACTTCGTTTATTCTGCGATGGAAGAAGAGATGGAACGTCATCAAAACCATCCAATTCTGTCTCAGGTTTATTTCCCCGAGTTAAACCGCAAACAAAGTTTAGAAAAAGATCTATACTTCTATTACGGTTCCAATTGGCGGGAAACGATTGAGCCTTCTGAAGCAACTAAAGCTTATGTACAGCGCATCCGAGATTTGTCTAACAATCAACCCGAATTGCTCATTGCTCATCTTTATACTCGCTATTTAGGCGATCTCTCCGGTGGACAAATTCTCAAAGGAATTGCTCAACGCGGCATGAACTTAAGTGAGGGTCAAGGGACTCAATTTTATGAGTTTGATGATATCCCTGATGAGAAAGCGTTTAAAGCCAATTATCGCTCTGCGATGAATAATTTACCCATTGACCAAACAACAGCCGAACAAATTGTACAGGAAGCTAACGATGCTTTTGGGATGAATATGAAGCTGTTTAATGAGTTAGAAGGTAACTTAATCAAAGCCATTGGTTTAATGCTATTTAACACATTAACCCGTAAACGCACGAAAGGAGCCACCGAACTGGCAACCGCTGCGGATTAATTAATCACAAACAAGAGTTAGCTGATTTTGAGATAATAATGCCCTGAAAGCCAGATGGCGTATGTAGCGTCGCTAGGTTTTCAGGGTTTTGCCATGAACAGACATTTAAACCCAACTAATCTTGAACGGTACTATCAGAGTAATGATTAGTTTTAGCCAATTTTAGGACAGGGCTAAAAATTGAACCTCGAATGGCTTCTGCTTCGACTTCAGAGTCACTCGACTCCTGTTGAGCTGTAATTTCGTCTTTTAATCTGAAGCTTCTAATTTCAGGCTCAGAAGACCAGATCATAGAGTACCCTCCAACCATGAGGCTACAAGCTAAACCAACCCAATAGATATCCCGTTTCTGAAACATTCAAGCTTCTCCTGAGGATGCCATCACAAATTATATCTTGTTCTACTGAAATTGTTGTATCCGGATCGGCGAAAATCTCGTTAGAATTTCTTATACATCTTTTGTAAATACTGGGATATTGTCAATCTGTGATTCAACTCAGATAACACAAAAATTATATCATTGGGAATAGAGGGACAATTCTTCTACTGACTCATTGATAGTCAACGCGAGGGAGTAGGGAGTAGGGAGTAGGAGATGGGGGAGACTTGGGAGACTTGGGAGACTTGGAGAGATGGGGGATATGGGAGACTTGGAGAGATGGGGGATATGGGAGACTTGGAGACTTGGAGACTTGGGAGAGATGGGGGATATGGGAGACTTGGAGACTTGGGGGAGATGGGAGAGATGGGGGAGATGGGAGAGATGGGAGAGATGGGAGACTGAGTGCCCATTACCTGTTGCCTTACTCATAATTCATAATTCAAACCCCTGTAGCGCTACACAAAGCACTATCGTTATTCCCAATCTTGCCAAGAATTGTTAAAAATCGAGGTTTCAGGAAAAATAGTCGGGTTTCCCCGTTGTTGAATTCGACGCTGTAAAGCCTCTAACTGCGCTTCTGGGCGCGGTAACTCATCAACTAATTCATAAGGAAATAAATCTTGTTCTAAAGCAAAATCAGCCGTCATTGCTGCCGCCACCCCAGAAGACCATTCAAACGAATGCACCCGATACGCAGCAGAGGCGATATGAGTGGTGGCGATACTTTTACCCACAATTAACAAATTATCCAATTTTTGCGGAATCATCGCCCTCAGAGGAATTTGGAACGGATAAGCCGCCCCTTGCCCAAGACGTTCCCCGGCACGTTCTGTGTTTCCCGGCGCTTCTGGGGGACTGAGGGTCATGCAGGGATGAAAATCAATTGCATAATGACCAATACCCACGGAATCTTGATAAATTGTAGCGCGTTCTCTCTGTGTAGTTTCCGCAATAGTTTTTTCTTGGGTAATTAAAGCGGGTAATTCTAACCCGACTAAGCGAGTCCACAGCGTACGATAATCAGATAGGGATAAATTTTCACTATAAAAATCTTTGCTAAAATCATTGCGAGAAATATCGATTTCTGCGATCGCAAACCCGTCTGGGTATCCCCAAGTCGGACGACCAATAATGCGGCGACCTTCGCGAATATAAGGATATTTAGATAACCCATGTTCGGTTCCCATGGGAGAGTCTAAACCTGTAACATAACGATGGTTAGGATGAGGCTGTTTAACGTTATCTCCCAACTGAGAATCTGTTTCTCCAGTTACTAACCAATAAAAGTACCCTATTGCGTGTTCTTCCCCCCGTTGCAAAGCTTCAGTGCGTAAACCCCCCATCCATTCTCCTGGTTGTAACTGTCCGGTTGCTTGTAATTGATTGCGAGTTAAAATAAAATTATCTTCAGGATTTCCCGGACGATAATCATTTCCCCAAGTCCAATTTTGCATGGAAATATCACCGGGATAAATCGGCCATTCTCGTACATTTCCCGGTCGAGTTTCATCCGGTTTCATGCTATGAATTCGACGATAAGTATAGACTAAAGCAAAGTTAGCGAGTCGTTCTAATTCATAACTATAATACGGGGCATATTGTGAATAGAAACTTGGTAATTTATGGTTTTGAGGTAATTCTGTTGCCTGCATGGCAAAAGTATAAGTAAAACCTTGAGTACAATATTGCATCCCTTCAATACTAGAAGAGGTGGGTTCATCAGGGGAGCGTGGATCGACTCCTAATTGATAAGGAATATCTGTTAAACCAATAATTTCCCCGGTTTCTGTTGCTTCAATCACATACCAAGGCGTAGATTTATTGTTAGATTTAGGAGGAATAAATTCTATAATTGTTTTCTTGAGCCGCGCCGAATCTTCGTAACGATATGCATCTTCAATAATATAAGATAACGGTTCAGTATTCAGGGGTGGTGTACCCGCAACAGGTTGATGTTTAATTGCCATCACTTGAGTAATTTGACGGTTATCTGTTTTCACTTCTTTAACCACCGTTGAAGGAAACCATTTTAAAGTACCGTTGCCTTTTTGGGCAGCATCTTGTAACATTTCAAATAAGATATTATGCCCATCAACAGGTAGAAAACAAGACACACTCACCCAACATCCACCCGGATTTAACCGACCATAAAACGCTTCAATTCGTTCTCTTAATTCCAGATAACCTTGAGGAAAATAGAGTAGCGATCGCTGAGTTTTGCGTTCATCTAAAGCAGAAGTTCCTTGAGAAGAAATTTGACCGCCAACCCAGTCGGTAATTTCTGTCATACAAACGGTTCGTCCGGCAAGTAATGCTTCATAAGCCGTTGCTGAACCCGCTAAACCGCCGCCAATGACTAAAATATCGCAGGTTTCTTGTTGGTCAGGAATTGGGGTTGCTTCTACTTTTGGAAGTATAATTCCAAGAGAAATAATGCTAAAAAATATAGGAATAAAAGAACGTTTTCTGAATGCTCTCATGATCAAAATAAAATCTATTATAAAAACGTTAAATATAACACCTCTACAGGATTTAATAAAATGTCCTTACCCCGAACCCACCCTCTAAAATCTTTATGATATAGCACTACGTTCTATGGTGTAAGACAATTCAAAATCCTGTGATCCTCTTACCGTCTACTGTTCTCCGTTTCCTGTTCCCTATTCCCTATTCCCTGTTCCCTAGCGCTATAAGATAATTGGCCGTCCATTCTGTTGCAAAGACTGACTTAACCCACTGAGAATTTTAACTAATTCTGTGGCAATATAACCATCCGAACGGTTAGACGGAATATTCTGTCGTACACAATAAAGAAAATGATCGCAAACTTTGGCTAAAGGTTCCTGTTTCGGGATAGTAATAACATCTTGTTTTTGACCTGCGCCTTTCCAACCTTGACTCACTGTTTCGAGGTATCCTTGTTGTAAAGTTAGGGGTGCATCTACAGACAATTCATCAAAAATTAACGTTCCTTCACTTCCTACAACCCCTAAACGTCGCTGTTTATCCTGATTCAGCCAACACAGATGTAAAAAGGCTTGAAATCCGCTATTGTAAGTTAAGGTTGCCATCACCATATCGGATAATCCGGTATTATAAATTGGGGTAAAATCCTCAACATTATCCGTTTCAAATTGTTGCTGAGGTTGTAACCAAACCGTTCCGGTGGCTTGAACTTTTACAGGAGTTTGACCCAGCCAACTATTGAAAATTGCGATATCATGAATGGCTAAATCCCATAATGCATCGACATCCGGTCTAACAGGTTCAAGATGAGTCCGCGCCGCATAACCATAGCGTAAATCACCCAGTTTACCTTTAGCAATGACTTGTTGACCCGTTTCTACTGCCGGATGAAATAGATAAGTATGGTCAATAACCAGTTGACGTTGATGTTTGACGGCTAAATCACATAACGCTTGAGATTCTGATAACTTTATCGTTAAGGGTTTTTCCGCCAATACATGATAACCTTGTTGTAATGCTTGGGAAATAATCGTGTAATGGGTTGAAGCCGGAGTCGCAATTACAACTGCATCTAATTCGTCTAATGCTAAAACTTGTTGCCAATCCGTTGCTAAACAAACTTCATCAGATAATTGTAAACGAGTTTTGATAGTTTTAAGAGATTCTGGGTTAGGATCTGCGATCGCCACAACTTCTGCTTGGGGATGTTGATGAAAGTTACGGATGAGGTGAGTCCCCCAACGTCCGGCCCCGAAAATTGCAACTTTAGTTAAATTTGTCATAGGGTGAGCTCTGGTAATTTTTAATGTTGATATGGTGATGATTCCCTGATTTGACCTGAATCTAGGCTATTTTGAGACTCTAGCAACTTAAAATTATCTGTCAACCCCTGTTAAATGTTACACGTAAAGACGTTACATATGTAGAGACGTTACATGTAACGTTCCTACAGAATAATGAATTCACAAAGATATAAGGATGTAAGATAGTCTGACAATTCTAATTGATCCAGAATCCTAGAATATAAAATAGAAGTTATATTTAGCTTTCTCTATAATTGCTTAAGATTAACAATGGAACCAATAGAATGGGTTGTTGCGGGGCTTATATTTGTTGCTGCCAAAGTACCAGATAAAGCGGCTGATAAGATTTTAGATCAATTGTGGGATCGGGGTCAAAACCTACTGAGTCAACTGCAACGTAAAGCGCCTCAAACAGCAGCAGCTATTGATCAGGCACAAACTACACCGTTAAACTGGCAACAAACGGTGATTGAAATTGAGGCGATCGCACAAACGGATACAGAAGTGGCTGAGGCGGTTCAAGCTGTAGAAGCAACCGTGACAGAACATCCAGAATTGCAACAAAAAATAGCAACAGAAATTCAGTCTCAACCTACCGTTATTCAGAATAATACAAAATTAGCTGAGAAAATTAATACCGTCATTCAGGGTACGACTATTAAAGGCGGCAACGTCGGTAATACAGGAATTGTTGGAAGTACAATTCAAGGCGGTACATTCAATATATGACTACAGTCGTCTGCTGGGGGGCAGACAAAGTTAACCTCCATTCCCCAAAATTTACCCCGTAGCGGCGCAACCAAGTTTGTGGGGCGAGATCGACCGCTAGAACAACTCTATCATCACCTGCAACAAAACCATCAGGTGGCAATTTCTGCGATCGCAGGCATGGGAGGTATCGGTAAAACTGAACTCGCCTTGCAATATAGCCAGTTACATTTGCAACGAGAAACCTATCCAGGGGGAGTCTGTTGGTTACGGGTCAGCGATCAAAACGTTGGGGTGAATATTCTTAATTATGCTAAAGTTTATCTCAAGTTAAACCCACCAGAAGACGAAGATCTAGACATTCAGATTGCTTACTGCTGGCGTAACTGGCCAATTCCCCCTAACCCTCCTTACCCGACATCAGATGTTTTGCTAATTTTTGATGATGTCTCTGACTACACGGCTATTGAGAAGTTTCTCCCGTCTGATCCTCGCTTCAAAATCTTGGTGACAACCCGTAAACAATGGTTAGCAGACTCTTTTCAACAACTGCCATTACCTGTATTAGATGAGTCCCCTGCCTGGGAACTTTTAGCGGCTTTAATTGGAGAAAATCGCCTGCAACAGGAACCGCAACAGGTAAAATTGCTGTGTGAAGATTTAGGTTATCTGCCGCTGGGTTTGGAATTAGTCGGACGCTATCTCAAGCGCAAGTCTAACTTATCTTTAGCAGAAATGCGCGATCGCTTAAACCTGCATCATAACGCCCTACAGAAACGCGATCGCAAAGGTGAAGCTTTCCCAGACATGACGGCTAAACGAGGGGTTAAAGCCGCCTTAGAATTAAGTTGGCAAGAATTAGATGATGAAGAGATTGAATTAGCGTGTTTACTGAGTGTGTTTGCCTCAGCCCCCATTATTTGGGAATGGGTGGAACAAAGTCAACCTCAACAGGATATTGAGGAGTTAGAAGAAATTCGTGATGATGTTTTAGTGAATTTAAGTTTACTTCAAGATGAAGGAGAGAATACCTATCAACTTCATCCCCTCATCCGAGAGTTTCTCAAATATAAGCGAGAACAGCGAGAGTCTGCGGACAACATGAAGCAAGCTGTTTGTAAAGTTATGGTGGCGATCGCTAAGACAATTCCCGATACTCCCACCCGCGAAGATATTGTGGCTGTTACTCCTGCCATTCCTCATATTATTGAAGTAGCTGAAGTGCTGACAGACTGGCTGAGTGATGAAGATTTCTTCTGGCCATTTACAGCCCTCGGTCGATTTTACAACGGTCAGGGACTCTATTTCCAGGCAGAACCTTATTTTAAGCAGTGCCTTGAAATCTGTAAAAGTCGCTTAGGAGAGCATCATCCCCATGTGGCAGATAGCCTAAATAACTTAGCTTTACTTTACTGCTCTCAAGGCAAATATGCAGAAGCTGAACCCCTTTACCAACAAACTTTAGAGATGACACGGCTGCTTTTCGGAGCAAATCATCCCCATACAGCAACTAGCCTCAATAATTTAGCCTCTCTTTACGACTCTCAAGGCAAATATGCAGAAGCTGAAGCCCTTTATCAACAAGCCTTACAGATATTAAATCATCCTGATGTTGCTGATAGCCTAAATAACTTAGCCGGACTCTACTGCTCTCAAGGCAAATATGCAGAAGCTGAACCCCTTTACCAAAAAGCCTTACAGATCAGACAACAGTTTTTAGGAGACCATCATCCTGATGTTGCTGATAGCCTTAACAACTTAGCCGGACTCTACTGCTCTCAAGGCAAATATGCAGAAGCTGAACCCTTGTTTCAACAAGCCTTAGAGATGACGCAGCCGCTTTTCGGAGAGTCTCATCCTAATGTAGCACCAAAACTTAACAATTTAGCCTATCTCTACTGCTCTCAAGGCAAATATGCAGAAGCTGAACCCTTGTTTCAACAAGCCTTAGAGATATTAAAGCAACTTTTCGGAAATAACCATCCCAATGTTGCTGCTAGCTTAAATAATTTAGCCGAACTTTATCGATATCAAGGCAAATACATAGAAGCTGAACCCTTTTACCAACAAGCCTTAGAGATACTAAAACAACTTTTCGGAGAGTCTCATCCTGATGTAGCGACCAGCCTCAACAATTTAGCTTTACTTTACTACTCTCAAGGTAAATACGCAGAAGCTGAACCGCTTTACAAACAAGCTTTAGAGATGAGACAGCAACTGTTAGGAGAGCATCATCCTCATGTAGCAACTAGCCTCTATAATTTAGCTTTACTTTACGATTCAACAGGGCGCTACAAACAAGCAGACTGCCTCTATCTAGAAGCAGTTATAATTGCAATCGAAACATTAGGGGAAGATCACCACGATACTAAACTTTATCAAAACAATTATCTGCTCTTTTTACAACAAGTAGCTGCTGAGGGTCGTCAGTCGGAGTTATCTGAAGTGAGTTTGCAGATTCTTTCAAAGTTGGGATAATTTAGGAATTGTGATATTTTTTTAGCATAAATAATTATAGATTACCGCCTACGCGGCAATGACAGCTTACGTTGTGTTTTGACTATTTCATTCTTTGCTATACAAACAGTATGAAATCTGAAGCCTTAAAAAAACGATTAAATAAAAATCGTCCGATGACAAACGTTACTCTTTCTATCCCTGAAGATGTGATTGAGGATTTAGAGAAAATTGCACCTTTGCTGGGTTTTTCTAGCTATCAACCGTTAATGCGTGCCTATATTGGTCAGGGACTAAGGAGTGATTTAGAACGCTTTGAAGGCGATCAAATTCCTGCGCTGATTGAAAGTTTAAAACGTCAGGGGGTGAGTGAGGAAGTGATTCAAAAAGCGCTTGAAGATATTGCTTAAATCAGATCTCAGAAGAATTTAGAGATTCTTTCACAGTTGGAATAATTTAGAATTTCTGGTATTTTTTTAGCAAGGTATTGATTAATTTGGGCGAAGCATAAAAAGTAGTTTCCTGTAAACAAGTGATTGCTGTTGAGAAGTCAATTAAACCTTTTGATGCTCCATAACCTAAGACACCTAAAAGACCCGTTACATTTAAATTTCGCGCCTGGGCTATTCGTCGGGCAGCTCGTTCATCAATTAATAATAAATTGATTTTGTACTCCTCTGCCAGTAAAATAGCTTCCTGTTCACCTAAATCTAGTTTTTGGAGAGTTAGGTCAGACTGTGGATTAATTGACTTAATTTGTAACCAATTTGGAGGCTTTGCAATCCAATTTTTAATTAATTCAGGTGCATTGCGATCGCTTAATTCGTTGGCGACAGCTTGAGGGATTAGGACAGATTCATATAACTGTGGAAGAAGATTAATATAATCAATAAGTATCAGATAACAAAGTGGAGATGTATCAGACACAATAATCATATCAGTTTATCCCAATTCCAACTTTTCTAGCTTTTCTAGCGTTTCTAAATCTTGTTCAAAATCTTCAATTTCATAATTTAGATAAACCCCCGCCTGTTTTAAAAAGGCATCCACTTGTAAACGATGAGGCAAGTTTAAAATTCGACCGATCTCAGCGTGGGTAATCAGTTCATTTTTATAGGCTTCAACGACAAGTATCTCTAAAACTTTTTCAGGTAAATTATCCCATTTATCTTGAACTCGACTTGCTAGTATATCTGGAATATCAAGAGTAATTTGCATCTGATTTTGCTCCTGTCGTTGATAATAAATTGATTCAAATAGCGCTTGAAGATATTACATAAATTAGGATCGTTTTTGATGAGTTAATACGTCTAATTCATCCCCACTAATTTGATAGGCTTGCCCAAAACCCATAACAAATTGTCCTTGAGTGGGTGTTAATTTAAATAAATGAAAATCCATTAACCCGCGCAACATCCCGACAATTTCACCAAAACGTGCTTGTAATTGATCGACAATTGATTCCCATTGGTTTGTCTCCCGTTCAATAATTGTTGCTGTACAATTAAACGTTAAACGAGTCCGCGCAAAGATTTGGGGTGTATTACTTTCTTCTGCAATAAACAATACACCAGCTTTACCACTATTGCGTAAATGTTGCGTATGGCTGGCTAAGTCACTGGCTAAGATATAAATATTCTTGGCTTCATCCATTACAAACGGCGCGTAACTGGTATGAGGAAAGCCATCCTCACTAATTGTACTTAAAATAATAGTTTGAAGCTGTTGTGGAAATTGATTATAAGCCGTTTGTGCTTTTTCTAATGCGGTTAAAGATGAATTTTGTTCCATGCTTTTCTGTTCTAACTTTACTTTGATATTGAATAAAAAATATTAATTTCGATCTCAAATACTCTTTCTCAGCTACCCCCATGTATCAAAGCCCCCAATTTTGAGGGTACTCGGAGAGAAGCCCTAGCGGTCTATGGGGGCAGGAGGTTTAGGGGGCAAGAGATTACTCTACAAGAAGCCCAAGCGGTCTATAGGGAGCAAAAAACGCTAATCAACCCAATTAACCGGGTGGCCACTGCATTTGCCGACCGCCCATAATATGAAGATGGAGATGATCGACACTTTGACCCCCATCAGAACCATTGTTAATGATAACGCGGTAGCCATCGTCTAGTCCTGCTTCGTCTGCCACTTGCTTAGCTTTTAGCAGTAAATGCCCCATTAAAGCATGATCCTCAGGCGTTGCCTCTGCAAGCTGGGATATGGGCTTTTTCGGTATCATCAGAATATGGACAGGGGCTTGCGGTGCAATATCCTTAAAGGCTAAAACAAGATCATCCTCATAAACAATATCTGCTGAAACTTCTCGACGGATAATTTTACTGAAAATCGTTTCTTGTTGCATCATTTATCTACTGTGCGTCTCCATTGCAGCAATGGATGACAAACTCCATTACAGAAGTTGCTCATCAATACCTCATTAGTGTAGCGGGTGAGTGGATGAGTGAGTAGAAAGGCGTAGATCCTTAACCTCAATTGTGATAATTTTTAATCTTCAGCCTGCTTCTCAAGTGAGTGATTGTCTAATCAGATCAGCTATGATTCTATATTCAATCAATTTTATATGGGCTTAAGCGTATATTTACTGAATCTAGAATAAATCTTTGTATGAAAAACTGATTTTAATCAGTAGAGCCAATTTTAACTCGAAGATCATCAAAGTGCGAGAAATTTCGGGCCAAAAATCAGATGACACAGATGCAGAATCACAAAAGCCACAATTGAGTCTTGCTATAATCATTTTAACTGATTATCCTAAATCAGCTCATTTAATAGTTGAAAGAGCGATCATTCTTCTATAAATTAGTATTTATTCTCAAGAATGCTATTGAATAACTATAACGGGTTCATCATAAATTATTAACTAGTTTTTCTATAATTTCAATATTTACTATGGTGAAGTCACGAAAAAAAAGTAAGAAATCAAAGAAATCGAAAAATAAATCGAATCAGCCGACTTTAAGTAAGAAAGAGATTAAAGCCAGAAAACGGAAATTCGATAAAGAACTAAAGAAGTTTATTTCTACTGCAAGTGGTATTGGCGCAGTGGCGGTATTAATCGGAGTTGTATTGTTTTTTGTGGCTAATGAAAAGTTAGCGATCGCAGGCGGTGGCGGTATTTTAGTAATGGCATTATGCTATCTTTATCCCTCTCCGGGTTTATGGGCATTTTTAATATATTTACCGTTTTCGGGAACAATAACGTATTGGATTGGTGGGGGAAATATTATCTTTCAGTTAGCGAAAGATGGCTTTTATATTCCGGCTTTTTATGCCATGTTTCAAGAGTGGAAACGCAAGCGAAAACCGTTTGTTGTCTCCAAACAAATTAAGCAACCGCTGTATATTTTACTTGTTTTTTGCATTTTAACTTTATTACTCGTTAATGGAGTTCAACAATTCAGTTCTGAACCTGTATTTGATAAAGGTGTAGAGATTAATGAAAAACCCATTTTGATGGGAATATTAGGCTTAAAAGTTTTATTGGGTTATATTCCCTTATTGCCTTGTGCATTTTATCAAGTCAAAGGAAAGAAAGAATTGCTATTTCTAACTCGGATGACTTTAGTATTAGCGATTATTTGCTGTTTACTCGGAGTAATACAATACCAATTTTTATCCTCTGGTCGGTGTCAAGGAACTGACCACTTAATTGGAGATGATTTATTCAAAGCCACCATTGATGCAAAATGCTTAGTGGGAGGGTCTCTTGTTTTTAGTCCGTCTCAAAATATGATTCGCTTACCGGGTACATTTGTTGCCCCCTGGCAATGGGCATGGTTCCTCATTTCTAATGCCTTTTTCACCTTTGCAACTGCTTTTAGTGACCCTTCTGGGTTGTGGCGAATGGCAGGTTTAGGAGGAATGGCGTTAGTATTTGTTAATGCTGTAATTTCCGGTCAACGTATTGCTTTAGCCTTAGTTCCTTTAGTGATTGTGATTCTATTAATCTTAACAGGTCAAGTCACAAACTTAAAACGATTTATTCCCATTGCAGCCGGACTCGGTTTGATTTTAAGTATTGCTATTCTCGCCAACCCCGCTGTCATACAAGAACGAATTGATAGTTTTGTTAGTCGTTGGCAAGCCTCGCCGCCGACGGAATTTATCGCCGAACAATTTGCCTTTACCACAGAAGGACAACAGGGAATTTTTGGTAAAGGTGTAGGACGGGCAACCAATTCAGCGCGGGCATTTGGTAAAACTAAACTAATAGAAACTTATTATCCTAAACTCATCTATGAAATTGGCCCCTTGGGAACCATTGCCTTTCTCAGTTTAGTCACTGCCATTACCACCAGTACATTTAAAGCCTATCGTTCGGTAAAAGACAAAAATATCCGCAGTTTTGGGGCATCATTTTGGGTATTCATCCTGATTATTAGTTACAACACCTATTACTATCCCCTCGATGTTGACCCGGTTGCCGTTTACTATTGGTATATTGCCGGAGTCATTTACCGACTCCCCGATATTGACCGCCAGGAACAAAAACGCATTATAGCCGAAGCCGAATTGGAAAATGGTAAAAGTGGGTAACCTAATATAAAGAGGGTGTTTCTATCTTTTGCCCCTTATTCGTTGTCAGGAGTTGAATAGATGAACACTGAAACATCAACATCGTTATCCACAGCACAGAAAACATTATCTATTTCTGTGATAATTCCAACTTATAACCGCGAGGAAGCCTTGCGAGATACCTTAGTCGATGTCCTCACACAGGACTATCCGGACTATGAAATTATTGTAGTTGACCAAACGGCAAAACACGAACCTGAAACTCAGACTTATTTGGAAGAGTTAGCCACTCAGGGCAAAATTCAATGGTATAAAATCAATTGGGCCAGTTTACCAGGGGCGCGGAATTATGCAGTCCGGCGGGCGAAAGGAGATATTATTGTATTTATTGATGATGATGTGGAATTACCCGATGGGTTTTTAGCAGCTCATGCTCGTAATTATACCGAAGCGGGAGACTCAACCCCGAAAAATATTGGGGCGGTGGCGGGACGGGTATTAGACCGGATGAAACTCGGGGACTCTGGCGGCGCGTTAAAGATTGAAGATTTACCCCCCGAGGCAATGGACCCTGGTATCGCCTGGTATCACATGGATGTGGTACATACTATTAAACCGCAACAAGTGATTTCTGCCCGAGGCTGTAATATGTCGTTTCGTCGGGAATTATTCGACCAATATGGTTTACACTTTGATGAACGCTACGGCGGTAGTGCGATACGGGAAGAGTCGGATTTTTGTTTAAGTATCCGCAAAACGGGTTATATGATTTGGTACGACCCAGAAGCGGAATTGGTGCATTTAGGGGAAGTTGTGGGGGGTTGTCATAATATTGGGACTCGTTCAATTCAATATCAAATTACCTTTTATCATAATCACTTTTTTATGGGGTTAAAACATTTAACGCCACTGCAATGTTTACGCTTTTTTGCGAAGTTATTTGATTGTCATGTATTAGGGCATCCGCCTTGTAATAAAAGCGGTTCTCCCCTTAAAATTATTACGCGATTTTGTTTTTATAGTTTAGGATTATTGAAAGCAATAGGAACTCGAATTAAATCTCTTTGGAATCAAGGACAAGTTTATACTCAGCAAGATGAATTGGCTTAAATTTTAGCTGTTTCAATATTGAACTTTATCCCCTCATTCTTCTGTAAAAATCATGAAAATTTTAGTTGCTAGTCATACTTATATTGTCGATCTCAATCGCGAAAAATTGCGTGCGCTGGCTGAATTACAACCCGAAATTGAAGTCACGGTTATTGTGCCGAAGCGTTGGAAACCGGGCGGTGTACAGAATAAAATTATTGATTCTGAATGGGTTGATGAAGGCTCTTTTAAAGTGGTTCCTGTTTCTAATTTTAGTCAGAATAATCAAGGTTTATTGACGTTTGGTTTAGATTTAATTTCACTACTAAAACAGTTTAAGCCGGATATCATTCAAGTTGAACAAGGCTCAAAAGCAGTAACCTATGCTGAATTTATTACTTTGAATAAGTTACTTGGATTAAGAGCAAAAAATCTATTTTTTACTTGGTGGAATCTCCCTTATCAATTGAAATTCCCCATTTCTACTCTGGAAAATTATAACTTAAAAAATACCGATGGAATTGTTGTCGGTAATAAAGATGGGTTTGAAATTTTACGGGAACGAGGTTATCAAGGGGCAATGGAAATTATGCCACAATTAGGAGTAGATGAACGGCTGTTTAAACCCACTCCTCAACCGGAGTTAAGAGAAAAACTAGGAATTAAAATAGATGAATTTGTGGTCGGTTTTGTCGGTCGTTTTGTGGAAGAAAAAGGGCTTTTAACCTTAATTGAAGCATTAGCTAGGTTAAAAGATTTATCGTGGAAAGGAGTATTACTGGGACGGGGAGAATTACGAGAAACGTTAATACAAAAAGCAACGGAATTAGGCATCCGAGAACGGTTAATTTTTGTTGAAAGTGTGCCTCATAACCAGGTACAAAACTATATTAATTTAATGGATACGCTTGTCCTTCCTTCCGAAACAACTTATAAGTTTAAGACATTAACTTCTGTGGGTTGGAAAGAACAATTCGGTCATGTTTTAATTGAAGCAATGGCTTGTAAAGTCCCGGTAATTGGTTCTAATTCTGGTGAAATTCCCCATGTTATTGGCAATGGAGGATTGATTTTTCCGGAAAAGAATGTAGACATATTACAAGATTGTTTGCGGCAATTAATAGAAAATCAAAACTTAGCAAAAGATTTAGGGGATAAAGGTTACAAACGAGTGATGGAACATTATACAAATACAGCATTAGCGAGAAAGTTATTGAATTTCTATCAACAACTGTAAAGACATTTCTAAATGAAAAAACCCAGTGTTACTCTCAACCTGGGCTTTAATGCAGTTAAAGATTTTTACTCAAAATCGCCATTACTCCCTCACACGGGCAAACTGTTCTTTTGGTAAAGAAGTTGAAGTGTTAGAAGTATGGATAGGCTCAAACATTAAGGGGTTTTGTACGGGTGAGTCCGAGAAAAACCGTTGATCCATTTCTGCATAAAGCGCTCCAGAAGCTTCTGCTAATATACTAATGAGTCGATAAAACGCAACCGCACCGAGTAGAATAGCAGGGGAAAATTCTTGATCGAGTAAGGCTAAAGCAGTGGCTTCAAAAATACCAATTCCACCCGGTGCGCCCGGTATCACTAAACCCAGTAACCAAGCTAAACTAAATGAACTTAATAGTACAGGAACCTGTTGCCATTCGATTGGACTGAGTGCTAAAACAGCCAGAATAAACCCTAAAGAGCGTAAACTCACAAATCCAATTTGTCCTAAAAAAGGTTTTAGTGGATACTGGTCAATATGAAATCCTCCTGCCGCAATGACTTGGGGATCTTCTCCTTTTAATTTCATTTTCCTGAACTGTTTAATCACAGGATTTAAAATGCGGGGATGGACTCCGGCTAAAACAATAATTAAGCTGAGAATTTGTAAAGGAAGATGCTCTTGTTGTGCATTAATTAAAGCAAATAATAAGGCCGCAGATGCCATCAATAAGGGTTCTAACAACACACTTAATGAAGCTGCACCAATTGATACCCCAACTTGAGTAACAGCCATTATACGACCGTAAAAATGCCAGACATTACCGGGTAGATATTTGGCAATATTTGTTTTCAGATAAACTTGTAAACCCCAACGATTTTGTATCGGTTGCTTGAATTCTTTGAGAGTTAACAACCAAATTCGTCCCGACAAAAGATGCGCTATGATGGTAACAACCAAGGATAACCCAATCAACATCCAGCCAGTGCGGGTGACTTCAATTGCTGAAACTTCAGTCCAATTTTGCTTAAGAGCAGCCAATAAAAAGAACAAGGTTGCCCCAAGGAGCATCCAGCGGATATAGGGTTTAATGCGGGACAAAATTTTTTTCATCATCTCTGGTTACACTAATACTGTTGCCTTAGACATCATCCAATCTCAAGATATTTCTTGAAAAACAAGAGCTAACCTCAATCAGAAGATCTGTCGAATACACAAGAAATGAGATAATAACTAAAAGAGTACAATTCAATCAAGTTACCTGAAAAATAACATTAAGCTTTTGATTAAACATCACTAAATGCTAAAATGTCAAAAAATAAACATATTTAGTAGCTAGTAATAATGCGGCCAGCACTTTGTAACTGTTGATAATAGACTTTGCTCACTTGATTGCCCTGCTCTGAAAGGACATCGATTCCTATGCCATTGCGACCGCGATCAATTCCAGAACTATGAATATACAGTCCTTTACCCAGGTACAGCCCTACATGAGTAGCTTTGTACTTCAACCCAAAAAATACTAAATCTCCAGGTTGTAAATAGAATAGCATTATTTTTATAGAATTTTCCGGGTTCGGATTAATCAAGATCGGATTTTTCGAGTCAGCAACACTGCTATTGCTGGGTCTTTCAGGCTTGATTTCCTCAAGAGTCCGGGTGGTTTGCCCTTGTTCTGATTCGGGGTTGATAAACAGGGGTAGCGATCGCACAAAGGCTTGTTGTTGATAGGCATCTCGTGGAATCCAAATCCCCACGGAAGCAAAAGCCGCTTGCATGAGTCCAGAGCAGTCATAATTTGGCCCAACGGTTCCGCCCCATAAATACTGATTGGGTGTTTTCATTGCCTGATGAGTAAAATCGATCACTTGAGGCAATCGCTGCTGAATCTCGGTTTGAGACAGGGTCAGAGGTTGATAAGGATGAGTTGCGGGCTCAATTTTATCAAAGTCTGCCATCGCTAACCAAGCGGTATAATCATCTTCCGAAAGTTGGACTCGAATTGCTGTGGTGGGATCCCCATCTCGATTTAAATCTTGCCGTTGTAGACGCAAGTGTCGTCCCAAAGCTGCCTGGGTAGCCAGTCGATCGCATTGGGCTGAATCATAAAGATTGAGATGGTCTTTGCACTGATACTCAACGATATCGGATAATAAATCTGTCATTGTAGATTTTGTCGATGGCCGCGATCGCCGCCAATAGTATTGAGTCAACTAAAGTGTAAAGCAAAGTTTATCCTATTAATCCGAGGAGAAGTTACTTCTCGAATAACTTCATGCATAATCTGTAAAAAGCACAAAGACTGTATTGGCTATGACATTTTTTCAAACATCTAAATCATTAACACAACTCGGTAATGGCATTATCTCCGCCACTTTAGAACAATTTCCAGCTTTAGGAGAAAATCAACTGGCTTTAACTTGGATTGTCTATGACTCACCCCCAGCCATTAATACAGGCGCAGCCCTAACTCCTGGGGAATTCTGGAATTATCCTCTACAAGGATTTGCTTATCGAGGAATTGAACGAATTTACCCCGGATCTTTGGTGCAGTTATTTTATCTTGTGGCATTGTATGAGTGGATTAACAAAGGAATGTTGCAACCCACGGCTGAGTTAGAACGGGCAACCCGTGATATGATAATTCACTCTAGTTGTGATGCCACCAGTTTAATCGTTGATAGCCTGAGCGGAACCACAAGCGGGCCAGAATTGTCCTCCGGGCCGTTTGAAACCTGGAAAGCCCAACGTAACCTGATTAACCGTTATTTTAAGTCTTTGAACTGGCCGGAATTTGCTTCAATTAATGTTAATCAAAAAATCTGGTGTGATGGGGCGTATGGCCGAGAACGGGCTTTTTTAGGGGAATTGATGGAACATCGTAATATGTTGACTCCCAACGCAACTGCTCGCTTGTTGCATAGTATTATCGGAGGAGTGGCAGCTTCTTCACAGGCCTCTAAAACGATGATGAAATTGATCCAGCGCAGTCTCAAACCCGAGGATTGGGCTGATAAACCAAAGAACTTTATCATCGGATTTTTAGGGGAAGGATTACCCGCAACTGCGCGATTATGGTCGAAATCTGGGCAAGATCAACAAGTACGTCATGAAGCGGCTTACATTGAAATTCCAGATCGCCCACCCTACTTACTGGTTGTGTTTACCGAAGGCAAGGCACCGAGTCAAATAAAAGCGTTATTACCGTTTATTTCTCAAAAGATTGCAGAAGCAACTCATACCATTTGTTAAAAATCAATAGCTTGCCATTGATTTCAATATCATTGCAGATTTCTATAGAAATTTTTGATGTATACCTGTCCCCTTCGTTAAAATAGATTATAAGTGCCACAATCCCATAAAACACAGAACATCACCTTTGTCAGCGATGTCAATAAATATGCCAAACTTTAATCGGTTGAGCCAATTTTAAGAAAAAGATAGAGCTTTATCCGAAATTCCTCATTTTCAAAGTGATAATAGTAGTAGAGGTGAACTATCCGTTATCAGCAAGCTTGGGTGTATTTACTTAATAGAGACACCAGCAACCCAATTGAAACTCTATTGCGCTCAGGTTTGTCGGTCTGTGGAGGCACTTTTCGATCAACCCGTGTGTTCCTTCTTCTGGCATTATTCACTTAACCTCAAGCACTCTTGAACACTATGAGTTACTGTATTCATCCCGCTTGTCTTCATCCTCAAAATCCCAACAACGTTAAAACTTGTCAAGCGTGCGGTTCAAGACTAGTGTTACGTAAACGTTACCATATCATTAAACCATTGGGAAAAGGCGGATTTGGTGCAACGTTCTTAGCGCGGGATTTATCATTACCGGGTGTTCCGAGTTGCGTGGTTAAACAACTCCGTCCCACAGTCAAATCTCGCCGCGTTTTGGATATGGCGCAGCAACTGTTTCAGCGAGAAGCCAAAACATTAGGAAAAATAGGTAATCATCCCCAAGTGCCTCGGTTATTAGATTATTTTGTTGGAAAACAGCAATTTTATCTGGTTCAAGAACATATTGATGGTTGTACACTCAAGCAAGAAGTTAAGGGTACTGGAACGTATGATGAGGAAAAAATACAGACATTTCTACGAGAAATTTTACCCATTTTAGATTACATTCATTTTCAAGGTGTGATTCACCGAGATATTAAACCCGCTAACATCATTCGTCGCCGACAGGATAATCGTTTAGTCCTGATTGACTTTGGTGCAGTTAAAGATGAAGTCAGCCAAGTTTCAGTGGCCGGGACAGGAGAAACCGCATTTACTGACTTTGCCATCGGCACTTCGGGTTTTGCACCACCCGAACAAATGTCTTTACGACCCGTTTATGCGAGTGATATTTATGCAGTCGGCATGAGTTGTGTCTATTTGCTGACGGGACAGTCCCCCAACCGACTACAACATGACCCAATGACCGGGGAATTATTGTGGCGGAGTCAGGTTACAGTGAGTGAAGGATTTGCTCAGATCTTAGAGAAAATGTTAGAGATGTCTGTCCGTCATCGCTATCAATCTGCTCAACAAGTTATAGATGCGTTGGATAACTTAGCGGTTGCCACAACCTTAGAGACTCGATTTGAAGATTTATCTGACGGTTTGAGTATTCAGCCGGCTGCCACTACTACGACATTCCTAGAAGAACCCCTCAACTCAGCTTTAGAACAAGAGCAAACAATATACAAAGAAGATAGCGCATCACCCCTTTCACCTTTTGCCTTAGAAGCCTCAAAAATTCGGGAGTTAAGAACACGACGTGCTCAAAAGGTGGGGATTTCTGAGCGCAACTTGAGTAATGAATACGGAAATAGTTTTAGCGCCACTCAAGGTGCTCCTAGAACTTCATTTGATCGGCCAAATTCATCTAGAATTCAAACTAAAAATCCTAATGCTTCTCATCCGAGTTCTGCTGGGGAAGAATGGACCCAACAGCGCTTAAAATCTGCTTATACTCGCGGAGAACGATATTTTACTGAGTGTGATTTAAGTTATTTCAATTTAGAAAGCACAAAATTTTCAGGTGCATATTTTTCAGGATGTAAGCTAATTCAGACCAATTTTCAAGCAGCGGATTTATCCAGTGTTAATTTTAGTCGGGCTCAATTAACTTATGCTGTGTTGCGAGATGCTAATTTACGCAATGCTTATCTGAGTACTGCTGATTTGGAAAGGGCCGATCTTAGAGGGGCCGATTTAACTGGGGCTTGTTTAAGACGAGCTAACTTGCGTGGGGCAAATTTATGTGGAGCAGATCTGACAAATGCTTTAATCTCTAAAGAACAAATTGCTGGGGCGAAAACGAATTGGCGTACGATTAAGCCAGATGGAAAACGGACATTTGGAATATGAAAGATTAAACCATGCCGCGATTGTGATTCGACATGGCTTTGTAGATTACAGGTTAAGCATTAAATAAACTAAATGGTTGCTTCAACCACTCCAGCGGGTAAACCAACAACTTCCCCCTTAAGCATCCGCTGTGCCGCTTCCAAGAGTTGTTCCTCTAAATAAGGTTTGGTGAAATAGCCTCTTGCCCCTAGTTGATAAGCCATTTGGCGGTGACGGTCTGCCCCACGAGAAGTCAACATGGCAATGGGAAGCTCTGTCAATAGTGAATCTTTCTGCATCCGAGACAACAATTCCAAACCATCCATGCGAGGCATTTCAATATCACAGAAGACTAAATCACAGGGTAAACCCGATTTGAGTTTTTCCCAAGCTTCCTTACCATCACGAGCCTCTTCGACTCGATAACCCGACTTCTCAAAAGTGATTGACAATAGCGATCGCACCGTAATCGAATCATCTACAATCAATACCGTCGGTTCACTCTTCTGCTCTGTGGGTGGCTCTAAGATAGAGTCTCCGGCTTCCCAAATCTTGTTCCGGAAGTCTCGGCGAATGCGTCCCATCGCCAAATCAATTAATTCTAGGACATCAGCAATCCCAACTATCTGTCCATCCCCCAAAACAGTCGCTCCGGCAATCCCCACCGGTTTCGGTACAGGCCCTTCAAGTTGTTTAATCACAATTTCTTGTTCGACCAAAACTTGATCCACTTGCACCGCCAGATAATTACCCGATGAGCGCAACACAATCACTGAAATCATATCCTCATCCGTATTCGTGCCGTAGACGTTACCCCGGCCTAAATGGCGATTGTAAGTCAACAAATCCCGTAGGTGTCGGAAAGGCAATTTAGATCCGCGCCATTCTAACGTTTGTTGTTCACCGCTTCCGATTTGGATTTGATCTTTGGGCACATCAATCATATCTTCCACCCCATCCATCGGAAACGCAATCCGGGCGCGATCGCTAATACAACACAACGCCCGTGAAATACTCATATTTAGGGGTAAACGAATGGTAAATGTTGTCCCCTTACCTAAAGTAGAATCGGTTGTAATTGTACCGCGCACTTCCATTAAACTGGTGCGGACCACATCCATCCCCACCCCACGGCCGGCAAACTCATCGGCTTGGTCTTTCATACTAAAGCCAGGGTGGAACAACAGATCATAAATGTCAATATTAGACATTAAATTAGCTTGTTCGGGGGTAATTAAATTTTTCCGCAGCGCTTTAGCCTTGACTTTCTCCGTATCAATTCCCGCCCCATCATCTGAGATGGCAATCACAGTTTGGTTCCCTTGGTGAAACACCTTCATCATAATTCGACCCGTGGGAGGCTTTCCTGAAGCTTGACGAACTTCTGCGGGTTCAATACCGTGGGTAATCGCATTATTAACCAGGTGAATCAGGGGATCATGCAATTTACCCAATAGCATTTTATCAATCAGGGTATCACGACCTTCAACATACAACTCGGCCTGCTTGCCACACTTAATCGAAATATCGCGCACGGGTCGTTTGAGGCGGTCAGCTTCTTGGGAAAACGGTTCCATCCGAGCCTTCGTCAAGCCTTCGCGTAATTGAGTTGTAACTTGACGTAACTGTCGCGACACTTGATCGGCTTCTTCGACCAAAAATTCAATATCCGCCGCCGACTCACGCACCCGCACCACCAACTCAATAATTTCTTGAGACAAGGTATGGAAGGGGGTAAAGCGGTCTAATTCAGTCGATTCAAACTCCAACTCATCATGACGATTTTGGCTATCATTAATCGGTGATTGAGCGGGCCACGGAGAGGGTTTGCGGTTAGAGAGTAAAGAAATTTCGAGTAGACTGCGCTCATAAAAGTCCTGCATCCGCTGACCGACATCACTCAGCAAAGAAACTTGATCGAGTAAATTATCTAAAAACTGCCGCATCCGCTCTTGATCTTGTTCCAAGCTGTTGCGGTTGACCACCAGTTCCCCCATTAGGTTACTTAAATTATCCAGTTGTTTGACTGGAACTTTAGCAATGGGTTCATAAATGGGTGCAGAGCGCTTTGAAGCAGGCCTTAAGGTGGCATTGGTTCTATTTCCACCTGGGGAATCCTCCAGTAACTTTTCAAGCTCTTTAAACTCATCCTCCTCTGCCGTTTCCGTCGTCTCGGTGTCCTCACTATCGGCTTGACTTAAAAGCTGATCTAAATTGGCAAACAGATCCAAGTCTTCATCGGTGTCTTCCATGGAGGAATTGTCAACACCCGCCACGTCTTCTTCATCTTCTTGATTGAGTAAAGCATCTAAATCATTAAAATTCGCTTCAGCCGGCGGCCGGGCTGGGTCAGGTATAGTAATCTCATCAGGAGAGTCTTCCTCTGCTGCTGAGTCTAGACTAAATAGATCTTCAAAGGCAGTACTCGGGTCTGGGATAGCCTCTTCTTCTTCCTGGTAATTATCAAACAGCTCATGATAGAGTTCATCACTGGTTGCGCTCACCTCAGTTGTGTCCACGGGGGAGATCTGCACTTCCGTATTGGAGGTATTGTCAGACCCATCTGAGTCTGTAAAGAGATCTTCAAAGCTCATTTCCTCTATACCAGAGGTCTGAGGGGTTGGGTTTTCAGATACCGCTTCATTCGGTTCCGCAGTGGCGGTCGGACTGCCAATATTGAGTAGATCGTCAAATTCATCAATACCCATTTCTTCAGAAGATGAAGCGGTGCCGGGTGAGGCCGTTTTTGAGGAATTGGCAGCAGAAGCTCTCAACTCTTGAGATGATTGAGCCACCGTCTTGACTTCATCGAGCTGTTCAAATAAATCGAGAAAATCTTGGTCTATATCGTCACGAGCTGCATCTCCGAGAGACTGAGCAACTTCTGTATTTTCAATCAAGGTTTCTTCTTGCCAGTTTTCTTCGATTAGCCCTTTACCGTCGAATAAATCGGCTAAACTTTTTAGTTCTTCTGGGGGAATTTGAGGGCCTCGAGATTTTTTGATCGCAAAAATTTCTTCAGAAATCAATGGAGCTTCGTCTTCTTCGTCTTCGTGTTGAGCAATTTGTTCTGCTTCCCACTCCGGGTCAGAATTTTGTTCTGCTTCTAATAGTTCGAGAAGTGAAAGCTCATCAGAATCTAGGGATTGTTCTGATACTTCGACGGGTTGAGGGATATTAGGGAGTAAATCTTGCAGAGTTTCACTAACAATAATTTCCTCATCTCGATTTTCTAAAACCAATTCTTGAGCTTGTTTAATCGATTTAATAATCAGGGGAGCCAATACCTGATAAGTATTATTGGAATTAGCAATAACTTGTTCAATTGTATTAACAAAAATCACCCAATTCGGCAGATCAAATGTTTCCCCAGCTCGACTCAAACTCTGACAAATTTCCTGCAGTTGCTGACGATTAGTTTGATCTTCAGATTGCTTAAAGTATTGCAACATCTCCCGCAAATAGTCCGGCACATCACTGCGGAAAAACAGTTCTTGAGCGCTATGCTCTCCCGAATGACTGACAGACGACGCAACAGCAGCAGCAGCAGCAGGGACAGCAACAGCAGCAGGAGTGGGGGCAACCGCAGAGTGTCCAGTGGGAAACGTTAATTCTGTGACCGTCACATCATTTTGCTGAGCCAGTTGAGCGATATGATATTTCAGCGCTTCAAATACAGGTTCGACTTCTTGTAGTAAAGTCTGTGCGGCTTCATCTGTCAGACCATAAGGCCCAGAAAGGCTATCAATCAGTGCTTGTAGGGTATCAAAGATTTGTAAAAATAATGATTCTAATTGTTGATCGACTCGAACCGCACATTTATCGCGAATTTTCTCTAAAATTTTAAAGCTATCTTCTAAGCGGTGCGAAGTTTGCTGAATGCTGTTTAACCCTAACATCGCGGCACCGCCCTTAACCGAATGAGCAGCACGATACACTTCATACAGCAGTTCTGGATCTTCAATTGTAGATTGCAAGTTTAACAAGCCTTGCTCAATTGTATTGAGGTGATCTTTAGCCTCTTCAATAAAGTAACCCAGGATCCGTTGTTGTTGTTCTGCTTGCATAATGAGTTATAAGTGATTGGGTATTGCTGATATTAGGGCATAAAAAACAGACAATAGACAACTCAGACAAATAACGAAACTCTATTGTCTTTCCGACGGGTCAACGCGGAACCGTTCGACAGACGTGAGTAGGTCACGAGCAACCCCCACTAGGTTACTCAAGGCACTAGACACTCGGTGTGCTTCTTGGGAAGTTTCTTGAGCACTATGTTCGACTGCTTGCATCACCTGAGCGACAGCCCGAGCCGTTTCATTTTGTTCGACGGTATCAGCGGTAATAGAGCGCACTAACACATCAATTCGATTGGTTACTTGAATGATATCATCGAGGGATCGTTTGGCATCTTCAGCGAGGCGTGTCCCTTCAATTACCTGCTGGTTTCCTTCCTCCATTGCCATCATCACAGAACTGGTTTGACTCTGGATTTGCATCACAATTTGTTCAATTTCTTTTAAGGATTTGGCCGATTTATCTGCCAGTTGTCGAACTTCATCGGCTACAATAGCAAATCCCCGTCCCGCTTCTCCGGCTCTGGCTGCTTCAATACTAGCATTGAGGGCCAGTAAATTTGTCCGAGAGGCAATGTTAGAAATAATCGCCACAATCTTAGAAATTTCTTGAGAAGATTCGGCTAAACGTTTCACATCCCGCGTCGTTTCGGCCACAGTTTCTCGAATTTTCAGAATCCCTGCCACCGTCATTTCTACTGATTCTCCCCCCTTCGTAGCCACAGCCGCCGCTGAGCGAGCCACCTCTTCAGCTTCGCGGGCACAATCTGCCACCCGTTGAATGGCATCCGTCAGGACTTGAACCGAATTTAGGGTCGCCGCCAGTTCTTCAGCCTGTCGCAGCGCATCCCCTGCCACGTCTTTAGCGAACATCGAGCTATCGGTGGCCCCTTTACTCACCTGACGGGCTGCGTGTTTAACTTGAACAACAATTTCTCGTAGATTTTGAATAGTCAGGTTAAACGAGTCTGCCACCGCTCCCAATACGTCGGCTGTGACTTCTGCTGTCACAGTTAGATCGCCCCGAGCCGCCCCTTCTACATCATCTAGCAGGCGAATCACTTGACGTTGTAGGTTTTCTTTGGCTTCTTCCTGTTCTTCTGCTTTGCGTTGGGCCTCTATTGTTGTTGTTTCAATAAACTGAGCCATTTGGTTAAACCGTGCTGACATTTGCCCTAGTTCATCGGCAGCATAAACCGTTGAGCGGGCTTTGAGATTATTTTTGGTAATGGCATCAAATTGGAATTGCAGATCATCAGAGGCTTTCTCCATCTGTTTGGAGGTCAAGCGTCCCATCACCAAAGCGGCGCTAAAGCTGCTAATTCCCGCCACAGCCGTCATAATCAAACCCGTTGTCCGCAAATAACTCACAACTTCATTGCGTCGGTCATAGACGGCTGTTTGAGTCGCAATATTACTGGCTAATGCCACGCTGATTAAGCTAGCGATTCCTGCCCCAATAGCAGTATAGAAAAATTTCGTTTTGATGGGAGCATTTTCTAAAAAGGCGAGTGGCCCTTGTTCGACAGAAATGGTAGTTTCTACCGCATCTTCAGTTTGAGGGGTAAATGTTGTGACAGCTTCTTTATCAAGGGACAGAGATCCAAACAGCTCACTACTGCCAATGGATGAAGTATCGGTATCAATGGCGCTGCTGGTTGTTGTGGCGACAAAGTTACTATCGACCTCCTCATCAAATTCTGTGGTTTCTCCCAAGAATGCAGAAGTATCACTAGCAGACACCTCAAAATCCGGAACATTTCCTAAATCATCAAATTCTTCAAAGTCATCTAAAAAGTCATCTGCATCTGTTGGAGGGGGAGATAAGGAGGGATCATTTTCTTCATCATAGGCAGAGGAGTTATCAAATTCATCTGAAAAATCTGCCACTGAAATAGAAGCATCATCTACTAAATAACCAGAATCTAACGGGTCTATTTCAAAGCCTTCTGAAAAATCGTCATCGACCGACATTGCAAAAGCATCATCATCAGTTGCATAATCTGTCGTGTCGGTGTGATCTAAATAAGAACGGTTTGCTGCATCAAAATTGGATGAACCCGGAGATACAGAGTTCCCCGTGAGTAATGTTTCTGCTTCTAAGCCGGATTGAATGTCTTCAACTTCAGAGTCGTAATCTAGAACTTTGCCATTGCCATTGATGTAGTCAGACTCACCTGTTGCAAAAGCATCGAACTCTTCAGCTCCGGCATCTTCTACAGTCCCAAAAATATCATTGAGATTGTCATTAAATTCCTCAAGGGCCAGTTCTCCGGTTGTCGGTTCATCAATATCTAATTGAACCGATTGACTTGATGCAGCCGGGAGGTCTGTTTGAGTTGGGGGTGAGTCGGGCGGACTGATGTCTGTCTCTGAGATGGGCATCTCGAATAGGTCATCGAAATCCTCAAATGATTCTGTCGGGAGGTCGGGTTGAGTGTCAATCTGGGCAGAATCTAATTCTTCCGCCTCGTTAAACAAGTCGCCCGATAAAAGGTCACTTTCTTCGAGATCTTCGTCAACAATTGCTTCGTCTCCCAAGGCAAAAGGGTCGTCATCAAAATCTATTGGCTCGTCGGTCTCTATGGCGTTGCTGGGCGCGTTTGTTGGTGTGATCGATGAGGTTTGAGAGTCAAAGGGATTATCAGACAACGGATCTAAGGCGATTGAGTCGGAAACATAAGGGTTTAGATCCGTTTCGGCAAGAGATGCCTCTAATTCTAAATCAAACTCAGATCCCCCTGTTTCGAGATCGTCGTCGTCGTCTGGTTGTGTGAGATCAGTTTCTGCTAAATTTAAGCTGTCATCAAATTCTGCAGATTCACCAAAATTGGGCTGGGATAACTCTACTGTTTCTAAGTCTAAATCTTGTTCGAGGTCTTCGAGGGTCAGATCGGATTGGGATAATTCTAGGGCTTCAAAATCCTTTAAATCAGTATCAACATCCAAATCAGAGTCTGACAAGTCAGACTGGATTTCAGGCTGCATCGAGTCATGATCAAATAGTTCTGAATTGATATCTGAGTCAAACGATGCAATATTTCCTAAATCCGACTCTCCTAACTCAGAAAACACTTCAGGCTGATGGTCGAGTGTTTCCGGCATATCCATTAAGTCACTCGTTGTGCTATCACTCAGCGGTGCAGAGTTTTGGCTATCTGTGTCGGAGGTGAAATGACTCGTTTCTGTAATAGCAGCACTTGCTTGTTCGAGTAATTCCGCATTATCCGTCAAGCTCAGCACTGCGTTATATTGTTCCTGAGCCACGTCATATTGCTGCAAACCATACCCATAGATATGACCGCATAAGAGTCGGGCCGATGGGTCTTCAGGGTAATTTTCGATTAATGTATAAACTAACCCTGCCGCCTCTTCAAAGTTTCCTTGACTGTAGGCGGCTTCTGCCTGTTGATATTCTTGCAGAAAGTCTGCACTCGCTGGCATTGGTGAATTCCCCCTCATTTATATTTCATCTAGATTAAAGTGTAAGACTTAAAAAATAAAAAGCGCGTTGATGTATAGAATAGATATTACCAATGATATTTCACGGGTTTAACAGGCGAGCGCGGAGATGTCTCTGGGTTTCAATACTATTGCGGGTTTTAACACAATTTCAGAGAGAATGGGGAGGTTTTGAGGTAATAGGTGAAAGTGATTCTAGTGTAAATTTAAATCCTCTCAAATTTCTTCCTTAAGCAGCCCATCGCGCAGAACGAAGAATCGCAATCTGGTCTAATAGTCGTAGACATTGGTCAGGGGACTCTCCAATTTGCCATTCTCCTTTGATAAAAGGAGCCATACTATCTGGAACTTGACTCGACATATGCATTTTTTCTAAGTCTAACCAAGCCATATCATTAATCGCCTTGACTGCTAATCCTAAGATTGTATCTTGATCTTCAACTGCAATCACAGGGACTTCAGTTCGATCTGTATCTAGAGAGGTGAGATCCCCTAAAAATTGACCCAAATCGGCGACCCAAATCACTCTACCTCTAAGATTGAGGGTTCCAAGGAGTAATGGAGATACGTTAGGAATCGGTGTAATGCGATCGGGGGACTGGGAGAGGACTTCTTTAATTCCCATCGCTGGTAGGGCAAATTCATAGCCAGATGACACATAAAACCGCAAATGGGGTTCTCCCTCCGGGGTTTCAAGTTCTTGAAACTCTGGACTATCTGGGCTTTGTCCGGTTAAAAAATCTGGGTTTCCTACCATAATAAATGACGACTTATCCTCGAAGTAACTGCTTGACTGTTCCCACCAATTCAGTGGGTTGAAAAGGTTTGGCAATGTAGGCATCAGCCCCCTGTTTCATCCCCCAGTAGCGGTCAAACTCTTCCCCCTTAGAAGAGCACATAACAATAGAAATTTTTTGAGTTTTGGGGTCGGATTTAAGCCGACGACACAGCTCATAACCATTCATCCGAGGCATCACAATGTCCAATACGACCAATTCGGGCCATTGTGATTGTGTCTGTATTTTCTGTATCATATCAATCGCCTCTACCCCATCACAGGCGACTAAAACTCGTAAACCACTGTCTCTCAGGAGATTAGAAATCATCTCCCGCTGGGTTACACTATCTTCTACTACCATAACTGTACTCATATGCTCTGGCTAACTGACTGAATGACTGACTTCAAGCTAAACTCGCCGGATCAGGACTCTCGCGCGAGACCCATACACCCATTGAACCCCGCTCAATAGTAACTAATACCAGTGCATTGGGGTGGTCGGTCACAGGCAGGATGATAACGACAATGGAAATAACTCTAATATATTAATGTTTGATTCAAGTATACCCAAATTCTCCCCACATTGATTAAACAGCGATAGTCCTCCAGGCACTCTTAAAAGTTTAAAGAGTGGTCGAGTTCATCAGCAAGTAGCCGTTCAGCGGGATCGCGGTTCGGATTGCCTAACCCGACGTAGGATTCGACCAAGGTCAGAAGTTCGCTTTCCCCAAAAGGTTTGGTGAGGTAGTTGGTTGCCTGCACCATCCGCGCTTTGAGTCGATTAACAAAGCCATCGATTCCAGTTAACATGATAATTGGAGTTTGGCAAAATATAGTGGAATTGCGTAGCATCGCACAGATTTCATAGCCGTTAAGCTCTGGCATGGCAATATCACACAGAATCAAATCAGGTTTGAGTTGAAAGACTAAACCTAGGGCTTTTAGCGGATTACTGATGCCTGTGGCTTCATACCCATGCTGATTGAGAATCAATTCAACGGTTTCTCGAATCACAACATCATCATCAATACAAACAATCCGAGGAACTCGGGTATGAATTGATAGTGATTCTGATGAGCGGTCGGGGGTTTGTGTATCTCGGCTCAGCAATTGTACCAGTCCTTGCTGAACAAAAGGATATATTGCTCGGGTAACTGTGACAATATCACGATTGAGATAGCGGGCAATTTGACGCAGGGATGTTGTCCCATCAGCCCAACGATTGAGAGTCTCAAAGGCATGAGAACCGACGTTTTGTCGCAGCTTTTCCGGATTAGGAATTAAAGGACATTGGTTAGGAGATTGGACATGGGGATGAAAGGTTTTCCAGGTTTGCACCTGTTTCATAATCTTTCTGAGTAGTCCATCAATTTCTAGAGTGGTTAGTTGGGGAGCCAAGGGGGGGCCCATCTCAAAAATAAATGAACCATTGTGCAAGCTAAGCAGATCAAATAAAGTTTCTCGCACCATACCATGAATAATCGTCCGTCCTTGGGCTGGTGTAATGACTTTTTGCTCTAACAGTAACCACAAGTAACCATACTCAGGAGCATTGACTGTGGCAATTGCAGAAGCCTTGATTTGATCTAGAACTGTTTCTACTTCATAACGGTGTAAATAATCCCGCAGTCGCGATAAATTATTCTCACTTTCCCCTGCATAAATGATTCGACCGCTGAAACAAAAAACTAGCCAGCATTTCCCACCAAAACGGTCAGAATGTCCACCTCTGTGATTGTTGGTCACTGGGCTATAAGCCTCAACCATCAATTCTCCGGTTCGTTGACCGAGTTCAAGCAATTGTAAAATGCTACGGATATCAATTTCACTCAAAGAGCCTTGCATGCAGCAAGTGACCTCCCGATCACAGTATAAGTGCTATTTATATACATCCTCTCATACCAACTTCCATCTAGAGGGGGCGAGTTTTATCATTTTTACACGCATTATCGAGCGATTAACAGGACTGACTAAAATTTTAGAAATATCATCGTAATAAAAAATCCACCTCATCTGAGATCTTGTTGCGATTAACTTTGTAGACCCGCTGCTAGGTGGGGTAAAATAATTGTCAACAGATCAATGCCAATCCTCAGTGCCAAGACGAATATTATGATGGAATCAAGGCAGATCCGACAAAGTACCTGACGAGGATAATCGCCGTGCTGTATCTAGCAGAAGTACAAAAGCAGAGAAGTGGTTTTGGCTTGGGTGGGGCTAAAGCTGAACTCAAATTATTAGCCTGTCAGCGAGGTGAAAATCAATGGAGCGCTGTATCAGGTGATGAAGTTGTGGTGGCTGATGATGCCAACTCTTTTAAAGATGGAGCGTTAGTCCTGGTTGATCTGAGTTCGAGTAAACAAGTACAGCGTATTCAAGAAGCAAGTCGTCAGTTGGTTCTCATTCTTCAAGATTTTTCTCGGCATCAGGATAAAACTCGACGACAAGAAGACGAAATCGAACAGTGGAAAGAGTCTTTGACCTACCAAAGTCAAGAACTTAACCGCCGGGAGATGGAACTCGAAGCCCGTCAAGAACAGCTCGTTCAACTCGAAGCAGATTTAGAACAACTCGATCAGCAAAGACAAGAGGTTGAAACCGCTCAAGCTGAAGGAAATCAGCTACAAATTGAACTCAATCAACAACGATCAGAGATTGAAACGGCTCAAGCAGAGCTACACCAGCAAATACAACAGCTAGAGGCACAGCGGACTGAACTGCAAGCCAATCAAGGATTATCTGAAGAACAGATTCAAGTGATTCAGGACTTACTCCAGCGAGATGCTCCGGCGCTGACTACAGAACCGATTCTAAATCGGCTGCAGCAGATATTGCAACAGCTCACGAGCAGCCAAGGATTGATCGATCAACATTGGCAACAACTACAGCAAAAGCAACAAAATCTGCTGCACGTTCAACGTGAGATTGAGGAGCGCTCCCAAAACATTCAATCTCAGTGGCGACAATGGGATCAAGCTCAAAGCGAACTGATTCAAACCGCAACTCAACTTAAAGCAGAACAAACGGCACTACAAGCCAAACAAGATCAAGCGAGTCTGTGGGCATCGGCGCTTTCTAGCCGTCAGCAGTTATTACAACAGTTGGAACAGCTCTCAGTCAAGTTAGATGATTCGGCTGAGGTGGATGTCAAGATTGATGTTGCTGCCCTAGAAGCGATGCCGATTACTCAACTCCAAACAGAGGTAGAAAAGTTACAACAAGAATGGGACCGCTTCTTCCGCATGGTGAAAGAGCAGGAAGAAGAACTAAAGTCAAAACAAGAAGAAATTGACGAAATCCAACAAAAAATTAGTACTGTCGCCGACCCGGAGCGCTCTGAGTTGCAATCTGAACTGGTCGATGAGCAGGATGCTTACCAGATGCTGAATGAAACGTTAGTCGGTCAACGGCGTACTCTCAGAGAGCGCGAGGAACGGATGCAGCAGCACCAAGGAGTTTTATTTAGGCGACAGGGGGTTAGTAATGATGCCAATACAAATGGTTTGGTCAGTTTTGAATCAGTGATCGCCGATCTCCATCAGCAATCTCAGCAACAATCTCAGCAATACGATACCCTCAACGGAGAAATCGAGCGACTACAAGCGACGCTGACGAAAACACAAGACGATCTCGAACGTCAAACCCACCAACAGCAAGAAAAACGCCAGTATATTCGCTCTGATGAATACAGTTTGCGAGAGCAATATCAGTCTCTAGCTCAACTGCAAGGTCAAGTCAGTCTTCACCAAGAGCTATTACAACCCCTACAAAATCATCTCAGCGACCTAAAGCAACAACTCGAGGAGACAACGGGTGAGTTGAATCAGCTCAACCAAGCAGCAGAGCAACGCTCTCAAACCTGGACAGAACTGAAATCTACTTTAGAAGGGTTACTCTCAGGTTAACTCCGCGACAACTTCTTCTTCTATCACTTCTTGCGCCGCTTCACTGGCGGGTAGACAGATTAAGTTATCTCCTTGAGTGTAGATCAAGCCTTGCTGTCGTAGTTTTCCCATCAACCGAGTTACTGTCACTCGAGTTGAACCAATGGCACTACCGATTTGGGAGTGTGTAAGAGGCCAGGGTAAGCAATAACCGCGAAATTCTTCGGTACCTATCGGCCCTACATAATATTCTCCATATTCTTCAATCAGCAGCGTAATAAACCCAAATAATCGATCTATGGTGCGGCGCTGTCCGAGTGTGCTAAGCCATAGCAATTTTCTTTGATGCTGATAACGAAAAGCATCTAACACTTCCCGCCGGAAATGGGGCCAGTTCTCTAAATCTTCCCAATACATCCATAAAACACTGGTATCATCGGCATGGGCATAAGCTTGGAGTGAAAACGGAGACTGAGCCACCAATTCAAACGGTTGACCGGCTCCAACAAATCCGAGGAAAGCTTCGTCTAAACTTCTTGATGCTGATTTATCGTCAGATTGAGCGGTTACAGCACTGAGCTGAGCACTACCGACTAAGCGAACAGCACCCCGTTGTACTAAGTAAAGCAAACCAGGCCGAGCGGGAATTCGTTCATCCTTGTTGAAACTACGGCATCGGTAATGTTCTTGCGCCCAGTCAATAATTCGTTGCCAGGTTAAAAAAGGTCGGTTACTATCTGGAGAGATTGAAGATGATTGCATAGAGGAATGCTCAGAGACTAAATTCATAGCAAAATGACCAGAAACAATCAAGTCAAGTCGATTAGGAAGTGATACTGACGAATTTATGCTCTTCGGAGCATAAGCTACATTTTATACTCAGTCGGTGTCAGTTTGACCTATTACTCCAATGTAGCAAAAAACACATCTGTTTGGCGACCCCCGGGTCAAGATTTGCCATGGCGAACCTCGTTAGAAAAGCAGTTTTTTGTCTGACAATATCTCCGGATCATCAGTGATACTAACAGAAATTCCCGCCCTCAAAGCTGACTTCATTCATCTACTCAGGCAATGCTTACAGCGCTTTAGCTCAGATCCAATGCTTACCCTGATAGAGATTCCCTTACATCACCTTGATGGTGAGCGTCCAGGACAATATCAATCGGCCATCGCCCATCGTCTCTGCGGCTTGTTCAACACCTCAGCCATCACAATTGCAACACAGATAGTCGCTCAAATTCAAAGTAAAACTACGGAGTCTTTATTGTTTCGAGACAAACTAAATTCTGAGTCAGAATCAGTAAGTTTTACGCTGCAAACCATGCCCTCGGGAATGATTCTCTTGGAATTGACAGATGTTGGTCTTGCTAATTGGTTACATCACATCACTTATAGTTCCCTTGTCGAGACAGAAAAGTTACCGGCTTCTGATTTTCAAGGCGCTTTATTTAATATCCAACACAGCCACGCCCGTTGTTGCTCTCTGCTGCGACGATCGCATCAAGCCGGGTTAATCACGTTAACTTCACAGACGACCCCGACAACACCGATTTCATGGCAGTTAGATTGGCCTTGTCCACTTCCCTGGTTGACTGCAACACAGCAGTTGCGATTGCATCATCCAGCCGAACTTGCCCTAATTACTCAGTTGATTAAAATTGCTGATTATTATCATATGCCTCTTTCGCTGTCTGACTGGACACAAGTTGCTCATCAGCTTAGTCAAGCCTTTCAACAGTTTTATAGTCAGTGTCAAATTTGGGGTATTGTTAAACACAAAACTCCTCAACTGGCTCAAGCTCGTCTGGGGTTAGTTTGGATTACTCAAAGGCTGCTACAATCGATTTTACAAGAGCAATTAAACGTGATTGCACCATTAGAACTTTAAACTATTTTTTAATCGCAACAGCCGTTAAAACTTGGAGCGGAGATAACGTTTTCAGATGTTCGAGTTGTTCTCGGTTGCGAACTAACATAGCACCCGCTAATCCTAAAGAGTTGACCTGAATATTTTCATAATCTGCTTGCGATCGCGGTACAATTAATATCCATTCTCGTGTCATCAGTAAGTTATAAGCTTGAGTTTGTTGTCCAATGAATCCCTGACCTCCTTGAATATTCATCACTTTTAAAAGTTGATGATAAGCGTCTAAAGTTTTTTGAGCTATCTCTTGAGTGTCTATATTTTCTGGCCAATTGAGCTGAATTAAAGCGTGTTGAAATGGGAAATGAGGAACTGTACCAATATTGTTTTGGAAATGAGCGGAGGTGAGCGCATCTGTAATCGGCAGTGGGGTTCCGTTGGGAATTAAAGGCAGTGGAACTAACTGTAAATGTTTATGAGGTTGGCTAGCTCCGGCTATTTCTCCACCATTGTAAAAACAAAATCCATCGACTTCTCTTAAACAGCGCCACAACGCAACAAAATCGGCCAAAGTGAGTAAACTTTCCTGGGATTCAAACTCACGAGTAATAATTAAAAGATGATGATCGACAACATTAAATTTATTCAATAAACAAAGATGGGTTTCTGATAAGTCAGCCACGAATAAATCTGTTTCGTAGGGTAAAAACGGATCATAATCTTGCCCAGATTTAGCGGCTCTTTGTTGTTTTTGCTGAGCTTGATCTTTTCGGGTTAAATTTTTAATGATTCTCACAAAAAACTGAATCCCATTTTGCTTGATAAATTCATATTCTGTGGAAATAGATTGTAAAGCACCACATTCACGGGCATACTCGGTTTGAGATTTAATTTTTTCCCATAATGTTCCGGGTTCTAACATAATTACTTTATTAAGTAAATCAGCAATTTAATATTAAAATTGAGTCGCTAAAAGATTATCCTAATTTTATCAGGTTATCCGCTCTGTTTAACTTCAGCTTTGATATTCATGACTTTGGGAGTATAGGGAGAAAGTGAGGAAAATTTTATCAGACCGGATGCAATCACTTTCAATCTAAAGGTTGTCAATTGAGCAGGGTTTGTGCTATACTTGATAATCGCAGTTGCGGCGGCATCGCCAAGTGGTAAGGCAGAGGTCTGCAAAATCTCCACCCCCAGTTCGAATCTGGGTGCCGCCTTGAAAATGATTTTATTCAAAGCGTTAATTAAAAATTTAGACGCAAAAATCAAATCTGATTTTAATTTTGGGGACGTTGAAGACAAAACGTCCCTTATTTTTTTATCCTACCTCAGATTTTAATTCATGTTGCTTCAGCCAATTTAAAATAGCAGCATTGACGATTTCTGGGCGTTCATCGTGGGGACAATGACCTGTATTAGGAATTCCCATAAATTCAATATCTTTTCCATTTTCCGCTAAATCTTGATAAATTTTAGCGCCTTGTATCGGTGTCCAAGGGTCGTCTTCTCCCCAAAGAACTAATAATGGATGTTGAACTTGAGGTAATAATTCAGTCGGACGGGGACCTGCAGGGGCCGTCAAAATAGAAGCAAATACTTGTTGTGCGCCGGGATGATTGGAGGGTTCATATAACAGTTCAATTAACTCATCGCTAATCGCGGCTTGATTACGATAAACTTGACGCAAAGTATTACGAATTCGGTGTTTTTGGCGAACTTGATTAAACACAAATGAACCCAATATGGGAGAACCCACCAACTGAGAAAATAGCCCCATCACCATTCTCAATGGTAAATTTAATTCATCAGGGCGATGGTTTAATCCACCCGCACAATTAAGTAAAACCCCACCAGCAGCAATATCACGACAGTTCGCAACCATCATCAAGCTGAGTAATGCACCAATAGAATTCCCGATAAATACAGTGGGTTGTTGAATGTGTTGTTGCCAGAAATCTGTTAATAATTCTTGCCACAATTCCATAGAATAATCAATCGCGGGTTTATCAGATCCGCCAAATCCGAGTAAATCTATGGCATACACCTGATAACCGGCTTCGGCTAAGACAGCAATATTATTGCGCCAGTGTCCAATAGAAGCACCGAAGCCGTGAATTAAAACCAGAGGTTGTCCGCTGCCTTGGACGGTATATTGTACCTGATGTCCTTTCCACTGCCAGTAGAGGCGTTCAAAGATAAACGGTTGAGAAGAAACTGTAACTGTCATTTATAAATTTTTGTAAACTATCCTTTTATCATAGAGCAGGTTAAAATATTCGCCTATGGGGAATACAACACTGCAAGTTAAGCGTAAAATCTCGTCTTATCCTCTCAGCGATTTTGGACAGTCTTGAGCCATTCTACTACTTCTGTATGCCCTTCAGAGGAAGCCCAAATTAAAGCCGTCCAGGTATTTTGATCTTTTGCTTTAATATCTGCCCCAGAATTGATCAACAGTTGTACCACCTCCAAATGACCACTACCAGCGGCACTCATCAGGGGAGTCAGCCCGAAATTGGTGGCGGCATTGACATCTGCCCCAGCGGTTAATAAGTGTTGAACAATTTCTAAATAGCCGTTAGCGGTTGCTTCGATCAATACTGTCCAATTATCACTATCTGCTTCATTGGGACTAGCTCCGGCTTGCAAGAGTTGCCTCACAATTTCTGTTTGTCCGGCGGTAATTGCGGCAAGCAACGGAGTCATTCCTTTAGAGTTGGCTTGATTCACTGTTGCGCCTGATTTTAACAAGGCTTTCACTGTTTCTAAATCTCCAGTTTTAGCTGCTTTTACTAACTCATTCATCATCTCGTCTCCACTATTGTCTTAAATTTTTGTGACTAATTTGATACCGATCATTTAATCAAATAAATCTTTATTCTATACCTAATTTAAATTCAAAATATCAGACTCATCCAGATTCTGTTGCATTATCTTCTGTCTCTTCGATTACAGGTATATTTTCAATCTGCTTAAACCTGATAATAGTATCATAACGGGTACTTCGTTCATTACTAATTTCAGCAGTTATGCCAATAGAACGAATGGCATCAACCCAAATTTTTTGTTGAGGGGGTAACGACGGCAAAGATAAACTCCGAGGATTAAAAAATTGTTCTAAATCAACAAAGAAACTACCACTACTAGATGTGAATTCTGTCGGTAATGTTTGCTTAAATAGAGAATTAGCAGTTAAGTTGAGTTGAGGTTCGGGTAAAAATTGATCGGCAATTGGAGCGCCCATTGTTGCAAAGGCGGTATTATCATTTAACCAACCGCGAATTACACTAAATCCCCCATAAGGAGAAGTCCATTTCACCACAGATTGACCTTGTATTTGAGCTTCACCGACGGAAAAGTTATTGTCTTTCATCACTGCATCTAACTTTCCTAAAGCTGCCTCAGCAGTAGCGCGATCGCTGGTTTCAACCATTAATGCAAATCCCGCCGAAAACTTTTGGGGTTGTTCTTTATTGGGTACTGCCGGAATTAAAGATAAAGAAAATTCTCCATCCATCCAACTTAAAAAATCTTTCTCTAAATCCATTCCCGTTGCCTGATTTAAACTCTTACTCAAAACTTGAGGATTTAACGGTGCTAAGGGGTTATTATTCGCGGCTTGAGAATAGTCTTGCCAAACTTGTTGTAAGCTACTTCCTGTTGTTGATAAAATTGTACTATTCGGCAGTTGTTCGATTAAATCATTGGCATTATTATTAACATTTAAGGTAATTTGACTGTTGGGTTTTAACCAAGAAATACTCTTAAATGAAACACCTTGAGATTCCAGTATCATGTGACTCGCAAATCCCTGATTTTGTTGTAAACGTTCTAATGTTTCTGCAGGGATTGGGCGTTCAGACGTAAAAGAAGCAACACTCGTGGCAACGGGAATATTTAAATAAAACTGAGCAAAAGATCGACTGGTTTTAATTTTTTGAGTCGCACTAGCATAACCGGGGGTTTGAGCAAGAGAATTACCCCCTTTAAATGTATCAATTGCTCGATCTGTGGCATTGGGCTGATTAGAAACTAATATAAAATCTTGCCCTAAAACAGCAACGGAATAGTTTTCAGTCGGTAATCCTGTTGTTTCTAAAATGTCAATCCCTTTGTATTTGCGCTCGCTGACTTCTCCTTGAGTTAAAGACTTGGGTTGTGCTAAAATTTCTTTAGCTTTTTGAGGATTAGCAATCGGTAAAACAGCGACTAAAGCAGGTTTTGTCGAGGAGGATAGAGATGAATTCGGAGTCAAATCAGCCCCTGAAGTTAAGACTCGATCGGGTAACCAGGCTAACATCACTTCATCACCCACCCACGGTTGAATATCTGTCTGGAAATCAAACCCTTTTTCGGTAAAGAAGCGGTCGCGCCATTGCTGTAAGACTTGATTGAGGGCGGTTTTTGATTCGGGTGTGCCGTATTGCTGTAACCGTTGCCATTGTTGAGATTGTGTTGTTAGGGAGACAACGATCATGGCATCTTGAGGGATCACGCTAGCAGCGGCTGACACCTGCTGTGCGGCTTGTCGAGACATTAATGCATAATAGGCAGCAACACCACCTCCAATGAGCAGGATAGCGCCGCCGAGGGTAAGTAATAGAGAGGATTTGTTCTTCTGAGTCATGGTTGCTTTAATAGCATAGAAAATGAATCAATACCGGAGACAGCAGTCTCTGCAACCTCAACAAATAACACATCTGCTGGTAATTCGTCATTGATAATTTTTAATCTTCTTTAGTGGGTTTAGGTAAGCCCGAAAAATCCTCAAACCAACCTTTGCGCCAAAAATAGGTGACGAGGACGGTTGCTGTAATGACCATTAACCCCAGACAAGCTGGATATCCCCAATACCAATCAACTTCTGGCATATTCCAGGGAGATGCTGAGGGGTCAAAATTCATGCCGTAAACGCCAGCAATAAATGTTAGGGGAATGAAAATAGAGGAAACAACAGTGAGAAGTTTCATGATTTCATTCATCCGATTTCCCATAGTTGAGAGATAAATATTAACTAGATCTGATGAGAGTTCTCGATAGGTTTCTAGCATATCTCGGACATTAATCGTATGATCGTAACAATCGCGAAAATAGACACGAGCTTTTTTGCCGATTAAATCTGTTTTTTGGCGGGTTAAATTATGAATCGCTTCTCGTTGTGACCAAATGGCTCGCCGCAGACTTAATAAACTTTGCTTGATTTCATAAATCGTGGCAATCGTATCGCGCTGAGGTTGAAAAAAGACTTCATCTTCTAATTCTTCTAAGCGATCACTATAATGTTCTAAAACCGGGAAATAGCCATCAATAATGGCATCAACAATTGAATAGGCTAAGTAATCTGCTCCTTGTTTACGAATAATACCTTGACTTGCCCGAATGCGATCGCGCACTGGCTGCAAACAGTCATATCTAGGTTCTTCTTGAACCGTAATTAGATAATTTTTCCCGAGGATAATACTAACTTGTTCTTTATGAATTTCTTCTGTTCCGGGTTTGAGCAACACCATTAAGGTGACAATAATAATATGATCGGGATTTTCATAAAATACAACTTTTGGTCGTTGAGGCACATTGACTACATCTTCTAATGCGATGGGATGAAATTGAAAAATCTCTGACATTTTACGCCATGTATCAGCATTGCCTAACCCTTGTAAGTCAAGCCAAGTAACAGCATCGGAACGAATATAGGGAATACATTCTTCTGGATGAGTCAGTACAGTACGAGTGGCACGATTTTCGTTATATTCAATTAACACCATCTCTGGGGGTGGTGCATCTGGATCTAAATTTAATGTTCCCGGTAATGTTCCCGGTACATCATAAAAGACATCAAAATGAGATTCTTCTTCTTCTGGGGAGAAATCTTCTTCAACGGGAGTCGATGAGGGTGTAATACTGTGGGTCATAAAATCTAATTTTATAGGGAAAACAGGCAACAGATATTAGTATTTTAGCCAATTGGCGCGGATATTTGGCTGGCTGTATCTGAGTAACTGAGGTAAGTTTACACGGTAATGAAATGTTGTTGAGTCAGAGAATGTAGTCCGTCTAAAATCGCCAAAGGCTGATTATTACTTTCTAAACTAATAACTGTTTCTCCCATCTGATTAAACTGCCATTGTACCTGTGAAGCAGTCAATCCATCCATTAACCCAATTAAATCTTCACTCAAGTCAAAATCTGTAATTTGATCGACTCCTGTGGTCGCACTGAGCATGAAGCGATCGCCACCACTACCACCAATCAGGATATCATCTCCTAAATCACCATACAAAATATCATCCCCTTGCCGTCCGAGTAAAACATCCTGCCCCTTACCACCGTACAAAATATCATCACCCAATCCACCTAACAAAGTATCTTCTCCTTTCTCACCGGAGAGGATATCATTGCCCTCATTACCTTTGAGGTTGTCATTATTTTGGCCGCCGTGAAGCTTATCGTTACCCTCATTCCCTTCGAGTTGGTCATCGCCTTGATTACCAAACAGAATATCATTGCCTCCTTCACCTTGGAGGTTATCATCGCTACCGTAACCAAACAGGGTATCATCTGCTTGTCCACCCGTTAAAGTATCTTCGGCTTCAGTGGCTGTATTATTATTGCGGTTATCTCGATTTTCCCGAACAATACGGTTGTCTGTATTTTGCGGCGAGACGAATAGCTGTAAAGCTGCGTCTGCTTGAACAATACCCGCGCCGCTGTGATAATCTATGCCTGAGATTTCTATGTCATTGGCTGTTTGTTGCAGTAAACTCCGGACTTCATCTGGGGTTAGACTTCCCTCACCACCGTTGGCTTGTAACATTAAGGCAGTTAGCCCAGCGACATGAGGCGCTGCAGCAGATGTACCCGAAAAGGTTTCAAACCCCTCAACTGTTGTACTAACGTTGTCTGGAGCGACAATATCGGGCTTGAGGCGAACTTCTGGTGTGTTGAGGGGGTTACCATTTTCATCGAGTAAAATCGGTGTACCACCCATAGAAGATGAAGATTTAATTTCATTGGGGGTGTGATAACGAACTGCTCCGACTGCGATCGCCCCGGCTGCGTTAGGATGACCAAATATAGTCGAACTATCATGACCATATTCAAAGTTATCGGCTTTGCTGGAAAAGCTAATATATTTGATGTTCTCTGGATGCGTTGCAATATTGTCTCGTTGAGCGATTAGAATTGAGAAATTATTGGTATCTGTATTATTGGTGTAGGAGATAGTTTCTAAGGGATTATTGCCAATATTATCATCTGTACTATGAGCAACAATATCAAGATTGGTTAAATCGTTATTACGAACCACAAAAATATCAAGATTATGAACCGCATTATCAAAAGCATCATCCCATTGAAAGGTTAGGGTTAAGGTTTTTCCTTGAGGTAAGGTGAAACTATTAAATGCGTCGCCATTATTGTTGAAATCGTGGACAATATAATTTTGATTATCGAAGCTAAAACCAGCAGCATTATCTAAAGGACGAAAGCTGTCTTCATAAGAACGTTCCCCATCATTTCCGGCAGCGGAGATATAAACAACCCCTTTTTCTGCGACTTCATCAACGGCTTGGGCAATAATACCATCTTGAAAGAAGGACTGATTGACGAATCCTAAGTCATCAACAATAATATCAGCTCCGGCTTGCTCTAACTTTCGGACTGCACTGGCCATTTCTGTTTTACTGACGGCAGAATGAAACATTAATTCTGCACCGGGCGCAATATCGTGGATAATTTGTAACATGGCGCGACCTTCGTCTTTGCCGTAAGGGTTGGTGTTGTCAGCGAGTATATTAACTGGAGTGGTATAACCGTTGGGGTTTGCTAACCCGGGTAAATCACCGCTGTTAATATCTTGAGTTTCTCCAGAATGTCGATTATAACTATCGGAAATTACCCCAATTTTGATGCCATCTCCGTCTATATTTTGGGCTTCTAATGTTAAGGTTTCACGCACCCAATCTGTATTGATCGTTTCGTCACCTTGGGTTGTAACAGTTCCAATTCGAGTAATGGGTTGTAAAGGTTGAAGGGATGACATGCTAAAAAAATCTCCTAGGGCAAGTGAGTAAGCAGGCTAAAGCGATTCATCAAAGGTGAATTTGATGATGAAAAATGAAGATTCAAAAGAGTAAAAAAAACTTTGCCCTGCAGGGAGACTAATCGTTTTTATATTTTTCTAAATGGTTTGACGAAGATTATGAATATTTTTTTATCCATTAATCTCAGAACAATGCTCTGTTTTCGATGTCACTGTTTTTTGTGTTACTTCTATGATTTCATAAAATCATTACAATTGTCATCAGGTATATTACTGAAGTTACAGCTTGATAAAAATGTTGACTTTTTGAGGCGATTCTTGAGATTATAATGAGAGTGTAAGAATTATAATTGACCAATAAAATTTAGTTTTTGCGTAAAAAAACGGATGATTAAAATGGGGATTCTATTCAAATTTACTGAGAAATTAATAAGTTATAAAATTCAACTTCCGAGGCTTCACGGATAACTTTTATAGTGTATTAAAACAAAATGTAATACAGAGCTTATAATTTACTAGAAAGTACCCATCTAAAATGAGATTTTTCCTCAATTCAGCGATAAATGATCTCTACAATTAGGAAATTGAACCGCCACAGACTAAGAGCTAGGGGCTAAGGGTAAGTGTTGAAGCAGCAATTAATCTTCATCATCTCAGGGCGCTATTGCAGCACAAATATAAGCCATTTTTCGCTGTAAATGACTACAAAAGGTAAGAGATCTCAAGCCTTAATCAGCTACGATTTGTGTGAGATTTTGATTAATAATTATCTGTTGTACAATCTGAGGGTATTTTCGCGTCCTACAATGATCGAGATATTAACTATGGATTATAACGAGACACCAACACCAATCATTGGTGAAACAGATGCTAAAGCGAGAACACGTTTATTGTTGACCTTATGGGCATTAGGAGGCTCCCAAGGTAAAATTAAAAAAAGCGAACTCACAAGCAAGGTCAAACAAAAGCGCCAAGGTAAAAAGGTTGGGGTTTACCAAGGTCTTTACGACGACCTAAAAACAGAAGGAGCTATTGAGATTGACAAAGAAAACCAAGTACCGATGGTATCGATGACTTTCGCGGGTAAGCAAATGCTATTGACGGCCTTGCGCGATCCGGAGTTTGAATTTGAAGGAACTGTTGTGGCGGCGCGGATGGCGAATGGTTTAGTTGAATTGATTCGTGAAGTTGAAGGAAATATTCGAGCAGAAACTGCGCCTGAATCTACCTCAGCTTAAGCCAACCCAGCATCCAATCACCCTAAATCAGATTCTCAAGCTTGCCCTCAACATTAACAATTAACGCCTTTCATCGAGTGCCTCAATTGAGTCAGTGTCGTTACTGCCGAATTGCTAAAGATCATTCACCCTTAAACATCACCCCATTCATCGGCTGATGCACCTCACCCTACCCCTTGATGCCTAACTTTCGCTTCTCACCCACTCACACCTAGCGACGCTGTACTAAGGGTGCAATCATCATAGCTTTCCCATAACCTCCAACAGTAACGTGTATGTTCTCAATTAGAGTGTTTCGGATTTTTTTAAAACAATACACTCAATCTCAGACGACAGAATGATTTAAGCGCGACGCTGATTTGAGATCAATTCTTCAACAACAGTAAGCTTGTTGCCTGAAGTTGACAGATTCGTTGAGTCTGACTGTAAAATTGAAAAAACAGCTTCAGCGATAATTCGATGAGCCGTAGTGGTGGGGTGAAGCTGATCCCAAAATAGGTATTGCTGAGCATCACAACAAGCTACAACTAAACAACTATCGGTTACATTGGTTAGATCAAAATGCCTAGGATTAGCAATCACCCGCTTAAACAATCCTTGAATATCCATTAAGCCTAATTGAATTCCCCTGAGAGATTGTCTCATTTGTTCTACGGTTGTTTTGAGTAAAGTGTTATGAGTATTGGATAATTGATAGAGTTGAGTTGGGTTGACTTCTGGGCTGTTTTGTGCTATCGGTGTATCTCCTAACTCGGGTAAATTAAACACTAAGATATAACGCGCTCCAACCTGATACAACAATTCTATTGCTTGAGAGAGGTTGCTAACCGGATCTGCTGGATTAGTTATTTGTCCACCGAGATAATCATTCGCCCCAGCCCACACAATATACAGGGCATTGGGGTTAGCTTGTTGATGGGTTTGATTTAATCGGGTCACAAAGGTATTGATCTGTTGCTGTAAACTAGGTAATGTCGCTCCATTGATGTTTATATCTCCGGTTGTAGCGCCCCCCACGGCAAAATTAATTCCATCTTTAGCGCTAGACGAGTGAGTAAAGGGTTGTGGATTTAGCCCCAGTTTTGGTGTAAAGTACTCACACCAGACTAACCCGTTAGAAAATCGTTGTTGAGGATAAGGTGGATTAGCAGGAGTTGTTCCGTCTGTAATTGTAAAAAGATTTCCAGGATCTGATAGACTATCTCCAAATATATAAATTTGATTAAAACGACCCGGACTATTGCGAAGGTTTGGATGATTCGATTGAATTACTGTCATTTTGGGTGAAATTGGATTGATACTCATCTGGGCTACAACTACAGAGATACTAATTTTACAGACGCGATTAATCGGATTAAACCGGGCTGAATTAGATCTCAATCTTTAATTTTTGACCTCAGTTTATCCTGAAAAATCAGACCAATGATAGATGAATCTGTAAAGTATTTGTAAAGGGACTCAGTTTTAGTTATTATACTTCAATCTTTTTGCTAGCTTCAACCCTTAAAGGTGTGATAAAGTATCAGACTTTTGATTGTATTAAAGCCAGTATCGGCAACACTAACTGAGAAAAAGATTAGATATTGAGGAATGCGATCAAATACCAGAAATCAAATGATTCTCTTTTTGCTCTAAGATTAAGCTGACTATAAATTTGTATATCACAAGCTGCTGCAAGGATTGATCGATAATGATTTGCGCCGCCAAAACAACAGCAAGATTGTATATTTTCAGATCATTAATTTTATTGCTACAATTGATAATAATTTATGACGGGTAGCAGAATTACTATATTGTTGTATAGATTTGATTACAAATTAATTGACTACAAATCTGTTGATTTTTCTAAAAGTAGCTAAAATTTCTGTTAATATTAATAGATGTTATACTTAATGTAATAGTCAAGTACTTACTTGGAAAGATGATAGGTTACTGAACAATGGGCAATAACAAGCAGTAATGAAAAGAATTCTTGTGATTGAAGATGATCGGCTTTTACTCAAAACCATGTTGATCTTGTTAAGAGTAGAAGGATTTCATGTGCAAGGAGCAGTAGAAGGTCATCAAGGATTAAAACTGGCAAAAAATAATAATCCAGACCTAATTTTATGTGATTTAGTTCTTCCAGGTTTAGATGGTTACAGTATTTTAAGGCAGTTAAAACAAGATGCAACAACTGCTTTAATTCCTTTTATTTGTTTAACTGCTTGTCATGGACGGGCCGATTTACGTCAAGTAATGGAATTAGGCGGGGATGATTATTTAACTAAACCTTTTACCAAAGCAGAATTACTCGGAGCTATTTCGTCTCAACTGAATAAACAAGAACGAATTCAACAGCAAAGTACACAAGTTTTGCATGATGCGATTAAGCAACTTAACGATCAAGTTTATTATGATAGCCTCACTAATCTTCCGAATCGGAGGATGCTACAAGATCGATTTCAACAGATTCTCAATCATCAAAATCAAAGCGATCGATTAATTCCTGTTGGTATTCTTTCGATGAATCGACTAGAACATTACAAACAAAGCTTAGGAATTGATTATAGTGATTTATTAATTCAAGCTGTTCTCGAACGGTTAACTTCAATTGTCGGTCAGAATGGATTTATTGCTCGATTAAATAGTGAACAAATCGCGGTCATTCTACCGCCAATTGCTGAGAAATCAGAGATTGATCCACAAATTAAACACTTACTCTATTGTTTATCTCGACCGTTACAAATTATTCAATATCAAATTACAATTACTGCTTGTCTGGGGGTGGCACTCTATCCGGAAAATGAACAAAATTTTGATCATTTACTCGCTCAAGCCAATGCAGCCCTTCATGTTGCTAAACAACAAGGCAGTAATCATTATGTATTATATACCTCAGATATTTCTCTCAGCCTCAAAGATCGTTGGCAATTGGAAAATGATTTACGCCATGCTTTAATTCATAATGAGTTAACAGTTTATTATCAACCTCAACTCGAACTTCAAACAGAAACTCGTTTATCTGCTGAAGCATTAGTGCGATGGCAACATCCGACTCTCGGTTTAATGACTCCCTCACAGTTTTTACCCCTGGCTGAAGAAACGGGGTTAATTGTGTATTTAGATGAATGGATGTTGCAACACGTCACTCAACAAGCCAGACACTGGCACAAACAAGGGATGCAATTATCCATTTCAGTTAATGTATCTGCCTTGGAATTCAGTCAACGCAATTTAAGTCATAGTATTATGCAAATTCTCACAGCAACGGGCTTAGATCCGGGCTGTTTAGAGTTAGAATTAACGGAGAGTATTTTAGTGGAAAATCCGATTCAAGCGTCTCATACTTTGCAGGAACTTAAATCTTTAGGGATTAAACTTGCTTTAGATGATTTTGGTACAGGATATTCATCTCTGAGCTATTTACAACAATTTCCCTTTGATAGCCTGAAAATTGATCGTAGCTTTGTGCATAACGTGGCATTAAATTCTAAAAACGCGGCTATTGTTGCTGCTACGATTCAAATGGCTCATAGTTTAGGGTTACGAGTGGTTGCTGAAGGAGTGGAAACAGAAGCAGATAAAGCCTTCTTACATCAACATCAATGCGATCGCATTCAAGGATTTTTGTTGAGTCGTCCAGTAGAAGCAATTACTTTAGAAAAATTGTGGAATAAAGCTTGAGAGATTCTATTCATAACTCATAATTCATAATTCACAATTCATTTTCAGAAACTAAACCTAAGCGTTCAAAGGGCCAAAATCTGACTACCGCTCGACCAATGATATTCTCTTGAGGTAAAAAGCCCCAAATATGAGAATCATTGCTATCGTTACGATTATCCCCCATAACAAAATACTGCTGTTGAGGGACTTGTTTGGGTCCCCATTCATATTCAGGCGCTTCAGCTATGTAACGGGCTTCATCAAGGGGTTGATTATCCACATATACTGTACCATCATGTACTTCAACGGTTTGACCGGGGCTTGCAATCACTCGTTTAATAAAGGCTTGACCCAGAGAATATCCTTGCCGTTGTAGTTGTTTTGGCGGCGCAAATACAACAATATCCCCAGGCGAGGGCGGGTGGAAATGATACGATACTTTTTCAATCACAAGGCGATCGCCGATTTCCAGCGTCGGTATCATAGAATCAGAAGGAATATAACGAGGTTCTGCGACAAAGACTCGAATTAGCAACGATAAGCCTAAGGCAAAAACTAAAACGAATATGTTCTCTCGAAAATTTTTGAGCGGAGTCTGAGATGTAGAGGAAACAGAGGTCGGCTGAGTTTTGTTTTTCTCGGTTGGTGTCATCGGGTGAATGTTGCCTGAAGTGGGGGATCAGCTTTAAATTATTTGAATCAAGAGATATTGAAAATTTAATAAATAATTCAGGAGAAAGGCAATATATTCTGATGGATGATTTCCAGCAATTAACCTTCCTCCTATATTTTACCTGTGCTGGCAATTAATTAATCTTTGCTGCTGGTTTTGGGCTGAGGATGATGAAAACGAATGCCGAGAAATACATCATATAGAAAACCCCAAAAGTCCTTACCTTGTAGAATTCCCAGGGTTTGAGGAGAACCTTTAGCATCGAGCAATGGTTTCATCGCTTCATAAGCTGGTTTATAGTTATACCAGGGAATAGATGGCCATAAATGATGAATTAAATGGTAGTTTTGTCCCAAAATTAAGAAATTCAGAATGGGACTGGGATAAACCCGTGCATTTTTCCAACGGTTTGTTTCATGGAATGGGCGGTGAGGTAAATAATCAAAAAATAAACCTAATGCTATTCCGACGACTAAAGCCGGGGAAAACCAATAATTGAGGATATATCCAATAAAACCATAATGGATACCCAACCCCACAATGGTCGCCACAAACAGCCGACTGAGAAACCACTCTAATAGCTCATGTTTGCGCCATAACCGCCGTTTGAAGAAAAAGATCTCATGATAAAAGAATCGAGCTGCAATTAGCCACAGCGGCCCTCCTGTTGAAACAAAATGATCCGGATCATTGTCTGGATCGTTGACGTGGGCGTGATGCTGAATATGAACTCGGGTAAAAACGGGAAACGCAAATCCTAACATTAACGCACTACCATGTCCCAAGGCGGCATTGACAGTTCGGTTCCGATGAGCCGCGAGATGGGATGCATCATGAATCACTGTTCCGGAGAGATGTAGTGCCAGAACATTTAATACAAAAGTACACCATCCCGGCCAATGCCAAAACCAATATCCGATTGTTGAAACCAAAATGAGGGCTACTGCAGTCAAAAACATCAGTAGCGTAAAATTTATGCCCCCACCTGGATCAAAAAACTCCTTGGGCGCTGTCAGTGGCTGCCGTGCCTCCGACATTACTGTCTACACTCCTTATTTTTTTTTACTCGAACTGTATTTTATGGGAGAAATTAAAAGTTGTAAAGTTTTGTGAAAAAACTGAACTGTCAATTTAGATATTTTCTCCCGAAATTTGTCCACACCACACACAAACAAACCATCATGTCACAACGTTTACAGTCTATCAAAAAATGGTCTCGAGCCTTAACTCTTGTTGGTTTATCTCTCAGTTTGCCATTCTCGATGGGAGTCGGTTCAGCGAGGGCGGATTTCTGGATGCCCGGTTGGACACCCCAAGCGACTGAATGGTTTCCTTTTCCATTGCCTCAAAATTCAGAAGTTCCGACCAATACCTCACAACAGGTTAATCCTGAAATTGAATCGTCTCAAACTACTACTGCAACAGACGAACCTATCCCTCAAGTAGAAGTTACTACAACCAATCCCGATGATCCTCGATTTGTCTGCGAACAAGTCGGGAATGAATATACTGTAATGTATTATCCGCCGAGTCAACAACAAGCCTTTCCTTGGGCAATTCCAGGACAAATGGGGGGCGGTTGGACTCCTGAACGTCGGTGTGTCGAAATTAGCCGTCGATTAGAATCTTATCGCCCGGACGGCCTTTCTGAAATGCTGACGAGTGTGGAAAATGGCTATAACGTGATCTGCGCCACCACAGAAGATGTGCCAGACTGTCGAATTGTATTAACGGTCCCAGTGGGTGAAAGTGCTGCATTTGTCCGCGATCGCATTTTCCAAAATTTAGTAGTCGCCGAGAGTGGAGGATCTACTCAAGGGATTTATACTTTAGTTGACGATCGTTCTGGGGATGAGTTTATTCAAGACCTTTTTGGTCGTCCTCGCCGTAGTCGTTCTAATGGAATTAACTTGAAACCCTTCTTACATCCTCAAGATCGCGGCACAGGCACACAATTACGCTAAGACTGAGTCAGGAGTCAGGAGTATGTCGTGACGTTGCATACAACCAAAGTAAGGGAGTGATGATTGAGAGTTTTGATCGGACTCAGGCGTTCGTACTCCATGTCTCCCTTATTCTCCAAGTCTCCCTTATCTCCCTCATCTCCCTTTGCCGATAGCCAGGGTTAGCACTACTAAGCACTACTACATTAAAGAATTTGACTGGCCCCTTGACGACGAAAATCAGCCACCGCCTGTAATTGACCGTTACTGTCTAAACCTGCAACTTTAATTGCACCGAAAAACATATCTGTTTCTGTAAATGGATAAGGCACAAACTCAGGAGAAATTAGATTATTATCAATTCCGGGTTCGTATAAAAATCGTAATTGCGCCTCTGCTTGTTCGACGTGGAGTCGGGGCGCTACTACAGCCTCTGTTAGAGACAGTCCATTAAAGGCATAATTCATCCAAACTTGTGCCATAGAAGTGGTGATGCGGCTCGCGCCGGGTGTACCAAAGGCTAAACATCGACCATCCGGATGTCGGGCAATAGTGGGGATCATATTGGAGACGAGTCGCGAACCCACGGGTGCGGATAAAAAGCCATTCGGGTTGAGTTCGGGTTCTCCCAATGTATTATTGCAAGCAATACCAGTACCGGGAATTGTAATTCCTGAACCATAGCCGTTACTCATTGATAACGAGACTAATTCACCACTCTCGGTGGCAACAGAAAGGTGGGTTGTGTGGGGAGAATGCAACGCGGTTAGATGTTGTTGTAAATAGTCTTGTTCGAGTAAAGCCTGAACTTGAGTTTGATCTAAATTTTTAAATGTTTCTTGCCGTAGTTGCAATAATACCTGTTGTGCGATCGCCTGTTGTAAGACGCGCTCAGCGGGGGTTGCATCGACAGACCAATTTTGTTCTAAAAGGCGAATTAAGCTCCCTAACGCCGCACCACCGACCGCTGGAGGCGGATTAAGATCGAGTTCAAATCCGGCAGAAGAAAGCTTTAACGGTTGACGAATTTGGGCGCGATAATTCGCTAAATCTTCCCGAGTTACAAATCCACCTTGTTCTGCCATTTCTGTGGCAAATACAGCAGCCAAATCCCCTTGATATAATGCTTTTGCCCCTTCTGTGGCGATCGCCTCTAGGGTTTGTGACATATCGGGAATATTAAACCATTCTCCCCCACGGGCCACATCAGAACCGTTAGGGAAAAAGCATTCTCGGCTTGCTTGTTGAGGATAAAATAATAATTGACCTGCAATATTTAACCAGCGTTCGGTCATGGGGCTGAGGGCAAAACTATTACGAGCCAGTTCTAATGCGGGGTTGACTAATTCTCGCCACGGTAAAGACCCATGTCTACGCCAAGCGGTTTCTAAGGCGGCTAGCATTCCCGGTACCGCTACAGCAGCGTGTCCCCCCCGAACGGTAATCCCATCCCCGTAAGGTAAATGTACCTCTCGCCATCCGGCTGTTGTGGGGTCTGTTTGGAGATGACCCGAAGGCATCGCATCCGCGCCATCAATCAATTCTACGGGTTTTCCGGGCATCTGAACCATTAGGAATGCTGAACCCCCCAGAGAACACATCAGAATCTCCGACAGGGTGGCAGCCAGCGCCGCTGCTACTGCAATATCGATGGCGTTTCCTCCCAATTCAGCAATTTGAACACCTGCACCAACAGTTAGGGGAGAGTCGGCAGCAATAGCAGCAGCGGTTTTATTTATCATTTTTTACGGATAGGGAATAGGATGTAGAGATTTTAAGTCATGAGTAATCAGTAGGCAATATAGCGTTTTTCTGGCGGGGGAGGTGTAACTATAACAATAATTAGCCTATATATAAATATCATTAAGAGACATTTACAGCAAATTAGAAAATACTGAATTGATTAGATATTAATTTTTCTCGGTTAATTTTACGGTTTTCATATAGAATTTGTACCCACTCAAAACTCCCGTTAAACTTGAGTAGGATTAACGAGAGTTATTTTAGGGAAAAATGAGATTAAATTGAGGCGTTATTATTATTTGACTAAGTCTGGCGCGTCGTAGATGCCAAACTCACTAATACCATGACCACTCATAATAGCTTCAGCTCGAGCGAGTTCATCTGCGGTTCCACTTACCATCAGCAAGTATTCACCCGCTTTAACACTGCGTTCATATACTTTAGCTTTTTCTTCGGGGATTCCCATTCCGGTTAATGCTCCGACGAGTCCTCCAGTTAAAGCACCCAAACCTGCACCCGCTGCAGTTGTTCCTAATGCAGATAATTCTCCGGCTAAAAGTACAGGGCCAATTCCTGGAATTGCTAATGTACCTAAACCCACCAGTAAGCCTGTTACACCCCCTAAAACAGTACCCGTTACCGCACCAATTCCTGCACCTTCAGAAGCTTCGTTGCCTTTGTCGTTGTCTACAATTTCTTCAGCACCTTGGACATCTTCAAGATTTTTAGCAATTAAAGAAACTCGATTCATATCGTAATTGGCATCTTTGAATGCTTGAAGTGCCTTTTCAATCTGCTCACGAGTTCTGAACACACCTACAGCGCGTTTATATACACCGGTATTTGCAGTATTAACTACCATAATTTACCTCATAATTTTTAATTGCAATCACAGTTTCTCTCAAGCTAGTTACTTTTAACATCTTCCTAAAGAAACAGTTATTGAGATCATTAAATTAAAGATCAAAGTTTTATTCTTTGCTAACAACAAAAAAGAGCGATCGCAGAATTATTAAGATTGACTAAAATCTTATTCGATGTTTGTCTTCTTCCTCAAGTTAGATATTGAGTGTTCGGCTGATCAATTATTATTTTCGTAAGATTTGTACATACTTATTCTTATAAATATAGACTATTAAACCAAAGTCCCTAATAGAGGGATAAATTGCGTGAATTACGGAGTTAAAGTGGAAATTAGGAGTAGTACAAACGATAATGATATAAAAGTTTGCTATTTCGCTGATATTGAAATCTTCATGGTCAAAAGCCACTGACGCACATAGCTTTATTCGTCGTTATTTGTTATTAGTGATTTGTAGAAAATAGGGATTTTAAGTAAAAAGTAGGGAGTAAGGAGTAAGAAGTAATCAGCATAGATCTCTAATTGAATTTAGGATTTCATTCATAATTCATAATTCATAACTCATCATTCATTCAGATATCCTTCAATTAAATAATCTGAACCGATAGAATGTAATGTAATATTTTTTAGTGTTAATGCATCTGTCATCTTATCTAATCCTAAATCTCCGACAGGACTTGGGGCGCTTTGTCCGCCGATAATTTTAGGGGCAATAAAGGCTAAAATCTTTTGAACACATCCTTCTGCAATAGCCTGCGCTGCTAGTTGTCCGCCACATTCCCACAACACCGACAATAACTGTTGTTCATATAAATAATTCATTGCCGAAGAGCAAGTTAACGTCGGAAATTCTACGACTTCAACCCCTTGTTTTCGCAGGATTTGTTGTAATTCTGGGTTAGCGCCAACGGTTGTCATAACAAGGGTTTTAGCCGTTTGAGTATCCCACAAATGCGCTTCGGGGGGTAAATCAAGCGTGCGACTCATCACCACGCGCAAGGGGTTGGGTTCTCCCTGTTGGTGGGTGGTTAAACGGGGGTTATCTCGCCGAACCGTATTTCCACCGACAATAACGGCATCACAAGCCACTCGTAAACGATGAACTGTTTGACGGGCAGCGGGTGAAGTCACCCAAGCGCTATGACCACTAGTGGCGGCGATTTTACCATCGAGGGTCATCGCATATTTTAGAATACCAAAAGGTTGACGGCAACGAATCCGATGCACAAACGCTTCATTCAACTGTTGACAAGCGGCTTCTTCCACCCCCACGACGACTTCTATCCCCGCCTGAATTAACCGTTCAATTCCAAGTCCTGAAACCAGCGGATTGGGGTCAACCATGCCAACGACGACCTTTGCCACCTTCGCCGCAATTAAAGCGGATGTACAAGGGGGAGTCCGGCCCTGATGATTACAGGGTTCTAGGTTGACGTAGACGGTTGCTCCGGCTGCTTTTTCACCTGCATCACGGAGGGCAAATACTTCGGCATGAGGTTGACCCGCAGCGGGGTGAAATCCTTCCCCAACAATGGTTTGAGACTGGACAATCACACATCCCACGAGGGGGTTCGGGGCAGTTTGTCCCAAGGCGTGACGGGCGAGTTCGATACAACGCCGCATCATACGTTGGTGGGATGTGGGTTCTGAAGCTTCAGAGAGGGGAGGAAGAAGATTCACGAGTAATAATTTAACAAGGGCTAAACTCCATCACAGTCAGACTGGTGCCGGTATGGAAAACTTGTTCGAGTTGAAAACCACTGGCTTCAAACAAATCCTGATATTCTTGTTGAGTGCGCCAATAACCGCCGGGGTTCGTAATCATCATTTGTACCGCAGCCAATGCAGGGACTGTGCCATCAGGATATTCCACAGGGGCACCGACAGGGGGAACCAGAGTTTGTAATAGGATTACTTTACCGTGTTTTGGCAAGGCTTCGCGACAATTGGTGAGAACTTTAACGGCATTTTCTTTACTAAATACGGATAGAAAATACTTCATGACAATTGCATCGGCTCCTTTGGGTAAAGCTTCTAAGGCACTGCCGCCGACGACTTGGACTTGCTCAGTCACACCATATTTTTCTAGATTCTCCGGTGCAGTTTCGACTTCATTCGGTAAGTCAAATAAAATCCCTTTACAGCCAAACTTTTTAACAATATTAGCAATTAATGTTCCCTGATTTCCGCCGACATCCATCACGGTTTTAAACTGACCAAAATTATAATATTCAAATAAAGAATCAACCGCTTCAGTGGTGAGAAAGCTCATCGCATCATTAAAGCGTTTTTTGCTTTGTGGATTTTGGCTCATAAAAGAACTATAAAAATCCTGACCTTTAGCGCGTTCAAATGGCACTTCTCCAGTCTTCAAACTATTTTCTAATTCTCGCCATCCATCCCACATATCTGGCTCTGTAATATGCATTAAAAAGTCAGCAATAGAAGGGGTATCGTTATTAATCAGAAGGTCGGATAATTCTGTTGAAGCAAAAACCCGTCCTGGTTTTTCAGAAAATACACCCAAATGAGCTAAGGCACGCAATACAACGTACAATTTTTCGACATTAGTTGAAGTTTTATCGGCAATTTGTTCAACCGTTAAGGGTTGATTTTGTAATAGATTAGGGATTCCTAAACTGGTGGCCACATAAGTACATTGACTTTGCCAGTAACCATAAATAATTCGATAAATTTTCTTCTTAGATTCGGAGGCAGTTCCTAACATATTGATTTCCTGATTTTTTATTATTATAAATGATTATTCAAGGATTTTGCCAGAATCTCAAGATGGGGTGATTTCATCATAGAATAATGACTACCCGAAATATTGACTAGTTCGATATCCGCTGCATCTAAAACAGCATACAGTTCAACCCAGACTAACTGAGGATCAGAGGCATGAAGATGTCGTTCTTGAGGGCGAAACACCGTGACTTTTCCGGGATAATACCGCCGTTTATAACCATAAGTTGCCTTTAATGTTCCGACTAATACATCGACAAAGCGTCTATTTTTTTCGCGGCTATCTTCTGGAGGAAATAACCCGAGTTTTTCAGCTTTATCAATAATGAATTCAATTTTTTCTTCTGGCGGTAAGGCTTTCAATTCTTCGTCTGTGACTAAATTATCTGTGCCAAAAATACCCCCAAAATAACGACTTAATGCACCACTTAAATAGAGATTATCAATCTGTTTATTGGCATCGAGTAAGATGGGAACCCAAGGATCGAGTAATGCGAGTAAACTGACTTCTTGTCCTTTTTCTAATAATTGCTGTGCTATTTCAAACGCTACAACACCGCCAAAAGACCAACCCCCAATTTGATAAGGCCCTTGTGGTTGGAATTCTTGAATGGTATTAACATAAAAACGCGCCATTTCTTCTACGTTGGTAAAGACCTGTTCTCCGGGATTAAATCCTTGTGCTTGTAAGCCATAAAACGGTTGATTATTCCCGATATGATTAGATAAATCCAGATAACAAAGGACATGACCGCCTGCGGGATGGACACAGAAAAACGGAGATTTATTACCTTGAGTTTGAATGGGAACCAAAGAAGAAGAATTAACCTGATTTTCTTGTTTAATTAAATTAGCTAAATCTTCTATTGTCCGATTTGTAAATAAAGTCGATAACGGCAATTGTTGATTAAACTGTTGCTGAATTTTACTCATTAAACTAATCGCCAGTAAAGAATGACCGCCTAATTCAAAGAAATTATCTTTAATTCCGACAGGATTTACCTGAAGAATAGATGACCAAATTTCTGCTAATTGTTGTTCGATAGTATCTCGTGGTTCAACAAAGTTATTACTTGTATTAACAGTAGAAAAATCCGGTTCTGGTAACGCTTTCCGGTTGACTTTCCCATTCGGTGTTAACGGTAATTCTGATAAAAATACATAAGCTGAAGGAATCATATAATCCGGTAATTGAGTATTGAGAAACTCTCTAATTTCAGTAATACTCGGTTGTTTTTCCTGGGTTAACAGATAAGCCACTAAACGCTTATCGCCTGGGGTGTATTCCTTCGCCAATACAATGCTTTCATCAATGGCATTATGTGAATTTAAAACCGATTCAATTTCTCCTAATTCAATCCGATTTCCTCTGATTTTAACCTGATTATCTAAACGTCCTAAATATTCTATATTGCCATCGGGTAAATAACGCGCTAAGTCCCCGGTTTTATAAAGGAATTTTGAGTTAAAATCATTAACAAAAGGATTATTAATAAATCGTTCAGCAGTTAATTCTGGGCGATATAAATAACCTCGCGCTAACTGGACTCCACCAATATATAATTCTCCCGCAACCCCTATCGGAACAGGTTGTAAATCCGAATTTAAAATGTACATTTGAGTATTGGCAACCGGACGACCAATGGGTACAGTTGAGTGTTGAATTCCCGGCTGACAATGCCAGAAAGTGACATCAATTGCGGCTTCTGTCGGGCCATAAAGATTATGTAATTCAGCATTGAGAAGTGTAAAAAACCGTTCTTGCAAAGCAATAGATAACGCTTCTCCGCTACAAAATACTTGCCTTAAACTCTGACAAGATTTTACCTCAGGATTTTCTAAGAAAATCTGAAGCATTGACGGCACAAAATGGAGGGTTGTAATTTGCTTATCGTTAATTAATTTAACTAAATAATTCGGGTCTTTATGACCTTCTGGTTTGGCAACAATTAACCGCGCCCCGGTAATGAGTGGCCACCAAAATTCCCAACCCGAAACATCAAAACTAAACGGTGTTTTTTGTAAAACTTTATCAGTTGAGGTTAATTGATATTCATCCTGCATCCATAAAATACGATTTACCACCCCTTTATGGGTATTCATTGTTCCTTTTGGTTTACCTGTTGAACCCGAAGTATAGATAATATAAATTAGGTTATCTGAGTTAATTTCTATAACAGGATTTTCGTTACTTTCAGCAGCAATAGTTTGCCAATCATTATCTAGAAAAACAAGATTTCCTTGATATTCTGGTAGCGATTTTTTAATATGATTCTGAGTTAGTAAAATCGGGACTTGTGAATTTTCTAATAAATAAGCAATTCGATCATTCGGATAAGTTGGATCAATTGGGACATAAGCACCCCCTGCTTTTTGAATGGCTAATAATCCGATGACCATTTCTAGGGAACGTTCCACACAAATACCCACTAAAGTTTCAGGCTTCACGCCTAATTTAATTAGATAATGAGCTAGTTTATTGGCTTTTTTATTTAATTCTTGATAAGTTAATTTTTTCCCTTCAAATATAACAGAAACTTCTGTGGGTGTTTGGTCTACCTGTTGTTCAAATAACTGATGTAAACAGCGAGATAAATCATAATCGGTTTGAGTATTATTCCAGTCTATTAATATTTGCTGCTGTTCGCTTTCATTCAATAGAGACAATTTACCGACTGATGTTTGAGGGTTTTTAACGATTGCGGTCAGTAAGTTCTGAAAATGTTCAGCCATTTTAGTCACAGTTTCAGTATCTAAAATATCGCTATTATATTTAAAGTTAAGCCATAACTCGTTAGCAATATCTTGAATATCTAAACTGATGTCAAAGTCTACTTTTTGCTGAGGAATGTAATCATGTTCTAATTGAAGTTCTTTTGCTTGAAATAACTGTTCTCGCTGTTGATAACTAAATGCAACTTGACAGATAGGAGGATGAGTTAAATTATTTAATTTTAATTTTTGTATAACCCGTGAAAACGGATAATTTTTATAATTATTGACTTCATTTACAGTTTGACTAACTTGAGTTAAAAAGTCTGTAAATTGAATCTTTCCTGAAATAGAATCTCTGATAACTGTAAGATTTGCAAAATTACCAATCACACCTTTAAACTCAGGTTGACTATCTCGGTTTTGCCATAAACCAATTAACAGATCTTCTTCCCCGGTATAACGGTAAATTAATACTTTAAAAGCCGCTAATAATAACTGTTTTAGCGTGACTTTTTGTTGCTTAGCCAGTTGTCGAATACTTTGACTCTGTTGAGGATTTAATATACATTTAATCGCTGCCCCATTATAAGTTCTAATAGCTGGACGGGAACAACGAGACGGTAATTCTAAGACAGGTAAATCATCCCCTAACAGTTGTTGCCAATAATCCCCTATTTTTTTACTATCTGAACTATTAATAAACTCTATTTCTTGTTGAATATAATCTGTATAAGACTTGTTTAGTAGTGGTAAATTCTCTGAAACTCCACTCACCTTAGATTCGTAAATTGTGATAAATTCATTGATTAATATCAACAGTGACTCTCTGTCTGCCGCTATTTGATGAAGACTTAATCCTAAAATATGTTCTGTTGTAGAAACACTGAATAAACAAGCGCGAAAAACTAAACCATTCGCCAAGTCAAAAGGACGCTTTATCCACTCAACTAAATACTGGTTTAACTCCGTTTTATTATCAACTTCAATCTGTTCAAAATCTATATCAACTGTTTGCTTAACTTCTTGAATTAGCTTTTGGTTTTCTGCGTAATAAATAGTCCGTAGCATCGGATGCCGTTTAATTAAAGCTTGTAATGTGTTATTAATCAGTTGAATATCTAAAGCAGATTTTATCCTCATAGCTATCGATACTTTATCGGCTAAACCCGTGGGATTTAACTGATACAAAAACCAGTTTGCTTGCTGTATTTGGGAAGTCTCTAATATTTTCATCGTCAACATAAATAGAATCTTAATGACTGCTTTTACTTGCAGCCTTTTTTTATAAATTATTGATTATTTCAATAGCCAGTGTAATCCGAATTGAAATAAGTTACTCACTAGCACTAAAATCAAAACAGTATACAGAGAAAATCTAAATTTCTGGGGTGGCTGAGACTGGGGTGGCGGCGAAGCGGAATTCAATTCAACAGGCAGAGTCGCTTCGGCAATTACTCCGGCTCGTTCTTCTTGCAAACAGGTGACTTTTGTGGTTGAATAGTTAGACCAGCCTCTATCTTCTGCTTCTTCAAAATCTTTAACGGTTAGGCTTAAATGGGGCACAGAAATATTCTGCTGAGTCGCCATGTTGAGCGCTAATCGCACATCTTTATGCAATAATTTGACATTAAAAGCAGGATGTTGAGTCAGATCGTCACAACGTCGTGAAAACCAATAATGAGGTAAGCCGTGAATATCTCCGGCATTTTGACCAAACCCGCCAAAGCGCAGGGTATCCCAAATGGTTTCTAAAGCAATTCCCTGGGCTAAACCTAAAGTAATGCCTTCACTGACTGCCTGAACTGCGGTAGCATTAACAGCATTATGAATCAGTTTGCATTTCGTGCCGTTGCTAATTTCCCCACAATAAAGCACACGATCCGCCATTAATTGTAGCACTGGTTCAACAGAATCAAAAGTTTTGCGATCGCCACTGGCCATCACTGCCAAACCCATACCTTTCTGGCTGGTTGCACCCACCGGACAGTCATTAAACGGCGCATCTAACATCTCAACTCCCTGTTGCGTCATCGCTTGATGCAGCTTCAATATTGTTTCGGGGGAATTAGTGGTAATATCAATATAAATTCGACCGGGTTGTAAGCCTTGAATTAAGCTATTTTCCCCCTCTAAAACGGCGGTGACAACATCTGGGGGAGTGGGCAAGGCGGTAAAGATAATATCTGCAAAACGACCGACTTCAGCGCTATTTTGAGCGATATTAGCCCCAGCCGTTTGCAACGTCTCCATGCTACTAGAGTTGATATCATAAACACAGACTTTGTAGCCGTGGGCGAGGAAATTAGCAGCGTGTCGCGAGCCTATATTACCACAACCAATAATACCGAGTCGCAGAGAATTAAGCGGCGGTTCTGTTTCTGAATCGCTACGAGTTTGTAACATAATATTTTAAACGATTTCTGTCTTATTAGTAAAAAATTGAGCAATAAAATAAACCAGGAAACCAGATGCCATTCCGGGCAACACTTCATAAACTGCGCTAGATAAGTTAAGTCCTAAATTCCAACCAATAGAAACAACAATTCCCACTGTCATCATAGCAATCGCTATGGGTACGTTAACAGGCTTTTGCCAAACCCGCAACACCAATAACGGCCCTAAACCGGAGGCTAAAACCGACCAAGAAAAAATCACTAAACTGAAGACATTATTATCTCCCGCCAGAGCAATTGCCAGTACAATCGCCGTCACAATTAATGTGCTAATCTTAGTCATTCTATAGGAGTGGGCTGCATTGGGAACTAAATCTTGGCTTAATGCTGCTGAACACGATAGAATTTGGGAATCTGTGGTAGAAATAGCAGCAGAAAATAAACCCGCTAACATTAACCCCACCAAAATGGCTGGTAATAATTCTATGGATAAAAAGGGTAAGGCTAATTCCGGGTCACTTGATGTTAGTAAATCGGGTAATAATACTCTAGCGGTTAAGCCGACACCAAAAGCTGTCACCGAAGTCATTTGACCACAAATAAACTGAATATTACGGGCGAGGGTAATATTTTCGGCTGAGTTAATTGCCATGCCGCGCACTAAGATATGGGGCTGACCCACCACACCAAATCCGGCCACAATCCAACCTAAAAGATAGGGTAAAAAGCCCCATTTAAGATCAGTTGGAATCCAATTGGTTAAGGTGGGATCTATGGCATTCAGCTTAACCCAAAGTTGTTCAAATCCACCACAAGCGTTAATACTAATAAAGCACAATATCGCCAGAGATCCAATCATTAAAATCGCTTGGACTGAGTCCGTCCAAATCGAGGCCCGAATCCCACCCGAAAAGCAATAAATAACAACAATAATCGCCCCAATAATAATCCCTAAATTGTAATCCCAACCAAATACAGCATTCAGTCCTTTACTGGCCGCCACCAATTGTGCTGAGGCATAAGTCCCCATAAAAGCAATCGTAATAATAGCAGAAATGACCGTAATTAAACGCTGTTGATGGTGTCCTTTTCCGGTTGCTAAAGTGTCTTGACCGAGGAAAGAAGAGACTGTATCTGAGTTGGTTTCTTGAGAGACTAATCTTAAGCGTTTAAACACTAACCACCAAGCAATATAATCACCAATTGCCCAGGCAACGGGTATCCAAATTGAAGCACATCCAACAGTATAGGTAAAACCAATGACACCAATAAATAAATACCCGCTTTGACCCGATGACATCGCCGATAATGCGGTTAGCCAAGGGTTAACATTTCGACTCGCCAATAAATAATCGGTTGTGGTATCTTGCTTTTGAGTAGCCGAATAAATTCCGACGACGATAAATGATAGCAAAAACACAATAAATGTAATTGTAATCCAAGTGTTTTGATTCATTAGTTAGTTAAATTGTGATTAATTGTAATTAGTGTTTTCACGCATCACTTGGATTAGTGTAGAACAGAATTCTATTTATTTAGCGGTTAACATTAACAGACTTAAATAACGAACCACAAGCCACACGAGTTCGTCCGGCTGCCTGTTGCCACACGGCTAATGCTACATCTTCTAAGGGTTGATTATCGGCTGATAACATCCGCGAAATCATGCTAATTTTATTAAAAGACCAAAACAAACCTGCTTCGAGTAAATAAGGTTCTCCGGTCTCGGTATGAACTCGGAAATCATACAAAGAATAATCCCGACACCCTAAAGCAATATGCGCCCTCCGCGCCGCTGTGGCTAATTTTTCAAACAATTCTGGTGTCACATTGGCGGGACACACGGGTTTAGATGAGGGGTTTTTCGGTTGGCTACCGGGGAGTCCATCCGATTGAATTTCTAATTTATCCTTTAAAGTCCGAATCGGATTATCCGGGGTAAACAGATATTCTATCATTGGCAAGACTTGTAACTGTCCGTTGCGTTCAACCACCCCAACCCGCACCTCTCGTCCGGGGATATAATCTTCAATCAGTAAAGTATTATCCAATTCAAACCCGGCAGATAAAGCCTGGGCAATTTGATTTTCATTTTCAATTAAACTGACTCCCAAAGAGTTATCTTCTGAGTTGGGTTTGACAATAAAGGGGGGTTGCAGGGTTATGGTCTCTCCTGAGCGCAATTGCTGGGCTTTGGCAACCCGTACCCCCGCCTCAGCGACTACACTACGGGTTTGGGCTTTGTTGGCGGCCAGCGCTGTACAGGGGGCGGCTGAACCGACAACCGGGATACCCAACATCTCCTCAAAAAACGCCCGAAAACTGGTCATTCCGGGGAAACAGAATAAGTGAGGCACTACCACATCGATTTGCGGGAGTTGATTAATCATTTCGGGAAGTGACATTTTCTCAGATAGCCGATCTAAACAGCTACCCAATTGCCAACAACCATCCGGGTGAACGACGGCATAAGAACTCTCAACTCCTGTGGGTTGTACGACATCGCGGGCATAGATCATTGAGACATTGTAGTAAAACTCAGAAACCCTCGAACCCGCTAAATGCAACACTCGTAACTTAGAGGGAGTGACTGTGGAGGTGTTCGCCGTATGATGAGTTGTTTGTAAAACCATAGTCAATTGTTTGATTGTATTAAACTTTACTGAAATCTGGACAATAGACTAAAATATTTTATATTGTTTTTGGATTTTGCGGAATTAATAATTGAGTCATCCCATAAACAACAACTCCGGCCAACATTCCCGGTAAAACTTCATAAATACCACCGGATAAACCCTTTAAATTCCAAGTAAAAGCGGCTATCATTCCGACTAACATCATCGCCACTGCCACAGGGGTTCTCACAGGTTTCTGCCAAACTCGCAGCAGTAGTAACGGTCCTAATGCTGAAGCTAATGCCGACCAGGAAAAAGTGACTAAAGCAAATACGTTATTATTACCCACCAACGCCATCACCAGAATAATCGCAGTAATGATTAATGTGCCGATTTTTACCCATCTATAAGAGTGGGCTATCCCCGGAAATAGATCTTGAGTTAAAGCCGCAGAACAAGATATAATTTGTGAATCAGCCGTTGAAATGGTGGCAGAAAATAACCCCGCTAACATTAACCCGACGAGACTCGCAGGTAATAGGTCAATTGCGAGGTAAGGTAAGGCTAATTCCGGGTCACCTTGAGTCATTAAGTTGGGTAAAAGGACTCGGGCCGTTAAGCCGATACCAATGGCACAAAAAGAGTTTATTAAACCCCCAGTCATTTTAATATTACGGGCTTTTGCAATATGTTTCGGTGAATCAATTGCCATTGCCCGAATCATGACATGAGGTTGCCCCACAACACCAAACCCCGCGACAATCCAACCGACAAAAAAAGGTAAAAATCCGAAGGGTAATTTTGCGGGATTAAGGTTAATTAAATCCGGATTAATTGCAATTAATTGATTGCCTAATTCACTCAAGCCACCACAGTTAATTAGGGCAACCGTCAACAGTAAAATGAGTGACCCAATCATGATAATTCCTTGTACTGCATCTGTCCAAATGGAGGCCCGAATCCCCCCCGAAAAACAGTACAAAACAACAATTACAGCCCCGATAATAATCCCTAAATGGTAGTTCCAGCCAAAAACGGCATTCAACGCTTTACTACCCGCCACCAATTGGGCAGCGGCATAAGAACCAAGAAAAGTAATAGTAATTAAGGCCGAGATCACAGTAACAAGGCGATATCCTTTGTTTTCTTGCCCTAAGAAATCAGAAACTGTTTCAGCATTACGATCTTCAGAAAGAATTCTTAATTTTTTAAATATCCATAACCAAGCAATATAATCTCCAATCGCCCAACCTAAAGTTAACCACAATGAAGAAACACCAATTTTATAGGCAAAACCCACCTGACCAATGAATAACAGACCACTCTGACCCGTTGCCATGGCGGATAGGGCAATTAACCAGGGATTAACCTTTCGACTGGCTAACAGATAATCAGCGGTTGTATTTTGTTGTTGAGTGGTTGAATAGATGCCAACTCCTGTAAATAATAGTAGGAAAAAAACAAATGTAACTGCAACCCAGACTGAATCATTCATGAAGTTCGATCAATTAATAGTTGAGGTGTCTTAGGGCAGTATCGCGGTTGTCGGTTAACATCTTTTCTCAGTTTCAATTTGATCGAGTTTTGCTAAATCTTTCAAAGATTTTATCATCACAAAATGAATCAAATAGTAGCTGGCTATTTAATTGAACGACTCGCCATTGTAGCTGTCTGTTTTCTTAATCGTTGAGTGACTTGATAGGGTAAAATAAATTCCGACTAACACACAGCTAAAACCTACCCAGATATCAAGACCTAGTATTTCTCCAAAAATTATCCAAGCGGCAACAGAACTAAAAATAGGAGTCAGCAAGTGACAAATTGAGATAAATTCGGCTGAAAATCGATTTAAGCAATAAGCGAGTAATCCTACACCGATAATCTGGCAAACCACCGCTAGAGAAATGACAGAACACCAACCATGGATTGAACTCGGTAACAGTTGATAATCACCCATTAAAACAATGGGTAATGCCACTCCCATCCCGACAATTGAACTCCCTTTAACAATCGCTTGAGAAGTCAATTGAGTTTTCAAATGTTCTTCGATTAAAGGATATCCCCCCAGTAATATAGTCGAAACTAAGGTGACTAAATCCCCTTGAAGTTGACCACCGCCGTTGAACATATCATGAATTCCAATGATTAATGTTCCGCCGACTGCAATCATCATTCCGGTTATAAAGTGGCGGTCAAACTGTCTTTTTAAGAATAACCATCCCCAGAAGGCGGTAAACATCGGGGCTAAACTATGAATAACCGATGAATTGGCGATACTGGTTTCAGTCAAAGACCAAGCCCATAAGATCAAAGCCGTTGATAGAAGGGTTCCCATCAGCAGCAACAGACCCATTGTCCGCATGAAATTAGGCTGCTGCTGTAAGGGGGGAATGATGGGTTTAGATGTCCGAATGGCTGACACTCCATTCCAGAGTCCGAGGGTGACAGATGCAATCCAAAAGCGATTAAAAATCGTCGCATAGGGACTCAGTTCTCCCTGACTTAACCGGACAAAAATCGGTGAAAAAGAGATAGCAACTAAACCAATAACGAGTGCGATAACCACTCTGAACTCCACTTCTGCCAGCCACTGCGGTACCGCTGGGGTAACACTGCGCGACCACTCTCGATCTCTGTAGAACATTTCAATCTATTAAATTTTGTTAAGAAAAGTTAATCACCCCCCGATTCTACCAACTTTCCAATATTAAAGTCAATGCGAATCCAACCTTTTAATTGTTTGAGATTACCCCATAAAAGTAATGGAATTTGCCAGTGATGAACCATTAGAAAAGGGAGTGGATCGCTTACTTGAAAAATTGCATCTGTCCCTTGGCTGATTTTTTGAATCCAACCTTGTAATTTTTTCCAAGAATTCACCTCATTCAATCGCCAAATTTCGTGATATAGCCAATAGGTAGGTTTACTATTCGCTAAAGGTGTGATAGGGGCTTCTTCTGCTGTTTGACTATCGGTTAAATAAGCCGATGCCACTCCCGGATGATTGTAAAACATGGTAATAGCAGAATGAATTCGAGGGTTACATTCGAGGGGATAAACTTTGCCATCGGGGGCTTGAATAAAGTCAAATGAAACTTGCCCAGTCAGGTTTAAGGGGTTCACAAAACCTTTGACCCATTCTAATATTTCTGGGTTATCAATCTGTTCGTAATTGACTTGGAAAGGAGAAGATTCTGAACAACAATGTAATCTTATTTTTCCTTTTCTGACGGTTGAATGCGTACAATATTCTTTTCCTCGGATAAACTCTTGCATAATCCAAGGTTTATCTTGACTAATGGGTAATTCTTTAACAAACTGTTCCATTTCTGATTTTGAACTCATCGGTAGTCGAGTTAAATCTAGGCGGTGAACAGAATCATAAGGAATACTTTTAAGAATATATTGACTACCATCTGCTTCAAAGTCAAAATTCAACACATCTTCTGGTTTGGTAATCAAAAAACTCTTGGGAACCGATAACCCTAATTCCTTTGCTTTTTCAATAAATTTGTATTTATTATCTAACATTTCGGTAATGTCAGCATCGAAATGAATCACCTCACAATAGGGGGAAAGTAAAGGTTTAGCCAGAGAACAATAATAACTTTCGACTGGACTGGTAACCGGAATAAAAACATCTATTTTTTCTCGTTTAACAATTTCCAGTAGTCCCTGACAAAATTCATCTCCATCTTTTCTCGGGGCAGGAACTGTAAAAAATCCGGTAACGGCATTAGAAAAGCGATGTCCGGTTAACCAATATTTCTGAGTTTCTACCAGAAAAACAGTATGTCCGGCGGCATGAAATGAACGGGCAAGTTGTAATGCTTTTGTCATCTTTGCCCCGGTAATTAAAATCCGTTTAGGATGTTCGGCAATGACTTTTTTTTCAAAAGGTTGACGGAGGAAATTAATTAACCAAGCGGTTAGAACAATGATTAAATTAAAAGGTAAGGCAACAAGTAATAAGATCAATGTCCCGACATTTTGCAACAGTGAAACAGTCTTACGATTTTGAATAAATAAAAGTTGTGCCATATTTATAATTTGTTGATATTTTCAATCCTATATTTCGTATTCCCCCCCTTCCGTCCCCCTGGGTAAAGGGGAAGAAAAGGGTAAGGGTAGAAATCAACCAATTAAGCAGGGAGATAATGAATTAAAGTCAAACCATCTCGCAACGGTAGCAAAACTTGTTCGACTCGTGGGTCTTCTGCGATCGCGGAGTTGAATTTTGCCACGGCTTCTCCGTTGGCTGTGCGTTGTTGTGGGGGTAAATAAGGCTGTCCTTGGAGGAGGGTATTATCTACACAAATAAACCCACCCGGAACCAATAATTTGCGATCTAACAGTAAATTAAAATAATCAACATATTCTTTTTTATCAGCATCAATAAACACTAATTCAAAAGACTCCCCAGCATCAGCCAGCTTTTTCATGGTTTCCAAAGCGGGGGCAACTTCAACCTGAATTTTATGACCGTCAGGAGAAGCATCAAAACATTTTTGAGCAAATTCTGCTACATATTCATCCACTTCACAGGCGATGCATTTGCCGTCATCCGGTAACGCTTCGGCCATTGCTAAGGCTGAATATCCGGTAAACATCCCAATTTCTAGGACATTTTTCGCTTTCATCATCTGAATAAACAGCTTTAAAGTCTGTCCTTCAATATGCCCCGATAACATTTCCTGTTCTAAATGACGAACCGTTTCACCATCAGAAAATCGCTGACTCCAGGGTTCTGCTTGAGTTTTCTTGGCTAATGCCGCTAAAGCGTCGGACTCTGGAGTGGTACAGTCTTCTAGATAGGGATCTAAACCCGTTGCGAGTTGATAGGCTTGTTTAACCTGTTCTGCCACGTCAGCGGGGATATCTGCTTGATCGATTAATTGAACCGCTTTCTCTAACTTTTCGGTTAAAATTCCCAGCGGAGTCACAGGTCTGGCTTGGAGTAATTCAATTGCAAGTGTCATGTTTATTTAATGATTAAGTTTGTTGAAATTTTGTCAAGACATTCCAGAATGAATATCTCTATAACGAAATGATGATGAGTTGTACTGAAGCTGCATTCACGAATTGCTGAATTCATGTGAACAATTCAACCCTTTTCCCACAGTTGCAGGAAAATTAAGTAGACTACAGACTCTTGAAAATTTCAATAATCTGTGCTATTTCTTGGGGTTTACTGTATAAAGATTATTTTTCCTAGTTAGGTGATAGGACCTAATTGGGAATTTTTTTGTCAGCAGCGGCTTGTGATTAAGTTAATCACGGTCATGGTATATCTTCACCTCAATCAGTCCCAGAATTAAGTGAGTCGAATTTGAATTAGTTCTATCCCACTTAAAATCTCAACAGTTATTCACGTTTCTTACTCGCTTATAAACACAGCTACGCCTGAATGACTCAACATTCATCGGCGGCTGATTATTCATAAACTTAAATCAACGCTTTCATTGCACGTAGTCAATACTTTTTTGCTTGAATGTATATCGTAAAATGCTTTTTTTTCTGTCTATGGAACTAATTTGAGGCGATTAAACCATTTCAATAAAAACTGAATCAGAACCTATAAATATTCAGAAACAACCTTATTAGTTTACCGCTAATAACTGCAATTGACCCTAACCAAAAGTAGCAATTCGTAAAAATGCACAGCAGACAAAAAAGCTAATCATCTCAGTCAATAGGCTTAAGTAAGTTTACCTAAGTCTCGGATGATTGGATGATATGTGAGGAAATGAATTAAAAATAACTCACCCTCATTCTGCCCGAGCTTCCATTTCAGGTTGCAACCGTGATTGATCTGCTGGTCGGGATTTAAAGCTCGCTCAGCTAGTTTAATCTGTAGTAGCAACTGTGAATGGGTTTTAATCACGGGTAAATACTGGGTTAGACCCTCAAATTGTATTGAACTATACCTCACTCTGGATAGTTTAACCTTTGCCCATCCAGATTTAATCAATATTATTATTAAATTTTGTTAATATTTGACGTTTTACCGTTATCTTTGATACACTCAGCGACTCTAGTATTGCATGAATTTCTCTGATTCAAGATTTTTACGGATCGGATGTCGAAAGCTCTGCTTTACCATATAGATATAGCAATCTAGGATTGTTACCCAAGCTGCTGTTATCGGCTCCGATTCATGTCGCCCAAATGGTTTCTGCTTCACTGGCGTATTCTCCTGCTGACAATTGTTGCCGGAGCCTTACTGTCGCCATTAATATTAAGCTACTACGTTCGTGTTGCCACCAGTCACCGTCGTTATACGGACTTATCTCAAGTCCCCCCTGAACCCGTGGCGATTGTCTTTGGGGCAGGGGTATGGGAAGATGGTACTCCGACCCCAATGTTAGCCGACCGAGTCCAGGGGGCGGTAGATTTGTATCGTCTAGGACGGATTGAGAAAATTTTAATGACGGGAGATAATAGTCAACCTGAATATAATGAAGTCGCCGCTATGCAGTATTATGCAGAGCAACAGGGTGTCAAAAGCGAAGATATCAGACTAGACTATGCTGGGTTTAGTACTTATGAAAGTTGTTATCGCGCTAAAAAAATCTTTGGAATTGAACAGGCGGTTTTGATTACCCAACGTTACCATTTACCCCGCGCTGTCTACACTTGCAGTCAATTAGGCATCGATGCAGTCGGTTATGGTACCCCAGACTGGGGAAAATTTAAAGATGAATCCATGCGTTTTTATACTCAGCGAGAAATCCTGGCTGTGATTAAAGCTTTACTCGAAGTTCATTTGTTACAGCCTAAACCCACCTTCCTCGGGCCATTTGAAGGCATGGGCTATCGAGAAGAAGAAATAGAAAACAACCCACAGAAAAAAAGTTGATTCTCCCTTAGTCTAATGGACTCGATTTGCGACGCGATCGCCGCGCCGATTTGAGTAGCTTGACTCGATAAGGATCGGCATCTGTGCGCCAATAAACCCGATGACCTTTGAGTTCGGCACAATGCTCCTCTAGACATTGTAACCATCCTTGGCGGGTTTGAATTGATTTCCAATCGTCCAGCAGCCCCCAATCTTGTTCTTGATGAGTCAGTTTGGCAAACTTATTGTGTAGAGGATAGTCCGGCGTGACAAACATTTCTTTGCGATGCAAAATCGGTGAATTGGGCCCCTGATAGGCTTGATAAGTCACTTGCAAATCTCGTAAATCAATCTCCATACGAGTGGATAATATCGGATGTGGATCGGTGTCAAATTCTGGATAAAATAAATAGGTAATTTTTGGAGTTTTAGTATGAAACTTCACTAGAGTTGCTGCCTCTAAGCGACCAATTGTGCGGTTAGCGCAGCCTTCATACAGTCGTAATAATGGGTTAAGTTGTGCCAACGCCGAAATATGAACCCACAACGAAGCAGAACGTTTTTGACCGATTTCACTTTGTTGACAGCATTGAGCAATTTTTTCCAAATCACCAATACTAAATAAGAGTTGATCGGCGAGAAAACAAGCTGCTTTATAACTACCAAATAAACCTTTAATATCATGTTGAATAATCGGCTCAAGTTGTGACAATCGAGGACGACGGCTAAATTGAGTTAATGCTAAATAAACGAGTAAATCCTGACGACGTTTTTGAGCAATTATATCCCACTCTTGCGAATCAGTCGCTTGCAAAATGACTTTAAACGCACGGGATAAAGTATTAAATTCGGCTCTAATTTCTGCCTCAGCCGCTAACTCTCCCGACACCGGTAAACGACCGCGATCGCTAACAAAATCAATTAGGGGTTGTAGTAATATTTCATAATCTTCAAAGCGTCTAACAAATTTACGAACTTGAGGAGATTTGACCCGAGATCGAAACCGAGAAGCCCTAAAACTTTCAGCTTGAGATTCATCCCGAAATACAAAATAAATTCCTAAACCCACTGGAATTGAATCGACCCCTAACACTTGATCAATATAAGTTTTTAGTTCTTCCTGTTCGTAATATTTCTGAAACGTATTCCGACGAGTAATCACTCCATCACTATAAGCCATTACTCCGCGATTTCGATCTGCAATTAAAATTTGCGCTGAAACAATTAAAACTTTTTTTGTCAATTCCCATGCTTTTAATAAAGCTTCTCGGCGTTCTGCTTGGTCTTCGATTACATTAATCACATAACCTAAATTCACAATATCTGCCGATTTTAAACTATTTTCAGGCGCATAAAAAGGGTCCCATCCTGCCGTATCAATCTCTTTTTCCGCTAAAAGTTTAACATCACTTCCATAGCCACAACCATAATCGAAAAATGTTCCTTTGTCGTTAAAGAGTTCTGCTTCTAAACAGAGCTTAACTGGACGAGATAAGGTTTTTCGGGTAATCGCTGCTTTATGTCGTTCGATCTTAGGAATTAAAGGAGTCGGTTGATCTGAAATACAATTAGAAATGACTTGATGCCCTCGAATTTCCACCCCATTTTTTTCTAAATGTTGCTGCCATCCTTTATAACTCCCGATGGTTCGATACAGTCGTTCATTCTCAGAAGAATGAGTTTGATCATTATCATTTTTATACTCTAATAATCCTAGCTCTTCTTCCCTTTTTGTCAGTTGCAAAAATGTTTGATACTGAGGATAATTTGAACTGACGAAAGTTTCTTTACGATGTAATATCGGTGGATTATCACTTAAAGAATAATTATTTTTTCTAATACTTCCTTTAGGTAAATTGACTTGAATACTGGAATACAAAACAGGATGAGGATCTCGATCAAAATCGGGATAATACAGATAAGAAACTAAAAGTTGATTCGTATGAAATTTAACTAAAGTTGTTTCGTAATTCGCAGGAAGAGCATAACGTCCCCAATGTTCTGCTAACCGCAGTAGTGGATTTAATTGTGTTAGAGCCGAAACATGAACATACAAAGCAGTGGGTAGCTTTTTCCCAATAGAACTTTGTTGACAAATTCGGGCAATCGTATCGACTTTATTCAGACTTATTAAAAGTTGATTAACATTTTGACAAGCATAATTATACGTTCCAAATGCTTGTTTTAACGGAGACTGAAAAGGGATAAATGCATTAGATAAAGCCGGAATTTGAAAGCTTAATGCATTGCTTGCTAAACTGACAATCAAATCATCAAGATTTAATTCAGATTTCTGTTGAGAATCTGTCGAAATACTCGAAAAAATGGGGTGATGAGTTATCTGTTGCATCTTCATGCTCGCCCTTTTTCAGTAGTTGATTTTTGCTTTTACTGCTTATATTCAGTCATCTTACACCCGATGCGTCCCATTTTATCTTGAATTGATCCGAATATTTACCCCGCGATTAGATAATTTACAATTTAAACAGTCTCTAGTTTTTCTACCTGTTGACGGATAACAATTTTTTCTTTAGTCTGTATACTATATCAAGTTTTATAAAATTCTGACAACTATATGGTAGAGCAACTCCTAAATACAGTGACTAAAAGCTTACAAGATATTGTAGGAAGTGGGGTTAAGATTATACCTGCACTTTTTATTGCTTTAGTTATTATATTTTTAACTCGATATGCTGCTAATTTCCTTCAGGATTTTGTCTCTCAGATTACTAGAAAGACGATTCGTAGCCGTTCTTTACAGCTCTTATTAGCGAAAACAGCTCATATAACGACTTGGGTGATAGGTGTATTAATTGCCTGTGTTGTTGCCTTTCCAGGGCTGAAATTAGGGGATCTAGTCGCCACTTTAGGATTAAGTTCTGTCGCCATTGGTTTTGCTTTTCAGGATATTTTTAAAAACTTTTTAGCGGGAGTATTATTACTCTTACAAGAACCTTTTAGAATCGACGATCAGGTGATTATCGGTAACTATGAAGGAACAGTTGAGAAGATTGATATCCGCACAACTAAAATTCGGACTTATCAAGGAGAACAAGTTTTACTCCCGAATTCAACTGTTTTTACCAGTGCTGTACAGGTACGAACTGCATTTAATTATCGCCGAACTGATTTAGCAGTGGGTGTTGATTATAACACCTCTTTATCCGAAGCGATGAATCTTTTAGAGAATACTATTTCTAAAGTGGAAGGCGTTTTAGATAGTCCTGAACCCGAAATTGATGTGATTAATTTTGGCGATAGTTCAATTGATTTTATTGTTCATTATTGGACGCAACCGCAACAAAAAGCCGTGCGAACGATTAAAACTCAGGCAATGGTAGCAATTAAAACCGCACTAGATCAAGCCGATATTAGTATTCCTTATCCAATCCGTACTCTTTATTTCTACAATCAAGATCAATACAATGATGATTCACCTGTAGATAATGGTAAAACCGCCTTAAGAGATGGAAAATATCCTGTTTAAATATACAGATTAATCAGTAGATAATGAATTTAAATTAATTTAATAGATTAAAAGGTAGAGATAATTTATGTAAGTTACTCTCTCTACCTCTTAATTTTGTCAATTAAATAATCAGTGACTTTATAAAGATGAGGGACTATCCGGTGCAATTTCCAGTCCACCTTTATTTTTAACAATTTGTTGATCGGTAATTAAATCACTTAATTCATTAAATTCAACACCGATTTCTTCACAGGCTTGTTTTAGACTGTTTTGAAAAGTCGCTAAATCTTTTCCATAACCGCAATTGTAAGCAGCTTCTTCTATTCCCTGCTTGGCATTCGCTTTAGCACAATCAATCAATTCTGTTCCAGACAAAGGTTTTGAAGCGGCCATAATTTCTGTACCTAATTTGCTTGAATATATACACTTTAATCAAAATGTATTATATCACAAATAACTACTCTGAATCTATATTTAAAGATAATTTTTGCTGGATTAATTAATTCTGTAATTTGATAGAGTATAAACCTTTAGAAAGATGTGATTTCTTAAAGCATATTATATATTAGTAAAGTTGTTATTATTCACAAAGCATAAAACATGAACCACGAACATTACATGAAAATAGCAATAGAAGAAGCTAAAAAAGGAGATATGCCTTATGGAGCAGTATTAGTCAAAGACGACGAAGTGGTGACGAAAGGGTACAATACGGCACAGCGAGATAGTGATGTTTCGGCTCACGGAGAAATTAATGTTATCCGTCAATTTACAAAAAAAATAGGGAATTACGATTTAGATGCGTTAAAAGGTTATACATTGTATACAACCTGTGAACCCTGTGCCATGTGTGCCGCAGCTTGTATTTGGGTAGGTTTATCAGAAATTGTTTACGGCGCTTCGATAGAACAATTACTCAGTATTGGTTCAGAACAAATTGATATTTCTTGTCAAACAATTGTAGATAGAGGGTTTCAAAAAGTCAAAGTAACATCGGGGATATTAGCAAAAGATTGTTTAGCTTTGTTTAAGTAAATTGGTATAATTTCTAATATCTAGCAGTTATTCATTTATTTAATCAATTGATTGACTCATGAAATTAGAAAAACAAAATCGATGGGGTTGGTGGAGTAAGATAGTCGCTCTAATTACTCTAGCCAACTTTTTATTAGTCTTATTTAATCTCAGTTATATTTCTTTTCGAGATATCTATTTCAAACAAGTTCCTAGTTTAGTTAGATTATATGATCCAGTTAAAGGGATTGAACCCCATCCCGATACCACCCAATACTTAAAAACAGTAGATAATTTAGTATCTGAACTGTCCCCAGATACAATTTCAAGTCAATCTACAGAGGTTTTACTCAGTTCTTTACGACAACAAAGCGAAGAAATATTACTAGAAAATCCATTGAGTGCCGCCAACAAATTCGCAACATTTGCAAAACTAAAACGACGAATAGAGTCTTATGTTGGAGCGGTTTCAGCGCGTCAAGCCTTTACAACTTTCTGGAGTCAAGACTATCTAAATAAAGTCGGTTATCAAAATGCAATCTATTATTTTAATCAGCAAATTAGACCCTTAATGGAGGTAAACTATTATCGTGCTATTAATGAAAATGGTCGATATATTGATAATTTTATATTGATTGATCTTTACTTTATTTTATTTTTTGCGATTGAATATTTGAGTCGAACACTTTGGTATTCAATCCAAACACCCAATACAAATTGGCCAGATGCATTACTCAGACGGTGGTATGATGCGATTCTATTAATTCCGGCTTGGCGATGGTTAAGAGTCATTCCTGTGTCTGTAAGATTGCATAAATCAGGTATAGTGAATATGGAGCGAGTTTTAGCGCAAACCACCCATGAACCCGCTGCTTATTTAGCCGATAGAGTCTCAATATTTCTGATGGTACGATTGATTAATCAAGGGAAAGAATCGATTGAAACAGGCGTTGCTACTGAATCTTTACTGAATTCATCTCCTTATATTCAAGTCAGTGATGTAGACAAAATTGATGCAATTACAGATCGGATTTTACAACTGACTATCTATAAAGTTTTACCCAAAGTTAAGCCTGATTTAGAATCATTACTGCGTTATAGTTTAGCTGAAGCAGTGCAAGGTTCTGATCTTTTTCAAGGGTTAAAAAAAATACCTGGATTATCCGTACTTCCGGCTGAAACCCTCGATCAATTTTCTGACTATTTAGCCACTACGACTTGTGATGTTTTAGCCTCATCTTATGCGGATTTAGAAGGACGAGAACGGTTTGAGGAATTAACCTCTAATTTCAAGCAAGTTTTGCGTCAAGAATTGCAAGATGAACAAACTCAAGCTGAATTACAGAAATGGTTATCAGACTGGTTAGAAGAATTAAAAATTAATTATATTCAACAATCTCATCAACCCGATCCTGAACAAATATTAGATGAAGCAGAACAACTACTAGAAAGTAGTTAAAACATTTGATATAAATAGCGAATAATTAACCATAAATGACGACTTGAGGTGCTAAACATAGACTAGATTCAGAACTAACCCATTTACCAATACCTAAAAATAAATCATTTTCTTGATACACTCTAACAGGATTCTGATTAATTATTTCAGTTGAAAAATCGATAAACTGTCCTTGACACCATCTTTTTGCATGTTCTGGAGACAGATTAATCGCTTCTAATTGTTGTAACCCGGTTGAGGATTCCATGAGTTGAAAAGTTTGTTGTTTAATTTGAGTTTCTAACTCTTCTAAAGTTAAGCTATCTTGTAACTCAAATCCGCTACTTTTTGTCCGGACTAACTGTGCTAAAGTTCCTCCCACTTTTAGCTGTTCTCCCCAATCTCGGGCAATTGAACGAATATAGGTTCCCGCACCACAATCAATTGAGACTTCTAGTGTCGGGAATTCTCCCGGATGCCAAGCGATAATCTCAATATCAAATACTTCTACAGTTCTTACGGGAACCTCAATTTCTTCTCCTTTTCGCGCTAGATCATATAATCGTTTTCCTTGCACTTGTATCGCACTATAACGCGGGGGAATTTGTTCAATTTTACCGATAAATTGAGGTAAAACGGCTTTGACTTCTTCTAAGCTTAAATCAGGTGCAGAACAGGATGTTAAGGTTTCTCCTTCTAAGTCATCTGTTGTAGTCGTTATCCCAAATTTAATCGTGGCGTGATAGGCTTTTTGAGAGGGTAAAAACTGAATTAATCGTGTCGCTTTGCCAACCGCAATAGGTAAAACACCCGTAGCGGCCGGATCGAGGGTTCCGGCGTGTCCAACCCGTTTTAATCGCAATAAACGACGGACTCTGGCCACACAATCATGAGAAGTAAAACCCGCTGGTTTATTTAAGTTGAGAAATCCTAACATTATTCATAATTTATGGAGAGTAGGGAGTCGGGGGAAGAAAGGGAGACAAGGAGTAAAAATCCACGGGCTATAATCATAAATCCCATTGATCATTGATCATTGATCATTTATATCACTACAATATCTAAATCATTTTCACCCACCCCGAGAATAACCGCTAAAAATTGAGGATTATCTGAATCATCAGTTCTAATCCCAACCCCAGATCCTTCATCAAGCGCGATCGGTTCAAATTCTAAGTCACCTACTGTTAAACCGCCTGCCAAGATAATTTGATCTTCCTCTGGATTATAGTCGCGAATCTGATCGGCAAAAAATTCCGAATCTCCCCCAGTATTAGAACTCAACGCAAAAGAATCTTCTCCATCACCCCCAATTAAGATATCAATCCCCAGATCTCCCGAGAGAAAATCATCTCCATCTCCCCCTTCAATCAAATCATTATCTTGTCCACCGTAGAGACAGTCATTCTCTGTACCCCCAAACAGACTATCTCCGCCTAAATTACCAAAGATTAAATCTTGCTCATCTTCACCTAAAATAACATCACCACTTTTACCCCCATAAATGCTATCATCCCCGGCACCTCCTAAGATTGAATCTGTGAAAGTATTGCCAAACAAAATATCTCCACCGCCTTCTCCCAGCAGGGTATCACGATCAGATCCACCGTAGAGAGTATCTTGAGCCGCAGCACCTGTCAAACAGTCTGGACCTTCTCCGCCAATATAGCGATCCGCAAATCCTGTCCCCGACAAGGTATCTCCTTGGGAGTCTGTAACGGTTTGTTCGTTAAAGCTGCCTTCTCCTGCGCCTCCACCCATCGTATCGCTTCCGTCTCCATTTCCATTTCCATCTCCTGTCCCTCCATCCATTGTTTCATCTTCACTGCGTAAAGCCTCGAGATATTCCAGTAAGTCAGTAAAAACTTGTGTTGTCATAATTGTTGTCTCCAGTAGCCTAGGTATTCAATCATACTTAAGTATTAAACCCATCAAGAGAGACTCGAATTTCAGATGGACTGACTCTCTCAAACTAGAACAGCGAGAATGTTCTGGCTTTCATCTTCAGGTCGGATGATGGGTTCAAAATTGTTGCGTTCATGCTCCCCCCCAATGTTCTTGTTATCACCCAAATCAATTATTTTGTGCGTGTTTTCCGATCTGAACAAAGTTATTTTATTGCTTATAATTATAAGATAATCCCTCATTAGTCCGGATAAATCTCGGAAAAGTAATAACCAACCGGACAGACAATATATTGTGAGAGAGTTTTCAGTTTCAACAAGCTTCTACATTCAAATGTATTTACTCAATCACGGTTATGTTAAATACCACTGCCATTCTGATCGATGCCTTTGTTCACCAACTACAGGAGGGCTACCAACGTACCTACGGTCGGTTTAAACCCAACTATCCAGAAATTATCGCCTGGGCGGGAACTATGGCCCTGGAAAATATTGCCAATAGCGATGCGCTTTACCACAACAACGAACACACGATGTTAGTCACCCTTGTGGGTCAAGAAATCTTACGGGGCAAGCACATCCGAGAGGGGGGTGTAACACCGGAGGACTGGCTCCACTTTACCATATCTTTACTCTGTCATGATATTGGTTATGTTAAAGGTGTGTGTCGCAAAGACCAAGAAGCCGATGATATTTATGCCACAGGCATTGGTGAAGGGATGGTGAAGATTCCGCCAGGGGCGACTTCAGCTAGCCTCACTCCTTATCATGTGGATCGGGGAAAATTGGTGATTGATGAACGTTTTGGTGGTCATCAACTGATTGATGCAGAACAGATTAAACGTAATATTGAACTCACTCGTTTTCCTGTCCCCGAAGATGAAACTCATCAAGATAGGCACAATTATTCAGGGTTAGCGCGGGCGGCTGATTTAATTGGTCAACTAAGCGATCAGCGATATCTCAAGAAAATTAGCGCCTTATTTTATGAGTTTGAAGAAGTAGGAACTAATAAAGTTTTAGGTTACAAAACCCCCGGAGATTTACGGGCAAACTATGCTAAATTTTATTGGAATGGTGTGTTTCCTTATATTCCTGCGGCTTTAAGATATTTGGAATTAACCCAAGAAGGTAAACAAATTATTGCTAATCTTTATGCCAATGTCTTTCAAGTCGAAAATGAACGGCGAATTTTGCAGGAAAGCAATAAGTATCTGCCGCCACATGACACTGACAGTACAAATGGTAAAAACGATGCTTCCCATTACTTCCCAAAATTTAGTGAACTCACTGAACTAAACTTGTAATTATTGATGCTGTAAAGTGGAACAACCAACCGCTGAAATTGAACAACGCTTGCAACAACTGCGACAACAATTGCAACAAGCTAGCTACGCTTACTATGTTCTGGATAATCCGATTATAGAAGATAGCGTCTATGATCGACTTTATCGAGAATTACAAGCTGTAGAAACTCAATACCCCACTTTGCTGACCCCCGATAGTCCAACGAGGCGAGTGGGAGAAAAACCCGCAACTCAATTTCAGTCCGTTCGTCACAATATTCCACTTTATAGTTTAGAAAATGCCTTCGATTTTGGAGAACTAAACGCTTGGCAAGATCGTTGGCAAAAACTAATTAAAGATCATCAAATAGTTGAAAATAATCAATTCCCGCTGTATGTTTGTGAACTAAAAATTGATGGTTCAGCCATTGCTTTAACTTACGAAAATGGGATATTAGTCCGAGGGGCAACTCGGGGTGATGGGATCAGTGGAGAAGACATTACCCAAAATATCAAAACCATTCAATCTATTCCTCTGCGGTTAAATTGCGATCCTCCTCCGCCCTGGGTAGAAGTTCGAGGAGAGGCTTTTTTATCTTTAAATGTGTTTGAACAAATTAATCAACAACGGCAAGAAAACGCAGATCCCCCCTTTGCTAACCCCCGCAATGCAGCAGCGGGTACTCTGCGTCAACTCGACTCCCGTATTGTTGCCCAAAGACGACTTGATTTTTTTGCTTATACGCTGCATCTACCAGAAGTTGAAACTTCCCGACAAACCCAATGGCAGAATTTACAACAACTGCAAGAAATGGGATTTAAAGTCAATCCCAACCGACAACAATGTATTTCTTTAACAGAAGTTCAGAACTATTTTAAAGACTGGGATACGCGGCGGCAAACTCTCCCTTACATGACCGATGGAGTGGTAGTCAAACTCAATTCTCTGTCCTTGCAACAACAACTCGGGTTTACTCAAAAATTTCCTCGTTGGGCAATTGCCCTCAAATATCCCGCAGAAGAAGCCCCCACCCGAATTAAAGCCGTCACCATCCAAGTGGGACGAACCGGGGCATTGACCCCAGTGGCAGAACTCGAACCCGTTCATCTCGCCGGGACAACAGTCCAACGGGCAACCTTACATAACCGCGATCGCCTTGCTGAATTAGATATCCATCTGGGTGATACCGTTGTGGTTCGCAAAGCCGGAGAAATTATCCCAGAAGTCGTACGTGTCTTGGCGCAATTGCGCCCTGAAGCGGCCGAAATTGTGAAAATGCCCCATCACTGCCCGGAGTGTGGCGAGGCCGTTGTACAGCCCAAACAAGAGGCGGTAACACGCTGTATTAATGCTTCCTGCCCTGCTATCTTACGAGGTTCTGTGCGCCATTGGTGTAGCCGGGATGCCCTCGATATTAATGGGGTGGGGGATAAACTGGTTCAGCAATTAGTCAATCGCGGTTTAGTTGAGTGCGTGGCAGATTTATATGAACTTAGTGTAGAACAACTCACAGGCTTAGAACGGATGGGAGAAAAATCCGCTCAAAAACTGGTAGAAGCGATCGCCAAATCAAAAACCCAACCCTGGAAGCGAGTGCTGTATGGCTTAGGCATTCGTCATGTCGGCAGTGTCAACGCCACCGTTATCACTCAACAGTTTCCCACCGTTGAATCATTAATGGCCGCAACAGAAGCAACGATTGCCGGGATTTATGGCATTGGCCCCGAAATTGCCCAGTCTGTCTGTGATTGGTTTAAAGTCGAAGCCAATCAGATATTAATTGAACGCCTCAAACAAGCCGGATTAAACTTTGTGGCAGCTTCAGCCCCCTCTGCGGCTCCACCTCAATCTTTACCCCTAGCAGAGAAAACCATTGTGATTACAGGTACACTCCCCACCTTAAAACGTAACGAAGCCAAAGAACTGATTCAAAATGCCGGGGGAAGGGTAACCAGTTCAGTTAGTGCTAAAACAGATTATGTATTATTGGGTGGAGATCCCGGTTCCAAATGGGAGAAAGCACAAACATTAGGGATTTCTGCATTATCTGAAGCCGAATTACTGGAGATGGTGCAATCAATATAAAAATTCTATTCCAAAGCGATCGCCAAGTTTACCTGATGACCCAAAAGTGGTCTAGAAAATTAAGTTATCTCAATTCATCAACATCGGTAAATTATCATGCCATCGAATGAATCTTCTATTGTAGAACTGCGATCGCTCAACCAAGAGGAGTTTTTACCCCCTATTAGTCGTTGGAGTAGTTGGGGAAGTGTATTATTACTGGCAACATTTGGCGCAGTTGTGGCTTTAGCGGGTTTCATTGAATATAGCCCAACCATCAAAGCCTCCGCTTTAGCGCAGCCTGGGGGGAAAATTCAACTGATTCAAGCCGAGACAGAAGGCATTATACAACAGATAGCTGTGTTAGAAAATCAATCGGTTGAAGCCGGTAGTGCGATCGCCTTCGTTGATCCGGCTCCTTTAGAAGGTCAAAGAGCCAGTATCTCCGCTCAACAAATAGAAGTTAAGCAAGAATTAGAACGACTTAATCAGTATCTCAACACCATTAATCAACAAATTCTCAGTAGTTTACAAAGTAAATTATCGGGCGCTGCCTGGAAGAAACTACAACCCCTGTCTATAGATCGGGCAATTGTTGAATTGACCAAATCAGTGCCGGAAGTTGCCCAGCCATTGGCCCAAGAACAGCGGACATTGCTCAAACAGCAGTGGGATCTCCAAAAACGACAAACTCAAATTCAGCGACAACTCGACCAAGTCAACGCTCAAATGGAAAGTGCAGTGATCCGCGCCCCCATTGATGGAATTATTACCAAATTAGAAATCCCTAGTCCCGGAGAAACCATTCAGCCCGACCAGGTCGCCGCTCATATTGTCCCAGGTGAGGCCCCTTTAATCTTTAAGGCGTTGGTGAAAGCAGAGGATATTTCCCAAGTGAATGTCGATGCTGAAGTTCATATGAGGATTTCAGCTTATCCATTCACAGATTATGGGGTACTGAAGGGAAAAGTGAGTCAGGTATCTTTTAGTCGTGCTAACCCGGATTCGCAACCGAACTCATCAGCTCAAGCTTATTATGAGGTGATTATTGCACCCGATCAACCCTATCTGACCAAGCAAAATCAACAGTATATGATTTATTCGGGCATGGAAGGCAGAGCCGATATTGTGGTTGCACCCGAACCCGTTTTAAGCATGATTCTGAGAAAAGCCAGACTCACCACAGGCTTGTAATAGTCTTTTAAATCAGGGTAAAAGGGAGATTGGCAAAGGAAAAAACTGAGTTATTTTCTCTGTTGATTTCTTCTGCCCTCGGGTAAGGATATCAACTCGACAATGAACCAATAGTCACAGATACCTTGTCAGTCCAGATTTCATCAGATAAGCTTTAAAGAAGACATTTCCCCAAAAAGTTGCAATCATGCTGCAAGCAGCAACCCATTATCCTTATAACCCAGGTGCGAGTGGAAGCGAAACTCAACCGGACGTAGAACTGCGTAAAGTTTTCAAGGTATTTAACGGTGAAACGGCTGTCCGGGGCGTTGACCTAGAGATTAAACGCGGTGAGTTTTTTAGCATTCTCGGCCCTTCCGGTTGTGGAAAAACTACCACATTACGGTTAATTGCCGGGTTTGAAAGCCCGTCGGCGGGTGAGGTCTTAATTCAAGGTTTACCGATGAATCAAGTCCCGCCTTATCGCCGCCCTGTGAATACGGTTTTTCAGAGTTATGCTTTGTTTGGTCATTTAAACGTTCGAGAAAATATTGCTTTTGGTTTAAAGATCAAACGACAGAGTCCAGCCGAAATTGAAGATCGGGTTCAAGAAGTCTTGAGTCTGGTGAAAATGGAGAAGTTTGCTCAGCGTTACCCCAGTCAAATGTCTGGAGGACAACAACAGCGGGTCGCATTAGCGCGTGCTTTAGTCAACCGTCCAGCGGTATTATTATTAGATGAACCGTTAGGGGCGCTAGATTTGAAGCTGCGCAAACAGATGCAGATGGAATTATCCAATCTACACCGCAACCTCGGGTTAACGTTTGTGATGGTGACTCACGATCAAGAGGAAGCCATGAGTTTATCAGACCGGATTGCGGTGATGCAAGATGGTAAAATCGAACAGATTGGCACACCTCATGAAATTTATGAGTATCCTCAAACTGCCTTTATCGCTGACTTTATTGGGGATACTAACTTATTTGAAGGGGAGGTAGAATTAGCATACGACGACGACAACGACGCTTCGAGTCAACTGATTGTGACTTCGACTGGATTAAAAATTCAAGTAGAATCGTCCGATTGCAATAATCATGACAATCCGCTTCGGGTCGAACTTCGTGCCGGAAGCAAGGCGATCGTCAGTATCCGACCTGAAAAGATGTCTTTAAGTTCATATCCCATGGGCGGTAAACTTAACTGTCTAGAAGGCAAGCTCAGCAACGCCATGTATCTCGGTACCCACACACAATATATTGTACAGTTGCTGTCGGGAGAGCAAGTCAGGGTACAACAACACAGCACAAGAGAGTCATTACCCAATTTTGGTGGAGCGATTTATGTCTGTTGGGAACCGTCTGCCAGTCGGATTCTCGCTCATCCTAAATCATAGATCGATCGGGTTTTCTGAGCGATCTATTTACCATAAAAAATCTATCTAGGATATTCATCGGCCGACATCCTCGATAGTTCATTACTGTCGTTGATTAATTGAGTTAAGTTCTACCGCAACGCCGTTTTACCTCAGTTTTTGACCTGGATAAACCAGGTGGGTACCGTAGTTGAGTTTAAAGTTTCCGAGTACTATGCTCGGTTTACTGCCACTCGAAAATTGCTTTGGTTCCCGTTAATGAAAAATTATAGATCAATAAAACATATTGGCAGTCACCAACGTCGTAGTAGAACTTACTTTTTATTATAGCGATTTCACTTAAATTGTCTAGAGGGGATAGCGAGATTGGGTGAGATCTGTTGAAAGTACGCCCTAATCTTCGTGTCGAACAGTATTGGGAACACCGATAGGAGAGATATTGGCAATAACTTTAAGATTTTGAGTCCGAACTAATTCAACAAAGCTGAGGCTAGTTCTACCTTCGAGCTTTGCGATGGCTTCTATCGCTTCAATTAAGGCAATGGCGGCAACCGATGGGTCATAACCGCGTCTCTGGGAAACTCCCAGTGCCAATTCATCGGCTTCGAGTTCGGTTTGGGTACGGTGGTTTCCTCGCCAGACTCGCAGTATTCCTAGTGTCCCTAAGCCACCAGCCAGTAGAATTCCAATTGCATCTCGTTGTAGGAGTTCGACCATCAGACCCACTCCAGAAGCGACCACAATACCTTGATTGAGATCCGGCTTAAACCAACGAACGTTACAGAGCCAATTGACTGTTCGTAATAAAATCAAATCTCGTTGAGGTCTAGATAAATGTTGCCAAAGGTCAAAATTAATCAGAATACGTCGCGCTGGTTTCCAAGGCAGCGGAAAGGGACTCTCAATCACAGTAGACTGTTGAGGTTGACTGACGAGTTGCGTCATCATTCGACCCGAAGCGGGCATTAGATCGAGTAAATGACGAATTTCGGCATCTTGATTCATGCAACTGAACCGTTGAATATAAAGGAATATTAAAAATATTAATCTGTTGCTCCCGAATTGTACACCTCACAACAGACAAGACGTGCTTTGAGGGTGGGGAGAATAAAAGGATTAGTGATAAATCACTATTTTATTTGATTAGATCAACTGCTAATCTTAAATTAATCAATAATTAGGTTCAGTTAATTTATAACACTTATCAATATTTCGATAACTGAATTGATACTTATTTAGAATTGCCAGTGATTAATTGACTATAAAGCTGGATATTGTAGTAATGATTGTCGCTTAAAGGCTGAGAAGCCGCCATAGAATTAACACGAAGATAAAGAGAGAAAGTTAAGATCGTGGCAAAGATTAGTTTTTCTAACATAGTTCAGCACCTATTCAAAATTATCAATTTTGATTTCAACTCAGTTTTCGCATATCTGGAATCGTAAAGAATTTAGCCACTATTCTCTATGATTTCATCTTCTAATAAATGTGAGGTATTTTACATAATTCAAGTGATTTTAATCACTGCTAAATCCTTTTAAAGTTGCTATGAATCTATATTTCGATTGAACAGCCATTCCCTGCGGCAATTCACCCTAAAATTCTAAATAATTTATAAAGATTTTCGCCCCAGGCGATAGCTGACTCATCCTTAAGAAATAGATTAATCTCAATATTTGATCGTTACGACTCACAGAACGGTACAATATCGCCATAGGCGTTTGTTAACTAGATTCGGAGGACAAGATGCTCACATACATCTTGGCGATCGCAGTTGCTATCAGCAGCTTAGGACTATACATGGCAGCTTTCTTTTTTCCTGAAATCCATCGGAAAAACGATTTTGTCTGGAGTGGCGTTGGGCTGTTTTATGCTCTGATACTGTGGGTTTGTGCAGGACGCATCACCGGAGCGGTTCTCCTGGGTCAGACGGCCAGTGTGGCTTTGCTCGGATGGCTGGGATGGCAAACTGTAACGTTACGTCGTCGCATCACCCCTGAACTACTGAAAACACCAATTCCTGAATCTATTAAGCAACGAACCAATCAGGTGTTGCCCTCCCCTGGTGCAACCGTACCCGCCACGGTGAGTCAGCCTGTAGCGTTGGAAAAATCTCCACAACCAGAGACACTAGAATCTGTTGAACCGACGATATTGCAGACAACCCCAATCAATACAGTAGAGCCAGTCACACCGATACAGAATACACCGCTAGAAAATGCACCGCCAACAGTGCTTCAAGAGGCGACTGAAGCGGCAGAAGAATTGATTGAGGAGGCAACTGAAAAGGCAAAAGATGCCGCTGAAGCTGTCGAAGAATGGGTAGACACTGCAACCGACAAAGCCGAAGATATTGCAAAAGACGTTGCTGAAGTGGCTGAAGAATGGGTAGAAACCGCAGCCAACAAAGCTGAAGATGCCGCTGATGTCGCAGCCGATAAGATTAAAGAAACGGTGGCAGAGGTCAAAGAAGAAGCTAAAATCCTTTCAAACGCGCGTCCAACGGCTAAAACTAAATCAAAACGCCAAAATCCTCTCGCTCAAATTCTGGGAGTGGTGACAGGAATATTCAAACGCAAACAAAAACCGCCAACAGCCTCAATTAAGACTGCAGTGACTAAACCCAAAACACCTGCAGTGACTCCCACTCCAACCCCAGAACCCGCTAATTTAGAAGTTGTAGAACAAACAACAACCGAAGTCGAAACAGTAGAAACAATTGAACCCGCTAATTTAGAAGTTGCAGAACAAACAACAACCGAAGTCGAAACAGTAGACAAAACAGAGAGCGAACCCGCGAATAAATCTCCTTTTGAAGAATTAACTTCTACTCCTTCAGAGTCTGAGGTGATTCAGACCGAAGCTGAGTTAATTGCAGTAGCCGATGAGTTGGATCAAAATGACAATCCTGTTGTTCAAACGAATTCTCCGATTAAACTGAATATTGAAAATATAGAGGAAATAGACTTAACAATTGAGACAGTAGAAGTGGTAGAAGAGCCTGTAACTGAACCAGAATCTACAATAGAAACAGCAGAAATCGTAGAAAAACCAGAAACTGAAGATTCAATAGAAGTAGGAAAAACGGACAATACTGTGAGTGAAGCTGAACCAGATGAGGAAACTCAAGATTCGCCGACACCACCGAGTTTAAAACGTCCGAACTCTCCGAATAAAGAGAATCAATGAACATCGTAAAGGAGTGAAATTAAACGCTTGTGGCAACTTGGTGTTGTGTGAAACAATGTGGGGCTTGTTGTAATCTTAATCCGGCAGATCGCCCGGAATTAGATCAATATTTATCTCCAGAAGATGTAGAATATTATCTCAGTTTAGTCGGGGAAAATGGCTGGTGTATTCACTATAATCACATCACGAGAGAATGCCAGATTTATGCAGATCGTCCTTGGTTTTGTCGAGTCCAAATAGAGACTTTTCAACGAATGTTTGAGATTGAACCAGAGGAATTAAATGATTTTGCCATAGAATGTTGTCAACAACAAATAGAAGGCGTTTATGGCGATCGCTCTGTTGAAATGGAGCGATTTAATCAAGCAGTGGGTTTGACTGAAAATAGTTAATTATTTCGGCAGAACACGATAATGTAAGAATATTTCTTGTTCTATTTTTTGGACTTCTAATAACTGTAACTGAGGCGCAACAGCGGCTAAAAACCCTTGTCCTGCAACAGGTGTGGGCGATTGACTTCCCCCTAAAATTAACGGACAAATCGTTAGCCAAAATTCATCAATTAAGTTTTCTTGAATTAAGGAACTGACTAATTCACCCCCGCCGATCACCGCAATTCGTTGAATTCCAAGTAGAGTTAATTGCTCGAAAGCATTCACCCAGTCTAAATTATCATTAATTGTCGGCGCAACAATAATTTGTTCAAAAGGTGCAGTATTCTGTTGTTTGCCTGCGGCTGTTGTCAGTAAACCGTGAGGGACAGGCTGCTGAAAAAATTTGAACTTTGGGGAAATATCGCCTGAAGCTGAACAAACAATTTGCCAAGGTTGGGTTGGTTTTCCTTGTTGTTGTCGTTGCTGCAACAGTTGGGGGGAAGTGATGGGTAAAGTGGTGCCATAAGCATCTAATGTTCCTTTACCAAACAACACGGCATCGACTAAAGCCACTTGATGTTCAAGATGTGCCTTGTCTGCTGTTGAACCAAACCGAGCAGGCGAGCGCATTCTATCTGCTATTTTACCATCAGCACTCATCGCCAACACAACAGTAGTGTGAGGTTTAGGGTGTGGGGAAAAAGAAAGGTTATCCATATAGCAGCTACATTGTTGGGTGGCATCACATTTTAAATTCTAGAACCCCTTCACGGTAATTCTCCTTCCTCCCTCAGCATAGATGCCTTCACGCTTAATATCAAAAGTTTGGCATTATTTTGTAACGGCATTATAATAGTAAGCAATTGACTATCAGGGTTGTTAGTTAGTCTGATATCTGAAAATCGATACTCTACACATTGGATATTAATTGAGATGAACAACCCCTCAGTCTGCTTAATAGTGCCTTTTTTTGACGAGAAGAAAAGAATGGCTTGGTTACGTCCGAAGAAGTTTCCGACTTATTTTGATTATTTTATTGACTCTTACTCTCGTAATACGAAAACCAGCTTAAAGATTTTTACAAATGTTGCTTGTTCTCCGTATATCAAAAAATATCAAGACTCTTCAATTGGCTTTCATCAGTTTAGTCTGAAAAAGATGTTTAATCTCTTTAAAGATAAACTAGCAATTTCCGGTTATGACTATGATCAATATCGTGCATACAAAATGTGCGACTTTAGACCTGCTTTTGGGGAAATATTTAGTGAGTATTTAGAGGGTTTTGATTATTGGGGTTATATTGATATAGATGTGATTGTGGGGAATCTTGATCGCTTTCTAACAGCAGAAAAACTGGCAGATTATGATGTGATTTCAGGCGGAAGAAACAATCTAACTGGATATATGACGCTGTATCGAAACACTGAAGCAATCAATTCACTATACAAAAAGAGTCCGGATTATCTCCGCGTCATCAATTCACCCCAAAACTTTCGCTTCGATGAAAATGGTGGAAAACGCAATATTATTGCAATGGAACAATTAATTAGAAACAATAATATTCCCATCCGCTACCTCAATTGTGTTCATAATGATTTCGGAAAGATTAATAGTTCTATTGATAATAACTCAAGAGAATGGATTTATGATTATAACGATGGGATGCTGATAGATCGACTCACAAAAGAAGAAATTGCCATGTTTCATTTCATGCAAGGCAAAGCAAGTCAGAACTTCACTTTTCAGAAGTTTCGTCATTCTTCTAGTTTCTCAATTTCTCCACAAGGACTTCACTATTCATAGGCAATGTTTTCCGTCTTCTGATAACGTGTTGAAGCTGAAAAGACACGCAATGAAAACAATGGGAAAAAGTATCTTTCCCCTGTTACTCGGACTGCCGATTAAATAGATAGGGGAAAAACCCTGTTCCACCAGAATCACAACTTTGTATTACATGCTTGACATTTTGTAGTATGTCTATGTAGTATAGACAAGACAGAGTCGTATCGCAGCTCAACTTGGTGATTCACCAACAACCTTGAAACCTGACTCATATTGCTAAATTTTGATCACGACTCATCAATTCTGAATAATTAAGCACCAACAAGAAATAGAAAACGGACGTAAATAGGAGGATATCATGAGCGAACCCACTGCAATGATTAAATGGCCCAGCATAGAGCTGCTGCATAACCTCCGCCGAAACCTTGCAGCAGTAGAAGCAACACCAAAACTCACCTACCGAGCCAAAATTAAACTTGACGGCACCAATGCTGCGGTTCAGGTGTTCTCCGACGGCAGTATCATAGCTCAGAGTCGCTCTCGGATCATTACACCGAGCAACGATAACATCGGGTTCGCTCAATGGCTGAGTGACTGCCAAGATGTCTTTTCCGCCTGTGCTCAGTCCGAACATATGACTATTTTCGGAGAGTGGTGTGGAAAAGGAATCCAAAAGCGTACCGCCATTTCTAAAATTGACCGCCAAATCTTTGCCGTCTTTGCCATTGGCTTTGGTGGTATTGCGGGTGCATTTTCTCGGCTAGAAGTTAATCCTGAGAAAATTGCAACTTATCTTCCCCAACACAAAGATATTTATGTGCTTCCGTTTTATGGCGAATCTTTTACTGTTGACTTCGGGGATGAAACGAGTTTGAAAGAGGCGATCGCCTATCTTAACGACCAAGTTGAAACTGTCGAACAAACTGACCCCTGGGTCAAAGCGACATTTGATATTGAAGGTTTAGGCGAAGGACTGGTTCTCTATCCTGAAGCGCATAGTACAGTCGAGGGGTTAGAATATAACCAACTTCTGTTTAAGGCAAAAGGTCTGAAACACCAAGTTGTTAAAACCAAGCAGCCTGTTCAACTCGATCCCGAACTTGCCAAAAATGTTGATGAGTTTGTTACTCTATTCGTAACACCGAATCGGCTAGAGCAAGGTCTGACTGAAGCTTGCCAGGGTGAGTTAGCGATGTCTCAAATTGGTAATTTCCTGAAATGGTTTTGCCTAGATGTCCAAAAGGAAAGTGTTGCGGAACTCGTTGCCGCTAACCTAACCTGGAAAGATGTCAACAAAGCGGTCAGCAAAGCTGCTCGAGAATGGTATATTGCTAAAGTCCAAGCGGCTCTATAGTCTCTCATGACGGTTATGCCTCAGAAACAACACGCTTTATTGAGGCATAACCCCTGTAAATAACCCTAAAAAATAAAGAAGGATAGTAGGAAGGGACACTTTTCAATCCCTTGTCCCCTATCCTGTTGAAACAGAGAGCACAGATCAACAACAGCTACAGAACTAGCACTTGAGCAATATCTTAAGACTCAAAAAATGCATCGTCTGTGAACAGCTATATACTTATCAGCGATTTTCCTAAAACTTACTCACATCTTTACGAAACTTTACAATATTTTTGAGTAACTCAGAAATCCCCTGAAAATGTGCGCCATTACAAAAGTTCTCGAACATCACTGACTGTACCATTTACAGCCGCTGCCACTACCATTGCCGGACTCATTAACAATGTTCGTCCCGTTGAAGATCCTTGTCGTCCTTTGAAATTGCGGTTAGAGGAAGAAGCACTAATTTGATTTCCTTGTAACTTATCGGGGTTCATCGCCAGACACATCGAACATCCCGCCTCTCGCCATTCAAACCCAGCAGCAGTAAACACTTGATCGAGTCCTTCGGCTTCAGCTTGTTGTTTAACCCGTTCAGATCCAGGGACTACAAAAGCTTTCACCCCTTCTGCGACGGTTCGTCCTTTAGCAAATTTAGCGGCTTCTCGTAGATCGCTAATGCGTCCATTCGTACAACTACCAATAAAACAAACATCGACTTTTGTCCCTTTAATTGGTGTTCCGGCGCTAAACTCCATATAACGATAGGCTTCTTGCGCCACTTCTTGATCCCCTTTGGGTAGACTGCCGACTTCTGGGACTGTTTCACTCACCCCAATTCCTTGACTGGGCGTAATTCCCCAAGTCACAGTCGGTTCAATTTCAGCCGCCTCAAACGTAATCACATCATCATAAACCGCATCGGCATCACTGCGAATTTGCTGCCACCAGTCCACCGCTTGATCCCAGTCTGCGCCTTTGGGGGAAAAATCTCGACCTTTGAGATAGTCATAAGTAGTGTTATCTGGGTTAACATAACCACATCTCGCCCCTCCTTCAATGGACATATTACAGATTGTCATCCGTTCTTCCATTGACATTGCTTCAATGGTTGTACCCGCGTATTCGTAGGCATAACCCACACCGCCTTTAACGCCTAATACACGGATAATATGTAGAACAACATCTTTGGCATAAACCCCAGGTGGTAATTCGCCATTGACTTCAATTCGCCGAACTTTTAACTTCGATAAAGATAGAGTTTGAGAAGACAAAACATCCCGCACTTGCGAAGTACCAATCCCAAACGCGATCGCCCCAAACGCGCCATGAGTCGAAGTATGGGAGTCACCACAAGCAATTGTCATTCCCGGTTGAGTCAAACCTTGTTCTGGGGCAATCACATGAACAATGCCTTGATCTCCCGAACCAATATTATAAAATCGGATACCGTATTCTTTGCAGCTTGTTTCCAATGCCTGCATCATTTCTTCAGCTAAAACATCGACAAACGGGCGGGATTGATTTTCCGTCGGCACAATATGATCGACTGTGGCAACAGTACGCTCTGGATATAATACTTTTAAATTGCGATCGCGCAACATGGCAAACGCCTGGGGACTGGTCACTTCATGAATTAGGTGCAAACCAATGAAGAGTTGAGTTTGACCAGAGGGCAATGTACCAACCGTGTGAAGATCCCAAACTTTATCAAATAGTGTTCTTTCGCTCATAAAACCAGCCTATAATCCGCGTCTCAAGGTTTTTAATCGGATCGTAATAATTTTGATATTGTACATAATAATTGACCCACCTGCTATACCCCATCACAACTCAAACATTAGTCAACGTTACACCGTCGTTTGATGGCGCTGCCTGCGTTAACGGCATTCCGTAGTTGGATGTATAAAAAGAGTAATTGCCTCTGAGTTAAACTCTACTGAGACAATTTTTGGGACAAACAAGACTCGCCGATGTAAAAGTATTGAATCAAACTGGGTACTCTATTTAATATCAGACTTCATAGAGACGACGATGAGCATTAAAAAGAAAAATCGATTTCCTGATTCCCCACAAATTAGCAAATTATTACTAATTTTAGCCGGACTTTTATTTGCCGCTTACATTTTTTATCCTCGTCGTCCACCGTCGCGAATTCCCTACAGTATTTTTATTCAACAATTAGAGAATGATCAAGTGGCGGGGGTACAAATTGGGGATAATGAAATTCGATATCGTCTCAAAGGGGAAAAAGAAGGAGAATTAGGGCCGCTATTAACAACTACACCGATTTTTGATCCGGAGTTAGCGAATCGTTTAGAAGATAAAGAGGTCGTTTTCCAAGCCGAAACCCCGACTCAACAAAATGGTTTAAATGTTTTACTTAGTTGGGTGATTCCGCCTATTATTTTAGTCTTTGCTTTACGATTTTTTATGAACAAAGGCCCGGAAGGCTCTTTATCAATTCGTCAGAGTAAAGCCAAGGTTTATGTAGAGGGAGAATCAGAGAAAATTACTTTTGATAATGTCGCTGGAGTCGAAGAAGCAAAAACCGAACTGGCAGAGATTGTAGACTTTCTAAAAAATCCAGATCGATACACTAAAATTGGTGCCCGAATTCCCAAAGGAGTACTATTAGTGGGGCCACCTGGAACCGGGAAAACATTGATGGCAAAAGCGGTGGCTGGAGAAGCAAAAGTTCCCTTTTTTAGTATTTCTGCTTCTGAATTTGTCGAGTTATTTGTTGGGACGGGAGCCGCAAGAGTTAGGGATTTATTTGAACAGGCAAAAAAGAAAGCCCCTTGTATTATTTTTATTGATGAATTAGACGCAATTGGTAAGTCGAGAAGTAGTGGTGGGAATCAAAGTGGAAGTAATGATGAACGGGAACAAACCTTAAACCAATTATTAACAGAAATGGATGGGTTTGGTGTAGGGGATGAAACCGTGATTGTATTGGCTGCAACCAACCGCCCAGAGGCGTTAGATGCGGCGTTATTACGTCCCGGACGCTTTGATCGACAGGTACTCGTAGACCGTCCTGATTTAGCCGGACGCAAGGCTATTTTAGATATTTATGCGGGAAAAGTTCAACTCGGAGAAGATATTAATTTACACGATATTGCCACTCAAACGCCTGGATTTGGTGGTGCAGATTTAGCGAATTTAGTTAATGAAGCGGCATTACTCGCGGCTCGAAATTATCGGGAAAAAGTAGCCCAGGAAGACTTTAAAGAAGCGATTGAAAGAGTGGTGGCTGGGTTAGAAAAGAAAAGCCGTGTTTTGAGTGATAAAGAAAAGAAAATTGTGGCTTATCATGAAGTGGGTCATGCTATTGTGGGGGCGTTAATGCCGGGAGGTGGAAAGGTCGCTAAAATCTCAATTGTGCCACGGGGAATGAATGCTTTAGGCTATACCTTGAAGTTACCGACAGAAGACCGTTTCTTAATGGATGAAGTGGAATTTAAACAACAAATTGCTACTCTTTTAGGCGGTCGGGCTGCAGAAGAAATTATCTTTAATAAAGTGACAAATGGTGCTTCTGATGACCTGCAACGAGCCACACAATTAGCAGAGAAAATGGTAACGAATTACGGCATGAGTAAAACATTAGGGCCGCTGGCATACAATCAAGCCAGTCAAGCGAGTTTCCTCGGAAATAATGGGGGAAATACCAGAAGGTTAATCAGTGAAAAAACCTCAGAAGTAATTGATCGAGAAGTCCGAGAAATTGTTGAAACGGCTCATCAAACCGCATTAAAAATTCTGAATCAAAATCAAGAATTATTAGATCAAGTTGCTTTACAGTTATTAGAAACGGAGGTAATTGAAGGAGAAAAATTACAAAAGTTATTAGATCAAGCTAAGTCTCTTAACTTAGAGAAAATCTGAGATAAATGGGTTAGGATCTGTTGATTCAACTATTTCTCTTAACCCATTACACTATTCAACTTTTCGATAATTTTGAATAATTAGAGATAGACTTAGGAGAAAATGAAGTGGTTTCAAAGTCTCTACAACCAATGGCTTCTTCTGTTAACGCTTGAGAGGGACAAACCGTACATTTGAGGCGATAATCTCCGGTGAAATAAGCACAACGACTACAAGGAATTTGATGTAATTGCTGTAGATGTTTCCAACCCTGCTGGAATGTTTTTAATAGCATTCCAACACTACTGATGACTAATGTAATTGCAAAAATAGAGCAAAATGGACGAATTGAAGTAGAGGTGATTTGTAGTAGGTAAAGTTGATCATTTAACATAATCTGATTGCTTCTTTTGAGGTGATAAATTCAAGGCATAATTTAGCAGGTTGATGATGGGTTCATGAGAGCTTTTTGTGATTTCTTAATATCGGGTTCAAGCGTTCCCCAAAATTTAATAATTTCTGCTTTGACATCTTCGGGATAAAAGTGATGAAAAAAGTGACCTCCTTCTGGAAACCAACGCAGGCGATCGCCGGGATAAAAGAAAGTACGCCATTCTTCTAATTCATAATGAGTAATAACATAATCAGTTTGAGAACCACATACCATTAAAGGAACAGCAACACTAGCCGGACAGATACTAATGCGTTGATAAAGAGAATGAAGTGAAAATGATTCGACTAAATCTCGTTCTAATAGCTTATAAATTGCTTTCTGTGTATTTTTAGATTGGCAAGGAAAAAGATTACGGGCTAAATTCTGTAAAATATGTTCCCGGCAAAAAGGGAGTAATTGCTGTTGAATATAGTAATGAGCTTTCCAATCTGATGCGGGGTAAACTCCAACCGAAAGCAGCGTTAACGATTTAACTTTTTGAGGATATTTCTGAGCATATAATAACCCAATCAATCCACCTGTACTATGACCGATTAAATGCACAGGATGATTGAATTTTTTCAGATAATTATGAACCAAATCAATAATATCATCTAAGGTTGTCGCTTCATCTAAATCCTGTTGATATTCCCAATAAGCCACTTGATTAACTTGAGCGAGTTCACCCAATAATTTTTGATCAAAATGTCTAAAACTGGGATTAGTATTGAGCCAAACAGTTTGAGGTAAGCAAGAACAAAGTTTCATAGAATTTACCGAAAGTTAATAGCGAACGAAAAGAATCAATTAATCTCACCTTGATAAGGAGTTGAATAACGCTTAACCCCTTACCAAGGCATCCTAAATGATCTGTTTTATAAACCCAATTCAGATTTGAGTTGAGTGACCCATTTTTGAACACGTTCTTCTGTCAATTCAGCTTGATTATCATCATCTATCGCTAAACCGACAAACTTACCATTTTTAACAGCAAGTGAGGCTTCATGTTCATAACCTTCTGTCGGCCATAACCCGACTGTTTTACCTCCCAGTCCAGAGATTTTTTCTTCTAAAATACCCATGGCATCTTGAAAGTTATCGGCATAACCAATTTGATCTCCAGTACCAAAATAAGCGACTTTTTTACCACTAAAATCAATATCATCTAGTTCATCTATGTAACCCTCCCAGTCACTTTGAAGTTCCCCAATATTCCAGGTGGGACAACCAATAATAATGTTTTCATATTGGCTAAATTCATCGTCACTAACATCTGCAATATCATGCATTGTGACAACATCATCACCCCCTAATGCCTCTTTGATCATTTCAGCGGCATTTTCAGTTTTGCCAGTGGTGGTACCGTAAAATAAACCAACTTGTGTCATTGTTTCTCCTTACAATAGAGTTGTAGTAATTTGTTGATGATTGCGAAATTCACAACTAAACGGAGTCGGATAGAGAAGAGATAGATTGAAGGTTGGACGAGATAATTTTTCTTTCATCTGTGGCGGGCATCGCTTGCCGACAGTAAGAACAAAACCAATAACAACGGTTTTGGCTAATGTGATGAAGTAATTTTTCTCGACAACATAAACAGGTTTTCATCGCTCTCTACCTCAGTATTTAGCCAATACCTAAACTTAATGACTTTCTTAAAAAGAATGATTCTTGTTAAGTGGCGCTGTGGGTTTAGGTGTAGTGTCTTTCTCTATCGACTAGAGCGTCAGTGGTGAAATGCTTGAAACCTCTTATATTTTGAGGTTTTATACTGATTAGGGGGAAGACTGAAGATCTGATTTCCCTAATATGAGTATTTGGATTTTCATCTCAATTTGATTATAGCAGGCTATGCTCTTATTAAAAATAATTCTCATCAAAACTCCAAAAATTTTTAGATTTTGACAAGATGCAGTAATTAAACTAACCTGCCATTGTCGAACGAGCCCGAGTAGCGTGCCAGAGATGACCAGATAATGCTAGTACCCCGAGGAAAAACTGAGTACTTGACAAGCCTAAGCGATCGCTACCATAAAATTCTACAGGATAAACCGTGGTATTAAAGCCAACAAATACCATTGAGACGAAAGCCATAAAGGCTAAACCCCCCAAACTATAAGATAGAATCGCATCGGCGTTAATGGGAAGGAGACGAATTGCCCAGGGAAACGGTTGAGTCCGGATATGCCAAATTCCCCCGCCAATTAACAGGGCTGCAATCCAAATATGACCCCCCACTACATCTTCAAGACTACTGACACTTGCCATTCCCAGTGGTGTCCAAACCCCATGATTAAAGCCAAACAAATAGCCAAAAATCGTCACCGGGTTCAATGTCGGCTCCGTAATTATACGCACATTTCCTATAGCCGTGTCATAAATACCACCAAATACCATGGCTTTCAATACAAACAGTGAAGCACCGATTCCCAGAATAATCAAATGATTTCCCAGAATAAAGCTAAGCTTTTTCGGGTCAGTCCATTCGTAATGAAACCAAGCCGCTTGTTGATTACCGTCTTTTAATTTAGCAGGGCCACGAAAGATGTGGTGAAAGCCACCTGCTGCTAAAACAGCCGATGCAGCCAAGTGCAACATCCCAATCACAAAATAGGGATAAGTATCAACAATCGTACCGTTTTGACCAATTCCCCAACCCAAAGCGGCTAAACGGGAAAGTAAACGCAAACCCTGTTCGGGCAACGGTTGACCGGGTACATATCGACCCACTTCTGAAATGGTAACAGACCCAGCCCAAAACATAATTAAGCCAGCATGGGCTAAATGTGCCCCCAACAGTTTACCGGATAAGTCTGTCAGTCGGGCATTTCCCACTAACCAGCTTAACCGAGGATTTTCTGCTGCAATGGTTCCTTGAGTATAAGTTGAAACTGTCATGGTTTTCTAGAAGGAATGGAATTAAGGTTTTTGATCGCAATAGTTATTTACGTGTCAGTTGAAACTGTCATGGTTTTCGGGATGAGTAGAATTAAGGTTTTTGATCGCAATAGTTATTGAGGTGTCAGTTAAAACTGTCATGGTTTTCGGGATGAGTAGAATTAAGGTTTTCGATCGCAATAGTTATTGAGGTGTCAGTTGAAACTGTCATGGTTTTCGGGATGAGTAGAATTAAGGTTTTCGATCGCAATAGTTATT
>JBARZE010000002.1:0-188199 GCA_049649525.1 Microcoleaceae cyanobacterium
CTCCCTCCACCATCAGGGTGCATTTGTTATAAGTATAGCTATATTCCTGATTTAAAAGCAATGTGTTTTCTTAAAGTTTCTGTAAAGCTTTGACTCACTAAAATAAAGATTATATATTTTTTTTTCAACATCACATTAACTGCTATTTTTATCGAGTTTAAATATAAAAAAAAAGAGAGTCGCTTTGGCAACTCCCTCTACCATCAGGGTGCATTTGTTAACAATCATATCGGAATATTAGTGAGGGGTCAAGCCCTCTATTTAAAGAGTCTGTAAAGATTAGGAACTAAATTACTAAGCTTTCGTAAAGTCCTTACTTAATTTCTGGTTTAAGATGGCAGTGAGTTAATATAGCAGTTTTGTTTTACATCACGATAACTGTAATTTGATTAACTTTCGTCTCTGATTAAAATATTGATAATTTTGAACAAAAAAAAGAGAGAGCCGCCTGAGCAACTCTCCCTACCATCAGGGTGCATCTGTAGTTAATCATATAGAAAAACCTGGTGAGGGGTCAAGCCCCTTATTTAAAGATTGTGTAAAAAGTTATGTAATTATTATTAAGTTTTTGTAAAGTTATAATTAATCTTTTGAATTAAATATACATCAAGTGAAATATAGCCTTTTTCATATCAATGTGCTTAAATATTTTGTGCTAACAATCTCATAATTTTGATCGCTTTTAATCATTAGCAAAAAAAAGAGAGAGCCGCCTGAGCAACTCTCCCTACCATCAGGGTGCATCTGTAGTTAATCATATAGAAAAACCCGGTGAGGGGTCAAGCCCCTCATTTAAAGATTGTGTAAAGATTGCTCAGAAAAATATAAAGCTTTGGTAAAAGGATAATAGATTTTTATCAGATCACAAAAAAAAGAGAGAGCCGCCTGAGCAACTCTCCCTACCATCAGGGTGCATCTGTATAACACAATATACAGCATTTGTGAGTGTGGGGTCAACCCCCCCAGCAAAAATCAAGCTCAGTTTTGGTAAAAATCTATTCGCTAACCCCAGTCCTCCTCTGCTGCTGAGTGTATTCACGAAATAGGGAAACTCACGATAAACTGGAAGTGCAATTGTGTAACGGTTTAGGTGATAGCCATGCCCTCCGCTGATTTCCCACTCAATCAACCGCAGTCTGAATCGGCTGAGTCCAAGAGTCCCTCAATATTACCAGCAGCAGAAAATCAATCTGAGGGGGAATGGCAAACGGTAGATTTTCCTAATGCGATCAGTGTAGACCAACTTCAGGTGGTTGACTCAACTGAGCAGGAATTACTCAATTCACCCACAACACAACAATCTCCAAGTTTTCTTGAAATCGCACCGCAGATTCAACCGAAAACAAAGCCAAGTGTAGACGACGACGAAAACTCAACAGAGTTTATTCAAGCGTTGCGGGAGTATAATCAGGACTTAGTCGAGCGCATTGCCCAACTCGAAGCCCAACTTGATAGTTATCAAAAAGATTTACGAGACAAAGAGGCTATTATCAATCAACACACTCAAGAACTTGCCCTAGCCCAAGAGCAAGTCACCCGCTTATTTGGCAAACAAGAACTCACTCATCAAGTGATTCAACGACAACAAGTATTGGTTGAAACTCTAACGGGGCAGTGGGAAGCCAGTCAAACAAAAATGGCTCAGATGGAACGAGATTGTACTTTAACTCAACAGCGATACAACGAACAGTTTCATGAGCTGATGCAAACTCAAAATACTTGTCGGGATTTGCGATCGCGTTTACACCGCCAACAACGCCACACATTGCAATTTAAAGCCGCCTTAGAACGAGCTGTGGAAATGCAATCGAGGCACAGGTCTCAGCCGAATTTGAATCAATCAGAATTAATGATTAATTCATTTACCCAACTCACTCCTGAACCGACTCTGCCTAAATCTGTAGAGAGCGATCCAACTCGACAGACACCTACCCCTAAAGCTTCTCCCGTTCAACCTTGGTCTACACAATCGACTTCTGAAGAAAAGTCTGTTGAAGCCTTAGAAGAAATTATTCAAGGACAAGAAGAAGAGCAATTCTACCCTCAACCAATAGAAATAGTTGATCAAACAACTGAACCGACAACAGATTATACTTCTTCTCCCGACTTATCTGCTCAACTCGAAGAGTTAGAAACTCATGGGTACGCTGATTTACCCACAAATACGGTAGAGTCTAAACCACTTGATGTCAGTTTTGATCTTAAACAAGACTTGTCTCAAGCTGAATTGTTAGAAGAAGAATTAGAACGTATTCAGGCAGAGTATGCGTCTTTAAATCGAGATCGCCAGAATGAAGTCGATCCAGAATTAGATTTGCTTGAATATGTTCCTAAAGCGATGAGCGAAGAAATATCTCAATCGGTTGTCACAGATCGTCAACCACCACAACAAGCTGATTCTCCACCCCAACAAGCTGCTCATTCTAACTGGCCAGCTCCGTTGATACAGCCTCCGGGAAGGCGTAAATTACAGTCTATTGCTGCCATTAAGTTACCAAAACTTCCTAAAACTGTTCATTGGACTCCGGAGTCCGAATCACCATCAACTCAAGAGTGGACTGAAACAGAACCGTTTTAGGGTTCCCCTGCCTTGCTCTTACGGCTTGCCATCGGCAAAATAGGGATTAGGACTCTCCGCTACCCATCCCAGAGGCGAGTTATAACGAATTTCAAAATGTAGGTGAGGTTGTACCATATCCGGTTTTCCGGTTTGACCGACTTTGCCAATTACGTCTCCTAACTGCAGCTTTTGACCCGGTTGAACCGTAATTTCTGATAGATGAGCATAACGGGTTTGTTTTCCTGAGGGATGATTAATCACCACTGCATTACCATAACTGCCGCGTTTACCCGCAAAAGCCACAATTCCTTCTCCGATAGACAAAACCGGAGTACCCGGTGCTGCCAGTAAGTCTATGCCACTATGAAATATCACTTCCCCTAGAGTCGGATGTAATTGCCAACCATAACTGAGTAAAGCTTCAGCCGTTTGTGGCAGGGGATAGCCGGATAATATTCCTAATTCAACAGTCGTTGCTCCTCCAGGGGACCAATTTACTCCAGGAATAAAGGCAACTTGAGGTTGAGACTGACAGCCATTGGCTTCAAAAATTACATCCGCCCGAACATTATAGCTATTGGCTAAATCCTGTAATGTCGTTCCTGGCTGCACTTCGACTTGAATACCATTGTAGGGAGGAATCACAATCTCTTCCCCAACAGGTAATTGAGGCTGTCGTAAATTAGCGTTCATTCCCAACAGGGTGGCTGGAATTAGGTTATATTGCTGGGCAATTTGAGATAATGTCTCGCCTGGGGCAATTTGATGACGTTTGAGGCGAGATAAAACAGGGGTGGTGCAAGTTGCCTCCGTCTCCGGCTCGCGGATAAATAAATCAGCCCCTAAAGCAATAGAGGTGGGGAATAGACTTTCCCCTATTAAAACAAAACACCAAAAATAATAAGGTAAAAATTGAGTAAGCGATCGCATCATTACAGATTTATAAGAAGACGCTGAATACGGGGAGGTGAGCAAACCAGCAGGGGTAAAGAAACGATGAATTTAGTCTCTTGCTCCTAGCCTAAAAGGATCGACAATTCATAACTTACGATGAATCACAACTGTTCACTGTTATACAGAATATTAACTGCTGTGAAATCATGATTATTGTATAAGCAAAGCTAAGTTGAATATTTTTCGATTAAAGTAGATATTAGTAGTAGAGCATAAATTATTCTGGATTGACTCCCCTATCTATTGAAAATAGTCAATTGAACCCAGTCAATATTTTGGCTGCGTATTTGCAGTAACTTGTACCAATGGCGAGTTAATCTGCATCTGATCTAGTCTCCTGACAGCCTATAACAAGGAGACCTCAAGCCTGTCAATCCGCTTTTAGGTGAAGTGAAGTAGCACCAGTCAAATCTGAGATGCTTTTCCCCATACGCTCTGACCTATTGCAACTTTGGCAAAAATTTTAAGAGGAATTACCTGATTTAATCAAAAACGCAGATGAACTTATCTCTGAAACAGCTAACGGTTTATTTATCTTTACTTTCAATTGGTGGGGGCAGTGGATGGCTGGGAAATCGCTATTTTCAGACCCAAAATCAATTTAAACAGTCCAGGGTTGTTCCGGTTGTCCGGCCTGTTGCCCCAGAAACACCACCTCGAATCCGAGAAAATAAGGTCATTATCCGCCACAGTTCTAATTTTATTGCTGAAGCAGCGGATCGGGTGGGGCCAGCAGTTGTGCGGATTGATGCAACGAAGCGATTAAAGAATTCTTCCAGTTCATTTAATAATCCTTTATTAAAGCGCTTTTTCGGCGATCAATTGCCTACTCCTCGAGAACGAGTTCGTCATGGCACAGGTTCAGGCTTTATTATTGCCGCTGATGGTCAAGTATTGACGAATGCTCACGTTGTTAATGGGGCAGATGTAGTGCAGGTCACCCTCAAAGATGGTCGTCGCTTTGAGGGGAAAGTGAAAGGGGTTGATGATATTACAGATATTGCTGCGGTGAAGTTAGATTTAAAAGAAGAACTTCCTTCTACTCCGATTGGTCGGTCTGATACGATTGTACCGGGTCAGTGGGCGATCGCGATTGGTAATCCTTTAGGCTTAGATAATACCATTACTGTTGGGATTATTAGCGCGATTGGTCGTTCTAGCTCACAAGTGGGGATTCCGGGTAAACGAGTCCGTTTTATTCAAACCGATGCTGCCATTAATCCGGGGAATTCTGGAGGACCACTCCTGAATGATGAAGGGAAAGTGATTGGGATTAATACCGCAATTCGGGCCAATGCTCAGGGACTAGGGTTTGCGATTCCGATTGAAACAGCGCTAAGAATAGGAACTCAGCTATTTGAGAAAGGAAAAGCCGATCATCCCTTTCTTGGGGTACAGATGATGGAGTTGAGCGCGGCTAATCTTGAGGATATGGCAGAACAATTAGAAGTCAATATTACTCAAACGCAAGGAGTGCTTGTGGTTCGGGTGGTTGAAGATTCTCCGGCTGCTTTGGGGGGAATTGAGAAAGGAGATGTCTTGCAAACAATTGCTGGAATACCGGTTAATACGACAACTCAAGTTCAAGAGCAAGTAGAAGTCAGTTTGATTGGTGAAGAGCTTGAAGTGGAAGTTAATCGTTCAGGTGAGGTTAAACTGCTGAAGGTGAAACCGACTCCTTTTCCCGAGTCAGCTCTAGCAACAGAAAATTAGTAGACTTTAAACTCTATTCTCGGTCATTGTGGACTAGAGAGAATTCAGTATTGATTGATGATTTTAAGGGTTTTCATTCTCTCCTAGCCCATCAAGACTTAGGAGCATGTTAATTGATATCGTATCTAGTTAACCTCAGCCAGCATCCATTGAGCCAGTTTTAGAAAGGTTGTGGTCTAAATGCATCCGTCGTTCCATCTGACTGAGAAAATACCCTGTCATCATTGCTGAGGCTAATAAACCTGCTAAATTTTCCCGGTTAGTTGTAATTTGTACATCAAAATCTTCTGTGGGCAATACACCAATCAAACCTTGGACATTTCGAGAAATAATCTCCTTCACCTCCGAGCTAGCTGACTGAGCTACATAAGTCAGAACCTCAGGATGCTGATGCTGAAGGTAGTCCAAAAGAGAATTCTCCGAAATTTCGCGATCGCTGGATTTAAGAAAATCGGGATTAAATACCATGAGGTGATTTTTAATATCTGACTGTGTACTTATAGTGTAGTCTATTGTGTCCTAGAGTCGTGAGGTGAATTGGGCGCAGGTCAGATTTGGCTACAGGCAGGTCGCTAAATTGAGAGGATTTACTACAATTTTAGATAAATTTAACCGGATTGACTTATTATCTGTTAAAACGGCTACACTTTCATCTTTTTTCAAACTTCAAGTTCTGTATTTTTAACTTCAGAAAATTGTGATTCCTCTACATTTTTATTTTCTGAGTGACGGGGTTCAAATTTTAATGCTAATTGATGGGGAAGCTGATCGACTTGAAAATACTGGTGAAATTTTTTAGTCACTTGTAACCAATAGGAACGGCTTTCTGCTTGTTTGCGTTTATGAACAAATCCCAGCGCGACAAGTTCTTGAACGTGTTGATAAGCCCCCGATCCTCGAAGTTCAACCAATTGTGTTTGTGCCATGCCTTCGTTGAGCGCGATCGCTGCGAGGGTTCTCAATGCACCCACACCTAATTCCGGTGGAATCAAAGTATCAATTAAATCTCGATAGGTTTCTCGCAATTGTAATGTATATTTTCGATTAATTTCAACCACTTCTAAAGCACTTTCTCGATCAACATAATCTGAAATCATCTGAGTTAAAGCTTGTTTGACCACTTTACGATCTGCTTTAACCATTTCAACAATATCTTTAAGATCAAGGGGTTCTGCTTTGAGATACAAAATCGCTTCAATTTTAGCAATTAAACTCATATTTTCCATAATTTGTCATTACATTATCGACACAATGCACCCAATGATATGATGCGCGATTATTAATTAGTCATGAGTGAGTTGACTTGCCATCGCTCATCGACTTTTAGTTGAGAAGCTGTAAATATTCGCACTTCAGCCGATGCATCGGCTGACAAATTCTCTCCCACTTCAGACAGTCAGGAAGCATAATGACTAAAGACTTTCCCGGTTTAATTTACGCGCCTTGATGAGTTGGAGATGTTGTTTGAGCTGCAGTAAAGCGTCCTTATTATCCTGTTGAGCATAAAATTCACTGGCGCTGAGTAAGCTAACCACACTATTATCATCTTGCCGCAAATTGGCATAAGCTAAACCTCGGTTATGATAGGCTTGTGCTAGGCTTGCTTGGTGTTCAATCGCTCGGGTAAAGTAATCAATCGCTTTGCGGTATTGTCCGGCTTTATAAGCATTGTAGCCCTCTTGAAACTGCACCGCAGCTTCGGTACCGCTGTCTGAGTCTGGTAAGGCTGTTGGAAGAGACAACGGTTCATTGAATAAAATTGAAATACTACCAGTACCTTTGTAAGCGCTTATCATCGTCCCTACTCCAATCACAGCCAGCGTCCCAATCGAAATCAACCAAATTAAAAAATCGGTATTTTCCATAATGTACTAGATTTATTGTTATTTTTTTTATTCTATTAAACATCAAATTGTAAGTTTAGCAACAAAGTCAAGAGTAAGTTTTGAGAAACAATCAGATATTGAGTTTTTCAGAAAAAAGTTAATGCACTCTCAGAATATTACACCATCAGTTTGTCAAAATTGCCGTCATTATCAACCCCAGCGGACTCGGGGCGAAGTTTGTCAAATGTTTGAAACTTTTGTATAAAGTCAGTAGGAGTCATGTCCCTTGGCGGAGTTACCATTTGTATACTATTTAAACAAGATAGAACAGGAGTCCACTGATAGTGAAGCGATTTCGGACTTGACAAACTAAGAAAAAGCAGAGTTTCTATCTCTAACTATTTCAAAGCTAAAAAGTTAAATTATTTTCAACTTTTAGTTGCTCCTGTCACCATTCCCGATTATCCTATAATCCTGAATATTTTAAATTATCATCACATTGCATGAAAATTGCCATTATTACTTCTGGATTTCTTCCTGTTGTTGATGGAGTGACAGTGGGTAGCTATTATCGGCTAAAAAAGCTGAGTCAATGGGGACATCAGGTGCTGCTGTTTTGTCCAGATTATCAGGCTTTAGCCTCTGTTTATCCGGAGTGGCAAGAGCATACAGGTGAAATTTTACCAGGTGTGAGAGTGATTAATTTAGAAAGTACCTCATTTATGGGACTTGACTTTGAACGAAATGTGAATTATCGCTCTTATTCTGTGATGTTAAAAGCGCTGAAAAACTTTGCACCCGATATTATTCATGTCGAAGAACCAGAACGTCTATTTGTTGGTTTTTTTCGTGTGCCAGGTGTTAAGTTTGCTCAGCAACATAATATTCCTTGTGTGGCTTGTTTTAGAACAAATTTTTTAGAGTATGCAGATGATTTTTTTGATGTTCCGGCAATCATTATTAAATTGATTCAATCTTTATTTAAAATATTATTGAGATTTGTTTATAACTCATACGATATTACTTTAGTGCCGAGTGAAGTCACTCAGAAAAAGCTGGTTAAGCTAGGAATTAAAAATAGTAAATATATAGATTTAAATGGATTTGATTCTAAGCGGTTTGATTGTCTTAAAAAAGAGCAATTTTTTTTTGAAAATAACTATAGTATAAAAAATATTAATAATAAAATAAAAATAATTTTTGTGGGTCGGCTGACTCCAGATAAAGGCTGGAAATTTACATTAAATGTTTATCCAAAATTAGTTCAACAGATTGATCCTGAAAAGATTGCATTAATTATTGTTGGAGATGGCTCTATGGGGACAGAAATTGCTCAAAAACTCTCTCAATTTACACCGTATGTTTATTTATTAGGTCGCGTTTCTCCCAGCAAAATTCCTGCTTTACTGATTAATAGTGATATTTATATTACAACTTCAGAAAAAGAAAATCGAGCGGTTACATTAATTGAAGCATTTGCTGCTGCTTTACCTGTTCTTGCACCTCGCGCTGGGGGTTTAGTACAAGATATTCAAGATGGGAAAAATGGTTATTTGTTTGAGCCGCAAAACCAAGAAGATTTTATTCAAAAGTTGAAACAATTAGTGGAAAATGACTCTCTTCGTAAAGAAATGGGAAGTGAAGCCAGAAAATATATTAGTCAATACACTTGGGAATATACTGTTAATAATTTGCAGCAAGAATGGCAGCGACAAATTCAGAAGAAAATGAAACTTAGCTAAGCTATGATTATTTTAGATAAATTTAAAATCAATAGCAATAATATAGCGCTAGCAGACTACCGATGTTAATAATATTTGCCGCAATTAAACTTGATCTAGATCGACACCTAACTCACGTAATTTAGCTGCCAATTTGTCAGCTCGTTGTTGTTGTTCTTCAGCTCGTTGTCGTTCTAGTTGAGCTTGTTCACTACTCCATAACAATAAATTCCCGTTTCGATCCCACCACCTCAACCAAGTCGTATTTTGTCCGAGTCTTTCACCTTGCCAAGTGCCGAGAAATAGTTCTAATTCAGGAATCCAAAAACGCCCATTTTCATCGACCTTTTGAATCATATATTTCCCGTTTTCCAAACGTCTAATTTCTAAACTAACTTCATAAGGATCATAAGTGACATAAGTGGGAACTTGCAAAATATGTTCGTAGAAATAAAGCTTACCGTAAGGTGGAGTTGAACGAACCGATAACTCTCCGCAGTCTGTTTCCGACAAAAATTCCATGACAATAGCCACAGGTGAACCTTCTAAATTGGGTGTATAACTTCGGCGAATAATTCCCGCCGCAACCGGTTGGACTTGAGGAACATAAAGCCAGTCCGGTGCCTTAACCACAATTTTTTTATTAATTGTAGTCACTAGCCCAAAATTAGAGCCAATTAACATTTCAGGTTGAATTTGTCCGGCAGCACCTAAGGCATCGGTTAATGCCGCAGCGAGCAGGGGTTGCTGAATATTTTCCACAGGATCATCGGGTAAAACAAAATCGGCTGGCAACGCTTCCCAGGTAATATTGAGTTTCTTCTGAGCGGGGGAAACTTGTAAAACCATAAAACTATATCAATCAGGAATTATGAATTATGAATTATGAATTATGAGTGAGATTTATAATTATAGCCAAACGTTTAAACTCTTTGTCTGTCTCATCTGCCTTGTCTGTCTCGTGTAAAGGAGTAATGAGTAGGGATTTAAATTATAAATGATGAGTTCTGAGTCAGAGTTATGATTGTAATCAAGGATTTTTACCCTTTGTTCCCCTTGTCCTGTGATCTCCCTTCTCACAGTCTTCTTCTTTTTTATAATTTAGGAAAATTCTCATGTCTGCAACTCTGGCTGTAATTGCTCACGACGGTAAAAAAAACGATATGATTCAGTTTGCTCAACGTCATCAAGCAATCTTATCTCGCTACCGTATCCTAGCAACGAAAAGCACTGGAGAACGGATTCAGACAGCCACCAATTTAACCATTGAATGCGTCCTGTCCGGCTCGTCGGGGGGAGATGCTCAAATCGCAGCTCAAGTCGCTGAAGGCAACGTCAGTGGGGTAATTTTTCTGATTGACCCGTTATCTGCTCAACCCCATGAGCCGAATGTCCAACTATTACAACGAATTTGTGCAGTTCATAATGTTCCCATTGCCACCAATATAGCCACAGCAGAAGCCATTTTTGACCGTCTGCGTCGCAGTCAAATTGCTTATCTAATTTTTAATCCGGTTGCAGGTTCGGGGAACACTGAAGAAGATTTAGCGTTGATTAAAAAGCTGCTAAAACCTGCGATGGAGTTAGTGATTCAGCAGACTACACCCGATATCAGTGCGACTGAATTGACCGCACAGGCGATCGCCGCTGGGCCTGATATTATTATTGCATCAGGAGGCGATGGTACGGTCTCAGAAGTGGCTGGAGAACTGATTGGCACAGATATTCCTTTGGGTATCATTCCTCGAGGAACAGCCAATGCTTTTGCGGTGGCTATCGGAATTCCTGCACGGCTTAATCCAATTGCGAGTGCTTGTGAGGTGATTATTGCCAATCAAACCCGCACAGTTGATGCCGCGCGGTGTAATGGTGAGCCGATGATTTTGCTTGTGGGAATTGGTTTAGAAGCAGAAACCGTTGAACGAGCAAATAGAGAAACTAAAAATCGTTGGGGAGTGCTGGCTTATATTATTGCGGGATTACAACAATTTCAAGAGCAAGAGCTGTTTGAAACAGAAATAGAAGTCGAAGGAGTAGTCAAAACGTTTCAAGCTGGGGCGGTGACCATTGCTAATGCGGCACCTTCAACCTCTGTGATGGCTCAGGGGTTGGGGCGTGTGGTAGAAGATGATGGGTTATTGAATGTGACCATTACTGCGCCTCAAACCGAATTGCAGGCAGTCACAGCAATGGTGGATTTATTGGGTTCGGCGCTATTGAGAACGCCGAGTCAACGACCTGATATTATTGGTTTAGAAACCAAACGCATCAAGGTGACAACAAAACCGCCTCAGAAAGTGGTGTTAGATGGAGAATTGATCGGCACAACTCCTGTTCAAGTCGAATGTATTCCAAAGGGATTGATTGTGCTTGCACCCCCTAAAAATAATACCGATAATGAATCAACAGACAGTTAAAGCGATCTTGAATGTGAGTTATATTAGGCTTTGAGTTTATGAGAAATAACGGGTTGCCAATTGTTTTGAGTCGATGAATTGACCGGAAAGACTCGTACAGCCTCTTCCGCCACAGAGACTTTAACTTGCATTCCCACAGGTAAGGCACTCCGGTTACGACTGCGAGCAATTAATTCTCGACCCGAAGGCACTCGTAAACTATAATGATGTTCTCGTCCGAGAAATTGGCGATCGCGAATGATAGCTGTGCCTTGATGATCCGGTTTGATGATAAAGTCTTCCTGACGCACCATTAATTCAACTTGCTCTAGATAAGTGGCATCGTCTTCTCCACTGGCAATAATATGTTCTGAATTGATGGCAAAATGACCTAATTCTGTTTCCCACACTTGACCTCTGCGCTTGGCGGGAATGAAGTTAGCCTGAGTCACAAACTCTGCCACAAACCGTGAAGCGGGTTCAAGGTAAATCTCCTCCGGTGTCCCCCACTGTTCGACTTTGCCGTTTCGCATCACCGCCACTTTGTCACAAATGGATAAGGCTTCTTCTTGATCGTGGGTGACAAAAATTGCAGATGTATTGGCTGTCTTGAGAATATCTCGCAGTTCTTGACGCAGTCTGAGGCGCACTTGCACATCCAGGTTACTCAACGGCTCATCTAATAGTACGATAGTCGGTTGAGGCGCTAAAGCACGAGCCAGAGCCACTCGTTGTTGCTGTCCACCCGAGAGTTCATGAGGATAACGACGTTCATATCCAGATAACCCCACTAATTCTAAGACTTCTGCGACCCGATTTTTTAGCTGACGAGAGGAGTTTTGACGAGTTTTGCGTAACCCGAAAGCTACATTTTTTTCAACGCTGAGATGGGGAAATAGGGCATAATCTTGAAAAACCATGCCAATATCGCGCTTTTCCGGCGCAAGCCAGCACCCAGGCGCTGTCACCACAATTCCTGCTATCGTAATATGACCTTGCCCGCACAACTCAAACCCTGCAATAATTCGCAGTAAGGTGGTTTTACCACAGCCAGAAGGGCCAAGCAGCCCTAAAATTTCTCCCTGCCTTAAGCTCAAGTTGACCGCATTAACAGCAGGCGGTTGAGTAGGGGAAAACCATTTACTAATTCCCTCTAAGTGTAAAATCTCAGAATGAGCCATATTTGAATTATTTTATTACTCCTATAAAAGTGCGCTTATTGAAAATCATCATCAAAAAGTCTATTCTAAATCATACCTGGTTTTTTAGAAACTCTTCTCATTAAGGTAATATGAATTTTGGTTGAGCTTATTGAATTTTATGATAGTCAGCGTGTTTGAATAATGATTTTAAATGGAGAGTTTCGCTTTAATTTTTGGACATTCACTGTCATTATTATTGCCATCGCGATCGCTGCCCCTGTACTATTTATTCTCAGTAGTATTTTCACTAACTCTAGTGCGGTTTGGAGTCATTTAGCTTCTACTGTATTACCCAATTATCTCAAAAACTCATTGCTGTTGATGGTGGGTGTCGGAGTCGGTGTTTTGGTCATTGGAGTGGGAACTGCTTGGCTAGTGACAATGTGTCAGTTTCCGGGTGCTCGAGTGTTTGAATGGGCATTGTTACTTCCTTTGGCCGCCCCTGCATATTTACTGGCTTATGTCTATACAGAATGGTTAGAATTTTACGGCCCCATTCAAACCAGCTTACGAAATTTTTTCGGTTGGAGTAGCCTGACAGACTATTGGTTTCCCGATATTCGCTCAGTCGCCGGAGCCATCGCCTTACTCACTCTCACGTTATATCCCTATGTTTATTTACTGGCGCGGGTATCTTTTTTAGAGCAAGCCACTTGTACTTTAGAAGCCAGTCGATCTCTGGGTTGTGGTCCTTGGCGCAGTTTTTTTACTGTCGCTTTACCTTTAGCCAGACCCGCAATTATGGCAGGTTTAGCCCTGGCTTTAATGGAAACCTTAAATGATTTTGGTACAGTTCAATATTTCGGGGTCAATACCTTTACCACCGGAATTTATCGGACTTGGTTTGGTTTAGGAGAACGGGTCGCAGCCGCCCAATTAGCTGCTGTTTTAATGCTATTTATTTTAGGATTATTATTACTCGAACTGTGGTCGCGCCGTCAAGCGAAATATTATCAAAGTAGTAGCCGTTTTCAACCGCTAAATCCATTTAAGCTCAAAAACAATAGAGCTATTTTAGCTTTTATTTCTTGCTTCACTCCGATTATATTAGGGTTTTTGATTCCGGTAATTTTATTACTCGAAATGACCCTAAAAAACTTAAATACTCTGTTTGATCCTCGCTTCTTTGATTTTGCCCGTCATAGCTTAATACTTGCTTTTATCACAGGAATTTTAGCCATTATTGTTGCACTAACAATGGCTTATGGCGTGCGATTAAATCCAAATTTAGGGATGGTTATTTCTACTCGAATTGCAGCCATGGGTTACGCTATTCCTGGATCGGTAATTGCCGTCGGAATTTTAATTCCCATTGGACGACTCGATAATTTAATCGATAGTTTTATGCGTTCGACATTTAATATCTCAACCGGATTAATTTTCAGTGGTACAATTATCGCTTTAATTTATGCTTATTTGGTTCGATTTCTGGCTGTTTCTTTCGGTGCTGTTGAATCGAGTTTAAGCAAAATTAAACCTAATTTAGATGAAGCCGCCCGTAGTTTAGGTCATCGACCCAGCAGTACTTTAATCCAAGTTCATGCACCGATGATGGGGGGTGGATTATTAACTGCTGGAATGCTAACTTTTGTCGATGTTGTTAAAGAATTACCAGCTACTTTAGTCATTCGTCCCTTTAACTTTGATACCCTGGCAATTCGAGTTTATAACCTCGCCTCAGATGAACGCTTAGCCGAAGCCGCAGCGCCTGCTTTAGCGATTATTGCAGTCGGGATTATTCCGGTCATTTTTCTCAGTATAAAAATCACTCAATCGCGTCATTATCATCATCCCTAAAACACTAATTCTCCTGATTTTATCTCTAATTTTTGTTACCAAATTTCTGCGATATTTTCATGTACAATCTTGTTATCCCAATACTCATTATGAGCGGTCGCAATCCGATCTCCGACATCTGCATAAATATCTTTAATCATAAAGGCGTTTTGCATTAAAGGTTCAACAGGCCAGGAAATGATATCATCCTTATCCCAAAAATTAACCCAACGCGGCCCTTTTAAAGCACTACCAAATATGGGATGATTTTGATCTAAACCATAATGACTCGGATTTAATTTACCACCATTGGCTAGAATTTGAACCACCGCATTACTCCGAAATGCCAACATAGAAATCGGAGAACCAAACGTAATTAATCGACGAATTCGTAGCTTTTTATTTTCCGCTAAATGACGCAGTTTTTCAAAATCTTTGAGGGTATCAACATCAATTTCTTCGAGTTGAGTTTCGATAAACTCTTGTTCTTTCAGAATATTTTGAGGTGCAAATAGATAAAACAGAAAGTCAAACGCAACCACCGATCCAGCACTATGTCCCATTAGCGTCAGAGAAATAGGTTTGCCCTCTTCCAAAGGTTGCTTAATACATTGCATAATTTGAGAGGCAACCGTGGCACGAATACTACTTTTCCCATCTCGAGAAGCATAATAAAACATATCTGAAAACCCTTTAATCATTAGGGTTCGCATTGTAAACAGCAGCATCCGCAGCGGGTTCCAGGTGATATCTTTTTCGTCTTTAATTTCGGGTAAAATTGCCTCAGCAAATCGATCTTGAGCTTCTGCGAGTAAGTGATTTCCATCCGGAAAAGCTTCATTATGATAATTCCATCCCCATTCCACATCGCAACGGCTCGACTTGTCCCACAGAGAACGGTTGGGAAACGGAGATCTCACCGCTTCTACGCCTTGATGCAGCATATTATAAACTGACTCATGACTTTGATTGTTGTCTTGTGAAACGCCATGAATATAGATTAGGTGTTCTTGAATTGTGTTAGACATCGATAGTTTGTATGGAAAATATGGCTATAACAACCAGATTAACTGTCAGACCCAAATTATGTCAGTCACCTGTTTGAACGACAATTCTGTTACAACTAGATGTAGTGCTACTGCACGAGGGAATCGGCAATTAATCAATTAATTAGATTTGAGCTGGAGAAGTTGCCCGGATCTGTTTGATTACCCTCATTGTTTGCGTGGGTAATTGCGGACTATTTTATGATACAACAAGAAAGACTTGACTCATGTAGAGTAAGATTTCTATAATGCTGTGAATTTTAATTGAAATATTAATGGCTGGAAGCGAAACAGGGGCTGATATTTGGTTAAGTGATTATCTGACTCCGTGGGATGTTTATGCTCATGGTGTGTTAGAAATTTTGGCTTATCAAAAAACTGACTATCAAGAAATGTATGTCGTTGAAACCGGGATGTATGGCAAAGCCTTAATCTTGGATGGAAAATGGCAGTCGAGTACAGGAGATGAATTTCTCTATCATGAACCCTTAGTTCATCCTGCTATGATTTTTCATGGACAACCGAAAACTGTACTTATTTTAGGCGGCGGAGAAGGGGCGACTACACGAGAAGTATTACGTTGGAAGAGTGTTGAAGAAGTGGTGATGGTCGATATTGATGGGGAAGTGGTAGAAGCCTGTCGTCAACATTTACCCGAAATGCACGCCAATTCCTTTGATGATCCTCGGGTAGAATTGGTGATTGATGATGCGTTGAATTATATAGAAGCCACCGATCAACGCTGGGATATTATTATTTCTGATTTGTCGGAACCCATTGAGTCGGGGCCATCATTTAAACTATTTACCAAAGAGTATTTCGAGAAAATTCGCAGTATCCTTAAACCCGATGGCTTTTTTGTCATGCAAGCCGGATCAACTTCTGTGGCCCAGATGAAGCTTCATGTCCGCCTCGCCCATACCATGACCACTGTTTTTGAGCATACTCATTCCTACAGTAGTGATATTCCCAGCTTTGGAGAACCTTGGGGGTATGCGATCGCCTCATCGAGACCCATTGACAGCCAACCCGATCCAGATGTTGTCGATCAACTGCTAGCGGAGAAAACCACAGGGGGTTTACAGATGTTGGATGGGATAGGTTTATTGGGGGTTTTACAACAACCGCTGCATTTACGCTCACTCATTGCTTCTGAAACTCAGGTCTATACCTTAGCAGAACCCCCGAAAGATTTTGGTAAAGGCATTCTCACCTAACCCTAACCAACCGAGTTAAGTTAGATTCATTGGAGTCGGTTCAATTACCGCAACCCAGCGTTGATCTTGATGATAAGTCACTTCAACTTTACCTGAAACCGTAGATAATTCTTGTAAAATACGATTGACATTTTCTTTGAGTTCGGCTTCGGGTAAATCGAGGTGACAACACTCTAACCAAGGCTGTTGTTGTGTATATTTTTGCAGCAGTCTAATTTCTGGGGTGCGATCGCAACACTTCCGACTCCACGGTACAAGCGCCTGAGTGTGGTTCGTTGCCACTAACAAACGTACAGAAGTTTGTTTTCCTTGAGTTGTGGCTAAGGTTTGGCAGAGAAACTCTAAGCTATGAACCCCTAAATCTAGAGAATATTCTAAGGCTTTTTCCTTAGCAACAGCGCGAAACAATCTGTGATAAGTCCACAAATGTAAAATCTCAGTGATGGGTAAATCCTCCGTCACAATAGCCGAAAGTAACTGTTGATAATGATCGCGATTAACCGGGTTAAGATAATAATGGTTATCACTCAAACGGGCAAAATCTGAACCGGGTTCAACTTTAATATAGGGCAGGTTCAGTTGATCGAGTTGTTCACACAGTTGAGATCCAAAACCGAGCTGATCAATTAAAATCAGACTCTGACCACTAGAAGTTAAACAAATCTCACTTGGGATAGATCGAACTTGCCAAGATTTGCGATATAAAGAATTGTTTTGAGTGAGTGGGAGATCGTTCGACGGCAAATTAGACAATAATTTATCTTCATCGGGGTCGGTGGTTACGGGGACAGTAGAATTGTCCCAGGGTGAACGTAACGAACCGTATGTTTTTTGAAACAGACTAGCCTCTTGAACCACATTACTTAACGCTTGGCGATCGACTTGACCTTTTGAGGTTAAGGGTAAAACCGATAGAGAAATGTAAGTTGTTGGTAAGGGTGTAGTCGGTAAAATCTTCTGTAGTTGGAAATGAAGCTGTTGAGAGTCAAAAGATTCACCCCTAACCACATAGGCTACCCGTTCAACTGACTGGGTGTCGGTTGTTTGCTCGAGAACGACACAATCTTGAATTGATGATAAGCTCAATAAAGCCGTTTCAATTCGCCGGATCTCACTCGCTACAGGGAGAGTTGCAGAAGTAGTCGAGGATTCGTCATTGACAGAAGAGACATGACCCGCTGTGTTTTTGCTCTGATTATCAAGATATACTGAGAAGCTCATTATGGCGATATCCTTTATAGCCGTTCGCCTGCCCCATAAGCTGTCATGAACAAGAATTAGCACTGAGTATTTCCCGCTTCATCTGCTCAAGACTCTAGTTTTACAGGACTGTTTAATGAACATTATCATGACACGTTACTCAGAGATTTTCCGCAGTTTTATTGAGGCTTTACCGAATCTTTACACTGTCGATGGGGGTAAAAATACTGATTTGCCCGAATTGTTACTGTCTGACGGAGAAAAACCCAACCACAAAGGTAAAACTTTGGTAAACTGTATCAGTGATATCAGTATACTTGAGCGATTTAAGCAAGTGATAAACTCAGTTCATAGACTAAAACCGAGTACACTTTAATATCACAAATATTACATAATATATAATAGTATATTTCTCGATCAATTGGTAGCCCCTAATATTTTTGATAATTTAACGATGAATAGTCTTTTCCTCGAACGTCTTCACAGTCCTGAACGCCCGGTTATTGTTTTTGATGGGGCCATGGGAACTAACCTCCAAGTTCAAAATCTCACCGCTGAAGACTTTGGGGGAAAAGAATATGAAGGCTGTAATGAATACCTGGTTCACACCAAACCTGAGGCGGTGGCAACGGTTCATCGCAGTTTCCTCGAAGCCGGGGCGGATGTGATTGAAACTGATACGTTTGGTGGCACTTATATTGTTTTAGCAGAATACGATTTAGCTGATATTGCTTACGATCTCAACAAAGCCGCAGCGGAATTAGCCAAAAAAGTCACAGCAGAGTTTTCTACTCCCGAAAAACCTCGATTTGTGGCGGGTTCAATGGGGCCGGGAACTAAATTACCCACGTTAGGTCATATTGATTTTGACACCTTAGAACAGGCTTTTACCCAACAAGCAGAAGGGCTATTTGATGGGGGAGTGGATTTATTTATTATTGAAACTTGTCAGGATGTCCTGCAAATTAAAGCCGCATTAAACGGGGTTGAAAATGTGTTTCGCCAAAAAGGAGAACGTCGGCCGATTATGGTTTCGGTAACGATGGAATCTTTTGGCACAATGTTAGTGGGTTCTGAGATTAACGCCGCTTTAACTATTTTAGAACCTTATAATATTGATGTTTTAGGGTTAAATTGTGCCACAGGCCCGGATTTAATGAAAGAACATATTCGCTATCTTTCAGAACATTCACCTTTTGTGGTTTCTTGTGTTCCTAATGCGGGTTTACCGGAAAATGTGGGCGGACAAGCCCATTATAAATTAACGCCAACAGAACTAAAAATGGCGTTGATGCATTTTGTGGAAGATTTAGGAGTACAAGTAATTGGGGGTTGTTGCGGGACGCGGCCTGACCATATTAAAGCTTTAGCCGAAATCACTCAAACGTTAACACCAAAACAACGAGAATATCAATATATTCCCTCCGCCGCATCAATTTATAGTTCTCAAACATATGAACAAGAAAACTCTTTCTTAATTGTCGGAGAACGTCTCAATGCCAGTGGTTCTAAAAAATGCCGTACATTACTCAATAATGAAGATTGGGATGGGTTAGTTGCCCTAGCAAAAGCCCAAGTGAAAGAAGGGGCGCAAATCCTCGATGTTAACGTCGATTATGTCGGCCGAGACGGGGTTAAAGATATGCATGAATTGGTCTCTCGTCTCGTGACAAATATCAATTTACCCCTGATGTTAGACTCGACTGAATGGCAAAAAATGGAGGCGGGTTTAAAAGTTGCGGGGGGTAAATGTTTACTGAATTCTACGAACTATGAAGACGGGGAAGAACGATTTTTAAAAGTATTAGAATTGGCTAAAAAATATGGGTCTGGTGTGGTCATTGGTACGATTGATGAAGATGGAATGGCACGCACGGCTGAGAAGAAATTTGAGATTGCTAAACGGGCGTATAATGCAGCAATTAATTATGGTATTCCAGCCTCTGAACTATTTTTTGATACCTTAGCCTTACCCATTTCTACGGGAATTGAAGAAGATCGAGAAAACGGCAAAGCCACAGTCGAATCTGTTCGTAAAATCACAGAAGAATTACCCGGCTGTCATATTTTACTCGGGATTTCTAATATTTCTTTCGGTTTAAATCCTGCCGCCCGTCAAGTCTTAAATTCGGTGTTTTTACATGAATGTATGGCAGTTGGGTTAGATTCTTCTATTGTTAGCGCCAGTAAGATTTTACCCTTAGCTAAAATTGAACCCAAACATCAAAAAATTTGTCGGGATTTAATTTATGATCGACGAGAATTTGATGGGGATGTTTGTACTTATGATCCCTTAACAGAATTAACTCAATTATTTGAAGGAAAAACCACCAAAAAAGATAAAACAGCGAACAAGAATTTACCGATTGAAGAACAACTTAGACAGCATATTATTGATGGGGAACGCATCGGTTTAGAAGAGGCTTTAACCAAAGCGTTAGAAAAACATCCTCCGCTTGATATCGTTAATGTATTCTTATTAGATGGGATGAAAGTGGTTGGGGAATTATTTGGTTCGGGGCAAATGCAGCTTCCATTTGTATTACAATCTGCCCAAACTATGAAGGCGGCTGTTGCCTTTTTAGAACCTTATATGGAGAAAGACGAAGCAGGTGATAACTCTAAAGGAACGTTCCTAATTGCAACAGTTAAAGGGGATGTGCATGATATTGGTAAAAACTTAGTTGATATTATCTTATCCAATAATGGGTATAAGGTGATTAACCTAGGAATTAAACAACCCGTTGATAATATTATTTCTGCCTATCGAGAACACAATGCAGACTGTATTGCCATGAGTGGGTTGTTGGTTAAATCTACAGCCTTTATGAAGGATAACCTAGAAACGTTTAATCAAGAAGGAATAAGTGTTCCTGTGATTTTAGGGGGGGCTGCTTTAACGCCGAAATTTGTCCATCAAGATTGTCAAAATACCTATAAAGGTCAAGTCATTTACGGAAAAGATGCGTTTTCTGACTTGAATTTTATGGAGAAATTAATGCCCGCAAAATCAACTGAAAAATGGGATGATTTTCAAGGGTTCTTAGATGAAATAGGGTCAGACAATGGCAACGGTAGTAACGGACATGAGGATAAATTAACAGAATTCCCCGCAGCAGAAGTCACTATTGGGGCAACGGAAGTGGCTACACCCAAAGAAGTGGATACTCGTCGTTCAGAAGCGGTTGAAGTTGAGATTAAACGCCCCACGCCGCCGTTTTGGGGAACGCAGATTTTACAACCGCAAGATATTCCGTTAGAAGAGGTTTTCTGGTATTTAGATTTACAAGCTTTATTTGTCGGACAATGGCAATTCCGCAAACAAAAAAATCAATCTATTGAAGAATACAATGACTTTTTACAAGAAACAGTTCACCCAATATTAGAAGAATGGAAACAGCGAATTTTAAACGAGAATTTGTTGCGTCCGCAAGCGGTTTATGGGTATTTTCCTTGTCAAGCTGAAGGTAATACTTTAAAAGTATATTCTCCTGAAGAGATGGAAAAGGGAACTATTTCTCAACCGATAAAAACCTTTGATTTTCCTCGTCAAACTTCTGGGAAACGCTTATGTATTGCTGACTTTTTCGCCGAGCAAGAAACGGGGATAATTGATGTGTTTCCAATGCATGCTGTCACCGTCGGAGAAGTCGCCACAGAATACGCCCAGAAACTGTTTGCCGCAGACGACTATACGAATTACCTTTACTTTCACGGAATGGCAGTACAAACAGCAGAAGCAATGGCAGAATGGTTACACGCCCGTATTCGCCGAGAATTAGGATTTGGCGAGGAAGATTCTGATAATATTAAAGATATTTTACGACAACGGTATCGGGGTTCTCGTTACAGTTTTGGTTATCCTGCTTGTCCCGATATGCAGGATCAATACAAACAGTTAGATTTGTTAAAAACAGAGGGAATTAATATGTATATGGATGACAGCGAACAATTGTATCCCGAACAGTCTACCACTGCTATTATTATCCATCATCCATCGGCTAAATACTTTAGTACCTAAATCAGCTCCATTGAGGTAGAGACGTTTATTTATTAATATTTAAATGTCTCTATTGGGTAGATTTAATGCTGGATGAAGTTAGCTTCTGACCAATACGAGGTTCTATTCCTTTCAATAAGCGTTGAATATTTTTTTGATGTCGCCAAATGATATAGCTTCCGGCGGCTAAACTAAAGATTTGATAAGGTAAAGGTTGAGCTGTTATTATCATTAAAACAGCCATCGTAATTGCCCCAACAATAGAACTGAGAGAAACAATTCGAGAAATAGCAAGAGTCAGACAGAAAACTCCAAGAGTGGCTAAAGCTAATACCCAATTAAATGCCAGTAAAACCCCTAAACTGGTTGCGACTGCTTTCCCACCTTTAAACTCAATCCAAAACGATTTAGTATGACCAATAATGGCACACAAACCTGCTATTGTTGCTATCAAATATAGTGAAGACTGCAGGTCAAGAAAATTGATCGATGTCGTCAGTTGTTGTGTCCAACTGAGGGAATAGATGAAGCGGGCAAGTGCGATCGCAAATGTACCTTTCAAAACATCTACTAATACAACAAATAGCGCAGGTAACTTACCACAATTCCTTAAAACATTTGTCGCCCCCGTCGAACCCGATCCTTGGGATCTCAAATCTACACCATAAAGCCACTGACCCACCCAATAGCCTGTGGGTGTTGCCCCCAGAATATAGGCAACTAGTAAAAGTCCTATATTGAGCATCAGCCACTGAATCATAATCCACTCCCCACTGTGATTGCATCTGGGGTTATATTGTAGTCTGAATTGATCCTCTCTACATTACCTCCAAGGAAAAAAATCTCAATTTTTAATGCAGATTTTAGGAAATAGGCAATGATCAAGACCGCAGAGAGGAAATAGGCGAGGATCAACAACAAACCACCCATAACCCATAACAACTGATTTAATATTGCTCAGTATAGCCCTGAGTTTCTGGTTCAGGGGAAAAAGCAAGCCACAGCGGATATTGGAGTAAAGACAAACTAATTTTATCTTCAGAGTCATCGACAATAATTAAAGGCAGTTTTCCTTCCTTAACCAGTCGGTCTGCTTTTTGAGCAACTAGCATCGGATCTTCAAACAACACAACTCCCCGGTCTGGGCTAAAATCACGACGTTCTAGCCCTAAACAGTCTTGTAAGCCACGCCGCCACTCACCCAAACGCTCGGGACTATTTGCCAGGACAAGACACCGCAGACGCTGTTTATAGAGAGTTCTCAACACTGAAATAATGGCTGAAGCAATCAGAATATTTTGCAAACGACTCCCCATTGTCCGTAAGGCTCCCCGTCCCCCTTGGTCAAAAAACCAATTCGCGACTCGTTTGGCATGAATCGGTTCAAAGGTGCGCCGAAGTTGCCAGGGCACGCCATAATAATCTGGCATGGTGCGATATTGATCCAACAGTTGGCGAATTTGCCGGGTTTGATCTTGAAAGCGTTGATCCCCAAATTGAGGTGTACCGCCGGAAAAAGATGGCTCAGTTTCTGGGGACACTGGGGGAGAATTAGGTGAAGCGGTTGGTGGGGGTGCTTCGGGAATCAGTTCTAATTGTTCGGCAGTAACAGCTAAGTCTTGCAAACTCCCGACTAAATACTCTTTAAATCCTTGGACACGAATGGCCAAATCTTGAGAAACCCCAGCAAAGCTGGTACGCATTTCTTTGCGTATGCGATCGCGACGACGTTCTAATTTTTCCACCTCAACTTGTAGAGTTTGCTTACGTTGTTCTAGTTGACTCAGCGCCTCAGAAACGAGTTGACCCATTGACTCAGTCAGTATTCGTTGTTCTTGCTGCAACTTAGCTTTGTTTAATTGTAAACTCGCAATATCTTGCGGCAATTGCTGAGGGGGTGGCTTCGGCTGTGTCGGTTCGGAACTCCATAAGTTAGCTGTATTCTCCGAAACGGGAGATAAATCTATTTTGGGTCTGTCTTCTGGGTTGTCCACCAGTGATGACTCCTCACCCACTGATGATGAAGTTTCCGGTTGATCGCTGTGGTCTGACTCGGCTGAAGTCATCCAAGGATCTGCTAAAGGTTTTTGTCTGTCTGAATTTTGGGATTCGTCTGGATTCATGGACATTAAATGATGATGCTGCTCTAATTCAATCAAGTTAGATGTTTTGACAATGTTTGATCATGATTAACTGTTTCAACATCTTCACCTAACCCTAGATATTGTTGACATAATCGTACATCTATTCTAGTCCTCGCTGGCTCACTGACAACAATCAGCCGTCACGATATTTGTTTTTCAATCATAGATTCGCTGATTTTTGAACTAATTATTAAGATTTTGATCCCCTGGGGGGGCATATTTAATCTTATGATAAGATGTAACTCAATCCCCTAGGGGGGGATAAAATTGCATCTCCCTGAATTTATTGTAAAATTAAGTAACAAAACTTAAAATAACTCTTGTTTAACCATTTTTTTTCAGATTATACTTTGACCATTATTCAGCCCATTGAATCTCAAAAGCCCTCCCTTGTGGGCTGGCGTAAAATCCTAACCGCTCAAAGATGGAGAGTGCTTTGGGCAGCGATCTTCCTGGTGTGTGTGCCTGTGTTTGTCCAAGCACCTCTGGTTCGAGCCGTACCTGAACTGAGTCTCATTTTAACGATTGGCTGGCTGGGGCTTTCTATAGTATTGTTGCGTTCTGCTAGAACCTGGGTGTGGGGTGATTTAATCTTAGGATTCACCTGGACTTGGTTAACAGGCTCAATCTACTGGGGCTGGCTGCGGTGGGAACCTCTGCTACATTTACCCATCGAATCTATTGGTGTACCTTTTGCCATTTGGTGTCTCTGGCGGGGTAAAGGCGTAATTGGCAATTGGTTTTATTTAGGTTCTTTGTTCGGTACAGCCTTAACTGATGGATATTTCTATATGGCTGGCTTAATTCCAAGCTGGCGACAACTGATGCAGGTAGATCCTTCTCTAGCGTTACCGATTTTCCAAGATGCTCTGCAGAAAATGAACACTCCTCTCGGGATTGGTGGAGCGCTTGTACTATTAATTACGTTGCTGGTTGTGGGTCTTTATCCCTTGCAATCTAAACAACTCCATTGGTGGGCTTTTAGTGGAGCGGTATTGAGTACTATCTTGGTAGACAGTTTATTTTTACTCGCTGCTTGTGCTGCCTAGATGACTACTTTTTTTTTGCTCAAAATCTGTCAAATAATATAACTGAAGTGCTTTTTGCACAGACCGGGGAGTTGTGTGATCTCAACGCAGACAGTTGTACCCGAAAATGGGTATGATGATGAAAGCGTCACTCTCAACGCTATATAAGTACATGCTGGGATGATATATTATTCTGGCAGTTCTATTCTGTGAAAACCCTGTGTCCTTTCCCATCTTGCTGTGAAGCTTCGACACGTCCCTCATATTCTATTTCCTGGTGCAGGTGGCAATCACTACCGGCCATTACTAGGCAAAGCTTACTGGACATTGGGTCGCAATGAAGACAACGATATCCAGATCAAAGACCGATGGATTTCTCGCAATCATGCAATGTTACAGCGCATGGATCATGGGGAATTCTTTTTCATTGATTTAGGGAGTCGTAATGGTTCATTTGTCAATGGCCGCCGTGTCACAATTCCGCTGACACTTCAGAATGGCGATCGGTTGATGTTGGGCCAGAGTGAACTGATTTTTCATTGTCCTGCGGATTCTCAAGCTGTTTCAACTCTCACCGATCTCGAGGACAGTGATATCAGTGAGATCGAAGATCACACCGCTACCTTAACGGTCCGCCGTTTAATTTCTGTCATGGTGATGGACATTCGCGATTTCACAGTATTAACCCGACAACTCGATGAACGCATTCTCTCAGAAGTCATCGGGACTTGGTTCCGTCACGCCGGACAAATTATTCGCGATAACGGGAGTTGGGTTGATAAATATATTGGCGATGCGATCATGGCGGTTTGGTTTCATGGGGCAGAAGGGGTTAATTCTATGGAAATGTTACGAATTGCTCAATCCCTGAATCAACTCCATCAAATTACAACAGAATTAAGTAATAGTTATCCTCTGCCATTTCCTTTACGAGTAGGGGCAGGAATTAATACCGGATATGCGATGGTCGGAAATACAGGCGGTGGCGGAGGAATAACAGCAGACTACACCGCATTAGGAGATACAGTGAACGCTGCGTTTCGTTTAGAATCTTCTACCAAACAAATTGGTATGGATATTGCTTGGGGAGAAACGACTTATAAATATTTGTCTCAACTCAGTCGGGATCAAATCTTCCAGCAATATACAGTTAACCTCAAAGGATACGATGAACCGATACTAACCTATGGGGGCACTTTCGATGATTTAAATATCTTGTTGAGTCAAACGAAGCAATAGAACGTTACAGCTATTCTCATAAATAATTAACCACAGATGCTAATCACAATTGAGCCTTTGCCAAAACGGAAGCATCGCTTCAACAAATGCAGCCGTAGACTCATAAGGTAAAACATTGCGACCCACGACAATCTCAGATTCAGCCTTTTGCCAACCCTCTTGATAAGCTTGACACCGTTGTTGTGGGGTTTCTGCCATGCCACTGGGACTAATACTGGAAGCTTGCTCCCCAAATAAGACTAAAGTCGGTTGAGTAATATTTGCCATATCTGCGGTGTAGTCTTTGCGCCAAAATCCAGCTAAGAAAGAAAACACAGCATAGCGGCTATATGCGTCTTTTGCACCTTTTTCTAAAAAATCTAACCAATTTTGGTCTACATCAATTTCCTCGGCGAATAACTGGCGAATGGAGAAAGATTTAAGGAACTGACGACGGCGAGCATAGAGCCAAAATAACTGCCCGATAGGCGTATCAAAAAATAGATTCCAGAGTAACTTTTGTTGAGTTGGTGAACGGCTTTCTGTCATCACCCGCCATGCCGGAGGGCCAGATAAAACTATACCTTTAATTAAATTGGGCTGCTGTTGTAACTGTACCAGCGCATTGGCAACAGGTAATAGCGCCCCTTGCACCACCAACAATACAGGTTTCTGTACTACAGTCTGCAAGAAATAGTTTAACTGTTGAGCCCAGTCTTGCGGTTGATAGGCGACTGACGGCTTATCACTTTCTCCACAACCCAATAAATCAGGATTATAAATCAGATTATTTAACCCTAGTTGTTGCCACCCATCGCAAAAACGATGCCAAAATTGTCTCGACAGTCCGACACCTATCGGATGAATTAACAGTAACGGCAGGGCATCTGTTGCCTCTTCAGCTAATGTCGGATACTGCTCATAAGCACAACGATATCCGTTCCAGGTGTAGAATTTTAGGGTTGGAGTCAAATCAACAGCAGCCATATTGGGTTAATTCAATAGCTTGTACAGCTCCATCATCATATCGCGTGTAAGTATTCACAGAATTTTAAATTCTTTACTCAGCAATGTTGTACACCATAGACTATTGGGTATCCTACTATAACAGAAGAGATTACAGTATATCAGCAGTTTTGCTGGTTTCTTGGTTCCAGAAAATGACTTGAGCAGTTATGAATATAGTCTAAATAAGACTTGATTGACAGTCTAATTTTTTATTTCCTATTAGGATTCTATGTCAAATCTTCAACTCCTGTTTAAATTTGCTAAACCATATCCCCTAAGAATTGTTCTGTCTATCTTATTCGGACTCTCTGGAGCAGTTTTTAATGGTGTTGGCACAGTATTAATCGTCCCAGTTGTACTCACACTGTTGGGGCAAGAAGTCCAACTCGGTGGCGGTGCGCCGATGATTAATGCGATCCTCAGTCCGTTTGATGGCATCACTGAACAATATCGTTTAGTCTTAATGGCGAGTGCGATTGTGCTGGCTATTATCCTCAAGAATGCCACTAATTATATTAGTGGTTTAATCTCCGGTCATTTAACCCGAACTATTGTATTTGATTTACGCAAAGAAGGGATTCGACTTTTACTCGATGTAGACTTAGATTTTTATTCTAAGGTACGAGTTGGAGATTTAATTAACCGCATGGGATCTGAAATTGGTAGAACTTCTAATGCAATTAATATCAGTATTAGTATGTTCACGGTTTCTGTGACCTTACTGGTTTATCTAATTATTCTGATTTCTATTTCCTGGCAACTGACACTGGTTTCTGCTATTTTAATTGGAGTCGTCGTTCTGACAAATCAGTTTATTATTCGCCGTTCTAAAGGGTTTGGTGAAGAACTGACTCGGGTAACAAAAGCTTATTCAATTGGGTTAGTCGAAACTCTTAATGGGATTCGCCTCGTCAAATCTGTGGCCACTGAAGAGCGTGAACGTCAACGCTTAGTTGAATTAGTACGGCAAAGAGAAAAAGTCAGTTTTCAGAATCAAGTTAATGAAAATGCTATTGGTCCGCTCAACGAAGTTATTAGTATTTTTGTGATTCTGTTAATTGTATTTCTCGGTAGAATGTTCTTTCAAAATCAACTCGAAAGTTTATCTGCTGTTTTATTAACTTATCTATTTATTTTATTCCGTTCCCTACCTTTACTCTCAAACCTCAATGGCGCTCGTAGTCGTTTTGCCCATGCTTATGCTGGGGTTGATGTGGTTCGGGATTTTCTCAATCTCCAGAATAAACCATTTATGGGTAATGGTACAGTTCCATACACAGAATTGAAGCAAGCCATTGATTTTAAAGGGGTTCATTTTACCTACCCCGGACATGAGCAACCCGTTTTACGAGGAATTGATTTATCGGTCCGTCGCGGTACAACATTGGCGCTAGTGGGAGGATCGGGCGCTGGAAAGTCCACTTTAGCGGATTTAGTTCCCCGATTTTATGATCCCACAAAAGGCAAGATTCTCCTTGATGGTCGAGATTTGCGGGAACTTGATCTCAGCACTCTCCGACGCAGAATGGGTATTGTCAGTCAGGATACCTTTTTATTTAATGCCTCAGTCAGAGATAACATTGCCTACGCTCGCCCAGAAGCAACCGAAGAAGAGCTACTCAGTGCTGTCAAACGGGCGCATGCTTATGAATTTATTCAAGATTTAGCCCAAGGGTTTGAGACCAAAATAGGCGATCGCGGTGTACTGCTTTCCGGGGGCCAGCGTCAACGAATTTCTATTGCCCGTGCCTTGTTACAAGATCCAGATATTCTGATTTTAGATGAGGCCACCAGCGCTCTCGATACTGTTTCTGAGCGGTTAGTGCAGCAGGCTATTGATGAATTGAGTCGCGATCGCACCAGTATTGTCATTGCTCACCGTTTGTCTACTGTCCACAACGCCGATCAAATTGCGGTCTTAGAAAAAGGTCAAGTGGCAGAAGTGGGTACTCACGATCAACTGTTATCAAAAGGGGGAGCTTATGCCCGTCTCTATACGATGCAGTTTGCTGATGAAGCCGAACGCGATCAAGCGATTATTCGTAGCTCTTATGAATTACGAACTCGTCTTAATCCTCTGATTGGCTTTTTACAATTATTAGGGGATGATTGTTTAGAAGATCCAGACGAACGGGCTGAATTAGTCAATGAGTCTTGTCGATCTGCGACCCATATCCTAGAAAGTTTACAGTTGATTGAAGATAGTGTCAAACTACGCTTGAATCGCAACTCAATCAAAGCCGAAACCCCGAATAATTGAGCGGGGACAAGGATGTTTTGCTAATGTGATCCTTTTGTGATCGTAAAGCGACTCCTAGAGGGAATCTTATCAATAGAATCAAATATACTGAAAATCAAGGTGCATCCTAAACAGGTCTAATTCAACAGAGTACTGACCTGAAACGCTAAAAAAATATTCCCTAATAACTCATTATTTATTACTGATGAATCATCAGGAGAAAATTTCCATGAACAAAAAAGTTATCTTTATTTTAGGCATTGGTCGCTCTGGCTCAACTTTACTCAATTATATGTTAGGAAGTCATCCTCAATGTTTTGATCTCAATGAAATTAGTAAACTTCCTGAATTTTATCAAAAGCGCCATCGTCATCAAGAGTTTTGGCAGACAACGGGTCAATTTTGGGAAGATCAGTTTAGTCCAGAAGAACTAAAAATGTTAATTGCGGGATTAAGTAATCATCGCATTAATCCTTATATTCCCCTGAAAGTTGAACGTTTTGTGCGAGAAAGCTTGAAGCAGGATAAAATTCTCAATCCTTATTCAATGATTTTTGACAAAATTGATGAAACTGTCTTAATTGATTCTTCTAAATATATTGATTGGGTCTCTCAAAAACTCCAGGCTAGAGAGTTTCGTCAAGGCATATTGGACGGTTATCTGATTCATTTAATTCGGGATGGTCGAGCCGTGCTTAACTCCTATTTACGTTGGGATAAAACCATGACGGTTGAGAAGTTTAGCCAGCGATGGAGTCGTTTATTAAAAGAAGATCAACAGTATTATGATCGGTTTCCGGCTGAGCGTAAAATGATAGTACGCTATGAAGAATTAGCGAGTTCACCGGAAGCCACTCTGCAAAAGATCTGTAACATGATTCAGATTGATTATGATCCTGAAATGATCAATTATTGGAAGCATGAACATTATGGGATTTGTGGTAACTTTGGAACCCGTTCAATGTTAGCTAAATATAAGGGTAAAAAGACAGAAAGTGAAGTCAAAGAAGTTCACGGAGATTATTATGAGAAGCAAGGATTTAAAATTAAGTTAGATCTGCGATGGAAAAATGAACTTGACTCAGAAAAAGTGGATAAATTTTATCAATTAGTGGGAGATTCTAATAAGCCTTATGAATGGAATTAATCAAGGGTATATGAACTCTAAATTCATAACATTTTTGTTCTTTTCCTAAAAAAATACTATAATTATTTGCTCTAGACTTTATCGTTATAGAGCAATTTTTTATCGTATTAAGGGGTCTTGACTTAATGCTGACCCCTTTCAAATGATCAATTCGCATCCCCAACTTGAGTCTGTTCTCTACACCCAAAAATAGCTTCTGGATGACAATAATATTTAAACTCTAATAAATTATGAAATGGATCTTCTAAGAAGAAAGTACGATGCTCCGTAGGCAAACCCGGAAATCGATGTTTAGGTTGTTCATAAAAAGGCAATTGCTGCTGCTGAGCACGTTTCAATAAAGCATCAAAATCCGCCTCTGAAGTAAACACTAAGCCGAAGTGTCTGGGATAAATACCTTTTTGGGGTGAGAGCGGTTCTTTCGTCAGGTGAGCCACAATCTGATGGCCGTACAGGTTTAAAATAACACCGACTCGGCTTTCCCGACCCACATCACAGCCTAAACAGCCTTGATAATAGGCTTTGGTTTGCTCAATATCACTGACCGGGAAGGCAAGATGGAATAAAGTTGGATTGGTCATATCAGCGCGTTATCATGCAACAGTTTGATTTTATTATTAATGATTTAATTTGTCTGAATCCTTGGAGATTCGCTATCGCCCTGAATACGGTTTTGATTGGACTGGTGGCAATTCTGCCAAAAAAATTATTAACCACAGCAGGTCTCATTCATGCTTGGATATTAGGGGTATTAATTTGGGGCTGTTTAGGATGGCTGGGATATGTGATTGTTGCGGTTTATTTTATCCTAGGATCTGGGGTGACTCGCATTGGTATGGCGGAAAAAGAAGCCGCAGGCATTGCTGAAAACCGAGGCGGTGCCAGGGGGCCGGAAAATGTTTGGGGTTCAGCCTTAACTGCTACATTGTGTGCTATCGGGATTTTTATTATTCCACAGCTTACCACTTCTCCAGAAATAGTTAATTCTGCTGTTTCATTACTGGGTTTGGGATATGTGGCCAGTTTTAGCACTAAACTGTCGGATACCTGTGCCTCGGAAGTGGGGAAAGCTTACGGCAAACGTACGTTTTTAATTACCACTTTACAACCTGTTGCTCGCGGCACAGAAGGGGCAGTGAGTTTAGAGGGAACTTTAGCCGGAATTATAGCATCTATAATAATTGCATTGATCGGTTGGACTGTGGGATGGTTTGATAGTTTAGGAATCTTGTGGTGTGCAATTGCGGCATTTGTGGCGACCAACTTAGAAAGTGTGATTGGTGCAACAATCCAAGAACAGGTAAACTGGTTAACGAATGAAGTGGTGAATTTTATCAACACCCTCATTGGAGCAATTGTTGCTATGATCTTGGCGGCGGTTTGGCAGTATAGTCAAATCCTGCTGATTTAGAGTATGAGCTAGGGTAATCTAGATGAGAGAGAGAACACTGTATTGCCCTATTTTTCATGAATCTGATCGGTATCGGCATTTCATGAAGAAGTTTAGGGGTGTCAACAAATGTGGTTTAGGAAATTATAGAATATGTCTCAGACCTTTTTAACTGTTAACGACGATCCCATTAGTTTGGGTCAATCTTTAAAATATTTACAAACCTCTGGTAAGCTACAGTCGTTTCTAGGGGAAATGCTTCGTCAGTATGTGATTGAGCAAGAATTACAATCTCGTGAAGATTTGAATCTTAATCCGGCTTCGGTTGAGCAAGCTGTGATTAACTTCCGCATAGAACGGAATTTAACCGATCCTCAAGCCTTTCAGCAATGGCTCGATCAAAACCGCATGACCTATTCTACGTTTCACGAACAGGTGAGCAGTGGTTTTAAACGAGAAAGTCTAAAAGTCTCTATTGTTCAGCCTCAGCTTGAGGAATTCTTTCAAGAACGCAAATCTTTTCTTGATACCGTGATTCTATCCCGCATTGTGGTTGAAGATCAAGAATTAGCCCAAACATTAGCCCAAAAACTATCGCAAGACAGCAGTAGTTTTGAGCAACTGGCGCGGGAACATTCTATTACAAACGAAAGCCACGTTAATGGGATGATGGGGCCAGTCAGCCAAGGAACTTTGCCCGACAACATCAAAGAGTCTCTAACAACTGCAACCCCTGGCAGTATCATCGGGCCAGTTGAAATTGAAAACCGTTGGTGTTTGTTTCGGGTGGAAGAATTTATAGAAGTTTCCTTAGATGATCCCAAGGTCAAACAACGACTGCAAAATGAACTATTTGAGCGTTGGGTGAATGAAAAACTAAAAACCCTGACGGTCAAAATGCAAATCGACGGTTAACAACCTAAAACGGGTGTAGAGACGTTGCGTACAACGTCTCTCTAATATGGATAATTCACATTATTCGGCTTCTTTAGCACCAAAAACCATTTGCAAAACCATCGCTTCTCCTCCTGCTTCATGATATCGATCAGCCCATTGCCGCAGAATTTCATCTAGCTCTTCGATGGCTTGATCGACTCGGTTCGGGGGAATATCAAGTTCCTCCAAAACCCGCATGACTCTAGGTTGACGCTCAGCCCAGTCCCGCATCATTCGGAAGTAACGCGCTGTTTCTTCCACCATGATATAAGTCCGTTCTTCCTGGTCTTCTGGAGAATAGGAAGCCCGTGTGAGGGCATAGAACGGCATTCCCCAGGGGGAATCAACTTTAGTCACGGTACCTGAATACACTAAGCGACGCTTAATATGTTCAGCTAGGGCTTCACTCAAAGGCATTCTCCGCTCTGGATTAAGATCTTCTTGAGAACGGCGATGGAGAAATTCAATTAATTCCATAAACTGGAAGGAATTAATCAGTTGAGCATCGGGTAAAAGTTTCGGTAACTTATTCTCAATCACTCGTTTTTCTTCTTGAGTCAAATTGTTACCCGGAATTCTCGGTTTTCCAGGTTGCCAAGAGTACTGTTCTAGCCAAACATAAGGAAACTGAATTAAATAACGAGGTTCTTGAGAACCCAACATTTTTAGCAGTTGACCTTCTGTTAAAGCTTGCCGTACTTCCTCAACAATCACTTTGACTCGCTTCGGTTCAATATGGTGCAAGTGTCCTGTCATTCGCAGGTTCTGACCTTGCTCCATGTAGGTGGTGTAAATCGCGCATTTAGCAGCCGTGGCGGCTGCATCTAGAAATGCCCCATGCCGATGTCCACTCGTTCGCATGGCACTGAACGCCAAATATAGCATGATCTGATCCATTGCACTGGGGCTAAGACTTTTGATCAGATCAGTATCCCTTATCATGACAATTTTAAAATGGTCTACCTAGTTTGGAGGCATGTTAGCATCCTCCATGGATTTTGAGCTAACCTTTTGCTCTGTATAATCTTAACTCAGGGTTAGTTTGCTCGTCATTGGCTATAGATCGCGATCGTTTTCTCCGTTTTACTCAGCTTTTGGTAGACTGCAGCTTCCTGATTTCAATATTGTAGGAGAATACCGCTCAGTAAGCCTATCCGTCAGAATTAACGGCTATTTATAGCACCCTGGGCACTGAGGGCTTTATAGCTGAGGTATTGTAATTATGTGATGTCTTTATCATATCAAAATGGCTTTATTCTCACAACTCTAATTTTACTCATTGCATCGCAACAGCCATGATATTTGAGAAAGTGAAGAAGCCTTAATGGATAATTGCTGTACTGAGCGATGTGAGATGTCGTTCAATTTAAGCCGGAATAATTGTAGCCATTAACTAGGCAATGTTGGCTGAGAGTAATGGTATCGGTTGTCTAAAATGATGCTACAGCGCTGATCAATGTATTATCCCCATACTAAGTGTATTGAGTGTCGCGACACTTCAAAGGAAAGCAATTAAACTGAGGAAACTACGATTTATTGACTCAAGAAATCAATAGCATGAGAGATGGCAGACTGTTATTTCAGAGAATAAGCTCAATAGTGAATCGTTGTTATTTGATTGAGTTTATCTCGGGAGCTGAATTGAAAAGTAAGACTCAGTACTGATGAATCAATTCACGTTACTTTTGCTTCTAGAAAAAATAAACAATGCGCCCTGAATCGTGATAATTTATTTCATTTTTGTCCGGAAATTACGTCACAATTCAGTAAATCAATTCTCAATTAACGCCCGCTTCCCCGGTGTGGAAATACCTCAGAATTTGTGGCATACCGATAAGGTTTAGGGCCTCGTCCCACACGTCGGGGTCCATGAGTACTCGTACGAGCAGACAGTAAGTTTTGATGAGAAGATGATTCTAATTGCTGAGTTGCAACAGATGCTGTTGCTTGAACTGGAACAACAAAGTTAGCGAGTAATAAGCTAAATATTGCAAAAGAGGTATAAGCTTTCATTAAAAACGTCCGTATCAACTTGTCCACTTATTGATACAAAGTATTCACCCGAATATCAGGAGAAGTTTAAAAAAAAAGTTAGTAATAGTTGATTGAGTTACAAATATTACATCATCAGTCAGTGTAATTACTCTACTCAACAACAATAGAAACAATATCCTAAAATCAAAGTGGGTTTTAAATAAAGGAGGATTTAAGAAATACTCAGATATTAGATTAATTTTTAAATTAAATAGCGCCAGCTTACTATGAGGTTTCAGCTTTTGTTTAAAATTATTCATATCGCAACGTAAAAAAGGCAATATAACTTGCACTTTTGTGATCGTCTCATTACTGCTATTAATTCATTTGAGATCGCTGACAAGTTCAGACAGGCGATGAGGAGGTTATATCAAAATTTATCCGATTTAATTCAACGCTTGGCTGAGGCTAAATTACATCCACACAGTCATCTGAAGGGGGTCAGACGCGATCGCCCGATCAGAAAACCTATTTCTGGCTTTATTGTCTTGAAGTACAGGACAAAAATTATCAGATGTGGTGAAATGATCTGTCAAACAACAGTAAATTAGAGAAAGTGTGGCGTAAAAAATTGAAACCAATGCCGCGACTGTAGCAATGTCGTCAGTCAGACTTAATTTAAGTCATTGTCCACTGTCGCCGCAAACGAGATCAACACAGATGATTGTAACTTCTAAAGTTTTCTTAACTATCCTCACCCATAGTAGGATCGTAGTACCATAAAAGTGTTCTAGAACAAGTCCCCCAACCGGAGTAGTGACAGATATGGCAACATTGCTAGAACAGTTACGGCAATTCACCGTTGTGGTCGCCGATACTGGAGATATCAAGGCAATTCAAACTTTTGAACCCCAAGACGCAACCACTAACCCATCCTTGATTACCGCAGCAGCGCAAATGCCGGAATATCAAGAAATTGTCGATGATACCCTCAAACAGGCGCGTCAAGAATTAGGGTCTGATGCTGACGCAACGGATGTGGCAACCCTGGCCTTCAAACGGTTGGCAGTGGCATTTGGATTAAAAATTTTAGAAATTATTCCCGGCCGGGTTTCAACGGAGGTAGATGCCCGCTTATCCTATGATACAGAAGCCACTCTCACTCAAGCCAAAGAATTAATCGCTCAATATGAAGCAGCGGGTATTTCTCGCGATCGCATTTTAATTAAAATTGCCTCGACTTGGGAAGGAATTAAAGCAGCAGAAACCCTCGAAAAAGAAGGGATTCATTGTAATTTAACTTTGTTGTTTGGTCTGCATCAGGCGATCGCTTGCGCTGAAGCGAAAGTCACGTTAATTTCCCCTTTTGTGGGTCGGATTTTAGACTGGTATAAAAAAGATACTGGACGCGAATCTTATCCGGCCGCAGAAGATCCGGGTGTTGAGTCTGTGACCCAGATTTATAACTATTATAAAAAGTTTGGCTACAATACTGAGGTGATGGGAGCTAGTTTTCGTAATATTGGAGAAATTACAGAATTAGCGGGTTGTGATTTACTGACGATTTCTCCTAAGTTTTTAGATGAGTTAAAGTCTACTGAAGCTGATTTACCGCGCCAGCTTGATCCTGAAAAAGCTAAGACAATGGAGATGGAAAAACTCTCTATTGATAAAGCTACATTCGATCAAATGCATCGCGAAGATCGGATGGCTTCTGATAAGTTAGAAGAAGGGATTAGAGGATTTTCTAAAGCCTTAGAAGCCTTAGAAAGTTTATTAGCAGATCGTCTCGCCCGTCTCGAAGGAGAAGATGTAGTGAATCATGCGGCAGACGATATTTTCCGCACCTATGATTTAGATGGGGATGGATTTATTACCCGCGAAGAATGGGCAGGAACTGATGCTGTATTTGATGCATTAGATGAAAATAAAGATGGTAAAATTACACCTCAAGAAATGTCAGCGGGTTTAGGGGCAGCCTTTCGGTTAGTCTCCTAATTTTTATCTAAATAACTAAGTTGATGGGGTATGGGTAATCTAAATCAATCATACCCTGTTTTATTGAATCTAAAAAGGTGTTAATATCAATATTTTATGAAGTAATTTTCTAAAGCTTATAACGTCTAAAAAATTAGATCTTTTAATTAATTATGAATCAGGACAATTATAATCAACCTATTCAAATCGAAGACGATCGCACAGGGATTGATGTTGAAACCCTCAAACGTGCCTTTGTAGATAACCTATTTTATATTCAGGGAAAGTTTCCCGAAATTGCTACAAAAAATGACTTTTATATGGCGTTAGCTTATACAGTGCGCGATCGCCTGCTGCGTCGATGGATTAATACGACTGAAACTTACCTCAAACAAAATGTTAAAGTAGTTTGTTATTTCTCCGCTGAATATTTGTTAGGACCACACTTAGGAAATAACTTAATTAATTTAGGAATATTTGAACCGATTCGTCAAGCGGTAGAAGAATGTGGATTAAACTTACAAGAATTAATAGAAATTGAAGAAGAACCGGGTTTGGGCAATGGGGGTTTAGGACGATTAGCTGCTTGTTATATGGATTCTATGGCAAGCTTAGAAATCCCTGCTGTGGGTTATGGAATTCGCTATGAATTTGGGATTTTTGATCAAGAAATTCGCAACGGTTGGCAAGCTGAAATTACTGATAAATGGTTAAGATATGGTAATCCTTGGGAAATTGCGAGAACTGAATCAACAGTTGAAGTCAAATTAGGCGGTTATACAGAGGGAGATTTCGACGAAAACGGGCGTTATCGGGTTAAATGGATACCCGCACAAATGATTAAAGGTGTTCCTTATGATACCCCAATTTTAGGCTATCAAACCAATACTGCAAATACATTAAGGCTGTGGAAAGCAGAAGCCCCAGAATCGTTTAACTTTCAAGCGTTTAATGTCGGAGATTATTATGGGGCAGTGAATGAAAAAACGGCTGTTGAAAATATTACAAAAGTTCTTTATCCCAATGATGAACCAATTCAAGGTAAACAACTGCGTTTAAAACAACAATATTTCTTCGTTTCTTGCGCCTTGCAAGATATGATTCGGATTCATTTACGCCGGGGAAATACTTTAGAAACATTTCCTGAAAAATATGCGGTTCAATTGAATGATACGCATCCGACAATTGGCATTGCTGAGTTAATGCGATTATTAATAGATGAACATGATTTTGAATGGGATAAAGCGTGGGAAATTACTCAGAAAACCTTTGCTTATACGAATCATACTTTATTACCCGAAGCCTTAGAAAAATGGTCTGTTGATTTATTGGATTTTATCTTGCCGCGCCATTTAGAAATTATCTATGAAATTAATAGTCGTTTCCTTCAGCAAATGCGAGAAAAATATCCAGATGATCATGATAAATTGTCTCGTTTATCTTTAGTGGATGAAGCCGCCGGGAAATCTGTTCGTATGGCAAATTTAGCTTGTGTCGGGAGTCATGCAATTAATGGGGTGGCGAAGCTACATACAGAACTTTTGAAACAACATACTTTACATGATTTTGATCAACTTTACCCCAATAAATTTAGTAATATAACAAACGGTGTTACGCCGCGACGTTGGATGGTTTTATCAAATCCATCATTAACAGAATTAATTACTGCTAAAATTGGCAATAATTGGATTAAAAATTTAGAGAATTTATCTCAACTTGAATCATTTGTAAATGATGGTAACTTTCAGCAAGCTTGGCGAAAGGTTAAAAATCAAGCAAAAAACAATTTAGTTCAGCGGATTAAACAGCGATGTGGCATTACAGTTAATCCTCAGACAATGTTTGATATTCAAGTCAAAAGAATTCATGAATATAAACGTCAACATCTCAGTGTTTTGCATATTATAACCCTGTATAACCGGATTAAACAGAATCCTAATATTGATATTATTCCTCGGACATTTATCTTTGCGGGAAAAGCTGCACCGGGTTATTATATGGCGAAATTAGTCATAAAATTAATTACCTCTGTTGCAGAAGTGATAAACAATGATTCTGATATTCGCGATCGCCTCAAAGTTGTTTTTATTCCAGATTATAATGTCAAAAATTCTCAGTCTATTTATCCTGCTGCTGACTTATCAGAACAAATTTCAACCGCAGGAAAAGAAGCATCTGGCACTGGAAATATGAAATTTTCTCTCAATGGTGCATTGACAATTGGCACATTAGACGGGGCAAATGTCGAAATTCGTGAACAGGTTGGGGCGGAAAACTTCTTCCTATTTGGCTTAACCGCAGCAGAAGTAGAACAGAAAAAAAATCAGGGTTATAATCCCAGATATTATTATTGTTCTAATGAAGCCTTAAAACAAGCCATCGATCAAATTGCTTCTGGATATTTTTCTAACGGAGATACCGATTTATTTAAAGCATTAATAGACTCATTATTGTATCATGATGAATATCTAATTTTAGCAGATTATCAAGCTTATATTGATTGTCAAGAGCGGGTGAGTCAAGTGTATCGAAATCAGGAGAATTGGACAAAGATGTCGATTCTAAACACTGCGCGAATGGGATATTTTTCGAGCGATCGCGCTATCCGAGAATACTGTGAGGAGATCTGGGATATTCAACCGATTTCTATTGAATTAGAAAACTATATTCAAGCTAAAGCGGGTTTTAAACTGGATTTATCGACGTAACAACAAATTAGTACCGTGAGTATCTGTACCACAAGTTTTGATAAGTCCGTAAGTTTGAGAAAGTGTTTCAACCTCTTCTGTCGTTTCAGGAGTGGGTAACCAAGGATCTGTGGCACGGTAATTATAATAAACTTCAACACCATCAATCCCTAAACGAGCAGCTTCAGGAATGAGTTGATGGGCTGCACGGCGATATCGTGCCGGGTGAGCTAATACTGCTAAACCCCCTGCCTTCTGAATGGCAGCAATCACGTTTTGAGCTTGATAATCACTTCCCGTGACTACCTGATGTCGTAGATAAGGCTTTAAACAGCTTGCAGTCGGATCAAAAGCATAGCCCAGAATATGAACCTCTGTATTTAATAATTTGGCGTTAATTTCAATTCCTGTCCAAAGAATCGGTGCTTTTGTATTATTCTCAGACTGACTCGCTTTCCAACTATCGAGGCACTTTTGAGCTTCGTGATATCCTTTTGTGGTGTGGTGATCGGTAATAGCGAGTCCGCTTAAACCAATGGCTAACGCTTGCTCAATAATCTCAGAGGGTTGGAGTTTTCCATCTGATTTTACCGTATGCATGTGGAAGTTATAGGAACCGGGGCAGCTTTGAGCATTAACTGTTTGCAGGATATGACGCAGTAGAAAATGATTTTGAGCAATAGGCAGCTTCGAGCCGTTCTCCTCAACTCTAAGGAGATCATCAGTGTACCCAGCGTAGTGTAAAGTTTCCTGAGAAGTTGAGGAAAGATTGACCGACATAATTGTTAATTCGGTTTGTCTTAATAAATTGTTACTTCATCTACTGTATCTAATTTATCCAGTTAGTGTCAGGCAATCTGAGTAAATTAGTGAAAATTTTAGATTAAAACTAATTATATTAGGATGTAACGCTTCGCGCGCGGCGACCGGGAAACAGCAGACTGTCAAAAGCTTAACGCCGGATATAGAAATATTTTAAACGTTGTGCTACTGATTTTATCATCAGCATAGGACCCGGATGAACATGGTTAATCCAGAGGATGAATAGCCAGGTAGATAAGGTCGGCACCCGGTAACAAGAATGTCACCATGTTCTGATCTACCCGAATCCTATGCTTGTTGAGTATTGCGTTGAGCCGAAGCCGACTCAAGCAGTTTCGCCCATCGTTTCTGAGCTTGCTTGGGGGTACACTTCAACGCTTTAGCAATGTCTTTGTCACTATGTTGTGTTTGTTTGAGCTGTAACAACGTTTTTTCCGACTCAGACAGTTGCCCGTAGAATTGTTCCCATTGGTTAGCGCTCATGCCGAGTTTTTGGTCTAAATCAGCTCCTAACCACTGATGAACTAATTTCCATTGGCTAGAACGAGAGAACTTTTCGACATGATACTTAAACCGTTGTTGTAGATAGTCCCGCTGACGAGTGGTTAAATCCAAAGCTTGGTCAATATCACAAGCTTGTAGATCTTGCATTTTCAACTCAAGATACTTCACACAATCTAGTTGTCCTTGATCCTCGAGATAGCGCTTTAACTCTACAATAACGCGATCGCGCAATACCGCTTCGGCTGGATCGACGGCTTCAGATACCATCTGTTCGCGTACTTGTTGCATCACGTAAGAGCGACTTTGGGCTTCAGCTTCCTCTGTTTTTGCCCCTTCAACCGCCATCTCGATATCAATTGAAGTTTCTGGAGGTTGACCCTTAGCAAAGCTTTGAGCGCGTAATACAATCAAACGTTGACGGTTACGACCGGGTAAACCAATTTGCCGTTTAGCATACTGTTCTGTGAACGCCATGTATTCAGACAGTTCTAAACGAGTGCGGGGAGTGTAATCTTCTACGACTTCATGTTCCCGACGAAACGCTCGTAACGATTCAATATAGAACGCTTGCAGAAAGTCTTCAATTAAGTTGTAACGAGCTTGGAAGCTTAACTGAGCTTCAAAATAAGCAATGTGACGGTAGACCATTGCCGCTAAGCTAGAGTGCAGCTCAACGCGACCTTGTTTAGAACCGAGTTTGTAGTATTGTAAGCACTTCTGTAAACGATGACGACCTAAGTTGAGTTGCCAGGTTTGGATTTCACCGGAGTTTTGAATACGATTACTTTTTTCACAAATGCGTTCAACTTCTAAAGCAATTCGCAGCATCACTGTTTTGGCGCTCGCGGGTTTTGTCTTTAAGCTGGTGTGGAGTTCGTGCCGGAGAATATCAGTTAACGCTTGTACATCCATCTCAACCGCAGGGTTTAAGGGCAGAACTGCAGGGGTGATATCAGGAGTCGCGTAAGGGGTTGGGGTAACAGAGTTTAAAGATTTAGTATTCACAAACATTTTTTTTTACCTTGGGTAATGCACCGTTAGAGACGCGCATGAGTAAACCGGATTGACTGATTGTTCCTGATTCAACTCTCTTCACTTTGAATAGTAGAGGCAGCAAGATAACGACTGTGACGGTAATGTTGCACCCTTTGAATCGGCTTGGGTTCTGTTATGATCACTTCGTATTTTCTGGCCTTATGCACGCGCTGCTGATCACCCTGAAATTCTGATTATGCCTGCATTTAGCGGCTTTTTACGGTTCTGTAGATGGCACTGAATAATAAAAGTAGTTGAGTAGACAATTCGTCAATTGGTTGAATCGATGCTGTTAACAGTGATTGATGAGCATTTTCGATGGGTGGTTTGGGTTAATCGTTACAGGTTGGCTTTTTTTGTGCAGTTAGCAGTAATCTGCTTTGTGCGGTTTCAATCTAACAAGTCAGTTTGATCTCACTGAAGAGTTTCAAATCGATAAGCAGGCGGAGATGCTGGGATAGATTGAATTTGCATCGCTTTAGTCATGATCAACACAGTGAGAATAGCGATCGCCCAATACAATAGATTTGGGGAAGTTTGGGTCGCTTTGGTGCGACTCGGTGCTGGAAAGTATTGATGACAAGTGATACAAAATTTGTGTTGGGGTCGAGCCGGATGAGCTGTTATAAAACAAGCCGGTTGACCTAAACTGTTCCGTGGGCAAGTCATAAGTGATTGAGTTCAAAATAACCATCCTGTTACGATCTACGTTAAAACCTTTCTTTCAATAATGCACTAAACTTTTTGACCGAATTGATTGCATAATTTCACACAGTTACATTGCCGAAATCTGCAAAGTTTTTTGCTGAAAATTACATCTTTTATCTTCCGATAGAATGACAATACTCAAAACAATCTAGGTTAGCTCAGTTATACTTTAAAGCTAGCCTATGAGACTATTTATTTAACTAAATAAAAATGGGTAGCGACACCTGATATAATTTCTTATTATAAGAGCTGGCCTGATGATTCAGCCACTATTTCTCTTTGAAATGAGAAAGTGATCTTTAGAATGAGTTGGGCAAAATGTCTGCTGGTTCAAATGGGTAAAGACTACCGGAGCGCCCGCCTCTATCATAAGGAGGCCTTTGATCGCCTGGGGGAGTATATCCGAATATCAGAATTGGACAAGCAGCTAATACTAGCGCCATCATGGGTTGAATCACTCTAGATTGATGCTCTCTTTTGTAGAAATCTTTGATGTTCAGTTTCATGATTTAATTCATCTCCTTTGTAAATTAATTGTGGGTTTTGCGGTAGGATAAAATCCATCTATTCTAGATAGATATATAGATTGTTAGTTTGTTCCTTCTTGATTAGAAGTCACTGAAACTTCAAGAAGCGGCTTGTTGTTTAGAGGTTAATTTTGTAAGGACAAGTAGAGCAACCCTGCTACAATTGATGAGCTTACCCTGACTGACTAAACCTATCCTTTCTTTCATTGTATAACCTTTATCTTCAGAATGATTAAATCTATTATTTTTTTTAACTTTAAAAATAAATTAATTACGCTGAAGATATCATTAACGGCCAGCTTAATTCACAAAGTGTTCCTTTAGGAGAAAGAGATTCTCTCTTAAATTTCCCCTTCAAGCGAGTCTTAAGATTAAGAACTTGTTTTGTTCCCTGACCTTTAAGGGCTGAATGAATTCCTGGCCCGTTATCGGTGACGCACAAAGTATACCAACCCTGACATTGCTGACCTGTAGCACTGACACGAGTCACGCCTGTAGCATGTTTCCCCACATTACACAACGCCTCTTCTAAAAAGCGACACAGTCCGCGTTTGTCATCCAAGCTTAACTGTTCTTCCTCAATGACATCAAACTGACGAATTCTGACTTTCAATGTTTTGAAACCCGGTAAGTCTCGTTCTAAAGTACTGCTATACACTTGGTAAAACAGCTCATGAATGGGGGATTTGAGATCTAACGTCAGCTTACTACTGAGGTATAAACTTTCTTCACGAGAGAGGGCTTCTTGTTTTAATCGTTCACCAACGGCACGAATTTCTTGATTTAGCTCGTCTAATCCTCTCAGTAACTGAGGGGTCTGGATTTGACCATCTTGTACCTGTCTCAGTAAACTGGCGAGGGTCTGTAGAGGTCCATTATGAATCACATCAAAGGTGCGTTCAATGGTTTGTTGGCGCTCATTGAGTCTTGATCGTAACGCTTGGTCGTAGGCTTTGAAGGCAATACAAGCTAAATCTCCCAGCACTAAGGCCAATAAGGGAGGAATAATCGGAATCCACCAGCCCCACATCAGCAGAATTCTACTGATTCCCAGCAAACCTAAACTGGCCAGTATCAGTTCTGAAAAATGCTGAATAGGTGAGCGCTGCCGCCGATAACTGAGGTAAATGCTGACTCCTGCCCACACGATAATCCAGAGGTATTCTGCTAGATCACACCAACTTTTGAGTAAGGGTCGTCCATCCAATACCGCGCTAATAATCTGGCTAACAGCATGGGCTTGAAACTCAACCCCGTTAATCGTTTGGTTGGGAGGATCAGTTTCAGAAAGGGCAAACACTTTAACCGGGCCGTCAAAATTAGGATCGGTAACTCCAATAATGATGATGCGATCGCGTAGCCAGTCTGGATCAAAATTATTAGTTTTGAGATCTTGCAACGACAACATCCGAAAAGATCGGCGATTACTTCTGTAATTCACCAATACCTGCACCCCGCCGGAATCCATACCCACATAACCGCCTGAGTTGGCTTGTAGGCGAGGTAACTCAATTGAACCTAAGGCTTCTTTTTCTGAGTAGAAGCGCATGGCGTTTTCATCTCGCAAACCATTCCCCAGAGCAAAGCCTTGTTGCTTCAGGTAAACATCGGCTAAGCGTAATGACAGAGAAAATTTATATCCATCAGAAGTGGGAATACCGAGATATTGTCGTCTGACACTCAAATCCGCATCCAAGGGATAATCATCAAATCCCACTTGACTGGAGGCTAATCCGTCAGGGGGTAACACTAAGGGAGGAAGGACTGATTCAATTGCAATCAGATTTTCATTGGTTTCAAATGCTGCCTCTAGCTGCTCATGACCCGGCTCAACAGGCAGTTCACGGTCAATATTTAAACCAATCACGGCTGGATTATACTGCTGCAAAAGCCCTAAGAGTTGAGCAATGTCCTCGTCTGGTATGGGATAACTTCCCATCGTTTCGACATCGGCACGATCGATTCCGATAATGACAATCCGTTCGTCTATGGGTTCGGTGGGTCGCCATCGTAAGAATAGATCGAGAGTCCTCAACTCCACGATCTGCAACAGTCCTGTGAGTCGAGCACATATAACCAGTCCAATCATTAATAATCCGGGTAGCACACCTATCCCCGGAACAGCGCTTTTTTCCAGTTGACACCAGATACGGCGATGCATATCTTCTTCCCCAGATTCAATTCATCAGTCGATCAACCCTACAACCCTGGCTCGAATCTCAGTTTGGATACGAATATTTTTACCATCTTTTTTGTCATCTTCTGGATAAATACCCAGTACATCCTGAATTTTAGTCCAGTAATGACGTACTGTGCGCTCAGAAACAGACATACGGCTTGCGATCGCGCGATCTTGTAACCCTTCTTGAAAAGCCAGTCTAAGGACTTCAATCCACTCAGGTTTGACTTCTAAGCCGATTTGCAAGTCTTTGGTATGGGTCACCCCTTGCATTGCCCACTCTACCCGAGTCAACATTTCTTGACTCGAGAGGCTTTTATCTACGATGGTAAACCCCCCCTGATGAGCATCAATCTCTGGTTTAATCCGTACCAATGCTTTGACATAAGTACTCTGCACCATAAAATTAAGATTGGGATAACGCTGCATCAGAGTTCTGAGGACTTCGATACCCACTTCTGTTCGAGCCATGTCTCCAGTTGTTTGTGGAATTGATAGATCAAAAACAACTAGATCGGGTTGAACCTGTGTTACAAGTTCGAGAGCATCCGATGCGGTTTGAGCAGTGAGAATTTCTGATGCTGCATAATGTTGTTTGAGAAGACTAATAGTTCCCCCCAAGACAATTTCATGATCATCGACAACAACAATGGTTTGTTTCACAGATTTCGATTGAGTTTGGATCACCATCACTGATTATTGTAAGTCTGATTTTACCCTGATTGGTAACCATTGAGTTGGCACGAGCGCTCTTGTAAGTCACGATCTTGCTATCATCACTGTTTCTACCAACAGATAGCTTCAACTTGCTTTTATTATGGTAAGAGAACAACACGACTCAATGCTACTACCCTTCCTGCCATTTTTTTTGCTGAAATTAGAAGAATTTATCGCCGACTTGTGTCAAAATATTGGCTGAAAACTACATTGAATTTTGAGGCGGTTTATGTCATTCTCATGCCACTTAATTCTAATGACTAATTACTACAATTGTAGTACAACCTTTGTCTGATTGATCGATCATTTCCTCTGGCTTTTCAAGAAATATCTCAAATCAGCAAAGTCTACGAGGATATCTTGTACTATCTTAACAGATGATCCGCTACTAATGACCCCTCAATCTGCTGAACTGGCTTTATTACTATCACTTATCAAACTTTTTAACAGAGTTAACAGAGTCTAATAAAATGATGGAGCTTGAGAGCATTTATCGATTTTTTGAAGAATTAATCAGAAGATTATAAAACTTCTCCTACAATCATTCCTGCCAATAAAATAAAGCCAATAATCACATTTTGCTCAAAAATTTTCTGATAAACTAAACGGGGAATTTCTGACTGTTTCAATTGAAAATATTGTCGTAACCATCCAATCACTGTAATACTCCACGCTATCCAAAAAAGCGGATGAAGTTGAAGATTAATTGCTAAATAGGCAAGTTCCGCAGCCGCGATCGCAAAAAATACAATCACAGCTTCAGCGGCATAATTACCGAAAAATAACGCACTAGAATTCACCCCAATTTTACGATCATCTTCTCTGTCTGACATGGCATAAACCGTATCAAATCCTAACGTCCAACTCACCGTTGCGCCCCATAATAGCCATGTTTGTAAAGTTAAATTACCAGTGACGGCACTCCAACTAATTAAAACACCAAACCCCCAGGCGATGGCTAACACGAGTTGAGGTATGGGAAAAAAGCGCTTTGCTAATGGATAACAAATAATGACAGGGACAGCAGCCACACAGAGTAAAAAGCTAAGACGGTTTAAATAAAATGCTAGTCCGGCGGCACATCCCAGGGCAATTAAAAATACCACAATTCCCACTCGCACAGATAGTGCCCGTGAAGCTAGGGGACGGGCAGATGTGCGTTCTACTTGCGGATCGATATCACGATCCCAAAGATCGTTAATCACACAGCCAGCGGCACTGGTGGTAATACTACCGAGGATAATCACACCCACTAATAGAAGGGGTGGTAAACCATCTGCGGCTAGGAACACAGCCCACAATGCTGGAATCATTAAAATTAATCGACCAGCGGGTTTATCCCAACGCAGTAAGCGAATAATTCTCAGTCCTAGGGACTCAGTTTGAGATGGGTTATAGGTCATAGATTGTTCGAGGGAACAGGGAACGAGGAACACAGGGGAGTAAATGAGTCGAGATTGATGATGATAGTCAGGGATTTACACTCATCATTCATCATTCATCATTCATAACTCCTTTCATGGCAACTCAACAGAAGTGGGTTTAGCGATATGAGGTAGTCCCCAACCGAGTTTCTCCCGGAGTACCTGAAAGAATTCTGGCATTTCCAGGCGAATAAAACGAGCAGGCTCAGGCGATCGCATAACTTTGATATAATCGTCTGGTGAAATATAGCATCCCCCGTTGCCATCAACCACCATCACCAGTTGATTTGTCCCGACTGGATAAATGGTTGCAGGGTCGCGATCGCTATACACCAAAGCCCGAGATGCCAAGGAATGGGGACAGATTGGCAGTAGTTGCAACACACCGACTCCGGGGGTAACCACTGCCCCACCCGCAGATAAGCAATAAGCGGTTGAACCTGTGGGAGTGGCAATAATCACCCCGTCAGCCGCAATATCAACCGGGGCGTGGCGACCAATTTCGACTTCAAAATGACACATACAGGTCATCGGTTCTCGGTGCAGTACCATCTCATTCATGGATAAAGCTTCCCACACTATTGTGTTGGCTTGATACACCTGAACCGAGAGCATGGTACGTTCTTCGAGGATGTAATCACCAGCTAGCAACTTTTCTAAAGCTGAAGGGAGCTGATTTAAGTACAGTTCTGTCAAGAATCCCATATGACCTGTATTAACAGTCAACATTGGAATACCTTGAGGAGCGATTTGACGCGCTGCAGAGAGAACTGTACCATCTCCACCGAAGACAATAGCAAATTTCATTTCTGGGTCAAAACCCGGAGGAGCGAGTTGATCAATCGATGTATGACACAAGGGACGATTCGGAGTAGAATAGCCCAGTATCCCTCCCATTCCTGTTGCAGTATGCACCTCCCAACCGCAAGCTGTGAGTTTGTCTTTCAACTCAGCCGTGGCTTGAGTGGCAGCAGGTTTAGTATCGTTGTAAATAATCCCAGCTTTGGGCACGCCAACTAATTTAACTCTAGATTTAATGATTGATTAACTCACCGTATTATCTGACGATTTTAAGGGGAGTTGTTAATTAACGAAGACAGCAATTCCCGGAGAAAATGATATCTTTGAAGTTCAAAACTTATTCTTGAGCTTAACCCACCGGGTTAAGCCTGAGTGGGTTAAGTTAAGATATTCCAAATTTTATCATAGCTTTCGACCCATGATTAATATGGCTTCAAACAGTTGGGATCAAAGATTATGAAGTTTTTGAGGGGTTACGCTTGCGCCGTTGCTTTTGTTTTTGTTTTTCCTTTTCATATTCAATTTCTTTGAGTTTCTTGGTAATTCGGCTAAAGTATTCTTGTAAATATGCTTCTAAAGTGGTCATCTCTTTGGGATCGAGTCCCAACACCTGATAGACTTCATCCATTTTCGCATCTAAGGGTTGACCTGTTGCTAATACTTCAGCAAAGGTTAAGCGTTCTGAAATATTCAGTGTCCATTGGAAGAAGCGAGTCACGCGACTAAACAGACGCAAAACGGTGGTGGGGGTACGGGTAATTTTGGCATCTTTACCAGAATATCGTTCACACAGTCGAATAATTTCGTCGGCTGTCCAGGCGCGAGATCCTACAACTGGAAAAGTTTTGTTTTCGGCTTCAGCCACAGATAAGGCTCGGACTGCAAATTTAGCGATATCTTGCGTATCCATATAAGCAATTGGAGAGCTTGCCCCCGGAACCCATACGGATTGTCCGTCTAAAATGGGGATGGCATATTGACCAATTAAGCCTTGCATAAAGCCACAGGGCTTTAATATGGTATATTTTAAACCGGATTCTGCTAAAAATAGTTCGGTGCAGCGTTTAATATCGAGTAATGGCACTTGGGGATATTTTTCTGCATCGAGGAAAGAGAAAAAGACATATCGTTCGATATCTGCTGCAACACAAGCTTGAATTAGATTAATTTTACCTTTCCAATCAACATCTTTAGCACTCAAAGCATCCGTTGGCCTTGCGGTGGCTGCGTCTATAACGGCTGTTACCCCAACTAAAGCGGCTTTTAAGGTATCAGGTTGACAAAGGTCACCGGGAACTAATTCTGCACCCCATTCTTTAAGAAATGCTGCTTTTCTATAATTTCTTGCTATACACCGGACTGTGTATCCTTCATCGAGGGCGCGACGCGCGACCTGTCTCCCTAGCGTGCCTGTAGCACCGACAATTAATAACGTCATGAATAGTTAGGACTTGAAAAAGCTTAATCTTTAGTTAAAATCTTATCAAAGAATCTCTCATTTTTTAACAAAACTTCATAAATTAGTGGAAAGAGGCAGCAGTGGGTAGAGTTAGATCTCGCCCCACTGTCGACTCCCTACGCCATAAAGGAAATAGTCAACTGCTTAAACTGAGTTATAGCCTCACTCTCCACCCTGAAGTTTGAGTAGCAGGAAGCCACCGCCCAAACCGACTAAAATCAGGGAAAAAGCCAAAAATCCAGTGGTTAAAATCTCACCAGCCATTTTTATACCTCTATCGTTTGAATCTATAACACTATCCAAACTGTAATGTTTCCCGTGGCCAGAATCAAGTCTATATATGAATGATGAATGATCAATTGTGATTCTGTTCCCCGTTACCCGCTAACGGTTACTCATTCCCTTGTTGTAATTCTTAACGCAAGAATTGGTTTTCTCGGGGTTGAGGTTGATAGACTGGAGGGCATGAAAAGAATCGGGGCTGAGTTGTACAAAATTTGAAGCTAATTCATTGAAAAATAGGTTTGTACTCTTAAGATCCCATAAACAACTTGCATTAAGCTCATTTAATTAACTTATGGTAGATTCTCTAAAAAAACCAACTTTTGATGAAATTCGGCCTGGAGTTAAAGTTCCGGCTCAAGAAACTATTCTGACTCCACGCTTCTACACCACAGACTTTGACGCGATGGGAGAGATGTCTGTCGAAGCCAACGAAGAAGAGTTGAGAGCCATTATAGAAGAATTCCGAATCGATTATAACCGCCATCATTTTGTCCGTAACGAAGAATTTGATCAATCCTGGGATCATATTGATGGGGAAACCCGCCGTTTATTTATAGAATTTCTAGAACGTTCTTGTACGGCTGAATTTTCTGGGTTTCTATTATATAAAGAATTGAGCCGTCGCATTAAAGACAAAAACCCCTTACTTGCTGAAGGTTTCCTGTTAATGTCTCGCGATGAAGCCCGTCATGCAGGATTTTTGAATAAAGCCTTATCCGATTTTAGCCTATCGCTAGATTTAGGATTTCTCACGAAGTCTCGGGATTATACTTATTTTGAACCCGAGTTTATTTTCTACGCCACTTATCTATCTGAAAAAATTGGCTATTGGCGCTACATTACGATTTATCGTCACTTAGAAAAACATCCCGAAGATCGAATTTATCCGATTTTCCGCTTCTTTGAAAACTGGTGTCAGGATGAAAACCGTCACGGCGACTTCTTTGATGCTGTGATGCGTGCCAAACCTGAAATGCTGAATCAGCCCAAAACTTGGTTAGAGAAGCTGACAGCATTCCCCAGAAGCCTCTCCGGCAAAGCTTGGAGTCGTTACTTCATGGTAACGTTGGTTCCGCCGAAACTGTGGTGTCGTTTCTTCCTACTGTCGGTCTTTGCCACCATGTACCTCAACGATATCCAACGTTCAGGGTTCTATGCTTGCCTCGGTTTAGATGCGCGAGAATATGACAAAGAAGTTATTCTCAAAACCAATAAAACTTCTGCCCGTGTTTTCCCAATTATTTTAGATGTGGAAAATCCAGAGTTTTACCAACGTTTAGAAGCTTGTGTTGAGAATAACAAGAAGTTAACTGAAATTGCCGAGTCGCAGGGTTCTAAATTCTCTAAATTGTTGAAGAAATTACCCCATTACTTTGCTAATGCTGGGCAATTCTTAAAGCTGTATTTCATGAAACCCATTGATGTCGAAGATCAAATGAATACAGTCCGTTAATTCATTCATATTCAGCGTTATGTAGGGTGTGTCAGTGACGCACCCTATCTTTATTTTAATGCTTTATACTTATTTCCATCACTAATAAGCCATAGATCGAGTGACTGATATCGGAGTAGCATTTAAAGCTTTTTATAAATGTATTTTCTGTTTTTATTTATAGCTATATATCTACTTTTACTGGCATCAGCATTTCTTGGTATTCTGGGTGGGTTGATAGAGATATTATTAGATATTGCTGCTATAGCTTTTATTATATTTGGTATGGGTCTTGCTTTTGTGATTTTTAGGGAATTATTCTTATTACCATTTAACCTTTTATCCTATCTTCGTGATTTATTTTATGCCTTAGCCAATCAACCAGTAAATCAAGTAAGTTACACCAATAATATTGAAACAACGTTTATTTATATTGAGGATACAGCTACTGTTATTCCAGCTTTTGAGAATGGAATCGAAACAGGCAATTCAAGGATTCAAGCTACAGTTACAGTTAATGGTGAAACTGTTATTACTCCTGTAACTATAGATAGAATAGAAAGAGATATTATACAAGGCAATATTATAATAGTAGCTTACGGAGTAAGTGTAGTTTTACCTGTAGTTATCAGTAATATAAATAGAGACCTTCAGAACGCTCAGATTCAGCCTATTTTTGAAAAAATAACATCAAAATTTCCTATTTTTATAAACGGTATTTTTATAACAAAAGTATTTAATCGTAAGGTGCGTTAATAACAAACCCTACGGAATTAAGATTGTTGAACGGTTACTTCTGGAATAGATGTTTCTGTTGGTTGAGACTCTGGCTGAGTTGGAGTGGTGAGTTTTTTTTATATTTAATCGCTGTTACTAATACAAATAATAAATCTAAGCCAATAATATCACCCACAATTCATTCTGAACCCCCTGTACTAAAGCCATGGCTATGTAAGCCTGTTGCGAGAACGAAATTAACGCCATACCACGCCATCAAGACTGCATTAAAACAAACCACACTGACAACCGCCATGCCGAAGTTTTTCAGCCATCCCGCTAAGGGTTCATGTAACGGCGCAAGATCACATAATAATGCAATTAATGTCCTGGTTTGTTTCGGGTCTCATCCCCAAAAGTGTCCCTAGGAAAAGTGTCCCCAAATCCCTCCTTAAATAACTCCGGTTGTCAGTAGTAATACCCCGATTTTAATCACGCAATAATTGAGTTGAAACAGTTTATTTTTCGCGCCCCTCGCCTGGGGTAATGACTGAGGACATAAATCCCTAAATTGAGGGCAAGCAGAAACATTAATTCGCCAAAACATAGACTTTATATACATTTTTTTGAATAGTAAAAAACCTATTTGAGATTCGTAAAACATTGCCTATATTAAGATTATAATAATCAAAATCAGCAGCAGAACTGCAAATTTAATAGAAGCTATAAATAGAATAATTCGTCCAGACATGGGGAGAGAAATATATTTAAAAATAAACTTAATGATAGATTTTACCTGGGATTATATCATCAGAGCTTTATTCATTTTTTTGGTATTTAAAGCTATCATTTAATAAGAAAAAAAGCCAGAATTTACCATTAATTAACAATTTTTTTGTTAGGCTTTGCTCTACAATATGTAATTTAGACATTAAAAATATGTAAAGATATCATTTCTCATCTTTTTTTGTTCTTTATATTACAAAAATATATCATAAATGCTGGCATGATTGCCTGGATTCAAGTCTATTTAATTGCTAAATGCTCATCAGAGTTCAATTACTCTGGCTGGATTAAAAGTTAACAATCTATATTTTTTATTAAAAAAGTGGTGGCTCAATAAGTGAGTACATAGTATTTTAATAAATGATTTAAGTAAAAGATTAGTCATTAATTTAATCAGTTGAATCGCTTATATTAAATAGCTGAAATATTGAGGATATATCTATAATGTCATTGAAAATAGAAACGTTAGAGCAAAGCTTTGAGAAAGTAAAACCCTACGCGAATGAATTTGTTAACGGCTTTTATGATAATTTATTTACTCAAAGCCCAGAAACAAAGCTACTGTTTGCTTATACAAACATGGCAAAGCAGAAGACAATGTTATTGAGTTCGTTAGTCTTTGTTGTAGAAAATCTCCGTCACCCAAACGCTCTATCAGAAACATTAAAAGGTTTAGGTGCGCGTCATGCTAAATATGGTGTATTACCTGAATATTATCCCTTAGTTGGAAATGCATTACTCACGACATTTGAGCAATTTTTAAAAGCCGACTGGACTCCCGAAACTAAAGAAGCTTGGGTAGAAGCTTATGGTGATATTACTAAAATTATGTTGGTCGGAGCCGATTATTCCGAGGAAGTTGTCAAGTTAGAGGGTGCTTCGACTAATCTTAATATATCGGGTAAACAAATGGTTTCTATTGCTGATGAATCTCCTGATAATTTAGTTGACTGGCCATTGTTTGGTGGTGTATTTACTGGGGCTGGGATCTTATTAATTCTTCTGTTACTACTCTAAAAAGATACATCATCGTAAAGTCTCGAAGATTTCAATTTCAATTTAGCAAGTTTTTACAGTCAGGGACTGTTATTGTTAGCGTTGGCATTATTTTATTTCTATGGTTAGGTTCTACTTTTGCCTTCGACTACCGTACTGTTTTCTGACCGTAAAACCTCAGTGGATCACACTTGAGTTGAGTCGAGTTGTAGTTTTTGCTATGAAAGATTTAAGCCTGTTTCTAATAAGACTTGTATGGGTTGTCATCAGGCATAATTGCTGAAAGATGTTCATAGCGCTAAAAAGTTTCGAGACCCCCGCTGAGCTGATTTATTAACTGAGCTAGATGTATTAACTTGTAGGGCCTGTCATGAAGAACACGTTCATATATTGGGTCGTGGGGTTCACTTGAAATCTGACCTTTGTCTGGCTTGTCATCAAGGCATTATCGAAGGAAATTTAGCCAGTCACAATGGCTTTTCAGCCGATGGTTGTTGGACAGCGGGCTGTCATAATTTCCATCACCCACCTCATTGTATTTTGAAAAATACGGAGTTAATTCAAACTTATTTTGTACAAACTCATCTAGAATAAGCGGGTTTAGCAGGCGCTTGCTTAATAAAATCTGACTTAACCAATGCTGATTTAATTGCCGCTAATCTTGATAGTGTAAAATTAATTAATATTATTCTAAAATAAGCTGATTTATCAGAAACATCCTTAAAACAGGCTATTTTCAACCCGGTTAATTTAACAAATGCTTTTCTATTTTCTGCTAACTTAGAAGGGGCAAGTTTCACTCAAGTTGATTTTACGGGCGCAAATTTACAATACGCTAACTTTGAGAACAAGGTTTGGGAAGAAGCTAATTTTTATAATTGTCAAGCAGCAGATGCTGTGTTTGTAGATGCTAAAGGTTTAACATCTCAACAAATTTAATAATTCAAAGAAGCAGGCGCTCTAAATTTGGGTTAAGATCTGATAGTTTAACAGAGTAATAAAACGATTAATCTGGTGAGTAGATGCACCAAAAATTAAAGTCACTCTGCATTGTTTTTTTAAGATCCAAGAAGCAGGAATACTGAATTTTATAGCGCTCTTAAGCTATCGATGATTGTAACAATTGCGGGATCAATTTCTGAAAATGCTGATTCAGTTGCTGATACTAGTACCAGAAAAAGACGTTGCCCGACTTGACGCGCTCGAACTTTTCCTTGAATGGGTTGAATTGTTGAACCCGTTCTTAAGTTTCCGGCCCAAGGTAAAGAGATTTCATTGGGTGCTATAATTTGATAAGTTCCGGGTTGAAATCCTTCTCCTCGTTCAAATGTTTCAATCGCAATTTGTGCCAAACTGGGACTGGGGATGGCGCGATCGCTTTCTCTAGCCTTGACAACGACTGTATAAGCTAAATCTCTACTGGGCGATTCAATTAATGGCCAATTTCCGGCAAACCCGACATTATATCCCTGCAAAATCCCAACTTGAAAACGCCCTAGAGGATCGATATAATCACTTTCACTCAACGCTAAAGATGCAATAGAGGTTTCCGCCTCAGAACCCCCAACAGCTTCAGGTGTGGCAGCAGGTTGAGGTGTGGCAGCAGGTTGAGGTGTGGCAGCAGGTTGAGGTGTAGGAGCGGGTTGAGCCTGAACAGAAGAAATCCCTAATTTAGCAGCAGAAAAGATTCCTACAGCCGGACTCAAACTAATGAGTAGAGGAATCAATAAACTCAATAAAATTAAACTTAAGTGTTTTCGTTTCATCAGTTTTTATTTTCCTAAAATGGCTGGATTTCCAAAATCAAACACCCCAGCAATACAACCCGTCATTAATGTAGCTAAAGTTCCTGCCCATAACGCTTTTAAACCCAGAGAAGAGACTTCATTACGGCGGCTAGGCATTAAAGCAGATAACCCTCCCACAAAGATGCCATAGGAAGCCACATGAGTAAAGCCACACAATACATAACTCACAATTAGCATTGCGCGATCGCTAATTTCCCCAGTCTGATTTAGTCTTGCTAAGGCTTGATAGGGTGGGATATTAGTTTCGAGTAACCGTCTACCAATTAGAGTGGAAGCTTGCCATAATTGTTGCCAATCTAAGGAAACTCCTGTTAAAAATGTCAAAGGTAAAAATAGTACCCCTAAAATATTTTGTAGCGTCACGACTTGGAAAATTTGACCTATTAAGCGCAGAAGCCCCACTTCACTCATCGATAAACTAGCTAAGGTGCTAAATACCAGATTAATTAACGCCACCATTCCCAAAATAGCGATTAATGCCGCTGCAATTCCTACAGCCATTTTTACCCCATCGAGTGCCCCGCCAATTAAACTATCAATTGGATTGACTTGTTCTTCTGGTGCAACTTTTGTTTCCTGGGGCAGACCCCCTAAAGTCTTCGGTCGTTCAGTTTCCGGTACCAGCAGCTTAGACATGACAAAACAAGCTGGAATCGTCATAATTGAGGCAGAAACTAAATGCCCTGTAATCGTGGGGAATGTCGGGCGCAGAAACCCGGCATATAGCGCTAAAACTGAAGAGGCAATTGAGCCAAAACAACTCGATAAAATCGCGCAGACTTCGCTACGAGTCATTTCTGGTAAAAACGGTTTAACTGCAACCGCTGATTCAATTCCGACAAAAATATTAGCCGCCCCGGACAACGCTTCTGCCCCACTAATTCGCATCGTCGCTTGGAAAATTTTAGCAAAAACCGACACAATCGGTTGAATGATATTGAGGCGATAGAGTAGGCTAATTAACCCAGCAAAAAAGATGACTTGTGGTAATGCTCTAAATGCCAAAATATAACCCGTATTTAAGTTATCTGGGCCGAGGCGATCGCCTGCCACGGCAACATAAGGGGTTCCAATTGCTCTGGCGATCCAACGGCCAGCCGCTCCGGGGCCAACAGTACGATTAGGGTCAGGTACAAAGGGAGATGTAGCCCCGCCGAAGAGAAATCTCGCTCCGGCTTCTGAGGCATCTAGAATGGCATTGAGTAGGGTACTGAGTCCTTCAACTAATTGACTCCCCAGCACGAATATCACCAGTCCTATCAGCATTTGTAAGCCAATTCCCCAAACAATTACACTCCAGGGAATGACTCGCTTATTTTCCGAACCAAGCCAAGCAATAAAGCAGAGACAGATTATTCCCATCAGGGAGATGAAGTTTAACAGTGGGCTCATTTAACCTTTTTCACGTTAGGCACTTACAGTTTAGATTATCGCTCTTCTGGGATAATATTGTGAATTGATTTAACAAACAATTCTGTCGGGGATAAGGCACAGAGAGAAAAATTGAAAATTAAAAGTGATACATTGATGGACTTGAGTTGGAATGGGTCAGTCATGGGTTGAGGTGAGGGGTGAAAGTTAAAGCAATATCGCTCTATGTTGAGTCATGTTTTTGCATTGGCTTTTTTCTTAACCTGATCTCCGGCAAAAGTACTGAGACAGCGATCCGTGATGGGTAGAGAGTAATGACAAATGGCTGAAATTTGATTTATGATAATAGATTGTGAGTTTAAACTGGTGTCATGCTAACGAAAGCCATTGTCCAAGAAATTGAAGCTGAAGAAATCGCTCGGCTGCAATCAGAACAGAAGAAGAAAAAACTTCCCCAGATTTATGTCGGTGATACCATCAAAGTTGGGGTGAGGATTATTGAAGGGGGTAAAGAACGGATACAGCCTTACGAAGGCACCGTGATTGCCATGCGAAATGGTGGAATTAATGAAACCATCACTGTTCGTAAAATCTTTCAAGGAGTCGGTGTAGAACGGGTATTTTTGATCCACTCTCCTCGAATTGCCAATATTAAAATTGTTCGTCGAGGTAAAGTGCGGCGGGCGAAACTCTACTACTTGCGCGATCGCGTCGGTAAAGCAACTCGGATTAAGCAACGCTTTGATCGTTCTCTGTAGGCGATTTGATTTTAATCAGACCCGCAACTACTCACAACTTCATCTTTTTTTGGAATTTATGTTTGACATTGGGCGGAGTGTGTTATACTAGAATATGGATTCAATATCTTAATCTTAGCAATGCGCTCTTAGTTCAGTTGGTAGAACGCAGGTCTCCAAAACCTGATGTCGAGGGTTCGAGTCCTTCAGGGCGCGCTGAAACTTCAGAAAGTCCAGGCGGAGAATCATTCGTCTGGGTTTTTTGTGATAAATTGCAGATGCTGAGAACAATCCAAAGTTTAGTATATCCAGGCTCTGCCTTGATCGGCCGAACAGTGCTATCATAAGTAATTTGAGCAAACTTGCTCACCTAAAACTGAATTACAATCAGTTGATTTAAAAGTTGCAAGGGGAGATCGTCGTGGCGAAGAAGGAAGAAGCTGAAATTCAAGAAACCTCATCCGGGTTTAATGTTGTTAACTTCTTGCAAGAGACGAAAGAAGAACTCCAAAAAGTCGTTTGGCCCAGTCGGCAGCAACTGTTGAGCGAATCAGCAGGAGTCTTGTTGATGGTCATTCTCTCAGCCTCTATCATCTATTTAGTTGATAACTTCTTTCGTTGGGCATCAGGGCAAGTATTTGGAATCGCAAATTTATTGTAATCGTCTAGAACAATGGCAGAATTACTAGAGGATACCCAAGACTTTGCTCCTGGACAAGTCCGTTGGTATGCGGTTCAGGTCGCATCCGGCTGTGAAAAGCGGGTAAAGGCGAATCTAGATCAACGTACTCAGACCTTAGATGTAACCGATCGGATTCTCAAAGTTGAGATTCCCCACACTCCAGCAATTAAGCTGCGTAAAGATGGATCGCGTCAACATAGCGAAGAAAAAGTATTTCCCGGCTATGTTTTGATTCAAATGAAGCTCAACTGGAACAACGAGCTAAATCGATGGGATATTGATGATGAAGCTTGGCAGGCTGTCAAAAATACACCCCATGTGATTAACTTTGTCGGCGCTGAACAAAAGCGCAGTGTTGGACGGGGTCGGGGTCATGTGAAGCCCTTACCGTTAAGTCCATCTGAAGTCGAACGGATCTTTAGACAGACCCAGGAGCAAGAAGCGGTTGTACAAGTATCGATGGCAACAGGAGATCATATTATTGTCCTCTCCGGCCCATTCAAAGACTTTGAAGGGGACGTCATTGAGGTCAGTCCAGAACGAAGCAAGCTGAAGGCTTTGCTATCAATTTTTGGACGAGATACTCCTGTTGAATTGGAGTTTAACCAAGTTGAAAAACAAAACTAACGAATGGCAAAGAAAGTTGTAGCACAAATTAAATTAGCAATTAATGCGGGGAAAGCGAACCCAGCCCCTCCCATTGGCCCAGCTTTGGGTCAACATGGGGTTAATATCATGGCATTTTGCAAAGAGTACAATGCTAAAACCGCAGATCAAGCTGGACTGGTAATTCCGGTAGAAATTTCGGTTTATGAAGACCGTAGTTTCACGTTTGTTCTCAAAACTCCACCTGCTTCTGTTTTAATCAAAAAAGCAGCCGGAATTGAAAAAGGATCGGGTCAGCCGAAAGACCTTAAAGTTGGGTCAATTAGCCGGGATCAATTACGAGAAATTGCCCAAACTAAATTACCCGATCTCAACGCCAATGATATTGATGCCGCTATGAATATCGTTGCTGGTACAGCCCGCAATATGGGTGTCACCATTAAGGACTAGACCGATATTGACAGCAACCCCATTCTTATTTTGTTCACCATTGCGGGGGAGAAGTCACACTTCGTTAGATACCCCAAGAGGAAAATATGACCAGAAAAGTCTCAAAACGTTTACAAGAACTGCAAAAAAAGGTTGAAGATAAACCTTACGAACCGTTAGAAGCAATTACGCTGCTGAAAGAAACCGCAAATGCCAAGTTTTCTGAGTCTGCCGAAGCTCATATTCGCCTCGGAATTGACCCTAAATATACTGACCAACAACTGCGAACCACGGTCAGCTTGCCCAAAGGTACGGGTCAAGAAGTTCGAGTCGCTGTCTTGGCAAAAGGGGAAAAAGTCACAGAAGCCCAAGAAGCCGGGGCAGATGTGGTGGGATCTGAAGAATTGATTGAAGAAATTCAGCAAGGACGACTCGACTTTGATCGACTCATTGCTACACCGGATATGATGCCCCAAGTGGCGAAATTGGGTCGGATGTTGGGGCCAAAAGGATTGATGCCTTCACCCAAAGGGGGTACCGTCCGAGTCGATTTAGCCCAGGCGGTAGAAGAATTTAAAGCAGGCAAACTGGAATTTCGGGCAGATCGCACAGGAATTGTCCATGTTTTGTTTGGTAAGGCTGCATTTCCGGCCGAAGATTTGTTGCTCAATTTATCTGCCCTGCAAGAATGTATTGACCGAAATCGCCCTTCTGGTGCGAAAGGTCGTTACTGGCGCAGTGTCTATATCTCAGCAACCATGGGGCCAGCTATTGAGGTTGATGTCAACGCCCTACGAGATTTAAAAGTGAGTGAGGCCGCTTAAGGATTTTACTCCTTTATTTTTCCATCGGTTCTGTTAACAGGGTAGAAGAATGTCTTAGACTTTTGATGCCCTGTTTTTATTTTTCTTATAAAAAGTCACGGTACTGTTAATGTTACGCTAACCTATTGCCCGCCATCTCAAATGGGTTTTATAACCCCATAACATGGGCTAACACTAGCAAGAATAACCAAATACTACAAGCGCTCACAGATGCTTTGGCAGCTAATCCAAATGCCGTATGGTTGAGCGCGTTGAGCTTGTTGGTCTAAACGCTAACGATGCACAAGATCCCGTTGACTGGAAGTGGAGTATGCTGGGCAAAGCTCAAAAGGAGTGGTTAGTCAACGGTATCACCGAATCTAAGGCTGATTGGCAGTTGTGGGGAAACCAAACCCGACTTGCGATCGCGCGATCTTGTTGAAATGTAGGCCCATGACGATTGGCATGGCTTCAAAGCTGAACGGTATGAGATTTTACAGCGGATTAAAGATAGTCATAAAAATCAAAAAGCCCGTCGTTTTGTGGTGTTTACAGGAGAAGGGAGCAATGCTGATACCAATTGCGATCGCAATTGTTTTGTAGGTCCCCTGAGGGATTTTATATAAATCAGGAGATACAGAACTAACGACCCAGAACCAGTAATAGAGAGGGATTATATTAAGATTCGATACAAAATCAAGCAATTACTGCAATATTGGGTCTAAAAGCGGATGTATTTTCTCCAGTATCAAGTTATGATAACCTTCATCTGGATTGATTGCCGTCAAATCTTAGGAAACTTGATAGACTCTTGATCAGTGCCATAAGCAATGAATAATTTTTAGCGCAATTGGTAAAGCATCCATCCCAGAACGAGTTAAGAGCTATAAGGAAGATGTATGGAAACATCGTTTGAAATTACTCTACTGATAGTGATTACCGTCGTTAGCGGTATCACTGCTCAAGTGTTAGCAGACTATTTCAAGGTTCCTGCAATTGTTTTCCTGCTATTGCTCGGTATTTTAGTCGGTAACGATGTCTTAGGACTGGTTCATCCTAATCTATTAGGGGATGGCTTAGAAGTTATTGTCTCTCTCTGTGTGGCGCTAATTTTATTTGAAGGCGGACTCAATTTAGAACTGCGAGAAATTGGGCAAGTTTCCGGAAGTATTCGGAATTTAGTGACGATTGGGACATTAATTACCCTCATCGGTGGCGGGATGGCCGCTCATTGGCTGAGTGAATTTCCCTGGCCGATTGCATTTCTCTATGCCTCCTTAATTGTTGTCACAGGCCCCACAGTAGTCGGCCCCTTGCTCAAACAGGTTTCGGTAGACCGTCGAGTCGCAGCGTTACTCGAAGGAGAAGGAGTGCTAATTGACCCTGTCGGTGCAATTTTAGCCGTTTTAGTCCTGAATGTGGTTGAAAGTGGCACACCCAATCCAATCGCTTTATTTCAACAGTTAATTCTACGGTTGGGAGTGGGCTTAATTGTTGGGGTTTTGGGAGGCATTGTGCTGGGATGGAGCTTGAAGAAAGCCACTTTCTTATCAGAAGACTTAAAGAATTTAGTGGCTTTAGCTGCTATCTGGGGACTATATGATTTATCAGAAGTCGTCACGAGTGAATCTGGGCTAATGACTGCTGTAGTCACTGGCATTGTTGTCCGCTTCGTGGGTGTGCCGGAAATGCGGCAGCTACTTCGGTTCAAAAGTCAGTTAACCATGCTGTCAGTTTCGGTCTTATTTATTTTATTGGCGGCTGATTTATCTCTTCAAAGTGTTGTTGCCTTGGGTTGGGGAAGTTTGCTAACAGTTTTAGTATTAATGTTAGTGGTGCGTCCTCTCAACGTTTGGTTATGTACCCTCAATAGCTCGTTGAATTGGCGGCAGAAGCTATTTGTTAGTTGGATAGGGCCGCGAGGAATTGTATCGGCTTCGGTTTCATCTCTGTTTGCTATCATCCTGACTCAACGGGGAATTAACGGGGGTGATTCGATTAAAGCCTTAGTGTTTCTCACGATTATTGTGACAGTGGTGATTCAGGGACTCACGGCACGTTGGGTGGCAAATGGTTTAAAAATCACTTCTAGTGCGGCTAAAGGTGCTGTCATTGTGGGTTCAAATCCCATGAGTCGCTTAATTGGGCGTTTGTTTCAAGAAAGAGGGGAATCGGTTGTTATTCTTGATACGGATGCAGAAGCGTGTGAGCTGGCTAAAGAGGAAGGCTTACGGGTGTATCAAAGTAGCGCTCTAGATACCAATGTGTTAGAAGAGGCGGGATTAGAATCAATTGGGACGTTTCTCTCTATGACAAGAAATGGAGAGGTGAATTTAGTTTTAGCCCAGCGAGCGTCTGAAGAATTTCGTCCACCTCGGGTGTTGGCCGTATTCCCGCGAGACCCACAAGCGAAAAACTCCAATATAGAAAGTGTACAACAAGCTTTTATCCCCGATATTCCTTTGAAACAATGGAATAAATATTTAGAAGCACAAGAAGTTAAATTAGGCGAAACAATATTAAAGCAACCTGGATTAGAATTTCAGCGATCGCATTTACGGGCGTTAATTCGAGCTGGAGAACTAGTACCGTTACTGTTAGAGCGCCAAGGGAATTTTCAAGTCTTATCTGCTTCTGAAACTTGGCAACTGGGCGATCATATTATTTATTTATTACATGATCCTAAACCAAAGTTATTAAAGCGACTTTCCGGTTCACAGCAGTCTACTTTAACGTTAGAAAAGCATCCCGTTGTTGAAGAAGTTCCGATTGCAATGCCGACAACCGTTGAAACTGAAAAGGAATAAATAGAGTATGGAGGCATGGGGCAAGTGGAAGAATAAGGGTTGGCACTTTCAGCTTACCGACTTCGCTCCTGCTTCTGTAAAACAGACTTTATTTTAATTTGAGCAATCCGACTAAAGTTAGATGTATTTTTATGTCTTTAGCTAGAAGTAAGTCCTGGTACTTAATCTTTAAGGTAGAGGCATAAAAATCAGCAAAATTATAAATTTATTACTCATTTACGGGAAGAATTGAGATAGTCTTTTCAATTTTTATTCATCACAGTAATAACTGCTCAAAAAAGTAATAGAGCAAAATCGTTAACCAATACACCCAAATCTTCTGCTATGAATGAGACTGCTCTCGAACGATTCTGGGAATTGCTAGGATGGGTTCTAGCTTTAAAGTCAGAAGTATTCGCCCAAATCAATACTCTGCCCAATGGCACGATGGTAGCAATTATTGTAGTGATAGCTGCTGGGTTATCTCAAGCTGTTGCTCACAGTACTATTTTATTTGTCAATCGTGTTAAACCAGTACGCTTTATTTTTGGCTTAATTATTGAAGCAATTCTGTTTGCCTTTGGCTATTTATTTTTGGTGGTTAGTACTTGGGCAATTGGCTATGCCCCTTTTACGATTGAAGCCCCTTTCGGTGAGTTGGCACGTACCCTAGCATTTGGTTATGCACCGTTAATATTTAGTCTTTTTGGGGCAATGCCCTATTTAGGAGAACCCATTCTCTCGCTTTTATCGCTGTGGCAGTTATTGGCAATGGTGATAGGGGTTGCTGATGTGAGCAATACGAATGTCTGGCAAGCATTTGGTACTGTAGCATTAGGTTGGATTACCCTAGCAATATTACAGCGAACTATCGGACAGCCCATCGCTCAATTCGGTCATTGGATTGCTTGTAAAACTACAGGTGTAAAGTTAATTACCAATCGCGTTTGGCTTAAGTCATTTGTACAAGGATTACGCTTAGATTCTCTTGCTCATCCCACAAAAGAAGTTGCTCTACCAGATGGGAAAAGTGCAGTCATCTCATCTGAGTTCAAACCCGAGAAAACAGTTAAACCGAAACAACAGCAGAGTATACACTTGTACGAGCCATCTCCGCTTTCTACTGCTTCTACCACAAGTCATGGTGCTACAGATATAACCACTACAAATATAATAACTAAAAATCGCCGTTATCAGTTAAGTTCGATAGTTAAACAGTTACGCGGTTTAGCAATATTGGCAAGTGTAACTTTTGTGGCAGTTGTCCTGTTATCTCCAATTCGCTACTGGTGGTTTGCTTGGTATGTAAATCTAGACGAGCCTTTTAAATTAATCTTCAATTTAGTATGGATTGGAATAATTGCTTTAGTTACTACTGCAATACTATCACCTGTCGAAGCATTGGGCTGGTGGGCTGGTTGGTATGATGACTTCTCAAAAAGTAGCGCCTCTATATCTGCAAAACAAACCTTACCGACTGCACATCACAAAACGACCCGTTATGTGATTTACCTCGATGGTATTAGTCAGTCTAAATTTGAGTTTACGCCCGATATTCAAGATTTTTTGGCTGCTTTAGAACCCGCTTTACCAGAAGACGTGGAGCTAATTAAAGACATTATGGTTTATTCAGTCCGCGATAAACCCCTGACAGTTAATCGTCCCCTATCATTCTTGTGGCGTTTAGCTGACTCATTTAGATTTAAAAATCCAGCTAGCTGGCTTGGTTTATTAGTTAATATTCGCAATTCTTTAATTGTTGCGGTTTCTGCTGACAAACGCTACGGACCGATTTACAACTTCGGCATTGCGCGACTGATGTATCAAGCCCTAATCCAACGTGGATATCAGCCCAATAGCAGAAGACCCATTACCTTAATTGGCTTTAGTGGTGGCGGACAAATGGCAGTCGCAGCAACTCCATATTTACAACGAGCGTTAAACGCACCGATTGAGGTGATTTCCTTGGGCGGAGTCATTAGCGGCAACGTAAATATCTTAAAACTAGAGCATCTCTATCATTTATCTGGTGAGAAGGATATGGTCGAACGTATTGGGCCTGTGATGTTTCCCCGACGTTGGACTATTTTCTTCCTATCATACTGGAATCGTGCTAAACGAATGGGGAAAGTGAGTCTAATTTCTCTAGGGCCAGTAGGGCATCAAGTACCAGGGGGGATAATGGACCCCGAACAGCGTTTACCTGACGGTCGCACCCATTTGCAACAAACTATTGATTGGATAGTAAAAATATTACACGATACTGTCGAACCCGAAGACCGCACGACTCGTCAAAAATTAAGTGATTATGAACGGTTTCGCTCCAAAGCGTTTAATTGCTCTGAATCTTATCCCATTGAGCAATCCCTCTCAACAGAATATTATCGTGGGATCGCACCTTGGATGGGACGATTAATTTTACCAGCTAAAGACCAGCGTATAGCAGTTCAAGGCGTGTTGTTTGAAGTTCATCACGCACCTTCGCAATACAAACATCTAGTGGGACAGATAGTCATCCTTCGCCTCAGCGACGAGCCAGAAACCCGCTCTTATGTTGACGCAGTAACTAAAGATGTGCATTTTAGTCCTCAAGCCGAATATAGTGCTAGACAGGGCAATATTCATCCGACTCGGCTTAATCACTGGCGACAGGTCAACCCTTTAGAATCCTTAGCAGGCTCTCATGGCGTAGATGATGTGATGGTAATGTTGCCTGAATCTGTGATTGTGCATTCATCAGATAACGATATTGCATCATATATCCTGTATATCTCTCACGACCCCGTACAAATTACGGGACGCTACTATGCTTTAGTAAAATTCCTACAACCTATCCCAGATAGTGACTTGTTTAAAGTGGTTCACTTTAATCGTGCTTCAAGACAATTTGATGGGCTAGAAGAAACTGTCAAAATGCCTTCTGTAGTACCCAATCGTAATAATACCTGTCCGTCTACCACTCAAAACATCGAACAATCTTACTTAAACGAAACAGGCTGGTATATCTATGGCGCACAGGATGAATCTGGAAAATTTATTGTCCAAGCTTTAGCTCCCCGTAGGCTGTTGCAGGTCAAACCAGAACAGATTATTACTGGAATTAAACCCGCTAAAAAGTATCTAAAAAAAGAGGTATGGGATAATTTGGTTGCTAAAAAAGGCAGAATTAACTCGGTTTTACTGAAGCGCAAAACGACTCAAGCAGAAAATCCTTGGGTAGAAGGTAAACGAGCATTATTGATTCATACCTATGGTGGAATTGGCGGTAAAAAGACCGAACCCGCAGCCAAATCTCCCCTTTATTTCGGTCATTTTGCTTATGGAATTGCCTCTGTTGTGCGCGAACCCTTAAGTGACGAATTACGCTTTGAAATAGTTTATCACCAAGTCTATACTCAAAATTCCGAAGGACTGATTGCAGGAAGCCTACACTGGTCGCGTTATATGGGCGATCGCAATTGGGGCTGGTTGGGATTGCGTCCTGTTTGCGACATTATAGTTGAACTTGATGAATTTACTGGTAATTATGAAACAAATAGGGGACCGCACTCGCCTTTAGATAGAGTCATTCGTCAGCTAGAAGTTATGGCTGCTCGCTATCGCATTGGTGACGGGACGGGAGGTACTTTTGTCGGTCCTGCCAATAATTGCGTCCAGGATGCCAATCAAGCTTTATATGCTGCGTTGAGGCAAATATCTCTATCTATTCGTTCTAATCCTAATGTCGAACAGTGGAAAAAAGAACATCCCCAACAACTATCTAGATTAAAACAATTAGAACAATTAACTCAAGATTTTAAACATATACTATTACCTTGGGGTACAGCACGCGCCGATTGGAAAAATCACGCTGAGATATTAGGTAGCACCCTAGAAGATAATCCCATACAAAACTTAATTCGTGGCTTAATTACTTGGCGCACTTTATTACCTCGTTTAACTAGCGAGGAGGTAGTACAAGTATTTCTTCAGCAAGATGCTTCAGTATGGGTGTTACGAACTAATCAGGTAGGTGGTAAAAATCCTGAGATCGAACCTGTTGCGCCGATGACGCTATAGTTGAATGCGAAATCATTTTTAAATATCTTTCTTATTTTTGGCGTAGGTCAATGCATAATATTATGGATGATAAAATAACGTCATTTTTAGTTATGCGATCGCACTTACGCTCATTAATTTAAGCCGGAGAACGGGTTATATTACTATTATAACGTTAAGGAAATTTTCAAGTCTTATCTGCTTCTTAAACTTGGCAACTGGGCGATCATATTATTTATTTATTACACGATCCTAAACCGAAGCTATTAAGAGGATTATCGGGTTCACAGCAGTCTGCTTTAACGTTAGAAAAGCATCCCGTTGTTGAAGAAGTTGCGATTGCAATGCCGACAACAATTGAATCTAAAAAGGAAGAAATAGAGTATAGTATAGATCGATAGGGTAGGGAGTCAGCAATAGAGTATTATAAAGTTAGTAAAATCAAGATTTTATCAATAGAGGCTTTGATAAATGTTTGAAAATGATAAAGTTTTAGTAGAAAGAGTAAGAAAACAATCTATTCGTCAGCTTGTCCCTTTATTTGATGCTTATCGGGTATTCTATGGACAAGATAGCAATATATCGAAAGCAGAAGAATTTCTAGAATATAATATAGAGCAGGATTTGATTGTGTCTTTATTGGCGACATCTATTGATAGCGGAGAAGCTATTGGATTTTGTCAATTATTCCCTTCTTTTTCTTCTGTGAATCTGTGCAAAATATATATTTTAAATGATCTATTCGTTACGACTGCATATCGCCGGAAAGGTGTTGGTTCTTTTTTAATCCATTCAGCTATATTATTCTCAAAACAGAATGGAGTCAATCGCTTGAAGTTAGAAACGGCTGATGATAATAAGATAGGACAATGCTTTTATGAAAGTTTGGGCTGGAATAAATCTAACTTTAAATCATATTGTTTTATAGCTGAATAAATGAGAGATGAGACATAATTTTGATATTAGTATAGCACCATATAAAATACCGATTTATCTACTATATCCAATGATTTAAAATCTTCAACTTGCTACTACTAATCATTAACTAAGTTGCTGTTTTACCCAATCTGCAGCGGCTTTTCCTGAGGCTAAAGCACCCTCTATTTGTTGTCCACCACACCAATCTCCTGCACAAACTAATGGTAAAGGTACAGTCGTCATTAAGCAGGACATCGGTAAAGATTGAGGACAAAATGCATAGCGCCAACGATGAACTTTCATCCATTCAGGATAATTTAATTCTGGCATTAAGTAAGTTGATGCTGCTTGAATTAACTGTTTTCCAACGGGTTCTAAATCAATAGTATCTAAATATTTATTAGCAAAATTAGCATCACTATGAATGACAACAGTTGGCGGTTGAGATGATGTTCGTTTACTGCTATCTAAACCCACCCAATCTAAAACTTCATCATTCGGAAATATTACGGCTTTCCAATCTATTTCACGATTCAAAAAAGCAGACTGCTGTTCTATAGTATAACCAGCCATAACCGTAATACAAGGATCGTATTCAACAGAACGAACTTGACGGGTAATATCTGGATCAATCTGATTTTCTAACGGTTCTAATAACATCAAAGCTTGTGGGGCAGGAATAGCAACGACAACCAACTTAGCTTGTACTTCTAAAGGTTTCTCATTTGCTGTTCTGTGAGTTTGTTCTAATAACAAATACCAGGTTTTATCTTGAGTATTTTTAATATTAATAACCCGACGATTAAACCAAATATCTAAATCTTCAGCTAAATATTTACCTACTGTATTCATCCCATCGGGAGCAATATATTTAGGAGATTGATGTAATGAAGGTTGTAACTGATTATCAACCCATTCATAAACCGTATCTGTCCATAATTGTAAGCTATTTTGTTGCTGTAAATTTTGAATTAAATTCTCAGTATAAGTCCCTGTCGGTTCGAGATATCGCGCCCCGTGATCGACACGATAGTTATCAGTTTGACGTGTAGCAACTCGTCCACCGACACCCCTCGATTTTTCTAAAATAACAACAGTGTAACCCGCTTTCTGAAGCGCTTGGGCACAGGTTAATCCAGATATTCCCGCCCCAATAATAGCAATATCAAATTGTGGAGAATTCATACTATAACAATTTAAACTAAAAAAAGAAGGCACAGTATTATTGTGCCTCCCTATCATATCTTGCGATCGCAAATTAACGTCCGATACCGTGGTATTGGAAACCTGCTTCTTCTAACTGTTGCTTATCGAGGAAGTTGCGACCGTCAACCATCACCGCAGCGTGCATAGATTTCGCCATTTTGCCATAGTTTAAGGTTTTGAACTGATCCCAGTCCGTGACTAAAACTAACGCATCACAGCCATCTGCGAGTAATTCAGGGTCAGTCTCAACAATCACATTCGACAAGCCATGACGCATTCCCGACTGAGAAATAATCGGGTCATAAGCTTTCACTTTTGCCCCTAAACGATTGAGTTGTTCAATCATAATTAGAGAAGGCGCGTCCCGCATATCATCGGTATCAGGTTTGAAGGTTAAACCCAGTAAACCGACGGTTTTCCCTTTGAGGATTTTCAGGACTTGCTGGAGTTTTTCAATAGCCAGGACTCGCTGACGCTTATTAACTTCAACTGCTGCTTTTAACAGTTCTGCATTATAGTTATAATCATCTGCAGTATGAATTAATGCTGAAACATCTTTGGGGAAACAAGAACCCCCCCAGCCAATACCTGCTTGCAGGAACTTCTGACCAATACGCGAGTCTAAACCAATACCTGCAGCCACTTGAGTCACATCTGCACCGACGCGATCGCAAATATTAGCAACTTCATTAATAAAGCTAATCTTGGTTGCAAGGAATGAGTTAGAGGCATACTTCACCATCTCTGCCGAACTTAAATCGGTGACGACCACAGGTACAGGCGGTAAAGAAGCATCTGAGGCAAATTTGCGTTCTACAATCGGAGTATACAGTTCTTGCATCATGGCGATCGCTTTAGAACTGGTACTACCGAGAACAATCCGATCGGGATTAAAGGTATCATTGATCGCAGAACCTTCCCGTAGGAATTCCGGGTTACTGACGACATCAAATTCTGCTTCAATCTCTGGACTGGATATCCCTTTTTCTTTTTGCCGTTCAGCCACACCATCAAGCACAATCATCCGCACCCAGTCTCCTGAACCAATGGGTACAGTTGACTTATTAACGATGACCTTATAGCCTGTGGTTAAGTTAGAACCAATACCACGAGCGACTGCTTCAACATAACGGGTATCGCTTTCTCCATTGTCTAAGGCTGGAGTTCCAACAGCAATAAACAGAATATCACCATGATCGACACCTGCCTTAAGATCGCTGGTAAACGTTAAACGACCTGAAGCGGTACAGGAAGTCATTAATTCTGATAATCCCGGTTCATAAATGGGGGATTGCCCAGACTTCATTAACTTGACTTTTTCTTCGTTATTGTCTACGCATATAACTTCATGCCCGATATGGGACAAACAAACGCCCGTTACTAAGCCAACATATCCAGTACCAATCACACAAACACGCATAGGTAGGGATCTCCTTCAGCTAAAAAATAAACTCTACTTCAAATCAAAGGAATGGATGAAACCTGATTGCTTCTATAGATTCCCATTCCATCAACCAAACCTGTCAAGAAATACGATCAATTTTCTACTTCCATACACCCTGACCCATCAAAATTATCTATTAATGAAATAGATAAATAGGTTGCTAGCTGCCTTTACGATTTTTGAAATCTTCAATTGTCAGCTTCAATCCTTGATCTAATGGAACTGTCGGTTCCCAGCTTAAATAAGTCTTCGCACGGGTAATATCAGGTTGACGTTGTTTAGGATCATCTAGGGGTAAAGTCTTAAACTGAATTTCCGCATCTGGATTAATCATACCCTGGATCTTCTCAGCCAACTCTAAAATGGTGTACTCACTGGGATTACCTAAATTGACAGGCCCAATATAGTCTCCATTCATTAAACCCATGAGTCCATCTACTAAGTCAGAAACATAGCAAAAACTCCGAGTTTGGGAACCATCTCCATAAACGGTTAAAGGGGTTCCTTGCAAGGCTTGGACAATAAAGTTGCTGACCACTCGACCATCATTTTCTAGCATGCGTGGCCCATAGGTGTTAAAAATCCGGGCAACTCGGATATCCACACCATTTTTGCGATGATAGTCGAAGCAGAGGGTTTCAGCCACCCGCTTACCTTCGTCGTAACAACTGCGGATACCAATGGTGTTAACATTGCCCCAATAATCTTCCGTTTGAGGATGAACACTAGGATCGCCGTAGACTTCGGAAGTTGAAGCCAGCAAAATCCGAGATCTAACTCGCTTACATAACCCCAACATATTCAGAGTTCCCATCACACTGGTTTTGATGGTTTTTACCGGATTATATTGATAATGTACCGGGGAAGCCGGACAAGCCAAGTGATAAATTTGATCGACTTCTATCCGAATGGGTTCAGTAATATCATGGCGAATATATTCAAAGTATGGATTACCAATCCATTTGAGGATATTGTTTTTGGTGCCTGTGAAGAAATTATCCAGGCAAATCACCTCATGTCCTTGTGTCATAAGGCGATCGATCAGGTGAGATCCAATAAAACCAGCGCCGCCTGTAACTAGAATTCTCATGCTAAATTATGTAATTGTAGAGGGCAGTACAATGTTACAAAAATTATGAACCTCAGCGTTAAATCGCTTGGATAAATCCAGCTCCAGCTAGGCGTGTTGCACCCTGATGTTATCTAGTTTGATACTTACAATAAGTATGTATCCAGCATAACATCGGAATCTGGACGAGACAACACTTCTGTCATAAAGTTTGCGACATTGAGTCGGGTTTGTTTGAACAGTAAACCGTTAAGCTTAGCTTACCCACATTGCCGCAAGATTTGATACCGATTACACGATTAAACAAATTTTAGCTATCTTGATTCAGTCGTAGAACGGCCATAAACGCTTCTTGGGGAACATCAACTGAACCCAAGGCTTTCATCCGTTTTTTTCCTTTTGCTTGTTTTTGTAGCAGTTTTTTCTTCCGACTAATGTCGCCACCGTAACATTTTGCCAGTACGTCTTTGCGTAACGCGGGGATATGTTCACTGGCAATCACTTTACTGCCAATGCTGGCTTGAATGGGGACTTTAAATTGATGGCGGGGAATGAGTTCTTTCAACTTCTCGGCCATTGCCCGACCGACATTATAGGCTTTATCTCGATGGACAATCATCGCTAGAGAATCTACCGGGTCTTTATTAATCATAATATCGAGCTTAACCAGGTGATTTTCTCGATACCCAATCAAATGATATTCCATACTGGCATAACCGCGAGAACGGGATTTCATCTGATCAAAAAAGTCTGTCACGACTTCAGCTAAAGGCAGTTCATAGACTAATGTGGTTCGCCCCAGGGTCAGATATCGCATATCTTTAAATTCTCCCCGGCGAGTTTGACCCAAGTCCATTAATGTCCCCACATATTCTTCTGGGGTGATCATTTCCACCCGCACATAAGGTTCTTCTATCTTTACTCGGTGGTTGGGGTCAGGCAGAGTACTGGGGTTGTCAATTAAAACGACTTCTCCTGTGTTGGTGGTGACGCGATACACGACAGCCGGGGAGGTGACAATGAGATCTAAATTATATTCTCGTTCTAAGCGTTCTTGGACAATTTCCATGTGTAATAATCCCAAGAAACCGCAACGAAATCCAAATCCCATGGCGCTAGAGGTTTCGGGTTCGTAGGATAAGGCAGCATCATTAAGTTTGAGTTTTTCTAAGGCTTCTCGTAAGTCGGGAAACTGATCGGTGTCGGTGGGGAATAATCCACAAAATACCATCGGTTTAGCTTCTGTGTAGCCCGGTAACGGTTCCTCTGCCCGTTGATTGGCTAAAGTAATGGTATCCCCAACCCGAGCATCCTCAACGGCTTTAATCGCGGCGGAGAAATACCCCACTTCCCCGGCATGGAGGTCGTCAACGGGTTTTTGCGTGGGAGAGAGTACCCCCAAATCATCAATTTCGTATTCTTTTCCCGATGCCATTAACCGAACCCGATCGCCTTTTTTCAGGTTGCCATCCATAATTCGGAAATAAACAATTACGCCGCGATAGGTATCATAATAACTATCAAAAATTAGCGCCCGCAATTTCTCGGATATGGTGTCTTTCGGTTGCGGCACACGATGAACAATGGCTTCTAAAATATCATCAACGCCGATCCCTTCTTTAGCTGAGGCGAGGATAGCGTTAGAACAGTCTAAACCGATAATTTCTTCAATTTCGCCCTTGACTCGCTCCGGTTCTGCTCCGGGTAAATCAATTTTATTTAAAACGGGAATAATTTCTAAATCGTATTCTAGCGCCAGATAAACATTGGCTAAGGTTTGGGCTTCTACTCCTTGAGAAGCGTCTACTACCAGTAATGCCCCCTCGCAGGCAGCTAGACTTCGCGACACTTCATAAGAAAAGTCAACGTGTCCGGGTGTATCAATTAAATTAAGAACGTATGACTCACCATTTTTGGCGGTATAGTTCATCCGCGCTGCCTGTAACTTAATGGTAATGCCCCGTTCTCTTTCTAAATCCATGGAGTCGAGAAACTGTTCTTTCATGTCTCGCGCTGTTACGGTACCCGTATCTTGCAACAGACGATCGGCAAGGGTAGACTTGCCGTGGTCAATGTGGGCAATAATTGAAAAATTCCGAATTTGAGAAACAGGGACGTTAGTCATACGTTGATTTTAACGGGAGAAGCCAGAATTGAATCGATGTTGAAATTGTAGCAACTTACTTGATGGATTTTAAAGGGCAAAGGTTATTTCTATGACGATTAGCCATATTAATCCAAGGCGATCTTGATGCAAAGGCCCTCAGCAGATCTTGACTCTCCCGCTAAAAACTCGGGTTTAAGGGAAAATTAAATTAAGAAGATTGTTGATTTAATTCTGATTTCATCCGTTCTAACGTTTGATGCATCTGACCAAACATTTGTTCAGGAGTCATACCAAATTGATTCAGCTGAGTTTTGAGCTGTTCCATGGTCACTTGCGCGGTAAAATCTTCTGATAGCTCAAAGCGTTTCATAAAAATTCGGTAACGATCCATAATCGTTTCCATTTGTTCAATATAAATTTTCTTACCTTCGCGGTCAAATTTGCCATAATCACCACCTAGCTTAATGAGAGACTGATAGTCTTCAAATAACTGTTTGGCTTCTTCTTGAACAATTTCTGAATCAAAAAATCCCATGGTTTTCTTATCCTTTTTTATAATGGCACGCTTGCCGTGAAAGCTGATGTATAGATTTGGATTTATTTTAACAGCCTGAGATGAACCTTTGCGATCCCCAAGAGGTGGCAATTTCCGAACTTCAGGGAGATTTGAGGCAGTCGGGCGTAGGGAGTGGGGTGTATAAATATGAATTGAGTATCTTTTCGGCTTCGGTTGCTGCACCCCATATTCTATGTCTATGCTGTAACGCGATTGTGATGACGGATTTGATCGACGAGTTGAGATAATCCCCCCATATTCAGTCGATAACTCAATGGGTGGGCAATCAATTGGGCGGTACTTTCAAACAAAACTTCAATCTCAACTAATCCATTTTGTTGCAGGGTTTTTCCGGTAGAAACTAAATCAACAATCGCCTCAGACATTCCTGTGATGGGCCCTAATTCGACTGAACCATAAAGGGGTATAATCTCAACAGGCAAATCTAAACTTTCAAAGTATTCACTGGCGCAGTGGACAAATTTGGAAGCCACTCGGCTATGGGGCGCAAGTTCAATGCAACGTCGATAAGAACTTGACTGTTTAACAGCAACAGAGAGACGACATTGACCAAATTTTAGATCGACCAAAGACGCAACTTGAGGCTGTTTTTCTCGTAGGACATCATATCCGACAATTCCCATCTGTGCCTGACCATATTCTACATAGACGGGGACATCTTGCGCCCGAACCAACAACGCTTTTGCGGTTTGCGTCGGATCATTAATTTGTAGTTGTCGGTTACTAGAATCTAAAAATGCGCTAAAATCCAGTCCAACGGATTGGAGTAAACGAATACTATCTTTCAGTAAAGCGCCTTTGGGAAGTGCGACGGTAATCATCTTAATTGCTTATTAGTGCAGACTTGATTCGTCAAGGTAAGCCATCTTGATAGATGCAAAACTAACCTTTAACAATACTACTTACTTGTACCAGATTATGACCCAATTGACTCTGGTTATTGGCAATAAAAACTATTCATCTTGGTCACTCCGGCCGTGGCTGGCGATGAAACAAGCCAGATTACAATTTAAAGAAATTCGCATTCCCCTTGATACACCCGATACCTATCAACAAATTCGTCGTTATTCTCCCTCGGGACGAGTTCCTGTATTGTTAGATGGAGATTTAGTGATTTGGGAATCTTTAGCCATTTGTGAATATATCGCCGAAAACTTTGCGCCTCAGTTGTGGCCAAGTGACCCTGCCGCTAAAGCAGTTGCCCGGTCTGTTAGTCATGAAATGCATGCGAGTTTTATGAATTTACGGATGCAAATGCCCATGGACTGTCGGGGACGTTATCCGGGGGAAGGAATGAAACCCGAAGTCCAAGCGGATATTGACCGGGTGATGACGTTATGGCGCAATTGTCGTCAAAATTATGGTGCGTCGGGACAGATGTTATTTGGGCAGTTTTCTATCGCTGATGCCATGTTTGCCCCGGTGGTTTCTCGGTTTATTTCTTATGATGTCAAGTTAGGGGATGTGGGTCAAGAATACGCTGAGGCGTTATGGAAATTGCCGGCAATGCAAGAATGGGTCGAAGAAGCAATGCAAGAATTAGAACAACTTGATCGATTTCACGGTCATAAATATTGATCAATTCTAATGCGGATTCTTTTAGTTGATGATGAGGCTGAACTAACGTATCCTTTGAAGCGTGTATTGACTCGCGAAGGCTATCAGGTTGATGTTGCAGACGATGGCATTGAGGGTCAACAACTCGCTTGTCAGTACAACTATGATTTGCTAATTTTAGATTGGATGTTACCCCAAATATCGGGATTAGAAATTTGTCATACATTACGTTCGCGTTCGTCTCAAACTCCGATTTTATTTCTAACAGCAAAAGACACTTTAGATGATCGCGTGATTGGACTCGATGCCGGGGCAGATGATTATCTGGTTAAGCCGTTTGAATTGCGAGAATTGTTAGCAAGAGTTCGGGCATTAATCCGGCGTTCTCAGGCATTGGAAACAGCAACGTTTTCGGACTGTTTACGAGTTGAAGATTTAACCTTAGAAGTGAGTAATCAACTGGCTTATCGGGGTGAACGAACGATTGATTTATCGGAAAAAGAAACTCAGCTTCTCACCTATTTTATGCAGCATCCAGGACAGGTTCTGACTCATCAACAAATCCATCAGCATCTCTGGGAAAATCAACCACAGCCGAGTAGTAATGTGTTGGCGGCACAAGTTCGTTTACTACGTCGAAAAATAGAGTGTGATGGAGAATCTCCACTGATTCATACTGTTTATGGAAAAGGCTATCGATTTGGAGAATAATTATATTTTTACGTTAATACTACTAATATATAATGAAATTAATTGATGATTTTCTAAAATAGAACTATATTTTTTGTATCAATTTTTTATTTTCTTTAATTGAATTATCATTTCGTTTTTTTATCGGAATAGCAATAATAAATTCAGCGCCTTCTCCTGGGGAAGAAATACAAGTTAATTCACCCTGATGACGTTCAACAATGATTGAGTAGCTAATTGATAATCCTAGTCCTGTTCCTTTACCAATATCTTTTGTTGTGAAGAAAGGATCAAATATTTTTTGCCGAGTTGACTCAGACATTCCTGTACCATTATCTGCAATAGATATCACTGCTTTTTCTTCTTCTAAATAAGTACTAATTGTGATACTAGGATTAGTAATTTCTCCGGCTTTAATCGCAGATTCTAAGGCATCAATTCCATTACTAATCAGATTAATTAAAACTTGATTAAGTTGCCCTACATAACATTCGACTTGTGGTATTGAACTATATTCTTTAATAATTTTAATTTCAGGGTGTTCTGAGCAGGCTTTGAGACGATGTTGTAAAATGAGTAAGGTACTTTCAATCCCTTCATGAAGATCGGCGACTTTGAGATCGGCTTCATCAAGCCTAGAAAAGTTTCGTAAACTCAGAACAATTTCTTTGATGCGTTTTGTTCCTATATTCATCGACTCTACAATTTTAATAAGATCGCTTTGTATAAACTCAAAATCTATCTCTTCTTTTTCTATAGTAATAGTAGGTGTTTCCACAGGATATTCTGTTTCATATAATTGAATAAGTTTAAGGATATCACTTGTATATTCTTCTAAATAATTTAAGTTGGCATGAATAAAATTAACAGGATTATTAATTTCATGAGCAATTCCCGCCACCATCTGTCCGAGACTTGCCATTTTTTCGTTCTGAATGAGTTGAGTCTGAGTCTGTTTAAGTTCTTTTAAAGTTAATTGTAAATATTCATTTTTATTTTCTAGTTCTTGGGTTCTTACTTGTACCTTCTCTTCTAACCCATGACTATATTCTTGCAATTTTTCATAAGAATCTTGCAATTGCTGCGTCATCTGATTAAATGTTTCAGCCAGAAATCCAATTTCATTTTCTGTTAAAATAGGGGCAGTTTGTAGATGACAAAAATCACCCACTTTTACATCTTTAATGACAGATTTAGCCGTATGAGCGATCGCTAAAATCGGTTTAACAATTCGACGACCCAGTATCAACATTCCTATCGTCATCACTCCGGCTAATCCTAAACCTAATAGTAAAATTGAACTAGCAAGCCGACGTGCTGGTTTAAATGCCTCTGCCTGTTCCATTTCGACCAATAGAGCCACATCCTGTGCTTCTAGCCAGCGATAGACCCCGATCACCGAAACATCACGGTAATTTGGGTATAGTCCACGACCGTCATGACCCGCCATTGCTGCAATAATACCAGGGCTTTTAACGCCATCAATAAACCCTTCTGAAGCAAATTCTTCAGCCGAAACCAGTGTATTACGCTGGGCAAAATTATCCCCCAAATTCGCCACTAAATAAGTTTCTCCGCTACTTCCTAATCCCCGATTATCACGAATAATTTCATCAACACGAGCCAGGTTGAGATGGACCACCAACATTCCTAAGCGCTGACCATTTTGATCCACAATGAATGCACCAAAGCTGGTTGTGGGTTTGTTAGTGATTGAGGAGGGGTAAAAGTTTGAGACGAAAGTGGTATCACGACTACTCGCTAATACATCACTACTTTGATCGAGGGGGACATAGCGGCCAGTATGATTGGGGTTGGTTGAGACTAATACCCGCCCCCCTTTGGAAAGCACCACAATTTCCTGATAGTCCGCATGGTTTCGGATTAAGCTGTTGAGAGTGGTTTGTAAACTGTTTAAGGCAAATTGATAGTCTGAGGTTGATTTGTCTTGGGTTAATAATACTTGGGCTTGGGTATTAATTTCGGGTAATTGACTCAGGGCAACCAATGTATCGCGTCGATCTAGTAACCATCGATTTAATTCTCCTTCTTTTAAGGATGCAGCCGTTGTTAGTCGATCAAAAACGGATTGTTTTAAGGATGCTTTGGCTTGAGTGAATGCCAGGTAACCCACCAGTGTGACAATTGTTAGAGATAAGAGTGAAAATGATCCAACAACTTGAAAGAGTAGATTTTGTTTCCATAATTTAATCATATTTATTCCCTTTATCTGCACTTCAAAAGCATAATATTGTTAGTTTGGCTTAACGCTGCCATTGTGCAAAAATGTCTTTAATTTTAGTAAATGCGGCATCAGTGGCTGTTTCTGCAGACCATCCTTCAAGAATCATGCGCTCAATTGCCAGACTCCAAACACTTTCAGATTGCACTTGAATATAAGCTGGATTTAAAGATTGATAGCTGGCATGGGTTTGAGTATTGAATTGTTGATTTGCAACAGAAATATGAGGATCGGCTGGATCATTCCAGAAAGGTTTTGATGACACTTCTGGCATCACAGGAAAGTAGCGTCCTAAAGAAGCTTCTAAGTAGGCATTAAGCTGCTGTGGTTGCATCAGATAAGAGAGAAAATTCTTAGCAACTTCTACATGAGGAGATGATTCAAGCAGAACGATTTGTTTAATAGCAGTAGTATAGGTTAATGGTTCTCCATCGGGTTCTTTGGGAAAAGTAATGGTGGCCATTTTATTGTAGTAAATTTCTGGATCTTCTCGTTGGGAACCGGGAATAGAAAGGCTGGGATTAATAGTAAGGATTACGTTTCGATTCAGAAATGCACTATTGTTAGAACTATTGATCCAGTTATCTACATTTTTGGGAACATAGCCCTGTTGATAAAATTGAGTATACCAATTTAAAGCTTTAATCACGCCTTGGCGAACTTGCGGATCATCTAGTAATAAATCCCCGGCTTCATTTAATAAATTCACATCATAAGCATCTAGGATATGCTCGAAAATAGTATGAGTATCGTTTGCTTCACGAGACATGGGAAAACCAAAACTATAAATATCTTCTTTTCCTTTGGCTCGTAAATTATCTTGTACTTGCTGCCAAAATTGCCAAAATTTATCCCATTCTGTCGGGATATCTTCTTCTGTGAAACCTGCTTCGATTAATAAATCTTTCCAGTAGTGAATATGCAAAGTTTGTTGTTTAAAAGGAATCGCATAATCCGATCGCTTTTGAGCTTTATTATTATAAAGAGAAACAGATTGCAAAGCAGCGTTGCTATAAACTTGTTTTAACGGTTCAATGACATCAGTAACATCCGCTAGTTTTCCATCCCAAGCCCAACGAGGAACCGCAGAATCATTCGCTCGAGAGCCATAGACAATATCAGGAGGATTTCCCGCTTTTATTGCATTTTCTGTATCTTTTAAAATATCATCTTGGCTAATAAAAAATAGATTGATTTTGTTGCCGGTTTGGCGTTGCCATACAGTGATAATATTCTTTATTGCTTCATTTTCTTGCAAATAATAACCCCGATTCCACCAAATGGTTAAGATTTGTTCTTGAGGTGAATCAGGGTTTATATTAGTTATTAATTCTATTTTGTTTCCTATGCAGCTAGTTAGCAGTAAGCCTAATAAAAAAAATCCAATTAGTTTGTTGATCTTCATGATTTTACTGTAATTCTTGCAAATGAGAGCAAAGTCCGGATTAAAATATATTCACAGTTTTAATTAGTTCAATTACTCTGATTCACTAATGATGATGAAGCATTTTTTACAATATAGAATGATGAATACTCATTGTCTGTATGTAATACTGCAAAAGTCATCTGAACCGCAATTGAAGCAATAATAATCCTTAGATATGAAGCTACACTTAGAATACCCATCCCTTTTACAGAAACAAGCATTTAATTAATTTAGCCAACTTAAGATTTTTAGTCTGTTAGTGTATAAATATGACCCGTAGTCTCGTCCCTCTGAACCTGCGTAAAAATTAATTTATGTATTGTCGTTATCAAATCAGAAAAATGGTTTTTTCTTAAGTATTATTTATAATTGCCATCTTCACTTTGTATAAAGGCAGTAAAAATTGATTGAGTTAATCTATAAAATATTAGTATAATTATAAAAATAGCTAGAGCTTCTATTTGTCAAAATTATCATAAAACTCTAAACTATTAGCTATATTCTTATTTGAGGTTTGAATTAATTAATAGGTCACATTGGCGGTAATTCATCAAAATTAGGAATTTGACCCGAAAGATTATACCAATTCACTTTTGAACTAATACAAACATCTGCAACGGGTTTTAAATCATGAGGACTATCGATACAAGAAAGCGCAATACTTAAATAATCTCCATTATCTTTAGCATAATTCATTAATCTCGAACCACAATGAGAACAAAACGCCCTAATTCCACCCGTTGATTCATATTCTTTTAAAGCCTCTTTTCCGCGAATGAAATTTAAGCTATCTCGAATAGCAAATGCTTGAGTCGCAAAGGCAGCACCGTGAGACTTTCGACAGCGCGTACAATGACAATTAAATACCATATTCGGAATTTCAGTTACTTCAAATTCAATTGCACCACAAACACAACTTCCTTTCATTTTTTAACTTCCTCAATTTATGACGATTTTGAGTAAATTCTCCCTATATTTCATAGGATTAAATTGATTTTCTGATTCAATGTCACAATTCTTCATAAGAAATGAGCGATCGCATCGTTTGGAGTGGATCACACAGTGATAAGCTAATCAGATGTGTTGAAAATTCTGATAAAACCTTAAGTTTAGATAATTAGTAAAGATGAGTGAATCGACCGCCATTCCCTATCTGTTGCGGGCTGCACGGGGTGAAGAGTTAGATCGTCCTCCGGTGTGGATGATGCGGCAGGCAGGTCGCTATATGAAAGTTTATCGCGATTTACGAGAAAAGTATCCGTCTTTCCGCGAACGTTCCGAAAACCCCGATATTGCGATTGAAATTTCTCTACAACCGTATCGGGCGTTTAAACCGGATGGGGTAATTCTATTTTCTGATATTCTAACGCCGCTGCCGGGAATGGGGATTGATTTTGATATCGTTGAAAGCAAAGGACCCATCATCGATCCACCGATTCGCAGCTTAGCACAAATTGAAAAAATGCATCCGCTAGAGCCGGAGGAGTCTCTACCCTTTATCCGCACCATTTTACAAACGCTACGGCAAGAAGTGGGTAACGAAGCCGCTGTTTTAGGGTTCGTCGGTGCACCTTGGACGTTAGCCGCGTATGCCATTGAGGGCAAGAGTTCTAAAGATTATGCTAATATCAAACGCATGGCATTTTCTGAGCCGAAAATGTTACATCAATTCCTCGGACAAATAGCCGACTCTATCGCCACTTATGTCCGCTATCAAATTGACTGTGGGGCGCAATTTATCCAGATGTTTGACTCTTGGGCGGGTCAACTCAGTCCTCAAGATTACGAAACCTTTGCTTTACCTTACCAAAAACGAGTATTTGAACAGGTAAAACAAACTCATCCTGATACGCCGTTGATTTTATATATTAACGGTAGCGCTGGGATTTTGGAGCGGATGGCGCAGTGTGGGGCGGATATGATTAGTGTAGACTGGACGGTGGATATGGCAGAAGCCCGTAACCGTATTGGTCATCATCTCGGGGTTCAAGGTAATCTAGATCCGGGTATTTTGTTTGGTTCAAAAGAGATTATTCGCGATCGCATTCTCGATACCATTCGTAAAGCCGGACGCAAAGGTCATATCCTTAATTTAGGACATGGTGTACTGCAAAGAACACCGGAAGACAACGTGGCTTATTTCTTTGAAACGGCAAAACACGCCGATGAATTGTTAAGTGTTCACGCTTAACTTGATTAAAGTTCCCCTTTTGTGATCCCCCTTTTGTCCCCCTTTCTAAGGGGGAAGCTCGAGGATGCTGCGCTTTGAGTTTAATGGGGGATAATAAGAGTAATATAGAAGTCATTGATATGATGCCTAAATTGCTGATAAACTATGCAAAAATCAGCCAATGAATAAACGAATTCTAATTACAGGGGCAAGTGGTTGTATTGGTCATTACATCACAGAAAGACTGATTCAAAATACCAATCATGAACTGTTTTTAATTGTTCGTAATATCGATAAATTAGGATTTGATATTCATGCCCGTCCTGGAATTTATGTTTTACAAGCAGATTTACGAGAAATCGATCAATTCACTGAACTGTTTAAAACGATTAATATTGCTATTTTAGCGGCAACGTCTTGGGGCGGAAAGCCTGAAGTTTATCAGGTGAATGTAGATAGTACACTGAAAATCTTACAATCTTTAGATTTAAATACTTGTGAACAAGTGCTTTATTTTTCTACCGCCAGTGTATTAGGGCAAGACAATCAACTATTAAAAGAAGCAGGCGAGATTGGTACTGATTATATTAAATCGAAATATCATTGTCTGTATCAGATTTTACAAATTGCAGCCGATTTACCGCCATTACGAATATTATATCCGACATTGGTATTTGGGGGAGATAAGAATAAACCCGTTTCTCATCTTTCTTCTGGCATTGCGGAAGTTACAAAATGGATTAGTTTAATTCGTTGGTTTAAAGCAGAAGGAAGTTTTCATTTTATTCATGGCGCTGATATTGCGAAAGTGGTTGAAATTCTCATCAGTAAGCCGATAAATTCTGAGAGAGTTGAGCATTTAGTATTAGGAAATAAACCTATAAAATTAAATGAAGCCATTCAAGAAGTTTGTGGTTTTTATAAGAAAAGAATTTACTTCCGGTTTAATTTATCTCCTTGGTTGATTAATTTCTTTATTGTTTTATTCAGAGTACAGATGGCAGATTGGGATCGGTTTTGTTTAGATTATCGTCATTTTACTTATCAAAATATTATCAATCCAGAACGGTTAAATCAGTCCGGTTCTTATCCTACATTAACTGATATTTTGAAGTCTAGTTAATTTTTTGATTTATGTGTGGGAAAATAGAGTAAGCTATATGACCTAAACTTCTATTAATTAATAGATTATTATAACTTAGGATTAACTGCAACTAAGACGGCAATTATCAGCTTTTAGCCTACATTATCTACAACTGTGATTTATGGCTATAGTTTTGTTTTGTATAGCAGTACGCAAATTAGTTAGGACATATATCCGATAAAATTATTATAAAAGATACTGATACTATTGTTGCAAAGTTCTTGACATAAACTTACAGTTCACAAAAAAAAGACAATCTGTAGAGGTGGCTTTTCTCAGTTTAAAGCTAAAACTGTGTATTGAACAATGGAGGGAACTCGTGATAAGTGCTGATTTATGAGTAAGTATTCAGGCTGCTTATTTTCGCCTGGAAACTCTCATCACCGCTCGCCCTTCTGAAACTGCTGTCCGGAACAAAAATCCGTAGTTATAACGCTTCAAAATTCCTCTTATAGAGATGATGAATAACTTTTGTGGTTTTAGTCATTTGATAAGATTTATTCAGTAGCAATATATTTTTATAGTTTGCAAGTCTTTTAAAATTTCTCAAAATAACATAAAGAGGGATTACTTTTAGTTTACTACCTGTCTATTTCCTGCTCCCGAACTCCGTTTATAATTATAAGATATTATTCATCATGAGCAAAACGACAATAAAGGAAATCAAGCGTATAATTTCGGAGGTTATAATATTTGACCGTTTCCACAATTTTACTGCGATCGCATCGGCTGCTTAAATGGAATTTATAACACCTCGCAATGGCTGCATCAAGACCATTGTCATCATTAATACTATGTAGCGATGTTCATTCCATCTTTTAAGTAATTTTTATTGTAATAGCATAATTAAACTTGATAGTAATTTGGAAAAAATCGGCTTCTAGTGATAACAGTTAGTTTATTTGGCTTACTCTCTGACTAGAAACCGACCCGCTTATATGCAACTTTCGATCTTTTATCCAATCTCTAGAAGAAATTGGGTGGTGGGCAACGCTGCCCCCGAATTCGTTTGGTAAATATCATGATGAATCTCCTTTTAAAAAAAGTATAATATTAAATAGTAATTGATTAGATACGCTTCATAAGTAAACTATCAAGATCAGCTTGAGGATGTTCTAGATCAAATTCAATTCCATCAAAGAACTTTTCAACACCACGAGAAGTTTAGGCCGGAATATGGGCTTTAAATCCAAGCTGTGCGGCTTCTTTCCCGATTTGCTCTCGATAGACTCGATCAATTAAGACTTTAACTTAATCAAAATCCATTCAGGTAATTCTCATAAACTTCCCAACGTTTTGTATTAGTTAAAGACTATAAAATATGACTTTTATCAGGATAAGAAACATTACCGATGGGATCTTTATAATACATCTGGTTATAGTCAAATTTACTAATTGGCGGTGTTTCATCTCCCATTTTATAGTGACCTTCATCAAGAGGTTTTAGTACCTCCATTGGAAGATTTAAATCATTTATTCCTACTACAATTTTAACGAATTCCTGTCTATTTTGTGGCCGACCGCACCATTGCAAGGCTGCCATAAAACCTTTTAGTTCTGGGATTAAATGAAGAAAGATTTATTGATTTTTCTTTCATAACATTAGCTTACATTAAATCTTAAAAAAATACTAAATTTAAAATTATTAGTTTTAAATCAGATCATTAGGTTTAGCTTATAGATGTAAATAAACATTAAATTCACTTGCCATAGACTCAAGTCTATGATTTAGATCTGAAAAATAGCCGATCATCTTCTCAAAGCTGTAACGTGTAGTACTGCAAGGTTAGGGGGTTTCTCCCAATTTTCCTTTCTCCCCGTCACCCGGTTTTCTTCAATATCCTCAATCCTACAATTTACGCTCGTCGCATATCCTATAATCTTAATAGTGAGTTGTCCTCCGGAACTTAACTATTTTCGAGTGTAATAAAACATATTTGAAGATCAGCGCTATAATTCTGGAGAATAACCCCAATGGACGAAAACCGTCTGCAAGCCTATCAACAACTGATTCAAGATTTATTAGACTGTCCGAGTGGGGAAGAGTCCCAGATATTACAAGTAAATTCTGAATGGGTTGATGCCGGGTTAGTATTGATGATGCAACAGGCTGCCCAACAGATGGCAACAGAGGGTGAAAGTAATGCCAATTGGTTAAGCAATTATGCCCTTGAAATAGCATACAACTTGGGAATAATCGCAGCAACACCCCAAGAATATGAACAGTTTTTGATGCAGATATTGGAGGCAATAATAGAAAGTGACGGTAACCCGCAGGTGGTTTATCTTTTGCTGGAAGACAACGTTGATAAACTCGATGACGGCTTAACCCATATCTTGCAAATTTGGGCAACACAGACGCTATCATCCGCCGAAGCCGACCTGGGAGAGGGAGAGTTTATTGCTGCTATTTTAAATAACTTTGGCAACCTCATTCAACAGTTTCCTTTGGGTGACAAAGCAAGCAATATGGAAACTGCGATCGCATCATATCAAAATGCCTTACAAGTTTATACTCGCAATAGTTTTCCACAACAGTGGGCAACGACTCAGAATAACTTAGGTGAAGCCTACCGCGATCGAATCAAAGGAGATCGTGCCGATAACTTAGAAAATGCCATCGCATCATATCAAAATGCCTTACAAGTCCTTACCCGTAATAGTTTTCCACAACAGTGAGCAACGACTCAGAATAACTTAGCAGCAGCCTACCGCGATCGAATCAAAGGAGATCATGGCGATAACCTCGAAAGCGCTATCGAATCTTATCAAAATGCCTTACAAGTTTATACTCGCAATAGTTTTCCAACTGACTGGGCAATGACTCAGAATAACTTAGCAGCAGCCTACCATAATCGAACAAAGGAGATCATGGCGATAACTTAGAAACAGCGATCACCTGCGCCGAAAATGCCTTACAAGTTTATACTCGCAATAGTTTTCCACAAAATTATACTAAAACCTTATCCAGCTTAGGACGGGTTTACCGTGAAGCCCAACAATGGCAACAGGCTTATGACGCTTTCTCGGATGCGATCGATATAGTTAAATCTTTACCAGAGGAGATTTTGTCAGGAAATGAAAGTAAACAGAAATTTGCGAAAAAATGGAATAAACTTTATATCTGTATGGTAGAAACCTGCCGACAACTAAATAAACCCAAGGAAGCGTTAGAATATGCTGAACGTAGTAAAACCCGCAATTTAGTTGAATAAATCTTGCCGTCATACTCAGCAGAAAAGCAGAATCATTCATGTCTTTGTCTTTTACTAATATTCAACCCTCAACTAATGCTTTTTAATGTGGCATTATTTCTTAACCCTATTTGAACACATCCCCTTAGCAAAATGCTGACGACTGAAAGCAAAAAATACTCAATATTGAACTAAATACAATAAAATTATAAATAAATTAAGCAAAGAGATAAGTTTGTGAAAAAAATCAGTTTAAGTTTATATGCGTTTCACCTCTGTCAAAGTTTGAATCAGGCTTTCGATGAAGTTGATGATCGAGCATCCGAAATCTGGGAAAATTTAATTAAATTAACAGATAAAAATTTGCCCTTTAACGAACTAAAAAATCTGCGATCGCATTTAATTTGCTATCCCGAAAATACCTATAAGCCCGCAAAAGAAGAACGAAAAAAATACAAATTAACAAAAAGCGATAATATTAACTTAGGCAGTATTTCCACAACAGCAGGCTTTAAAATTAATGGTAACTTGCAAGCATTTCGCCTTCATGATACTTATGCCGCCGATCTAACTTTATATGCTGATGAGACTCAAGAAATTGATATTGATCGGCTTCAATTATTCCAACCAAAATCTTTACTTCCTGATGTTATTCAAGCGAATTTAGGTCAAACGCTTTGGCTATATTGCGAAGTTGATGCCACTGAAAATGAGTGTGAAGAACTTGCAAAAAAATATGCGATAGCAATTCTCGCCGAAACTTCTTTTAAGCTTGATTTAGATAATATTAACAAAGGAAATTTATTCGATACTTTATTATTTGAATTTAAAGCAATTAATCCGAATTACCCAGAAGATTTAACTCAATCTGCTCATCTTTTAATCTCTTTAAATTATCAAAAATCTTCTATTACTGAAGATCTGAGTAAAATCTATGATTGGCTATTAGAGCTATTATGCTGTTATCATAAAATTAATTCTATTAATTCCCAAGTCAGTCAACGATATCAAGAAGCTAGAAATTTATATAGCAAATTAGATCAAGAGATCGATCATTTATCACAATTAATAGAAAATAATAATCGTCAAACTCGCCTCGACGATCTTAAATATCAACTCATAAAATTACCCAAAAATACAATAAAATATAGTCAGTGTTTGGGTAATATCCAAGCTTTGCATACCGCCCTGGCGACGAATACAAAAAACTATGAAATTTGTCTGAAGAAATTAGAAGAGATACAAGAAATTCCTCAATTTTGGCAAGATTTTCTCCAAAAAACACGCGATCGCGATTTAGTTCAAATTCAAACTCATCTTAACTACCTTTCCCCCGCACAAGCCAACTTTCAACAAGCAATTGATACTATCCGAGGTTTAGTAGAAATTGAACAAGCTGAGATCGATAAAATGAATGAAACTGCGGCTGAAAACCGACAAAAACGTTTAGAATATATTATTACTATTGTCAGTATTGGATTAGCAGTAAGTGGGATTTCTTCGGCTGTTGCTAACGAAACTATAATAACAACTCTAAATCAGTTTTCTATCTGTCCTTCTACTCCTCAACCTGAATTCTATCAGCAGTATTTGTGCAGTTTTTCTCTGATATTATTTCACTTATCGTTAGGAATTATATTAGCGATTCCGATCGGGATATTGGTTGGGAGTTTACAAAAAAAAATTAACATTTAAAAAACGCTAATTACTCATAACTGACTACTTCCGACTCAAACGGCTTACTATTTATTGTAATAGTTATTGTGTAAATCCTATATTCTCAGTAGGCATCTCAACAAATAGGGTTAACTCAATGAATTAACCCTACAAATAGTGTTTATAAAATTGTTAGATTAAACTTCAATCAGTTTAAACATCGTAATACAACGCAAACTCATAGGGATGAGGACGCAGACGCATCGGGTTAACTTCGTTATCGAGTTTATAAGAAATCCAGTTAGCAATGAAATCTTCGGTAAACACACCCGACTCAGTTAAGAAAGCCTGGTCATTTTCTAATGCTTCTAACGCTAATTCCAACGAACCCGGAGTCGAAGGAATCTTACTTAACTCTTCAGGAGTTAAATCATAGATATCCACATCCAAAGGTTCACCGGGGTCAATCTTATTCTTAACGCCATCTAAGCCAGCACACAGCATCGCTGCAAACGCTAAATAAGGGTTGGCGGTGGCATCTGGGCAACGGAACTCCATCCGCTTAGCTTTGGGGTTAGAACCCGTTAACGGAATCCGAACTGAAGCAGAACGGTTACCCTGAGAATAGGCTAAGTTTACGGGCGCTTCAAAACCCGGAACCAAACGCTTGTAGGAATTAGTACTCGGATTAGCGAAGGCTAGCAGCGCCGGGGCGTGCTTCAAAATGCCGCCAATGTAGTGGAGACCAAATTCACTTAAATCAGCGTATTTATCGCCATAGAACAGGGCTTGACCATCTTTCCAGATTGACTGGTGAGTGTGCATCCCCGAACCGTTGTCATTAAAGACAGGTTTCGGCATAAATGTGATGGTTTTACCATATTTCTTACCCACGTTTTTGATGACATACTTGTAAATCATCAAGTTATCCGCCGCTTCAACTAATGTCCCGAAACGGAAACCCAATTCACACTGTCCGCCTGTTGCGACTTCGTGGTGATGCTTTTCAATCGGTACACCACATTTAGCCATGGTCAGCAGCATTTCTGTCCGGATATCTTGGAAGGTATCGGTGGGGGCGACCGGGAAGTAACCTTGTTTGTATCCGGGTTTGTAACCTAAGTTTCCGCCGGGTTCTTCTCTACCGGAGTTCCAACGCCCTTCAACAGAATCTACATAGTAGTAGCCACTGCTTTCAGTTTGATCGTAGCGAACATCATCGAAGATAAAGAATTCAGCTTCAGGACCAAAGAATGCTGTATCTCCCATCCCAGTTGAAATCAAATAGTCAATTGCTTTTTGAGCAATCACCCGAGGACAACGATTGTACCATTCTCCTGTTCGGGGTTCTTTAATACTACAAATTAAACTCAGAGTGGGTTCACTCATGAATGGGTCGATCCAAGCCGTTTTGGGATCCGGGACCATGGACATATCTGATTCGTTGATTGCCTTCCAACCCCGAATACTCGAACCATCAAAGGGAATACCGTCGGTGAAACCCGTTTCATCTAATTCAGTTCGATAGATGGTGAGGTGTTGCCAGGTTCCTGGCATATCGATAAACTTCAGATCAATCATTTGAATATTTTGGTCTTGAATCATGCTCAAGACTTCTTGGCCTGTTTCTGGCATATCAATCTCCTTAATTTTTCTTAACTTGGAAAACTAATTTAATACCTTATGGCAAAATTACATACATCTGGCTCATCATAATGACTCAGATTGGTTAAGTTTTGTATCGAGTGCTACACTCTCGCACGACGTGACTGAGAATAATTGAAAGATATTATAAGGAGATTTAATTTATGCGAGACACAGTCACGAATCTGATCAGAAATTACGATACTACAGGCCGATACTTAGATCGTGATGGAATTGATCAGTTAAAGTCTTACTTTAAAACGGGTACAGCCCGAGTACAAGCGGCAACTGCGATTAATGGTAATGCAGCAGCATTGGTGAAACAGGCTGGAATTCAACTATTTGATGAGATTCCGGAATTAATTCGCCCAGGGGGTAATGCCTATACAACCCGTCGTTATGCCGCCTGTTTACGGGATATGGATTATTATCTGCGTTATGCCACTTATGCGTTGGTAGCCGGTAATACTAATGTTCTCGATGAACGAGTTTTGCAAGGGTTACGGGAAACCTACAACTCACTCGGGGTTCCGATTGGGCCTACAGTTTACGGTATCGGGATTATGAAAGATCTCGTCCGGCAAACAGTCGCCGAAGCCGGGATTGAAGTGGGAGATTATCTCGATCAACCCTTCGATTATATGATTTCCGAGTTGAGTGAAAAGGATATCTAACCGTCTGTCAAGGATTGACTGTGTCTACATTCATCCCGACTGGCTGTAAGATTCTGTAGCCTCTCAACTGCGCTATTTTGGGGGAATTTTAATTTGAGTAGGATTCTTCAAAATTAGAGTATCTGCGGGGGCTACACTTTGTTGCTGCTAACTGTCAAAGGCGATCGTACCCATCTCAATTCTATATTCGCTTCGCTGATAATGCTCTTTATTTCCTACATTTTCAGTGTTAAATTACCAGCCTAATTAAAAAAATATGGTAGATGAAGAGGGAAGAAAATCCTCTCCCATCAACAGGTCACAGCAGTTATTTCCCATTATGTCCGTCCGGGTCGTCAATCAGGTTATGAAGAATGGCTTAAAGGTATTTCTCAAACAGCAAGACAATTTGAAGGTCATAATGGAGTAATGATTCTCAGACCCTAATTTACGTTTTAATTAGTATAATAATCTGTGTCAATAGATGGGATCATCCGAACGTCAAGAGTGGATTGATCGTGCTAAATCTTTAATCCATAGGCCGGAAAATGTGCAGATTTTGACGGGATTAGAAGACCTGGTATCTCTTCCTAACATCACTTCCCCGACTCCCCCTAAATCTAAAACTGCCTTTGTTACTTGGATCGGAGTTTTTATTTGTGCATCTGTACTCGGTTATTTTTTAGCCCCTTATTTAGTCAGTTTACCTTATCTATTACGTCAAGCCATTCTGACTGCATTGGTGGTTTTGATACTGGCTTATGTGGTCATGCCCCGGTTAACTCGCTTATTTCACAAATGGCTTTATCCATTAAGGGAGTTAGAATAGTATTTAATAGTGTTTAATAGAGACTTAAAATTAATATTTTTAAGTTGGTAATAGCGGATAAAAAACGAATTAATTTTGCCAAAACAACGATTGGATCTATTATTGGTTGAACGACTTCTCTGTTCCTCCCGACAGCAAGCACAACGTTTGATTCGGGCCGGAGAAGTTCGAGTGAATCAACAACTGATTGATAAACCCGGTACAGAAGTTAAAACCGATGCAGAAATTAAACTGAAAAAACGGCCGCCTTATGTGTCTCGGGGTGGAGAAAAGTTAGCAAAAGCCTTGACAGAATTTCAAATAAATGTTGACGATCGCCTCTGTATTGATGGGGGAATTTCTACCGGGGGTTTCACCGACTGTTTGTTAAAAAACGGGGCAAAAAAAGTTTATGGAATTGATGTCGGTTATGGTCAGGTAGACTGGGGACTGCGTAACTCGGATCGAGTAATTTTAAAAGAACGCACTAATTTACGTTATCTTACTCCGAATGAACTCTACGGTATTGATGCCCCGGAGAAGGAGAAAGCAGATTTTGCTGTCGCTGATGTCTCGTTTATTTCCTTAAGCAAAATTTTACCTGCATTGTGGGAATTGCTGCAATGCCCCCGCGAAATCGTACTTCTGGTCAAACCTCAATTTGAAGTGGGCCGGGGGCGGGTTGGCAAAAAAGGGGTTGTGCGAGATACTACTGCACAAGCCGATGCCATTGTTCAAGTGGGTCAAAGCGCCCAAGATCTGGGATGGAAATATCGAGGTTTAACCTATTCACCCATTCAAGGGCCAGCCGGGAATATTGAATATCTTCTCTGGTTAGCCGTTGAGGGTCAACCCTTACCCAGTTGGGATGCGATCGCAGAAATTACCTTGTCGGCCCAGCAATACCTAACACAGGGCCAGACATAGCTAGGCTAAGCTAAACCGTCGGTATTACTGATGATACAATGCAGTTGTTAAAAAAAACCCAGCAATTCAGCTTATCAATTCTAGGCGCTTGCGGCTATGGAATTTGTGCTGTTATTTTAGTCAGCATTGCTGCAACCCTTAAAGTCATTGCCCTAATTTTAGCCCATAATTTTCTCTATCCTATCTTTGTTTTCGGAGATTTACTGCGCGGTTTAGAACTGATTAATTTACTGAATTTATTAGTTTTTGCCGTTGTGGGGATGGGATTGGGTTTAGCAACTGCTTTACTACCGATTAATAATGGAAGAAAAATTAGCAGCGGATTTCTGATTATTTTGATTCCGGTTATTCTTGCTATTCCTCAATTTGTTAAATATGATCTTTGGCTTAATGATATTGTCGTTGACGATAACATACCAAAACCACAGGCTCAGCAAGTCGCAGATTCATTTCTAAAACGACGAATTAATCATAATGGTGTATTTGGGTTTTATATTTATACGGGTCAATTTCCCATGGTTCCGACTCGTATTTCTCAGATGCAAGATTTAGAAAAACTAGAAAAACAGGTGAACTCAAAGTTTGTTAAATTTAGTGGTATTCCTCCGGCACTGATTAATATCATTATGGGGATTTGCTTTTGGGGAATTCGACTATTTTATTTTGGAATTGCCGCGATCACAGCCATTTCTCATTTCAAAGAAGGCTTAAAAATTGTAGGACGTTGAAATATTAATTATTCATAACTTGAGGTAGTCGGAGATCGCCAACAGATGCAACAATTCGATCGAGTATTAACTAGGCCATTGATAGAGAGATTAATTCGTCAAAGCGTTATTATTCTTGACTCATAACTCCCGCCTTTACTCTCGGCCTGCTGATGACGGGGGTGACGGGGGTGACTCATAACTTTCTCAACCCTCAGCACTCCTCAATTTGACACCACCGCTTGCAATTAGCTCTAACAATCGATACACTTCTTTAAATAAGTTTTATTTACACGCCGCTCGGCAGTCGGTGTAAGCTTGTAGAGGGTAAAGTCCATAGACTCCCTATGAAACAAGAATCTCCATGACCCAAGGCCAGCAACAAGCTAGTCTCATAGTCGGGAGAATGTCAAATGCTCGTTAACTATCTTTACCTAACTTCAAAAAATCTTCTGAATCAGAAGAAAAAGATTTTAGAAAAGTGGTTAACGGTTCACTCAAAACCGTAGAAAGGTAAAATTTTACTACTTTACTTTTCTGTAAAACGGATAATTGACACTTAAGTATAACAACGGCGTACACCTTTATCATCTCGGAGGATCGTAGTCAATGGGACTACCCTGGTACCGTGTACATACAGTGGTTCTGAACGACCCAGGACGGCTGATTTCTGTACATTTAATGCACACTGCCCTAGTCGCTGGCTGGGCAGGCTCAATGGCTTTATACGAACTCGCAATTTATGACCCTTCAGATCCTGTTTTAAACCCAATGTGGCGGCAGGGAATGTTCGTCATGCCCTTTATGGCTCGTCTTGGAGTCACTCAATCTTGGGGCGGATGGAGCGTTACCGGAGAAGCCGCAACTAACCCCGGTTTCTGGTCTTTTGAAGGTGTTGCAGCAGCTCACATCGTTCTCTCTGGACTGTTATTCCTAGCAGCCGTTTGGCACTGGGTTTACTGGGACTTAGAGCTATTTACTGACTCCCGTACCGGAGAACCTGCTTTAGATTTGCCAAAAATGTTTGGCATTCACCTATTCTTATCTGGCATACTTTGCTTTGGCTTCGGAGCCTTCCACCTCACGGGACTTTTTGGCCCAGGAATGTGGGTGTCAGATCCTTATGGACTGACGGGCAGTATCCAACCCGTTGCGCCGTCGTGGGGGCCAGAAGGCTTTAACCCCTTTAACTCAGGGGGAATTGTCGCTCACCACATTGCAGCGGGAATTGTCGGAATTATTGCAGGTCTATTCCACCTGTCTGTGCGTCCGCCTCAACGGCTCTATAAAGCGCTGCGGATGGGGAATATTGAAACTGTTCTCTCGAGCAGTATTGCGGCCGTATTCTTTGCTGCCTTCGTTGTCGCCGGGACAATGTGGTATGGTTCAGCGGCCACACCGATTGAATTGTTTGGCCCAACTCGTTATCAGTGGGATAGCAGTTACTTCCAACAAGAAATTGAACGCCGTGTCCAAACCAGCATGGCTCAAGGTTTAACCGAAGCTCAGGCTTGGGAAGGAATTCCGGAAAAACTGGCATTCTACGACTATGTGGGTAATAGCCCTGCTAAAGGCGGTCTATTCCGTGTCGGCCCAATGAACGAAGGCGACGGTATCGCTGAAGCTTGGCTCGGTCACCCGGTATTTTTTGACGAAGATGGTACTGAACTCAGTGTCAGACGTTTGCCTAACTTCTTTGAAACCTTCCCGGTTATTTTGACCGATGAAAACAATGTAATTCAGGCGGATATCCCCTTCCGTCGGGCCGAATCTCGTAACAGTTTTGAACAAGCAGGTATCTCCGTCAGCTTTTACGGTGGTGCTTTAGATGGTCAAACCTTCACAGATGCTCCTTCTGTTAAGAAATATGCTCGTCTCGCTCAGCAGGGCGAACCTTTCGAGTTTGACCGGGAAACCTTAGAGTCTGACGGGGTATTCCGTACCAGTACTCGGGGTTGGTTTACCTTTGCTCACGCTTGCTTTGCTTTGTTATTCTTCTTTGGTCATATTTGGCATGGGTCTCGGACATTATTCCGCGACGTATTTGCTGGAATTGAAGCCGATATCGAAGAACAAGTAGAATGGGGCTTCTTTGAGAAATTGGGAGACCCAACCACTCGGGCAAAGTAAGACAACAGCGTCGAATTTTTTATTGGACTTAGAGATTATCCGATTTATTCAGGTTGTCTTGAGCTGAAAAACATCTTTGTCTAACGAATTTTCAACTTTATGGTTGTGTCGTTAGACTTTTTTTGCTTCTCCCCTGGTAAACTAGTAAATAGAAGAAACTTGCAAGGAAATTGACATGGAAAGTGCTGCCTATATTCTGGTTTTAGCATTGGCACTGGGAGTTCTGTTTTTCGCAATTGCTTTCCGGGAACCCCCTCGGATTGGGAAATAACAGTTTAAATTTCCATTTCGACATGAAGTGAATGTTGAGTGATGAGGATTCAATTTTTATTGAAAGCCCTTTAACCTAAATTTGCTTAATCTCTTGTCAGTTTAGATTAATCTAAAAGCGGCAATAAATCGAAGATTGAATTCTTTTTACTCAGCTTTCCCAGTCAGGAAAGATTCTAAGGAATTGAGTGAACCTCAAATAGTAAAAATGTGAGTTTATGCAATGTCCAATTTGCCAACATACCAGTAGTCGTGTATTAGAGTCCCGTTCGGCTGACTCTGGTAAAAGTATTCGTCGCCGACGTGAATGCTTGAACTGTAAGCACCGCTTCACCACCTACGAACGCATAGAACGGGTTCCTGTAACCGTGATCAAACGAGATGGAAAGCGAGAGTCGTTTGAACGCGCTAAGTTATTACGGGGCTTGGTTAGGGCTTGTGAAAAAACAGGAATTACAGCCGCTGAATTAGAAACCATTATCAATGAGATCGAAATTGAATTTCAACAGCGATCGCTACGAGAAGTCAGTAGTCAGCAAATTGGAGAGTTTGCACTAGAACAATTAAAACAAATTAGTGAAGTCGCTTATATTCGTTTTGCTTCAGTTTATCAACAGTTTCAAGGCATTCGAGATTTTGTTGAGACACTCGCTCAATTTAAACAAAATCATCCTCAACTCGAGGAGACAAAAGAACCTCATAACATTTCAGGTACAACCGAGACAGCAACAATGAGTACAACTGTGCATCAAGCCTCAGATCCCCTTCAAGCTGGCATAAGTTGCTTCATTAGCGGATCAAACTGTTAAGATTACACAGGCAAGCCATCACAGTATAACGTTCTCTCTCCGATAAAATTGACACAAAACTGAGAGGAGTGTGGCATAATAGATGTGCTTTACGTTCAACTAATTAACCTAATTTCTGATTCTCTATACCAGAGATTTTTAGGAAAATTGTCTTTGAACGATTGAGAGGGTGATGGGGTATGAGCTGATGGTGACAACCTTCAACAAGCAAAACTGAATCGGGTGCTAGTCAATCGCTACGCTCAATTTAACTCGTTTGAAGTACAGGTCGTCAGATAAGCCGACTGAAGAATTACACTTTCTATAGCCCAGTATAACTGTTGCTGAGGAATGATTAACGCCTTATCACGTTTTATTAATAATTTGAGTCTTTCCATAGAGTAATAATCTACTGTGAAACTCTTAATTGACGAGGTGAGGTACTCATTTAATTCGGCACAGAACACTCAAATTGCCAAGTTAACAACAAAGTTTAACTTTCAAGAGCGGAAAATCTGATATTGTGAGCCTAGTTACTGATTCGGTAGCCCTATGCTCTACATATATTTAGGATTGAAGCAAGAGTTGGGTGAATAAGTGCGGCAAACACTGATAAAATATAAGGAGTTCTGGACTATAACCATAGCCAAACCAAGCAACAATTCAGTGTTAAACAGAATTTTAATACTCCTTTTTTCTACAGAAATGCAATCGCCATCTGAACGGAAAAAGTCTACAGGTATTAGTAGTCTGTAGCATATTATGATTCAGATTAAATCATCAAAGAATATTATCAAGCTCAGCTCTTCCCCATCACATCATCTTTTCAACACAAACCATAGGGAGAGAATATCTAGGAAACACTCGCATGATCAATCAGATTACCAAAGAAACAACGGTGAGCTTTACTCATGAAGATTTTGCCGCCTTACTCGATCAATATGACTATCATTTCAGCCCCGGAGATGTTGTGCCCGGCACAGTATTCAGTATCGAACCCAGAGGCGCTCTGATTGATATTGGTGCTAAAACCGCAGCTTACATTCCTTTACAGGAAATGTCAATTAACCGGGTTGAGAGTCCCGATGAAGTTTTACAATCCAATGAAACTCGGGAATTCTTTATTCTGACCGATGAAAATGAAGATGGACAGCTTACCCTGTCTATTCGTCGGATAGAGTATATGCGGGCTTGGGAACGGGTTCGACAACTCCAAGCAGAAGATGCAACCGTTCGTTCTCAGGTCTTTGCCACCAACCGAGGGGGGGCGCTTGTCCGGATTGAAGGACTGCGGGGCTTTATCCCCGGTTCTCATATTAGTACTCGCAAACCCAAAGAAGATTTAGTGGCAGAAGAGCTGCCCTTGAAATTTTTAGAGGTTGACGAAGATAGAAATCGTCTAGTCTTAAGTCATCGCCGCGCCTTAGTTGAACGGAAGATGAACCGCCTCGAGGTTGGAGAAGTGGTCATCGGTACAGTCCGTGGGATCAAGCCTTATGGTGCTTTCATCGACATTGGTGGTGTTAGTGGCTTGCTTCACATTTCAGAAATCTCCCACGACCATATCGATACTCCCAACAGCGTCTTCAACGTCAACGATGAAGTGAAGGTCATGATTATTGACCTTGATGCTGACCGGGGCCGTATTTCCCTGTCTACGAAGCAATTAGAACCTGAACCCGGAGATATGGTGAAAAATCCGGATTTAGTATATGACAAAGCCGAAGAGATGGCGGCTAAATTCCGGGAGAAAATGTTAGCTGAACAGCAGGGCATTTCGTTAACTGAAGAGGAAACGGCGACTGAAACAACAGATGAAATTCCGAATGCAACGGAAGAGCCAGAAACTCCCCCAGCAGTAGAGACAGAGGCCGCAGCGGAGTCGTCCGAAGCCTCAGAGGTCTCAGAGGTCTCAGAGGTCTCAGAGGTCTCAGAAGCCTCAGAATCCTCTGAGGTCTCAGAAGCAGATGTTGAGCCAGAGGCAGAGGTCGATTCTACTGCTGTAGAAACAGAGGCCGCAGCGGCAACAGTTGAGCCGGATGTCGAAGAAGAAAAAGTGGCAGCGGCAACAGTTGAGGCCGACGTTGAAGAAGAAGCCTCCATCGATACAGAATCTGAATAAAAAACAAATTCAACTGTATTGATAGCTGATAGTTTACTGGAGTTAAGAGGGAAACTTCCCTCTTTTTTTAATTCTGTTCATCATTAGACAGTAGACAATTCGCCCAAAAAAATTTATACTGGATCGGCAATATGTTAACTAACCGAGGAGGGTGTCATTCCTGAGCAACTGAACTTGACCGTCAGCCTAAGGGGCACTCGTGAGGTCAAAGAAACTTACCAAATTTTTCGCCTGTTTGGGCAGTTAGATGCCTTTTCTGAAGGGCAATTTCGTAAAGTTGTGGGTGATGCCACTGAGGTGATGCCCAACAATATCATATTGGATTTGTCCAAAATAGACTTTGTTGATAGTTCCGGACTCGGAGCCTTGGTTCAGCTTGTCAAGAAAGTCAAAACGAACGATGGAACTTTGCAAATTGTGACAAACCCCCGCGTTACTCAAACCGTAAAAATGGTTCGTTTAGAGAAGTTCCTCTCACTGCAGCCTTCAGTCGATCAGGCGATCGCTAATGTTAGTTAAACGCGAACCCAAAAGCACAGATTCAGCTATCTAGAGAGTCACCTGCTAGATAGCTCCTCTTTTTTATGAACTGGCAGATTTATGAACTGGCATACTATGCCCTCGAAAACCCTAACGCCAGAACAGCTACAGCAACTGTCCCCCGCATCTGTGGCTTATATTGGGGATGCTGTATATGAACTCTATGTTCGTCAAGCTTACTTATTTCCACCTAAGCGACTGAAGTTGTATCACCAATCGGTTGTCGCTCAAGTTCGGGCCGAAACTCAAGCGAGTCAGTTGCAAGTACTTGAACCCCTGCTGAGTCATCATGAACTAGAAATCGTTAGACGAGGTCGTAATGCAGTCAATCGATTTCCCAAACGGCTTGATCCTCAAATATATCAACAAGCTACAAGCTTAGAAACATTAGTCGGATATTTATATTTAACTGATCCAGAGCGCTTGTCTGAGCTACTGGCTTATTTAGATTTCGGCTCAGAACCTTAAAAATATGAGTAAACATCACTCCTCAAACTCTAAACCTCAGCCTCGATCTGGCAAATTCATCCCTTCTGAGTCTGCTAAACAACGCTCTAATAGAAGACAAAACCCTAAACCCATACAACCCGTTGAAGAGACTGAACCCATAGAGGAAAATGACTTCATCTATGGTCGTTATCCAGTCCTCGCCGCACTAGAAAATCAGCGCTCGCTCAATCGGATTTGGATATTAAGTCAATTACGCACAGATAGACGTTTTCAAGAACTTCTGCAGCAAGCGAAAGGCAATGGAGTCATTATTGATCAGGTGAATACTCAACGACTCGATCAAATCACCCAAGGCGCAAACCATCAAGGTATTGTGGCTCAAATTGCTCCCTATGAATATCTAGACTTAGAAACCTTAATTACCCAAGCCAAATCAGCAGATCCCAATCCTGTCATTATTGTGGCAGAGGGATTAAAAGATCCCCATAACCTAGGGGCAATTATCCGTAGCGCCGAAGCCATAGGTGCTCAAGGCATAGTTATACCCCAACGCCGTTCTGTCGGCATTACAGCGACTGTAATGAAGGTGGCAGCGGGTGCTTTAGAATCATTTCCGGTGGCACGAGTGGTCAACCTCAACCGGGGGTTAGAAACTCTCAAAGCTGAGGGATTTTGGGTTTATGGGACAGTGGCATCTGCTCCTCAAACGATTGAGACTACAAAATTTTCCGGGCCAATTGTGTTAGTGGTGGGAAGTGAAGCTGAGGGTTTAAGTCGCTTAGTCGAACAAAGCTGTGATGTTTTAGTCTCAATTTCTTTACGTGGAAAAACTCCCAGTCTAAATGTTTCTGTTGCCACAGGCATGGCATTGTATGAAATCTATCGTCAGCGGGATTGAGAAATTTTTTCAGGAAATGGTATACTGAGACGCGGTATGGGCAATGAGCATTAAGATACAATCAAAATTGTCTAATTTATTTCTGTGTAGCGGCAAAGCTCACTTGATAAAAATCAATTAAACTCAACAGGACTAAGGTTCTAATAATCTGTTTTGCTAGATTCTTAATTTAAAATAATAAATAACACGTTTTAACCTAATTTACTTTGCTCAATTTAACGAGGTGTAAATAAAGATGAAAGAAATTTTAATTAGTATATTGAACTTTTTTGGACTTGCTATATGGGTTAAAATTGATACAGAAAATCCAATTTGTACTTACTATTTTGGGCCTTTCTTGACGAAAAAAGAAGCGATTGCTGAACAACAGGGTTACAGGGAAGATATAGAAAGCGAGGATGCTACTATTGCTCAGGTCAAGATCAAGCGTTGTAAACCTTTAAATTTAACGGTGTTAGAACCCGGACAAACTTTGATTACTCAAAGAATTATTAGTCATTTTAGCGCTCAACCTTAGCAGCTTTACACTACATTATTGCCAGTAAAAACTTTATATGAATTTATCGGTAGTCAGGGCATGAAAAGCTAACCACTCCTCAATATCAGTTATCACCCGATCGGGAATTTCCCATGGGAATAAATGAGCTGTATTTGGGTAACAGTGAAACTGAGCGATTGGAATAGCTTCAGCCGTCGCGAAACTTGATGCTGCGGTAATATGATAGTCAGATGCACCTGCCATGACTAAAGTCGGACATTGCACAGTTGAGAGTTCGCCTAAACGATTATATCCGGTTCGCAAAGCTTGTGAGAGGGCAAACGTTGCCCTCCGAGAAGTTTGTAGATAAGCTGGAACCGCTGCATGAGCTATATATTTATAAGCGCTAGAAGTATGACGTTGAATCAGATATCGAAATAGCGATCGCTTTCCAAATGTTTCGATATTCCATCCCCAACCCGGAAACAATAAATTAATTAAGCTGGCTATCCCCGTATAAAGATTATCTTGCAAGGAAATAGGCGGATGATTTCCTCGAGGTTGGGCGGCTGAGGCGACTAAAATCAATCCTTTGACTCTTTCGGGTTGACGCAAAGCCAGTTCAACTCCTAAAATTCCTCCCAATGACCATCCCAAAATGATAAACTGCTCTAATTGAAGTTGCCGGGTCAACATTTCTAAATCTAGTAAATGATCGCTCATCTGGAATGATTGTTTCACTTGACTTTTACCATAACCCCTTAAGTCAGGTGCGATAGTTTGGAAGCGATTTGAAAGAGATTGGGTAAACACATCCATGCACTGGCTAGAACCGGGATGACCATGTAGACAGAGGATAGGATATCCTGTTCCTTGAATTCGAGTATTGAGTTGAATCGCTGTCATTGATGATGAGTGATGGGTCATTGGTTTTTGGCGATTAAAGACAGTTGGGGAATCTGGCTTTTTCTATTCTCAGTATTGCTTATTTCCTAAAAAAATTATCCTTAACCAGAGGAGAGTAAATCCTATTATTTTAAATATGGGGATATAAGCGACCTCTTTGATGTTATCATGATAGCAAGTTAGTGATAATACAATGTTCAAAGCTTACAAGTACAGAATTTATCCAACAGATGAGCAGAAACAAATGCTAGAACAGCATTTCGGTAACTGTCGTTGGTCCCCTAATGTGCGATTCGTTGAGATGAGAAGTTAGAGCATACAAGCTTAAACGTACATATCGTAAGGAATTAAAACCCCTTACAACTGTTACTTAGTCTGCTAAAGGAGCAGAACACGGAGTCAAAAGAGTAATCTTAAGTGTTACGACACAACCCTAAGTTTTTGGTATAGCAAACCAAGGATTTAAGCAGGGTTGAAAGGGAGCAAACCTAAGACAGAATAGACACACTCCCAAGTCAATTGGTCATGGTTAGCGCAAGCGAACAGTCATCTTGAACCCTCATCAACCATAAGCAGCGAAACTGTCTGAAACGCTGCACTCAAAAGAGAACAGGGAAAAGTGGGGATTTGTTCCAGTCACCCACACAGACTCCTAAAAGTACCTTGGGGGAAAGACTAGGCTAAGAGTAATTGAAGCCTTTAAAGAACCTAAAACCAATAAACCCTAAATAACGGAACGAATTAACCCCATAGAACCTCTCACTATTAAGGTCGATAAGTGAGTAGTAATAAGCTTAAGCGCATGGTCTATGGAGGTGAGATGAAGAAAGAAGCTAAAGCTTACCTGTAATGGGTATGGATACGCTGACGTTCTTCGGTTTATCTAGAAGGGAAAGTCGCCATTAGTAATGAAAATGGAAAAAGCGAGTTTCAAGACTACGAATTCATGGCAAGACATGAATTGGGCAAAAGTCCAACGCAAAGTCTTCAAGTTACAAAAACGAATATTCCAAGCGGTTAAATCAGGACAAAAAGCTAAAGCTAGAAAACTTCAAAAACTCCTGTTAAAGTCACATTATGCAAAGCTCTTAGCTATACGCAAAGTCACCCAAGATAATCAAGGAAAGAAAACTGCTGGAATAGATGGACAAAAAATCATCTATCCCCAACAGCGATTAAACCTAATTAAAGAATTATCACCAAAAGGGTACAAAGCCAAGGCTCTAAGACGAGTATGGATACCAAAACCAGGAAGGGATGAAAAACGCCCCCTTGGAATTCCTACTATCCTTGATAGAGCAATGCAAGCCCTGGTTAAATCAGCCTTAGAACCGTATTGGGAAGCCCAATTCGAGGGAACATCATACGGCTTTAGACCAGGCAGAAGCGCACATGACCCAATCGGTTACATACATAACTGTACCAATCAAGGCACAAAATATGTCCTAGATGCCGATATCGCCAAATGCTTCGACAAGATTAACCATGATTACCTACTGTCCAAATTAGAATGTCCATCTAACCTCAGAAAAATAATCAAACAATGGTTAAAAGCTGGAGTCATGGACAACGGCGTATTTGAAAGCACAGATATGGGAACGCCCCAAGGTGGGGTAATTAGCCCTCTACTTGCTAACATCGCATTAGATGGAATGATTAGGGATATCAGGAAGGAATTTCCTAAAACAAAATGGGTAAATAAGGAAAGAAACCATAACTATAAACCCTTCATTATCAGATACGCAGACGACTTTGTTGTACTTCACAAAGACCTTGATGTAATCTTTCAATGCCAAAAAATGATTGCCTCATGGTTAAGAAAACTAGGACTACAATTAAAGCCTGAGAAAACCCATATATGTCATACTCTATACGAGATAAACATAGATGGAAAAACGTATCCACCTGGATTTAATTTCTTAGGATTTAACATAAGGTCATACCATACTGGAAAACACAACTCCAGCAGAACACCTGGGAAAAAATCAAAAGCATTAGGTTTTAAGACTCTCATAAAACCTAGCAAAGAATCAATCAAGAGTCATCACGAAACCATCAAAGAAGTCATTCAAGCACATAAAAAAGCTCCCCAAGAAGCACTAATAAAATCACTAATTCCCGTAATTAGAGGATGGTGTAATTATTTCCGAGCGGTTACAAGCCAGGAAATATTCGGGAAAGAAGACCATAATTTATGGCAACTTCTAAGAGCCTGGACAGTTAGCAGAACCAGGAAAGCTAGTCGTAAGAAATTGAGTATCTATTTCTCACAAGGAAAACATGGGAAATGGACGTTTCAGAATAAAAACGGATACGTTCTAACCCTACACAAAGATATTAAAATGCTTCGACACACGCTAATAAAACCTGAAGCATCCCCCTATGATGGAAACTGGACATATTGGAGTAAAAGACAGGGAACATACCCAGAAACACCCACAAGAGTTGCAAAACTCATAAAGAAACAAAAAGGAAAATGTAACCACTGTCAACAAAGCTTTATGCCCGACGATGTTGTAGAAGTTGACCACATCATCCCCAAATCAAAAGGTGGAAAAGATGAATATACAAACCTACAATTATTACATCGTCACTGTCACGATAACAAAACAAGATATGATGGTAGCCTCAATAGAGACTACCTACCGCCAGACAGGAAAAGCTCTAACCAGAAACGCTATACAGAAGCTGTTATCTCAACTCAAGAAAAAGTATAATTGGTTAGGACTTTGCTATTCTCAATGCTTGCAGGTAGTGGCTTTGAACCTGAGTAGAGATATGTAAAAACTTCTTTGAAAAGCGCAGTGGTTATCCTCGCTACAAATCAAAGAACGCTAAGCAGTCAATACAGTACCCTCAAAACGTCAAGCTAGACGGTGATTATCTAAAGCTGCCGGGTTCGCTCTTGCAAGCTCTATTGTCGTTTAACTAGAAGTTTTGAAGGGACAATAAAGACTGTCACAATATCTAGAAGTCCAGGGGGTCAATACTATGGTTCTGTTTGAGTTGATGATGGTAAGGAGTTGCCAGCAACATCAACCGAAGCAAAGGCTGTTGGCATTGATGTCGGAATTACAGATATTGCTGTGACGAGTGATGGCGAGAAGTTTAGCAACCCTAAATTGATGGCTAAACACCAAAAGAACCGTATTCGCAAAGAGCGTAAACTCGCTCGCAAACAGAAGGGTTCTAGCCGTTGCCACAAAGCTCGTCGGCGAGTGTCTAGGGGTCGTAACAGTTCACAAAATTTTGCCTAAAGCTCTTCAAAACTACTCATAATATCTGCTTAAATAGACGGATGAGTAAGTTAACAATATCAGAGGCTGCTAAAATCAAAGGTGTGAGCGTATCAACCTTAAGGCGTTGGGAGCATGAAGGAAAGTTAATTCCAGAAAGGACTGCCAACGGTCATAGACGCTACACACTTTCACAACTACTAGGAATCAAAGAAGGAGGCTATTACACAGTTGGTTATGCAAGAGTATCTAGTCATGAGCAAAAGTCAGATTTAAAACGGCAAAAAGAAGTTTTAGAATTATTTTGTGCAACAAATGGTTGGCAAGTAGAAATAATTGAAGACTTAGGTTCAGGGTTAAATTATAGCAAAAAAGGGTTAAAACGCTTGATCAAATTGATTTTAGACAATCAAGTAGAAAGACTTGTTTTAACTCATAAGGACAGATTGCTTCGGTTTGGGAGCGAATTAATTTTCAGCTTGTGTGAACAATTTGGAACAGAAGTTGTTATTATTAATCGAACTGAGGATAGTAGTTTTGAGGAGGACTTAGCACACATACGTGTTGGAAATTATTACCGTTTTTTCAGCCCGTTTATATGGTTCTAGAAGCCATAAGAATAAAAAGATAGTAGAGGAGTTAAAAGACGTTGCTACTCGGCTTTAAGACTGAACTCAAAGTTAATAATAAACAGCGTTCAGCTCTCGCCCAACATGCAGGTACAGCTGGTCACGCTTGGAATTGGGGGCTAGCTTTAACGAAACAAATATTAGACCATAATCAAGCATATCCGGATAATAAAATAAAATTCCCAACAGCAATTGACTTGCACAAATGGTTAGTCGCGTTAGTTAAGCCTGAAAATAGTTGGTATTATTCATATTCTAAATGTGCCCCTCAATGGGCATTAAGATATTTATCTCAATCTTGGAAACGTGCATTCAAAAAGCAAGCCAAACCCCCTAGATTTAAGAAAAAAGGGAGATCTGACAGTTTTACCTTAGATGGAGCGATTAAGATAGAACATCAAAAAATAAAAATCCCAAAAATAGGATGGGTAAAAACTTATGAACGATTACCGTTTTCGTATCAACCCTTATCTATTACAGTTTCCAAGAAGGCTGATAGATGGTTTATTAGCTTTAAAATAGAAGTAGAACCATGTCAAAACTATTTATCGGAAACTGTAGGAGTAGACTTGGGAATTATTTCCCAAGCCACTTTATCATCAGGCGTGACATTTAAGGGGGCTAAAAGTTATAAAAAATATGAGGCTAAATTATCTAGACTACAGTATTTGAGCCGCCATCAGATTAAAGGTTCAAATAATTGGAAAAAGGCTCAAAAAAAGATAGCAAAACTGCATTTTAAGATTGCTAATATTCGCTCATATACATTACACAAGCTCACAACATATTTGGCTAAGAACCACAGCCAGGTGGTGATTGAGGATTTAAATGTATCAGGAATGTTGGCCAATAGAAAACTGGCAAAAGCCGTTCAAGACATGGGATTTTACGAGTTTAGACGGCAATTAGAATATAAATGTCAGTTGTATGGGTCTGAAGTGATCATTGCCGATAGATGGTTTGCCAGTTCAAAAACTTGTTCTAATTGTGGTCATAAAAAAGAGAAGTTGAGTCATCGGTACACGCCTACGTAAAGTCCGGTGCCTGCGATGACCGCATTCCGCGGTTTAAGTCAGCGAGTTTTTAATTGCGGGTGCTGCGGAGTTGAAATTGAAAGAGACTTAAATGCAGCTATACATTTGAAGTCTTTGGCGGCGAGCAACGCCCGTGTCAGCTTGTGGAGTAGCGAGTGCCGACACTGCTACGGTGAAGCAAGAAAATAACTCTAAATTTACTCATGAGTAGATTTAGGTAGGTTTATTAAAGCGGATGTTCTGCACAATGCTTAAGTACAAAGCTGAGTGGGACGGCAAGGTTTACCTAGAGGTAATCGCTTCTTTCCTAGCTCGAAAACCTGTAGTCATTGCTATGACAAAATAGATCAATTGCCTTTGAGTGTTAGAAGCTGGCAGTGTCTAAGGTGTGAAACAAAGCACGATAGGGACATCAACACAGCAACTAATATTCGTTTTGGAAGGTCTACGAATACTAGCCGGGGGACGCTCGGCTACTGCTCATCGACGACCCGTAAGACTAGCCGAGCTTAGCAGGGTCGTCGTCAAATAATCTAACCCAATATAAATATTATGAATGTGATTCCAGCCATTGATTTACTCGCCGGACGTTGCGTCCGACTGTATCAGGGAGATTATAATCAAGCTGAGACCTTCAACGATGATCCGGTTGCAGTCGCTCGTGAATGGGTCAATCAGGGTGCGACTCGTCTGCATTTAGTCGATCTTGACGGCGCAAAAACAGGTCAACCGACAAACCATCAAGTGATTGCAGATATTGTAAATGCTGTTAATATTCCGGTGCAAGTCGGAGGCGGTTTGCGTAGCCTCGACACTGTCGCAGCATTATTAAATCTAGGGATTCAAAGTGCTATTCTCGGAACAATTGCAGTGGAAAATCCTCAATTAGTCGGAGAATTGTGTGAGGCATTTCCGGGACAAATTATAGTTGGTATTGATGCCCGTGATGGCAAAGTCGCGACCCGAGGATGGTTGGAAACTTCAGAAGTCTTAGCCACTAACTTAGCGGGTCAAATGGCGCAACTGGGCGCTGCAGCAATTATTTATACTGATATTCATCGGGATGGAACCTTACAGGGGCCAAATAAAGCGGCGTTACGAGAATTAACCGAAAAGATTACTATTCCTGTCATCGCATCTGGGGGTGTAAGTTCAATTAGAGATTTACTCGGTTTACTGGCATTAGAACCCTTGGGAGTGACGGGGGTCATTGTTGGCAAAGCGATTTACACTGGAGATGTGAACCTCACTGAAGCGATTCAAGCCGTGGGTCAAGGACGATTTCAGGATGTCCCGCCAGACTTGGGTAATTCAACATTCGCTTAACTACAGTTAGGCATGGACAAGTGTCGCTGCAAACCTTGTTATAGCGCTACGCGCCCTTGCAACAGGCACTCGGTGCTACAGCCGCCGACGACGATCAAAGCGGTGGACCCTGCGCCACTGGAGGGATCTTCACGTAAGGAACGCGCAGGCCTGAGAGGGTTGTAGGATTTAGGAATGTCTTACACCCAATCTTGTACTGCTATAACAAAATATATTGTAGATTCGAGTGACGGAGAAAAAGGTGAGGAATAAGGATTTATGTGTAAATCGAGGGATTAGCTTGTTATCTTAATAAAAAGAAATAAACTTTAATCATTCTAATTTCCTCACCCTCAGCTATGACTGAACAATCAAACCGTATTTGTATTCTCGGTGGTGGCTTTGGTGGCCTCTATACCGCCCTGCGTCTGAGTCAGCTTCCGTGGCAACCCTCAGAAAAACCTGAAATTCTGTTGATCGATCAACGAGATCACTTTTTATTCTCACCCTTGCTGTATGAATTGCTGACTGGGGAATTACAAACCTGGGAAATTGCCCCACCCTACGAAAAACTCCTCGAAAATACCGGAATTCGGTTTTATCAAGGAACCATTGCAGAGATTAATCTCGAACAAAAACAAGTCAAACTCAACGATGAGAGTCAATGGTCTTACGATCAAATTGTCTTGGCCATGGGGGGAGAAACGCCTTTAACCAACATTGAAGGAGTGGCAGAACATTGTATTCCGTTTCGCACAGTCGAAGATGCCTATCGCCTCGAAGAACGCCTCAGACAGCTTGAAACCACCAATCTAGATCGAATTCGCGTTGCGGTCGTGGGTGGGGGATATTCTGGGGTGGAAATAGCTTGTAAACTGGCTGATAGATTGCAATCAAAAGGACGAATTCGCCTGATCGATCGCAATGACTCTATTTTGCGTCATGCCCCTAGCTTTAATCAAGAAGCCGCCCAGGAAGCTTTACAGAAAAAAAAGGTTTGGCTAGATTTAGAAACCAGTGTAACCGCAGTCACTGCAGATACGATTTCTTTAGAATATCGCGGACAGGTCGATACCATTCCGGTTGATGTGGTACTGTGGACGGTTGGAACTGAAGTAGCGCCGATTGTGCGATCGCTACCCTTACTACATAATGATCGAGGTCAACTGATGACCACCTCAACTTTACAAATCATCGATCATCCGGAAATTTTTGCCTTGGGAGATCTCGCAGATAGTAAAGATGCCGACGGCAAAGCTATCCCCACCAGCGCCCAAGCAGCCCTACAACAAGCAGACTATGCGGGTTGGAATATTTGGGCATTACGAACCGGACGGCCATTATTACCCTTCCGTTATCAGTCTTTGGGAGAAATGATGACCTTGGGAACCGATAACGCCACCTTAACCAGTTTAGGAGTGAAATTAGATGGTCAAATGGCTTATTTAGCCCGTCGTCTGCTTTATCTCTCCCGCCTTCCCACCTTCGATCATCAAGTCCGAGTGGCGTTTAATTGGATGACTCGTCCATTCCAAGAGATGATGACAGGTCAATAATCTTTAACTTTGACATCCTCCTCGTTATGTTAGTTATTAGTTATTAGTTTATAGTTATCGGTTGCAAATGAAGTACTAATCATTAAAAACTAACGACTAACTACTAAAAACTAAAAACGACCTGGGGTAGTTGACGGTGACTATCCCAATTCTCAGTTTAATTATCCCTCAGATTCAAGGTTGTGCTGCATTGCTTGAGCGATCGCTTGAGTCTGGGGATCATCACTTTTTGACAACCCATGGGCCACATTCACTTGATCGCGATCGCTGCGGTTCTGACTCAGTTTATATTTACCTTGCAGGCGTGTCACCGTCATTTCAAACCCAACAATTCCATCCATCATGCCTTCACGATAACGCTCAGATAAACCCTGCCACTGAGATTTGTAATCAGAACTATAGGTATCCAGCATTTGATCAATCATCTGATCCATTGACTCCGGGGAGTTCTGGAGGGTAATCATTTCAGGCATACCGTAAGCGTGAACAGCAATATAGTTCCAGGTGGGTACGTTTTCTTGTTTTTCGTAGGCAGAGGGCGAGATATAGGCGTGAGGGCCAGTAAAAACGGCAAGAGATTCATATTCCCCGAAAGACTGCCATTGAGGATTGAGTTTAGCCAGATGACCTGTTAGCTTCACAATATTATCTTGCAAAGTGACAACTAAAGGGATATGAGAGGCCATCGGAACACCCTCTTTTACGGATATTAAGGTTGCGAAGCTGTTAGTACGCATAAAAGCGACCAATTTCTCAATATCTTCTTCTTTAAATGCAGGTGGAATATACATACAAATCTGAGGCTAACTCTATCTGTTTTAAGAATATACGCCGTATTGAGATTGTCTTGTTAAGCAGTTTTCTATCATATCTATTGAATTTATCGATAGTAAAATTCTATTTCTACATAGAGACGCTAAATTGATCGAGTGATATTAAAAAATTATATTCTGGCGTAGAGACTTTGCAGGTAAAAACGTTACATATAACGTCACGACAGAATTGTTAATTATATAATGCCTTGACACAAGATAGTGATTTAAGCCGACACAGTATTAAAGTGGCGATCGCAGTTGATCAATGGCTTCTAAGTAACTGGGGATCGGTTCAGTCGCGATGCGGCAGGCTTCTCGATCTACCGAGATGATATCGTCCCCCCAAAATACTTGACCCAAGGGGATAGACTTACCTTTATCTGGTTTCCAGTTTGGACTATAAAATTTTTGATTACCATCGACAACCGCCCCATCAAATAGATGTCCCACACAAAAATAAACATCTTGCAAAATCAACGGAACAGAGGGACGATGCAGTTGACCCCGTGAGTTGGGGCTGCGGGCTTTATAGTGCGATCGCGGAAACAAGCCGTATAAATTTTTCAAAGATGCTGAAATTAAGGGTTCTCCTTTGAGATGTGTCCGTTTCAGCGCCCCTACTGTAATGCGACAATCAACTTCTTTGAGTAAAGCCGGGGCTAACATTGTCGGATAGCGTACGGGTTGAGGCGATAAATTAGGATACTCAATCAATTTGAGTTTGTCTGCATCTAGGATTTGCATCCCGCTATCCAACACCTGGGATATACCTAGGTGATCTGTAATTTCTCCAAGAGACATAGCAGAACACACACCTTCGACTATCAGAATTTCTGCGGTAGGGTTCACTTTCCGGATTTGGTGCAAAACTTGCTGTAGTACTTCAAGACTTACGGTGACTGGGGCCGCGACCGGATAGCCTAGATTCGGTTTAACCAGAATCCGTTGGGCTGTATTGGCTGTGGGGGGCGGTTGGTAACTAAATTGGGCAGCGGGGGAGACTTGAACGAAAGAACTTTTTATCATTTATAATCAAAATTTTTTGATTCAGTTAAATAGAATTAATCTCAGCGATTATACTGAATAATATCAAAAATTCATTACAGCTTTAGAATAGAGTCTGATTGCAGAGTTCGGAATTTAAAGATTGATTAAGTTGAGACAGTCGCTTAGAGATTCAAGTATAAGTAATATAGGGGATCAGGGAAAACGACAAAAGATATCACCTTAATCATGTGATTTGAATCACTGAATTCAGGAGTCAGCAGATTATGATTAAAATCATGAAAACAAAAATCCAGATTTTTTAAGCACCTGTTATAAAGTGACATAGGATACAAAAATAATGCTTTCAACAAAACAAGCTCAACTCATTCAGTTTTTACGTTTGGAATTAGCCCTTCCTGCTTCTTCTATCGCAATGGCGCTCAGGCATCCTGAACAGGATAAGGGCCAACTACCGATGATTCTATGGCAATATGGGTTAGTTAATCTCGAACAACTCGATCGGATCTTTGACTGGTTGGCTCGGTTCGGCGGTACAATCGATCAGCCCCTCAGAGAAACTGTTCCTTTAGCAACTAACGAATAAGGACGATATCACTAAAATTAGAATCGACACAAAACTTTCTGAGATCATGTGGATCTAGATTGAACAAAGTTAATTCTTTGAGAAGTTTTTATTTACTGAAAGCGATTAATTCGTGATTTAAAATTTAACTAGATTACTTAATTCTGATATTCTGACAATAGCTAATTTAATATTATTGCTGGCTATTTATTTTTATTATTTATAGATTTAATCTTAAAAATTTTAAATTAATTATTATAAATTAATCCTATATTTGATTTAATCATAGCTACTTTTAATTAAAACTAAACTAAAACAAGCTTACTTATCCGAATTATAAAATATAAAAATACTGACTATATTCTTTTTATAATAATCTTGATTAAATCATTAATATCATAGTACTTTAAATAGAAAAATCGATCAATTCATTTAAAATCTTTTTGCCAATTTTTATCAAAATCTTTGGCGATATTGTTCTGTTGAATTGAACTGAACTCAAATAAATTATTACTTACTATCTAAACGATGATGCAACTTCTGCATAGAAGTATTGCAATAAATTCATATATCTTTATACTTTGTAACTTTAGTTACAGTTTGCTCTAGGGGGTTACCCTATATTGAACTCCAACGCTTGAGACATAAGTGGTTGACATGAATGTAGCAAGTTAAATGTCTGAATAAAAAAAAATTCAGCAGCTTAACCTCACCCCTAAAAGTTAGTTATGTTTCAGCTAAGTCTGAAGCTCAATACAGCTTTCAGTGAGTTTTATAAATAAAACTAATCAATAACAGGGTGCAAAGGTCTGCGTGTTGATCTACGCAATTCCTTTTAAATCGGTATAGAGGTATTATATGACCAATACAGTAGAGTCAAAGACGAAACTGAATAAATTTGAAAGATTTAAAGTAGAAAAAGATGGCTTAGCCGTTAAAGATGAGATAGAAGCTTTTGCCCAGATGGGTTGGGAGGCAATGGATGAAACAGATCGAGTCCATCGTCTCAAATGGCTAGGGGTTTTCTTCCGACCTGTAACACCGGGTAAATTCATGTTACGGATGCGGATGCCTAGCGGTGTCATTAACGCTGAGCAGATGCGGGTTTTAGCCGAAACGGTACAACGTTATGGCTCAGATGGTAATGCTGATATTACCACAAGACAAAACCTTCAACTCAGAGGAATTCGGCTTGAAGATATCCCGGAGATTTTCCGTCGGTTTGAGCAAGTCGGTTTAACCAGTGTGCAGTCGGGGATGGATAACGTCCGCAACATCACGGGTTCTCCGGTCGCCGGACTCGATGCGGATGAACTCTATGATACTCGGGAGTTGGTGCAGCAAGTCCAAGACATGATCACCAACAGCGGTAAAGGAAACCCAGAGTTTACAAATTTACCCCGAAAATTTAATATTGCGATCGCAGGCTGTCGAGATAATTCAGTTCATGCAGAAATCAACGACATTGCTTTTGTTCCGGCCTTTAAAGAAGAAACGTTTGGTTTCAATGTACTTGTCGGCGGGTTCTTTTCCGCCAAACGGTGTGAAGCGGCTATTCCGCTAGATGCTTGGGTTACACCCGATCGAGTGGTTGCTATTTGTCGCGCCATTTTGGAAGTCTTCCGAGATTATGGCTTACGGGGAAACCGTCAAAAATCCAGACTGATGTGGCTGATCGATGAGTGGGGTTTAGACGAATTCCGCACCGCCATTGAACAACAGATGGGTCAGTCTTTAGAAGCAGAAGCCGAAAAAGATGAAATTATCTGGGATAAACGAGATCATATCGGGGTTTATGCCCAAAAGCAATCCGGCCTCAACTATGTTGGGTTATTGGTTCCAGTCGGACGCTTATATGAGGGGGATATGTTTGAATTGGCTCGTTTAGCCGAAGTTTATGGCAGTGGAGAAATGCGCCTTACCGTCGAGCAAAACGTAATTATTCCCAATATCCCCGACTCTCGCTTAGAAGCCTTCTTAGCAGAACCTCTCTTACAGAAATTTACCATTAATCCAGCTCCCCTAACACGGGCATTAGTCTCCTGTACTGGCGCACAATTCTGTAACTTTGCCTTGGTTGAAACCAAAAACCGAGCCTTAGCCATTGCCACAGCAGTAGAAGCCGAGTTAAATATACCAAAACCTGTTCGCATTCACTGGACAGGCTGCCCCAACTCCTGCGGACAACCGCAAGTGGCTGATATTGGTTTGATGGGTACCAAAACCCGCAAAGACGGCAAGATGGTTGAAGGGGTTGACCTATACATGGGGGGCACCGTCGGAAAAGATGCCAAACTCGGCAGCCGAGTGCAAAAAGGTATTCCTTGTGACGACTTACAAGAGGTATTACAAGGTATTTTAGTCGAACAGTTTGGTGCAGAGTTCAAAAATGGTGCGGTTCAATCTAAACAACCCCCCACTGAATCTGATTCACCAACGTCTGATGATGCAGTTAAAGCTCCATCTGTAACTATTGTGTTAGCCAAATCTGGCAAAGAAATTCAATCGACTGAAGCTGATTCAATTTTGACAGCCACAGAAGAAGCGGGAATTGAACTCGATAGCAGTTGTCAGTCTGGGACTTGCGGAACTTGTATGCACAAGTTAATTGAGGGTGAAGTGAAGTATGAAGGTGACCCGGTTGCCCTCAGTGACAGCGATCGCGCCGATGGCATGATTTTAACTTGTATTGCTCATCCGGTGGGACGAGTTGTAATTGACGCTTAAATTTGTTGTTAATTTTTGATTACTAAAAATATAGGAGTTTGTGTTCACTATGACATCTAGAGCCAGTTTAAATTCCTCTGAGTCCATCGCGCTTAAAGCCCTTTCTGGGGTAGGGTTAGCAATTTTTACCTCATTAATGGTAGTTCACTGGAATAATGCGCTTTCAAAAGTTGAAGTCGTAGAGGAAACGGCACCGCCAGTAACCCCCTCAACCACAACGAATGCAGCGGCTGCACCCCCTGTACCTTCTGCTAGTGGCGTTGCTCCTGCGGCGACTACAACTTCTGCAATTGCTACCGATAGCACAACTGCAACAACCATCCCAACCACTGCACCGATAACAACTTCAACCCCCACGGGTTCAGCAACACAGCCCATTACAACAACAGCCCCAGCTCAGACTGCACCGAATAATCTAGCAGCAGTCGAGTCAACCCCGACAATAACAGCCCCGGCTCCTGTCGCCCCCAGTCCTCAAGTGGTCGATCCGGCTCAAGTTGAGGCTTTGGAAATGCAGCTTTATGACACCCTCGACAAAGGATGGACGACTTATCCCTCTTTTGGTCAGGACTTAGTCTACAAAGTGACGGTTGATACTGATGGCAGTATTGTCAACTATCAACCTCTACATGGAGCGGCGGTGGACTACCTGAATGAAACTCCGCTTGATGAAGTGACCCCCAACAGTGCAGCGCCAGGAACTGATTTTGTGGTGGTTTTAACTCCCACTGGTGTGCTGGAAGTTGATTCCTGGATTGGACAATAAGTCATCCATTTTCATCTGTCTCACAGTTATTTGTTATTCACCCAAGTTCCCATAACTCAATAACGAATAACCCATTACCCACTACTATTACGGAGAATTCAATTAATGCTCGGAGAAATGTGGACATTGCGAGGTCGTTATAAGATCCTCCACTTTACTTGGTTTGCTTTTTTCCTTTCTTTCGTCATTTGGTTTAACCTCGCGCCTCTGGCTAGTACCCTAAAGCAAGATCTGGGGTTAGAAGTGTCTCAAATCCGGACTCTCGCGATTTGTAACGTTGCCCTGACCGTACCAGCACGGGTGATTATTGGGATGTTGCTCGACCGCTATGGCCCGAGAATTACCTATTCTCTGTTGCTAATGTATGCCACAATTCCCTGTGTGGGATTTGCCTTAGCCCAAAACTTCAGCCAATTAGTTATTGCTCGTTTGGCTCTTAGTATTGTGGGTGCTGGGTTTGTAATTGGTATTCGGATGGTGGCTGAATGGTTCCCCCCGAAAGAAATCGGCCTCGCTGAAGGGATTTATGGCGGTTGGGGTAACTTCGGGTCTGCTGCTTCTGCTTTCACGCTTCCTACCATTGCTGCTATTTTAACTTTCGGTGCAGGAGACCTGCTTAACTGGCGCTTATCGATCGCGGCAACTGGAATTATCGGCGGACTTTACGGTGCCTTTTACTTCTTTAATGTTCAAGATACACCGCCCGGAAAAGTTTACCAACGTCCGAAAAAAGCAACAGGAATTGAAGTCACCACAGTCAAGGATTTTTGGTTCTTGATGCTGATGAATGTTCCCCTTAACGTGATTTTGGGTGTATTGGCTTGGCGTTTAAGCAAAGTCGGCTTCCTCAGCACCGCTGGAATGTACATCGCTTGGCTTGGGTTAGTGGGTTTATATTTGTTCCAAGCTTATGGTTGTTGGAATGTTAATAAAGACTTGGTCTTAGGTAAGAAACGTTATCCCCCCGAAGAACGTTACAATTTCTCTCAAGTCGCACTACTCGAACTGACTTATATTGTTAACTTTGGTTCTGAATTAGCGGTTGTTTCAATGTTACCGAGCTTCTTTGAAGCCACCTTCGGACTCAGTCCACAAGCGGCTGGAATGATTGCGGCGAGTTACGCTTTCATGAACTTAGTCTCTCGTCCGGGTGGGGGTTTAATCTCCGATAAACTCGGTAGCCGTAAAAACACTATGGCAATTCTCACCGCAGGTATGGCAATTGGTTACCTGATGATGGGTCAAGTCAGTGGCGGTTGGTTCCTTCCTCTGGCTGTACTCTTAACCATGGCTTGTTCCTTCTTTGTCCAAGCGGGTGAAGGATCGACATTCGCGATGGTTCCGTTAATTAAGCGTCGGATTACGGGACAGGTGGCTGGAAATGTTGGGGCTTATGGTAACGTGGGTGCTGTAGCTTACCTGACTCTGTTTAGCTTACTCCCCTCCGGAGACGTGGGAAACCGGGTGTTCTTCGAGGTGCTAGGGGTAGCTGGTTTAATTGTTGCCTTCCTCTGCTGGTTCTTCCTGAAAGAACCCAAAGGCTCCTTTGCTGACCACCATGAGGGTGAAGAAGAATACACAAATATTCCTCCCTCCCCTGCTTTTGCCAGTGAAGCAATTCGTGAATAAATATTGTCTTCTATAATTCGTTATTTGTCTTGAGCATCAATTATCAATGGCAAATAATCACAGATAGGGTGGGTGAGGCATCTTTGTTGCCCCCTACCCTAATCTACTTTGATAATGCTAAAACTTTTTTCATCCCGATATCATGAAACCCTGTTCAATTCTATTTAACATCACTTGAACTATAATTAACAGACATTAAGTCAAAATTTACTGAAGTTTCATTAATATGAATAAAAGGTTAATTAAATTTGTTATAAAGCACTTTAGAATTCAATCAGACTATGATTAAAAATAATAAGAATAAATTTAAAATTTAGTCATTATAAAAAAGAAATTGAGGTAAAATAATTGACAAATTTATTATAATTTATCTTCTTATGAGCATTAATTTTATGATTGTAAATTCATACTGAATTGAATCAAACCATCAGTTAGTCGTCTATCCCCTAAATCACTATGCCAGAATCATTCAAAACCCTTTGCCCTTATTGTGGTGTCGGTTGCGGATTAAACGTTTTACCTCCTGCACAAGCTGGGAAAGCAACGAATAGAGACAGCCAAGGTAACCCCATCTGGAAAGTCATGGGCGACCGGGATCACCCGTCAAGTCAAGGGAAAGTGTGTGTCAAAGGCGCAACAGTAACCGAGTCATTAGAAGGAAATCGCCTTAAATATCCAATGATGCGGGATAGCTTAAATGATCCGTTTCGTCGCGTTAGTTGGGATGAGGCTATGAATCGGATTGTACAACAAATTCAAACAGTTCTCAAGACAAAAGGGCCGGAAGGAATTTGTATGTATGGTTCGGGACAATTCCAAACTGAAGATTATTATATCGCTCAGAAGTTACTGAAAGGTTGTCTGAAAACCAATAATTTTGATGCCAATTCTCGCCTCTGTATGTCTTCGGCTGTGTCGGGATATATTCAAAGCTTTGGTTCAGATGGGCCGCCTTGTTGTTATGATGATTTAGAACAAACCGATTGTGCGTTTTTAATTGGGACAAATACCGCAGAATGTCACCCGATTATTTTTAATCGTTTTCGGGCATATCACAAGAAAAATAAACAAGTTAAATTAATTGTTGTCGATCCTCGCGCGACAGATACTTCTAAACACGCAGATTTACACTTAGCGATTAAACCGGGAACTGATATTGATTTAATGAATGGAATTGCCCATTTATTAATGCGTTGGGGTATGATTGATTCTCTATTTATTGGGGATGTTACTGTAGACTTTCCCAAGTTTGTTGAGGTTATTAATCATTATCCCCCAGAATTAGTCGCAGAAAAATGCGGTATTGCAGTTAAAGATTTAGAAACAGCCGCTAAATGGTGGGGAGAGTCTCAACGGGTATTATCTTTGTGGTCAATGGGATTAAATCAATCCTCGGAAGGGACTGCAAAGGTGAGGACGTTAATTAACCTGCATTTAATGACCGGAAATATCGGTAAACCGGGGGCGGGGCCGTTTTCTCTGACGGGACAACCCAACGCCATGGGAGGACGAGAAGCAGGCGGACTGGCGCATATTTTACCCGGTTATCGTGTGGTTAAAAATCCCCAACATCGGGCTGAAGTGGAACAGTTATGGGGACTTGAACCCGGTACAATTTCCCCTGAACCCGGTTTAGCGGCTTGGGATATGATTACCGGAATGGAACAGGATAGAGTGGGTTTATTTTGGGTGGGGGCAACCAACCCAGCGGTGAGTATGCCGGACTTAGAACGCACCAAAGCGGCATTAATGCGATCGCCCTTTACCATTTGTCAGGACGCTTATTATCCCACGGAAACCGCTGCTTATGCTCATTTACTCTTACCTGCCGCCCAGTGGAGTGAGAAAACAGGCAGTATGACCAATTCGGAACGGATGGTAACGTTGTGTCCAGAATTTCGTCAACCGCCAGGGGAAGCCAAACCGGACTGGGAAATCTTTGCAGAAGTGGGGCGACGGTTAGGGTTTGCCGATAAGTTTAACTTTGCTAATTCTGAGGAAGTTCGGAATGAGTTTATTCAACTGACTCGCGGACGACCCTGTGATATGACCGGAATTACCTATCAAACGTTACAACAATACGGCCCAACTCAATGGCCTTGCCCAGAGAATAGCCCAGAGTCAGCGATAACGAATCATCAAAAACGAATGTATACCGATCTGCGGTTCAATACCCCCGATAAGCGGGCAAAATTTGGGGCGTATCATTCTAAAGGTTTAGCTGAACCCGCCGATCCCAATTATCCCTTAGTTTTAACCACCGGACGGTTATATGGTCATTGGCATACTCAAACCCGTACCGGACAAATTCCTAAAATTAATAAATTACACCCGCAACCCTTTATTGAAATTCATCCTAAAGATGCGAAGAAAAACGGCATTGATGAGGGACAATGGGTAGAAGTGCGATCGCGTCGAGGGTTTGCTCGTTTCCCCGCAAAAGTAACAAAAGCAATTACACCCGGAACAGTATTTATCCCCATGCATTGGGGGGCGTTGTGGGCAAACCAAGCCGAGGCTAACGCTTTAACCCATCCAGAATGTTGTCCATCATCCTTACAGCCAGAATTGAAAGCCTGCGCCGTACAACTCACTCCAGTGATGGCAGGAGTGGTAGACGTAGAGATAAAATCAAGTTCACTGCAATCTCAATTAGTTGTAACGCAGTAACTGAATTAAAAATAGCTGATTTCTTGCTGATTATATACCCCCTGATCTCCAAATCTGGGGGAAAAGCCCTACACCCGTAGAGACGTTACATGTAACGTCTCTACCAAGACCCCGACAATCCATGATGTCCTCAACGAATCTTGTACTGCTATACGATGTGAAAATGGGGGGGAAATATTCTAAGCTGGAATTTGAATAATAAATGTTGTGCCTTCACCCACTTTTGAGTGACATTCTAATTTCCCGCTATGTTTATTAACAATAATTTGACGGGCAATAGATAATCCTAAACCGGTGCCTTTTCCGACCGCTTTTGTGGTATAGAGATGCTCAAATACTTTTGCTTTCACATCTTCCGGCATTCCACAACCGTTATCTTGAATCTGGATACTTACAGTTTTATTAACTGAATCTAACTCGGTTTTCAGAGTAATTTGATACTGATTTTGTTTGATTTCATCGATAGACTGTTTGTCCGCCATCTCATCAAACATATCAATTGCATTCGCCAGAATATTCATAAACACCTGATTTAATTGACCCGGAAAACCATGTATTTTTGCAAAATCTCCATACTCTTTAATTACTTGAATTTCTGGACGTTTTTCAGACGCTTTTAATCGATGTTTAAGGATGAGTAAAGTGCTATCTAAAGCTTCGTGGAGGTCAAATTCAACCCTGTTTTCTTGGTCAGCACGGGAGAAAATACGCATGGATTTACTAATCTCTTGTATTCGATTTACACCCGTTTTCATAGAAGTCACCATTTCGGGTAAATCTTCCAATAAATACTCAAGTTCAATTTCTTCAGCATGGGCGGTTACCGCTTCTGCTGGCGAGTGATTTTGTTGATAAATATCTAAATGTTCCAACACATCATTTAAAGCATCCTCAAGCTGATTTAAATTGCCGGAAACAAAGCCTAAAGGATTATTAATTTCATGGGTAATCCCAGACATCATTTGTCCGAGGGCTGACATTTTTTCACTTTGAACCAGTTGAACTTGTGCGTCTTGGAGTTGAGTTAAGGACTGTTGTAATTGCTGAGAATATTGTTGAGCCTGACGATAAAGTTCTGCATTCTCTAATGAAATAGCAGCCTGAGAACAAAGTAGTTTTAAGCTTTCCACTCGTTCTGAAGTAAATGCATTTTGGATTAAAGTATTTTCTAAGTAAAGAATTGCCAGTAATTTACCCTGATTTAAAATAGGAAAACAGAGTAAACTTTGAGGTTGTGTTGTGAGAATATATTCATCTGCTGCCCACTCAGATTGAGCTTGAACATGATCAAACATTAAAGGTTGTAATTGTCGTTTCACCCAGTTAATCACTTTTAGAGGAATATCTAAGCTATCTTCTACTGGTAAAGACTTTTGAATAATTTTCAAAGAATGATCCAATTTAGGGGATTGAATTGCAACCGCCTCAACGGTTAAATCTCGATCTCGATTGAAGATTAAAACACCTTTTGTTGCTCCGGCATTTTCTAGAATTACTTGCATGAGTTTTGTAACTAATGTCTCCAATTCAATCTCACCCGACAAAGCTTGAGATGCTTTCATTACACTGGTTAAATCAAGTAAATTCGTACGAGTGCTATTAGTGACTTGATAATTTTTTGTATTTGTATTAGTAATTGTTTTGAAAATATTATTATCAGATTGAGATTTCTGAAGAATCGGAGAGAGTAATTCAGGATACTGTTGCTCTAGCTGAATCACTTTTGCTTTTGCCCCCCAACGAGAATAGCAATAATAAGCTTCTATCATGTAAGTTTGAGCTATTTTTTCTTTCTCCCAATCTAAATAGAATTTAGCGGCTAATTCATTAGCTAAAGCTTCTTCTTGGATATATTCGTTTTCTTTTGCACCAGAAATTGCTTGCTCGTAAAAATTCATTGCCTGAGTGTGTTTCTGCAAAATTCGATAGCGTTCTGCTTCAACCAAATTAAATTTATGTAAGCAATTTTCTGGGGCATTTTTTGCCCACTTTTTTAACTTAGCTTGATTTTGTTTAACAATTTTCCAGCTATTACGTTGAACGGCATAACTTGCTGTAGAATATTGAGCAATATGCAATAGAGAATCATAAAAGTAGACAGTGAAAACAACAGGATTAATAGGGTTAGAGAATTTTTTGGCTAAAGCACTATTCTGAATTCCGACCTGAATGTCATTAAATAAACAAGCTAAGATTGCTTTAAGCAGGTAAAAAGTTAACATTCCCGTCGTATCCCGCTCATCAATCTGAAGTTTCAAATCTGTTGCTTCATTATAATAGGGACCACTAAACTGATTTAGAGACTGAGTTGGAACCAATAAATGATGTATCGCTTGACGGTATGTCTGAGTATATTTCAGTATCTGTGGTTGTTTGATTTGAGTTAATACCTGACTGGATTTAGCCAGCTTTTGCTCTAAATTAGTTAGCTCTTTGCCTATGAAGAATAACGCACTATCAAGTGCTATTAAATTTAAACCTGCAAATTCTAATTCTCCAGACTCCAAACCTTTCTCATAACCTTGCTCAAGTAATGAAAATCCCACTTTAAAGTGCTGTTTCCAGGGTAAAACCATCCTTCCTGTACCAACATAGATTCTGGACTGAAGATGAGATAAATTAGATTTTTCTACTATATGCTGTGCTAATTGAGCCATTTTATATCCTAAGTTAATGTCGCCTATTCCACACAAAATAACTGCATAGATCATAAAAGTACTGGCAGCATTAACTGTCATGCCAGATTTCATAATGAGATTTATCGAGACTAACGTGATACGAGTAAAAAGATTTTGCTCGACAGTAAATAGACTATTTGCAGCACTTTCTACCAATCGAATTGCAGCTTGTTTTTGCTCATCTTTTAATTCAGGTAAATCATACAAAGACTCAACAGAACGTCGCTTTAATTTAAACTGAGTCGTTAGTAATGGCAGTATCAGACTCATTTGAGAGACTTTGTGAGGCAGCTTTATACCAAACTTTTGCAAAGAATTACGCAGAATTGAAATAGCGCTTTTCAGGTCGCCCTGAGACACTTTCGCCTGAATTTGAATTTCGTAAATTCGACCTTGTTCTAAGGGACTTTTTGCCTGGTTTAGGATAATCTCTGAGAACTGTTCTATCTGCTCATATTCACCATTTAAAAACGCTGTTTCTGCTGCGCCTAAATAGAGTAAAATAGCTAAATTATAGTCCTGTTGCCAGGGATTTTTGGGCAGTAATTCTAGACCGATTTCAAAGTATTGAGCCGCCGCACGATAAGCGGTCGAAAGTTTAGCTTTATAAGCAGCAATTGAATTGAGTTGTGCGAGTTGTTTTTGCTCAGCTTTTTCTGTAATTAAGTCAATTCCCTGATTCAACTGATTGACCATCTCAAAAATATTATCTTCTTGCTCATTGATTGGCGTATTTTCTAATAATAGCTGCCCAATTTTTAGATGAGTTTCTTGCTTTTTACCCTCAACAATCAAAGAATAAGCTGCCTGTTGAACCCGGTCATGGGAAAAACGATAATTAACTGAAACGGCTTCATTATCCTTTTCTTCGTGTGTGTTTCCCTGAAAAAACTTATAGGTTTCATTCTCCGGAATCACAAATCCTTCTTGTAAAGCTGACCATAAATTTGCGGCAACTTTATCTTGATTCAATTCACAAATCACTGCTAATATTTTTAGATCAAATTGGTTGCCAATACACGCTGCCAACTTTAATACATTCTGGGTTTCAGCGGACAATTTTTGCAACCGTCCTACCATGAATTCTACGACATTATCTGTTAGCGCTGACTGCCGCACTTGCGCTATATCACACTGCCAAAACCTCGCTTTTGGATCAAACGTAATACAACCCTCCTCATGTAACCCTTGCAAAAATTGAGTTGTAAAGAAGGGATTTCCTTGAGTTTTTTGATAAACTAATTGAGATAATGGTTTAGCAATGTCTGTTGAACATAACAACGTATCGGCAACTAAATGATTGATATCGGCTTGACTCAAAGGCGTTAAAGTTAAAGTATTTAATTTAGCCCCTTTTTGTTGAATATCATCTAATGTCAACATCAAAGGATGAGCCGGATTGACTTCGTTATCCCGGTAAGCTCCGAGTACTAATAAATACCCCGTTTCAGATTCACTCATTAATAATTTCAACAGGTTTAATGATGCAAAATCTGCCCATTGTAAATCATCTAAAAATATGACAAGCGGATGTTCTTTTGTGGTGAAAACATGAACAAATTTACTAAATAATAAATTAAAGCGATTTTGAGCAGCAGTCCCCGACAATTCAGGTGCAGGCGGTTGGGGTTTAATGATAGATTCAAGTTCAGGAATAACATCAATTAAAACTTGTCCTTGATCTCCTACCGCTTCTATAATTTTGTCTTTCCAAGTTGCTAATTCTGCATCATTTTCACTCAGTAACTGTCCCATTAAACTGCGGAATGCTTGCACAAAAGCAGAAAACGGAATATTACGATTAAACTGATCAAACTTACCTTTAATAAAGTATCCTGAGGAACGAGTAATGGGTTTATGAACTTCATTAATTACAGCGGTTTTTCCTACCCCAGAATATCCCGCGACTAGCATCATTTCGCTATGATCCTCATTCTCCTCTGCCCCTGTACCCCTCTGCTCCCTTGCCTCCTGAGAGACTCTCTCGAATGCAGCGAGTAACTGACTGACTTCGGCTTCCCGTCCGTAGAGTTTTTCAGGAATTAAAAACTGGTCACTTAAGTCACGTATTCCTAATTTAAATTCTGCAATTTTTCCGGTTTCTTTATACTGAATTAAACATTGTTCTAAATCATATTTTAATCCTAAAGCACTTTGATAGCGATCTTCAGCGTTCTTCGCCATCAATTTCATTACTATCTCAGATAGTATTTGAGGAATTTCTTCTCTCCCTATCTCCCCATCTCCGTCTCTTCCAATCTTCAATGCCTGTGGCATCTTCGCAATATGACAATGCACCAACTCCATCGGATCATTACTTTTAAACGGCAAATTTCCTGTGAGTAATTCATATAAAGTTACTCCTAAAGAATAGAAATCTGTCCGATAATCAATCCCTCGATTCATTCGTCCAGTTTGTTCGGGGGCAATATAAGCAAGGGTTCCTTCTAATACATTGGGATTTTGAATTTCTTGAGTTTCTTTTGGTAATAAAGAGGCAATACTAAAGTCAATTAACCAAACTTGTTTAGATATCGGATGAATCAGAATATTAGCAGGTTTAATATCTTTATGGATTACACGCGCTTGATGTAACTCATGTAAAACTTCAGCCAGTTGTATCGTAATCTTTAGTATTTCTACAAGGGTGAGTGGATGTTCTTGAATATATTCTTGCAGAGAGATTCCTCCCCAATCTTTCATTACTAAAATATAGCTATTTTTATAAGGTTCTAAACGATAGGGAGAAACAATACCTGAATTTTTTAAGTTTTTTGTAATGGTATATTGATTACGAAAATATAATAATTCATTGAAGCTAGGATATTCATTTCGTAGAATTTTGAGAATCACAGATTGATTTTCTGAAATTTGTGTGGCGCGATAGACGAGTGTTTTAGATCCGGTGTGCAGACAATCAAGAATTTGATAATTCTGTAATTTCAATGGGATAGTTTTCATAACAATAATACTGTTTACGATTTCTTATACAACCCAAGCAGATCGCCATCAATCATGATTTATGGTGATAATTGATCTTTAATACTGCCAGCGATAGGTGAGTCACGCACAGGCTACGCTACCGCCAATATTTAGTATTCCCCGTTTACAGTTAAATGATTCAAAATGTATTTCAAAATTTGAGTTCACTTTTGAGGTTATACCCATTCAATTGTTTACAATAGCCTTGAGTTGAGTTAGGTATCCTGATGAAACCCACTCGTGCTTGAATTAGGTTTTAAACCTAATTAAATATTTTGCTAAATGATTTGAGATGTTAACTTTTTGCGCGCGACAGGAACAAGTAATGCTATCATGGCTAACATCTTGAAGCAGATCATCGGCGAAAGCGATTCGATTGGGTTCGGTGGCACAACTCCTTGTGATCAGCCGAGTCGGACTTAAAGCCGCAATAATTGACTTCGAGATCCGATCTAAAAACTTCATATGTTTGAGTTGTCAAGCAAAGATATACTGTGTATATTTTGAATCACTATTTTGTTGTTTAAACTTCAATGTCACGCTTTATCTCTCCTCGACAACAACTCGTGTATCGTAGCCAACTATTAAAGCAAGTTAAACGAGAAGTCAAACAGTTTCGTTTACAGTCTTTGCATCGAGCTGTTTTAACAAAGTTGGCTCAACAAACACCTCCCTTACGGATGCGACGGACTTGGGATATAGAAGCGAAAGTGGGTAAACAGCCCAGTGTAAAATTATCTGCTGATAGCGGTGTGATCCCAATTTTTGATCGCATTGGGGGCAAGTTGCTGATTTTGGGGACGATGGGATCGGGCAAAACAACAACATTAATGGGGCTGACTAAGGTGCTTGTGAGTCGAGCATTACAAGATGAAGGCGAACCCATTCCTGTTATCTTAAATTTGAAAAGTTGGAATCCCAATCAAGCTGCGATCGCCAATTGGATTATCGAACAAATTGAAAGAAAATATAATATTAGCTCAGAGCTGAGTGCGTACTGGATCGATCAACTACAGATTTTACCATTATTAGATGGGTTAGACGAAGTTAAATTGGAACACCTTGAGTTATGTATTCAACAGCTCAATCAGTGGCTACAGAGTGACTTAGCACCTTTACATTTAATTGTTTGTAGTACTGTGGAATCTTATTATCATTGTGACAATAAACTGCAGCTTAACGGTGCTATTTTGTTGAAAGCGCTCACAAAAAATCAAGTACGAGATTATCTACTTCAGGCGAGAAGTAGAGAATTATGGAATGGAATTGAAGATGATAAAAATCTGATGAAGTTAGCGCAAAAACCGTTATTTTTAACAATGATGGCTTTAGCTTATGAAGAAATTTTACTCGCCTCCTGGAAGCGACTTTCTTCAATAGAGGAACAAACACGATATTTATTCAATGCTTTTATTCGTCGCCAGATTACTCAAAATCGAGATGAACTAAATCAAATGTCTTCCTATAATTTAGAGCAAATACGGCAAGGGTTAGAATGGATTGCTCAACGATTAGAAGAAGAAAATATCACAGAATTTTCAGTAGACGAAATCCCGGCAAATTGGCTGAAAGAATCAGAAGAAGAAAAAACCTATCAGTGGAGAATTAGAATAGTTAAAGGCGTAGTTTGGTGGGGAATTATTGCTGGCATTGTTATTGGAATTCTCATTCAATCTATCTTTATACTCCTCCTGTGTATGGGAATAGGTTTTGCTTGGGCATTAATTTCAGAGTTTTTCTCTATCGACAAACTGATCGAGCAGTTTATTCTTCGCAGTATTATTTCATCCAAAGGTTATGTACCTTGGAAATACCAACAATTTTTAAATGATGCTAAAAGGCAATTAATTCTTCAGCAAGTCGGTAATCGATATCGATTTATTCATCGTAGATTACAGCAACATTTGGCTCAAATTAGAATTTAATTCTGATTAATACTGAATTTAGGTTTAGACTCCACTAAGGTAGAAGGAGTCACATCAAATATCACTTTAAAGTCAAGATCTAATTCTCTTTTCAAAGCTCGTTCAACAATTTCTACTTCCTTCGGTGTCACCGGATCAGTTGCTCGGACAACAACCAAGACATTAGCTGGGTTGCGTCGCCAATTAATTTCTAAGTCGAGGACTTCAATATCCGATCGATCTACTAAAGAACGAGTGACTAATACTTCTTGAACCGATTCATTGACATTTGCATGATTAATTAAACGCCAAAAACTAATTCCTAATGGTGCAGCCAACAGAAGGATTAAAATTAATGATAATCCCCAAGATAAGGTTCGAGCCAGTTCACTACTTTTCGCATATCCACCTAAAACATAAACCGTAATACAAGCTAAATTGATACCAATTAAGTTAGTCACATAAAGTAGTGATGCACCTGTCGCTTCTTCCCAACTGCCCTGAGAAATCGCTAAACCAATCACACAAACTGGAGGCATTAAAGCTACTGCAATTGCAGTACCCGGAATTGCATCTCCAACGGCTGGGCGAATCTTTGAATATCCGCTAATTCCTCCGGCAACAATTGCAATTAATAGGTCAATTAAGGTGGGTTGAGTTCGAGATAAAATCTCAGAACCAAAGTCAGGTATATCGATAATTAAACCTAGCAAAAAGGAGCAAAAAACTGAAAGAAATGTTCCCAGAAAAATAGATCCAAAGCTCAGCCTTAATAACTTTAAATCTCCTTCTAAGGTCGCAAAAGATAACCCTCTTAATGGTAGCATTAATGGTGCAATAACCATCGCGCCAATAATTACAGCCGCACTATTAATCAATAAGCCTAATGTGGCAATCAAACAAGAACTGACTGTGAGAACCAAATAGTTTTGGCTCGCTCTAGACTCTGTTAATAAAGATTCTCGTAGCTTTAAAATGGGAACCACTCCCAAACCTAAGCTTTGAATAAATTTCCAGGTAGTTTGCATAGAAGAATAAAGTTAAAAAATATGCTCAGTTGCTAATCTTTTTATCAGAATAGACATATTTTAAACGTAAAATTCTAAATTTACAACATTTAGCTCTACCTCGTCAGGAATAAACAATATTCACTCAGATTAAGTGCTTATCTTTAGTCAGAGTTATGTTCTATAACTAAGCTTGTATAACTAATAAAATTCTGTTGTCTGTATCTTATGATATCTTTTTGATAAAATTACAAAAAGTCATGATAAAAAGCAAAACTAATACATTAGCTTTGCCTACAAAACACAATTTATTATTGCTTCAATCCTTAGCTTGAAATGGCGGGACGAGAGTTAGATGCGACATTAAATTGACGATATCGTGCCTGTACTCCCATGTAAATACCATAAGCAATCAAACCTAATGCAACGACAGTTAAAAGAACTTTACCAAACGGTTGTTGAGCAAGAGTGTATAAAATACCATCTAATCCTCTGACTTCATCGGGGTCAAATTGTCGTGCTGCTTGAATGAAGAAAAAACCGGTTAAAATGAAAACAATTCCTCGAGCCGCAATACCCACTCGGCTAATATTAATAACTATTTTTTGCTGAGTCGTATTTAATTCTTGGAGATTCAAACGTTTACGAAATTTAGTGTGATAAGCCTTGTAAAGTCGATAACAACCCATCCCAATAATAAAAGCACCGACTGTTCCAATCATCCATCGACCAAAAGGTTGTGATAAAATCTGAGCTGTCCAGTCTTGCTTCGTTTTACCACCCGAACTACTTCCTCCCATTGCCAGTTTAAATGCAGTCCAGGCTATTCCTCCGTAAATCAAGCCACTCGTCACATAGCCTAAACGTTGAAAAATACCTTTAAAGTCTGTACCTTTATTATCCGGATCATTAATCGCTTGTATAATACGCCATAGACTGTACCCAATCAAGCCAACAGCAATTAAAATTAATAGTAGTTTTCCGAAAGGTTGAGCTGCAATCGTTTGAAGTGCGCCTTCTGTGCCTGTGGTTTTACCCTTCGTTGTCAAGGCTGCCGTCACTGCTAAAATGCCGATCAATCCATAAACAAAGCCTTTGGTTGCATACCCAAATCTCGCTAATTTTTCAATCCACATTACTCGTTAAAGCTCCGATAAGTTGATAAATCATGTCAAGCTTTTAATAAAATCAAATTAATTATCATTGAATTTATTCTGTACAACGATCAAACATGGCTTGATAGTCTTGTTGTTTCTGAGAATCGTTCACCACCAATTCAATTTTTATTTTCTGACATCCAGGATCTTTTTGAAGAGAAATCGCTTTGAGAATTTCACTAGCTGCCTCTAAACTGACAAATTCTCCATGAACACTTAAACCATTTTGATGCCCAAAAGTACCTTGTAAGTCTCGACTCTCTATCACCTCAGAGGAGAGATCAATTTCTGCTATATTCTCAGTTTTATCTCCACTAATTTGTTCAACAATTAATTTCTCTTGATAAACGGGAACTTCAACTGTTTTGGTTTCAACCACCTTACGAACAACCACTTCTCCTACTTTTTTAGAAGAGCGCTCAATTTTTAATCTTTCTTCGAGTAAACGAATTGTGGCTTCATCTAAAACAGAATTATTATCCACTGTTTCTTGAGCAGATTCAGATGTATCAATTGATTCTTCAGAAAAGTCGCCTTGAGTCCATTCTGAACTATCATGAGAGTGTTTTAGCAACTCTTTATTCATGCTTTCTGTGATAAAAATTATAATATAATTTTGCTCTAGATTAACTTTTCTAACTGCTTGTTTACTGACTCTAAATAAAGGCTTCTCTTGTCCGGGAAGTGAAAAAACAATTTGTAGCTTGTTGTTCTCGTCTCGAATAATATGTTTGACATCTCCTAACAAATTTTTTTGAGTATCATAAACTTTTAGATTTTGGGCGATATCTTTCTTAAAATCATCTGTTTTATCATTTGTAATTGCTTCTTTTTCTCCATTCATCGCATTGCTCCTCAAAAAATAAAATTAGCTCAGTTGTTCAATTGAAGAATTATAATTTATTTAAATTCTTTCAACTTATAATCCTAACTATAAACGAGAGGCTAGGTCGATCAGGATTGACCAACCTAGCACCTATCAGCTTTTAGATTTATAATTGATGAATCTCAAGCTAATACTTTTCATCTGTTTATCACTATCGTGTAATAGTGAGTTAGTCTTTTGTCTCAACTTTTAATTCTTCCCGACGCAGTTTTTCTTCTGCAGTGACGGTCTCTTGGTCTACTTCTTTACGAACTTTAACTTCTTCGCGAACAAAAGCTTCTTTCTTAATTTCAGCCGCTTCTTCGTACACTTCAAACCGTGCGACTTCTTCATTCTGGAAATTAGCTGTTCCGGGTGCAACAGCTTTCCCAGCATCACTAGGTGTTGTACGCTCAACAACAACTCGCTCTTTTTCAATCGGTACAGAGGCACGAGCTGTTTCAGTTTCGACGGTTTTTCCAACGGATACATCACCTGTTTTACGGCGAACTTTGTCAGAAACTAAGCGCTCTTCATATAGCTTTAATGCACCATTATCTTCTGCAGTGGTTTGGTACAAATTGTCATTGTTATAGCTATAATTATCACGGTTATAAGCTGGTGTCGCGGTAGCATCTGTACGATATCCAGCGCGAACTTTCTCTTCATAACCATAATCTATGGCCAGATCATCGTCATAGCTCGGTAGTGCTTCGACTTGATCTTTGCTAGTTAAACCTAAAGCGTAAAGTCTATTATTATCGTAATCTAAACGGGCACGACCGACAGGTAATAATACTTTCTTACCAAATACCCAGAATCCTGTATCAATTATAATATAACGAATGTAGCCAGCTTCATCGACTAACGCATCATAGACCGAACCGACTTTCTCATCGGTAGTTCCTGCGTAAACATCGTAGTTTTTGAAGTCATTTCCTTGGAATAAATCGTCTACATAGTGAGGGTAGTAGTCTGCAATTTTATACAAAGCCATAATCATAATTATTTGTAACTTACATCTACAAAACTATCAGTATTACTGAGTTAACGCATCTGCCTGCTGACATATCTATCTTCTCTATCAGTGGGGGGATGAGAAAAGAATTTATTTTAGACAAAATGGTAGAGATAAAGAAAAAAGATTCAAGCTATATAAGTTGTTTCTCAACAAACATTTGATATGGCTTAGATATTGATCTTGCAAGTTAGGAACTAAATTATGACAATAACTCATAACACAATTCAATATAAACGCGGAGTCGGTGCTTTTAAAACCCGTGGTGAAGCTGAACGTGCTTTGCACCGCCTACGTGATGCCGGGGTTGATATGAACCACGTCACAGTGATGGCACCCGATACCGACTCAACAACATTTGATCGAGATGCTGAAGTCGAATCTCATGGTAACAAAGCCGATGAAGGTGCAACTGCTGGAGCCGTTACAGGTGGTGCATTAGGAACACTTACAGGTTTACTTGTGGGCTTGGGTGCACTCGCCATTCCCGGTGTCGGACCGATTTTGTTAGCAGGCGCAGGAGCAACAACCTTAGCCACTACACTAGCCGGGACAGCTATCGGTGCAGCAGCAGGCGGAATTGTTGGTGCTTTAGTGGGTTTAGGTATCCCAGAAGAGCAAGCGAAGGTTTATAATCAGCATTTGACAGATGGCCGCTACCTCGTATTAGTCACGGGCACACCCGGTGTGATGGATAAGGTAGAAACGATTATGCGTTCTGAAGGAATTCACGACTGGGGAGTTTATGACGCACCTGACATTGATACAGAGGTTGTCAACCCAGATACTCAACCAATCGCTCCACCTCCAGCTGCTACCCCAGTAGCACCAACAAAACCAACAACACCAACAACATCTACCACGACTTCGACTGGTACAACTGTCGCCTCAACTACGACAACAAACGAGCCACCTGTGGTGATTGTGGATAAGCGAGATAAAACCCGCGAAAACCTTTAGAAAATTTTGTGTTGATATTTAATTGTTTTGGAGGTAATACCTTAATGAAAAAGTTAGCTTTACTATTAATTAGTGGTGTCGCTTTAATCGGTACCACTGCTTGTGATGTCGCTCGGACTAGTGCAGATGCACCCACTTCTGTCGATGGGGAAGTCGAAGATCCGCAATTAGTTCAAGAAACGCAAGAGGATGCTAAGAGCAATATTCGCCAAGCTCAACTTAACTCAGATATTCGCGCCCGAGAACAACGTAACGATATTGTCGGTGACCAACAAGAAAGAACTGACGCTGATTTAGAAAGTGAAGTTCGTGCTAAATTAGAAGCAAATATTCCCGCCTCTAAGCTCACTGTTCAGGCAAACGAAGGGATTGTGACTGTCGTGGGAACTGTTCCTGATCAGAAAGAATACGATACAATTCCTGCTTTAGTTGATGAGATTACAGGGGTCAATGGATTAGTGATGGACGGTGTTGAAGTCGTTGCTCCGACAGATATTTCTAATTAATTCATTCAATATACGCTCTCATTTGAGCCGAATAATCCGATGTAGTGATAGACTTTTTTAGTTTGTTACTGCGTCGGATTTTTCATATTGCATTAAGCTTAAATTAGATAAAATCAGAAAAATCGTTACTGCTCGAGTGAATTAATGTCTGTTATACTAATTATTTTTGGCCTACTTTTAATTATTGCGATTCAAGTTGATATTTGGTTTACAACATTAACTCTAGGGGGGGGTGGGCCTATAACCGGCCGATTATCTGCATGGTTATGGTTAGCTGCATTGAAGATTCATAAAAAAAGTTCTAATCACCGACTGTTATCAACCGTTGGATTTTTCTTACTGGTTTGTATACCTGTTTTCTGGTTTTTCTTTACTTGGCTGGGATGGGTTTCTCTATTCACTTCCGTTCCCACAGCGGTTATTGGGGGTTCCGATAAACTACCCGCCACCATATTAGAAAGAATCTATTTTACCGGTTTTACTTTATCGACTTTAGGCATGGGAGATTATCAACCATCAGGACCTGTTTGGCAACTTCTGACAACTGTTGCCTCCATTCAAGGCTTCTTTCAAGTCACTTTAACCTTTGCTTACTTAATTCCGATTGTTTCAGCCGCCAGTCGTAAACGTTCTTTTGCGGCTTACATTACTTGCCTGGGCGGTACACCAGATGAAATTATCACTAGAGCTTGGAATGGGAAAGACTTCGGACAATTTGATCAACATTTAATTGCTTTAGCTCCCATGCTCACTCAAGAAGGAGAATCCCATTTAACTTATCCAATATTACATTATTTTCATACCGTAGAACGCTCTCGTTCGGCTGTATTAAGTGTAGCGGCGCTAGACGAGGCCTTGACTATTTTACAATATGGACTACCTGCTCAATATCAACCTGATGGTGCGGCATTAAAAACCACTCGCCGAGCGATCGCCGCTTTTTTAAATACATTAACCACCGCTTATATAGAACCTGCTTCGATTAATCCCGTTTTACCAAATTTGACTTTACTGCGAAAACATCAAATTCCCACTGTCAGTGATGAGCAATTTCAAACAGCAATCAAACCCTTAACTCAACGGCGACGCTTATTACTGGCTTTACTCGATAATGAAGGATGGCAATGGGATGCGATTTCTTCTAGCCGAGTGACGAACCGTGGCGCTCATTTAGATGATGAAACAATGATAGATCAGGCGAAGCTCCATTAAAAAAAATAGAGACGCTCAATAGAACGCCTCTACAATATAGCTCGTGGTTTTTAGTCGTTAGTTTTTAGTATTTAGTAGATTTCTAATAACTAATAACTAATAACTTTCAGTCCATGAAGATTTAGTAGTCGAAGTCACCCATGCCGCCACCGGGTGCAGGTGCGCCGTCTTTAGGTTCTGGTTTGTCAACTACAATACATTCTGTGGTTAAGACCATCCCAGCGATAGAGGCGGCGTTTTGAATCGCAGAACGAGTTACTTTCGCGGGGTCAACAATACCTGCTGCAAACAGATCAATATATTCACCCGTTGCTGCGTTGTAACCGACGTTGAATTCTTTTTCCTTAACGCGCTCAGCCACAACAGCACCGTTTTCACCCGCGTTTTCTGCAATTCGTTTTAGCGGAGCAGAGAGCGCCCGAGAAACGATTAATGCACCCGTTAACGCTTCGCTCTTGAGGTTAGTATTTGCCCATTCTTCCACTTGCGGCGCGAGGTGAGCCAGAGTTGTACCACCACCGGGAACAATTCCTTCTTCAACCGCTGCTTTAGTGGCGTTAATGGCATCTTCTAAGCGTAATTTACGGTCTTTCATTTCAGTTTCAGTGGCGGCTCCCACCTTAACAACCGCAACCCCACCAGATAACTTAGCTAAACGTTCTTGCAGTTTTTCTTGGTCGTAGGAAGAATCACTTTCATCCATCTGACGACGAATTTGCTCACAACGAGATTTAACTGCCGCTTCATTACCTTCTGCAACAATTGTGGTGTTGTCTTTGGTGATCGTAATGCGACGAGCCGTACCCAACATTTCTAGTTTAGTGGTTTCGAGTTTAAGACCCGCATCTTCAGTAATCACTTGACCACCGGTGAGAACTGCGATATCTTCAAGCATGGCTTTACGGCGATCGCCAAATCCAGGTGCTTTGACTGCAGCCACATTCAGCACACCCCGCAAACGGTTCACCACTAAAGTGGCTAAGGCTTCTTTCTCGATATCTTCAGCCAGAATCATCAAGGGCTTACCAGCTCGTGCAACTTGTTCGAGCACAGGGACTAAATCTTGAACCAGATTAATTTTTTTATCGGTTAACAGAATTAAAGGCTCTTCTAAAACCGCTTCCATCCGTTCGGTATCGGTGGCAAAATAAGGGGAAATATACCCTTTATCAAACCGCATCCCTTCAGTGATTTCTAGTTCAGTGGTCATGGACTTTCCTTCTTCAAGGGAAATCACACCTTCTTTACCCACTTTATCCATCGCATCAGCAATCATCTGACCGACTTCTTCGTCGTTTCCAGCTGAGATGGAACCCACTTGAGCAATGGCTGTGGAATCTTCGACTGGGCGGGCATGTTCTGCAATTTTTTCAACTAAGAAATTAGTTGCTTTATCAATTCCGCGCTTCAGTTCAATGGGGTTAGCGCCTGCTGCGACGTTGCGTAATCCTTCTTTAACAATTGCGTGAGCCAGTACAGTCGCGGTTGTGGTTCCGTCTCCGGCTGCGTCGTTTGTTTTGGAAGCCGCTTGACGAATCAGAGAGACCCCAGTATTCTCAACATTATCTTCGAGTTCAATTTCTTTGGCAATGGTGACCCCGTCATTGACAATTTGAGGGGCACCAAATTTCTTTTCGAGTACAACATTACGACCTTTAGGGCCAAGAGTAACCGCCACAGACTCTGCTAGAATGTCCATTCCCTTCTCAAGGGCTCGACGAGCATTTTCGTTGTAAATAATGCGCTTAGCCATAGTATGTTTTGTCCTGAATATTGTATGGGTGTATGAGTAATGACTTCAGTTGTGAAGTCTTAAACAATAGAAAATTAAGTGCTGTCCATTGAAGCGCTTCTACAGCACTTCTAGTTAACAACAGCTAAAATATCTTTTTCAGCAAGTAGGATGTATTCTTCGCTGCCGAGTTTAATGTCTGTTCCGGCATATTTGGAATAAAGCACTTTGTCACCGACTTTGACATCGAGTTCAGCCCGAGATCCATCATCGTTGCGTTTTCCGGGGCCGACAGAGACGATTTCTCCCACTTGGGGCTTTTCTTTGGCCGCATCGGGTAATAAAATTCCACCGGCTGTTTTTTCTTCAGACTCGCTGATTTTAATGAAAACGCGATCGCCTAGAGGTTGTACAGTCGAAACACTTAGGGATACAGCAGCCATTGGCAAATCTCCTTATAGATAGTTTGAACATATTTTGAGTCATGGTGCATTGATCAATCACAAATCAACGCTTCAGCTTTCGTCACAGTGTTGATTTGTGTTCACAGTTAGCACTCTTAACTCCTGAGTGCTAATTTAGCGAACAGAGCGATCTGATGGCAACAACCCCATCAGTACGGGTTCCCGAACTATTCAAGTTAGAGTAAACTCAGGTACTAGGATTTGCCTAGCCTAGCCCAGGCTAGGCAATTGTTTCGCTGTTTTCCCTCTCACCTGCGATCGCGCCCAAAACTGCGACGGCTGATAATGGATCATGCTCAGAGATTGATAGAATTGAGCAATGAAGCCAGTAATGAACAATGAGTGACCCATGACCAACGACAGTATCCCTGACCCACCTCAATATTGTCCGGCTCAAACGGCTGTATCGGCCTTAAGTTTAGATAAAATCCAGCGTCACATTTTCATTTGTGCTGACCAAACCAAACCTAAATGTTGTTCTAAACAAGCCAGTATAGAAGCATGGAATTATCTCAAACAACGCTTGAAAGAATTAAATCTTGACCAACCCACAGAAAACCGACCGAGTTGTATCTTTCGCACCAAAGCCAACTGTTTACGAGTCTGTTGTGATGGCCCGATATTGCTAGTATATCCCGATGGAGTTTGGTATCATTCAGCAACGATACCCGTAATTGAGCGGATCATTCAAGAACATTTGATCCAAAATCAAGTCGTTACAGAATACGCTATTTTACAGCGTTCTTTACCGAATATAGATTAGTCCCACCTACAGGCCGCGACGGGATTTTGTACCCTTTGAGCCCTCTGTACAGCAATGAGTATTTGATATAATGTATGTTAGTTGAGTACAATTGATCACAATATTGCTGGTATATCAGGGGGTTTACTGACACCATTGATATTAAAGTCAGATCGCTGAATCGATTTATTGATTAAATTACTTAAAACTTTCAATAAAAAGCATATACTAATTTGCTCTACTGGGTATCCTAAAGCATAGAGAAGAGTATATCTCTTTCGTACACTCGGCTTGAAGATGGATAAACCCGCCCTATCTTCCGGCTAGATTCAACTACGATTCTAGTAATCATTATCTAAATTTGCGGGATATGTTCAACGGACTATCAAGATGAAAGAACTCAACGATGGCGAGCAACGACGGCTGATGCTGGTCGATGACGACCCCAACCTGATTTTACTGGTTAGAGATTATCTAGAATTTCGCGGTTACGAAGTTGTGACGGCTGAAAATGGTGTAGAAGCGCTCAAGATCCTGCAAAATAATGATGTGCCTGACTTGATTATTTGTGACATCATGATGCCGGAGATGGATGGTTATACGTTAGTCAAAATCATTCGAGATGACCCTCAGACGAATTGGATTCCTGTTTTGTTCCTCTCAGCTAAAGGTCAAAGTCAGGATAAAGTCAAAGGGTTAAATACAGGGGCTGATGTTTATATTGTTAAACCCTTTGAACCCGAAGAACTGGTCGCTCAAGTCGAATCTTCTCTCAGACAAGCCTCTCGCTTAATTACTCGCCCCAAAACAGGAATGGAAGGGACTCCCGTCATTCAAGTTCGTCGGGACGTTGAACTAACACCCACAGAACTAAAAGTGGTTCAATTAGTGGCTCAAGGAATGGCAAACCGAGAAATTGCCAAAATTATGAAAGTCAGTCAACGAACGATTGAAAGCCATGTGAGTAATATGTTGAGTAAAACGGGGCTTCATAATCGGACTGAATTGGCTCGTTGGGCAATGGAAAGTCAGAAAGCTTAACTAATATCAGAACAACGATGTTGAGTTATTCATGATTCGGGTCATGAAACGGTATACTAGAATTAAGTCATATTTGTACTCAATATTATTATAGAACAGTACGAAACCCTAAGTACTCAATGTCTCTGGTTATCTCTCTTTCACCTATGAAGTGAAAAGAGTATTGGTCGAAACAGAGGTGATGAATTAGGAATTTTACTCAAGAGGACCCAGGGGAAATATTCCCTGAAAAAGAGTCATCTGATCCTAATGCTGTACAACCTTTTTCGGTTTTTTACCCGTAAACATCTTCAAAAATCCCTAAACAAACTGATTAAAACAAATCCTTATTAGGTTAAATTTAACTCAATATATCGCTCAACTCGGGTAAAAAATTTACCGAGTCAACTGTTTTGTCAATATTTTGATAAATGTAGACTCAAATCCGTTTCTATACTTTCTAGGGAGGGAAATGATTTTTCATATAATAATAAAGCGTTTAATTATCTTTTCTTTCCTAAAAGATGATAGGGATCGCGGCTAAATGCTATTAATCGGATAATTCATCTTAACATTTGGTTGAGTAATAAATGCTAAAATGAAACTTTAGATTAAATTCATTATCTACAAATATTTAGGTTATAACTTTCTATGTCTAATGTTAGAAGCCGTCTGTCTATCTTTGTAGACGGTAACAATATGTTCTACGCGCAGCAAAAAAATGGGTGGTTTTTTGATCCTAAGCGAGTTTTGTCCTATTTTCGAGACGAACAACCCGATATTATTTTAATTAATGCCTTTTGGTATACGGGCATCAAAGACCCCCAAGACCAACGAGGATTTAGAGATGCTTTAATTAGTTTGGGTTACACCGTACGGGTCAAAACCCTAAAAGAATATTATGATGATAGTTCGGGACGCTATTCTCAAAAAGCTAACCTCGATATCGAAATTGTTGTTGATATGTTTAATACCGTCGCTCAGTACGATCGTGTCGTTTTGTTTAGTGGGGACGGAGATTTTGAACGGGCGATTGAGTTATTACGTTCTAAAAATACCCATATTACTGTAGTATCGACGGAAGGAATGATTGCGCGAGAACTCCGTAACGCCACCGACCGCTATATTGATTTAAATGATGTTCGAGAAAGTATTGAAAAAGTCGAGTTTTGAGGTAAGATATTAAAATGATATTTCCTCGTTCTCAGAAATTAATCCTCAAACTCCGGCAATGGAGCACCGTCAGAGCCGGCGGTCTTATTCTGCTGCGAAACTAAATTTTATCGAACTTAATCTTAATACTGATTTCATTCACAACATCTTACTGATATTGGAGGTTTTCTGACGATGACGGCTCAGCCCAACTCAGACCGGATTATCATTTTTGATACCACCTTGCGCGATGGGGAACAATCTCCCGGCGCGACTTTAAATGTAGACGAAAAGCTCACCGTTGCCCGACAACTCGCTCGTTTGAACGTTGATGTAATTGAAGCTGGATTTGCTGTTGCGAGTTTGGGAGATTTTGAAGCCATTTCTCGCATTGCTGAAACAGTCGGAACCGAAAAAGGGCCTACTATTTGTAGTTTAGCACGGGCCGTGAAAAAAGATATCGAAGCCGCTGCTAAAGCCGTTAAACCCGCTGCTCATCAACGCATTCATACTTTTATCGCCACCTCAGATATCCATTTACAACATAAATTGCGTAAAACCCGTGCCGAAGTCTTAGACATTACCGCAGAAATGGTGGCTTATGCCAAGTCTTTTGTGGAGGATATCGAATTTTCCCCCGAAGATGCCGGACGCTCTGATCCTGAATTTCTCTATCAAGTGTTAGAACAAGCTATAGCAGCGGGTGCAACCACAGTTAATATCCCCGATACAGTGGGTTATACAACTCCGGCAGAATTTGGGGCTTTAATTCGTGGAATTAAGGAAAATGTTCCGAATATTGACAGCGCGATTATCTCCGTTCATGGTCATAATGACTTGGGTTTAGCCGTTGCCAATTTCCTAGAGGCCGTGAAAAATGGGGCGCGACAACTCGAATGTACGATTAACGGCATTGGGGAAAGGGCTGGAAATGCAGCTTTAGAAGAATTGGTGATGGCCTTGCACGTCCGCCGACAATATTTTAACCCTTTCTTTGGTCGTCCGGCAGAGTCGGAAGAAGCTTTAAGTCAAATTAATACCCGCGAAATTTACAAGACCTCTCGTTTGGTGTCTAATTTAACCGGGATGTTGGTACAGCCGAATAAAGCGATTGTGGGAGCCAATGCGTTTGCTCATGAGTCGGGTATTCATCAAGACGGGGTGTTAAAAAATAAGCTCACCTACGAGATTATGGATGCTCAGTCGATTGGGTTAAAAGATAATCAAATCGTTTTGGGCAAACATTCCGGTCGTCATGCCTTTTCTACCCGTCTACAAGAACTCGGATTTGACTTATCTGACAACGAAATTAATAAAGCCTTTATCCGGTTTAAAGATTTGGCAGATAAGAAAAAAGAGGTGACAGATTGGGATTTGGAAGCCATTGTTAATGATGAAATCCGGCAAGTGCCAGAACTATTCCATTTAGAATGGGTACAGGTATCTTGTGGTGACCATTCTCGCCCCACTGCGACTGTGAGTTTGCGAACTCCAACAGGAGAAGAATTAACTGATGCAGCCATTGGTACAGGCCCGGTCGATGCAGTTTATAAAGCGATTAATCGGGTAACTAATGTGCCGAATGAATTGATCGAGTTCTCCGTCCAGTCTGTGACAGCGGGAATTGATGCGATTGGAGAGGTGACCATTCGTTTGCGTTACCGAGGACGAGTGTTTTCTGGTCATGCCGCCAATACAGACATTATTGTGGCTTCTGCTCAAGCCTATGTTAATGCTCTAAATCGGTTGTATGCAGCACAACAGTCTCAAAAACAAGAAGTGATGGTTTAAGCGTCGTGATTAACGGGTATGGGGGAAGATTGAATGTTGTGTATTTTATCTACAATTTTCCCGATACCCCCATAATAATAGGAATTTGTCAATACTCGTTTACAAACTGTTACTTAAAGTTAGATAAATTCATGCAACGGCAAAGAGCGATCAAGGGAAGAGCTTTAGAAATTTCTACGAGTTTTCTATGGTTGAAGAGGGTAAAATTTGATGTAGTTATACCTCCCCTCTGATTATTAAAATATCATAGAAGCTGAAATAACGCAATCTCGTTGCTTATTGAGAACTATTCTCAGCCAAAAATCACCCGAATCTGGCTATTTAATTGAAATTTTAAACGAATTAACAGAATATAATAATCTCAGATTATAACTTACCTGTGAGAATGATATGGAAGTTTGATCTTTAATTTACGGTAATGGCTGAGTAGAATTTGTATCAACCTGAGTTTTAGGTGCTAGTTCTTTTATATAATCTACTAATGAATCCTCATAACTGATTCTTAGTTTATTGTCTGAAAATAACATTTCTGAGCGATTCATAGAGTTTATTAAATCAATCCAGCATATTTTTCTATGATCCAGATAGTATCAGGAAACTCTTCCTCTTCCAAGTATTCAATACATACCTGATTGCCATTTGAGAATCGAAACTCAATCTTAGACTTACTTTGATGATTTTTCTAAGAAAAATTATGGGATAATCATACTAAGTGTTTACACCATGTGATAAATAAATCACTGGCTGATAATTGTGGACAAACTTTATTCGCGACTTCTACAAAAGAAGTCTTTAAATTTATAAACATTGATAAGATATACTTCTTGCTCTCTAGTATCAAATTTGGAGAAGGAACCCAAGAGGTACGACTATAGCAGCTAATTTTGACTAGCCTATCAGAATTTTCAAAAACAAGTTTGCGTTCAATACCTTGTTCGTAAAAATTAAGACCACATGGATAATTCTCTTTGTGAATTGAATCAATAACTTCTAGCAGTTGCTCAAGAATTGATGACAAGTCGATGGCAACATCCACAGGCCAACTATCTTGACCAAATCCTTTCACTCTGAAACAAACAATCCCTTCTTCTTCTAAAATATCACATAAATCCATGATAACACTAGTGGCATCATCATATTGATTATCGTAACTAGGAGTTCGGTCTAAGTCAGATTGAGAAAGTTCTTCTAAGCTTTTACTAATTTCCAAATGTAAACTTAACATAATATTTTTTACTTTTCTATAGCATTAGCTTGAAGAGCTTTCAAGGAGCTTTTGAGCTGTATCGAGTGCAGCCATAAAGTCCTTAAGTCGGAACTTTGGAACAAAGGCTGGATCAATATAGTCTACGAGTAATTCTATCTCTATAGAATGGAGACCTTTATCTTTATTCAACTGTGCAATTTGCTCTCCATTGTATTGAATTTCAACTGTTATTTCATTGTAATTTGAGTCACTAAATCTTAGGATTTCAAATCCTGTATCCATAATAGTTACAATTTGTCAATCCTCCCTAGCCCCCAGGGCTTTAGAATTAAATAAAATTGATGCAACTGCGAAGTGTAATTAAGGGAAGATTTTGAGGAAGTTTTACGAGTTTTCTAGGGTTAAGGATAGTAAAATGTGATGTAGTTACACGTACTGTAGATATTTAAAATATCATAGAAGCTGAAATAACGCAATCTCGTTGCTTATTGAGAACTATTCTCAGCCAAAAATCACCCGAATCTGGCTGTTTAATTTAAATTTTAAACGAATTAACAGAATATAATAATCTCAGCTTATAATCAGCTAATTAGGATGATATTTTTTGCAATAGTTAATTTAGGGTAATGGCTGTGTTAGTGCAGTAGAAATTGTCCAAGCATCAATTAATAGCAAAAATACAGTAAATCCAAATAGAATAATATACATCCAGGGCTGAGCTAAGGGACGTACATCGGTTGTATCAATGCCTGTTTTTTGTTGAACAATTCTCACGAGTTTAGCGAACCCCGCAATTCGCATCGGCAGTAAAAATCCTTCCCCCGACTGACTCAAGAAATAATAAACCAATCCTCCTTGTCCTGTGGTTTTGGGTTTGAGGGCAATGACTTGATCCCACTGAAGAGACCAACCTCGGCGAAACCAGCCGGGAACCCAACGGGGATAACCCACTTGAATACTAGACTCATTCAGGGTAACCCGTTCACTCAGGGCGGCATAGAGGGCGATTGCTCCGAGGATAATCCCGGAAGATAATAAAATGGGGGAAACTGGCGCATCCACTGCCTCAGCTAAAAATGGCAACGGTATCATCAACGCTAAATATAAACTGCCTAACGTCACTCGAATAATCGGGGAAATGCGGAAGACAGTCTGCAACGGTTGCGGCTGATTTTCTGAAGTGGGGGAGGGAATGGACTGAGATGCCATGAATGATGAATTCTAACTATTCTGCTATGAGTGATTTTAGCGTAAAAGCGATTAGGATATCAGACAATGGTCTGAGTCTGATTTGCTTTAGGCTTGAGCAAAGTAGAGTTTCTCTGTGTTTTCAGCGAGTGAAATAGAGATTAATTGAGACACGACTTCATTGCGTAAAGGCGCGGCTTCGGGTTGAGATAACCAGGCAAATAACTTATCTAATGCCGCAGGAGAAGAATCAATTTTGAGGGCTTCTTGTAACAACCGAAATGCCCCCGTTACATTACCTGCTTTTAAGGGAATTGATAAGTGTAATAAACACCAATCAAAATAATGACTCCGGGCTTTTGCTGTAATTTCTGCACAGTATTCTATCGGGAAATAACGCTCAGATAATTCTATGGCTAAACGGATAGCAGTGCCTTGAATTCCGGCTTTATTTTGTTCGGTTGTGACGTTTTGAGAATGTTGACGATAACGCACCCAAAAACCCGGCTCATACCACCAATCATAAAAGGATGCCACCCGCTTATAAAATTCCCAATCTGTAGTATAAGTAAACTCAGGATTATAACCGCCTAATTGTTCATAAGCGGTGCGACGAATGACTACAGAAGGCGGACTCGTCGGGTTAGAAACGCCTATCTTAAAAAGCCAATCTTTTGCAATTCCCCGCCCTTCTCCATAGCCATAATCTTGAGAAAAAATAATCGTTTCTTGTTCGTTAAAATTCTTATAAGCAGTACAAGCACCCCCCACAGAATCTGGGGCAGTTTCTAAACTTTGTTTCAGCCTTGCATAAAAACCGGGTAAGACATAATCATCATCATGAAGGAGATGAATCCAATAACCTTGACATAAAGAAACCGCCGCATTCCAGTTATGTTGTAAAGGTAAATTTTCAGGGTGGCGATAATAGCGGACAATTCCTTTACCAATAGAATGAACTAAATCAGCAATCGGAGGATCGCTAGCATTATCCATTACAATAATTTCCATTTCTTCATGTCCGCGCCATTGAATTAAAACACTAGCAAGACATTCTAAAATAAACTGTTTCCGATTATATACCGGAATCACAACAGTCCAAAACGGACGCTTTTGAGTGGTATAGACTGGAGAAATTGCCGGAAAATTATAACCGCCTACTTCAACTGTGCCAAAGGGTACAAAAGGAGTTGTATAATCATGTGGAAAGTCTGATTGTCGGGCTTTAGATTTAATCGCAGTTGCGTAGTAAGGATTAATTAAACTCAGTCCTGTTTGATAAGCAATTGCTGCGGCTTCTAAATGGTTTTGTTTTTGATAAATTTTACCGAGTTGATAATAAGCTTCCCCATCATCAGGATTAATATCTAAAGCCGCTTCATAAGCAGTAATGGCTTCACTTAGTTTTCCTTGGGCTTGTAAAACTGAACCTAAGTTATGATGGGCATTGACAAATTGAGGCTGCATTTTAATGGCTTGTTGATAACAAGTTAATGCTGTGGCTAAATTACCCTCTGTTTGCCGAGTTTGACCCAGTTGATTATTCAGGCGGGCATAGGTCGTAATTTGCTCTTGAGAAAGCTGATTTTGAATAAAATAAATATTGGCTAAATTGACTTCAGCTTCGCTACAGTTAGGGTTAGTTTTAAGAATGGTTTGATAACAATCAATTGCTGCTTCTAGTTGCCCTTGCTGTTGTAAGGCATAACCTAAATTATTGAGGATAGCCACAGATAAGGGTTCAAATTTTAAAGCATGTTGATAAGCATTAATGGCTGCCTCAAACTGATGATGAGTTTGATGTAAATTCCCCAGGCTAAACCAAACTCTTGCCGAATTAGGTTGAACTTTTAAAGCGTTATTGAGTAGTTTTTCTGCTGTTTCAGGTTGACCGATTTGTTGAAACAGAATTCCTAAACCATATAAAGCATCAGGTTGATTAGGTTGAGATTCTAATATTTTACTATAGACTCGTTGCGCTTTAGAATAATGATTAGCGCGATGATGTTGCATCGCCAGTTGTAATGCTTCGGAAACGGAAGTCATAATCGTAATACTCCTGAGTTAATGTTTTAGTCGTTTTAATTCACAAGGAAATCAGTAATTTGGGTTGGGGATAAGATAAGATACTGAAATATTCACGTATATTTAATTGAGGAAAGAGATTGATTTGTAGCATTATACGAATGTATTTCATCTAAAATTGAACAGTCTCAAGATTTTCAATCAATTCTATTGCTGAGAATTCGAGTAATATTAATTGAGTCAGACTTGAGGATGACGCTACAGTGCAATGACAAAAATCTCGATTAGAATAAAATAAGCTAGAATGAATAAAACCGGATCTCTACGTGCAGATGCGAGACCCGGAATCTTGCATCAGAGCAGCTTATTTCTCTTGTTCAAAGTTTAGGGGGTAAGATTCCGGAAAAATTGAAAAAAAGTAATTTAGATCAAGATAATTGACTTTCCCTAAACCCATCACCTTTATTCCGGCATGGCGATCGCATGACCCACATTCCAAGCCACAGTTGGATAAGCATCTTCAAGAGGGATGATTTTGTAGCCTAACTCCCGAATAAAGCTTTCTAAAGCATCACTTTTTTGTTGAAATGATTCTTTATTCCCATCATCGACTTCATAGAACAGGATCGGTTTATATCGATCAATTGTTTTTAGCATCCCTTTAAGGACTTCAATTTCTGCCCCTTCCACATCCACTTTTACTGCTGTTGGTGGCTTAATTTTTCCGCTGGCAACTAAATCATCAATACAGACTAATTCAATTTGCATTGATCCGCGTAAATCTGGGGGAGTGCCTGCTGTAGAAAGAGTTGCACCACCGGAATGATGGGCGAGTAATAAATTTCCTTCCCCTTTGTTGGCTGAAACTGCTTTTTGAAAAACAGTCACATTCTTAAACTGATTAAGTTTAGCATTATATCGTACCCGTTCAGCATTTTCGGGCACAGGTTCAAAAGCATAAACTTGACCCGCTGAACCCACTAATTGAGCCGCTAAAACGGTAAAGAAACCAATATTTGCCCCAATATCATAGAAGACATTCCCCGGTTGAACATGAGTGGCAAAGGCTTTTTGTAGCGGCAACTCATAAACTCCTTTAGCAAAATCAGGATTAGATTTATCGGGGCAAAATTTCAACCCAGTTCCTAATCCTTGACTCCAAGTCACCACCGGATCTTGAATTGCTTTTACCAGAGATTTTTGACTCTTAGCTTGAGATTTAGATTGACTCAACCACTGTACCGTTTCAGCTAATAAACTTACTGCATTACGTTGTAAAGACTTAATCATGATGTGACCTCAATCAGGTTAAACTTTAGCGATGAAATTGTGAAACATGCTGCCTGTATCGTTGCCCCATTCCCAGTTGGTGACAATCCCAACTTGATGAATTTTTAAGCGCTGAACATCAGGATAAACATCGCTTAAGGCGCGATATACCACGGGTTCAGTGTCGATATAGGTGATGAAATGCATTCCATCAAAAACCACTCTTAAAGTGTGGGGAATACCCCAATACACGCGGCTACCGACATTTGTCCATACGGCATCATAGAGTTCTTCAAAACCATTGAGGCAGAAGAAGCAAGAGATAGAAGCCCCCGTATAAAAGTCATCTAGCCAGTTGTTGATGATTAGATAGTTTTGGTCATCTTGCCAGAAAATCAGGCCGCCACGACCCCTTTGCCGCTGTCTAGCACCCGTTCCAGGCGGTGTAATGGTGACTTGAACATCAGCCAGTTTGGGTTGTTCCCAGGGCATCGTATAAGCAGTACGTCCCGGACAAGGATGTTTAACACTCGCTAACACTTGGGCTGCGCCGTTTCCGGTTAAACGAAATTGCCCTTCTCCCATTAACTTTCGCCAAACTCCTCCCCCAACCATTGGAGACTTTCCGGCTAAGTTATGTGCAGCGCCGCTAAAGCCATCTGCAATTGCAATTTTACTTCCGGTTGCCATCCAGGGAGTCCCCATATCCAATTCAAACGGAATAGGAAGACTGCGGGGATGAACTTCAAACTGTCGCAAATACAGAGAAGAATTAGCGGTGGTTGCCCCGATGCCTGCCCCAGTAGCATTTTGTAAACGAGGATCACTAAACCACTTATTAAACACCTGTTTACCGTTGAGGGAGATGCTAAACCTCTCGCCATCATCGAGAATTTGCAGAGAATTGGTACAATTGGGTTTGAGTTTCCACAGTTGGCTATAACCCAGGGTTTCCCAAACTCCCTCTATTTGAATTCGCAGTCGCACGCGATCGCTATCGGCTGCAAAACACCAATAATTCTGTTTATCCTCAACCCGCCATAACAGTTGTACCCCTCCTACTTGATCTCCCGGTTGGACTAACAGATGAATTAACCCAGCCGTTTTGTCCGCTGACAAAGTCGCAATACTGTTGTTATCAGTGGCAACCGTTCCCAGCAAGGTGCGTTCAAACCGTCCTTGATGTACTTGCCAATAGTCCCCCACTTCTGCCTGTGTTTCGTTTAAGCTTCCCCGTCCAGTGAGCCCGTCGGCTTGTTGGGCGCTACCATACCAGGTGGCGAAGCTGGAAACTTGGGTCACCTGCGCCCCGTAAACCCTCGTATCCACCCGGAAGCCGATTTGCCCCAAAACGCTTTGATACAGGGCTGCATAGACCTCCTCGTCGTCGCTAAAGGGATCGATGGCAAGGGGACGCATGTTGGGATAATCTACTAAGCCGTGGGCGTTGGGAATAGAAGCGGCATAATAGGCTGCCCCCTGTTCTCGCAACACTACGACATAATAGGTTTGTAGGTTTTGTAAGCCTCGGATAGTGGGTAATAAAGCTTCACCAATGCGAGTCCACAGTTCACCATTTTCCGGACCTGTGGCGTGAACAATAAAGCCGTTACCTTCAGAAGTGGGGTCGGCGGGTACTTCATTGGGGAACCAACCCATTGCCAGGTTTTCATCTAATTTCGGCAGAGGGCAATGTTTAGCAAATTCTGGGGAACGGTAAACCCAGCGTAATAATTGATGCCAACTATAACGTTTTTGTGGACTTTTTAACCAGCTTAGAAGTTGTTGTTTTTTGGTTTGAGTATGGTTACCTTGCAGCCACTCTTTTAAGCGTCGTTTTAAAGGTTCAATGCGCTCGGCTTGGGAGGTATTATGACCGTTACTGAGAAACACAGCAAAGGCTAAACCGTTAGTGCGTTTATAGGGGCCGTAAGCAATACCTTGTCTTCCCCAACCGGGTTTAATTAGGGGTTGAAACCGTAATGCACCGTTATCAATAGTGATGCGTTTTTCAACATCAATTACCTTACGGCTCACTCCACTTGAACTACGAGTGCCGATAGCTTTTCCCGCAGAAATTGGATCAGAAAAAGAATCTGTGAATATTTGATTAACCTGATGGGCTGAAGTTGTTGTTTGTTGTCGTGAATAACTTAACATACTGAATTTTGAATAAATTGATAGCGATGAAAGCGTTCGTAATCTTGAAAGAAACAGTTCAAGAATTCACCTTGAGAGACATCACTTAAAGTCAGCCAGCGGGGATGGGGAATAAGTTGATTCACTTGAGATTGATGTTGATTGAGAGCCGCTCGTTTCTGCTCTAAAATATCACCAATATAAACCGTATATTGAAAGGTTTTAATTAGAGTTAAGCCCGCTTGCAATTCTTGTTTAAAATTGGAGAATTCTTGATTATTGGGTTTGGCTCCAACCGTCCACGGCCAATGATTCCAAAACCAAATAGGATATTCATAAATTGTAGCTTCCCAACCCCATGTTTTTAATGCCTCTATGACAGTCTGATAAGTGGCATTATGATCGGGAACACCATCTTTACTGTAGGGAATAAAGACTTCTTCCGGATAAAATTTTGAGAGGATTTCAATTACTTTTTGAGTCGCTGCTGCTTGATTTTTAGTTAAGCTGCCATCGGGAATACCTAAAAATAAAATATCTTTAGGTTCAACCCCTAATTTATCAGCGGCTGCTACGGCTTCTTTGGCTCTAATTTCTGCTAGTTGATGTCGCGGAATAATATGAGAATGAGACCCAGACCCATCCGTCATAAACACAATTTTAACATCAGCCCCTGCTTGCTTTTTGCGGATAATTGTTCCTCCACAGCCTAGGGTTTCATCATCTTGATGGGGTGAGAAAATAATTGCAGATCGCTCTAAATGTGGGACAGAATTATCAGTTATTTTTCGCTGCATTAAAGTCTGATAAAGCTGACGCATAGGATTTCTCAAAAAAAGTAAACTCATGATAATTTATCTCAGTTAATTACAGGAAGGGCAAAACTTAAAATTACTGCTTACCCTATTTGTATTTAAGCTTTTACAAGCTGCTGATACTGATCGTATAAATCTTCTGTTACTTGTTCAAAAGAGAAACGTTTAATCGCAGTTTCACAACCTAATTGTCCCATTGAATCTCGTACGGAAGAATCATTAAGTAACTGAATTATTGCCTCTGCTAAAGCATCAGCATCACTGCGTTCAACAATTAATCCGGTTTTCTCATTTTCTACTAATTCAGGGAAAGCACCGCCATCACTGGAAACCACAGGCAGTCCGGCAACCATGGCTTCAGCTAGAGGCATTCCAAAGGCTTCATGACAGACGGAAGGGAATACAAATACATCTGATTGTTGATAGTAATTTGCGAGTTGATTCTGGGGAATTAAGCCGACTAAATTAACGGGCGCATCTTTACCATTTTGATCTCCATTAATTTTAAATATTTTGCGTTTGAGATAACCTAGCCAAGAATCTTCTTGATGAAAATGCGTTAATTCTTTAATTTTTTTGTCGTCACTGAGAGCTACTAAATATTCATAAGGGATTACACCCACAGGCCCTGCTAACGTCAGTTTAGTTTGGGGATAAGCTTCTAGAACTTTTTCAAAAGCTTCTAACAAGATATGAGAGCCTTTTTCCGGAGAAACTCGCCCAACAAATAGTAAACGTTTGACCGTATTTTTATCAGAATCACCTTGCTTTTTAATCGCCGAAGAATTAAGAAAGCGGCTAATATTAACACCGTTATAAACTGTTTTACAGCGCTCAGCCAGTGCCGGGAAACGTTGCTGTACAGCTTGAGTAATATAATCGCTCGGACTAACAATTAGATCGGCTTGAGGTAATCGTTTTTTCAGTAGTTTATAATTGAGTTGACTCAGCCACTCACAGTGCATATGCAGAACAATTTTAATATCCGGATTAAGTAAGCGTAAAATTGGGATAAACTGAGAAAAATTATGAACATGAACGATATCATAATCTTGCTTTTTCAGTTCATTAGCAATTTGTAGAATATAGCCTAGATAATAATACTGAGATGCCATTAATGGGCTTTTAGCTTGTTTAAAGCCTGGGTATTTTTCGATATACTTTAATGCGTTTTGATCTAACCCAACTGGAATATAGCGGTATTGTATATTTTCTTGATAGTCTTCCCGGAATTGTTGAGCCGGGGCATACACAGTAACATCACTTTCAATAGCTAATAACCGGGCAAATTCATCAGTTAAAATACCAATTGAATCCATCGGTCGGGGAAACACAGTCATCACAAAAGGCTGACAGATAAAAGCCACTTTTAGCTTTTTCTGAGTCTGACCTGTTTCTTGAGTATTTTGCTGTCGAATTAAATATTCTAGTTTCTTAGAAATTAAAGGCTTATAAACCGTTTCTTCTGCTGGAATCAGTTGTAATGCTTGTTGATAAGCAGTAATCGCTTCTTTTAACTTACCTTCTTCTTGTAAAGCCACTCCTAAGTTATAATGAGCGATTGCTAACTCAGGATTTAAAGTCACCGCTTGTTGATAATAAGTAATAGCATTGTTTAAATCCCCGGCTTTTTTCTGCCCCAAACCCAGCTCATGACTTAAAATTGCATAGTGTGCTTTTTCTTCTGAAGAAAGCTTTTCTTTTTCCCATAAAATCATTCCTAAATTAACAGCCGCTTCCGCACAATTTGGCTGTAACTTTAAGGCTGTTTGATAACAGAAAATCGCCTCTTCTAACTTTCCTTGAAGCTGAAGCGTATAACCTAAATTATTATGAACAGCAACAGCTTGAGGTTGAATAGCCAATGCTTTACGATAAGCGTCAGCCGCTTCTGCCAGTTGTCCCTGAGTTTGACGAACATTGCCTAAACTAAACCAAGCTTTAAACGATTTGGGTTGAAACCGTAATAAGGTATTAAATAATTTTTCAGCGCTTTGATGTTGTCCGACTTGCTGGGCGAGTACACCTAAGCCATGTAATGCATCGGAATTGTGAGGCTGTTTAGATAATATCTGACGATACATTTGTTCCGCTTTACCTAGGCGGTTAGCGCGATGATGTTGAACAGCAACTTGAAGAGCTTCAGTTAAAGATGCCATGGTTCAATCTCCAATAGTGATAGATGCAGAATCGAAAAAATTGTTGATAGCAGCTATTCATTTTTAGTCATGATTTATACAGTTGAGCCTCTTAAAATATAGAGAGTTAAATTTAGTTTTTACATTCGAGACTTGATGGTGAACTACTATCAGTCTAAGGCTCTGATTTAGCTCAATCAAATCCATTGAAAAATCTAATAATATTCAATGACTGAATGAAACATTAAATCAATTGAGCTAAACCCGGCCTATAACTATTAAAATCTTCAGTTTGATTAAAATGTTGCCAGTTTGGCAACTGTTTACATAAATTAAACAAGCTGAAAAATTAGGTGGGAATCAAAAACCGTTTTATGGCTTTGAATTTTAGCGTTAAAACGAATATAGCGCTGTAGTTGTTGATGAAAAAGTAGATGCACTCTCGGGAATTAGTCCTGTTTAGAATTGAATAGTAATCTAAACAATGTGGTCTAAGTTTTGAGTTCGTTAGTAACGAATCCAGGAACTATCACACACTTCTAAATGTCTAGAACCACCCGACACGGCAGAACATTGATCTTTAGCTGAATCTAAGTAGGCTAAATCGGCAATTTTTTTCTCTGTTTTCTCAGAAGAATCATTAGAATTGGAATTCTCATCATTTTTGGATTTACGTCCAAAACCGTTTTGTTTCATCAACCGATTATAAGTACGGTAGGGAATATAGTGTAGCGGATTATAACCGACAAAACGCAGAAGTAATACACAAGCCCAAGAATATTTTCCCCCCAAAATTGCATCAATAATTTGATCGAGTTGATCCTCACTCATAGACTTTTCGGACTGGTGGTTAAAAGGGTAACGCTGATAAGTCATGATCGTGCCTCCTGAAAATAAATGTGGTAATGCTGAAAACTGATTTGTAAGCTTAAAACTGTTTTTGCGTCCCTAACCTAAACCCAGACAGTGACTAAAGGGGTCAAGTCTTAAAATTCAACGCCGCTATCTTGCAATTTGCGAATGGGTTCGAGTACAATATCAAGAATCCTCCGACGACGAATAATAATGTCAGCAGTTGCCGTTTGTCCCGGCTTAAACTGAATTTTTTCTTGACCTTCGACCACATAATTGCGTTCTAAGGTAATTTCCATTTCATAAACCGGGCTAGGAGCACCTTGAGTCACCACCGTATCGGGTGAAATAGAGCTAACTGTTCCGGCGATGACATCATAATCCTGGTAAGGATAGGCATCAAACTTCACTTTGACGGGTAACCCGGTTTTCAAGAAACCCGCTTGACTTTCGGGTAAAGAAGCCGACAACACCAGCGGCGCTTCGTCCGGTGTGATTTCAGCCACAGTTTGTCCGGGCTGCACCACTTCTCCGATGTTGGCAACGTTCAACACTGAGACAATGCCATCAATCGGTGCGTGTAAGGACTTGTACCCTAACCGGGCTTGAGCGTTAGTTAATAGCTTCCGGGCTTCTGTCATCCGAGCGTTAAGCTGGGTTAATTCCAACTCCAGTCGTTGAATTTTTTGCTGAGTTTCAATCGCCATATTCTCAGCTTCTGCTCGTTTCTGGGATAATTCAGCTTCCATCCGTTCAGCCTCAGAACCCATTTGTTCCAATTCCCCTTGATTTTGGGTAATGGCACGCTGGCGATCGCGTAGGGTTTGTTCAGCTTGGAACATCTGTTCGCGGCTCGAGTTGGTTTCCCCTAACTCCGCAGTCGCAATGGCACGTTGGCGATCGCGCAGGGTTTGCTCAGCTTGGAACAGAAATTCTTTAGATAATGCCCCTTGTTCGACTAACGGTCTCAATCGCTCTACCCGTTCTTGGGCCGCAGCTTCTGACTGCCTCAACTGCTCCAGGAGATGATCCACTTGACCTTTCATCGGGGCGAGACCCTCTAAACGAACTTGAGCGGCTTCAACTTCAGAATTGTACTGATTTAACAGGCTTTGAGTGGCTGAGATTCGTGTTGCGACCTGATTCATTGCCGCTTGTTGGGCTTGAATTTGAGCTTCTGAGATCGCACTTAGAGTCTGAGCTTCGAGATGGGTTCTCTCGAGTAACCCTTGCTTTTGGAGTTGTTCTTGTTGATAAGCAATGATTTGTTCTTTGAGCCGTTCAACCTCGATTGCTGCCAGTTCATTATCCAATTGAGCAATAACTTGACCCGCTTGTACCATATCCCCGACTGCAACCGACACCTGCACAATTTTCCCCTGATCAACTGGATGAATTTTGTAGACATCCCCTTGAGGCACTAACTCCCCGCGAGCATTACCAATTTCATCGATCGTACCGAAATGTGCCCAGACTCCAAAGATCCCGACAAATGCAGCCCCGGCTAGAATCACCTTGAGGGGAAAAGAAGCGGCAGGCTGATCGAGAACCGCTTGTAGTTCGGGGGACCAGTTGTCCATTTCTGAGGATTTAACACCTGATTGAGACTGAACATCACTCAGTTGAGTTTCTCGTATTCCGGATGAAGTGTGTTTACGAGTCGCCGACCCTGCCACCCCACCGTAGATGTGTTTTGCTTCTGCTTTCATAATGTTGTTGATGCTTGTACAAATAGCTGAACACCTCACACCTCTCATATTGTTCTTGCTGATTTGAGAGGAATTATGTAAAATTACTGAATAAATCTTTTCACCTCCGAACACCGCATTTATGTGTACTTACGGATATTAAGCGCACTGTTTTCCCTAAAACTGCTAACGTTGGCAGCTTTACAAGTAACCGATTATTTTGAGGGCGACCTAAAGATCGAGTTGTTGCTGCGCCAAGTGATAATACAGTCCTTCGAGTGCCATCAATTCTTCGTGATTGCCTTGTTCAATTAACACCCCGCGATCTAACACCAGAATTCGACTCGCATTACGAACGGTAGACAGACGGTGAGCAATGATAAAAGTAGTGCGATCGCGACTGACTTGTTCTAAGTTACGCTGAAATCGTCGTTCACTCTCAGTATCCAAAGAACTCGTCGCTTCGTCTAAAACCAGAATCGGTGGCGATCCCAGCAAGGCGCGCGCAATAGAAACTCGTTGTCGTTGTCCCCCCGATAAACTTGAACCCCGTTCTCCCACTTTAGTGTTGTATCCGAGGGGCATCGATTGAACGAAAGCATGGGCTTCGGCGAGTTTTGCCACTTCCACCACTTCTTCCAAACTGTAGCCATCACGATACAAGGTGACATTTTCGGCAATGGTTCCCGAGAATAGATAACATTCTTGAGGAACAACTCCCATTTGACTCCGCAGCGAGGAAGGAGAAACATGAGAAATATCATGTCCATCAATCCAAATGTGACCACTATTAGGACGATAAAGTCCTTGCAGCAACTTAATTAAGGTACTTTTCCCCGAACCACTACGACCGACAATGGCAACCGTTTCCCCCGCTTCAACCTCGAAGGTGATATTTTGCAGGGTATTGGTCTCGTCATCTTCGCTGTAGCGGAAGGTCACATCCTCTAACTTGACACTGCCTTTGATTTTGGGCATCACCAACAGCGGTTGATCGGGGCTTTCTTCCTGTTCGGTTTCAAATACATCATTTAACCGTTCGACAGAAATCAAGACTTCTTGAAGTTCATCCCATAATCCCGCTAAGGCAATTACAGGGCTGATAATATGACCTTTCATCATATTAAATGCCACATACTGACCAATAGACAGCTCATTATTGAGAACTAAACTCGCTCCGTACCACATCAAGGCAGTCCCGCCGATGGAGTTGACTAAGCCGTTGAGAATACCTAAATTAATTGCCAGTTTTTGCCCTTTAAACCGGACATTCATCTGATGAGTGAGTAAGTTTTCCCAGCGCCACCGTAACTCGGGTTCAGCCGCAGAGGCTTTGAGAGCGCCAATTCCGGTCATCATCTCCACAAGAGAAGAGTTTTGATCCGCTGCTGCACTAAAGCGTTCTCGGGATAACTTCCGCAACAACGGCGTTGCAGCGAGGGTCATGATGATAATCGGGGGAATTAATGCTAAGACTAAAACGGTGAGTCGGGCGTTATAGTAGAGCATCAACCCCAGGTAGATGAACCCTGTCACAAAGTTCAACCATGACAGCATCACTTTACTAATCAAAAACCGCTGGATTTTTTGGTTTTCTTGCACCCGAGTGATGATATCCCCGACCCGCCGAGATTCAAAGAAGTTCAGCGGTAAATTAACGGCATGGTTAATAAAGGCGCTGATCATGGTTAAGTCTAATCGGTTAGACAAATAACTCAGCAGGTATTTACGAACTGATTTCAGGATCATCGCCCAAACCCCAAACAGTAGCGCCCCAATGACAAAGACGTTTAGGGTCGTTTGGTTACGGCTGACGACAATTTGGTCGAGAATAATTTGGGTAAATAAGGGGGAAACTAGCCCAAAAAGCTGAATCAGAATCGAGACGAGGACAATTTGTAGCCCTAAAAAGCGGTAAGGCCACAGGATGGGGATAAATCGCCCCAGGGAGCGTTTATCATCGGGTGTACTGTATAGGCGATCGCTGGGATCGAGTAACAGCGCATAACCCGTCCAACCTTCAATGAATTCTTGGCGAGAGATTTCTCGTTTTCCTAAAGCCGGGTCTGCGACTAGGACTTTTTTCCCTCGAATTCGGTAGACAACAATATAGTGATTTCCTTGCCAATGGGCAATCCAGGGATGTTTATGATTTTCAATCCGGCTAAAACTAGCTCGCACTGGTCGGGCTTGATATCCTAGGTCTTCACCCGCTTTACTCAGACTTTTTAACGAAGACCCCGAGCGGCCCACACTGGCAATATTTCGTAGGTGATTAATACTGAAGAATTTACCCCAATATTGGCTGATCATCCCTAAGCAGGCAGCGCCGCAGTCGGAGGAACTTTGCTGCTCAATGAAGGGATAGCGCCGCCATACACTCTTTAAGCGCCGACTATTTGTCGGTTTGGCAAAGGTAATGGGGGATTCAGCCTTCGCTTTAGCGGGGGTCGTTTGGGTTGATTTAGAGGGACGACGATTGTCTTTAGCCGCCTTGACGACTGAACGCAAAGGAGCAACACTGGAATGTTTAGCAGTTGTCGGGGATTTAATTTGTCCAGACAACATTTCCCAGGTTTCAGACGGCAGTTGATACACTTTAAGTGGCGTTTGAGCCGCCCAGCCTTTAGGAGTTTTGTCGGGATATCCCCAACTGTCTCCCATTTGGGGGGTTTGATCTTTACCCTTAATTTCTCCCTGATAAAGCCAGAATCGACCTGTATCAGTAGGGGTGGCAGATGTGAGTTTGGTTCCCGCTTCAATATTATGCTCAATTAAATCGGGTAAACACTCTCGCAGTTGATAGCTGGTACAGCGCTTGAGGTCGCTGAGGGTTTTGAAGAAAATTAGGCGTTGTCGCTGCAATGCCTGATTTAAGAGATAATCTTGCAGAGCAGGTTGCTGTTGTTGACAAGATTGCAACTGGGACAAAGAAATCCGAGCGACAACCCCTTCACTGGCGGCAACCATTTGGTAGGGTAAGAGATTGTCTCCTAACCAATAGCTGTCTGCACCACAGATGTCTCCCGACTCAAGCACAAGCACCGAAACAGATCGCCCTTGAGTGGGGTCGTATCCCAGTATTCGCACCCGTCCTTGGCAAATTAGATACAAATAATCTGAGTTTTGTTCAGATTGAACAAAATTTTCTGGCCAATCTGATATGCTGGGTGTTATAATTGGTGTAGTAAAAGAGAAGATATCTTCTCCTAATGTATACTCCTTGACTTCTAAAGCCGATTTAAGGGTCGGTGCAAAGGTCTGATCCACCTTTGCTAGATTCAGTAACTTTTCCAAAGAGGGAAGCAGAGAAGGAAAATCCTCTCTTTTCCAAATATTGGATTGCTCCCTAATCTGAAGATCTGAGTTTGTCATGGTACTGGAGTCGATGTTGATCCGTTATGCGAGTACTGTGTCTGGTACACACATTGCTCGTATTGTTTTGCCTGATATTTCTCAGTGTATACACTCACCTGTGCAGAATGGTGAAAGTGAGTGCCAGTTTAGGAGGGGTTTTACCGAATCTTTATATAGTTCCTTTAAAAAGACCATTTCGAGTCATGTAACTCTAAATCCGATTAAATCTAGGTTTTAGTCACTTTAGTCCCACGAGAGAGTATAAAGCCCTATGGCGTATGTTGTGACAATTGTGAGCACTAATGTCAACAAAACATAACAAAATTATCCTGTTTTTTGTAACAGAAAGTAAAGATTATATATTACTTCTGATAATATCCGCTTTACTGAATGATTTAGGTTAGAAAAAAGTGGGAACCCGTCGCCAACTGATTTGGTCTAATGACTTGAGATACTAATAGATTTAACCGGGAAAAATTAATAAATTGTTAAGTTGAATTCCGGGTGATTGAAACAACTACTTGTACTGTTTAATAACACAAACAATTAACTAACTATTAAAGACAGAAGCTCTGTCTCACAAAAGACTCAGAAGAATACAGCGTTAAGAAAAAGGCACAAGACAAATCGGCTTTAACAGGCAATAATTACTGATTTAGCGCCTCACAGATTTGCTGCGGATCAACGTTTCCTTGATGTTCACAACTAAATCCTTCACGACACCACTTCAATAAGTTTATATTTTCTAAAGAAACTACTTTTTGGCAAGAGGGGTTGAACCCATGGCTGGCTACAGCCCACACCAAACTACGAACGACATCGAGAATTGTTTTGAGAATATATTCTTGATTTCCCGGAATACCTGTTTCTTCAACAACATCGACTTCTACCCAAATACCATGAGCACCTAATATAATTTGAGCCATCCATTTTGCCCGAGGCAGATGACTTGCTGAAGTAATTAACTTAATATGATGAATCTGCCATTGCTTTAAAATAGGCAAACTAAAGAAAAAGTTACCAAAAGTAGAATCGGCGCATTTTTCTAACCAAACCTGTTCAATGGGTGCATTAATTCGTTCAAATAGCTTCAAAATACAAGGATCATCAGAACCTGTTGAAATCAATATTCGAGTATTTGGAAACTGTTTTATTTGCTGGGAAACATAGATTTCGCGGCGAATACTTCCCCCCAAGACAAATAATAAATCAACAGGTTTTTGAGACGCTGTGCGTAATACTAAAATATGGCTTGATAATGCTGTTAATGAAACGATTATCAACAAACCTGCAGCAGCAAACAAAGCTCGTTTAATAATCTTAAGTTTGAAAAATTTAATGAGGCGTTGAGATAAACGAGGGTTCATAAATAACCTTAGTCATTCATATCTAGTGTGCAGCATTACAATTGTAGCTGAAGATATCTTTTTGAGTCAGAATAACAATGAAGATACAAAGGATGCAAAGAATGATAGGTTATTATGGCAACGAGGCAGCATGAAGCCTATTCTAGACATTAGTAATGATTCACTATTATGATGAAATTCTATATAAATTTATTCAAAGATAATGACTCCGCTTCAGATAGCGAGTTAGCACCTTTTAATAATTTTACTCATGCTCTGCAATACGCTTAACCACAAGCTGGGGTATACATGGCTTTAAGAGTTTATAATACTGCTAATTGCGAAATTTTTCCTCTATTAATTCCTTCTCAAGTTGTGTTGATAGGACAAGGAAATGAAATACATAAACAGGAAGGTGTATTTATTATGAGGGATGGAATTTGTAGCCGCTTAATTTTAAAAGCTAAAAATATTAATTACAATTTTAATATAGCAATCATAAATCATTTGTAAAATTCTTGAACTTCTTAAAAAAATGCCTCTTTCTCTCTTCCCTTCTGCCTTCTGCCTCAAAACAGTCACTGATTATCACGAATCAGATAGGATTGCTATATAAAAATTCTCAGCTTTACCAACTATAACAGTTAATCATGCTTAAACAGATGGAATTGGGGTTTTAATTGAGTTTATTTTATTTATAATAACTGGTTCTCAAATTGTACTATCAAAACAAAATATAATATTTATTTGTAACGGTAACTGCAATTGTTAAAGTATTTAGTAATAGTTTTATATAAAATAGTGAAAATGGGATGATTTTAGAGAAAAGTCCTAAACAATAACTTCAGAATAATCAGTTACTTAATAATAGATGGGGTGTACATATTAAAGGTGAAGCGGCTCTACTCATTATAAATAATAAAATACAGTAAAATCAGACTGGCATAATATTAACAGACAATTGCAAGCCTGTTTAACAAAATAATAAAATAGAAAACAATCATTCGGAGGATGTAACTATTATTAAATAAGCTCAACTCGACTTCGGCAATAGTCAAGATATAGCATTTTTAAATGATTCGTGAAAACTTTTCTTTAATGAACCACAGAGACACTCATAACATAGAGGGAAGACGATAGAGAATTTTTATAAACCATTTAGGATTGCTATATAGGTTTAAATATTATCAATAATAATAGCATATACGATTTCTACAATGCTAGTCAATTTCAGTTATATTGCGTATCGCAATATCAAGTAATAGCCGCATAAAATAGAGATAATGCAGTTCATTTAGCTGGTATTATTCGGCTAAAAAATATGACGAAATAGTTATTCAAATCATATTGTTTAAGTTTGAAAACATTAAAATAACAACAGATAAAATCCTCGTTTTATTCCCATTCAAGGTCAATTAGTTAAGCTCTAGTAAAGTCAGACTGAATATAGGTATTTTAGGGTGTATTTTCTATTACTGAAACAGAGAAATCTGCAAAATCAGTGTGAACATCTTTAGGAGTTGCCCAAGATGTGCTACCGCCACCAAAAAAGGTAGAAAAGAAAATACCTTCAATTTTTAAATTATCAGTTGTACGAAAGGTCAGTTTATCTTCATCAATCACTAATTTACCATCTACCCAAACCCGAATTTTACCATCTTTTTCATCTGGATAATTCAGGATAACTTCTTGTTCAATATGATGCCATAAACCCGGAACAAACTGCCAAGAACCGCGCCCAATAGATGTACCATAATTTTTACTGGTTGGCAGATAAGCATAAAGTTCTCCATCCCCATCTCTACGCCACATTAACCGCGTCGAAAAACCATTTGTTCCATCCGGAATATTACCGCCACTTGTCTCTGTACCGCCAAATAAACCCGGTAATTTCCCCCCTTTAACAAACTCAAAATCATCAGAAAATCTGACATAATAACTAAGTTTTAAAGCATCCGTCGGGGCAATATTTAAAGTCGCATAAAATTGTGCGCCACCGAGGGGACGATCTTTTTTCCGTGAAACACTAGGACTAGCTGAACCTTCAGGATAGCGCACCCGTAAAACCTGTTGAAATTGTCGAGTTGGGTCAGAAACTACCTCAATATTTTCTTCTCCCCAAGCCCCGCCTGAGCGAATATTCCATTGGTTTCGCCAATTTTGTTCTGCAAAACTATTCGACCAATTTCGGGCTGTTGCGACTAAAGTGGGTGATGATTGTGATATTGAATCTGTTGTTTCAATTGATTCGTTTAATTGCTGATTAGAAGAGCCACATTGAGTTAAAGTCAGCCACAAAAGACTAATTCCGAGTAAAATAACACGAGGAGACTGAGTCATGATTTAATGGGTTCGGTATCAATAAAAAGCAAAAAAAACAATGCAGATTAAGCTGAGTAGAGATTTGAGATATCAAGCTGAGGAATGATTTTTTCTAACTCTAAATTGGCGGCTATTTTTGTTAATATCGTGATATCCTCTAAATTATCAAGATAAGGAATTACCCCTAAAATGGGTGTTTGAGTTAAGGATTGAATTAAATCAATCGGCGCTAACTGTTGAACTTCTTCTGTGGTCGTGGGTTGAGCGCAATTTAAAATAATACCCCGTAAATTTACTTTCATTTGTCGGGCTAAGGCAACATTGGCAACAGCGTTGGCGATCGCACCCAATTTAACCGGAACAATTAACACAGTTGGTAACTGCCAATCTCGTGCTAAATCTGCCACAATTAATTCATTTGTAATCGGAGAACCTAACCCCCCCAACGCTTCAACAATGACTTGATCTCGCTGACTTTGTAGCTTTGAAAGGGCCGACCAAACAGGTGCTAAATCAATTGAACGATTTTCTAATTCAGCCGCAACCGGAGGAGCTAAGGGCGCTTCAAAATACAACGGGTTAATTTCTTCTAAAGATTGATCTAAAGAAAACAGTTGAGTATAGCGTTCGCGATCGCCTATTCCTGCTTGAATGGGTTTAAGCACTCCTAAACGCTGAGATGGGCAATAAGTCTGCCAATAAGCAATTAAAGCAGTTGTTAAAACAGTTTTGCCGACTTCTGTATCGGTTGCTGTAATCAATAGTGTATTTTTGTTCATGAATCATAATCCTCCAATTTGTCCAGCAGAAGTGGGTTCGCCTGTTTCCCAATTCCCTTGATTTTCTTCTTCTAATAGTTCTAACAGTTCTCCTTTGTCATTGGGGGTTTCTGTATCAGTGGGTGTTTCTGAAGTTTGCGGGTCTGGCGTTGGAATGGGTTCGGGGAGCGGTTCTGGGAGGGGTTTTTCAGCATCCTCTGGCTTAGACAACGGAACATCTTCAGAGACGGGGTCAGGCGGTTCAGCAGGGGCTGGAATCTCATCTACTATAGGGATCTCTGGTGACATGGGATCGGATGGCTCAGATCCCGAATTTGAGGGAATTTGTGGTTCTTCAGTGGGTTCAGGTGTAGGTTCAGGAAACGGCTCAGGAATAGGTTCGGGGAGCGGTTCAGGGAACGGCTCAGGAATAGGTTCGGGTGTAGGTTCAGGAAACGGCTCAGGAATAGGTTCGGGTGTAGGTTCGGGGAACGGCTCAGGAATAGGTTCGGGTGCAGGTTCGGGGAACGGCTCAGGAATAGGTTCGGGGAGCGGTTCCGGGAACGGCTCAGGAATAGGTTCGGGTGTGGGCTCAGGGGTGAAAATAGGAACAACTGGGTCAAGGGAATTGATCAAATTGATATCAAGAGTATATTCACTTTTTACTCGCCCCGGAATGGGTTTGAGCTGAATTGTATAATCACCGCTATTAGGTAAAGTACCTTGCCATTCATTGGTCACTTGTGGAGTCAGAGATGCTTGATTTGGCCCCACTAAGCTAAACAGTACCCCACCCCCCACTGAAATATACACTTGTTGTCCGGCTTCTGCATCAAAACGGTAATTTTTAGCAGAATCTCGATTTCGTAAAGTTCCTTTGCGCGATAAAGGTTGATTCACTTTAACATTTAAGCGGCGCGATGCAGGAGTGGGTTTAGGTTTGGGGGTAGGTGTCGGTTTAGGTGTCGGTTTAGGTGTGGGGGTAGGTGTGGGGGTAGGTGTGGGGGTAGGTGTGGGGGTAGGAAAGGGAGTCAGTTGAGGAGTTGAATTTTCCGAAGGAGTTGGAATGGTAACTTCTTCAACTTCCCGAGATTGAGATAATTGTCTGACCAATGCCCAAGATCCCCATCCAATTAGAAAAACAATCAACGAACCAGCAGCAACAATCATTGCGGGTCTTTCCCAAACTTTGGGGCTACCGATCGCCTGGCCTGGAGAGGTTGATTTCCCAGGCTTCGCCACAGCCGATACAGCCGCAGGTCTTCCAACAGGTAGAGTTTTCATCTCTGACCAATTGGGGGTTGCAGGATTAGCTGCAGGACGGGCAGTGGCAGGGGCGAGAGTGAGTTGTTGTAATGCTTGTTCAACAGTGGCAGCAGAGGGATAGCGATCGCCTTGTCGCTGGGCTAACATCCGGTTTAAGATTTGAGCCAAAGCCGGACGAACATTGGCCCACTGTTGCCAATTCCAACTCAGGGTTGTTTGATCGAGTAATTGTTGAGGTTCTTTGCCTGTCAGTAAGACAATTGCAGTTACGGCCAACGCATACAGATCGCTACTGTGAGAAACTTGACCTGTTTGTAATTGTTCAACGGGTGCATAACCCAACTTGCCCACACGAGTCGCGGGGGGTTGAGTGGACTGGGTTTGAATTTGAGTTGCAATTTCATTAACTACCCCAAAATCAATTAAAACGGGTAGTTGATCGGACTGTCTGAGGATAATATTATCGGGTGAAATATCTCGATGAATAATACCTAAGCTGTGAATGTATTGCAGAACGGGCAGCATTTGCCTGAGAAACTGTAGAATTTCAGTTTCCGAAAAAGTTTTCGCTTGACCCTCTGGGGACTGCTGACGCTCTCTGAGCAAGGTGTGATAAGTTTTGCCCTCGACAAAATCTTGCACTAAAAATAACCGCTGATTTTCTTCAAACACAGCGGCAAATTGAGGAATTTGAGGATGTCGAATTTGATAGAGGACTTGAGCCTCTCGCCTGAATAATTCTTTCGATTTTTCTAGGGCATAAGTCCCAGCTTGGGCCGGAATAAACTCTTTCAGGGCGCAGCGTTCATTGAAGCGTCCTTGATCTTCTGCCAAGTAAGTTTGGCCAAATCCGCCTTGACCCAAGATCCCAATAATTCGGTAGCGATGCTGCAGAACAGCCCCAAGTGGAATCGCCGATTGCATGATAGGTTGTCCAGTATGAAAAGAAGTGATTAACCATTCAAAATCAATAATGCACTCATTTTGCAATGCATACTCAATAGTTAACCCTTCAACTTATCTTTAACAATTTCTTGAACTTTTTTGCCATCTGCTTGACCCTTTAAGCGTTGCATCACAGGCCCCATCACTTTACCCATATCTTTGGGGGAACTGGCTCCCACTTGAGTAATGACTTCTTCTACTGCCGCTGCAATTTCGGCTTCGGACATTTGTTGGGGTAAGTATTCTTCAATAATCGCTAATTCTGCCGCTTCTGAGTCGGCTAATTCGTCGCGTCCGGCTTTACGATATTGTTCAATCGAGTCTCGTCGTTGTTTAGCTTGCTGCATCAACGTTTCCATCTCTTGTTCGGGGGTTAAAGTCTCTTTGCCTTGTCCGCGAGCGGTGCTTTCTTTCTCGATCAAAACTTTTTTAATACTACGAACGGTTTCTAAACGAACTTTGTCTTTCGCCTTCATTGCCGCTTTGATGTCTTCGGAGATTCGATCTTTTAAACTCATGATCAGATTTCGATTAAATTAACTATTTTACTGAATATTCCAGAAATTTTTTTCGATGTGTTGAGTAAAAATCAGTATTTTCCCTGTTTCAAATTAGTACATCATCCTCCAATATCTATTCAGAGCAGTCTAGCCATCGTTGTAGAATTAAAGCTGCTGCTTTACGATCTATCAATTCTTTATTGCGTGAAGGTGATATATTTTGTGCCACCATCATCTGCTTAGCTTCAATCGAGGTTAATCGTTCATCAACATATTCTAGAGGCAGAGAGAGCGCTTTTGCCAAACGTTTAGCATATTTTTTGACCCGTCGTCCTTGAGTTCCGAGGGTTCCATTCATTGAGTAAGGTAAACCCACCACCAGTCGCTGTACTTGCCGAGACTCAATTAGTTCTTGGAATTGAACCAAATCTTGCTGAAACGAACTGCGCTTGAGGGTGGTAATACCCGTTGCAATTAAACCCGTACCATCACAGCCTGCTATGCCAATTCGTTTGTTACCAATATCGAGTCCGAGTACAGAAATCAATGGAGAGTTTGTCATTCGTTATTTCTAAGCAACAGGATATGAATTATGAGTGGGATTTGCGATCATAATCTTGGGTTTATACTCCCCACTCAATTACAGACGTTACATGTCAATCTCTACTTACTCAATTACAGATGTTACATGCAACGTCTCTACATACTCCTTACTTCTAATTTTCTGAGGGGTTTTCACTCCCTGGTTGAAACGTATCAGTTTCATCAATTTCAGAAAACTCAGATACATTGTAAGAAGACCCTTTGAGAGTATCTGTTCCTTTGCCTTTGCCTTCACCCGAGTGCGGATTCATGGGGCCAAGCCAAGACATCCGACCCGGAACGGGTTTACGAGCGGGTTGTAAACTTTGTAACATATCAGACAGTTGTAGTCCATCCAAAGATAATTTAGACTCCCGTAACTTGTGCCAAACTGAACGAGACATCAGCAATGTATGTTCGGCTTGAGTTGCGCCAATTTTTTCTAAATACGCTTCTCGTTCGGGTTGATAATCTACAGAAGCTAATCTTAACCCTTGCTTAGGGAATGCTTGAGCTAAATGTGCCATTTGAGACAATAACTCAGGATACAACCAAGTATAAGCCGGATGAACGGTTAATTCTGCGGTGTGAGCAGAGTGTCCTTTTTTACAAAGTTGCATTTGAAAATAACCAATTGCAGCCTTACGCTGAGGTTCAAACACATAACCACTGACTTGTTCTCGGCAACTATACCAATGCTTAAAACCATCCCAAACCGATTTCAACACACTGGTTTTGAAGTCTGAGACATGGCGGTCAAACACTTGCCGCAGCAGCGGTGGCATCGAGACTGTGTCAAGTTGATACAATAGTTGAGCATCTGAATTGCTCACAGGTAGGAGATTGGGTAAGTCCGGTGGAGTCGTCGCTAGCTGTTGGAGTAGTGGGGGCTCAACTGACCAATAGGTGGTTTGGGCTAGCGGTTGAAATCCATTTTGACGATAAAGCGCTAAGTTCGTTTTATCATTCACATCAACTTCTAGCATCCAAGTTCTGGCTTCCCATAGGGTTTCAAAACAATGGCGTAACAGTTGAGAACCAATACGGGTAGAGTTACAACTGGGATTAACGGCAATATGATTAACGCGCCAAGTACTACGAGTTTGATTAAATGGAGAAACTTGAATAATCCCTTGAACTTGCCCTTGTTGTTCTGCGACGTAAGCGTTAAATACATGCTGGCAGGGATTAGGAAATAAACTGAAAACCTTCAATACCCCATACCAACGACGAAGTTGTTGTAAGAGTTGATTAGTCCGCTGCCCTGAGGCTTCATCATCGAAACTGGCTGAGGTGAGAAGTAGTTGTTCAATTTCATCTAAGTCCCGATATTGAAAGGGACGAATCGTGATTTGATCTTGATTTTGAGGAATAAATAATGTCATATTTTAAGAGGTAAATTTATTAATTTAGTTTAGATAGATTAAGAGATAATAGGCAACAGCGGAACAGGGAACAGAATTAAGCATTCGGGAATTTTTACAGAAGTTGAGGTTCGGCGCAAATCATTTATGAATTGCTATAAAAGTCACTCATTTCTTTGACCCAATGCTTGAGATTAACTGACTGCTACTCTCCTCACTCTCTATATTCTACAGACCATCTCAAATAGCAATGGTTTAAGTCGGCCGAATCAAGACAACAGGGGTTTGTTCATCTGCATTACCTGCGGGGTTACTCCGTAAGCTTTGCTCCAAGAGAGTCTGAGAAACATCAGAAGTCGCTGCTAATATTTTAACGGCTTTCAAATCATTTACGTCTACAATCGCCGCTGCCAGTCCCGTTTCTTGCTGAATGCGCTCAACAACTTGTTGAGGTTGATCCGGCCCCAGGACGATAAACTGCTCGTAAGGCGGTAATGTACCTGTCACATCGTCTATGAGTCGGGCTTGTTCTCCAGCAAGTTGGTAAAATACACCCCCCTGTCTAAATATTTTAGCGATCGCACCCCCGATAAAGGCAAAAAACACACGACTTGGCCCGACCACATCTACTAAAGCTTGCAGTCCACAGGCAGTGGCTAAACTAGAAGTGGGTAAAAAGAAATAGCAAACTCGTTTAGCTACCCATCCGGGGTGAATCTCACTGGGATGACGGAAGCGTTGTTGCATTAACGCTAAAGGGGTTTCTCCTAGTGTAACAATATCTCCGGGTTGAGCATGAGGTTTAACATAGCGCTTAATCACCTCAACCGGATCATCGAGATGGGTTAGTAAATGAGTGGGGATCGGAAAAACCATTGATACATCAGTCTTTCGCGGGGTGGGCGCAACATGGGCATCCGGAAATTTTAATGCCATGATGGCGTGAGTGGTTTTGGGAATTCTACCTTGAGGGCCATAAGTCAGATAGTGAACTTTTACCCAAGCCGACTTCAACGGGGTTAAATTTTTTCCTTTAATCTCAACTTGTACTTTCAGTTTGGTCTTGTCGCGGCTTTTAATAATATAGGCAAACCAGTAACGATCCGGTCGGGGGGGCGCATCAGTATGACCTGAAATGATTTGTGTCGTCCAACTGATCCCCTCTAAACTCTCCCCCGATAGTAGCTTCACTTCAGCGCTGACTTCGGGGACCATTACTTCTAAGCGGTCTGTCCGGTTCCGTAACTCCATCTCCCCAGTCAAGATATAATGCTGTGGATTATCTAGATCCTGATGCCAGTCTCCTGGAGTTAAAATCAAATCATTCCCCGGACGACGGCGATACTGAATTTCTAACAATGATGCAACTAAACCCAAAAACAGTAGAATCAATCCAACTCCAATACCCAGACTTGTGACAATCACGCCTATTACCTAATCTCTAAACAACATCTGAAGCCATGTTTAACCTCGTTGAATCTATTATTCCAGAAGTTGTCGGTCTCTACGGCTTCCGGCTTGGGCAATTGTGAAAACTTCTGACCTAAAATTTTTTATTACCACAATTTGTTTTATTTGTCTACCTGATGTAAACTAATATTAAAATGATCGTCGATTAAAGTGGAGTTTATTAATAAAAATTATTATGTTATTAACACATATATCGTTACTCTGAAGTCTACCGATCAAGGGAAGCCTTATATAATCAACCTCAGAACTAATATTGAGGTCTGTTTTCTCCCCCTTTAGCTCAGACGATTCGATCTCGACCGTCGTTGATTCTGAGATAAAGATTTGTAAACTAATAGGAAGTGCAGATTGCACTATCGGTTTTTTTAGGAATCCCATGAAGCAACTTGTTATCGCAGAGCGCATTTGCCTAACGGCCCATGTTGTATCAACCTTATTTGGATTAGCTGGATTATTGATTGTTTTACCCAATCCGGATCTAATTGCTAGCCTACCGCCTTTTGGACAGACTTTATTTCAATGGAGTATGGCAACAGGAGGCGTAACTTATATTCTATTTGGTGCAGCTACAGCGCTTCTTTACGGTAGTCGGACACTGGGAATTAAGAACACGTTAGGATTTTTCATTCCGGCTGTATGCTTATCTTTGTGTAGTGAACTACTCGGCACCAGTACAGGGTTTCCCTTTGGTCAATATTATTATTTAAGCGGCTTAGGTTATAAGATCGCCGGACTCGTTCCATTTACCATTCCCTTATCCTGGTTCTATATGGGCTTAAGCTGTTACTTACTCGCGCGATCTGGGTTAAAAGTATTAATTAAAAGCGGATGGTGGCGGCATATAATCGCATTAGCGATGGCATCTGTCCTGCTGACTGCTTGGGATTTAGTACTCGATCCGGCTATGAGTCAAGCCCTAGTCCCATTCTGGCAATTTGATGAAGTGGGTGAATTTTTCGGGATGCCTTATCGCAACCTCACAGGCTGGCTGGGAACAGGTTTACTCTTTATGGGAGTTACGGCTGTGCTATGGAGAAAAACCCCCACTATTTTATCTCGGGCGCAACTAACTGTTCCACTGGTGATCTATTTAACCAACTTTCTATTCGGAGCAGCAATTACAATTGTTGCATTAGATCCTCAGTTCTTACTCCCTGTTAGTTTAAGCGTTTTATTCGGTGTTGTTCCAGCTATTCTATTTTGGTGGACTGCGAAATATCCACAAGAAAGGATTGAAAGCTTATTGGAAACGACAATCTCTTCAAAAGCAGATCATAGCGACATCGTTAATTCAACAGTTAAAATGCAAAGCTAATTTAACCTGAATCAATAATACAAGGTTTTAATACACTAAGTGTATTTTTGCTCGGGTTATATTATCTAATGAACTTTCCTCTAATGGGCTATAGAGTCTGATTAGAGGATTTTTTTTAATAACCCAATTTAGACTAATATAAATTTATAAAAACATATCACGATCTAAAATATTAAGATGAAAAACCGAATAAAGATATTAATCTTGAAGATATAACATTATGCTTTCTTCTATTTTATTCTCATCTATTCCGACAAAATCGATGGTAGTTTGAGAGAATCCAAGAAAATATTAGTGGGAAAACCGATCGGAGTATGTTAAAACTAGAATTCCCTAGTGATTAAAATATTAAGCCAACTTTCTATTCGCTCATCATCTCAAAACCCGCTTGAGTATTCCTTAAAGTGCTAAAATAATATCATCAAAGTCTGAGTGTGAATTATAACTATTTGCAGTCGGCGCTAAATATGATAAATCACGCTGTTAGTCCCAAGACAATTAATGCCTTTAACGATCTTGGTTGTTGATGATGATTTAGGGACGCGCCTCTCCATTGGTGATTACCTAGAAATGTCAGGTTATACGGCGATCACTGCTAAAGATGGACGCGAGGCACTACAACGAGTTGATGAATATAAACCTCACCTGATTGTGACCGATATTGTAATGCCCGAGATGAATGGTTATCAATTGATTCGTCAAGTCCGGACTCGTCCCGCTTTTCGCCTGTTACCCGTAATCTTTCTCACTGCTCGTACAAGTGTTGAAGAACGCATTAAAGGGTATCAAATTGGGTGCGATAATTATTTACCCAAACCGTTTGAATTAGAAGAATTGGGGGTCGTTATTCGTGCTTTATTGGAGCGATCGCAATTAATCGAAGCGGAGTGGCGATCTCGACTAGAATCAACCCCTCATCAAGCCTCAGAATATCCCTCGGCACAGACAACTGACGCCGTTCACTCAGTTGAAATTGAATTAACCTCTAGAGAAAAACAGGTTCTAGAACAGATTATCGAAGGCTTATCTAATGCTCAGATTGGTCAGCGGTTACATCTGAGTCCCCGTACAATTGAAAAATATGTTAGCAGTTTACTGCGAAAAACACAGACAAACAACCGAGCGGAATTGGTTCGTTTTGCTCTGCAAAATCATCTGCAATGAATGCAGTTAAAAATGATCCGTAGAAGAAGATCTCAATTATATTGACAAATGTCAGGGGCAGGAATTACCTTCAACTTTCGCCATCAATCATCAATTAATCCCTGTAATATTCAGGATTGACTCAACTGAGTCTGTATAAAGATAATATCGAGACGCATCATCTCAACCGCTCAAAATCTACTAAGGACAAAACTGTGATAAGTTATGGTGGAATCTCAAATCCCACTTCAGTCATTATGTAGTGGTATAGAGTTGACTACCGCATAACTTATGAATAACCCATCATTACGCGAAACACCAGTTTATGAACCGGCCGATGTGATTGCATCGCAACAGCGAGTCTCTTTACTCGACTGGCTCAAAGCAACTGGTCGGCTTATGCTACGAGATGTTCAAGAAACCTCAAAATCGGCAGAGGAAGAAGAAGAAATCTCAGAATTAATTGTAGAAGATGCTGCCTACGAAGATGATGACGATGATGACTTCTCAGATGACTAACTCGAAAATAGTGATCCAGAATTGATGTAGAATCTCAGAATCATTGGCTGAGATTTTCAGCTCAGCCCTTCGATTATTTCTACAAATTCTGAAAATTGGTGTTGAGGATTGATTCAAAAATATCTGTGGATAGTATACCATCACGATCTTTACCGTTAAAACTCTCAGGGCGCACCCTGTTTTGGCTCTTAAGTTTAGGATTGAGTTTGTTTGCCATCATTTGGGATGGAGCGACTCAAAACTTCCTAGACTTGAGAGCATCGTTGTTTTTACCCTTTGGAGTCTGCACTCTACTCGGATCCGCTTTGGGATATTGGATCATTCCGGTGCTCAGTCGCATCAAAGCCGGACAATTTATCCGGGAAGACGGCCCCCAAGCTCATTTACGCAAAGCAGGCACTCCAACAATGGGGGGAATCTTTTTTATCCCGGTCGGTGTGGCGATCGCCTTAGTTTGGTCAAATTTGACCCCGACAGTGGTTGCCGTTTCCCTCCTGACTTTAGCTTATGGATTAATTGGTTGGCTCGATGACTGGCAAATTCTCCGGCGCAAGTCCAATAAAGGCATTAGTCCTCGGGTTAAACTCTTATTACAAGTGGGGTTTGCTGTGCTATTTTGCGGATGGCTAGCGATGACTCAATCGGCAACCCTAACAACTGTAGCTTTACCCTTAGGAATTGCTTTACCGCTAGGCTTATTATTTTGGCCGCTAGCAGCTTTTGTGCTTGTTGCCGAAAGTAACGCCACAAACCTCACTGACGGCGTAGATGGACTCATGGGCGGTTTAGGGGCCATCGCGTTTCTCGGACTCGGTGCTAGTTTAGCTATGACTCACCCAGAATTAATGATATTTTGTGCCTGTATGAGTGGCTGTTGCTTAGGATTTGTTAGCCACAACCGCAACCCCGCTAAAGTGTTTATGGGAGATACTGGGGCATTAGCTTTAGGCGGTGGACTGGCAGCAACTGCTCTACTCAGTAATAGTCTGTGGATCTTGTTAATGATCGGTGGCATCTTTCTGATCGAAACCCTATCGGTTATTGCCCAAGTCAGTTATTACAAAGCCACAAAAGGCCCTGATGGGGTCGGTAAGCGGTTATTGAGGATGGCACCCTTACATCACCATTTAGAACTCTCAGGATGGTCAGAAACGCAGGTTGTGGGGTTATTTTACCTGATTAATGCCCTGCTGGTTAGCTTGGCTTTGCTGGGTCGATAAGTACCTTCATTGCCTGAGATCACAGGATATTTAGTATTTGCTCGGTATTATCGGAATTGAGCTAGGATTGATTCGCCTTTGTTGTATTCCTGAGCGATAGTGAAACCGATGCCTTACGTTTCTGTGATTATCCCTGTTTATAATGGTGAAGCTGATTTACCAGAATTGATCGACTGTTTGCAAGAGCAAACCTATCCGGCTAACCAGGTTGAATATCTGCTGGTTGATAATAATAGTGGCGATCGCAGTTTTGAGACGATCAAAGATGCTGCTACCAACCAACTGAGTCAGATTTCTATTCAGCCTTTACAGGAAAATCAAGTTCAAAGTTCTTATGCTGCCCGCAACAAAGGCATTCGCGCTGCTAGGGGAACAATTCTAGCGTTTACAGATATGGACTGTCGCCCACAACCTCAATGGTTGACAGAATTAATTAAACCCTTTGATGATGCAAGTATTGGTATTGTTGCAGGGGAAATTTTAGCTTTACCGGGTAATAGTTGGTTAGAAGAATATGCAGATCGGCAAGAAACGTTATCTCAAAAACATACGTTAGCCAATTCTTTCTGTGCTTATGGTCAAACGGCAAATTTAGCCATTAGACGGACAGCATTTGAACAAGCGGGGTTATTTCGTCCTCATTTAACCACCGGAGGAGATGCAGACATTTGTTGGCGAATTCAACAAAAAACTGCTTACAAACTTGATTTTGCAGAAACTGCTATAGTGAAACATCGTCATCGTTCGACACTCGATGAACTTCGTAGTCAATGGTATCGCTACGGTAAATCCAATCGTTATTTGCATCAATTACATGGTGTACCTTTGATGAAACGCATGAAGTCCAAAGATTATATTTATCGTTGGAGTCGGTGGATATTAAAAGAGTTACCGAGAGATGGAATTAAGGCAACAATAGGTAAAGCTGACGTTGTGGATTTATTTAATACCCCAATTAATTTATTTACAATACAGGCTAGGGAAAAAGGTCAAAAGGAATCTCGATTACCTGAGTCCGCTCGTGAGATTGAATGGCTTTAATCTTCTAATAGATTAGTATGATAATCTTACAATCAAAATGGATTAAACTTACACTTTCTATAATTTTATAAGTAGTATTTGCTTCCTCAATTAGAAACGAATTACATCGGTGAATAGGGACTTTTTCATTTATTGTATACGCAGATGCATAAGTTATGCCTAGTAATAGATAAGTATCGAGTTTTGCTCTATCACAATAGATCGGTTTTATCGAAAAGTTAACTCATTAGCATACGGACTATATCTCAATTCTCAAAAATATCCATATAATAAAAAAATAATTATAATCTAATGTCTCCATCCAAATAAAAGTGAAAAATACTCCTCTTATCTTTATTGTTTAAAGTATTTTTTAGAAGAAGAATATTTTGATTGTTTTTATCATATAAATCTATATCTATTTCGCCGATAATAAAACATCCTTCATCATCTTCTGGAGTTTTTTTCAATTGCGAAACCCATAATTTGTGTAAATCTGATAATTTTATCATATTGTGATTCACCATTAGTCAATTCTAGATTCAAGCTAGATAAAAAAGAATCTAAAGAAATTCCTACTAGCTGACGGCAAGACAATGATATCAATTTATCTTAATAAATTTCAAGTTGTTTAATATCCATAATTAAGTTTTTTCTGGCTTAGTTTAATATTCATTCTCCGAAAATGGACTGAAAAGATCAATAGCAAAAAGTCTGACTTATTATTTTTATCTTAAAATCACCTAGGCTTAATAACTTCTACTGTTAATTATCCTCAGATAAAATAGCATAACAAAGTTCTGTACCCAGTAATAATGCTTCGGTTAAATCTGTATCTTGTAAATTAGTTTGATGTAAGTTAGACTTATAAAAAATACATCCTTGTAAATTAGCGCCCCGCAAATCTGCATCACTCAAATCGGCATAAACAAACTTAGTTCCCGTCAGGTTTGCACCGCGTAAGTCTGCGCCTTTGAGAATTGCTTTGAAGAGTTTGGCTTCGGTTAAATCTGCTTGTTTTAAATCCGCATAAATTAGTCTAGCATTCGTTAAGTCTGCATAAGCTAAATTAGCATGGCTAAGATTAGCAAATAAATGAGTATCCTTTAAATCAGCCTTTGTTAGATTAACCCCTTCTAGATTTGCTTGCCACAGCAGTATTCCTTCTAAGTTAACACCGTGTAAGTCCTCACCGCGTAAGTCAACACCAATAAACCCTCGTTTTCCGGTGGCATAGCATTCTAAGAGTTCTTCACTTGGTGTCATAAACGGTATGGTCAGTTTTCCTAACAGTAGATGAAAGGCGAGTATCATTGAGTCAGGTGTATGTGAAAAAACACCTTGACTCGGAATGAGAACTAGAAAGGAGACAAGCTTTTTATTGCTTTATTGGCAATATCTGCATAACGCAATTCACCACAGAGAATTTTACTAATCAATTTAGTTGCGGTGGGAACTTTTACGCCCGCTTTATACCCCATTCCAGGAAAGCGATAAAATAAGCCAGACAAACGATTTGCCCAGGACATATCTGCGCCCCATTCAGTTTGCATTACCTGGGTATAATTTTCTAGGGCATTGGCATCTCCGGCTAATGCTGCACTAATACTTTCTGCTGCTTTAACGCCACTAAAAATAGAGGGACGAATGCCTTCAGCCGACAAGGGATCAACGATGCTAGCTGCTTCTCCTGCGACAACCGCTTGCTGAGTATGCAGGGTTTTATCCCCATCCCACAGACACAACGCACCTTCTTGAATGGGAGCATTACTATCCATCCCCAATAAAGATGCATATTGAGTCAGGTCTTTACTTAAGTTCTTGGGTTCACCCCCCCGAAAAGTCGCGATACTCAGAGAATACGAGTCTGCTTTCGGAAATCCCCAAATACTGCCATTTTTAACTAAACCAAACTCAAAAGTCGGCGGATAATCTGACTCGGCAGCAACATCCATAATCAAACTTTTACGCAATTTTGATTGTTTTAACCCCAGCCATTTTGCCATCGGTCCATTTGCCCCATCAGCCGCGATTAGATAGCGGGCGGTTAAGGGTTCTGTGGTGGTGTTGACTTGCCAGTGATCCTGTTGAAATTCAATTCCTGTGACGGGAGTCTCGTCTTGTAGTTGCGCCCCTTGATTTTGGGCTTGTTGCATCAGAAACTGATCAAACACATCTCGCTGTACCATCCACATGGGAGTCGCCAGATCGGTTTCAACAGTATCGCCTAATTTCCAGGTGTAGCGAATTTTGCTGACTGTTGTCGAAATGGCAGGGGTAAAATCGAAATCGAACCATTGAGCAATTGCAGGTGAGACTCCTCCACCGCAGGGTTTGTGACGAGGAAAAGCTTGTTTCTCAACCACTAAAATCGAATGCCCTTGTTTTGCGAGTGTGTAGGCTGCCGCACCTCCAGCCGGGCCAGCACCAACAATAATGCAGTCAAACATTGTTGTCATTGATTAGTGATTTACGTTGGATTGTTGTGTATATAGTGTCATGATTCCCAATTTAACCCTGACTTGATCTGGGAAACGGGGCAAGCGGTGAAGATGTCTTCTTAATAGATTCATTTCTGCTGAATCTCGATCATCTACTCGCTTGTTAAGGGGAATTTAAGGTGATTCCCTCTACCCTCTGTTAGTTGGGTAATGAAGCTAACTGTGAATAAAGATTTTCGCAATCTTTTATATGTTAGCTTATCATATTTTGAGGAATATGTTAAATAATTAGATCAAAAAAAAACCTCAAAGTTCAACAATTGAGGTTCATATTTCAATAAAAATTTTAAAGAATAAAATGTGCTTGAAGATTTCACTTGAAATTGATTGTCCAATAAATCAAGCAAGTTAAACCGTCATGATATCCTTTTCTTTCACTGCTAAAATGTCGTCAACTTTACTCGTATATTGATCGGTTAGCTTTTGAATTTGATCTTGTAAATCCCGAGATTCATCTTCCGAGACTTCTTTGTTCTTTTCTTGTTTGCGAACCGAATCAATCGCATCACGACGGACACTACGAATGGATACTTTACCTTCTTCGGCATATTTAGCCGCCAATTTCACCAATTCTTTCCGTCGTTCACTGGTGAGGGGGGGGATATTTAACCGGATAACTTTACCATCATTATTAGGTGTTAGTCCTATATCTGATAATGAAATTGCCTTTTCTATCAAATCTACACTGGAGGGATCAAACGGTTGAATGGTAATCGTTGAAGCATCGGGTGTATTAATATTGGCCAAAGACTTTAATGGAGTGGGAGATCCGTAATACTCCACCATAATCCGATCTAATAAAGAAGTATTCGCCCGTCCTGTACGAATAGTATTGAAAGACCGTTGAGTTGACTCAACTGCCTTCTGCATTGATGTTTTAACCTCAGCTAACTTCACACAAACCTCCTACAAAGGTACCAACAGATTCTCCACCAACAGCACGACTAATATTGCCCTGCGTGGTTAGATCAAATACAATAATCGGAATATTATTTTCCTTACATAAAGCGATCGCGGTACTATCCATTACCTTTAGATCCTGTGCTAACACATGACTATAAGTTAAACTGTTATAACGTCGCGCGTCCGGTTTAACCTTCGGATCCGCGTCATAGACACCATCAACCTTAGTGGCTTTAAAAATCACCTCAGCATCAATTTCGGCTGCCCGCAAAGCGGCTGTGGTATCGGTGGTAAAGAAAGGATTTCCGGAGCCGGCTCCAAAAATCACAACCCGGTTAAGTTCTAGGTGACGGATGGCTTTGCGGCGGATGTAAGGTTCTGCAACTTCTTGCATGGCGATCGCGGTTTGAACTCGAGTCGGTATTCCAACTTGTTCTAAAGAGTCCTGCAGTGTAATTGCATTCATCACAGTCGCGAGCATGCCGACATAATCTGCCGTTGCCCGATCCATCCCACGCGAGGCGGCTTTCACTCCCCGAAAGATATTACCACCACCGACGACAATTGCGACCTGAATTCCTTTGGCGACTACTTCCCCAACTTCTTGGGCAATATTCTGTACGACGCTTGGATCAATTCCAGATCCCAAGTCACCCATCAAGGCTTCACCGCTCAGCTTGAGTAAAATACGTTTGTAAGATTCTCCCATCTTTCCCTCCTAACTATGATGACAATGATGGGTGTAGACGAATAATCATCCGGTTGACAGGTTGAAATTGTCCCGACAAGTTTAATAATCCCATAGGTGTAGACATTAAGGTAATCATAATCAGACTCCGGAGGTTAACGATATTCTGGTGAGGGAGTGAGTAGTAGTGATCCGATGGTTTGCAGTAATGGCACAAGAATTAAATTTCTCGCGCGCTGGGGTAGCGCTGACGGCAGCGAACACATTTTATAATAAGCAGCAACGCCAGCGCCTACTTTTTGGATTCGGATCGCTATGGCCAACTGTTCGAGTGGAAGTGACTTCCCCCCTAAGATAGCACCAAAGGGGAAAATCACTTTGTAGACTTTCAAGAGTTTTTTGATGGGTTGCGATCTCGTCTCCTCTAACTGCTGAGTTGTGGCTGTGGTGACTAGACTTAAGGTTTTCAACACTCCCGCTATTAAATGTTTAAATGAAGACGGGAGTAGATCAACACCTCAATCAGTCATTACCGCCATAGAATGGGTTTGCCCTGGCTGTTAGTTTCACTCGGGACAATGTCATCTCCGGCAAGAAGCTGAGTCATTGCCGTTTTAAGATAAGCTTGAGTCACGGCCTGGGGTGAGTCGGGGGCATCATCAATTTGGCCTCGATATCGTAAAATTCCCTTTCGATCTAGAAGAAATGCTTCTGGGGTATTAGTAGCACCAAAACTCTGGGCCACATCTTGCGTCATATCTCGAAGATAAGGAAAATTCAGTTGATGAGCTTGAGCAAAGGCTTTCATTTGTTCAAAATTGTCCTCTGGGGAACTCACCACATCATTAGGATTAATCCCCACTAAGGTAATACCTTGAGGCTGATAATCTTGTTGGAGTTGTTTCAATCGTTCCAGATATTGAATCACTTCTGGACATTGATTGGCTAGAAAAATAACTGCGACTGCTTTGTAGTTTTCTAGATAGCGAGCCAAGTGATGAACTGCATCATCGACTCCAGGGAGTTCAAAATCCGGTGCATAATTGTTAATTGAAGTTCCGTTCATACCTTATGATAGGAGTTGCTACAGTTTAACTTCAAGTCACTCAATATTGAGTTTCTAAGTTAGTTAAAACAATAAACGGTGATTGTTGATTCAACCTCGGTTTATATCCTCTTGTTCTGCTTTGACTGTCTAAGCTAGACAGACAGTTCAGCATTAATCCAAGCTTGAGAATAACGCTTGATATCCAATTAGCTTATAGGTTAACTTAGCAGCCGTGTATTCTGAAACAACAGAATCTGTGACAGGTGCTAACTCCATTACATCACAGCCAATGACATCATGGGTGACAAACAAGCGTTTCAGCAAAGCTGTCAAGCTATACCAATTTAATCCACCGGGTTCTGGGGTTCCCACTCCTGGCATGAGACTGGGATCTAATCCATCAAGATCAATCGTTAGAAAGACTTTCTCTGTTGAGATGGCGCTCATGACCGATTCAATCCAGTTAGGATCTGTGGCAATATCCCGCGCCCATATCACCGGGAGTTGGTGCTGTTGAATCAGATCGGCTTCTTCTTGGCACAGGCTACGAATACCAATATGAACAATAGGAATACCTTGATCGTGAATTCGCCGCATGGCACAAGCGTGATTATAAATAGACCCTTCAAATTCGTGGCGTAAATCAGTATGGGCATCAATTTGAACCACCGTAAAAGGTGACAATTGAGTTTGCGCGTAAGCCGCAACGACACCCGAGGTAATACTATGTTCTCCGCCGATAGCAATGACAAATTTATGATCGCCAATTAAGGATGCTACAGTTTGCTGAGTTGTCTGCAGCATTTGCTCTGGGGTGATGGATGGATCTTGACGAGTATCAGCAATAACTCGATGGGTGTAGATTCCGACTTGGGCGGTAATTTCTTGGCCGAGTTCATCATCATAACATTCTAGTTGATGAGAGGCTTCTAGTAGAGCTGTAGGGCCGTTTGAGCAGCCTTTGCGGTAGGTGGTTGTCTTTTCATAAGGAATCGGTAAAACAACAACCCTCGCGGTATTATAATCCGAAATAATTTCTGAGCCGAGAAAATCTAAAATTGAATGAGTCTGAATCAATGTCATTGTGGAAAAGTGACCTAAAGAACTGAAAGCCCATGTCTATTTTGACGTAATCCTGACTCTGAGTTAGGCCCGAAAATTTCCCAATACTTATACCCATGTTTTTTAAACCCCATCAGCTCATCATCGCTGCATCGGCTGGATTAATCACCGCAGGGGTTGTCGCATACCGAACAATTCAGCCTCAAACTGATTCGATGCCATTACCCGATAATGAAACTCTGACCACTTCAGCTTTAGAACCTAAATCCACCACTGAGTTACCTCCTACAACCCCTTCCCCATCTCCCTCTCGAGAGACTATCGCTGTTAATCCGATGAGCATCAACCCCCCTACTTCAGGATGCCCTATTCAGATGGCAGTCGTTGATGATCCAGCGCCTCCATTAAATGTTCGTTCAACTCCCGAGGTGAGGCAGGGTAATATTGTTGGTCAATTAGAGAATAATACTTTTCTGTTGGTTTTGGAACAGCAAAACGGTTGGTTAAGAATTCGCGATCCAATTGCGGGTTGGGTTGCTCAAAATCTGACTCGCAGTAGTTGCGCCCAGGTTGTACAATCAATTGATTTTTTACCCAATCGTAATCAGGCTGTGATCCAAGGGGAAATTATCGGTAGTGGTAGTCATCGTTATACTTTTGAAGGGCAGGTGGGTCAAACTCTGAGGGTTGAAAGCCGCAATTCTATTTTTCCACAAATTATTACTCCCGATGCAGCACAAATTGCCCGTGATACTAATCAGCAGAATCGCGGAGTTTGGACTGGACAACTCCCAATAACGGGGCAGTATACCTTAGAACTCAATTCTAATTTTCGAGGATTTGAATATGACTTTTGGGTACAACTGGAATAATCAGAGAAATACAACGCCAGAAAAACCAACAGTAATCTGGCAATTCAGTTAACATCTCATATTTGACACCATCTCAATCACAAAAAAATGTTACATATTATTGCATTTATTCACAAAAATGAGATTTGGATCGCCAAAATCTCCTAACCTGATGATATTGTAATGCCGATATACTGCCGTCATAGCAGCGTGCTGGCATCTGAGCCACACCCATTAAGATACATTGACGTTCAACAAGGAGATTATAAGGTGGCAATCCCTTTATTAAATTACAAACCCAGCAGCCAAAATGTGCGGGTACAAGGATATGAAATTTCGGGTGATGATCAACCGAGAATTTACTCGGCTGAAAACTTACCGTCCGGTTCAGAATGGGATGAGATTATCTGGGCGGCTTATCGTCAGATTTTTAGTGAACATCAGATTCTGAGATACAACCGTCAAACTTATTTGGAATCTCAATTGAAGTTTGGCCAAATTACAGTACGGGATTTTATTCGAGGTTTAGCAACTTCTGAACCCTTCCTCAATCGCAATTTCCAAACTAACAGTAACTATCGTTTTGTTGAGATGTGTGTACAGCGCATTCTCGGACGAGATGTATACAGTGAGCGAGAAAAAATTGCTTGGTCCATTGTGATTGCAACGAAAGGAGTCCAAGGGTTTATTGATCAGTTGGTCAATAGCGATGAATACCTGGAAAATTATGGTTTTGATACCGTTCCTTTCCAACGCCGTCGGGTTTTACCCCAACGTAACGAAGGAGACGCTCCTTTCAACCTAAAAACCCCTCGTTATGAGGCGTATCATCGCAGTCAATTAGGTTTCCCTCAAGTCATTTGGCAAACTTCTGTTCGTCGTTTTACTCCTCAAGAGCAAAAAGCCACAGAAGGCAATCCCGTCAATTTCTTGGATATGGCCCGTGCCGTGGCTCCTGCTGTTAATACTGTGACTCGGGTGAATGTAAGCAACATTAATATTGATACACAGGTTCCCCGTCGCTAAGACTAGAGGTTCAGTCTCAGTATTTTATCTCATTTGAGTTTTAGGGGTTATCAGGTACTCTGGATGAAACGTTAGGGCGATTGCGTATTGCTCAACGCTCAATCTGTAGCACTCGATAGCCCCAAAATATTGCAAGAAATTTAAACAACTTAATATCTCTCCACTCTATTCCTCATATTAGTGTCGCTAATGTAAAGTATAACTAAATTATATTGAAATATGTTTGCAAAATTACACTAATTGTGGTAGTGTTGGTACACTTGGTTTCAAGGTAGCCATATCGCTACTGAATGTACCTTGAAAATTCAAGTCAGCAATACATACTTATTATGACCACAACTTTACAGAAGCGTGAAAACCCTAACGTTTGGGAGCGGTTTTGCAACTGGGTCACTTCCACCGATAACCGCATTTATGTGGGTTGGTTTGGTGTATTAATGATCCCCACCTTGCTAACTGCCACAGTCTGTTTCATCATCGCGTTTGTTGCAGCGCCTCCCGTTGACATTGACGGAATTCGTGAACCTGTCGCGGGTTCATTGCTGTATGGTAACAACATCATCTCTGGTGCGGTTGTTCCTTCTTCCAACGCCATTGGTTTACACTTTTATCCGATTTGGGAAGCAGCTTCCTTAGATGAATGGCTGTACAACGGTGGTCCCTACCAGCTAATTATTTTCCACTTCTTCATTGGCATTTGTTGCTATATGGGTCGTCAGTGGGAACTGAGCTATCGTTTAGGGATGCGTCCCTGGATTTGTGTTGCTTATTCAGCGCCTCTATCGGCTGCGACCGCTGTATTCTTGATCTATCCCATTGGTCAAGGATCGTTCTCCGATGGTATGCCTCTGGGCATTTCTGGAACGTTCAACTTTATGATTGTGTTCCAGGCTGAGCATAACATCCTAATGCACCCATTCCACATGTTAGGTGTGGCGGGTGTATTTGGTGGCGCATTATTCAGTGCAATGCATGGTTCACTGGTAACTTCTTCCTTGGTTCGTGAAACCACTGAAAGTGAATCTTTGAACTACGGTTATAAATTCGGTCAAGAAGAAGAAACTTACAATATTATTGCAGCTCACGGCTATTTTGGTCGTTTAATCTTCCAATATGCTAGCTTCAATAATTCTCGCTCTTTGCACTTCTTATTGGGTGCATGGCCAGTTGTCGGAATCTGGTTTACAGCCCTTGGTGTTTCCACTATGGCATTTAACCTGAATGGATTTAACTTTAATCAATCTGTTCTAGATTCTAGCGGTCGAGTGATTAATACCTGGGCGGATGTGATTAACCGCGCTAACTTAGGAATGGAAGTGATGCACGAGCGTAATGCTCACAACTTCCCCTTAGATTTAGCTTCCGGTGAATCTACTCCTGTTGCCTTTGCTGCTCCGACAATTAACAGCTAGGTTGAAATCAGGTTTTCATACATTTTAGTTAAATTGCCTCCCTTTTGGGGGGCTTTTTTATTGCAGAGAATAAAGATGGTTTTTAATCAGAAAGAAGGAAGTTTTTATGAGTTGGGTCACTGATATTATTCTCATATTTAGCATAGCTGAAATGATTGACGAAGAAGATGAAGAGCTTGATATTGAGATTCCGGTACCGCTAATTAATATTAATTCTTGGCTGCATCAGAATGGAAAAAGAACACTAGACAATTTATCAGAGCATATTTCTGGGAAAGGGATGCAGGCTTGTGTTTATGGTGGAGCATTCAATTTTCTAGATATAGATGGATTTAAGGAAACTGTCAAAGCACAGAATTGGAAAGCGAGAGAAAATGTTCAACTATTGATTCAAGAGGAACAAGATGAGCGATTTTCTCTGTACACGTTAGATAATTGATCAATTCTGTTTATGAAAACTGTAATTCTGCAAATTATAAATTATTCAAAAGATAATAAACGCTTGAGTGAGTGTACAATCTCTTATGAAACTGTGCAGCGACCTTATAAAATTTATTTTGAAAATTATGAATTAGGAATTCACCAATTTGAAGCGAGAGATATTTTTGATTGTCTTTGCCAACTCAGAGTTTTTCTTGAATCAAAAGGTTGGAATATTCTGTGTAACGGGGCGCGTATTAATGCTTATCCATCCAATATGTCGCGGGATATGGGAGGCGGAATGAAGCTTTATCAATTAAAATTAGGTAAGCCTCCTGAACGAAGTGACCTCATTAGAATATTTGATAGAGCAGAGCCGGAACAAATTGGTACAGTTAAAGAGCAACGTGCTTATTATGAAAAGTGGCGTATTAGTAATAAAATGAATTAAAATTTTTGATTAAAAGTACTTGTAGTTGTAGCCTCTCAGGTATTGCTTTAGAATATAGTGATGGCAATATATAACGTTAATAATTTGAGTGATTCTGGATGTTTATCAGCTATTGTTGTTAAGTATTAATTGAATAAAAAATGACACCTGAAGAGGAGCTGAGACACTTGTGGTATGGTTCCAGTCAAGAGGATGTAGTTCAATCTTTTGGATTATTATTATCGCTTCAAGCTAATTGTCAAGGTAATGCAGATGTAGTTTTAAGTAATTGTCGAGAAGTTCTTGAAATCGTGATAAAGCAATATAAAATGGATTGGCTATCGGAAGAAGAATGGAGACGGAAATTACCAGATTGGTTTGTTGCAAATTGCGCGCCCGAACGGACTTTAGCAGAGGAAGAAGAATATTTAATTAAATGGCGTAAACTCTCGAGTGAACAACAGCAACGTCAGGCGCAAGAAGAAAAGTGGTCTATGATGGATTGGGTTAGCTGGTTTGAACCGAGTGATGATGTTTTTAATCAGCGTACCTGGTTTTGGTGGGATGCATTTATCAAGGAACCTAATATTCTCACAGTTATTGTTGAAGTGGTAGATTTACCAGTGCCGTTGGGGTCGTTAATATGGTTACTGCGGGCATCCGGAGCAACTACAGTCTCATCTTGCTAGTTATAGTGCTGCATATTCCAGCCGAAAGACTGCAAATCAATTTCTTTTTGTTTTGCTAGTTCTGATTTAGAATAAGTTCCAGGTACAGTGAATTCCTCCCAGTCTGGTGTTATTGGGAATAGAGTGCCTTCTTCTTGGATCGCATCTATAACGCCGTCATCATAAAAAAACTTTTGTACCAATTCAAACTGAGGCGCAATAGCAAACCTTCCAACAGTCTCCATGAAATCTTTTGCATCAATTTCAACTGTTGTCTTTTCAACTGTTGCGTTATCAGGCTCTTCTGGGTCTGGTCGAATTAAGCTATCATCTACCAAATTCTCTGGAGTTTCTGTATCTTCGTACAAGTAGAAATTTGTTATTTCGTTTACTGCGAGTGGTTGTACTTTTGTTTTTAGATCCATGATTTTATTGCACCTAATGTTGTATATTGACTAGAAATTGGCGCTTTGAACTGAGTTGAAATATTTGTTATTTCTCAGGTTCATCAGGTGAGATTACCCTCACATAAGATGGCTCTAGAATATAGTGGCGTTGTCCACAGTTTTGCAGAATAAATCCTCTTTTTACTTCTTGGGATCTCTGCTCACCATTTTCATCCAGATAATAAGTGGTATAATCCATAACTGTAATTTCTCCGTTATGAACACCTGTGATCCGTTCCCAATCCAAAGGATTACTGCGAAAAGGATGCATTGTGCAGCAGTCGGGGTTAATCTCCTTGAACTGTTCAAAGCTCTCGTATTTTATTGGTTCGTAAAATTGCCCTCCATTATGATTATTTGACCCATCCTTGACGAAAACACTATCTTGCTGATTTCGTCTCTCAAATTCTTGTCTGAATTTATCCTCATCGCTTAAATAGCGCATTTTCGCGAAGCAAAATCCTGAAGAATTTAAACCAGCATAGACAACAAACAGAGCGAATGATATTCCCAAAAATGTGCAACAGCCTGTAAAACAGCCTGAACGATTTTCCATTTTTACTACTTTTAAGCGTCAGTATTTAGTATTAGAGAAAATAGACCCAGTTTTTCAGCCACAACGGCTATGGGAACTTAAGCCGAACTAACACCCAAAATCTTGACCATCACCCGATAATCATGCAAACAGATCTGTCGCCACCGCAAGAATACCTAACGGCCAAGCTTGACTACCACAGAGGAAGATTGATAAATAACAAATAATCATTGAGTCTCCATCATGGTATGGCACAATGAATCCAGATTGAGCGCATCAGTATTGGATCAGTAATTTTTATGACTAAGTTTGTATTTATCACAGGTGGGGTCGTCTCTAGTATCGGTAAAGGAATTGTGGCTGCCAGTTTAGGACGTTTACTCAAATCCCGAGATTATTCAGTATCGATCCTCAAACTCGATCCTTATATTAATGTTGACCCAGGAACAATGAGTCCGTTTCAGCATGGAGAGGTGTTTGTGACTCAAGATGGGGCAGAAACCGATTTAGATTTAGGTCATTACGAACGATTTACCGATACTTCCATGTCTCGCCTTAATAGTGTAACGGCGGGTTCAATTTATCAGGCGGTGATTAATAAAGAACGTCGAGGAGATTATCAGGGGGGAACCGTTCAGGTGATTCCTCATATTACAACGGAATGTAAGGAACGAATTCATCGCGTCGCCCAGAATACGAATTCGGATGTGGTGATTATTGAAGTGGGCGGTACAGTTGGGGATATTGAGTCTTTACCGTTTTTAGAAGCGATTCGTCAATTCCGTAAAGATGTGGGGCGTAATAATGTGGTGTATCTTCACGTCACGTTAGTGCCTTATATTTCCGCCGCCGGGGAAATGAAAACGAAACCGACTCAACATTCTGTTAAAGAATTACGTTCGATTGGAATTCAGCCGGATATTTTAGTCTGTCGTTGCGATCGCCCACTGGCTTCTGGCTTGAAAGATAAAATGGCAGAATTTTGTAATGTTGAGGTCGATTGCGTCATAACAGCTCAAGATGCTAACAGTATCTACGAGGTTCCTCTAATTTTAGAAAAAGAAGGCTTAGCTGAGCAAGCATTGAAACTTCTGCAACTTGAACAACGTCAACCGGACTTGAAAGCTTGGCAAACCCTGGTTAACCGACTGTATCGTCGAGATCAAACTCCCCATCAATCCTCAACTTCAGCAACGGTTGAAATTGCAATTGTGGGTAAATATGTGCAGTTGAGTGATGCTTATTTGTCTGTGGTGGAGGCTTTACAGCACGCAGCAATCACAGTCGGGACCGGAGTTAATTTACGTTGGATTGATTCTGAGACGCTAACCTTAGACAATGTCGGCTCTCAGCTTAATTCAGTCGATGGGATAGTTGTTCCGGGTGGTTTTGGAGTTAGGGGAATAGAGGGAAAAGTGGCAGCCATTCAATTTGCCCGAGAACAACAAATCCCCTTCTTAGGGCTGTGTTTAGGAATGCAATGTAGTGTGATTGAATGGGCCAGAAATACGGCTCAACTCCATCAAGCCAATAGTGCTGAGTTTGAACCGGAAACTCCTCATCCTGTGATTAATTTACTCCCAGAACAGCAGGATGTAGTAGATTTGGGAGGAACTTTGCGTCTAGGGCTTTATCCTTGTCGATTGCAACCTAATACTCTCGCTTTTAAACTCTATCAACAGGAGGTGATTTATGAGCGTCATCGCCATCGTTATGAGTTTAACAACGCCTATCGTAACCTCTTACTGGAAACAGGTTATGCTATTAGTGGAACATCCCCAGATAGTCGATTAGTTGAGATTATTGAGTTGCCGAATCATCCATTTTTTATCGCGACTCAGTTTCACCCTGAGTTTCAATCTCGACCTAATAGTCCTCACCCTTTATTTTTTGGATTGATACAAGCTGCCAGTGGTTTAGAAGTTCATCGCCTTCAAGCTACCTCGCCCACTCAGCAGAATTTGACGGATACTGAATCTGTCATGTCTTCTGCTGCTGAAGTCTCAGCCATCACATCCAGCAACGCTTAAAGTATTGATCTGTACTATTTGAATTATCAGCTAATGTACTAGAGACGACAGACTCATCTGGCACGGTATATAATATTTCTGCTCATGTTTAGTGTGATTAATAATCTCATATCGTGCCACTTCATTCGTCATCAACTGTAATTATCAGCGGAGAGTTGGTGGGCTACCTTGAGCAAGAAATCATCATGCAAGAACTTAGAGGGTTGAGGTGGTCTGGTGGCCTACTGGATTAAAATTCTGCATGAAAGAAATACTTATGTTGTTGATCTCGATAGCCTGAGTGCCTTTTGTATAGAGATCAACCAACGTGTCCAGTTTTGGCTACCCAATAGCGGTCAGCCGATTGTCATCAATCCCCGCAGTAATCCTGATGTTTATCACAAGGTAGTTGAGTATATTAAGACAACCATTGCTCAATCCTCAGCCAAGTGTTGGATCCAGATTCATTATCAGCGCCATCAATATATTGTTGATCTCAGCCAGATCAGTACCTTTAGTTGTGATTGCAGTAAGCGAATTACATTTTGGCTACCTAACACTCAAGAATCGATCATTGTTAACCCTCAGACTAATCCGGGTGACTATCATAAGATTCAGGAGTATATTCGCCGAACAACAGGTTTCTCTTTGCCGTAAGTTTTTCAACATAAGCAATACTTATACCTAACATAAGTAACAATATTGTGAAAACCCTTTACAAAGCGTTACACAATGCCCTATATTATTAATAGCGGCAAACAAACAAGTTTGCTTGGCACCTTGAAAATTACATAGCAATCATACAAACATATGACCACCACCTTACAACAGCGCGAAAGCGCCAACGTATGGTCTCGGTTCTGTAATTGGGTAACATCCACCAACAACCGCCT
>JBARZE010000003.1:0-28064 GCA_049649525.1 Microcoleaceae cyanobacterium
CGCTATGGAGTCCTAGTTATTTTGCAATTAGCTGTGGAGGTGCGCCTATTGATGCTATAGAACACTATATTAGAGAACAAAGTACCCCTAAAGGGGCAGGCTCTGACCCCAACTCCGAGAGGTAGAAGGTTACCCCGGTTGGGTACAGTCACGTTCAACTTTGCAAAACAGAATAGTTGTAATCAATAGAGCAGTTCCTGACTTTCAACGGCAGCCTTATAAACCGCTTGAACCTTATCAAGTTTGGGTAATCGTGCTTTGCCACCTAGATTTTTTCAAGGTTACCCCTGCCAACTTGAAAGAGGTAAGAACTGCTATTAGCTCATCAAATCACAAATACACTTACGAGGAATACCAAAATGTTACGAACCGAACTACAACAAAAAACGGAACTGAGCGAGATCAAGTTAGACACCTTGCTCAATAAGCTTAGCCGTCAACCTCAATGGAATGAAAAAATTGATATCATGTCCGATGAAGTTTCGGACGCAGTAGCACAGTTTATTATCGACAACCATTCCCCCGACAAAGTTAAAAGTTTGAAAGGGGGTAAGCAACCCTCTCAAAACACAGTTGAAAGCCCCTCGTCAATTGAACCGTTTGAAGGTGATGAAATGGCTACTACAGCAGAAGCCGGAATTGATAATCAACGCGCTTCAACTGATCAATACCAATCCAATAGCCAGGGGATGCAGTCCGGAATTATTCATGAGCAGATTGAGCAAAAGCAGTTTGAAGGACAAGTTGCTGGAGAAGTGAGTGCGGCTGCGTTTGTGTCATCCTACAGCGAATCGTTTCAACAAACCCTAACCCGATACGGTAATAGCCAATTTAATGCTCATGTTGATTTTATGGAGGATCTGTTCGGTATGGCTAAATCTGTATCCGCTCAATCTTCAGAAAGCCGGGTTAAAGCTTTAAGTGATCGCTCCGAGGAATATCAAAAAATGAAGCAACGAGTACAGGGGAAGTTTCAATAGACCCTAACCAACAATCACTGCTTTTACTGTTACAACTCATCGATCAAAGCCAGGAGACTAACAAACTCTTGGCTTTATTCTTGCAACAACAATCACAGGGAAAAACTGACATGAAATTACTCAAATCCATTCTCGAAACTGTCACAGAAAAGGTCAAAAGCGCTTGTAATGGTACGACTGAATTGTTTATTAAAGGTTGTGAACCTGACAGCTTAGATAGGTTATGGAAATGGCTAAGCAAGCAGCCCTCTACACCCACTCGTGAAATTGATCTTGATCCTGTTGTACCATTCGGAGGATTTTAAACCATGCAAGAATTATCACTCGCTGCTATCTTTTTAGGAATTGTGTTAGCCGTTATTACCGACCGTAAACCCTCTCATTCCAGCCATCACGACAATCAACATATATGTTCACAATTCGTTAATGTAGGGCAACAACCACAGCCTAAAAACATCACTATTAATGTTTACGAAAGTGAGGAAAAACATGATACATGAATTAGATTCTGATCTAATCCAACACTTGTCAACAAAGGAGCTAATGCGGATCTATAAAAGCAATAAAAAGGTTTCCCAGTGCGGTGTTGGTTATCTGAATTACGAATTAGGAGCAGCAATTGAACTTGAAGTGGAGAACCGAAAAATAACCGAAAAACTGAGAGGTGAAGCGTTTAATCCTTGGCTTAAATGGGGATTAATTAGTAGTGGAATTGTGGTGAGCTTGTTATTAGCTTTTAATCTCTTTAACCCCACTGTTAAAAACCAACCGCAAGCAATTAGTGTGGAGAAAAACGATGTTAAGTGAAATTGGATCTGAACTACTGGTTACGGGTTTTGTTACTCTTATTCACCGCTTATGGGATTTCTTGCACAGAGAAGAAATTGACAGTAGCCTCTTTCCCTTGGAGTTAGCTGAAATGTCAGAGCCTGAATATCAGCATTTTGTAGAACGGTTTGCAAGTCATGGGGAGGAAAATTAATGCGAAAAAAATACAATATTAATTGCCCAACAGAAAAAGGCGATCAAGTTCTTCTAGAGAATAATCAGACTTTAGAATCTGCGGCTGATATGGCTTTAAAAGTTGCGGCAGATGGATATCTAGAAAGTCGTGATTACAAGAAACGAAAATATGACCCAGCCTGTATTACTGTAGATTTTCAAGGAGGTTAATTAATGGGATTTTGGGAATGGTTATTAGGGCCAAGACGAGACACATCAAAAGGGGATTATGAGGTTAGGGGTGATATCGCAACTGTCAATGAGGGTGCAATATCTCCAGACGATAGATCAACCCCTGGTCTCTATTATTCTGGGGATTTAGTTCGAGCCGCCGAATCAAACGGGTTAGCTATTAATAAAGAGATTGTGACCGAAGCCAAACGGATGGCAGACACGATGGAGAAAAACGAGGAAAATATGAAAGAATTTGCAACCCAAGTCAAGCGACTCGCTAAACATGAAGCGGGTACAGTTCGTTATTTTTCGGGTCTAAAACCACGGGTAGCTCAATATCACGCCAAGCAATTTGATAGTCATAACAAACAACTCGCGGGTATGGATTATGCCGCTAGTAATTATCAGAAATCAAGGCAAAAACGCCTAACCTCAGCTGAAAAAGTGAGAGCTAATTTAAGCACTTTTACGATTCAATCACAGCAAGTTAGGAAGCAGTTAAGAGGGTAGAAAATGCGACTCGTTGACTATGTACTATGTGGGCTTATTACTGCCTGCACCGTTAATATTTTGTCAGTGGTAGCGCGGGGAGTTAATACAGGCCCCGCGTTTATTATTTATGGGTTTTTAATATTGGTAGCTATGTTAGGTTCTGTTGCCTTGGTTGCCTACGGTTCTCGTGAATTGTTCAGCTTTCAGTTGGGGGCTAATGGGGCTGTGATGGCATTGCGCTCGTTAATTGTCTTATTGTCTGTGATTGCCGCTTTGGCTTGGGGGTGGCTGTGACCTTAATGCAAGAGAACTTTAGAGATTGGGAAACCCCGGCAACGGCTTTAACGCTATGTGTTGGGACTGCGATCGCGACAATTACCTCAGTCTGTGTGGCTTGGAATCATCCACTCAGAGCATACGCCAGTGTAGCGGGTCTAGGTTTAGGGATATGGGGTCAAGTCTTAGTGCAGTCGGATATGAGGAAAAACCGACGGCAGAAAATGGTACAGGTGGCTAATGACACAATCTTTGATGCAGGAATTGAAGTCTACACCACAACCGCTATCCAAGAAATGCAACCTGCCCGCAGCGGCACATATAACCCGCCCGATATCCCTTATGTTTCAGATGAAGAATTAGAGGCATTGCCCGAACCGACTATTGACCCCTATGACTGGGAACAGATTGTAGATGATGCTTCTGGCATTTTAATCGGAGGTAACAGTGGTAGTGGTAAAACTTCAATTGGTGCGGGTCATTTAGTTGGAAGGCTAACAGCAACTAATCCGGCTGAAGTGATTGTCCTCGATATCCATGCCAGCCGTAACCCAATTTGGCGTGAAATGGGCTTTCCTCGTGTGGTGGATGATGCAAGTCAAATTGTAGAGGTTATGCAGTGGTTTATTGGTGAGATTGAAACTCGTAAACGAAGCGATCGCCATCATATTGTTGTCATCTTAGATGAAATTAATGATCTTTTATCTGAACTCGAACACATGGATGGTAAGCGTAATGGTGAACGAGTAAAAACCGTTACCTATGCCATTAGAAAGTTGTCTAATGCTCGTAAGTTTGACATCACCTTACTCGGCTTTATGCAGTCTCATAATGTTGATGCGATTGGAATTGATGCCAAGTTTAGAAACAACTTTCTAGTCATCCTTACAGGCTCATCTGCACGGGCTGAAGTGCTGAATAAATTTACCCATGACACCCTTGAAGCTCAATATATTAAAGCAGCGCCTTACCCCTGTTGTGTGAGCGGATCTAATCCTTTACAAATTGCTGAGCATCCGACTCACGGCCATCATGAAAATTACCGCAAGAAAGGAAACGCACCCGCTAATCTAATCAAACCTAACTTGATAACTAAAGGGTTGTTAATTCCGGACTTTGATTATAAGTCTGACCCGGAAAAAACGGTTGCAGACAATCCTAATTCCAGTACTAAACCTAAATCTAACTCCTCAGACTTTGACCTCAGTAAGCCTGACGAGTCTTCCCCAACAACTGAACCCGAGCAACCTAATATCTATCAACTAATTATTGAGTTAGCAATCTCTAATGGAGGCAGTTGTACCGCTCGCGAAGTGCAACAAAAACCCTGGGGCAGAAAATATAAATCTGATGGGATTAAGGTTGCTTTTGAATCTCTAGAAAGAGAAGGCAAAGGTCATGTTGAAGTTAATAAAGTCTCCGGCGGGTTAAGTGTTGTTTTCACTGTGACACCCCCCAAATAACCCCCTATAGGCGTTGTACAACACCTGCAACGCCTGTACACCTACAACACCTACAACACCTATCGACACCCAACAGAGAGCGTTTACTTGTAACTTATAACCCTCAAAAATCATGATTCAACTCCATGAAACAGACTCAGAAAAAACAGTTTATCAAAGAGAATATCCTAGATTTCCTCAACTGACTGGAGCAGCAATAGCCATGCTAGTATTAGCGGCGGGTGGTGCGGTTACTTACTTCATGGGTCATAAAGATTCCACTGAGATTGTTTATACTAAACCTGTAGAACAGCCCTCACCGCCTCCAATCATTGTTAACGTCCCTGAACAACCTCAAGCGCCATCACCAAATAATGATTTAGGATTAACTTTAGAAGAGTACAGTAATTTATCAGATCCGACAGATGAAATGATTCAATGCTTACGGAATGAAGGAGGTAAAGGATGCTTTGAGGATAATTACCGACCTACTCGACCGCAACAGTATTATCAACAACCTCGTTATTATTCAGCCAATAACTCACAGGCTGTAAGTGTAATGACGGGTAAAACTCTACCTTATTGGAAGCCGTCAAGTTTGCCTCCTATACAAGGGTGTCCGAGTCGAGAGTTTGTCGTTAAGTTTGGCGATCGCTATTATTGCGGTCGGAGATTGATCCAATGATTACTTACTCTCAACTCTACTCTTGGCGGAATCTTTGTGAATGGTTAGATTCTCGATATTTCAAGTTTGCCTTTGTTGATGATATTGAGTTTGCTGTAAATTTTGGAAGATTAAAAACACTACCATTCACTTATTCAGCATCCGGTAGACAAGCCAGATCGTTACTCTATCTTGATCATAAAATTCAATTCATTTCTTACCGTTATCATCCGGCTTTAAGGTATTGGAGCGATCGCAGATTGAGACATGAATTTGGGCGTGAGGTCTTTGAGAAACGCGGATGGTGTTTGGTGTCTGACTGGGAATTTAAGATTGACTTTCTGGAACAATTGGTTTTGTTTAATCAAGAAACAGAGTGCTTGTGGCTGCCTAGACTAGAAGCCCGAATCAGCCAAAGAGAAAATCGTGAACGTGAACGTATTCGCGCTGCGGAACTAAGAGACGAGTTAGTTAGAAAAACAAACATTGAGCGATACTTGTCGGGGTTTTGTCCTCATTGTTTGACCCCGGTTGTACCGTTAATGTTGGATTGTCCAAGTTGTAAATCTTCATATGAATAATAGACAAACCCGCTACCCCACTGAATGTAATTTCTGCAAAACCGTTTCCCCTCGCAATTATCAGCGCTGTGGGAATTGCAACCGATGGTTACTGAACACCGACGAACAGAGAAAAGACTTTACCCAATTGGTTAAGGAGTTGGCGGGGGATTTTGTCGTCAAGTGGAACAAAGGAGAGATTGAATGCAGAAATTAAAATTTTATCTTGATGGAGCTGTTACCCCTAAAGCACGTCCCCGTGTTTCAGCCAATGGTACTTACTTACCCAAACGATACAAAAACTGGCGTGAACAGGCAGAATGTGATTTGTTGATCCAAGTTAGAGAGATGAAACCCGCGCCTAAGTTGCCTTTGGAAAAAGCAGCGATCACACTTTTATTTACGGGCAAACATCGTACTAATTCAGATTTGGATAATTTAGCAGGGGCTTGTTTGGATGCCCTGACTTTAAATGGTGCAGGTATTTTGACCGACGATAACATCAAGTGTGTTCCAAGGTTAACGGTTGAATACGAGCCAAAAGGTAAAACGGGAGTAGAGATCGTAATTGAACCGCTACCATAACGAGCTGATCCATCAAATGCTGAAAGAAACTTTCACCCTACCGCTGCCGCCAACGGGTAACAAGATTTTGCGATCGCGTGGGGCAACATTTAAAAATTCCAAAGGCGATCAAGTTGGTTCCCAGTACTCAAAGTCAAAGAAAAACTGGGAAAACTGGATTATCGATCTTGTCCAATATAAGCAAAAGTTTCCCGGTCGAGTTTGGTTTCATTATCAATGGCATCTTGATTACTTCGAGCGACGTGACCCCGATAATGTTGTTATGTCCTGTAAGTATATCCATGATGCCTTAACTAAAGCTGGCATTATTGTTGATGATTCCCTCAAGTATATCAAAGGCTTTCAACATGAATTTTATGACTTGAGATGGCAACCCAACGGTAAAGACAAGAAACCTTACTTAATTTTAATTGTTGCCGATTGCCCTCACATTAATGGTATGGAGATTAAACCCTACAAACTTAAACAGTTGGCTGAAATGGGGGACTTAGCTTAAACGTTAATCATGTTTGATATGACTCTGTTTGTCGCTTAATCTCATCCCAGTTGTTCTCATGGGGTGGGATTGTTTTTGCAGCCATATAATCATGAGGGATTGTGTACCCTTCTAAATTGTTTTCTAAACTTTTCTCTTCAATTGTTGGCTCGTCATTAATTTCCCCAGACTCATATAACTCTAATCCAGCTAACATTAACCGTCTAGCCGTTTGATTGTCACTTTCGTCAGCGCGTTTGTGTGCTAATAGGCGATCGCGTAAATCATTCGTGATCTTGAAACTGATGCTATTCATCTGAAACCCTTAATACGCTTACGGTGTACCTTTATTGGTTATTTTACCAAGATGGAGGGGAGGTTAATTTAATAAAATTGGACAATTAACCGTTATTAGACTTTTTTGCCTATAAAGTGTCGTTAAAATACCTCTATTATTCCACTGCTAATTGTGAAACCTTTGAAAATAATAGGCTTCACTTCACCCGTTGTCCCCTTTTACTCAAAAACTTTTAAGCTAAAGGCATGAACTGTGTATAGTCATCTAGGTAAATTCTGACGCGCTCACCACTGGTAGTATGAGTTATGGCGTATAGATCGCCGTCTATTATCTCCGGCTCAATACCAGCATCCTCAAGGGGAATACTAATATCCAGTTTGTTCTCAAGAAATTTCTTTAACCCCCACTTCTGTTTAAATAAAGATATATGGCTTGTTGTTAAAGAGAACGCTGAAATCTTTTTGAGTAAAGGTATTCTCTGACCTAAACAGTGAACTAAATATGATTCTATTCGCCTGGTCAACTTTGTTTCTATGTAGATAATTACGGGGTCTGACATTTTTTCTCTAGCATATTTAGCCAAGTGGTGAGTAGCCCATCGTCTTTTTAGATTTTTTGAGCTACCCACATACAAAATCTCTTTCGTTTCTTTCTCTGCTAAAAGATAAACACCAGGCACTTGAGGCAAATCACGCTTGTCAGAATAACTAACAAAGGGAAACATCCATAGGTATTTGTGGTTTAACCAGTATTTTTCAAGCTTGAGCAATTTATTTAAATTATTCATCACTCCTCACCACTTTTCATGACAAGCAAGTCCCCTACATCACATTTGAAGTAGTTACACAATCGCTCTACGGTCACCACATCGATCCGCTTAAATTTATTCCCAAACAACTGGTTAATCGTTGTGGGACTCACCCCTACGTCTGAGGCTAATTTTCTCTGTGACAGATGCGGATCACGTTCTGCCATCAACACAGCTAATCTACAAAACATCTGTTTATCTTCCATATACTTCTAATTGTGATAATAGCATAACATTACAGGTAAATGTAATTTTATATAGTTTAAACCTTGTTAGTGTTACAAGAAGCTGTTACAATAAAAATGTAAGCAAGCAATCATGTAAGTAGAATGAATAAGGCAACTGAGATGTTATGGACAAAGACAAACGTAGCGATCGCGCTCAATGTAAAAGTCAGTGAAATTGAACATATCTGGGAATCAAGCAAGCTAGGAGTTAAGTTAGTTGAGTTTAAAGACTGGACGCTACACCCAGTTACTAATAAACAGGTTAAGCAGGCATTTGTCGATAATCGTAAGCGGAAAGCCATAGAGTTGATGGTTAATCAAGACGGTTCCAAGTTCTACGTTAAGAAGTACCGAGTCAAGCTTGATTTAAAGGGTGCATCCTGTGAGTGCCAAGATTATCAAAATCAAACAGAAGCCTTTAACGGTCAGGGTTGTTGTAAGCATATCTACGCAGTACTTAATCATCTCGGCCATTCAAGCCTGAGTGATTATGTAGCTAAGATGCCTAAGATCTACACCCACATGGTTAACGGTTGTCCTGATCGACACATTCCCAGAAGTGATGATTATTCAGCCATCCACGCTGAAGCCAATATGTAAAACATACAAGCCTTACACAATTTCTTACCCCTAGCTGCTACGGTTAGGGGTTTGTTGTTTGGCTAAGTCAACGGCTACCAGATACCGTCTAAGCTGTACCTCTCCAATTTGACCGAACCCTTCACACAAGCTACAACGTTCTATTTTCCCCTTCACCCTAATATTTCTCTGACCTTCACACACTGGACATACTTGCATTCTGTACCATCCTTACTGCCTACTTCTTTATCCTATCAGCTTGTTGATAAATAGTTACAGCTTATCTTTCAAGGGGAACCTATTAGTGTTACTGAATACTGGTAATTTAAACCATTGAGCTGTTGCATTTTTACAGGAAGCTGTTATAATAGAGACATGAGGGAAAGAGAAACACCTCACACAGCACCTCAAAAACTGAATAACAGCCTTTACCTGCAATACACGGGAGAGACAGAACGGGTTGCAGTCTAGGTCAAAAAAATCCCCTCACCTGTCCTTTGCGACTGTCGAGGGGACTTGTAAATAACACATAACGATCATGACACAAAACATAGTACGGAATCCAGAAACGCTCGAACTCGAACAACACCCAATCATTGAGTATTGGATGGACTGCTACAAAAAGGATGATGTAGATGAGGACGGTACACCGTTTGCATTCTATGTCAATTGTTACTCTTTCACTCCACTTAATGAAACAGGGATTAAGGAGAATTTAAAGGCCCATAACCCTGATTACATTCTGCTCAATTGGGGACAAATTGATCCAACTTTTGACGAATTCTAATCAATCATTGGGGTCTATATGGCCCCTTTAACCTTCAACAAAAACACAAAGGAAATTAAACAATGACACTCGCAAAATCAACACAAGATAACGGTTTTTCTGTATTCGGTTCTAAGCCTAAAGATGCAATCTTAGTCCCTGAGATGCCGCTCAATGTCCGTAACAATTGCCAGAGTGGTAAATGGTGTATCGGTGACGAGGAATATGGTTCTAAATGTTCAATGACTATCCTTAAATTCAGTAAGTTTTTCGGGACATTGGGTCAAACAAGTAATGCGATTTGGGGGCAAGTTTGGTTTGTTGCAGAATCAGGTGAACTCCCACAAGGTGTGGTGATGGTCACTTACATTAAAAGCCGTACTTTGAGTGACTTTAACCGCTTAATTACTGAGATTCAGTCACAAGGAATTGAGCCTGCAACAGGTCTTTTTATCCCAGATTTCACAAAGCATAGCGGCTCTAAACCTGATGAAAATGGTATTGCAAAACCCATCAATTACTACTCTTTAAAGTGGACTTGGCAAGCCCGTAAATCTACAAAAGAGTTGGATAAATACGCGGCTGTTTTATCTGAACCGGGTAACAATAGTCGGATGCTAGATATGGATGGTACACGGCAGATGGTTTGTATGGATAATCTAGACCCTGAAAGCGTTCGGACATTGCTAAACTCTACTAACGAGACGGCTATGACTACCACCAAGTAAACCCACATGAGGGGGTTAAATTCCCCCTTACCTCTACAAATTTAGGAGACTTGAAAATGATAATTACTCAATCGTCTGAAAAGAAAGTCCATGCATTACTGGATGATGCTTATCAGCTTTTGCAAAGTTTAACAGATGAGCAAGATGAAATTAAAGTCTATCCTGACATTAAGGGAGATTTAGAAAGCCTTAAAGATTATCTGGATTCTGCATCAGAATTAGTTCAGACAATAACTGAAACCCTTAGTTAATCGTAAAGCTTGATGTTTACCACTACAAACTTTACCAACAATTAACCATGTCAACACTTTACGAATTATCCGATCAGTTTCAATCCATCTGCAATATCTTGGAATCCCTTGAGGATGAACAAATACCCGTTGAATTACAGCGTGAAGTAGAAAATATTCTGCAACAGAAAGACGAAACACAAGCCGAACTTTACCAAAAGATCGATAACTACATTTCATTAATCAAGCATCTGGAGATGTTTGCAGAGATGCGAGAGAAAGAAGCTAAACGGATGGCTGAACTGGCTAAACGTGATCGTAAGAAGATTGATTTTCTCAAGAAACAGTTACTCAATCATTTTGAATCAACTGGTCAAAGTAAAGTTAAGACTTCTAAGCATTCGATAGGTGTAAGGAAAGCATCTCAAGCTCCCTTGCGTCTTAAAGGTAGTGTTGAAGCCTTACCTGATGAGTTTAAAAAAGTCCTGATTGAGCCGGATAAAAAAGCTTTGAGGGATGCCATTAAGTCAGAGGTTGAGGGAATAGAACAGTATGCAGAGTTAGGTGAAAAGTCATCCTATCTGTCAATTCGATAAGTAGTTAATTAATGGGGCTGCCATGCCCCCTCTAAAAAAAAATGTACCAACATAATTTAATTTTTTCTTCTGTCCCTGAATGTTATCAGTTTCAAGAATTCATGCAAAAAAATTATCTCGCTTATAATTCTGCATTGTGGGGGAAACAGTTCTCTTTTGATTCGGATTTTGGGACTTTCTCCGAAATTATTGATGCTTTTTTTGAGCCAAGTCTCAAGCTTGTTTATCCCCAACAAATTATCAGCTTCAAAAAATAAATTAAGGAGAGTTAAAAATGAGTGGCAAAAAACGCTGCCATGCACGCATGGGGTGTGCTATGCGGTGCAAGGAAAGAGTTAGAAGAAGCCAGAAAAAGTTATCTTGACAATCAGGCTGAGATTAAGTCGATAAAATCCTAGTCTAATAAAAAGCCCCTAGTATTTTCTAGGGGTCATCTTAAATAAAGAATTTACTTTGGTTGGTGTTATTGTATTATTTTTAGGCATAAAAATACCCCGGTTTAATGGGGTAAAATAAAGGTGGTTTTTGAAAAGATTAATCGAGACTTTTAATACAATTTAATTATAGCGCATGAACAGGAGTAACCATCTTACCGTAAACATCTATAAATTCTCACCTGGTGATGCCGCCTTTATCTCTAAAAAAAATATCCTGTTTATGTCAATCTCCTATTGCTTTGGAGACGTTGAGCCAGTTTCAGCGGGGGAAGCCTATCGTCAATATCTTCAAGTATTAAAAACTAAAACCTCTAGCAAAAAGCTAAAAACCATAATCCGTCCGATCATTAAAACAAAGTCACAGGGAATTCAAAGCCAAATTAAAGCCATGATTGAAACGATTTATCAACCTATTGAAGAGATTAAACAAGCCCTAATCCTTGATGAAGAAAAAGACATCGCCGACTGGAATCAGTTTATTCAAATCTGGTGGCATTTTCGAGGACTTCTACAGATTGAGTTTTGCCTAGGATTTATTCACACACCCAGAGAGTATTTTTTCGAGATCTTCGATAACGACACCGCTAATAAATTAATTGATCAGGGTCGAATTGACGGAATTTTATATGATTGCCTTAAGTCGTCTTTTCAAGAGATCAAAAAATATTTTCAGATCAAAGGATGGGATTTTCCTTATGGCTCTCCCTGGGATCTTCACCTCGCAATGATGGATGAGCAGTTGCAACACGACCTTAACGAGCCGTACCAAGTTGATCGGGAGTTCTGCCCCAAAAAAAGCTACGCCGGGGCAAGGAAGCAGTCAAAAATTAAAGCCATGCACACTAAATATCTGTCTGGTAAGCTTTCCCCCAATGAAGTAAAAGCGGTTGAATTAGCCTTTAGCCAGTCCCTAACAGGTAAAGTGTTTATCGCCCTGGCAGCGTTACGCAAATATCAGCCACTGTCACCATTTCTCAAAGCGTTAGTTTCCCAACTGCGATCGCAACCCTACCATCAGATCCGGTTTTGGCAAGCTGGGATTTTATATTCTGCCGATTCCAAGCGAAAAATGCTGATCTCTCCTGATAGTTGTAAAGAATTGTAAAGTTGATCGACATTTTCTGCATTTTTGTCTTTTGAGGGGGTTCCGTTTCAGAAAAGGGGGACTTATCCTGAAGACAAGCGCAAAAAATTAAACCAAACTAAATCAACCCCATACCCAGCAGTGGTTTAGCCATTGTGACGGGGTTGTTTATCTAAAATTTATTGGAGGATTACTTATGCCACCCAATCAAGCTACTCTTCTTCCGGCGGCTTGCCGTCCACTTTTAAAGTCGGTTTCCTCAAAGACAATAAGTTCTGGGATGGGACATCCGACATAATCGGCGATCGCTTCTAGCTTGTCTTGATCAATTTTGGGCATACGACGGGAATTAACCCAGCGTGAAGCAGTGTTGCGTCCTATCCGCAACTCTTCAGCCAAGCCTTTTATGGTCTTGTTATATCTTGCCAAGGCTATTTTAAGTTCCCATCTCATTCGCACTTAGCCCTTCTGATCACTGTCTTAACTGTGCTTCCAGTGTAACATTCGTATCTGTTTTTTGTGCATTTGCACAATTTATTGATACAGTAGCGTATTTGTCTTTGGTGCAAATGCTATTATATTTAGTGCATCAGTATTTCGATTTAGTGCATTAGCGGACATAAAAAAAGCTGGGTTGGTAGCCCAGCGTCCGCTAAATACAAACGATCCGAGGAAAAAATGAATAAATCAGAATCCCCCGCGATCTATTCCATGATCGCAGGAGCTACCGAAAACGTAAAGGTAGAAAATGCTGCAAATGGTTCCAAAGGGATTTCATATTCCTTTCATAATAGCATCAAACCCGACCGTTCAGTCAAGAAAACAGCAATTGATGAACTGTGGGACTGGGTTAACGAGGAAGACTTTACAGTTTGCCCAATTTGTAACGCGCCTTTCAAATATCCAGGTTTGGATGCAGCAAAATGCGATCTTCATGGATGGGTTGAGTCCCGTAAGACCAAGCTTGAGGCGCTATGTCAGAAGCCTTTGAGACTGACAGGCAAGAAGAAAGCTATTAAGCCCAGCGATCTGACTGAAGAAATGGCGCGGACTGCACTCTTTATTTTGAGAGGGGTTGCGGTATGACAGCCATAACAGCAGTACGCTATGCAGTAAACCCCCACATCCAGGAAACAATTGAGGCACTGTTAGACCTTGGATGTCCCCCGCTCCCAGTTGCCCCGAAGCAAGATCCTCGGAAATCCTGGAAGCAATGGAGCGGCAGAGAAGTTTATGCTCATCATGCTCAGTTCTTGGTTCAGAAGCCAAAGGGTCAAACAGTAATCGTTGATGGTGAGCGGGTAACAGTAAGTGGTGAATATTGTCGGATCAGTAAGACAAAAATTCAAGGTGAAGATGCACCCGTCAGAGGGGATTTTGTACGACTTGATGAGAACTTAAACCCTATCCCTCGGTTTACTGGGAAAAATCCATCATTCTTAGATAAAGACGGTATCCCCCGAACACTGAATCACGGGGAATATCAAAAACGGTTACCGACAGACAAGGAACTATCACAATGGTTTGCTGCAAATCCCAACAACGGAATCGGGACACTGGGGGGACACGCTGGAGTAGACTGGATTGACTTCGATGCTAAGAACTTCCCCAGTCAGGAAGATTGTGATCGTGCTGTTCAAGCAGTCATCAACAAATTACCCGACAAGACTTGGGTAGAGCGAACCGGAAGCGGTGGGTATCGGATCGCAGTTCGTCCCCGTCAGAAGCCGAATTTTACTAACTTTGCTCTATCCCAAAGTGGTGATCACGTAGGCGAGGCGCTTTATGAAGGACGCTTTACGGTCTTGGCTCCGTCTAAACATCCAAACGGGAACAATTATCAACGTCTAGAATGGGGTGAGCCTATTGAGATTGAAAGCCTCGAATCAATCGGCGTTTATCCTGCTAAAGATGAGATTGAGAGCCAGAAGCGTGCGGTTAAACGCGAACAGAAAAAACGGGAGATTCCCAGTTATGGGCTATCTACAAGTCCTTGGGATAACCCTTGGGATATCCGGAATTTCGCACCGTATTTCGAGGGGTATACCGAAAAGTCAGACGGTTGGGGATATGCAAAGTGTCCACACCACAACGGCAATAGTTTAACCAGCTTCCGGGTTAACTTATCCACCGGACAGTATAAACTATGGTGTGGGTGTGATACGAAGGACGTATACCGCTCTGGACTCGAACTAGCTCAGGGGGTTGGGTACAATCCTTCTGCCTCTGGTATACAGCAGTCTCATAAATCTAATCAGATTAGCCGCTCTGAGTGGGTAAAGCGCTTCAAGTTCCCTGGAGAGATTAATAGACTCACTAAATCTATCCAGAGTCAGTATGATCGAGCTGCTTATAAATATTTTCGCCGGACTGGAAGTTTGCCGGAGAATGCAAACCCACACCCGGCAATCTACAAAGTAGAAAAGGAAAGTATCGAGCGTCAGCGGTTGGCTGATTTAGCAAAAAACACCACCGCCATTGTTAAATGGGAACCGCCATTAAAACTGATCATTGCCCCCATTACCTACATTCCCGGTCAGCTTCCCAGTCCTGAAGAATGGGTTGAAGTGGGGTGTCCGAAGGTGATTTTCAGAAAAGGCGATCGCGTTACTCTCTATGCTGAAGCCCAGTCAAAAGGGTACCAATTTATTCAAGATTCGTCGGGGACAGGGAAAGGAAAATCTCATGACTCAGGAGAAATATCTCTTGAGAATTTAGGAGTTGAAATCGATCCCAAAGCCAAGAAGACCCCGCGCATTTTTCGGATTGACCCTAACTATCGCAACCCATCGACCGCAACGGTTGAGGAGCGCTACGAGCCATTGATCGCACGTCATGCCGGATTAACCCTGGACTGGGACAGACTAACACCTTTAGGTAACCCTTATCAAAAACGGCATCAACCTACGGCAGAAAATCCCGCCCCTGATATTGCCCCGCCATGCCCAGAACACGCAGCGTTTAGATTGATGGGGGAACGGGACAAGCCTGTATTTGGTGGGCAAGACAGCCCCTTATGCCAAAGCTGCCGCCATTTCTCTAATTGCGGATTTTTAAAAGATCGCAGAGAAACCCTAAACAAGGCTCAATATATTTCCGCTGATGTCAACGCTATGAGTTCCCCGGCAGCTCTTGATATCGGAATTATTGAAGAGGCTGGGGTCAACATCAAACCCACTAAAAAAATTGAAGTTTCTCTGGCAGAAATTTCAGCTACTGCGGGGCGGCTACATCTTGAATCTAAAGATCATCGGATTTATTCAGCCCTTTATCCCATCCTAAAAGCTGTCTTTTACGCTGTTCGTGACCATGACATTGACAACAAACGGCATGGCTCAGCTCACTCAGAGGTCATTAAATCTCTACCTTCAAGAGATGAACTCGAAAAATTAATCCTAGACCAATATTGGACTGACTGGTCTAATCCCCAAAATGATCCTTGGGGGAATCCTGAGTGGGGCTATAAGTTCAGCCAAGATTCTGACGGCAATTGGATCGAGGAATCTTATTTAGAAGGATTCAACCCAACTGCACCAAGTCTCAAAGATTTGGCGAAAGAATGTGATCGCCTCCTTTATCTCAACGTTGAGAAAATTTTGAGCGGTATATATACCCCAGAAGAAAAAGCTCAACTGATCAAAGACAACGTTTTGTTCAATTGGGTTTCTCCACTGTTACGGGTGTTGTCAGGTGACCAACATTACAGCGTTTCAATTAAACCCAACCGATCTTTGCAGATCATTAAACCTTTCAAACGTCATCAAAATGTTGTTCAGGGATTCGGGTTCGCTGTTTTGCTAGATGCTACCTCAACCCGAGATGACTTAGCTCTTAATATCGGAACATCTCCCGATCAACTATTGGAAATATCTCAAGAGTCCCCGAAAGATGAATTCAGCAATTTAACTATTAATTGCATTCGAGGAATCAAAGGGGGACGCGATCGTATTATCTCTCAGAAAATTAATGGTAAATATCAAAAGGTTGAGAGCGAAAACTCTCAAGAAACCCGATTAAAATATGCCATTGAAAAAATTGTGGCGGATCATTCTGGCGAAAAAATTGGGTTGATCGATCACCAACAATTCATTAAAAATGACTCCCACTCAGTAATCAAACATGGGCTGGTTGAAAAGTTTGGTTATTGGTTCAATGAGTCACGCGGTTCTAACCAATTTAAGGAACTGCAACATTTAATTGTTGTTGGACGGCCTACACAGAACTTAGGAGACTTGGCTGCTGAATGGCAATCACTATCCGGACAAGTCAAAACCCCCACCGACCTAACCGGACGTTACGGAGATTGGGTACGCCGCAAAGAACGATCTGAACTCAGCCAAGCTATCGGGCGTTTACGGGCTAATCTACGCCCCTCAGAGGCGCTAACAGCCTGGATGATTAACGATCTCTCAGACGACGATATCAAGGCGATCAAGGCTAAATATCCAGGGGTAAAAATCAACATCGTTGAGGCGTATGATATTTGTCCCCAGGCAGCTATGAAAGGACAACGCAAAATCCGGGGCATTATCGAGGCTGTTTATGAGGGTGTATTCGCTGGGATAAATGTCACAGTCAAGGATCTTGCAACCCAACTCAATACTGTTCATTCCAATATATCAAATACTGTAAAACGCCTACTGGGTATAGGGTTTAAAGCTCTGAAAAAAATGTTACAAAGTCTATTTAAAGCTATTAATAGAAAATGTGACATTTCAAAAACACTGAATTCAGACGAGATCTGGATTGCCAAGACTTACCTTCCTATGATCTGGGAACAGATTGAAGAAGCTAACGATCCAGTTATGGCGGCTGAGGAACTTAACTCAGTAGCTCAATCCTTTGGCTGGCAAAGCTTAGAGGCTATTCTAGGGGCGACAGACCCATCAACATTGACGGGGTTACTAAAAAGCATGATTCGATGCTTGCCTAAAGAAATTCATGAGCAATTAAATTTATCACCTGGATAATTTTAAAAAATCCACTAAACATCTGATCAGATTATCAATAATTAGCAGAAAAAACCACTAATTACAGATAATCCATGGAGAGAAATGCAAGTAATTAATAGTATATGAAAGATAGACAAAAGGCGGAATTAATGTTAGCGTTTAATCATCTTCAGGCAACAAAAAAAAGCCCGCTGACAACGGGCTGACAAAAATAATTTTCCTAAGACAATGATCACATATACAAAGCAACTTGCGCTACTTCCTAAAGCGCAACGGGAACCGATTACCCTGCGACCTTATCAGGAGGACTTGAAGGCAGGAATTTACAGGGACATCCGAAACGGGATACACCGGATATTGATATACGCGCCGACCGGAGCCGGAAAAACCTTAGTATTTTGTTCGGTCATAGCGGATGCTTGCCAACGGGGAAAGCGTATCCTGTTGCTCGTTCACCGGGATTTTCTTGTGCATCAGACATTGGACAAGATGGAAGCTTTGGGAATTTGCCCAGACGATGTAGGCATTATTAAAGCTGAATATCCAGAGAATCGCGATCGCCCCATTCAGATTGCCTCAGTACTAACGCTTCAAAACCGAACTATCCCACAAGCCGATATTGTCATCGTGGACGAAGCCCATACCATTTGCTTTTATAAGCTCTATGAGCAGATCATCGAACAGAATCCTAAAGCAATACAGTTAGGCTTTAGCGCTTCCCCTTGGCGAATGAAGCCTCACAAGGAATATTTCGGGTTGTATTATGACTCAATTGTAAGGGGGCCGAGCATTGCCGAGCTAATCAAGCAAGGGTATTTGTCCCAAATTCGACCCTTTGGATGGGGTGGCATTCTTGATTACCGGAATATTGGACTCGACAGAAAAGGGGATTTTAATAAATCCAAAATGCAGCAAGCCTTTATTGATCAAAACATTCATCTAGATGTACGGGATAAGATTTTAGAGTTATGCGAGGGACGGACGGGAATTATTTTTAACGCTGGAAAGCGCCAATCCGAGATTACTACCGACACCCTGAACAAGGCAGGAATCCCTACTGCTCATGTATGTGACAAAACAAGTTTTAAAGATCGCCGAATAATATTCGATCAATTAGCGCGGGGTGAAATACGGTGCATTTCCAGTATCGGCTGTTTAACGGAAGGGTTTGACGTAGCGTCAATTTCGTTCATTGTTTTTGCCCGTGCGACAAAATCTAAGGCATTGTACTTTCAAATCGCGGGTAGAGGAATTCGACCCGCACCAGGAAAAAAGGAGTGTATTATTATTGATTTTGGCAAAAATGTTGAGCGGCATGGATCTATAAGAGAAGAGCAGCAGATAACTCTAGATCCCACCGAGAAAAAAGACGGCGAGGCCCCCGTCAAAGAATGTCCTGGGTGTCATGCGATGGTTCCCATTCAGGTGATGATTTGTCCTGAGTGCGGCTACGAATTCCCGCCAAAAGAGAAGGAAGAGGACAAAGAATTCGATAAAAAATTCGGGGAATTATTTGATCCTGAAACAAAAAAAATAGTCAGTTACTGCCGTGGTCAAAGAAAAAACCGCTTCACCCGAAACCTGCCACCAGATCCATTATGGGAGAATTTTAAAGTGCGATATCCGGACTCTATTTTGCACGCCGAGTGGCTATTAGGTAGTGCGTTTGGTATCGACGACACTGAAGCAAACCGTCAAAAATTTTTGGAGTATTTAACCCCTCACGCCCCTAATAATTACCGCCGAGACAACTGGCTCAGGTTCCACATGAATCTTGAGTTCGGGCAGCCGGGGCGTACTTATCGCGTTGCGTCCGACGAATATAAGACCGCTAAAATCGGCTCAACTACACAGCTTGACTGGTGGGAAATTCTCCAAGTACCACCAACCGCTGATCTAGATATGATCAAGAACAACTACCAGGAATTAACTAAAGCTTATAGTCAACTCGACGAAAAAGCCCAGAAGGAAAAAATTACCCTATTAAATTGGGCTTTAGAGAAAGCGCGATCACAACGAACTGAACAACTTGAATTAATGTGATGAGGTCGCCCCCTTGGAATTGTTTTCAGGGGGCTTCTGTTGAAGGCTCGTCAACCCCCATGCTATGTGAGGATTTCATGGCTTTTCTGTCTCTTCTGAAGGCTAGCCGACGGCTTTTTGCAAATTCATGCTCAAACTCAACCTCTGTAAGGCTTTGACTAACAGACAAATAACTTGATCTATCTCCTGGATAAAAAGGGAAACATGATAATTGAATGCCAAATGGATAAGAATTTTTGCACTTACTCACAGACTTTTTCCTGCCTACCTTACTAATTCTAATCACATAAAATAACCTTATTTTGTGGTATAATTAATCTGCTATTTAATCATAAAAAATATTAATTTTTGCCATGATTTTAGTGAAAGAAAAACCAGTCAATGCAGCAACCTGGAGAAAAAAGTATAGGGAATTATTTTCGTGGAATAAATATCAACTTAATCTCTTTGATGCTGCGGGATTACAACAAGATAATATATCAGTAAATGCCGTTGCAGGGAGTGGGAAAACTACATCAATTAAGGGGGTAGTAGCCGCACTTCCAGCTAAAGACAAAATATCAATTTGCGCCTTCAACCGACATATTGCAGACAAATTAAAAGAAGATCCATGCATTCCGAATCGGGTTTCTGTTAACACAGCACATGGATTCGGTTTTGCACTTTTAGTTCAGTTTTTCGGGGGGAATCAACCCTCTGTAGACCAGCGAAAATATTACAACATTGCCAAAGATCTAGCGAGGACTTTGGTTGGACAAATTAGACCTAGATATGAAATTGCGCTTCAACAAAAAGAGCAAGGAAAAACAACTGAGGATGATTTAAAAGAACAGTTTGGAGAAATCCCACCGCCCTACTTTGATGAAACCAGCGACAAGGGGCGGCAGAATTTAAAACTCTTTATTCGATTCATTCGAGATGTTGCGGGATTTGCAATGAGAACGCTTTACGATACCTCAGATGAAGCGCTAGGGCAAATGATCGATTGGTACGACTTGGAGTCACCCGATGTTCAGGGTGCATCACATTGGGGAATAAGAGCAGCAAGACGGGCGATTGCTATTGGGGAGGAAATCGCCCGGAATCAGATGATTATTAATTATGACGAGATGCTGTTTTTACCCCACCTCTGGAATCTTACCCCGTGGGCGCGAGATTGGTTGATTGTTGATGAAGCTCAAGACGCATCTCCGGCACAAATATCCCTGTATCAGAAGTTTGTAGAGCAGGGGGCAAAAATTATTTACATCGGCGATCCTCGTCAGGCTATACAAGGATTTGCAGGAGCCGATACCCGAAGTTGGGAAAATTTAAGGGATGCTTTCAACCCTTTAGATCTGCCTCTGTCTGTTTGTTACCGTTGCCCTACAACTCATATCAATTTAGCTAAAAAAATTGTCCCTCAAATTGAAGCTGCCCCCCATGCAATTGAAGGTTCACTTGATGTCCTACATCTAGAACAGCTATCACCGCAGGTACAGCCTACGGATTTGATTTTATGCCGTTTAACTGCCCCATTAATTTCAACCTGTTTAAAATTTATTATTTCGGGCAAGCCTGCCATTGTCCGAGGTCGAGCCATTGGAGAACAGTTAACGAGCTTGGCAACTAAAGCAGGGTGTGGGGAAAACTGGCCGAACCAATTTTTGTCAAACCTGGAAATTTATTCAGCTCCCATTATTCAAGATTTAGAGGGAGACGAGACGGCACAAGAACAATTCAAAGACCGCGTTATGGCTTTGCGATCACTGTTTAAAGAATTTGGTAAGCAGTCAACTTGTGCAACTTTTGCTGAATTTTGCGATCGCGTAGAAAGTCTTTTTTCTGACACCGATCCAGAGAAGACAATTATCCTCAGCACGATCCACCGAGCTAAGGGAGATGAAGCAGATCGGGTGTTTTTGCTAGGGTCTAATTTTCTACCGTTTTTGTTCAAGTCTACGAAAGACTGGCAGGAGCAGCAAGAATGGAATCTCGTCTATGTGGCTCTAACCCGTGCCAAGAAGCATTTGACTTTTGTTCCTTATCCCAGAAGTTCTAAAGACAAAGAGAAAATCAACAAATGGGTCAATGACTCACTTGGTGGGTTAGAACTTCCCAAATCGCAAGAATCTGGAGATGAAAAAAACGAAATTAATGATGATTCAATTGAGCAGACAAGCGGTGTGTCCCCATGTCGTCTCACGGCGCAAGATAACACTAGCCAAGAGAAACGAGAAGGATTTCAGGTGGGGGATATTGTCTCTGTTGAATTTCAAGTGGGAGATTCTTGCCACTGCCATAGAACAGCCTTGATTGAAAGGATTACCGCAAGCCACATCCACACCAATATCGGATCATTCTACCCAGAGGATTTGTCTCTAATTCTTGACTCTAGCTGTGCGGAGAGTTTTTGAGTTTTATCGCCTAAGCCTAGTCTCTGTAAGGTTTTAGCTGTGCGGGAAGTTCAGATAAAATAAGGGGAGATGCAATGGTTTCTCCCCAGGCTTTTCAAATTGAATCTCTAAGAATTAATCTTGATTGTCTAAGAATTGTAAGCCCTTATAAATTGCCGCACCGACAATCCCAGCACCTGCTACCGTGGCTGCTACGGGGAAAGCTGCTACTGTAGTAGTCACGCCTAACAAACCTAAAACACCCCCAGCAGCTACCTGTGTGGTAGTAGTAGCCATAGTTGCTCCTACAATACCAGCGCCCGCTACACCTGCAACACCACGATCAACTTGAGGGCTGTCAGATTGACCGTTAGTGCAGTCATAAGCAAAGTGTTCGCAATTATTGAAGAACACATTATATTCTTCTCTATGTGATTTTTTCAACCTTCTTTCTGCTCTGTTTACTATTTCACTAGGAGCATATTTTCGACTATATTTTTTGACTTTTATTTGCTTTCCTCTAGCGAACTGTGTTTTAGAAATTCTCTCGATTCTTCCAGTCCCACCCTTGCCGGAATAGTGGATAACTGTACCGTCACCACAATCTATACCATGATGGTCAATATGACCTGCTCTATAAATATGATCACCCTTTGCCATAGTTTGAATTCTCGAAAGCATTGAATTTGTTTCTAATTCATAAATAACCTAAAACGCCACCTAAAAACATCCGAATTTCTACTTAATTAAATCCTAATTAAATAGAGTTAAACCGCCCCATTTAATTAGTGTTTTAAAAAAAAGTTGAAATTTCTGGCTGAGACTTTAATAGCAGAGCTAATCAAGCTCCTCAAACTTCCACCGGGGGATCTTAGCCCCAGGTTTTGCAACATTGATCGCTCTATACGCAACACCACACCTTTCAAGACAGTACTGAGCAAAGTAATCATCACCTTGTGCGATCGCCTCTCTTAAAGGCGTAGCTGTTACCCCTAATAAGTTACACAATTCACCACTGCTTAACCGCTGGAGAATTTTTCTACTTAGTGGTTTACCAGTGGGTTTTTCAGTGGGTTCTCTAGGCTGCTGTTTTTTTTACTGGCTTTTTTGAAGAAATCAGATCTCTAGGTTGGCACTCTAAAGCCTCACACACCCGTGCTACTAATTCAAAGATTTCTAATCCAGTCCGCCCCTTTTCCCAATTACGAACGGTACTTGTATTTACCCCAATCCTTTCTGCTAATTGCTTTTGAGTTAAATTATGTTGTTTTCTTAACTCTTCAAAATTAGACTCTAATTCTCCTGTATCCATTTCTCAAGACTCCTAACTATTAAGTTCGATCCTATCGTCAAAAAATATTTTCGTCAACCTTTTGACACCGCTAAGAGCTTAGCAGTATAATGGTAAATGAAGAGAGAGGCAACAGTTTGGCAGCTATACACCTCTCTCTCAAATGCAAACCTTACAGAGATTTACAATGACTACATTTTACAACGATACGACTAACGCCGAGCTGCTGCTGACGCAAGGCGAAGCCAACAGCGATCAACTTGAATTTAAAGCCCAACAAGAATGGGACGCGGCTTACGCTTTTGGGACTTCGGTTGTATTTGAAGAGGACGAAGACACACCCCCCGCAGGCACAACAGTCTATTGCATAGAAACCATGCTTAAGGATGACTATGACGACGAAGGTATCCCCCATGTCTATAACTCCCAACTGTGGAGTGACGGAGAGTTAAGCCGTAATGAAGCGAATGAATTCCTCACCACACTCAATCCAGACTTGATTTTAATGAGCTTTGTTCAACGCGGCAACTACGACGAATTCTAACTAACAATTGGGGGATTATTCCCCCTTTAAATCAACACAATCACAGAGGAAAAAGCAATGAACAATCAATATGGACGCGGCGCTAATTACCAAGGCGAACTTTGGTATCAATCTGGCAAATATGTCATTTGTGACGAGGGAGAAATGGACGAGCGTGAGCGTGGTCAGTATGACGAACCCGATAAAGCCCGCTATGGGGTTTACCAACAACACGACGAAACTATAAGTTTCAATCAAATTTCAGGCGATTTTGACGGCGAGCTTCCTGAAGATTCTTGGAGCTTTCATGGGTACAAAACCCGTGACGAAGCGGTTGATTTCGTCAACGATAACAACAACCGCTAACTAGAAATAGGGGCAGCAAATATGCCCCTAATCACGACACATTTAGGAGATAAAACAATGCATTTATTCACTACACAACTCAACGACATTCAAACTCAAATCGAAGCATTACAAGCCGAAAGAAACAGACTGCAAGACTTAGAAAATGCAACAGCAGGCGCTCTAGCTAATTTAAAGGCTGTTGTTGCCAATGTTAAAGGTAACGGGGAGGCGATCACACAATTAAAGTCAGCTATTATGAGTATTTTTCCCAACAACTCGGAGCCGGATATTCCGTCGGAGTCTTATACCTTGGTTATTTTTCATCCTGACGGAGAAAAAAAAGCAGATCTACAAGAAACAGATGAAAATAAAGCGATCTCGGCATTTGATAAAGCTTGCTTAGAGTGTGACTATCCCATTTTGCTTGTCTCAAGTCAGAAAGGCGCAATAAAGTCTTATGACCCTGAAGACTGGGTCGATCCCTTTGAGCAAAAACCTGAATTTGGAACCCCTGACAAACCTTGTCCTGCTACAACCGATGGTAAATGTTTAAACCCTGAATGTGAGGGCGAGACATTTGTCTGTAAGGGCTGTGGTCAAGAAACGCTTTACTGTTTGGGGGGAGATGGTGATGAACTTTGTAATGATTGTTGGACGCCGCCTGAAGATGAAACAACTGACGAAATGCGAGAAAAAATTCAACGTTTCAAAGAACTCCAAGAGAGTCAGAGTCAAGCTGAAGGCGACGATATGAATTGTTCTGCAACAGTTGTAGATGAATCTGACGAGCCGAAAGAAGCATCTGCACCAAGGTTTAAAAAAATGTTCGACGGTGAACCCGAGCCTGACGACTTAGATGTAGTAATTTACAATGACCGAGTACACCGCTATGAAAATACGCTTGGCATTCATTTTAAATTAAAGCGGGAAGCCAAGGCGTGGGCTGATCAATTTGAAGTTAAATATCATGACCTTGCAGTCGAGATTCACAAAGACGACTTTGAATCATTTGGTTATGTTTTGAAAATGACTAAAGGTAATCCCGATGATCCGCAATGGTGGGAATCTGTTACACAATTCGACTATTCTAAATCTCCTCAAGAAAACAGCTTACAGGAAAAATATCATGTTTTGATTCAAAAAGATCACCAATCCGAAACCGTTGAAATTGAGTCATCGGATGAAGCGATCGCACGAAAGAATTATCAGCACCTTGTCGAATCAATTCCTTATGCCTATATCCATTTAATGAGTAATAAGCGCGGCTGCGTTGAAAGTCATAAGCCTGCGTCTAATGACGGTTTAGAGGATGGACTTGAATGGTGTGACACTTGTGATGGGCAAGGAATTGTACCTTGTCTTGAAATGATAGATGGCATAGAAGATATCAGGGGAACTGCGAAATGCCCTGATTGCAATGGGTCTTGTGTACAACCTGTATTTACTTTCATGGCAACTGGGATGGGTTGGTTAAATGTCATCCATAACGGTGAAGTATTAGGGAATATTTACAGTAGTAAAATCGGGTGGGAACTCGAAACGGGAGAAGTTTTTGAGACTAGGGATGAAGCAGCAGTTGCTCTTTTCAACTCCTCATCCGTCGCTGCCTAGTACTGCAAGCCCCGCCTCCGGGGCGATTCAACCCACTCTAGCAACTCATAAGCCCCCTCGTAAAATACCTTTCTATGGAATCGTTAGCCCTGCAATTATGAGTTGTGCTGAACAGAGACTCAGTGAAGTCCTAGATCATTTCTCGAATCAAGTTGAAGCCCAATCAGCAAAGTTATGGTTAAAGATGGCTTGTGAATTCTCCCAGGCTAGGTCTAATACAGTTCAGTCGATCCATTGGCAAAATGCACCGATTGCAACCCGATTTGAAGTTGCAGTTGAACTGGAACACCAGGGAGATTTGATAGTAGGCTACCTAAAAAAATTTAAGCAATACTGGAACCGTGCGATTGATGGAGTTGAGGATATTGAGACTTTTATGCGATCACTTCCCATCCCGGATTATTCCAGTGATGCAGAAATTTACCATAGTGTTAGGCGTAGAGAACTGGGTGAATCGATCTATTTCTTGAGTCAGCTTGAAAGGGAATTTGGACAGAAATTGTTAGTCAAGCGGAAACGTTCTAGTCGTTCTCAATAACCCTGGAATATGAGTTAGGAAAGTTATGAAAATATCATTGTTTATTTCAAGTCAGCTATCTGTTCATGCATCCAGATAGAAAAAATTGGGGTTATGTGATCACTTTTGATTTTTTATATCGGGTGATCGCTTGATTGTGGGCTGTAGGATCATGACGATTCTCTAGCCAATCCTTGATCAGATATAGATTGTATCTGACTGTCCGAGAGTTAATTTTAAACCAATGAACCCCTTCAATCCAATGTTTATCACGGTACCGCCGTAGCGTGGAAGACGAACAATTTAAGTAGGCTTTCACCTTATGCTTGTCGCCAAGCTCCTGATTGTCTGTGTCTGTATGCATCTTTTACTCCAAAATGAAACATCACTTTGTCGCAGATCATAGCATTTTCATTCAATACCGTCAATTTAAGGTGTTTATATACTGTCAAGACTATTGACAGTTTTTAAAAGTAGTAATGTTAATTGTGTATCATAACTAAACGATGTACACTGTATAGATTTCATTAATTGTGATACATAAATAGGTTTCAAAGACTTTTAAAAAACCCTATCGAAGAAGCGATTGAAAACATAAAAATCACTGAGGATTGTATTGAAAACCATATCGACAGCAATGCCAAGATGGTGTATCGCCCACAGGGAGGAGGTCGTAGCCTTTCTGATTATAAGCTCAGTCGGTATGGGTGCAATTCGGCGCTATGACAAGGACGGGAATGAGTATTGGTCGGCGCGGGAGTTGATGGAGATTTTGGGATACCAACACTGGGAGACGTTTGGGGGGCAGAAAAAGGGTCAAACCTCTGTTGTTCAAAAAGCGATTAAATCTCTGAAAAATTCAGGGTATCAATCAGATGACCATGTTCGATACGCATCGAAGATGGTGAATCTCCCACAGGGAGGGTATCGGACAAAAAAAGATTGGGATCTGAGTCGTCGCGCTTGCTATGTCATGGCAATGAATGGAGATCCGAATAAAAAAGAAATTGCACTAGCTCAAGCTTATTTTACGGATCAAGCTCGTGAAAATGAATTAAGAAAGTCTCGTGAGGCAACTAAGACAGAATCTGGGAAATTAAAAATCAGTGATGAGGAGGCATTGAAGATGGCGATAGAATGTTTAGAGATTAGCGGAGTTGATCAACCTGTCATTTCTCAGTTCAAAATGCGGCAGTTAGCTAAACTCGATCCTGAGCATAAAGAAATCTATGAAAGTGTTTGTGGGCAATTAGCTTCTGCTTACACACTGGAAAACAAGCCTATCCTCGTGACTAAGGTTGGAGCTATGATTTGCGATCGCCTAGGACTCAACCGCAATATGATTTCTTTTGCTAAGACGATCAATGAAAAATTAGTAGAGGTAGGGTTGCAAGAGAAAGATATCCGCTATAAAGACAATAAGGCCTACAGCAAGGGCTATGTCTTGACCGAAGCCGGGAAGCCTTGGGCGATTTCCACAAATTAAATGTAGCCAGCAGCTATATTTATCAATTGACATCCTCCCAACGCCAACGTACTGCAAGCCCAGAAGAATCGGAAACAGGATTTTTTAAATATAACCAGCAGATATATTTATCAAACTCGAAGCAAACAGCTACCCCTGTTGTGTCAGTTTGGGTACAAATTGGGTATAAGGTTTTTGTTAAGTAGCCGAAATATGCTCTGGTGTTAATCTTGAGGAATGTGTTAACCACTTTGGGGTAGTGGGGGTCGTGGGTTCAAATCCCGCCGCTCCGATTCATCGAAACTCCGTTGCAGATCAACAATTCATACTTTAAACCCCTACTCTTCGAGTAGTAATGACTCGATAACGACTCAAAAACAACTTTAACACGCCTTTGATTTGAATAATTATTCAACTCTATAGGCACAATTACTGAGTGGCTTGTGACCAATCAGTCAAAATCCACTGACTAAAAAATGGGGACGATCTATCCCCGTTTAAACACAGTTTTCTATTTTAGGCTTCCCAACCCCAAA
>JBARZE010000004.1:0-113172 GCA_049649525.1 Microcoleaceae cyanobacterium
GAGACTCTACTGCTTTTGGTGAACCAATTTGACCTAATGCCTCTACTGCAAGACCACTCACGAAGCTCTTCTCCTGGCTTAGAAGAGCAATTAGAGGCTCTACCGCTACTTCTGAACCGATTTGACCCAACGTCTTTGCTGTAAAGCCCCTCACATCGCTATCTGCATCCTCCAGAAGAGCAATTAAACCCTCGACAACTTGAGATAAAGTTTGACCCAAGCTTACAAGGGTTAACTTGATAAAATCCAAGCGTGGGTATTTACGCCAAAACTGACAAATTTTATTGATAATTTCAGTAATGACGGGATCAGAAATCTCTCGGCATTCTGCAATACATCGACCTGCTAACAATAGCTGAGTTTTGAAAATATCGTCTTTTTCTTGATAAATTGCTTCAATCAAGGGGATGGGATCATTCATCATTCCCGCCAACAAGGTTAGGGTTTCATGTTGGTTATAGTTCCAGAATAGGGCTTTTGTAAGGGAAATATCTTGATTTCTTAAATATGAAGCTGTAAAGTATTCCTGAAAAGTGCGGTGTAGAAATAAATAGCGATCGCCTGTTCGGTCTAATTTCTGAATGATGCCATCGTCTTCTGTCAGTTCCTTTATGATCGTCTCCGTTTGATAATGAATCAATTTTTCAGTTTCTAGAAAAGATTTAATTTTAGTTCTAAGTTCTCTGATGGTAAAAACTTCTTTACCCTCCTGACTGATTTGGTAGGCAAAAGATTCTAAGACTTGTTTCTTGAAATCAATATAAGCTTCATCTTTTTGTAATCTTTGGTTATCACTGCGCCAATGACTGAGCATATAATTAACCGCTTGTTCATAAACTTGTGCTTTACGAGCGGGTAAAGTTAATCCTTTTGTTTGATAGAGACTACACAGCAGAGATAAGAGTAAAGGATTCTGAGCTAAGCCATTAATTTGCGGTTTATTTTTTAGTTCTTGAATCAGTCCCTCTGCCGATACCGAATCATCTTCTAAATATTCTTTGGCATTGTTAAACCAGGTTTGAATATAGTTTTCGGTTTGTTTTTGAGAAAAGGGAACGATTTCGACTTCTTTTGCATTCTCAACCGGAGAACCACCATAACCAACAATCCGAGACGTTGAGATAATTTTACAGGGATAATTGTGAGTAAATCGACTCAGTTTTTTAATCAGGGTAATTCGCTGTTCTATGGGGACTTCATCTAAAGCATCGAGTAACAGCAGACATTTTCCCTGTTGGAGTTTCTGTTCCAAAATATGCTTAATTTTATCGAACGTTTTGACGTGATTGAGTTTAACTAAATCTGGAATAATATCGAAGATTTCAGCATCAGTTTTTGCTGATTTTTTCGCTAATTCATACAATCTCAAAAAGATCGGAAAAATTACCCGATCAACGGTTTGCTGGTCTTCTAGTTTTTGTCTTTCCTGTTGTGCTGTTGTCAAGGCTTCCATTTTAAGTAACGTTGATTTACCCATCCCAGGGTCAGCCAACACGACTATTTTTTTATGGTTTTTTTTAGCTTCTTTCCAATTAACAACGACTCGTTTTATTTCTTCTTTTTGTTGTAACTCGTCATCGGTTCCTTTCAGCGCATAAGCTTGTTTGATTTCGGCTTCAGATTCGGCATAACTCCAAGTTGTTTCAGTGAATTTTTTGTAGCGTCGTTCTAATGTAACTTGGATAGGAATATATTGATCCGTTAGAATAATCGGTTGTTGAGTATGAAATAGTTTAATATGTTTAAAATTCTTTTCTATTTCAGCTAAAAAATCATAAACGGCATTCTTTTCCGGTTCTAAACCCAGTATATCCAATTGAGGTAGAATATTTTTCCAACGAATCACATAACTTTCATTTGTTGTTTTAAAACTGGACTGAATTACCCCAACCACTCCACCGAGTTTTTGAGAAAAAACAGCTCCTCCACTGGTTCCACCGTAAACTTTAGTATCTACTCTATAGGCGAAATAGTCTGAATCTACTTGAGGAAGACAATTCCAATCTTTTTTATTTGCTAATTTTTCTAATTCTTTTGTAGCATGATCTGCATAGGTCAAGCGACTATAAACTGATGTACTTTCCCGAATATTTTCAGCAAAAAAGTCATATCCTCCTGGGAATTTTGTTCTCAAGGTTTTATCTTCTTGAGGAAACCCATAAACTGTGACAGCCGTTGCCAATTTCGGGGGATTAATAATCGTTACGGCTACAGCATTTTTAACTGGGATTTTGAGAATAGCAATATCAACTTCTGGGTTCGAGAATTCCTCACACCACTCTGCTGAGTATTCTTTTTCTTGATATTCAACAGTGAGAGATTCTAAATGATAAATAACATGATGACAGGTTACCAAATAACCATCAGCGCGAATCATAAATCCTGACCCGACTGTTTTGCCGTCAGCGTTGAGAATTCTAACCATTGACTGACGCAGTTGATCAAGGCTATTGTGATGTGTCATAACTAAGTTAGGTTAACAAAGTATCATTTTTGGAGTTGAGTGATTAAAAAGTACTCTGTTAACACAGATAAGGTTTTATTTCAGCTTTTGCTTACTGATTTTGATTCAGTTGCCACTCAACCGTAACCGTAATATTTGCTTGCGCTGTGCCTTTGGTAACAAAAGGAATGCCTGTTTCTCCTCCGGCTTGAATACCAAATTGTAAGGTGACTTTACTCGGTGGTGAATTTTCCGGGATAGCAGTTTTAACGCTATCAAGCACCATTTTTGAATATCCCTGTATTGTACTTTTCAGGACTTCTTGATATTTCCGGGTACGTTCAGCAATATCATCAATATAGCCCACCGCTTGCAAGTCGTCGTTTTCGTCTTCATCATATTGAATATAGATTTTTTGACCGTCTGGCCCTTCAATTTCTGTGATTTTCATTGACATGGGTGCAGTTTCTCTCAATATTGAGGCTTGTTATTTCATTATATATATTTAGTCTTACCCCTAGTCCCTCACCCCTGCCTCTCTTCCAGTTATAGAGGGGAGTTATATTGTGTTGTTTTCTAAGAGCAAAACTTAAGGCTTTGTTTCTCGACTTTAAACAATAGTCTTAAAAGGACATAGTTTCCCTCTCCTTGGAGGAGAGAGATAGTAAGGTAATAGGTTGGTGAGGTTAATGAAATCAGATTTATGATAAAGTTAGATAATGCCACGGACTCCTTCTTTATCTTTTGATCGCGGTACTTTAATTTTGCATCCTCCCCCAAAAGGGAAGGGTTGGATTGATTTCGCGACATGGGATGATCGGATTGAAAAGTTTCGTATCCCCGCAATAGAATATCGTCGTTTAATTACATCACTAAAAGCCGAACAGATTCACTTTACAAACAAGGCGAAAGTCTATGAATCTTTAAGTTTAGTACCGAGCCTGGAAATGCCTCCTTACCCCCATCAAACCGAAGCTCTAGCGGCATGGCAACAGGCGGGTAGTCAGGGGGTTGTGGTGTTGCCGACGGCTTCTGGAAAGACCTATCTGGCTCAGTTGGCGATGCAGGCGACGGCAAGTCATACCTTGGTGGTGGTGCCGACATTGGATTTAATGCATCAATGGTATGCTCATTTAGAAGCGGCTTTTCCGGATGTTGAAGTGGGGTTACTCGGAGGGGGTTCAAGAGACAAAACACCGCTGTTGGTGGCAACTTATGATAGTGCCACAATTCAAGCCGAAACCCTGGGTAATCGTTATGGTTTAATTGTATTTGATGAATGTCATCATTTACCGACGGATTTTTATCGAGTGATTGCGGAATATTCCATTGCCCCTTACCGTTTAGGACTGACTGCAACGCCGGATCGTTCTGATGGGCGGCACAGTGATTTAAATGGGTTAATTGGTTTAATAGTTTATCATAAAACCCCGGAACAATTAGCGGGTTTAGCGTTAGCCGATCACAAAGTTGTTAAAATTTTGGTCAAGCTTTCTGCCCAAGAACAACTTGAATATCAGCAGCAAATGCAGATTAGAAATGAGTTTTTGCAGCAGAATCATATTTATTTATCCAGTTTAGACGGTTGGCGACAGTTTGTCATGTCTAGTGCGCGATCGCCTGCTGGACGTAAAGCCATGTTAGCCCATCGTCGAACCAAAGAAATCGCGTTAGGAACAGAAGGAAAAATCAGGATTTTAACGGATTTACTCGCTCAGCATTATTCTGAAAAAACTTTAATCTTCACAGCAGATAATACCACAGTTTATCGAATTTCTCAAGCGTTTTTAATTCCGGCTATTACTCATCAAACGCCTGTAAAGGAACGTCATAAAATATTGAGTTATTTTCGCGAAGGTAAATATAAAACTTTAGTGGCTTCTCATGTGTTAAATGAAGGGGTTGATGTTCCTGATGCCCAAATTGCTATTATTTTATCGGGTACGGGTTCTGAACGAGAATATATCCAACGTTTGGGGCGGGTATTAAGAAAAGGAAATCAACCTAATAAACAAGCGATTTTATATGAAGTGGTGGCAGAAAATACTAGCGAAGAACGAACCTCTGAACGACGACGAGGGGAAGGTTATAAACCGAAGCCAAAGCCGAAAAAACGGCAACAGTTAGAGTTATTAGAATCGGATGTTTATAAGATAGATTCAAATCCAATAAAGCGGGCAGCAGAATCTACAATACCGTGGAACCCAGACTCAGACAATTCAGAGGAGTAAGACGGCTTCACGCCTTTTTTGTACTGAATTAATTACATAAATATTTTTAGCTGTTTTCAATATATCCTTTGAAATGATTGCTTCTTTAATCTCTTTTTTATCAATTAACAGTTGCCGATAACTTCCAGCCAGTAACCCACAATTAACCGCAGGGGTTAAATATTCGCTATTATGTTCTACAATAATATTATAAATACAGGTTTCTGTGATTTCTCCGCGTTCATTCCATAAAATAACATCATCACAGTCTAAAGTATTCGCTTTTGCTTGTTGATAAACGCTTCTGTTTGTGGTTTTATGATATAAAAAAGGATTAGATGAATCTATCGCAGTGGGACTCAAACGCAGTTTAACAGGTTGAGTCTTTATCGGTTGTGAATAAGGAATTGCTTCAGAATCAATCTCTCCTGTTGCACTCACTAATAGTCTAATTTTATAAGATTGTTCTTTAAGATTATCCGTAATACCGATAAGCTTATTTTTAATATTTTCTAACTCTATATTATAGTTAAAGTAAATAGCAGAATTTTGTAATCGTTGTAAATGATAATCCAGTAAAAAATAACCTGTGTTCGGTTCCCAGAGAATCGTTTCTAACAGTTCAAATGGCTGAGGGCGGTTTTTTAAAAACTTAGTTTTTGTTTGACATTCTATATATTCATCCTGACTAATAGAGTCCCAAACAATACCGCTACCGACTCCATATTCAGCTTTATTCGTTACTTTATCGATTAAAACCGTCCGAATAGCGACATTAAATTGAGCTTGATTTTGAGGCGTAATAAAGCCAATTGATCCGGTATAAATTTTACGCGGAGTTGTTTCTAATTCCCGAATAATTTCCATTGTCCGCCGTTTGGGCGCGCCCGTAATAGAAGCACATGGAAACAATGCTGCCATAATTTCATCTAAAGATCGATCCGTTTGTGCAGTAACTGTAGAAGTCATTTGCCACAGTGTGGGATATTTTTCCACATCAAATAAACTAGGAACTTTTACACTATAAAAATTAGAAACTTTTGCGATATCATTCCGCAGCATATCCACAATCATTACATTTTCTGCCCTGTTTTTAGGGCAATGATGCAAAGCTTTTGCGAACTGTTTATCTCGATCTAAATTATATCCTCTGGGGGCAGTTCCTTTCATCGGACGGGCAGTAATTTGATCGCCATTTAGACAGAAAAAAAGTTCGGGTGAAGCGGAACAAATCGTAAACTTATCAGTCTCTAAATAAGCAGCATAATTAACAGGCTGGGCTTGAATCAGTTGTAAAAAATAGTGCCAAGAATTACCAACAAAATCCGTTTTTAGACGAAACGTATAATTAACCTGGTAGGTTTCTCCCTGTTTAATATATTGCTTAATTTGCGCGATCGCCACTTCATATTCCTCTCGACTCACGGAGGATATCCAATTGAATTTATAACTATTTTCTTCAACGCTATCTGGGATTTCGATAACTTCTGGGGCAGAATAAAGCCCAAACCACAATAAAGGAAATTCGCAGGTCAATTCATGGGTTTCTAAAGTGCAATCAAAAGCAGATGCCGCTTCATAACTCAGAAATCCCGCCCCATAATATTGATGCTGTTTGATCAGTTGATTAACCCGTTTAAATTGGCAAACCACTTGCTCAATAGAATCAGCTATAATAATTTCATCAGGATTCTGAAATCGTAGCCATTGTTGATTCTGGGCATCATAAATAATCAGTTGATTCATACTCTGATCAATGATAATTTAATTAGATCTCACCACATTAACCCGGTCGCCATCTTTGAGATAAGCCGCCCCCGAAGTCACCACCCGATCGCCTGCTGTTAACCCTCGTTTAACTGCTACCGTTGCCTGGGATAAATCCCCACTAAAACTCCCTTCTAATTCACCCACTTCTACCGTTGTCGCCTCAACTGTATCATTCCCTGTCAAACGATAAACAATCGATTCACCATTAGCTTGGGGCACAATTGCTTTAGCTGGAATTTTTAAGCCTTGAGTGCTATTAGTGGTAATATCAGCCCGTAAAAACGTTCCCGGTCTTAACACCGAATTGGGCCTTGAGCCTAGGGGTGGCAAATCAATTTTAACCGTGGCTTTACGACTGTCTGGATCAACGAGTGGCGCAATTTCTCGCACAGTGCCGCGAATTTCCAGACTTAGATCGGCATCAGAGGTAATCGTAACAGGGGCACCAATTTTAACTTGGGGTAACTGAGTTTCTGGCACTTTGGCGTGCAATTCTAATTGATTTTCTGCAATAATCGAAAATAGCTTTTCACTCCCGTTGGTGACATCCCCCACCCGCGCCGAACGTTCCGCGATAATTCCGGTTGCAGGCGATCGCACTGTAGTTTGTCCCAGTTGGGTTTCGAGTTGATCTACCCCAGCTTGACGACTCCGAACTTGAGCGGCTGCACTACGAATATTGGCGCTGGCACTCTCTACATCTGCCCGCACACTTTGAATCCGTGCCTGAGCGCTCTGTATTTGTGCCTCAGCGCTGCGAATATCGGCTTCTGCGACCCGTACTCCCTCAGCCGCAGTTGTGGCTGCGGTGATGCGAGTTTCCAACTCCTGCCGACTGACTGCCCCCTCGGAGGTGAGTTGCTCGTAACGTTCTACTTCCCGCCGAGCTTGAGCCAAATTAGCTTTTGCTTCTGCCAGTCGTGCCTGTTTTTGTACCAAGGTTGAACGGGCTTCAACTAACCCCGCTTCGGCTTGGGCTAAATTGGCTTGTGTTTGTCCTAAACCCGCTTCTCGTTGCAATACAACAGACCGTTGAGACTCAACTTCTGCCTGGGCTTGCAAAATCTGCGATCGCAAAATCGAGTCATCTAAGACAGCCATCACCTCCCCTTGAGTCACGAGATCTCCTTCATCAACTAAAACTTGCTGAATTTGTAATCCGCTGGCTTGGGATAATACAGGCAACAAGTCATAAGCAACCACCGTCCCTGTGGTGTCTAAGGTTTGTTCGACTGTTCCCAAGCGTACAGGAGTCACAGTGACTGTTTGAGCTGCTGCAGAATTAGCTTCACTCACGGCAGGTGCAGGGGTGGCTGAGGTCTGTTGAGTCTCTGTAGTGGGGTTAGCCGATAAAAAATGCATTGCCCCAACGGTGCCGATGATACCCAATCCTAAACCCAATATTACGCCTTTTAAATTACCACTTCCCTGTTTAGGTAAGGGTTGAAAGGGTTGTTCTGATTCAATTTTTGGTTGTGCTTCTAACATGGATAACGAGTTGTCTCCTGCCATTACTTTGTCCATTTCACCAGGAGCAAAGGGGTATTCAGGATTAATTTTGTCTCTCGTTGCGCTTTGAGGCACGGGATACCAAACGGGTTCGTCTTTAAAGGATTTCTCTGATACTGTTTTACGATTGGCCACGCCTGATCCTCCGGTTGATACTGAGCTAATATATAAAAATATGTATTTTTGTAGACTTTTTTTAATCTTCCTTGATTTTAGCGTGGTTGTCGTGTTTCTGAGCAATCAGAAGAGCAGGTTATAACTTTAGATTCAACTGAGCAGAGTGAATATCATCTCTAAGATACAGGTTATCGAGTACAAAATTTGAGTAATGACTGACATTTTTATCATGCCCAACAAATACTGATACTGATCTCGTTTGGTCAACTCAGTTGTCAATTCAGTTGTCATGAGAACCGAATTCGCTACAATCAAGAGTGGTTCACATTTGGAGAGCATCCCACGGTTTATACACGTCCTTTAGCCCGTTTGATTGAACAGTTACAACGCTTGCCGGGAATTGGCCCGAAATCGGCGCAACGATTGGCGCTGCATATTCTCAAGCGTTCTGATGAAGAGGTTACTGCCCTGGCGAGTGCATTACTTGCGGCCAAAAAACAGGTCGGGTTATGTCAGGTCTGTTTTCACCTCTCGGCGGAGTCGGTTTGTGATATTTGTCGTCACCCCCAGCGCGATAGTCAAACCGTTTGTGTGGTGAGTGATTCTCGCGATGTGGTGGCGATAGAAAAGACACGAGAATATCGCGGCAAATATCATGTTTTGGGGGGTGTAATTTCACCGATGGATGGGATCGGCCCGGAACAATTGACGATACAATCTTTAGTTCAACGGGTCAGTCAAGGAGAAATTGAAGAAGTCATTATTGCCATTAGTCCCAGTGTGGAAGGGGAAACCACAACGTTATATTTGGGTCAATTACTCAAGCCCTTTACCCGCGTGACTCGGATTGCTTTCGGATTGCCCATGGGAGGGGATTTAGAATATGCAGATGAGGTGACTTTGGCCCGCGCCTTGGAAGGACGACGAGAAATGGATTAGGTTATATTGATTCTTCTGAAAGGGCAAAAATGCGATCGCGTCCATGTTGTTTAGCTGTTAATAAAGCACGATCTGCCATTTGAATTAAAGATTCTGAGGTTAAAAGTTGCGTGGGCAACAAACTCGCAACTCCTATACTCATTGTCAGATGTTCAGCCACTGTCGAACTATTATGGGCAATTTCTAAGGCTTTAATCCGATTAAAAACTAATTTTGCCACTAGCAGCGCTCCCTCTGCGTCGGTATTCGGTAAAATTAAGGCAAATTCATCACTACCATAGCGGGCGACTTTGTCTGCCGGACGTTTGACCGTGTCTTTTAAGACTGAGGCAATTAACTGTAAACAAGCGTCTCCCGCCGGATAACCGTAGGTATCATTGTATTGTTTAAAGTAGTCAATATCTGCAAGAATAACCGATAAGAATGCCCCATCTCGACCCAGTCGCCGCCATTCTTGTTCTAAGGTTTGATTAAAGTTATAGCGATTCGCAACTTGAGTTAAACTATCTGTGACTGAAAGCTGCTCTAATTCTTGATTTTTGATCTGTAATTCTTCATACAGTTGAGATTGTTGAATTGCCTGGGTTAATTGAGATGTAAACTGTTTTAATAAATTCACTTTCTCCGTTGTCCAGTTAGAAGGATACGGAGTATGGTAAGTAATGATTAATGTCCCCCACAAAGGCTGCTGAGAATTAGTATGAGTTAAAATGGGAATAATTAACAAGGCTAAAATCTTTAAGTCAGTCAGTTGACGTTTTTTGATCTCTTCTAAATCTGCAGCATTAATATTGGGTAAATAAATAACTTTTCCTTGAGATAATTTAGGGAAAAAATACTGTATAATTAAATTCTCTAAAACGGGAGGATTAAAGTATTTTGAAAGACTCGAAGTGATGACTTCCGCTCTGAGTTGTTGTGTGTTATTGAGATAAAGCTGATAAAACAACACTCTATCCGTTTGCAATAGGGGTTGAATTTCTGCAATTGTCGTTTTTAAAATAACTTCTAAACTTAAAGACTGACGAATTCTTTGGGTAATATTTCCCAAGAAACGAGTTTGTTCAACTTGCTGTCGTAACTGTCTATCAAATTGCTTTTGATCGGTAATATCACGACCAATCCAAATTAATTTTTGCCGATAATTAGATGAATTCTGCAGCAGAGAACAGGAAAATGAAACCGGAATATGATTCCCTAATTTAGTTTGACAGTTAACATCTATATTTTTCAAAAGCTGGCTATTCTGCTCCAAACTTAACAAGTTCATCGGGATCGAGAATTGGGATTCATCAAATATTTTCGCAATGGGTTGATGCTGTAATTCTTTTTGAGAGTATCCTAAATCATTAATAACGGCTAAATTAATAAATTCGATTATTCCGATTTCATCTGTAATAATTAAAAAGTCAATTAACGAGTTAAAAAGAGGAGCGATGTATTCAGGATTTAACCCTGGATTAAGGTTACTTACAGTCAAATCATGAGCTTTAATAATTTGACTCAGTCCGCCTTCTTGCAAACTTTGTTGTGTACTTTCTTCAAAGACTACCAGAATATCACCGACTAAATCCGTTTCTTGAGGAATATTTTTGAAAGCATGAATATCTCGATATAAAATCGATGTTAATTGAGATTCAATACAGATATTCTTTAAAGTAAAATGACTAATTTTTTCCTGTATAATATTTTTTATTACTTCTTCTAAGCCCACTAATTCAGGAAAATAGCGACGGCAATCCTCTCCAGCTATCATCTCTTCTGTTGTATCAGAAAATAAATTAATTTGATTAGAATATTCTATAATTTTCCATTCTTGATTTAAAGTAAAATACTCAATTTTTCGGGGGCTAATCCATTGATTTATAGTAGAGTTATTCATCACTATATTAGATTCAATTAATAAAGTTTTAACGAAAAGTACGAGAGTGCTATTTACACCAAGACTAAATTCTGAGCCAACTCCAGAAATATTTCATCAACGTAAATCCCTGTTTTGGCAGAAGTTTTATAGACCGATATCACTTGATTATTATCGAAAAATAAACCATCTTGAGCGATCTGTAGAATTAATTCGGGTTTCACTAAATCAATTTTATTAAAAGCAATTATCACAACTCCTTGAGGATTAATTGATAAAAATAAATCAATATGTTGATGAATATGATTGACAGTGTCTTGACGAGTCAGATCGCCCACAATGATTGCACCACTGGCTCCTTGTAAGTAACTGGGAGCAATTTCTTTGAATCGAGTTTGACCTTCAACATCCCAAATCATCAGTTGTATTAACTGGGGATTTTCTGTTTCTTGAGTAGATAAGTTAACCTGTTTTCGAGAAATTTTAACGCCAATTGTCGAAAGATATTGATCGCTAAACTGTCGATCTACAAACCGACGAACTAAACTTGTTTTCCCTACTGCAAAATCACCTATCAAGCAGATTTTTTTATAAATCATATATGTGCTTTAGTTAATTCACACCTAACGGTCAGAATCTGATGTGATAATTTCAATCATAACAGTTCGATTTAACCACTGGGGTTGATTTTCTGCGACTCCAGGAGGAATTCCCAATGTTTGAGTTGCTTCTATTCGCCTGCGATCTATACCATAACTTTCTAAAGCCGTTTGTACAGCCTGAGAGCGTCTTAATCCTATATTATTATATTCACCCTTTTCTCGTCTATCTTTATAACCAATAATTTTAACGTTAAGTTGAGGATATTTTTTCAAATACTGAGCAATTAGACGGATCTTTTCTTCAAAATCTCGTTCTATAATTTGAGCAGAATTTAGGTTAAAGTAAATTCGGGTTGTGATTGGGAAGGGTTGAACAGTTAATTGACTATTAACAGACTCCACCCCATCGATTTGTTCAAATACCTGTATAATATTCTCAATATCTTCAGGTTGAATCACAGTTCCTTTTAGGCGCACTTTGGGGGAATTATATTCTGTTGAAATTGAAATTCCATTCATTTGATTTAAAGCGGCTGTCATTTGTTGAATTTCGGCTTCCGCTTGTTCGGGATCGGCAGGAACTTTCACTGTCGTAATATTATTATCTACAGTCCAATTGGGTAAAGTTTGCTGTATAATCGCTTCAGCTTGTTGGCGCAGTTGTTGATTCGGTACTTTTCCACTAATTGTCAGGGTTTGATCGGTATGAAGTGTCTCTATATTTAAAGGATAAAGTGCTAATTCTGGTTCATTTGTTAATGCTTCAGTCACTTTCATTGCAGTTTGATTATTCTCTCTGCGTCTGGCTTCTATCATTTGCCAAGGAACAACAATGAGTCCCAACAGCAATAACAATAATAAAATTAGATAAATGGGTTTTTGAGACTTTTGTGGCGGCTTGTCTTTCAGAATCAGTGGTTGAAGCTGTTGCTTAATATTAAGCGGAACCCTCTCTTGATTACCATCAAAATCTCTGATCATATCACTATGATGCTGAATAATATGGGTTAAACTGTGACGCATCTTTTGAATAAATCTTTGATGAGGTTCTCCTTGTATAATAACCGCTAAATAACAATATCCTGCCACTTCAATTAAGATATGAGCATCTCCATATTCAATCTCATTCAATTCTCTATTTTTTGAAGAATTTGTCACACAATCATTCACAAAGCTCCGAATTGCAGTTAACATTCCAGCCAACATATCAGAATCTAATTTTGATTCTCCTTCTTGTTGTAGTTCTGTAATTAATAATCCTGAAGCCTTATGAATTAATAACACCGCTTGTACAGTACAGCGCAAGGCTTCTGTTAAAATTAATTCCGCTTCAGAAACTCCCTGCACTTTCGCTTTAATTTTACGTTGAAAACCATGAATACTTAATGCCGTTTCAATCTTGTGATTAATTTCTCGTATGGCTTCGGCTAAATAACGAGTAATTGTACTACCAATAATCGGATACAATGCATCAATCATTGCATCTCGTTCTAAAATAATTTGTTCCCCAATTGTTTGAGCTACAGTAGGAGCCAAAGCTTTGACAATTTCATCTTTATCTAACCGGATTTGCTCTTGTATTGCTGCTCCCATTTCCGGTGCAATGGCTTGTGCCATTTCTTTCGGTGCAGTTTTAATTTGATGTTGAATGGCTAAAGGAATTAAACAGGCGATCGCCTGACTCATTTGTTGTCTATTTTGTTGCGATTTTAGACGAACCAATTCATCAATAATCGGTAATAAAGTTTCAATCACTTCTGTTTTAGATTGAATAATTCTCCGATTTAAAATATCTGTAATACAAGGAACCATTAAATCTGTTAAATAAGCTGGATCTTGCAATCGATGATCCAAAGCACTCAATTGAGATTGAATTTCTGCTGATATGGTTTTGGAGTCCGTTGCATCTATTTGCTCTAACTCTTCACTTAAGAGCAAAACATGTTGCTTTAACTGCTCAAAGTCAGTTGTATTAAACCCTAAAACTATTTTTTTCAAATATTCAGTAATATTTTCCATCGGGTTAGCGGTTTCAACCGATAAAAAATGATGATAAAAAGAATTCGTCTGTAAAGGCTCTTGAGGTGAATTTTGATCCCGATGCTGCTGTGACATTGTTCAAGTCCTGATTGATTCGACAGTCCCATTCTCAAGCGTACTGATACAAAAACTCTCTATTTCTTTCTTTTTTCTAGTGTAGCTGGAAACAGGAACTTCTAAGCGCTAAAATAGAATTTAACTGTTGCTCAACTATCTTTGAGTCTATGACTACTGCCGCACCTACAAAAACTGAATATGAAGCTGTTATCGGCTTAGAAACCCACTGTCAACTGAGTACTCAAACTAAAATATTTTCCAGTTCCTCGACTCAGTTTGAAGCAGATCCCAATACCAATATTGATCCAATTTGCCTAGGACTTCCTGGCGTATTGCCCGTACTCAACCAAAAAGTGCTAGAGTATGCGGTGAAAGCGGGATTAGCATTAAACTGTCAAATTGCATCATACAGCAAATTCGACCGTAAGCAATATTTTTACCCGGATTTACCCAAAAACTACCAAATTTCTCAGTTTGATTTACCCATTGCAACCAATGGCTGGCTAGAAATTGAAATCGTTGATGAAGCGGGAAATGCTACTCGTAAAAAAATTGGCATTACTCGCCTGCACATGGAAGAAGATGCCGGAAAATTAGTTCATGGCGGCAGCGATAGGCTATCGGGTTCTACTTACTCTTTAGTCGATTATAACCGCGCTGGGATTCCATTAATTGAAATTGTCTCCGAACCGGATATTCGTTCGGGTTTAGAAGCGGCTGAATATGCTCAAGAAATCCGTCGTATTGTTCGCTATTTAGGGGTGAGTGACGGTAATATGCAAGAAGGCTCTCTGCGTTGTGATGTCAACATTTCAGTGCGTCCGGTAGGGACTGAAGCGTTCGGCACAAAGGTAGAAATTAAGAATATGAATTCCTTCAGTGCAATTCAACGGGCTATCGATCACGAAATTCAACGACAAATTGCTGCTTTAGAAACCGGAGAACCGATTTTTCAAGAGACACGACTCTGGGAAGAAAATAGTCAAAAAACGATTAGTATGCGCCTCAAAGAAGGTTCCAGTGACTATCGTTATTTCCCCGAACCGGATCTGCCTCCGATTGAAGTTTCTCGTGAACAATTAGAACAGTGGAAATCTGAACTGGCAGAGCTTCCTGTAGCCAAACGTCATCGCTATGAAACAGAACTCGGATTGTCTGCTTATGATACTCGGATATTAACCGAAGATCAATCGATAGCAGAGTATTTTGAAGCCACTGTTGCTGCGGGCGGCGATACTAAACAAGCGGCTAATTGGGTGATGGGGGATATTACTGCTTATCTGAAAAATGAGAAGTTAAATATCACAGATATTGCCTTAAAACCGGAAGGACTGGCTGAGTTAGTGACTTTAATTGAACAGAAAACAATTAGCGGTAAAATTGCCAAAGATATTTTACCCGAACTGTTCTCTCAAGGCGGTTCTCCTAAAGCATTGGTGGAGAAAAAAGGACTCATTCAAATTTCCGATACCAATGAATTAGAGACGATTATTGATCAAGTGTTGACGGAGAATGCAGACAAAGTTGAACAATATCGCAATGGTAAAACTAAGTTGCAAGGATTTTTTGTCGGGCAAATTATGAAGAAAACTCAAGGACGGGCTGAGCCGAAACTGACCAATCAATTGTTAGGTAAAAAACTGAATTCCTAACTTGATAATATAGGGCGCACTCGTTGCGCCCCGACCCGTTTATTGTAAAGCTTCAGTAAAATCTTGGTTTTTGGCTCGACACGGTTGCGATCATCATGACATACTTTATATGTAGGATTACAGAGATATGATTAATCCTAAGTTTCAAAGGAAAAATGACAAACAAAGGGTGATATATCAAGGTTTGTGTCTATCATCGAAAATTTATTAGGCGTGCAGTCACAGTCAATTAAGAGTATAATTATCTTTTAAACTGTGATAATTCAATCAATATCTGAAGCTGCCGAGTAGAGTTTCTATTAACTGGCACTATCTATTCAAACTTGATGTTAACTGCTGGAGTCAATACCGTGATTAATCGAATTCAAAAATTATCAATCGCTTGCTTATCTGCGTTATTCTGTGTGGGTAGTATCGCCGCAACAGCAGAGGCAGCCAGCTTCGTTGCCGAAACCAGAGGGCTTAATAATGGCAATGATTCTGACTTTTTTAGCTTCAGGATCGACGATACGGGTGATACATCAGATGTGTTTATTAAATCTATTCAAATTGATTTAGCCGCTGGCGGTGATAGCGATGCCTATTTTGATTTTCAAAGTTTCGCCCCCACTCTAAATTTAGCTTCTTTGCAAGGAATCTCAGAGAGTGATATTACTTTTACATCCCTTGCCGGGAGTCAAGTCGTTGCGCCCGGATTTAACCCCGATGATGGGGATACTTCTTTGTTACAAATTAGCTTTGCATTCGGTTCATTTGGGATTGGTGACTCGTTTCAATTTGGCGCAGACACCGATAATCTGGCTAACGATAGACGAGATGATGGAGATGATTTTGCCCGCGCTGGGGCGGCTCTCACCTTGGAATTAGAAGATGGAACCTTTGAGACGGTCAGCTTTTCAGAAGTCGAGAATAATTATTCTCAGGTGATTCAATCTATTGCCAACGCTGCTGATATCCCAGATCCGGTGACAGAAGTTCCTGAACCGTTATCTATATTCGGTTTATTCACAGTTGGTATTTTAGGCAGTGCCAGCTTGAAGCGTTCTAAATCAGTTTAAAACAATTGATGAGGAGACAGCAAATCAATCATTATGGAGATGTTCTCCTCGTCACCATCCGATTAACTGTGCATTCTATTGTAGTTTGCTTCAACGAAAAATCCTTGATTGAGAATTAGATAGTTTGATCGGGGTGATTAGCAATATTTTTGACTCTAAATTTAACCAGAATAGCGTAATTAATATAATTTGTTTGATGTTTTCACGGGCAGTATTAATCAGCTTCAATACCTGTTCATGATGGGTCAAAATTAATAATTTTATCAAAAAATATACTTTGAATTGTAGTAATTCAATAAGATAATTTTTAATTTTCATGATTTGAAAGTTATTGCTTTTTAGGTTGGCTAATATTTATTGGTTTCCTGAAACTCATAATATAGCCGGGGATACATCATACTATTTTGAGTAAGATAATAACTTTTAATTTTAAATTAGCTAACTATAGAGATTGACTTTAAAAAGTATATATGATATCCAGTTTTCTCTAGTTTCAACTTAATCTGAAATTAATTTAAATAATGATTGACAAAGGCTATAAAAGGTCTAAAATCAAGTATGATTTCAATTTAAACTCAAACATTCTTAAGTGAGCTGTAATTGTAGAGCATGAAAAATCAAGCCGATTTCTCTGTTCTCTTATACAGTTTGAATATATAGAGACAGAAATTATTTATTTTTACGTCTCAAAAAAATTAATCATATAGAATTATGCTCAAAAACTATGCCTAAAGTCATCTCAATTCACTCCTACCGGGGAGGAACTGGAAAATCCAACTTTACTGCAAATCTATCTACTACAGTTGCCCTGCAAGGCTATCGAGTCGGTATTGTAGATACAGATATTCAATCTCCTGGAATTCATACTTTATTTGGTTTGGAACCAGAAGATTTAAAAACCACAATGAACAGTTATTTATGGGGACAAGCGCCCATAGAAGAAGCTATTTATGATGTGAGTTCGGGTATAGAATTAACAGGAGACGGTGAAATTTACTTAATTCCTGCAAGTATTAAAGCTGATGATATTTCTCGGATTTTAAGTGAAGGATACGACGTTAAATTATTGAATGATGGCTTGCGGAAATTCGTTAAAGAAAAACAGCTTGATTATTTATTTATTGATACTCATCCTGGATTATCAAAAGAAACCTTTCTCTCCATTGCAATTTCTCATGTTTTAATTCTGATTTTGCGTCCAGACAAACAAGATTATCAAGGAACAGCAGTCACCCTGGATGTGGCTAAAGCCTTAAAAGTACGAAAAATGATGCTAACCATTAATAAAGCCTTGAGTAGCATGAGTTTTGAAGCACTGAAACAAAAAGTTGAAGAAACATATAATGTTCCGGTGGCTGGTATTTTTCCGTTGTCTGAAGACATTGTTCAGCTCGCCAGTGAAGGAGTATTTTGTGCTAAGTATCCGGAGCATATCGTTAGTCAAGAATTTAATAAAGTGGCTCAAAAATTAATTGATGATTAAATTGATTTAAGCAATTTATTCCCAGCTCCAAAAGTACAATATTTTTCGATAAAAAATATAGGGTTAGAATCATGAATGAGAGTAATTTACAATCTCTAGCGAATTCAATTCAAGCGGTTGCTTCTCCCTTCCGAACTTACCTAAATGAATTGTATGAAAAATATAAAACTCTTGATGAAGGTGCGGTTGCTGACTACATTCCTGAACTGGCATTAGCTGATCCCAACTGGTTCGGGATTTGTGTTGTGACGGCAGAGGGTCAGATATTTGAAGTGGGGAAATGCGAACAAACTTTTACGGTTCAATCGATTTCTAAAGCGTTTGTCTATGGTTTAGCCCTCGAAGATCATGGGCGGGAATATGTTAACAGTAAAGTCAGTGTAGAACCGACCGGTGAAGCGTTTAATTCTATTGTTTTAGATGAAAAAACAAATCGTCCTTATAACCCGATGGTGAATGCCGGGGCGATCGCCACCACAGACTTAATTAAAGGCCATGGATCAACCGATCGGCTGAAGCGAATGTTAGCGATGTTTCAGCGTTATACAGGTCGAGAACATGAAATAAATGTACCGATCTTTCTATCCGAAAAAGCCACCGGATATCGCAACCGCGCCATGGCATATTTAATGCTGAATTTTGGCATGGTGACAGACAAAATTGAAGAAACATTAGACTTATATTTCCAACAATGTTCTATCTTAGTTAATGGTAAAGATCTCGCGATGATCGCGGCAACCTTAGCCAACGGCGGCGTTAACCCCATTACCGGAGAACGGGCTTTAGCGGAAGAATATATTCAGGATGTGATCAGCGTCATGTTAAGTTGCGGAATGTATGACTATTCGGGTGAATGGGCTTATCGGGTCGGACTCCCGGCTAAAAGCGGAGTGGGGGGTGGTATTCTCGCCCTTGCCCCCGGAAAATTAGGAGTTGGGACGTTTTCACCGCTGCTGGATGAAAAAGGTAATAGTGTCCGGGGGATTAAAGTCTGTAAAGATATCTCCCATGACTTTGGGTTACATATTTTCAATGCTGCTACACCCAAAAAAGATCTCAAAGAATGGATTGACGGGAGTGATGCTGTCAATGACTGGTAATTAACAAACATGATGAAGTGAGGGGCATCAACTGATAATTTTTAATATCTTTAATCCGATTAATTCTGATGATGTTCCTTAGCTATTTTCAATTCAAAGCTTTAATCTAAAATTATTTGATCATCGCTACTATTTTTCTCTTCTTATATCAGTTATGGGGTACTTAGTTTTTAATTCACCACCTATATAATCTCAAGATGTGGATCAAAAAAGTTCAGCAAAAAATCCCTAAAATTCCTCAAAAATATTCCCTGCAAACGATTTTACTCGTACCATTTTTTATTCTCATTACAGGAACAGTTGGCTTAGTTGGATATCTCTCTTTTCGGAATGGACAACAAGCTGTTCGGAATTTAGCGACTCAGCTTCGCAGTGAACTGACTGCTAGAATTACTCAAGAACTTCATAGCTATTTCGATATTCCTCATGAAATTAATCAACTGAATGCAACCACCTTAGTTCAACAACAGCTAGATATCATTAATGCCAGTAATGAGAATCTAATCTGGCGACAAATGAAAATAGCACCTAATTTAGCATTTGTTTATTGTGGTAGTCCTCGTAATGGCGAATTTTTTGGTGTTTTGAGAGTTCCTGATAACAACGCTTTACAGCTTTCTTATAGTAATCGAAATACGGATTTTTATCGAGTTTACTATGGGTTAGATGTTCGAGGAAATCGCACCTTCAAAATACGAACCAGTGATAAACAATTTGATTCTCGTTTACGTCCTTGGTACAGTGCCGCATTATCAGCCGGGGGCGCAACTTGGAGTGATATTTATATTTCTTTTACCACTAAGCTACCGAATATTACAGCGACTTTACCTGTTTATAATGAAACGGGAAATCGATTAATTGGAGTTTGTGCCACAGATGTAGTTTTGCCGGAACAATTTAGAGACTTTTTAAAAGAGTTAGAAATAGGTCAATCCGGTCAAGCTTTTGTGATAGAGCGCTCAGGAACACTGGTTTCAAGTTCTTCAAAAGAGCCATTATTTAGACAAGAAGGAGATAATATTGAACTGATTAAAGCGATTAATAGTCGGTCTTTGCTAACTCAAAAAACCACAGAATATTTGCACAAGCGTTTTGGCGATTTGAGTAATATTAGGCAACCTCAACAACTCGAATATATATTAAATGGTCAGCGCCAGTTTGTACAGGTTTCGGTATTTAGAGATGGTTATGGTTTAGATTGGTTGATTGTTTTAGTGGTTCCAGAATCCGATTTTATGGAACAAATTAATATTAATAATCGCAGTACTATTATTTTATGTATTATTGCCTTATTACTGGCAACTGCTGTAGGTATTTTAATCTCCCGTCAATTGGCTAAATCTATCACCACACTCAGCCAAGCCGCCGAGGAAATTGCCACAGGAAATTTAAGTCAAAATGTGAAAGTTAAACACATTAAAGAACTGGAAAAGTTAGGGAATTCTTTTAATAGTATGGCGGCACAACTTCAGGCTTCTTTCGATTCTTTGGAGGCTAAAAATGAGCAACTTGAAGCCGTATTAAATGCTGTACCCGGCTCAATTTCTTGGATGAACTCTGAAGGTAAATATCTGGGGGTTAATCATTATTTAGCGGATAGTTTAAATTTACCGACTACATCTTTTATCAATCAACCGATTGGATTCTCTCAGGCTAATTATACTTATATTAACTTTATTTATAATTTTATTAATAGCTCAAAAAAAGCTATTCTAAAAGAAGTTCCGCTACAAATTAATCATCAACAAAAATACTATTTAATGGCAGCGCAAAAATATAAAAATGGTGAATCAATTGTTGCGGTTGGTATTGATATTACAGAGCGCTATAAAGCCAAAGAAGCCCTAAAAATTGCGGAAGAAAATTATCGTAGTATCTTTGAAAATGCTTTAGAAGGAATCTTTCAATCTACTCCAGAAGGAAAATATATTAAAGTTAATCCCGCTTTAGCAAGCCTCTATGGCTATGAGTCACCAGAAGAAATGATTAAGAGTATTGATGATGTTAGTTCTCAGATTTATGTTGATCCAAATGTCTATGATCGCTTTATTGAGTCTATGGCTAAATATGGGCAAGTTAAAGATTTAGAATATCAAATTTATCGTAAAGATGGTGGTATTATTTGGATCGAAGAAGATACCCGCAGTGTTTGTGATACGAATGGTAATTTACTCTATTATGAAGGGATTATTCAAGATATTACTCAAAGAAAACAAGAAGCAGAAAAGCTGATGCGTCAGTTACAAGAACTGCAAATAGAAATTGATCACCAAAAGCGAGAACAAGACGTTAAGAAAATTACTCAAAGTAATTATTTTCAGGAGTTAAAGTCTGAAGTCAATGAGATTGAAATTGATAGTTTTTGGGAGGTTTAAGCAGGCTGTAAGACGGTAACCGCATAATTTTGTGGATCTAAATATTGTTGAGCCAGGTGTTGCAATTCTCTCGGTTGAAAAGATTGTATTTTATCGGGGTAAGTCACAGAAAGTTCCGGTTGAGAAATGGTAAAATAATAACCATATAATCCCGCAATTTGAGCTGGGGTTTCTGTCGAGAAAGAATAATCATTGCACAACAACCGCTGAATGCGATTTAGTTCTGTATGAGAGATCAGTTGAGTTTGCAATTCAAATAAGCTATCACAAATCATTGCTTCTACCGTTTTCAGATGTTCGGGTTCAAGTAAAGCACTAATCGTTAATAAACTAGATTGTTGTTGCAAAGAAAAGCTACTATCAATACAATGAACCAGTTGTAAATCTTCTCGCAAGGTTTTGATCAAACGAGAGGTACGTCCTTCGGCGAGTAACACAGATAGCAAGTCTAAGCCATAACCGACCCGTAACTGTTCTACTCCCGGCCCTGTCCATGCCATTGATAACCGCGCTTGTTCGAGTTGCGGTAGATCTCGCTGAGTCCGACGAATTCCTGGGTTGATGGGTCGGGGTGCAGTCCGAATTTGCGGACAGTGATCGGCTTTGGGGAAGTGGTTAAAGGCTTTTGAAACCAGATCGATCACCCGTTGCTGTTCGACTCCTCCCACCACCACAACTGCCATATTTTCGGGTTGATAATTACAGTGATGAAAACAACGCATTTCCTCTGGCGATCGCCCCATTAAAGCAGCTTTTGTGCCTAAAACTGAACGACCATAGGGATGATGTTGATAAGTCGTTTCCATCAAGGTTTGAAATTCGACCCAATCTATACTATCTTGAGCTTGATGAATTTCTTCAAAGACGACATCTCGTTCACGCTCAAATTCGGTTTCTGATATTGTCGCATTTAGCAGAATTTCCGCTAAAGTCGGTAAGGTTTCCTCTAAATATTGACTGGCTGTTTCTATGTAAAAATGAGCATAATCATGACTCGTTGCTGCATTGGCTACACCGCCACGACTTTCAATCACATCATCAAACACACCCGGAGCAACTTTATCGCTTCCCTTGAAAATCATGTGTTCTAGGAAATGAGCCATCCCAGACCAGGGTTCTGGTTCTCGTATCGCCCCTGCCCTCACCCATACATCAACAACCACAACGGGTGTGGCTGAAATTTCTTGATGAATCAGGGTTAGCCCGTTGTCTAGTGTGAGAACCTTAGCCGGAAACTGAGTCGCAGTTAGCAGTGTAGACAAGTTAAATAAATTTAAATTTTGGTTAATATATCAATAATATTTAATCAGACTATCTCCTCATTGTGGATAAATCTGAGTACTTTGATACAAAATCCCAATTATTTTAATTTAAGGTTTGGGCAGAAAACCAAAAATCACTGGGGGAAGCTCTTAGCCCCCACCTCAGGACGTTACGACCTCCCCGAACCCCTGCCGTAAGGGTAGAATTCTGATTAGGTCAAGGTAAGATATTTGATTCAACAAGTAATCGTTTTCTCTATTATTTGGAGACTCAGGCTTTAGAATTTCATCCGCTGTCGATAGTTGGCCACAGATTGAACCAGTCCAATGGCAATAAAATTACTCAGCAACGCCGAACGCCCATAACTCAGGAAAGGTAAAGGAATACCCGTCACGGGTGCAAGTCCGATATTCATGCCGATATTAACAAAGACTTGAAATATTATCATCGACAATATCCCAATCACCAGCAATGAACCAAACGCATCTTTAGCTGTAATTGCAATCATCACTAAGCGCCAGCAAATAATCCAAAACGCCAATAACACACACACACAGCCGACAAAACCCAGTTCTTCACCGATAGCGGAGAAAATAAAATCGGTATGTTGTTCAGGAATAAAATTAAGTTGAGTTTGAGTCCCTTGATGCAGTCCCCGGCCAAACAGTTGCCCCGCACCAATCGCAATCCGAGATTGAATTAAGTGATATCCTGAGCCTAAAGGATCTTGTTCAGGGTTGAGAAATCCGGTAATTCTTTGTTTTTGGTAATCTTGCAGTACATTCCACAACACAAATCCGAGTCTACCCGCCCCTAAGTTCATTAGTAAAGCCGCAGGCCCCCCCAACCATCGCCAGGGTAAACTCCACCAGCCCACAAACCCAATTAATACAGCCCAAATAATCCCCGCTGGTTGATATAAATTAAACAACAAGGCAGAAAACGCCGGGGCAACGAGTAGCACTAACCAACCTGAATGGACATTTCCCCAGTACAACATTCCCAACGTAATGGCCCCAAATACCAGAGAAGTTCCTAAGTTCGGTTCAATAAAAACTAATCCCCAAGGCACGGCTGCGATCGCCAATACTCGGATCATATCAGTCAGTGTCGGCGTGACGCGCTCATGAAGCAAGGCAGCGATAGTGATTATCACTCCAACTTTCGCAAATTCTGAGGGTTGTACATGAAACCCTGCAACATTAATCCAGCGTTGCGCCCCCAGGGCAGTCGTTCCAATTAACTGGACTGCAATCAAAGAAATATTAGTAATTCCATAAATTATCCATTTCCATTGAATTAATTGTTCGTAGCGACTGCGGGCAATAATAAAAGCCAATACAGTACCGACTGCCCCCATAATCCAATGTTGCCACCAATCGGTCAATCCTTGGTTAAGTTCTACACTGCGGATCATGACTCCGCCGAGAATCGTTAAACCAATCGTCATGACAAATAGCCACCCATCAACTTCTTGCCAAGCTGAGAGTAAATGTCGTTTGCGTTTAAGCTGGAGTTTTTGCACCATAATCAGGGATAAAGGGTTAGAGGTGAATGATCAGAGACTTTTGATCAAGGAATTATTATCTTCATCAAGTCGTCACTTTATATTTTCTTCGAGTGTAAATCAACTCTAACCGAATAATTTTTCAAAATCATCGCTATTGTTGAAGATGAAGCTAGCATTTTTGTCAGGGCTAAATTTTTCAAAAAATTCTAGGTCGTTGTTTTTCCATACGCCGTCCCAAAGCTGATCTTTCGGGTTGTGATGCACAAATCGATCTCGCTGCTTTCCTCGGGCGATGGCTGTCTGTAGAGGGCATTCTACCCAAAGGGCGAAAGTTAAATATTTCATGATATCTGGATGAAATAAACCTACCCCTTCAATCATTAAATTATTAACAGTCTTAATTGTGATTTTTTCAGATATAGCGTTTATATTAGAATCAAAATGACTGTAAGTAAGGGTTTTGTATTTATGATTAAAAGGAATAATGATTTCGTCAATTAACCGAGTATAATCAATATTATTCCAGCATGACAACTGATGATTCGAGACATCTGTCATGAAAGAATCTGTACAAATTTGATCGCAATTTAATTGATTGCTGAGAGTATTAGCCAGTGTAGATTTTCCAGAACCCCCAAAGCCTGAAATGCCGATGATTGAATGGTTTGGTAAAGATGTCACTTTTTCCAGTAAATCAGTCGGTAAATTCATATTAGAAAAGGGAACAGGGAATGGGGAGTAGGACGTAGCGCTATATTATTCTAAAGGATAATCTGCAGCAGCAGAAGCTGACCATTCCCACATTGAACCGGGATAATTTTTAGCATTATAACCCAGATCGACGAACACAGCCGTTAACCAAGCTGAACGTATCCCCCCTGTACAATAAATAATGATTTCTGTTTCTGGGGTAATTCCGAGTTGATTTAATTGCGCTAAAATTCGTGATTGAGAAAGTAATAAACCATCCTCATCTAACCAGTCTTGATAATATAAATGAATTGCCCCAGGAATGTGACCGCCACGTTTTTCGCCATAAGGCGTTTGTCCGTTATATTCGCGGGGTTCACGGCTATCGATGACCACAATATTCTCAGAATTAAATTGTTGTTGCAGTTGATCTCGGTTAACAGTCCAGTCTAAACGACGACGCACAACAAAATCACCTGTTTTTATATTATTTTGCAATACATTAGACTGTTTTAATTTTAACCATCCGGCACTAACCAAAGCGGGATATCCACCATCAACAAATACAGCTTGACGATGCCCTAAACTGCGTAACATCCAAACAATACGACCATCTTCTCCCCAACCTGTCTTAGGGTTAATAACTACTACTACAGGTTTATTTTGAACGATACCTAATGCTTGTAACTTCTTAGTTAAAATCCGATCTGAGGTTAAGAGTTTACCTTTATTGGGTTTCTCAGATTGGGAAAAATCTTGCCAAGCAATTGCATTAGAACCGGGTAAAGTTGCCCCTTTTAATAACTTCAACGAACGAGCATCTAATAATATCGCCCCTTGCTGAATTAAATCAATTGCTTGGTCGGCATTAACAACCCATCGTTGATTTAACGCTTCTGAACTAACCGTTACGGGACGATATTGAGAGGCTGGAATCTCCTCATTTAACAAGAATAAACGAGAAATACCAGCTATCCCAATGCAAAATAAAAATAGGAGAAATCCCAACCTAATTGGATGAGAAAAAATATTCACAACCAATATTAAATAGAAAAATCTAATTAACCACCCGCAACAGCAGGGACAATACTGACTTCATCGCCATCTTTCAGTGCTGTTTCTGTTCCTTCTAAGAAACGGATATCTTCACTATTAACGTAGAAATTTAGAAACCGTCGGGGCTTTCCTGTATCATCGCACAAACTTTTTTTGATCCCCGGACATTGCGTTTCTAAAGAATCAATTAATTCAGTAATATTGCCTCCGTCACACTCAAGGGTTGCTTGATTATCTGTAAATTTTTGTAGGGGAGTTGGAACTAATACTTTAACAGCCATAATGTCAATTAATTGTAGTAGAAAATGAGTCATAGTAAACAATTTGATTCGTCACTGATAACCACCGATCAATGACGAATAAAGCTAGGTTTGCACAATAGCAGGATTACACCCCACTATTGCACTGCAAAGGCTCAATAATTATTAAACCAGAACTTGTTGCCATTCCAACCGATCCAGTGTCCGCGCCCGTTCTAAAGCCCGTTCAAAGCTATCGAGTTTAGCATCAATGGTGAAAGGTTCGCCGACATAACCCTGAACCGCTTCTTGGGTTTTCAAGCCATTTCCGGTAATATAAACCACCGTTGTTTCATCGGGATCAATTTTACCTGCTTCGACTAATTTTTTCAAGACTGCAATTGTGGTTCCGCCTGCGGTTTCTGTAAAGATTCCTTCAGTTTCTGCCAAGAGTTGAATGCCTTCAATCACTTCCGCATCATTAACCGATTCAATATTGCCGTTCGTTTTATTGGCTAATTCTACTGCATAAACCCCATCAGCCGGGTTACCAATCGCAATAGATTTGGCAATCGTATTAGGTTTAACGGGAGTGATGAAATCTCGTCCTTCTTTAAAGGCTTGGGCAACCGGAGAACAACCTTCCGCTTGTGCCCCACTGAAACGAACTGCTTTATCGTCAACTAAGCCAACTTTGATAAATTCTTGGAAACCTTTATAGATTTTATTAAACAATGAACCTGAAGCAATGGGGGCAACCACATGATCGGGGAGTTTCCAACCTAACTGTTCTGCGACTTCAAAACCGAGAGTTTTTGATCCTTCTGAATAATAAGGACGCAGGTTAATATTGACAAAACCCCAACCATGTGTATTGGCGACTTCTGAACAGAGGCGGTTGACTTGGTCGTAGTTACCTTTGACCGCCATTAAGGTAGGATTATAAATTAAGGTTCCGAGGACTTTTCCGGCTTCTAAATCTGAGGGGATAAACACACAACAATCGAGTCCGGCTTTGGCGGCGATCGCTGCGGTAGAATTCGCTAAATTACCCGTACTGGCGCAAGATACTGTAGAAAATCCTAACTCTCTAGCGCGACTAAGGGCAACAGAAACCACTCTATCTTTGAAGCTGAGGGTGGGCATATTCACCGCATCGTTTTTAATGTAGAGATTTTTTAGACCCAAACGACGGGCTAAACGATGAGATTTGAGTAGGGGAGTCATGCCTGTACCGACATCGATCACATCGTCGGTGGCGAGGGGGAGAAAATCGCGATAACGCCAAATTGAATTGGGGCCAGCTTCAATTGAAGTCCGACTCACTTTCTGTTTCAGAATATCGTAATTGTATTTAACTTCTAACGGGCCAAAACAAACTTCACAAACATGTTTGGCTTCTAGAGGATATTCTGCACCGCATTCTTTACATTGAAGCGCTTCAAATGCCTTCTGTAAACTCTGAGAGACGGTAGAAAGTGTAGTCGCCGGAGTCATAGTCTTTTCCTTAACATGATTCTTAAACGGAATAGACGAAGCCTATCACAAGGTAAAAATATCTGTCAATCATACCCGACTATTTTGGTCGGGATTATAACAAACGGTGCAAATTATGAATGATGAGTTATGAATGGTGAGTTATAAATAAGGAAACAGCTCCAGAAGGCAACAGGGTTTGAATTGTGAGTGGGGTTTATGATTAGAGTTATTCGCGAGCGCGTGTGCGCTCTTGAGGTAAGGTTTTTACTCCCCATTGCCCACTCCCGTACAGACGTTGCATGCAACGTCTCTACCTACTCTCCCTTGTCCCCTTGTCCCCTTGTCTTCCCCCACTCCCCACTCCCGTACAGACGTTGCATGCAACGTCTCTACCTACTCTCCCTTGTCCCCTTGTCCCCTTTTCCCCTTGATCTCCTTACTCAAACCACAATCCCGGTTGGATTAGCAGATTGAGTTAAAATAGTCGCGATTTCAGCCGGAGTTAAATTAGGGTTGGCTTGTTGCATCAGTGCCACAACCCCGGTAACGTGAGGAGCCGCCATTGAGGTACCATCAAACCTGTCATAACTATTATTGGGTGTGGTTGAAATTACCCCAATCCCAGGAGCGACAACATAAGGATAAGCACCGGAAAAACTGCTGGCTGGATTAGAAAAATAAGCAAACAAGCCGTTAGAATCGACTGCACCGACTGCGATCGCCCTTTCTTCTGTGGCTTGCAGCGCGGGTTGACTGGGGAAAGTCCCTCCTAAATCTCTTTCATTTCCGGCTGAAATGACCGCCACAACATTATTATCGGCAGCATAACTTAAAGCCGCATTGGTGAGTGGAAAATCTAAACCCGCAGAATCCCAAAAAGAGATTCCTAAACTCATATTCAGTACCGTTGCATCATTGTCAACTGCGTAGCGAATGGCATTTGCGAGGGTTGCATCTTGTTGTGCAGGGGTCTTATAACCACTCCCATTACCCAAGACTCGAACAGGCATAATTGTTGCATCATAAGCAACCCCACTCACTTCATAAATATCGCCGATACTCGTTAGATCACTTCCATCGCGTGCCGCAGCAATGGTTCCCGCAACGTGAGTGCCGTGACCTTCAAGATCGCTGGGGTCGTTATCATTATCGACAAAATCGTAGCCTTGAACATCATCGACATAACCATTCAAGTCATCGTCAATACCGTTACCCAGAATTTCATCAGAATTACGCCAGATATTATTCACTAAATCAGGATGATTGAGATCGACACCCGAATCTATCACCGCTACAATCACTCCTTCCCCGGTGATACCTTGATTCCAAACTTCTGGGACACGGATTTGATCGAGATCGGTAACATTACTCTCAACCACGGGTAAAGAATTCGGTATGTCTACAAAAGCTGTGGGTAGACCTTGAGCCGCTGCCACTGCAACGGAAGCATCAATTAAACCATAACCGAAATTGGCATCAAATCCGGCAAGATTTGTACCAGGATTATTGGGTAGAGGAGGGGTGGGAGTAGCGGATAAATTAAGATTGTAGGACGTATCTCCTTCATATTGGAAGACGGCAACGTAATAGATCCCCGCAATTAAATTAGCGCTGAGGCTATCGGTATTGATGCCGGGGTTAGTCGAAACTTGTAATACTTCTGTATGGCTGGCAATGCCATCATTATTAATATCTCGAATCACAGCAACATCAGCATCGGCACTGAGTTGATCTAAACTAAGGTTTAATCTGCTATCTGTAGTTAGATCAAAGCGATAATAGTCAACAGTATCCCCGTTACTGACAAAATCAGTCACAATTTGAGGTGTTTCTAATCCTCCTATTGCGTAAGCAGTTGATAAGGTATTTCCGGCTAAATCGGGTGGGAGCGGGGTAACTGGGGTGGTCGAAAGATTCAGATTATATTGCACCTCGTCATCAAAGGTATAAACTTTAAGGTAATAGGTTCCGGGTTCTAGATAAGACACACTGACATTGGCAGGTTGAACCAGAGAACCATAAGACCAGTCGAGTTCTTCACTCCATTCCACCCCACCATTATTATTAAGATCTTGACCGATCATTACACTCGCTGAACCCGTTACGCCATCTAAAAATGCATTAAGACGACTAGGAGTTTCGACAGTCAAACGATAGTAATCTGAGAAGTCTTCTTGACCCACATATTCAGTCAGAAATTGCGGTGTATTCACAATACCAAAATCGTAGGCTGTGGGGGTTGTGTTTCCAGCAAAGTCAGGGGGAACAGGAATCGGATTACCTGTTGTAACAGAGAGTGTATAGTTAATCTCTCCACTGTATTGCTTAACATGAATATAATAAAACCCAGGATCAATATTTCTCAGGTTAATTTGTTCAGAACTAGTTAAGCCGTAAGATCTATCGATGTATTCGTTGTATTCTACCCAACCATTAAGATTTTGATCTTGAATCAACTCAATATCTGCATCTGCGCCGCTGCCTGTGAGGGTAATGTTTAGGCTACTGGGATTTTCGATATAAACCCGGTAATAATCACTCAAATCTGTCAAGCCAACAAATTCTGATGCAGTTTGTGTTGCTGTTAAAATACCTAAATCAAATGCAGTGGCTAGAGTGTTTCCCGGTTCTATATTGCTACGTGTTAATAAGTCTGTTGTGGGAGTTGGCAACCAATTAGAATCTGCTAAAATCTGATTTGGAGTGAGTTCTATCCGCTCAGCAGAAACAAGACTCAACTCAACTTCTGCCGCTAGATCCTTACTGAGGGGTGCAGTCGCTTCGGCGTAATACGATGAGTGGGTTTTGTCTATTTCACTCAAGCTATCGATGGTTGGCAGTAACGGATTTTCCCAACTAAACAAGGTTTCGGACTGGCTAGATTCAAACATAATAACTCACTGACGACAATCACTCTCGGGTGGGATAGAGAAGGGAACGCTAATAGTTCATTCTCTTTTCATACCTACCTATTTGATGAACCTAGAACTTATGCAATTTTTCTGAGAAATATCAACAATTCTGGGATCGGGTTGATTGAAAAATCGTTACAAAGCTAATCACTTTTATCAGTAGATACCCTGTATACCGCGTTTTAATATTGTATCAGCCCCCGAAAAGTCTTGCGTATTTCTGCGGGTCAGATTCGGTAATCAGAGGGAGCAAGCAGAATAATTAAAACAGTGTATTGAGAGAATAACAGAATAATTATCTCTTGATAGTAAATGTTATATAATCGCTACATATAGCAATCGGATTTGAGTGGTGTAAAAAATACACATTTTAGAGGGAAACAGAGAACGGTAAACGAGGAACAGAGTAAGATTTTCAGTGCTTTTCTCTATTGTGAGACTTTGGACAAATGACTTGGGATTACTATATTGGGAATAGAAGTAGGTCATTGATGCATCAATTCTGTTGGCATTGTTGTGTTGACTGGATATGAAATTCCGTGTTTTTACGCTAATTTGCCATTATAATATAACAAATGTGTTATATGATACAGCGAAAAGGTTAGGCTGAATCAATTATTATATGTTTAATAATATTTGAAAAATATATAAGTTTGATAAAAAAAAGACACATTTTTGTAAAAACTTTGTTAAATTAATAACATAGATTCAGCTTTTTTTGAATTCTTTGTTTCTGACAGTTCGGATAAAACCGCTCCCAAAAACCCTCTAAAATAAGAATAAATTTATGTCTTCTCACATCATACCCACTGAAAATAAACTGATGATATCTGCCGCTCAATTACAAAAGCAACTCAAACAAGAAAGAGCGATAACTGAGATAATGAGTTATATCCGAGACTCATTAGAACTTGAAACGATTTTTCAAAAAACCATCTCTCAAATTCGACAATTACTTGAAGTCAACCGAGTCACAATTTTTCAATTTAACTCCTCGCCTCATAGAACGGGAAAATTTATTTGTGAAGATGCAACGGCTGATGTGAATTGTATTATAACCCAAAAACCACAGACTTATTTAATCGAAAAACATTTAATAGAATCTGACAAACAGAGTCAAATTCAAGTCATTAATAATATTCACCATACTCAACTTAATTCCCACTTCACCCGGTCTGATCTGACAAAATTACAAGTTCAAGCCAGTATTATTGCCCCCTTACATAGTCATCAAAAACTGTGGGGATTATTATGTATTCATCAATGTCATCAGCCGCGAGATTGGCAAGAATCAGAAATTGAATTGATTCGTAAAAGTGCAGATTGTCTGAGAATTGCGCTTCAGCAAACAGAGTCTGTTAAACAAATTAAAGATTACTCCACTCAACTGACTCAAATTACCCAACGAGACCAAGTTATTGGCCGAATTGTAGACAAAATTCGTCCCCCCCTCGATATTATTACTCTGTTTGAGGAAGTCACTCAAGAAATCCGGCAACTCTTGAATGCAGATAGGGTTGCTATTTTTCAATTTAACCCAGACTGGAGTGGGGATTTTGTGGCTGAGTCTGTGGCGGAAGGTTGGACTCCTTTGGTGGGGATACAGCCGGCGGTTGAAGATACTTACTTACAACGTACAAAAGGAGGGCGCTACGCAGAGGGTCATACTTTTACGGTGAATGATATTTATCAAGCGGGTTTAAGTCCTTGTCATATTCAATTATTAGAACAACTTCAAGCAAAATCTTTCGCCACGGCAGCTATTTTACAGGGGGAAAGACTTTGGGGAATTATTGCCGCTTATCAGAATAGCGCTACTCGGATTTGGCATGCGGATGAAGTTGAAATAGTCAGCCAAATTGGTCAGCAAATTGGTATTGCCCTCAGACACAATGAAACGTTGTCAAAAGCTGAGTATAAAGCAGAACAACAAAAAGCCTTGACTGAGGTGATTACTCGCATTCGCAAGTCCTGGGATTTAAGTACAATTTTTGAAACCACTGTAACTGAAGTCCGTCAGCTTCTTAAAGTAGACCGAGTCAGCATTGTTAGCTTTGACCCTGAGGAGAATTGGGAAGGAGAATTTATTTATGAAGATGTGGCAGATGAATATGATTCAGCTTTAAGAGAAAAAGTGTATGACCATTGTTTTAATGAAAAATTTGTCCCGCTTTATTACCAAGGTCGAATTAATGCGATTAATGATATTTATAAACATCAATTTCAAGATTGCTATCTGCAAATTTTAGAACGATTTCAAGTGCGGGCAAATGTGGTTGCGCCTTTATTAAGAGATAATCAGCTTTGGGGATTATTGTGTATTCATCAATGTCGTGGGCCTCGTTGTTGGCAGGAATCTGAGATTGAATTTATTCGTCAAATTTCCGAACAACTCAGTGTTGCTTTAAATCAAAGTTTATATTATCAACAAGTTCAAGCTCAAGCGATTCAACTGGCAGAAGCCACTGAGCGAGAAAAAGCAATGCAACGACAAAAACTGTTGTCTGCAACCATCGATAAAATTCGTCAATCTCTAGAATTAAAAACGATTTTTAAATCTACTACGCAAGCGGTTAGAGAGTTACTTCAAGTTGAGCGAGTCGCGATTTATCAGTTTAATTTAGATTGGACGGGAAAATTTGTGGCTGATTCATTTCAGGATGATTGGAGTCCGGTTATTTCTGCTAAAGTAACGACTGAGCCTAATATTTTAGCCGCAGATAATCATGATGAATTACCTCGAAATGAAACCTTTGTGCCGATTTCTCAGGGGGAAAAATTATGGGGATTATTGGTTGCTTATCAAAACTCCAAACCTCGGTATTGGCAAAAAGAAGAAGTTAACTTACTCGCCCAAGTCGGTGTACAACTGGGAATTGCGATTCAACAAGCAGAATTATTAGAAACGTCCCAGTGCCAAGCGATAGAATTAGCGAAAGCGTTAAAAGAATTGAAGCAAACTCAGGCTCAATTGATTCAAGGGGAAAAAATGGCAAGTTTGGGGCAATTGGTGGCGGGGGTAGCCCATGAAATTAATAATCCGGTTAATTTTATCTATGGAAATCTGACTTATTTACAAGAATATGTCGATCATTTACTAGAAGTCTTAAATCTCTACAACAAGCACAGTCCTAACTTACAAACAGAAATTAAAGAAAAAATTGAAGAATATGATTTAGAGTTTATCTTGAAAGATTTACCTAAAACTGTAAATTCAATGAAAATGGGAACGGAACGAATTCGTCAAATTGTTTTATCTTTGCGTAACTTCTCCCGAAAAGACGAATCAGCATCCAAGCGGGTCGATATTCATGAAGGATTAGAAAGTACATTACTGATTTTGGGAAATCGATTTAAAAGTAATGACAAATGTCCTGAAATTAAAATTATTAAAGAATACGATAATTTACCATTAGTAGAGTGCTACCCCGCGCAATTAAATCAAGTGTTTATGAATCTCTTGAGTAATAGTGTTGATGCAATACAAGATAAATTTAAAGCGGTTAAAGCAGAATCTATACAACAATCAAAAGAAGTTCATAAAATCCCTTTAAATATTTGGATTACAACTAAATTAACAGCCGAAAAAATTACTATTATTATTAGGGATAATGGGATCGGAATGTCTGAAATAGTGCGTCAAAAGATTTTTGATCCTTTTTTCACAACCAAAGAAGTCGGACAAGGGACAGGCTTAGGATTGCCTATTTCTTATCAAATTATTGTTGAAAAACATCAAGGTAAAATTCAATGCTTTTCTCAACCCGATCAGGGGACTGAGTTTGTGATTGAAATTCCGATTAAACTTATGAGTCGTTAACTGAGGAATTCATCAGATATAACCCCGTTTTACAAGGGTCAATAAAAGCTGAGGCTGATTTAGGAGGCTGATTTAGACTGTGTTTCAGCTTTTTGTAGTCTCCTCAGATACAGCAATTTAGCGAGTCCGAATTGTTGATTCTCTGTGAGAGTAAAGGTTATTTGTACCAATAATCCGGATAGTAACAATTAAACATCTGAAACCAAAGTATTAATTAGTATTCTGGTTTCTTATTGTTTAAAAAGGTTAAAAGCAATCTTAATGATCTTGATAAAAACCTGATAAATTACTGCTTATTTTATTAGAATATCAGTAATAATAGTATTTTTAAATAAAGTAAAATGGCGGGTATTTTATTGAATTGACTCGATGGTAAAACTAAATATTGCATCGGTTAACCTCAAAGTTATAAATTTATTAATTCACAACTTTATTTTTGTGTTCCCACCATTGTTATTCTTATTAATTGAGTCTTATTTTAATGACTAACGACTCATTTCTAACATCCGTTGAATTGGCTGCAAAGCGGCTGCTCTAATTTTTTCGGGTAAGACAATTTCAGGGGTTTTATATTTCATAGCGAGATAAAGCTTTTCTAAGGTATTCAGCCGCATATGAGGGCATTCATTACAAGCACAACTATTCATCGGGGGAGCCGCAATAAATGTCTTATTTTTTGCCTCTTTTTGCATTTGATGAATAATGCCGGGTTCGGTGACGACAATGAACTCAGATGTGGCGCTTTTTTGAGCATATTTTAATAAAGCGGTGGTTGAACCAATATAGCTAGCATGATTCAAAACAGCGGTTTCACACTCTGGATGAGCGATAACTTCAGCGGTTGGATTTTCAATTTGTAGTTGAACTATCTTTTTCTCCGAGAAGTTTTCATGCACCATACAAGCCCCTTGCCATAACACCATCTCTCGTCCGGTTTCTGCCATCACATACCGTCCTAAGTTGCGATCTGGTGCAAAAATAATCGGTTGATTTTCCGGGATTTGATTGACAATATCCACCGCATTTGAACTGGTACAAATAATATCACTCATCGCCTTAATTTCAGCGGTACAGTTAATATAAGAAATGACTAAATGATTGGGATGAGCCGCTTTGAATTGAGCAAATTCTGTGGGTGGACAGCTATCTGCAAGGGAACATCCCGCATCTAAATCAGGTAATAAAACCAGTTTATCGGGATTAATAATTTTAGCGGTTTCTGCCATAAAATGAACCCCAGCAAATACAATTACATCTGCATCTGTTTCAGCCGCTTGTCGAGATAAACCTAAAGAATCACCAATATAATCAGCGATATCTTGAATATCTGGATCTTGGTAATAGTGGGCTAAAATAACCGCGTTTAACTCTTGCTTTAATACTTCGATAGCCGCAAATAAGTCATCTGGAGTAGTCAGAGAGTCTGAAGTGGGTTTCAGGGGAGTTGTGAACATAAGTTTTTAGGGGCTTAACTCGAACTTTTAACAATTCTTCATTTTTAATTATAGTTGAATTCACCAAAACGTGGGATCGACTGGGATTTTCCCGCTGCTGCAAAATAGACTCAGAAATGTCTATCCTAGATATTGAGTGTTGACATAGTAGATATGAACGTAGCGTTAAAGCAGTCTGTAAAAATTGCTGTAGTCGGGGATATTCATGACCAGTGGGAACCCGAAGACGGTATCGCTCTTAAACAGTTAGGGGTAGACTTAGTGTTATTCGTGGGGGATTTTGGCAACGAAGCCGTAGAAGTCGTCGAAGCGATCGCTGCCCTTGATTTGCCGAAAGCGGTTGTATTTGGTAATCATGATGCTTGGTATACCATGACCGAATGGGGGCAGAAAAATTGTCCTTATGATACGAGTGTTGAAAATCGCGTCCAACGGCAAATGGACCTCGTCGCAGAAGCCCATGTGGGTTATGGTCAACGAGATTTTCCAGAATTTGGGCTGAGTGTTGTCGGGACTCGACCCTTTAGTTGGGGTGGGCCCAAGTTACGAAATCGTAGTTTTTATCAGAAACAATTTGGCGTTGAAAGTATCCAAGACTCGACAGATCGCATTGTTGAGGCGGTACAGCAAGCAGCTTATGATACAATTATCTTCTTAGGTCATAACGGCCCGACCGGCTTAGGAGAGACCCCAGAATCTCCCTGTGGCCGAGATTGGAATCCAATTGGGGGGGACTACGGTGATCCGGATTTTGCCGCCGCTATCGCCCAAACTCAGGCCTTACAGAAGACAATTCCGCTGGTGACGTTTGGTCATATGCATCATAATTTACGACATCGCAAAGATCGCGATCGCCAATGTATTCATATCAATGAAGCCGGGACTGTTTATCTGAATGCGGCTAAAGTCAGACGAATTCAGCAAATCAATCAGCAAAAATGTCGTAATTTCTCGATAGTATCGCTTGAAAATGGTATCATTTCAGAAGCAACACTTGTCTGGGTGGGGCCGGATTTTGATATTGTTGAATCTGAATTACTCTACAAAGCCAATTCAGAGAGTTCAGTTAAACCCATTTAACTTATTTTTGTATTTGCTTAACATTTAGCTAAAAGATTCATCTCAGGCTTTATGGGTAGTGGGTGTGGGGTGTGGGGAAAAGTAATGAGATATGAGTCTGTCGTGACGTTACATGTAACCAAAGTACGGGAGTAAGAAGTTATGAGTAAAAACCCTACGTGCTACCGCACACGCTACGCGAAAGATTATCATCATAAATTCCACTCATCATTCATCAGTTATCAGTTATCAGTTATCAGTTGGCTTTTCAATGTTCAATGTTCACAATTCATAATTTATAATTTATAACTCATAACTCATATCATAATCTCGGCTTTCTAAATCAATTGCCCCCAACGCTTTCAAAGCTGCTTTTTGCGCGGTTGTAATTCCCGTTACACCCGTAATATTCATACCATGATAGGGTTGATCGGTATGGAAAATTTGGATGCATTCTTCTGTGGCTAAATTCCAGACACGCAAAGCTTGATCGTGGCTACCACTAACTAAGATTTGACTATCATGACTAAAAATAACTGACCAGGTTGAACTCTGACAATTGGATAATACTTTAACACAAGTTTGCCTCTCCAAATCCCAAAGTCGCAGATTTTCATCCATACTACCACTGACCCAAAGCTGACCTTGTGGGTTGAATTGTATGCCTTGAATACGATCAAAATTACCGCGCCAGACTTTCAAACAATTTCCGGTCTTAACCTCCCATAACCGCACATGATGATCGTAACTGCCACTGGCTAAATATTCACCATCTGCACTAAAACATAACTCATGAACCCGTTGAGTGTGTCCGGCGAGGGTTTGCAAACAATTTCCCGTCTCCATATCCCAAAGTTTAATGGTTTGGTCATAACTGCCACTGGCGAGTAAGCGACCTTGAGGACAGAAAGCAACCGATCCGATAGAACGACTATGTCCGGTGAGACAATGAAGACATTCTCCGGTTTGAATATCCCATAATCTCAGAGTTTGATCGCTGCCGCAACTGACCAGGATATTCCCTTGGGGAGAAAATGCCACTGCTTGGACTCGATCGTTATGACCATGAAAGGTTTTGACACAGTCTCCGGTTTGTAAATTCCAGACTTTGACCGTTTGATCATAACTGCCGCTGGCGACGAGTTGACCGCTGGGATGAAACGCCACAGACCACACCCAGTCTGTATGACCCGAAAACCGACGAATACAACGACCTGTATGAATATCCCATAGCCGGACGAGGTGGTCATCACTTCCTGTTACCAGCATAGCGCGATCCGGACTGATAGCAAAAGACCAAACTTGATGTTTGTGACCTCGTAAGGTTCGTAAGCGTTGACCGCTATTAATATCCCAAAGTTGAACTAATTGTTCTTGACTGCCTGTGGCTAAAATAGGTTGATCTGGACTAAATGCTAGGGAACATACTTGAGACTTAAACCCACGCAACGTTTTCAAAATCTCACCTTCATGGACATTCCATAACTTCACCGTTTGATCGTCACTACTGCTGGCTAACAATTCTCCTTGTGGACTAAATGCCACTGTCCAAACCGAGTCTTGATGTCCTGTTAGAGTATGAACACATTGACCCGTTTCGACATTCCATAATTTAACGGTATTCTCATCACAACTACTGGCGATCGCTTGCTGCTTCACTTTTGCTGTCGTCGCGAAAGTGACTGTCCAATTTAAACTAAAATCTCCCCAAAACGTTTGCAGACATTCCCCGGTTTCAGTCTGCCACAATTTAATACTTTGATCTTCGCTACTACTGGCAATAGTATTTCCATCAGGACTAAAACAAACCCTTTTTACCGCTTCAGTATGTCCGTTAAAAATAGACAAACATTTCCCTGTTTTTACTTGCCATAATCTAATCGTTTGATCGTCACTCCCACTGACTAAAAGTGTGCCATCTGGGCTAAAATTTACATAGTTAATTGTATCTTGATGATCGAAACATCGCTGTAAACATTCTCCCGTATTCACCTGCCAAATTCTAACAATTTTATCTTCCCCACCGCTTGCCACCAGTTGACCATCCGGACTAAAACTCATGGTTTTAATACTGCCTGTTTTACCTTGAAAGATCAGCCGTTGTTGACCATCTTCAACATTCCAAAGCAAAATTTTTCCTTCTGTATCTCCCGTCGCCAATTGATGATTAATACCTAAAGCAACAGTCAGAGAATTTCCTAACGTTTTAGCAAATACAGATCGACTCAAATTAGCCTCTGAAAAATTGACACCTTGTAAATTTGCATCTTGTAAATAAGCTTGCCAAATCGTTAAACGAGAGAAGTCATAATTGACTAAATCTAAATCTAAATAATGGCAAAGATTAATAATATTTCCTCCGGCATAACTGGGGTAAGGTTCGGGTTGACTTTTTAAATTAGCCAGTAAACTTTTAAATTTTTCTTGTAGTTCACCGCGTAAACGATATTGAATTGTAATCTGTCGGAGAATAGGCGATAAAATTAAACGAACTTGACTTTCACGAATATAATCTTTTGCTTGAGATTTTAAAACAGCATATTGATGTAAATAATTGATATTTTCCGTTTTAATTTCTCGTGAAATATTATCAATAAATTGTTCAATAATATATTCCATTACCACAGGTTGCTGAGTAAAACCATCATAGCTTTTCTCAATTAATGAGCGGCGACGCAAAGATTCTAAAGACTCAATTAATTCATTCGGAGAAACAAACCCTAATAAATCTGATTTTAGTTCTGTTAAAGAGACAGATTCACGATTAATTGCAAGCCAATACATGATCTCTGTTTCTAAAGCAGAAAGTCGTTCAAGTTGTTGTTCCAGTAAATCTCGGATATCTCCAAAGATAGCACTTCCTTGTTGAATTTGCTCTAAAAATTCATGAACTTTTCCGGCAAATAAATCCTCAATTGTTGTAGTCACAATCTTAATTGCTAAAGGATTTCCGCCATAACGATAAATCAGTTGATTCCATTGTTCCTCTGTACCCAAAAGTCCTTTACTCTGAATCACTTCTCGACATTTTTCTGTTGCTAAACCTTGCATTAATAAAGAATGAATATTTAAACTCTTCCCCTCCAACGCCGCAATTTCTCGGGGTTTTTCTCGTGAAGTCAGTATTAAACAACTTTGATGACGAGTTTCACCTAAACGTTTAAAAAATTCTCCATAATTCTGATAACCTTCCGGATATTGTCCGGCGCGATCGCCTTCTTGTAAAATAGATTCACCATTATCTAAAATAATTAAACAACGGAAAACACGAATTAATTCAATCAGTAAAGAAATTTGCTTATAATCATCTTCGGGTAATTCTAAATCCGGCTCAGGAGAAATAAACTGAATAATATCTGCTAAAATCTCTTCTAAGGGAGGCGCGTTTCTCAGCGATCGCCAAATCACAAACTGAAATTCAGACTGAATTTGCTGGGCGAGTTCGACAGAAATAGACGTTTTCCCAATTCCTCCCATTCCCAGTAACGCCACCACTCGACAATGCTCATTTAAAATCCATTGTTTAAGTTGTTGCAATTCTGATTCACGACCACAAAATGAAGAGGCATCGCTAGCTTCTCCCCAGTCTATTTGAACAGGTGGCAGTGGTATTGACTCAAACTCAACTAAAGTCTCTTGACTCGTATTTTGCAGGGGAATATATCCATTTTCAATGAATGGTTGATCCTCTAGTAATGTGGCTCTTCGCCGTTCTAGAACCGAACGAAAGTTTGTTTTACTCACTTTTTCCCCGAGTTCAACAGACAGCAATTGCCACAGTTTCGGGCCGACATCTTGCTTCAGGTACTCCGGTGTGCAACGATAAGTTAAAGCAATCTCATGATATTTCTGACGTTGCCAAGTTCCCAGCAACACCGCACGTTGTGCATCACTCAGGTGTTTGCCAGTACTATCAAAAACAACACCATCTGTAATTTTGAGTACCTCATCAAAGTTCATAACCGAAGCGATCCACCAAGATCTGTCCTCTATAGTCTAGCCTGAACTTTTTTATCCTTATTCAAACCGATAGTAAGTTAGGCAGTGGGGAGTAGGGAGGATAAGGAGATGGGGAGATGGGGAGATGGGGAGATAGGGAGATGGGGAGATGGGGAGATGGGGAGATGGGGAGATAGGGAGATGGGGAGACAGGGAGATGGGGAGATGGGGAGATGGGGAGATAGGGAGATGGGGAGACAAGGGGATAAGGGGAGACAAGGGGATAAGGGGACAAGGAGATAGGGAGATGGGGAGATGGGGAGATAAACTGTTGCCTCATTCATTATTCTGCATAATCTCTATTTAATAATTAAAGCCAAAATCATTAGAAATCAATATATCTGTCAAGAAATGATGACATTGTAACGAAATGTAATTGCTATTTTTTTTACGAGTTTATAGGGGTTGACAGGTTCGGGTCAGTTCTGTAATATATTAGGTATAAAGTATAATTTGCAAAGAATTGTACCTACAAAGTCAAATTATAGTGTCAGTATCTGCTCAAACCCTGATTGTATCTAAGCTATTTTTGTTATTAGACTTAAATTTAGTAACTTTAAGGTGATAACTCAAAAACGCAGATGACAAACTTAAATTTGTGGCAATTTGACAAAATTACAGAAATATGCATAAGAAATTATGAATGATAAATGATGAATGATGAAACAGCGGATGTGGCAGGTAGTCACTATGGGCAAATAGGTAATTTTAAATTTCTCCTCATCTCCCTATCTCCCTATCTCCCTATCTCCCTATCTCCCTATCTCCTCGTCTTCTAACTCTCCCTATCCCCCTATCCCCCACTCCCTACTCTAAGAGTACGAAGCGCGATCGCTTGATCAATGAGTTGATATCCGGCTTCCACACTTTCTATCCTCGCTAATTGATTGCGTAATTCATTCGCTCCCGGAAACCCTTTCACGTACCAAGTCATGTGTTTACGAGATTGATAAATACCTCGTTGTCCTTTGTATTCCCATAACCCTTTGAGATGTTCCTTAGCGCATTCTAAGCGTTCAATTGTAGTGGGAGGTTGCTTATAAGTACCCGTTTTTAAAAAGTGATCGATCTCCCCAACTAAGAACGGATATCCTAACGTTCCCCGTGAACACATTACCCCATCTGCTCCAGTTTCTGCTAAACATTGGACTGCATTTTCAACAGAAAAAATATCACCATTAGCGATAACCGGAATAGACACAACTTGCTTAACTTTAGTAATCCATTGCCAGTTTGCCTTGCCATTATATCCTTGAGCGCGAGTCCGTCCATGAATTGTAATCATTTTTGCCCCCGCCTTTTCCATTCGTTGAGCAAAATCTAAAATCGTAATTTCGTTATCATCCCAACCAATACGAGTTTTAACGGTTACCGGAATATCAACAGCTTCCACAATAGCGCTGACTAACTCTTCTGCTAATTCAGGTTGTCGTAATAACGAAGAGCCGCCCCCATTTTTCGTGATTTTATTCACAGGACAACCCATGTTAATATCGACTGTATCCGCTCCTTCCTTGACAGCCATCCGAGCAGCAGCGACTAAAAAATCTGGACGACAATCAAATAATTGAATACTAATGGGGCGTTCATTTTGATCGACTTCCATAATCTTCGGTAACTCCCGCACATGACAGACTTGACTGGCATGCACCATTTCGGTATACATCATCGACTCAGCGGCATAACGACGGACTAATCGCCGGAAAACTAAGTCTGTCACACCCGATAGAGGCGACTGTAAAACCCGACTATTGATTTCAACGTTACCAATTTTAAGCGGCGTTGAATAGCGTTGTTGCAGTTGAGCAGAGAAAACTGGCATTGAGAAAACAGTCAATTGAATTGTTAGTAAAAATTATAACGCTTCCCACGCTATTGTAATAGTAAATATTATGGAATTTTCAGCTTTTAATCATGCTAAGAAGTCAATGGATAATGCTATAGCAACGAGTGCTGGTGTGTTTACAGATTTCAGTAACGAATCATCACAAATATCTTTATTTTACAGTACTTTCATATCCCTAACACCTAATACCTAAAACCTGCACGATCGCGCAAGCGTGCCTTCAGGCATAAGCGCTATATATTACTATTTTTTCTGTATAATCTACTATTGAATATTCTATAATTTCTTATATTCCCCACTCATGAAGTTAAAAAATAGTTGAATAAAAAATTTATAAAAAAAGTAGAAAGACATCATTACGAGTATTTTTTAAACCGATAAAAACTAATCCGCGACAGGTTGAACAAATCGGTTATTTGCTCTGACAAAACATTGAGTCACTGAATTTCCATTGAGAGTTTGATTAACAAAAATCCAAGGTTGTTGTCGTGTATCATACATCATACCCATTCCAGCAGGACCGAGATCTATTCTAAACTGTTGTTCTCGCCTGAGAGTCCCGACAACAGGCCAATTCACAATATCAAATTCAACGTCATTTCTCGGATCAATTAACTCCCTGTAACTCATACTCGTCATCCGACAATTTAATCCATTTGGATCGGCATCAACCACTTTCCAAATTTTATGAGGAGATCGACGATAATTTCCATTTTCATCATGTTGAGGTAAACGATAATTTTGAGAAACCGTGATAGTTTCTTCAACAACAGGTATAATTTCAGAGCGTTCGGATAGGCTAGAAGCAGCCTGAGAATTCATCGCAGTTGATCCCATTAAACCGACTACCAAGGCAATACAAACAGGTTTAATTGTTTGGGTGATTTTACAATTCATCATACAGTTGCACACAACTCAATAGCTTCCCCGGTAAGACTAAAAGGTCTCACTTCGGTTACTTTAACCTTCACTAATTCCCCCTTCATTTCCGCATAATTCCCTGTAAAGAAAGTTAAACGATTTCCTGCGGTACGTCCCATGACTTGATTGGGATCTTTCGGGTTTTGACCTTCCACTAAAACCGTCTCAATACGTCCCATATAACGCTGAGATCGTTCTTCTGCTTTTTTACCCACTAAATGATTTAAGCGTTGTAAACGGTCTGCTTTTTCTGTTTCTGAGACTTGATTATCCCATAAAGCAGCAGGGGTTTGAGGGCGCGGAGAATAAGCCGCTGTATTGAGTAAATCAAAACCAATCTCTTCGACTAATTTTAAGGTATTCTGAAATTGGGCTTCTGTTTCTCCGGGGAACCCAACAATAGCATCAGCACTAATCGAAGCATCCGGCATATACTGACGAACTTTATCAATAATTCGGCGATATTTTTCCTGAGTATATCCCCGTGACATCGCTTTGAGAATATCATTATCCCCGGACTGAAAAGGAATATGGAAATGTTCACAAACTTTCGGTAATTCGGCACAAGCGCGAATGAGTCGTTCTGTAAAATAACGAGGATGACTAGTGGCAAACCTAATTCGTTCAATGCCGGGAACATCATGTACAAAATATAATAAATCCGTTAAAGTATATTTATGCCGACCTTCTGGCGTGGAACCGGGTAAATCACGGCCATAAGCATCAATATTTTGCCCTAATAACGTGACTTCTTTATATCCCTGTTGTCCCAATTGTTCCATTTCCGCCCGAATAGCTTCAGGATAGCGCGACTGTTCCACACCACGCACATTGGGAACCACACAATAAGTACAGCGTTCATTACAACCATAAATCACATTCACCCAAGCCGTCACTTCACTATCACGCCGAGGTTTTGTGATATCTTCAATAATATGAACAGGTTCGGTAGCAACAACTTGATTTCCGTCTAATACCTGAGTCAGCAAGTCCTGTAAACGGTTGGCGTGTTGAGGTCCCATAACTAAATCAACTTCAGGTACCCGTCGCAATAAGGCTTCCCCTTCCTGTTGAGCCACACACCCGGCTACAATTAAAGTTAAATCGGGTTCATTATGTTTGCGTTTTGCTTGTCTACCGAGATAAGAATAAACTTTGTGTTCGGCGTTGTCGCGAATTGTGCAGGTATTATATAAAATTAAACTAGCATCATTAGGATCATCGGTATAGAGAAAGCCTAAATCTTCCAAAATACCAGCCATACGTTCTGAGTCAGCTTTATTCATCTGACAGCCGAAAGTTGTAATGTGGTAGCGACGGGAATTAGTATTCATAGGAAATAACTTGTAAATAACAGTTTATAATAAACAGATTGAGAACCAATCTATCATTTTTACACGATATTGAAGCAAAACGGTAGGGGCGCATTGAATGCGCCCACAAAACGCCCACAAAACGCCCACAAAACGCCCATAATTAAATACCCCCATAATTAAACGCGCCCACAAAACGTCCATAATTGAATGCGTCCACAAAACGCCCATAATTAAATACATCCATAATTGAATGCGCCCACAAAACGCCCATAATTGAATGCGTCCACAAAACGCCCATAATTAAATACATCCATAATTGAATGCGCCCACAAAACGCCCATAATTAAATACCCCCATAATTGAATGCGCCCACAAAACGCCCATAATTAAATACCCCCATAATTGAAAACGCCCATAAAACAGTCAGGTCATCATTGATTCGGTATCCATGAACAAACAAACGCGATATAGTCTGATTAGTCTTCTGATTTTAGGGTCTCTCATCCTAACAACAGGTTATACTCATTTAGAATTAGCCGCTTTAACCGGATTAATTTTAGCGATGATTTCAAAAGGGATGCGACGCAGACGTTCAGGCTAATTTCATCAACACATCCAAACTATGCCCCAAGACTTGATAAACTTGACGCTGTTCAAATAATAAGAGTAGATCGGAATTCACCTTGTTATTGAGGGCTTCTTGTCGTAAAATTTTAATAGCAGTAATCGTCGGTAATCCTCGCTTATAGGGGCGATCGCCTGCGGTCAACGCATCATAAATATCTGCTATCGCCATCATTTGGGCTTGCAACGGGATCTCATCTTGTGTTAATCCTAAAGGGTAACCAGTGCCATCAAGTTTTTCATGATGTCCTGAAGCGATAATCGGTACTTGTTGCAGATGAGTTGTCCAGGGAATACGCTTGAGAAACTCATAGGTATGATTAACGTGAGACTCCATGACTAACCGTTCTTCTGCCGTGAGGTTACCTCGTAACACCTGGAGTTGTTGTAATTCTGCTGGAGTAATCAGCGGTTTGAGTGAACCATCTATATCACGATAAGTCATCTCAGACAACTCATCAAGTCCAGCAAAAGGTTGTTGATCTAACACTTGGGGTTCATTTGCCACTTGTAACAACCGCCAATAATGACTAAGGCGATCGATCACTTCACTAAAATGAGTTTCAACTTGTTCTACTTGCTGACAAGCCGAACAACTTCCCGTCGAATTGTGATCGTGACCTGAAGCTTGCAATAAAAGTTGATATTTTGCTTCTATCTTTTCCAGTTCTACACTCCGCTGAGCCAGAGCAAACCGATGACGAATTACTTCTAATTGCTCATTATAAAGCTTTTTGGATTTTCTTAAAACCGCTTCTGGGACTCCTATTTTACCAAAATCATGTAATAACGCGGCATAGCGTAATTCCTTGCGCTGTTGCTGATTAAAGTGATACCCTGTTAAAATCCCACTATCGACTTGATTGACTTCTTCACACAACCGCACGGTCAATTCAGCCACCCGTTCCGAATGACCCGAGGTACAAGGATCGCGCTGTTCAATTACTTGCACAGAAGCCTTGACAAATCCTTCAAATAGATGTTCGATATTACCTTGGAGTTGATTGCGTTCAATTGACACCGCAGCTTGAGAAGCCAGCGATCGCAAAATCCGTTCTTCCCATTCTGAAAAGGGTAAAGTCGAGGCTAAAGTATTGTCTGGGCTGAGAATAACATTCTTGTCTGTTTTACGGTTAATCAATTGTAAAACACCGAGAATTTCCCCTTGCAGATTTTGCATCGGTAAAATCAACACAGATCGAGTCCGATAAGAAATCATCTGATCGAAACTACAATCGAGCTGATACGATGTATTGGATGGCAGATCGTAGGCATCAGGCAAATTCAACGTTTCCCCTGTCACCGCAACATAGCCGGCTAAACTTTTATCCGTTAGAGGAATAGCAAATTCACGAAACGATAAATCAGGAATTGAGGCGTTTTGAGCGGCTTTGAACAGTAACTTCGGCACATGATCCCGACGATCTACGAGGTAAACACTACCTGCATCACTGTTAGTAATGTCTCGACTTTTCGTCAAGATCAAATTCAATAGTGTTCCTAAATCTTGAGTTCCCGATAAAGCAGCACCAATATCTAAGAGTTGTTCAATTAACTCTGTACGTTCAGTTAATGCTTGCTGAAATTGTGGACTTTCACATACCATAACCTGAGTGTATCACTGTTACCTGCATTGTAGCGTAAGCTTGACCCATTACTGATGCTTAATTAATCATTTTTTATTTGAGTTAGGAATAATATGTCTCAAAAAATCAAATATACTTTCTCAGCAATTGTCAGCATAATCGTCCTACTGACAGTGTGGAGTTTTATCGAACCCTACATCCTCAATACCAGAAATGAAACCGCCGAGATTCCTAATCTTCCCCCTGCCTGGGAAGGAAAGAAAGTCGCACAAATTACAGATTTCCAAATTGGACTGTGGGGTGATAATCGCTCAACTGCCCGTCGGAGTGTAACTCAAATTATCGAAGAAAAGCCCGCTGTTGCCTTAATTAGTGGTGATTTTCTGTATAAACCCGGTGACAATATTGAACCAGAGATTGAAGCGAGTGTTGATATTGTTCGTCCTTTAGTCGAAGCGGGTATTCCCACTTATGCAGTTTTGGGTAATCATGACTATGGTATGAGTAGTCGCACCGCATCCCCCAAAACCGAAGAAGCCGAACGTATAGAAACCGCCTTAGAAGCAGCCGGAATAGAAGTGTTAGAAAATGAATCCGTTCAACTGTCCTTACCCAACAGTAACGAGCCATTATACTTAGTTGGGGTAGGTTCTCTCTGGGCCAGTCGGGACAACGTAGACCAAGCTTTGAGTAATGTACCCGGAAATAGCCCAAGAATCGCAATGATGCACAATCCCGACACATTTGAGCAGTTTCCCGCCAATTCCGCCCCCTTAGCCGTCGCTGGACATACTCATGGCGGACAATTCCGAGTACCGGGTACACCGCAATGGTCGTGGTTGAGGTTTACCCAAAAAGATAAAGTCTATGCCGATGGTTGGGCAAAAGGGTATGGTGAAGCGGGTAACCAACTCTATGTTAACCGAGGTATTGGCATGAGTTATGCTCCTGTACGGCTATTCTGTCCACCCGAATTAACCTTTTTTACCCTGACGGCTGATTAATCTCAGAAGATGAATATTCAATCTTTACCCCTCAATATTGCAATCTTTGCGATCGCTGCTATTGTGATTGCGATTGTGGGGACGCGCATGGCAAAAGTAACAGATCAATTAGCTGAGAAAACGGGCTGGGGACAGGCAATTGTCGGAGCCGTTTTTCTCGGGGGTAGCACCTCTTTATCCGGTATTGTTACTTCCGTTACAGCCGCCGCTGGCGGACACGTTGAACTAGCGGTTAGTAATGCTGTGGGAGGGATTGCGGCACAAACTGCATTTCTCGCGATCGCCGATATCTCTTATCGTAAAGCCAATCTCGAACACGCCGCTGCTTCAATTGCCAATTTAGTCCAGGGTACATTACTAATGTCTCTGTTAGCCATTCCCCTTTTAGCAGCTTCGAGTCCACAGGTGAGCTTCAGGGGGATTCATCCCGCTACTGTCGTCATCATTGCAGCCTATATTTTTGGGCTGCGTTTAGTTGCTCAAGCCCGAGAGAAAAATATGTGGTCTCCCCGTCAAACCAAACTGACGAATATAGAAGAAACATCTACAGAGCAGATTAGTACCAGCTTAAGTACACTGTGGACTCAATTTGTCATCTATGCTTTATTGGTGGCGGCTTCCGGTTATATCATTGCCCAGTCTGGGTTGAATATTGCCTCTATTACTGGAATCTCAGAATCTATCGTTGGGGGATTATTTACGGCGGTATCGACTTCTTTACCCGAATTAGTCACCACGATAGCCGCAATTAGCCGAGGTGCATTAACGCTGGCTGTGGGGGGCGTGATTGGTGGCAATTGTTTTGATTTACTATTGCTTGCTTTTTCTGATATTGCCTATCGCAAAGGTTCAATTTATGGTGCAATTGGTAATCGTCAGATATTTGTGATGGCATTAACAATTCTGATGACAGGTACGTTGTTACTGGGATTACTGCAACGAGAGGAAAAAGGAATTGGTAATATTGGGTTTGAAAGTGTTTTAATTCTGCTGCTTTATGTGGGAGGCGTTGTATTACTATTTATCCCCTAATTACTTCTATTATGGTGCTACGCCATCTGGCATACTTCTAACAGTTATGGCTGCGCCTACGGCAATCGGGAGTAGAGTGTAGAGTGTAGCAATTTTGACTCATGAATACAATCAAAGATTTATACTCATCATTCCTAATTCATAATTCATAACTTCTTACTCCCCAATACTGAGCCGACGCAAAGCAATTTGTTTACAGATTCCTTCAACGGCTAAAGTTAAAGACTGCATTAACTCGGAATTTTCTCTATAATCAGGCGGTGCAATATTAGCAACTCTTTGATTAACATCAATTTTGTCTTGTTCTGACCATTCTTCTGTATTTTTTTGCTTATACAAACCAATCCCTATTCCATTATTCTGATTCATCACAGCAAAACAGGGCGCATCCGATGCCCCATCTCCAACATAAATGACTTGAGACAGAGGAATATAAAGTTGTTCAGCCGAAACATTACTATAGGCAAACATAATATCTTTTTCTTTATCTAAATCCATCCCTTTAGACAAATAATAAAGATAGCTTGTTTTCTCCGTATTGGTCATTTGCTGCCGAATAAACTTAATTTCTCCATTCTCATCGTAGTGAAAACGACAACCCCACATCGCTTTAAAATTACGGGCAATTGATGTATTCAGCGCCATTTCCACAAAGCCACCCGTAATCAAATAAAACTCAACTTCTACATCATTAATAATATTACTGGCACACTGTTGTAAGTGTTCAAACATTTCAGGTACACCCTCAAACGGCTGTAACGCTTTGCCCACTTTCGCCAGTCTTGCCTGAGTAATTTTATCATTTCCTTCTCGCTGTTTCGATTCTTCGATTAAACAATAAGCCCTTGCCAGATATTTATCCCAACCCCGATCAACTAAAGGTTTAACTCTTTCTTGTTTAAAAGTTTCAACATCTAAATTTAAATCTTTTAGTAAGATCTCAAAGCTATCCGGTGCGAGGGTTTCATCAAAGTCAAAAACAATAGCAAGACGATTATAAAAAGGCTTAGTTGCGTTAGTCATTGTATTGAGTTATATCTTTGTTTTGCTGGCAGGTTTGTATCTTTTATTTTAATTTTTTAAATAAAATAGTATTGCTTTGTCCTAGATAAAATTACAGATTTAATCTCATTTTTAATCTCGTTGATCGGGTCGCATAACCAGCACTGTTGCAATACCGGAAAGAATAATAAATCCTACATTAATTCCGAATAACAATAGCCCTCCAACACCTCTGCTGGGATCTTTTGATAAAAAAGCGATACCCGCCGCTGCCAAAGCAGGCACTAACGCTAAAGCCGCAACCACTCCCACTAATGTATCAGTTTTCTGTTGAACCAGCGCAATCGACCCAGAAATCCCCGCTGCCATAGCCGCAATCACACTATACCATCCCGGCCTTACTCTTTCTTCTAATAATTCTTTACCCAGCAAATTAGTTTCTTCGGGAATGACATGAGTTATATTCAGTATCCAAGTGGTTAACATGGCAAAAATCATCGCGACGAGAAAACCCACCAGTGCAGTTGTCAAGCCTTTGAATGCAAGCTGAGGTTTTTTAACAACTAACGCCAGAGAAACTAATCCTAACGGGGGTAAGGCTGGCGCAATCACCATCGAACCAATTAAAACAGGGATAGAATTTGTTAATAAAGCGACTGCTGCCAGGATACCCGCCATCGCCATAAATACGAGATAAGAACGGGTTAACTGCGCTTGTTGACTAACTTTTTCAATTGTGCGAGGGCTAATATATATTTTAGAAGAAGGAGACACAGGCTGATTTAAACGAGTAAGCGTTGTTATTTTTTATTTCACTATAACTGATTATAGTTGGTTTTTATTCATGCTCTACGAAATAGACTGTAAAAAGTTAACGTTTCTTGTATTTTCTCAATATTTAGCAATTTATATACAAATTAGCTGACTATAGTTTCTTTATCTTTTTTGAGTTCTTGCTCTTTTCGTCCTAATAAAAAATAAGTTTTCATTTCTCCTTTTCCTTTAACAGAAATTGTATGACGTTCTTCTAATAAATACTTATGTTTTAATCGTTCGTAAGTTGTCATCGTCACTTGAATTTTTCCGGCCACTCCGTGAGATTCCATCCGGTTGGCTGTATTCACTGTATCGCCCCACAAATCATAAGCAAATTTCTTAGTACCAATTACCCCAGCCTCGACAGGCCCTGTATGAATACCAATCCGCATTTTTAACGGATCTTTGTGGTTTAAACTAAAGCTGTAAATTTTATTTTGCATATCCAACGCCATTTCTGCAATTGCTTCTGTATGGTCAGCTCGAGGGGTTGGTAGTCCTCCCACCACCATATAAGCATCACCAATAGTTTTAATTTTTTCTAAACCATATTCTTCGGCTAATTCATCAAAAGTTGAAAAAATTTGATTGAGAGTTTCTACTAATGCATCAGGAGATAAATTGGCTGACAGGTTAGTGAAATTAACAATATCGGCAAATAATACAGTCACATCGGAAAAGCTGTCAGCAATATTTTTTTCGCCTTGTTTCAGTCTTTGAGCAATCGGTTGAGGCAGAATATTTAATAATAGATTTTCCGATTTTTCTTGTTCTATTGCCAGCTTTTTTACATAAGCTTGTTCTTGATCTCGGAGTCGTTTTTTTTCTAAACAAGCATTAATTCTAGCTCTCAGCAGGACGGGATTAAAAGGTTTTGATAAATAATCTTCTGCCCCCAGTTCAATACAGCGAACCACACTATCAATATCATTAACTGCCGAAATCATAATGACCGGAATATAGCGCAGCGCTGGATCGGCTTTTAAGGCTTCGAGGACTTGATACCCATTCATCTGAGGCATCATAATATCCAATAAAATTAAATCCAACGAATCAGATCGAACCATCTCTAATGCTTCAAAGCCATCACAAGCAATTCTGACCTCATAACCTTCTCGCTTAATTCGCCGAGCAAGTAAGTCACGATTTACCTCGTTATCATCTACGATTAGAACAGTATTTGGGTCAGGATTCATCTAACTTCACGATTAACATTTGGATGGGCTGGTCAAACAAATTAACAGTGGGGCTATTACGTTTGCGCTTGAGAGAGTAGAACACAGAAAACCGATAGCATCAAAAACAGTATAGCCGCCTTTATAGTTAGGAGTGATGGGTTTTGTACTGCTGGCAACTCGTGGTTGGGGGTTGATTCAGCAACGTTTGAATCACAAATAACCCATAATGACTTCTGAGGTGTTTAAGCGCCCTTAACCGTCAGCAAAGTGTGGCTTACAGCTATTAACAACGCACTATCTGAGGCAGTGATAACCGAGACTCTATCAGTACAATAGCGAGGTTATTGTTATTATCTCTACTCATTCAATCACGATTGCCAACAGCCACTAAAGTGGAGTACTCTGCTGTAAAAGGAGTTCGATTTTTTGTAATAATCGAGGAAACTCAATCGGCTTGGTGTCATAATCATTACATCCGGCTGCCAAGCATTTTTCCCGGTCACCCGCCATCGCATGAGCGGTTAAGGCAATTACAGGAATGCTTTTGGTTTTGGGATTTGTTTTGATCCTTTTTGTGGCTTGCCAGCCATCCATCACCGGAAGACTCATATCCATCAAGATCAGATCTGGCGGTTGAGCTTGGCTCAATTCTACTCCTTCTGCACCATCAACAGCTATCAATACGTCATATCCTTTACGCTTCAAACGGCGCTTGAGCATATCGCGATTCATTTCATTATCTTCAACCAATAGAATCTTAGCCATGATCACAATTGAGTGTTGACACTTATAGAGTTAACGTCGAGGGAGTCAGTTGGAATTTGCTTTAGACTAGCATTGACCAACTCCCGAATATCGAGCAACAGTTCGTCCGGTTGGTAACTACCTTTTTGCAGTACCTGTTCAACATACCCAGTGAGTTGGGAACGTTCTTCAGGCTTAAGCTCAGCAGTTGTAATCACAATGATTGGAATCTGATGCCAAAGAGGATGTTGTTTCAGTTGGCTAATCAGTTCCAAACCATCCCTTTCAGGCAATACCAAATCCATCAAAATCAGATCGGGTAGATATTGGTTTAACTGCTGTAGTGCCACCGTGCTATTGGGCGCTTCTGTGACTTGCCAGCCATCGTGTTCGAGTAGTTGCCGCAGCGTCTGACGAGTGATTTCTTCATCTTCTATCACCAGAATTTCTCTCACCGTGTGAGCTTGACCCAGATAGCGATGAGGATGATATTTTTGTAACAAACTTCCCAGACGCTTGCCATCTACTGGTTTAGTCAGATAGTCGGATGCGCCTAAAGCAAACCCTCGGCTTTCGTCTCCGATGAAAGAAATAACAATGACGGGGATATCAGCCAAAACCGGATCGGCTTTCAGCAGAGATAAGACGCTCCAGCCATCCATATCGGGCATCATAATATCTAGGGTAATCACATCGGGTTGTAAAACTCGAGCTAAATGTAAACCCTCTTGCCCAGAAGATGCAACTTTAATCTGGAGTGGCTCAACATTAAGCGATCGCAAAATCAAATCCCGAGAAATGGGATCATCATCGATCACTAAGACGATTCCCGTCCGGGCTGCACGGCTCTGTTGATTAGCCAGAGTAGAGGATGGACTGACTGTCGGGGGTTGAATGGATTCTGGCACTGTTGTTTCTGGGGGTTCATGGGTCGGGTCCTCAGACGGAGCTGAGGTTAAGTTTTTCACTTCTACGGGTAAAACAACCGTAAAGGTCGATCCTTTATTGGGCTCACTTTTCACCGTAATATAACCACCCATCATTTGACAAAAGCGCTGGCTAATGGTTAAACCTAAGCCTGTGCCACCATAACGACGAGTCGTAGATGCATCACCTTGGGTAAAGGGTTGGAATAATTGCTTTTGTTGTTCTATGCTCATACCAATCCCATGATCGCGGACTTGAAATTGAACAAATCGTTCTTCTATGGGTGAAGAATTCGGCACATGATTTGGGGGGGATAATTCTCTATCATACCAACGGGTTGTTAGGGTAACTTGACCTTCTGTGGTAAATTTGGCGGCATTGCTGAGCAAGTTCAACAAAACTTGACGAACTTTAGTGACATCAGCACTCATACAGGTGAGATCGGCTTGACAATCGATCGCTAAGTGATTACGATTTTTATCGATTAAGGGTTGAGCGGTATTGACGACGCTTTCAATCAGGGCTGGGATGCTAAACATTTCGATATATAAATCCATCCGCCCCGCTTCAATTTTGGAGATATCTAAAATATCGTTAATTAGGGTGAGTAGATTCCGGCCGGCGCTGCGAATTCTTTCTAAATCGGGGACAAGATCGCTGTATCCCAAATCTTCAGATTCTTCAGCTAAAATTTCACTGTAGCCAATGATGGCATTGAGAGGGGTACGCAATTCATGGCTCATATTTGCCAGAAAAGTGCTTTTAGCTCGGTTGGCTGCAATTGCTGCCTCTTTGGCTTGTTTGAGCTCTTCTGCGGCTTTCTTGCTGCGGGTAATGTCTTCTACTGTGCCTTCATAGCAAACGATCCGCCCGGTGACATCTTTGACGACCCGAACATTCTCCGAGATCCAGATTTTACGTCGATCTTTGCGATACACTGTCGATTCAAACCCTGAAATCGATGGCTCAGCATTCATTGTGGTGATAAATTCAGCTCGTCGGCTTGGTTTAACATAAAGCTGAGTATTGATATCGGTTACATTTTCTATTAAATCGGCTGGGGAATCATACCCTAATATTCGGGCTAAAGCCGGATTTGCACTGAGATAAGATCCCTCAGGGGTGGTTTGAAAAATACCTTCTGCCGCATTTTCAAAGATACTACGATATTTTGTTTCAGTTCGCCGTAATACAACTTCAGTACGCTTACGTTCGATGGTATTAGAAAACATTTCTGCCACCATTTTTAGCAGTGTAATTCGATCGCCAGACCAAGAATAATCTGAGTGTAAATCGAATCGGAGAAAACCCACTAAAGATTTTTGACAAATTAAAGGAATAATAGTTAAGTATTGAATATTCTTTAACGGATCTGAATTTTGATTATTTCGTTTATAATTTTGCTGATGAAATTTTTGCAAATACCTCAAATCTGCTTGAGCTGAATCGGGCATAGTATCCCGATATAAATAAATATTTTTTAATTGATTTAATTGCTTGAAAATCCAAGGAATATTATTCGGATAAAGCTGCATTAAAGCAGAGTCTAAGCGACTTCCAATCAGCTTAACGAGATCTTCTGATAAATTTTGATTAATCGAATCATGCATAGAATATTCTGATTGTGCGGCCCACTGATAAATTGAGCGCATAGATCTCTCGCGATCGGAGAAAATATAGATATAACTTCGATCGACTTCTAAAAATACACTAATTTTTTGCAGCGCTTGCTCAATTCCTTGGTCAATTTCTTCAGTATCAAGGCTAATAAAATAAGTCGATAAGTTAGTAATCAGATCTTCAAATTCTACCCGATATTGTAAGGCGCGTTCTACTCGCTTGCGTTCGGTAATATCGCGAAAACTCCAAACTCGACCGACCGATTTACCACCGACTTTTGAAGGATGAGAATACACCTCAAAAATTCGGCGATCGATAAATTCTACAATGTCATAAGTCGGAATCTGCGGTTCAGCCGATAGCTGCATAATTGTTTGCAAAAATTGCGGTGGATTTTTGAGTTGTCTCAAAACATGAGTTAAAACGGATTGATCGGGAGATGACTCTAACAATGTGTTAGGAATATCCCACATTTCAATAAATTTTTGATTGAAGTTACAGACTTTTCCCTGTCGATCTAAAGCGAGAATCCCTGCATCGGTGGCGTTAAAGGTCGCTTGTAATAAAGAAAGAGATTGTTCGGCTTCAAATTGAGCTTTTTTCTGCTCACTCACATCAAAGAAAATTAAGAGGAACCCCATCAGCTCTCGATCATTTTTAATGGGATTTATCACAAAAGAAACGGGTAAAATTTTGCCATTTTTCTGAATAAATTGTGAGTCATTGGATTGAAAAGACGGATGATGTTGAGGTTGATTAAAATAATCTGGGAAATTGCATTGAGCTAGTTGAGTTCCCGGAGCAATCTGTTGAAATAGAGCCTGTCCAAGGAGTTCGGCTTCACACCATCCCAATAACTGTTCGGCTTCTCGGTTCATTGAGACCAAAACCCCGCTTAAATCGAGCATGCACAACCCAGCGCCTAGAGAACTCATCAGCTGTACTAAAGCGTTACGTTCGGCAGCGAGATCGGTGGGAGAGTGACGGAGCTGAGAGTTTTCAAGTTGGGGTGGGGAGCGATCTAAAGATATACTGCGCTCACGATCAATTTCATCGTAAATCTGGCTAACCTGCTGAAGCAGTTGTTGCCAAGTTACTAAGTTACTCGGAAGATGATCCGTCTGAAGACCAAGTCGTTTGAGTTGACGCTGGAGCAGAGGGTGCATAATCTCATATTCAAGTGAGTAGTGGATGTGTTGTGAGTCAGGCAATACGCCGATGAAGGATATAGAGGTTATAACGGTCGGGGGCAGAAGTTTAAAGGAACATAACAGATGCGCGCTTTAAGCCGAATTGACAGCAAATTGTTGCATTTAATCGGTTTTTTGATTGCGATCGCCCTCATGGGATAGGTACAGTTAAAAGATAGTGTAACTCCATCACTGATTGGTTAAATGTTAGTTAACTAAGGATTTTGATCTAGTGTAGCTTCTAGTTTAATCTTGATTGGTTCTCTCGGAACGATTAGACTGTTTCAAGAAATAATGTGTTTAATTATTTTTGAATACCCGTTCAACTGGATTTCAGTCTATTTCGAGATAGAAGGTTTAGGGGACTTGAGTCCGGGTGGGGTAGCGGGATCGGATGTAGTCGTCAAAGCCTTTCCCTGTTGCTGTTCTGCCGTGAGTTTGGGTTGTAAATAGAGGTTTTCAATTAAAGCAGAAAACCCAGCAAACCAAGGGGGAACAATTAAAGCACCCAGAATACCTAAAACCTGAATTCCGCCTAAAACAGATAAAAGCTGATACAGCGGATGCACACCGACAGAAGTTCCCACCAGGAAAGGATCGAGAATATAGGTTTCGATATTTTGTATAATTACGTACAATAGTAAGACCCAAACCACTAAAAATCCACCTTTGGCTAAGGCAACAACTAATGCTGGAATTGCCCCTAAAAACGGACCGAGGAATGGAATTAAGTTGGTAACCGCCGCAATGGCCCCAAGACCTAGGGAAAACTCCCGTAGACCCAGAAATCCTAAGCTTGTAGTTGTAGCCACTCCTAAAATTCCAGAGACCAATAAACGCCCTCTAATATAACCCCCCATACGCTGACTCACGGGTTTAACCTGAGTGTTGAGTCGTTCATTCCAAGGGTAAGGAAAAAGTTGCACCAAACTGTGAATTAACTTTTTGCTATCGGCTACCATATAACCAGAGAGGAATAAGGCTAAAATTAAACTCGCAACTCCCCCTAAAATCCCTCGAGTGATGCCGTAGGAGCGTAAAATGAGTTGTTGACTAGAACGAATCACCCAATTGGTAACCGATTGAGTATCAATTAAGCGATCGATCAATTCGGGCTTATCTTCCCCCAGGCGGATTGACCAGTCTGTTAAAATATCTACAATTCGTTCTGCAAAAATGGGTAATTGGCGAACTAAAGCGCTAATCTGATCGAACACACTAGGGCCAATAATTAAGCCCAATCCAGTTAGTCCAGCAACTAAGGTTAAGTAAACTAAAATTACTGCTAACCATCGAGGAACTCGCTGTGCTTCTGCCCAGTTGACAATGGGAACAATAGAAGCCGCAAGTACGACTGAGATCATCAGTAGTACAATCAGACCCTGAAGTTGCCAAAGTAAAACTAGCAATAGAACAGCAGCTATCACTAGCAACACATTGGATAAAGACAGGGTAATTCGACGATTAGAGATCGGTTGAGGATCTTCAGTCATAGGTCATAGGGGTCAATTAGCGCAAGTGAGAGTTTTCTCTGTAAATTTTACAGAATCTCCCTTAGTTTAATATTTTAATTATTTTTTAAAATTGTACCATGTAATGGTCTTTTTAAATCTTAAGAAACTTCATTAGTCAAAATTAATTGAAAGAATATTAAAAGTATATTTTTCCCGCTTTAAATTATTTTGATCTTTACACTAAAAGAGCTTTGGCCCCGATGAATCGATTGTAACTTCAAATTTAGGTCAGCTCTCTTTGAGAAGTTATACCGAAAAGCCATAGATCCTCAACCGATCACAATCAGATGAGATTTAACTTATTTATAGATGCTTTGGGATTTAATCAGCTAGTTATATCAAGAGTATAGAGAAACTATGAAAATTCGGATTGAAGCTTGGCAAAATATTCCTCATGCTTATTCAATTTCTAGCCAATTTATTTTTATAGAAATGCTAGCTCGACCCGAGGTGCGTGCCGGGTTTAAATCTATTCCCTATCATCAACAAGATCAATGTTTTATTCCCTCATTATTTAACTCAAGATTTAGAGATTTTCAAGATAACAAATATATTAATGATCTAGACAAAATAGACGTTACATTACGATATTATGAACCTTTAGACTTAAGTCCAGCACCCAGTCAAAAAACGTTTATTTTCAGTGCAATAGACTGGGGGTTTTTACCTCAAAAAACTTTAAATAAAATAGGGATTTCTGGTGTACAAGCGATTAAAATTCCTTCAAATGTAACTTTAATCACACCCTCTCAGTGGTCAAAGCAAGGGTTAATTCGCTCGGGTATTGATTCTAATCAAATCAAAGTTATTCCTTTGGGTGTTGATCCTCAACTTTATTATCCATTACCCGAAAAAGAAAGAATAAACTTACGAAAAGAACTCGGTTGGAATGACCATTTTATATTTTTTCATGTGGGGAGTTTAGCAGATTTTACAGGAATTAGACCCTTGTTAAAAGCTTTTGCTGCACTGGTTTTACGATATCCAGAAGCAAGATTAGTCCTCAAAGGCTGTGATGATTTATACTCCTCTAAACAGTTTCTGGCGACTGCAAGTCGGAGTGTTTTAACAGAGGCTGAAGTCTCTCGTATTAAACCGAAAATTGCTTATATTGGCAATACTTTATCTTTTGATAAATTAGCTCAGTTTTATCAGGCAGCAGATGCTTATGTTTCTCCTTATATTGCTTCGAGTTTTAATTTACCTGTATTAGAAGCAATGGCAACAGGACTTCCTGTCATTTGTACAGCCGGGGGCGCAACAGAAGACTTTCTTCACCCAGATTTAACCTTAAAAATTAATAGTCAATTTAGAGGAAAACTCATTCAAGAACAGATCCGCTTTTTTCTACATCCAGACTGGGAACATTTAGTAGAATTAATGAAATCTGTGATTGCTCAACCGATGTTTTGCCAAACCGTTCGGCAAGTTACCCCCAGATTTATTACAAAAAAATATACTTGGAAACATACCGTTGATCAAATATTTTCAGTTATTAATCAGCCCCAAAAAGTAAACTCTTACAAATATAATTCTGTTGAATTTTCCTCTCACGCTTTGCTCGTTCAAGGGTGGCGTTATATCCCTCACTCTTATGCTTTGATCAATAGTCATCAACTGGTCGAACTCGCTCAATATCCTAACTTAAAAGTTTGGCATCAAGACATGCCTTATGTTACCGAAGATTGGAAAGCCACTCAAGGATTACTCTCGCCACAAAATGAAGCGATATTGAATAATATTCCCAAATTGAACCCCTCAGATATTATTCCAACTGATGTCACTCTACGAGTCTATTGTCCATTTAATTTGACCTCATCTTCGAGTCAAAAAACCTTTATGTTTGGTTGTACAGAATGGGGAATTGTCCCTCAATCTATTCTGCGAGGCATGAAAGTTTCTTCCTTTCGTGATGCCCATTTAGCATCTAATACAACCATTATTACTGCTTCCCATTGGTCTAAACAAGGATTTCTTAATAGCGGCGCTGACCCAGAAAGAGTGATAGTCATTCCTTTGGGATATGATCCTCAAGTTTATTATCCTCTACCGGAAAATCAACGTTTAGCCCTACGACAAAAGAAAAGATGGACAGATTATTTTGTATTTTTAAATATTGGGGTAATGTGGAATGAACGACAAGGAATAGACCGACTGTTAAAAGCTTTTGCTATTCTGACTGAAATCTATCCTGATATTCGCTTAGTTCTTAAAGGCAGAGATGCAATTTTTCCCTCAAAAGCATCTATTCAATCTGCTAGTAAAAATATCTTAACTGATGCAGAATATGAAAGAATTAAACCTAAAATTGGATACATTGGCAATAGTTTATCTGCCAAAGAAATGGCAGAACTTTATCAAACCGCAGATTGCTATGTTTCGCCTTACTCCGCTGAAGGCTTTAACCTGCCTGTTCTTGAAGCTACTGCCTGTGGTTTACCCGTGATCTGTACCGACGGCGGGCCGACAGATGACTTTATTCATTCTGAGTTTGCCTGGAAAATTGAAAGTAAATTGAAGATTAAACAACTACAAAATGGCGATATTAATTATTTACTCACACCCGACCAAGACCATTTAATTCAACTGATGAGAAGAATGATAGAACATCAACATCTGAGAACTCATACTCAACAAATTGGCACAAAATATGTTTCTGAACGTTATACCTGGAAACACATTGTTAAACAACTTGTCACCGTCATGTTTGAATAAACTTTTCCTCTGTGGTTCTTTTTCATCCCTATCCCATGCTAACCCCACAACCGACTGCTGATGGTTCTTATACCTTCTTTTCCACAGAATTTAATCAAGCATTTCATAGTAACTTTGGGGCAAAACAAGAAGCCGAATATAAATATGTCTTACCCCTGCAACTACGGCAACTTGCCCAACAACCCCAACTCCATTTACTCGATATCTGTTACGGCTTAGGGTATAACACCGCTGCTGCGTTAACCGCCATTTGGCAAGTCAACCCCAACTGTAAAATTCATCTTCTCGCTTTAGAACTCGATCCGACTATTCCTCAAACTGCGATCGCCTATAATCTCTTAAACACTTATCCTAATCAGATTGCTGATTATTTAAGCACTCTCGCTACAACCCATCAATTACACAGCGATCAAATTCAGGCTAAATTACTGATTGGAGATGCTAGACAAACCTTACAACCAGTTCAACATTCCGGTTTTCAAGCTGATGCGGTTTTTCTCGATCCCTTTTCGCCCCCCACTTGCCCTCAGCTATGGACAGTTGAGTTTCTCACCCTGTTGTCTCACTGTATGACCCTAAACGGTCAATTAGCCACTTACGTGTGTTCAGCCACCGCTAGAGCCGCGCTAATTGCTGCTCATCTCAAGATCGGTTCCACACCGCCTGTCGGACGACGCACACCCGGTACAATTGCCAGTCTTTCCCCCGTGGGTTTACCTGCCCTGTCTCAAAAAGAAATGGAACATTTGCAAACTCGCGCAGCTATTCCCTATCGTGACCCCAATTTATCGGATGCTAAAGAAGCGATCATTCAACGTCGGCAACAAGAACAACAATTATCTGTATTAGAACCCACTTCTCAATGGAAAAAACGCTGGAAACGCTAAACAGCAGCAAAGTTGTATGTGAACACTTCAACGGTTGTCCCTTGTTGTGGTAAACTCTCAGGCGTGAGAGTCAGTGTATCTCCCGGCACTTGACGTACGGTTTTATCTTGCATGACTTGTAAAAACGGTTCAACCGAAACTAAATCACAAGTTGCAACATCTGCCGCTTGAGTTTTGTAGTGAGTTGGGATAACAATTTTAGGGTTTAAATAGTCAATAATCTCTTTTGCTTCTTCTGGAGTATAGGATTTTTGGCCCCCACCAACGGGAACTAACATCACATCTGGACGACCGATCAAAATCCTTTCTTCATTCTCGATGGGCCCAGACAGTCCACCCAGGTGTAAAATTTTAATTCCTGCTTGTTTCCACACCCAAGCGATATTCGTACCGAAGCGTTGTCCTTTTTGGCGATCTTTTTCTGTACGAATGCCTTGAATTTGGGTACCATCAAATTGATAAACTCCAGATTCATGCAGTAAAGCCGGGTTTCCGGCAAACCCATCGACCGATCCTTCATCGAGTAAGCGACTGCTGATGAGAACTAACTGAGTATCAATTTTGGGGTTACGATAACCAATGGTACAGCCTGTTTGCTTAAATGGTTTAAATGGATTAACCAATACTCGTAAACCCCCACCCGTAAAATAAAAACAGGTATGGCCTAACCACTGAATGGTTAGTGGATTGGTAGTTTGTGCCGTAGAATTAGATCCGGGGAATACGAGAGTAGAAGCGATCGCACTCAAGGCGCTGATTTGAGCATACTGGATAAACTGTCGTCGTTTCATAATTTCTTCATCGGCTCAATTACTCTTGTGGCAACGACCTGTGACACTAATCCAAGAAGATTCCAGTAATCTATCCTACAGGTTTTTTGGACAAAGAGATTAAAAAATTTCGCAGCAATTGCTTTCCGTTGTGGGTGAGGATGCTTTCTGGGTGAAACTGTACCCCTTGAATATGGGGATAATCTCGGTGTCGGACTCCCATAATCGTCCCATCATCGACCCATGCGGTAATTTCTAACACATCCGGACAACTGGGGCGATCGATCACTAAACTATGGTAGCGGGTGGCAGTCAGGGGAGTGTCTAAGTTCTCAAAGACTCCAACGCCTGTATGATGAACTTCAGAGGTTTTACCATGCATCAATTCTGGGGCAGAGACGACTTTAGCGTTAAATACTTGACCGATACTTTGATGCCCTAAACAGACTCCTAAAATCGGTAATGTCGGCCCCAATTGTTCAATGATATCTAAAGAAATCCCGGCATCTTCTGGACGACCTGGCCCTGGAGAAATGACAATACCATCGGGTTGAGAGTTACGAATTTCTGCTAGAGAAATTTGATCGTTACGATAAACTTTCACCTCAGCCGCAACAGACAATTCTGTGCCTAATTCCCCTAAATATTGAACAATATTATAGGTAAAACTATCATAATTATCAATTACGATAATCATTCATTCACCCTCCTTAAATCCATTGCATGATTACAGTCAACAGTGGTGGTAATAGCAAGACTCCAGCCACTAAGACAGCCGCCAATGAAAAGATTAATACCGCCCCTGCTGCACAATCTTTGGCAATTTTTGCTAATTCATGAAAAGACTGTCCTACACTTAAGTCTACAATCGATTCAATGGCAGTATTTAATAATTCCATCGCCATCACTGCCCCGATAGTCAGACCAATAATCGCAATTTCAATCGGAGTGATATTGAGAATCACACTCAGGCTAATGGCGAGACTACCAATGACAGTATGAATCCGAAAATTACGCTGAGTCTTAAATGCGTAGGTAATACCCGTCCAAGCATACTGAAAACTGACGAATAAGTTGGTTGCGACTTGTAAGGATTGAGATCGATTTCCTTCCACTTCAGACTCTGAGGACATAGATTTTTGCTTTTCTGGGGATTTGGAGAAAAACTGAGTCGTCGATGGGGAAATTGTAGTTTTGTCTAGATCCATTATTAGAGAAAGTTTTAAGTCAGCACAGTTGAGACGAGAACATCTGATGAATTCAGGTCAAAACCTGATATAATCATGGCTCTCTATGGCACTAATTTACCTCTACACTATGGAATATCAATTGCGATCGCGCAGCTTTAGGTGAACCGTATTGTGCGCTTTCCGGCAAATCGGAGTTAACTTCTAAATTAATCGCTTGTAGCAAAGTGACTTGCTGATTGATCATTCGGTTGAAGCTGTCTAAATCGGGATGATCCCAACCCAACAGATGTAAACAGCCATGGCTGGCTAACCAAGCGAGTTCTGTTTTTAATGAGTGTCTCTTTTGTTGGGCTTGTGATAAAGCCGTATTGACTGAAATGACAATATCACCGAGATACAGGGGTTGAGATTGGAGACATTCGTCACAGTGGGGCAGATTGGCTTCAAGTGATGCAAACGCTAACACATCTGTCGGCTTATTCTGATGGCGATATTGAGCATTAAGGATGCCAATACCCTCGTCACAACTCAGGCGTAAACTGAGTTCATAGCTGGCTGCGGGAGGTAAGTCAGTTGAGACTAATTTCAGCCACTGACTAAACCATTGTTGCCATTGAGAGACTGAAATTAGAGGTTGAGGATAATCAGACAGAATGCTTGAGTTATTCTCACGGGCTAATTCGCTTTGCCAAAAATCATCCTGAATATTAACCTCTACCTCGATATCCATCTGTTATTCCTCAACGAGTTAGGTATGAAACCCCAATTAACAAACTCAGCAGTCCAACTGTTGTCAGGGTAAAGTGAAATAATGATTTTCCTCCTTTTCTGACCATGTTACGCATGGCTAGTTTGACATAACTCGGCTGGGGTTCTGTTGATGGGGTTGGGTTAGACGACGGAGTCGTTGAGGGGGGAGAACTCATAAGCTTTGGGTAAAATCCATAAAAACAACCTCATGCACTAGCTGGAAACTTTGCCATTTTGTTTGTTAGATTGCTAACAGTTATTAAGTGAACTGATCTGAGCCAGTGGTGAAGCTTAGCAAAGTTTATCTATGTGGCATATTGTAGCAAATTTGTTAAGTTCCGTATAGCCCCCGATCGCTCAATTTTTGCTATTGTTGGCTGGGTACTAATTCTGAATTAAACTCATTAAAAGAGCGACGTTTGAGTTCAACAGATTCTGAACGCGGTAATAAGTCAAACACGTCTCGAAACGTATCATCAATCGCTTCGTAAGAGACTTGCCCCACTTCGTTAAGCACAACTTTACCGGATTGATCGAGTAGAACGGTTTGAGGCACGTACCCTTTGTAATAATAACCGACTTCATCAGGATTATTTACAGCCGTCGTGGGGAGAGTATCAACATTAACCGGTATAAAGTCCGCCTCTGACCCATAGTAACGCTGCAGTTGGGAAATCGTATCGACAAACTGTTTACAATCTTTACTGTCATCGAGGAAAAATACCAGCAAAGCCGGACGCGATCGCGCCATTGATTCTGCTAAGGTGACTCGGGCCGGAACCAGAGAGCCATTTCCTGCATACAAGGCAAAAATATTACCATCAAAGCGATCATCATTGATTCCTGCCCAAACGGGTTGTGCTATCACCATCAGAGTCATCACCAGTGTCAGACAACCGATCATGACACGAGTCCGAGTAATAGACTGACATCGACGAAAAAAGCTAAGCTTCGGCATCATAGAAGAAATTAGAAGTTGAATTCTTTAGGTTTATCCTTGCTTGAGTTGATTGTATAGCAGCATTGGTTATTTAGTTATTAGTTATTCGAGGGAATGGGGATGCGACCCTGAAGCAATGCTGCCATGACCCAAAATCGAGAAAAAATCATCCCACTGCTGAGAAGAAATGTTAAAAACTATTACAAACTGACTCATATTGTGAGCATCATGCCTGAAAATACATGCGATAGGGAGTGATGTCACACCCAAGTGTTTTCCGGACTCATACCTGAATCAACCCGAGCAATTCTGGGTAAAAATCCTAATCCTAACAATTGTTGAGGAGTGAGGTTAACTGCCCAGCAAGTGGTACAATTCTGTGAGGTTCGGTGTGACAGAGGATTAGTTAGTGTTAGAGACGCGACTAAACTGTGTGTCATCGCATACCAGTATCTTTAGAATCAAAAGATACTAAAAATAAACCACAGCTCAGGCAATGACTCGCTGAGTAATGGGTTTAAAAATGAACACGTTAGCTAAACGTTTTGGTAAAAAATGAGTATCGTTACAAAATCGATCGTGAATGCTGATGCTGAGGCGCGTTATCTCAGCCCCGGTGAATTAGACCGAATCAAATCTTTCGTCACTAGCGGTGAACGTCGCGTTCGTATTGCTGAAACCATGAGTGGTGCTCGTGAGCGCATCATCAAAGAAGCTGGCAACCAACTGTTTCAGAAGCGCCCTGATGTTGTTTCTCCGGGTGGAAACGCTTATGGTGAAGAAATGACTGCAACTTGCTTACGGGATTTAGATTACTATCTACGTCTGATCACTTACGGAATTGTTGCAGGTGACACAACTCCGATTGAAGAAATCGGTATTGTTGGTGTTCGCGAAATGTACAAATCTTTGGGAACTCCCATTGATGCGGTTGTAGAAGGTGTTCGGGCTATGAAGAACGTTGCAACGGGTTTATTATCCGGTGACGATGCGGCAGAAGCCGGTGCATATTTCGATTATGTGATTGGTGCAATGTCCTAGTTCTAGGATTAACCTAAATCATCACTTTCCCGACGAACTATTCTAAACTCAGCCACTTTTGAAGAAAGTCAACATTTATCATCATGCAAGACGCAATTACCTCTGTTATTAATTCCTCTGACGTTCAAGGGAAGTACCTTGATTCTTCAGCTTTAGATAAACTCAAAAGCTACTTCACTACAGGTGAACTGCGGGTTCGCGCTGCAACGACTATCAGTGCTAATGCAGCAAATATCGTCAAAGAAGCAGTCGCTAAGTCTTTATTGTACTCTGACATTACTCGTCCGGGTGGTAACATGTACACCACTCGTCGTTATGCGGCTTGCATCCGTGACTTAGACTATTATCTACGTTACTCAACCTATGCGATGTTAGCGGGGGATCCTTCTATTTTAGATGAGCGCGTACTTAACGGTTTAAAAGAAACCTATAACTCTCTCGGTGTACCAGTGGGTGCGACTGTTAATGCCATCCAAGCCATGAAAGAAGTAACCGCTGGTTTAGTCGGTGCTGATGCGGGTAAAGAAATGGGCGTTTACTTCGATTACATCAGCTCTGGCTTAAGCTAGACTGTTTCCCAGATGAAATGGGGAAGGATTAATTTGTGTGAATTGATTCTTCTAGTCTGTTCATCGTTGATGAAGCCAGGGAAGTTTGGGATGACTACTAAAGCGTCAAAGGCTAATCTGAACTAATCGATCAGTTTTAACGAGTTAGTATTGATCCTTAACTCCCGGCTTTACCATTTAATAAATTTCAAAACAGATCCATTAATTAATCGTTAAAAATCTGTTGCTTAAAGGTAAAAATTTAATTTAGGAGATCCATAACTCATGAGAATGTTTAGAGTAACTGCTTGTGTGCCGAGCCAAACTCGGATTCGGACACAACGGGAATTACAAAACACCTATTTTACTAAGCTTGTTCCTTATGATAACTGGTTTAAAGAACAGCAACGGATTATGAAAATGGGGGGTAAAATCGTTAAAGTAGAACTGGCTACAGGCAAAGTGGGAGCCAATACCGGACTGCTTTAAATTAATTCTTGTAATACTATAAAATCCTACTCAAACGCTACATAATTGGGTAGGATTTTTTGATTTTCTTTGTTCACGTTTATCCAACAAAAGTGATGAAAGATGATTTGGAAAAGAACTGAAGTTTTACCCCGATAAAATTCTATTCTGATTTTGAAAAGAAAATAGAAGAATGTAAGTTTACAATTTCCACCAAGGGAATAACTTTAAAACTTCACGAGAAATTTTCTGATAAACTCGCAGCTTCGGAGTTTGGAAGTGGGCAACTCCTTCTAGTCCCGGTTGCAATTGACGGTCATTATTATCAATTGTAATCCGAATTTGTAATACTGAGTTTTGTCCAGATTCATCAGATAGAATGATGGGTTGAATATCTGCTATTTTAGCCTGGTATTGATTTACTGTTGCCTGACGGGGTTTAAACGTGACAGGTAGGCGAGGATCAATTAAATCAATTTCCTCCTGTTTAATTTCAGCCAATCCCGTTAAACTGGATAAATTCACAACCTTTAAAATTTCAATTCCTGCTTGTACGGAGGAGCGATCGCGGAAATCCAAATCTGATGTAATAATTTTACCAGATACTGTGGCTTTAATTGTTAATTGTTCCTGAGATTTTTCCAAACGTTTTAATTCATCTTTCTGCTGAGATAATAAATATTGTTTATCTACAATTTCCGCCTGTAATACCTCCACTTCCCGCTGTGCGGATCTTCGTTCAATAGTCTTTTGTTCGACGATGTCTTCCGCCTCTTCTAACTGTTTTTCTAACTCTTCAATAACTTGATTAATTTCCTCTAATTTGACTCTTATTTGTTGTTTGGGTTGGTTAATTGACTCTCGGGCTTGTGAAATTTGGTTTTCTTTTTGATCGATTTTTTCTTGATGACTTTTTATTGAATATTCTTCTTCTAGGTCTATTTGATTTTCTAACTCTCTAGCTTTGCTTTCCAAGTTATTCAATAAAGGATAATATGATCCAATTATTCCTTGCTCTTTCAATGGATTTAGCTTTTCTAAGTCTGACTTAATTTTTTCTAATTCTTTTTTCAATTGTTCAATTTTTTTCTCAGTTTTAGCTTTTTCATTTTCTAAATCCACTTTTTCACTTTTTAGTCTATCGATTTCTTTTTCAATTCCTATAATTTCACTTTCAATTTCCGCTTTTGCCCCCTCTATAGCTCTAATTCTAGCTGTTCCCGATAGTTTTGCTTGGTCTAATTCTTGCTGTTTGCGATTCATATTTTTGATAGCAATTGATTCTAAACTTTTAGCATATTCCACATTATTTTGAGCTGATATTAATTGCTGTTGGGCTGATTTTACTGCTGCATTTGCTTCTGTAATTTTTGTGAGTATCGCTGCTTTTTTATCCTCTAAGTCTGAACTTAAAACAGTTGCTAAAACATCTCCGGGTTTAACTGTTTGATTTGAATTAACGTGCAGAGTTAATATTCCTGTTTCTGGCATTGTAACTAATTGACGTTTTCCGACAGTTGATGTAATTGTTGTTTTACCACTGATAGAATGGTTAACGGGAATCATACCAATTCCACCCAGTCCTAATAGTATCACTCCCCAAGCTATCCATTGCTTTGGAAAAGTAGATTTTTGTGATGTTTGTTCAATGGCTGGTTGAACAGGCTTATCTTGAGGTTTGGGTTGTTCTATAACTGTTGGTGGAACAACTTTAAGACGAGGTTGAGTAGAATTTTTAGGTGTAGAATTCATGAGTATTAAATTAATAAAAAATGATTAGGACTTAGGCTCAGGTAGAATTGAGTAAATACCCCAAATGAGCAATAAAATTAAACTCAAAGTGGGGATATTAGTGAATGACCAATCTGTAATTCGCAACAACAAAAATCCAAAGACAAAGTAAATATATGCCAAGCTAAAAGGAGCGTAACAGGCTAATATTAATGTGTCTTGTTTATTTTCTAAGTTAGGTTTTCCGGTAAAAAGTTTTTGGTACAATTTAAAAGAACGACTTCTGAGGTTATTAATTCCGGTTATTGCTGAAGCCAGATAGTAACCATCAAAACGAGCTAATGGGTTAAGGTTTAATGCAACAGTAAATAAAGCTGCTGTCATCAATAAATAACTCGTCATGTGTAGCCAACTGCTGGGGTTTGACCAATTCCACAATAGTAATGCCAGTGCCGCAATGATAAACTGTACTATCACTCCTGCTGCTATCACTAAAACCCGTTGACGGCGTTTCACCAAACAGTAACTATCAGTTGTATTCGTATAAGCCGCAGGCATTAACATCATAATTAATAACCCAATTTCGGGTACAATACCGCCATACTTTTTTAAAGTGAAAGCGTGTCCAAGTTCGTGAATAGTCACAACAAACATAGCTAAAAGTCCGAAAGGAAGTAATAATGAACCTCCTGCATTGCTTAATAATTGAACTCCTGTATAAAGAATTTCATCTTTTTGGGAATATCCGATAATAGCGGAAGTTACCAGAAATATTATTAGGATAAAAGCAACAGGTTGAGTCCATATCCACCGTAATTTATCAATGTGTTGGCTTAACCATTTATCAGGGTTAAACAGGGGAATGCGAAAGAATAATAACTGCATCGGGTTAAACTTACGTTTTGGGGGTTTAGGCGGTGTAGTTCCCTCCAACATTGCAGTTACTGTGAGTTGTTGCAATAGCCGTTTAATGTGAGTTTGAGAAACACAAAATTCTGTAGCAACGACTGAAGCAGATTGATATTGAAGTTGGTCTATAATGGTTTTATCTTGTTGTCCAACTTGTAGGAATTTGATATCTTCCGGGTTACGAAGTATCCAATAACCTTGTGGATGTTCTATCCAATGAACGCAGTCTTTTAACTGCAAAAAGACTGGTTTATCCTGTTTGATAGCTAGAGAATTTTCTTGCTTTTCATTTTCCTGTTTTAAAGGAGAACTTGAGGGGAACTCTTCATCCTCCCAAGCTAATATTTTCAGTTCAATCAATCTTTGCAAAAGATTAAAGACAAAATCATTAGAAAGATGATTGAATTGTTGGTCACAAACCCTTTGAATTTGTGCAATTGTGAATTTCCCACTGAAATATCGTAATGCTAAACCTTCTTCTAAACTCAATTGATGGGTAATTGAGTTATTTTTAGCTTTAAGAAAGATAGCATTAGAGGTGGGAGTTTGGGTTAATTTCCAATAAGGCGTTAAGTCGGGTAAGATTAAATCGGAGTCATTAGACTGAAAAATTTTACTATTTGATTTCATTATTTAAAAGTAGATGTCTTGTTTTTATTGTATTCGCAATTTCAGAAATTTATAATCCGTAATATTGATGATATTAACAGTTTAATATTTTTGAAACTCAGTATATAGACTGATATTTTAGATTTGATAGCTTCGGAAAATAAAAATATTAAATCCAGATTATAGCTTTGAAAATCTAAATTTTATCTAGAATAGTCAATGTCTTGGTTTTAAGATAATTGACAACGCTTTTAAAGCTATCAATAAATGAAGTTAAAGAATTACTTTGTCACTGCATTTTTCCTCATTGGGGTGGTCGTATTGGATAATGATTGAGAAGCGATACACTCATAGCGGAACGCAAGCGATCGCCAATCAAGAACTGCGATTTTAATCATGATATTGGATCAGCTTATTTAGGATTTATCCAACTATTAATCCAATTATCAGTTACAAGAATTGAGTATTCGTAATTGACTTTACTATTACTCAGATAAACAACAGCAATTAAGGTATGGTGCGCTATTTTGGAAATTTTAATCATGCTGTATTTTAGTGAATATTTTTCCCGCATAACGCACCGATGATATCAGGGGATATTAAGATCATTATAATGATCTTAAAGCTAATTCCAGAGTTTTTCTACCCAATTTCATTGCACCTTTGATAACAGAGATGGCTACATCACCAAATAATTTAATTGCTGATAGGCACTTCTGAACCATGTCCGAACCAAATTTACGCACTGTATTTATGATTTCTAAAGCCTCTCCTCCAAACCTGTAGATGATATCTAGAGCTTCTTCACCAAAGTTAACGACAGCATCAACTCCTTCCCAACCGTATTTCCTTACAATGTACAAAAATTTATTCAAGTTTTCATCTATAAAATCAGAATCATTGTCCTGCTCTTTTGCAAAAGTAATACCTTTGTAATTGGCAATCATATCATTATTACTCCATCCTTCAGGATCCAGTCCTATTATGTGTTCCAGTTGATCTCGAGCTTCTTTTCCACGAGTCAAGAATGCTGCCACGAGTGGACCCATCACATAGCGATAACATGCACTATGCGAAAAGTGACGAACCTTGTCCCAACCATTTTTTGTATCTGTACCGACCAATTCTGTATATTCGTCTTGAAAATCCCACCCAAAATCACCATCTGACAACTTTTTGAGTTCATTAAAAGCTCTTTTCTTATTATTCTGATGCTTTAAAGCAATAGAAAATAAATGGCGACATATTTCATCGTAGTAATCAGAAGGATAATTTCCATTATATTTCTTTTTGTCTTCATGTAATTTTTTAATACCTGCAAGAACGAGGTAATGATCGGACTCTGTTTCATTTTTATTTTGATTATCACTACTGGAGTTATCATCACCTGAATTACCATTGTCGGAATTACCAGAACCACCCGGAATACTTGCCAACGTAGGCCAGGGATTTATTTCTACACCATTAGAAACGACCGCAAAGTGAGTATGGCGTCCGGTTGAGTAACCTGTATTTCCTTCAACACCGATAAAATCCCCTGCATTAACGTATTCTCCTACATCCAAGTTAGGATTGAAGCTTTCAAAGTGAAGATAGCGGAAAGTTTTTTGCAGTTGCTCATTCCAGATATCAATATAAAGACCACCATTTTGATCTATTTGTTTGCGAATAACTTTCCCACCAGCTAAAGCATAAACCTTGTATGGATACGGTCCGTAGTTAGTAGAATCGATCGCCACATGGTCGCCTACTACGCCTCTGTTAATATTACCTTGACCATGACCATATAACCGCTTCAGGTACTCAGCTTTAGTAGTAATAGGACCACCACTACTACCAGAACCGCCACCGTTACCACTACCACTTGAACGAGAATACAACCGCGAACCATCGGGGCGATATCCGACAGCACTTTGCCCAGCCCTCCACAGAATATAACCATCAGCAAAATCCTGCCGTGTATATCCATTCCAATGATACTCAGCACTCTTCGGCGCACCCAAAGGCCCATTCAAGCCGCGTGCCGTATTGACATAGTAGGTGCGAATTCCACCATAGAGCGGGAACGTTCCATGAGAACTACTGACAATTGAAGAAGTACCCAAGCCGGGCTTGTTAAACATTTGAAACTTCGCCCCACTTGAATGAGTCTGCACCCCAGAAGTCGGCGTACCCATGTTGTATTTCTTCCGGACTCGATAGAAATCTCCAGGAACTAGATGCCCATTGACATAACCTCCCAAGAACGTTTCCCCATTCGGACGGCGGGTAATGCGGTGATGTTCAAATTCTTGGGCTGTATTGCCATGCCCGTCATTAAAGCGATCGCCTGTTGGATAACCTAACTTTGTTGGGCCTCCCTGCTTCAAGTAAGTATCCCAAATCTTGCCATGAACATAATAGAAAGTCTTCGTATGATGCCGACGCATCAAAATCCCACGACCATTCTTGCCATGATTGAAATCTTGGACATAACCATGATGCCAGGGGTGAACATCATTAATGGGTAGTCCAACACGGTCATAACCGCCGTGTTTCTGGAACGCTCCTGGGAGTTCTCGACTCAAATTATTGTTAGCATCCAAACCAACAACATACTTAGATGCTTTCTCCATACCCAGGTTTGCTCGTACCGCACCACCATATTCACGATGCTTCACCTCTATCGGGTACTGCCCCCCTTGCTTAAATGTGGCATAGCCTGTCGTCTGAGTGGCAACCTCTTTCATCTTGTTAATTGGCTTTTGACCGTTTACCGACACGACAAAGCCATCATCATGATTTGCTTTAAAGCGATATGTTCCCCGGTCAAACGGTCGATTGGTTGTCCAACGCACCGAGAAATTATCTTTCGGCATTCCGGGGGCTGGACTTTGAGAAGATCTCCAGAACTTATCTAAATTCCGACCAGAACTACTATCTTGGCGTACCACCAAAGGATCGCCCGCCCAATTTCGATTATCAAAATACTCACCCCGCCACGCATCCGCCGGAATTGTTAGGGTCTTCGGATTGGCTTTGGCATATTCATAATAGGTGGGATTAGTCATTCCGGGTGCCCAGAATAGGATGCCTTTCGCTAGTTCCAACTCATAAGCCCCGTTGCCCAAATCCTTCTCAGAAGCGACTGGTGGGCCGAATTGGGCGACCCCGCCGCCGTTTTGATAGGCTTCCCACAGTTTCCCAGAGACATAGTGACCGCCATCTGTGAAAATTGCTCCCCGCCCCCGTGTGCCTCGGAATTCCTGATAAGAAGCGGGTTTCATCCACATTGGGCGATAGGAACCAAATGGAATATGTGGTGAATAGTATTTCCGTTGCAGGTCAGAAATGGGAACACCGACAGCCCCCTGACCAAACTGATTTTCTAACTCGGCGTAAACAGCTTTTAGTTCCGGCGCTGGGGAATGGGCAACGGCATCGGATAGGTAATCCCAGTCCAACCCTGCATAGGCTCCCCCGTACTCTTCCGAATGTTCTACTTCTATTCGGTGCAAGCCTTCCGGCAGAACGATTTCTTCTTCGTGAGGGGTACGAAAGGGTGGGTTCTCCCAGCGGTCTATCACTTTCTCACCGTTAATATACAGCCGAACTCCGTCGTCTCCTTTGAGGTTAAATTTGTAGGTTCCCCCTTTCAAATAACGGTGGGTGGTCATGCGGCTGGAGAACTTATCGGAATTGACAGAAGCATCGGGACGGCCAGTTCCCCAGTCTGAGTCAAATCCTTTGTTAAGAATCGGAATTCCAAAACGCCAGCCCCACCCACTTTCAACGTATCGTTTAGGAGTTTCCGTACGAGTCAGAACGGGTGCGCCCTGCAAATTCGAGTTATTGAAATATTCGACTGTCCAAGGTTCCAGCCAGCCAGAAATCTTATCATCGATAGTATCGGAAGAATCATCGAATGTCCGATAAGTAGAGATGGGTTCCCCGGCAACTTTTTTCCAGTCGAATTTCAGGGCGGAAGATAATTTATTTTCGTAATGTTCCACTCGAATTTGGTGATACCCCTTGTCAAGAGATACTAGCGCTTTATTAGTCGCAAACCCTTGGTCTTTCCATTTGTCAATTACCAATTTGTCATCAACCCAGACCCGGATGCCGTCGTCGGATTTACTATCAAATTCATAGACTCCCGGTTCCTCAAAATAGCGAGTCGTCGTCCAACGGTCTGAGAAATTATCGCTACTAATAGGAATTCCTGCTTCTCTTCCTCGTCCCCAATTTTTATCAATAAAGCCAGTGCCACCACCACGATGACCAGCTAGGTTCTTGGGTTTGAGGTCTTTGCCTCGGAAATACTCCACTGCCCACTCGTCGGGAGTATTCGGCTGTTCCCAGCGGAGGTGATTGGCTGCATCGTGACGGTTATCGTAATACTCCACCATTACCTGATGGTATCCCGGTTCAATGGCAGCGTAAGCCTTCTTTTCTTCAAAGGGCGAATCTTTCCACTTATCGATAATCAGCTTGCCGTCAACGTAAACCCGCACCCCGTCATCGGCTTTGTTGATGAAGTTATAAATGCCGCCGTCGAAATAGCTGGTGGTGATCCAACGCCCTCCGAAAGTCTCCTCTTCAATTCCCCGCGTTCCCAGTGGCGCTCCCTTTCCGGCATGGAACCGCAGATCGCTCATTTCCTCGTACTGCGACCAGTCAGGAGAACCCGTTAGTTCCTTGTTATCCCAATATTGAGCGTGCCAGTTGGAGGTGCTGCTGTTGCCGCTGTCGGGGGGTAACTTATTAATGGCTTGGGTATCATAGGCGATCGCACCATGTTGAGGATGCCACAGCATATATCCCCCTTCAAAGTCCTGCCGTACCCAACGATTGCCGATACCCTGTTCTTTGCTGGTGGGGAATCCTAGCCAACTTGAAGGGCCGCCCATTTCCTCATAACGCCCGCCAATCGCTCCCCAGGTCGGATGTGCGCCATGTTTGGACAGCCAAATTTTACTGGGAATCCCTTCTGCCCCCCGGAAGTGTTGCACTTTACCACCGCTATTATCCAAACCACCTGGAACTGGGATAGCATCAGTTTTAGGATAACCGACATATTTAGCACCGCCTAGTTCCATAAGCTTCGTCCAAATCTGACCCCCAACCCAGTAAGAGTTATCATTGGCGTTGGACTTCATAATCGCTCCCCGTCCCTGAGAACCGCCCTTAAAATCTTGAGTATGACCGCCTTCCCATACATGAACGTTATTGATGGGATAGCCTAACTTGGGAATTGCGCCATTGCGTCGATAGGTATTGACATAGGTGCTGTGAACTGACCGACCATCGTAACCCACCGGACGAAAATCTCCTGTCCAGTCGTTTAATAACCCCGAAGGTTCCCACTTAAAGGTTTGACCAGCGATTCCACCTTTTTCAAAATAGTCCACCACAATCTTATGATCGCCTTCAGGAATGGCAATATAAGCATCCCGGCGCGACCAAGGTTCAGCCGCTTTCCACTTATCAATCACTTTCACGCCGTCAATGTAAACCCGTACCCCATCGTCAGCTTCGCTAATAAAGTTATAGAAGCCTCCTTCAAAATGATTGGTTGTTTCCCAACGAGCCGAGAAATTATCTTTGTTAACCCGTCGAGTTCCCGCAGGCGCACCCAAACCCGCATTAAAGCGAATTTCTCCAGGTGGTTCTTTCGTTGTCCAAACGGGAGTACCGGAAAGATTGGTATTATTCCAGTATTTAACTGTCCATTCATCTTTGGATGTAATTAGAGTTGTCGATCCTGCAATGTAGGTGATCGCTTGATTTCCATTCCATACAATATAACCACCCTCAAAATTTTGTTTGAGAAATCCATTTCCTAAATCTACGGGTTCGCTGGTGGGTTGTCCTAATTCAGTTTTTTGTTGTTGATAAGCTTTCTTGATTGCCTCTTCAGCAATAGGATCAAGAGCAGCCGGGGGTTGAGGTGTTGGAGTCGGAGTGGGTTGGGGTTGAGTCGGCGGTGTCGGGGTGGGAGCGAGTTTAGGAATTTCGATCCACTCTCCTTCTAAGATGTAGTTGGGATTGCTAATACCGTTATGTTGAGCAATCCAGTTGTAATAATCTGGAGTAGCACCGCCTATAGTTTCCAAGGCGATCACACTCAACGTATCCCCCCGTTGAATCTGATACAATACCCAATCATAATATTTACCGTTCTTCCAAAACCGTTCGGCTACAGCGCGATCACCAGGAGTTAAGCGGCCTTCTCCGCCCCAGGTCTTAGGTATCAAAGTGGTAAGGATAGAATGTTCTTCCGGTGTCGTTACTTTCGCTAAATGAACCGCTGCTGCTACATTCAACAACCCGGCACCTGTTTCTTGGTCAAACCCCGTCTCACCTAAATCTGTGGCTGTATTCTTAACAATTTCGATTACCTGACGGTAACTTAACTCTGGATTGGCTGCCCATACCTGAGATAGCGCTCCTGTGACCTTTGCCGTCGCCACAGACGTGCCGGACATTGTGCCAATACCGTCCCCCGTCAAAGACAACTCAGGACGTTCTATGGTCCCTCCGTAAGCGGTAATATCTAAACCGTAACCATAACTGGAATAATTAGTACGGTCTGCACCTTTCCACACAGAAGTATCTGGGTCAAACTGTTCGGCTGCCCCAACGGTAATAATATTGTCAAATTCTTGGGAAGATTGCCCCAAAACTGACATCACTCCGCCGTCATTTCCAGCAGCAGCAGCGATTAAAATATTATTTTGACGTGCATATTCAATTGCCGCCCGTTCTATGGGTGTAAATTCATAACGAGTCGTGATATTGCCTTCTGCATCTGTCTGAGTTAAATCTAAACTTAAATTCACCACTGCATTCGGTTGACCCGACTCCACCGCTGCATCGACAAATTCAACTAAAGATTCTGCCCATTTTCCGGAACCTATCGCCCGTCCTGCCCAAATAGGCGCGTTATTATTAACTCCATTAATACCAATTCCATTATCTTTTTCAGCGGCAATTAATCCTAAAATATGCGTACCATGTTCGTTCCCTTCTCCCGCTAATAAAGTTGGGTCGGAATCACCATCAACATGGTCACTTCCCCAGCTAATTCGAGAGTAATCAATATCGGGATTCTCTCCGCTAAAGCCTGTATCAATAACTCCAATTAACGGTTGATTTTCTGTGGGAAATTCAAAGTCAACGGGCGCTTCAACGGTTGTAGGAAGAATGGGTGAAGTAACTAATTGAGTTTCCAGTTGTTCGATCAACTCTAAAGTTCCGGAAGGAATCTCATAATCAAGACTTATTTCTACTTGAGAGGTTAAACGATTTGTTAATTGTTCTAGTTGCTGAACTAAATTACTATTAACTGGAGTTTCTGAAAGGGTTTGATTCTGAAGATTGTAGGTTAGGTTTTCTAAGCGTTCAACAAGATTAACTGTTGGAGATTCAACTGTAGGCGTTGGGGGAATTTCTGAATTATTATTTTCAATCTCTTCTAATTCAATTGTATCAATGGCTAAAACTGGAGTTTCTGAATTATTATCAATAGCAATAGATTCTGTTTCGTCGGTTTCCTCCACATTAGATTCAGATAATTCTGAGTTATCCTCAAACTTAGTATTTTCTGACTGTTCAATTTCTTCAACCGAGGAAGTTAGCGAAGCGTCTTGAGATTCAGTTTCTTCTAATTCCAGTTGAGATTCTATGGCAATGAGAGTTTCAGAATCACTCTCAGTTTCCTCAACAATAAGGTTTTCTGAGTTATCTGTATTTTCAATTACTTCTAATTCTTTAGTTTCCTCGATAACAGATTTTTGAGAATTATCTACAATTTCAATAACTTCTGAATTATCTATTTTCTCAACCGTTATATTTTCTGAAATCTTATTGATAACGATTGGTTCAGTTTGAGAAGTAGAATTTTCTGAACTTTCCTCAGTTGCGATAATAACTAATTCTTCAGTTTCCTCAATAGTAGGAGTTTCTGAATAATCTGTAATTTCAATAACTTCTGATTCTTCAGTCTCTTCAACAACCGCAGTAGGTAAGTCTTCCTCAACAACAGAATCTTCTAACTCCGAGTCAGTAGTTTCCTCAACAATAGGAGTATCTTCACTATCTTCTATTTCAATAACTTCAGTTTCCTCAATCTTAGATTCTGTCGATTCATCTTGAGATTCTCCATTAGAAATTTCGGCAATTTCATCGACTACTTCAGTTTCAGTTATGTCAGTTTCAGAGACTTCTTCATCACCTTCTATCTCAGTTTTAGAGTCTTCCTCCTCAACTAAATCTTCCAACTCAGTTAAAAGATCTGATAAGCCATTTTCAACTTTAGCAATGGGATCTTCTGGAGTAATATAAGGTATTTCATATTCAATTAATGCTTGACCCATATCATCAGATCGCCAATCTTTTTTATCGCTAATGACTTCATCTAAATCAACAGCTTCTCCTGTCGCACCCCTGACTTGAAAGATGATATCATTGTAATCGCGATCGCTTTCATCTACTGGCACATCTTCAAATACAAAAGTATTTCCATCTCCGGTAACATCTGCAATTTGTCCGAGTTGAAATCTATCATCAGGATTAGCAGTTGAGAGGGAAAACAAAGGTTGATTTCTTCCTTCTAGGTTAGGATTATTAAAAATATCTTCAACTTTCCCATTAGGAATTAACATGACAGCAAATTCATCTCCCGGATTCATATTAAAGGTTTTTACCCCTAGATATTCTCCTTGATTAAAATCTTCTTCTCCTAATTCTCCGCTAAATCTTGCACCTTCATTAGCATCAGAAATCACTACATGACCCAGTTCAGAATCACTTAATGCACGGCGTGCTGCTTCTTGAATAAACTCTTCTGAATTGGGGTCTAATTCCTCCATTCCTTCTAAACTAAAAATGGCAAGTTCACCTTGACCATATTTACCACCATCAAACGAATAGTCAACTTGAACTTCACCCGTTTCTCCTACGGTAAAGATGCCTGAATTAAAGTTAATTGGAGATGAGGCTATTTCTTCAACAATATCGATTTCATTATCACTGTCGGCTTTTGTTTTATTTTGGTTAGAAATATCGGTAGGGTCAGATTCTTCTGTTTCTTCCGTTGATTCGTTTAATGAGTCATCACTCGTGATTTCACTGTCTTCAGTTGATGATTCTTCTTGTACAGTTGAGTCTGTTATTTCTGTTTCGGAATCTGATTCAGTTTCGGATATAGTTTCTTCTATTAAAGTTTCTTCAGATAGAGATGTAGTTTCCTCATCTTCTGATAAGGATTCTGAATCGACTTCTAAATCTTTGTTAACTGAAGATTCGCTGTTAGATGCTGAGTCTGTTATATCTGTTTCGGAATCTGATTCAGTTTCGGATACATTTTCTTCAGATAGAGATGTAGTTTCTTCATCTTCTGATAAGGATTCTGAATCGACTTCTAAATCTTTGTTAACTGAAGATTCGCTGTTAGATGCTGAGTCTGTTATATCTGTTTCGGAATCATCTGTTAGTTCTGATGAAGATTCGGATACAGTTTCTTCGTTAGATTCTACTAAATTATCTTCGGAAGTTTCAGAGTTATTTTCAATATCATTCTCGTCAATATCTAATTCTTCGTGGTCAGTAATAAAAGGAATTTCAACTTCATCAACTTCATCAAGATTGGAAACTTCGTCGGGGGTGAAATTATCTTCCGATAGGGTTTCAACTTCTAAATCTGGCTCAGTTTCTATGTCATCCGGTAATTCAATAATAATTGCGTCTGGACTATCATCTCCTGCATCGACTAAACCACTCGGAGTTAATATGGGTTCTAAGATAAAAGTTTCTTGAGAAGGAGATTTTTTGGATTGAGATTGAAAACCGGATGCGGGTTGACGCTGATTAGAAAAACCGAATAATTTGTTAAAAAAAGCCATAGTAGATTAACACACCTTTTAAGTGAGTAGTAGTAGTAACCTGTTGCTGTTTTATCCTTTTTGAAGACCCAGAATAGAATAACTAAATAGGATTAAAAAACCAATCACCTGTGATTCAATGGTAAATCGTGTCAGCACTCGAATCACTTGTATAATTCCAATCATTAATTAAAGATTCTGCTTGAGCCGGTTGAAGAGCGATTAAACAACTCAAAACAGAAAAACTAAGACAAACAAGATTACTTTTAAATTGAATCATGGTAAATGCCCTCTGTTAAATCTTGCAAAAATGAGAATCAATTAGACTTCTACATTTTCACTTGAATTATTATTAGCAGTACACAAATACACAAGTCAAATTTTAGGCAAAAGATTCACAACTTCTTATTGTGTATCCTAATAAATATAATGTTTAGTATAAATACTGAGATAAATCTGTGTATTCCTGTGTATCCTTGTGTATCTTAATCTTTTTGCCAGGGTGAAAGTTATGAATCGGCAAGATATCAATCAAAGACTCGATCAGCTAACAGCTAGAAGAAGAGAAATATTAGAAGTATTTCTAGCAGGAAAAACAGATGAAGAAATAGCTAAAGATCTTAATATTACAAAATCGACAGTTAGAAAACATATTCAGATTATTTGTAAACACTTTCAAGTTAAAGCTTTACCAGGTAGCCGTTGTAAGCGTTATGAGTTGATTAAGTTATTTCAAGAATACAAACCAGAATTACTAAAAAATAATAAGTTGGTCGATCACAATAAAATTACTGAAACAACAGAGGCAATTACTTCTCGCTGTGACTTAGTCAAATCGGCGAATTATATTAATACAACATTAGAAAATAACAATCATTCTAACTTAAATCAACGGGGAATTTGGATACCCAATTCTCGGTGTAGAAATATATGGGGACGAAATCAGTTTGTAAATCAATTATTATTTCATTTGAATAATCCACAAGAAGTGCCTATTCTGGCTCTTTGCGGTAGCGCTGGTTACGGTAAAACAGAAGTGGCAAGGGAGGTTGCTAAAATTGCGCTTAAGAATAATATTTTTGATGATGTTTTGTGGATAAAAGCAAGAGAGATAGAGTTTCTTGATCTTCCGAATAGTCAATATCAGAATAATAAATTACTCGATTGGGATCAGTTTATTGATGAAATCGCTCATCAGTTAAATGGTTGTTCTAGAAAGCAGATGACTCAACAGATTAAAGCACAAAAAATATTAATTGTATTCGATAATGCGGAGACGGCACAGATTGATAAAATTTTGAGTCAGTTAATTGAAATATTGAACCCCAGTCGGGCGTTAATTACTAGTCGAATTAAAACAACGGCTCCTTATATAAATTTAATTGATATTCAGGGTTTAGACAAAATTTCCTCTTTTGAATTAATACAAGACGAAGCAGAATCTAGAGATATTCCTATATTAAAAAAAGTGAGTCAAAATCACTTCAATCAAATCCATCAATTATCTTGTGGTGCGCCCTTGGCTTTACATTTCATTATAGGACGAATACAAAATGATCGAACACTTGAACCCGTATTATCAGCTTTAGAAGCAGCCAGTGGAGATGTGGAAAAGTTCTATGAATTTTCTTTAAAAATAGCATGGGATAGTATTAGTGAAGTGACAAAAAATATACTACGCTATCTGGGTGATGCTGACGCGAGTATAACATGGGAAGAGTTATCTTATATTCAACAAATACAAGAGTTAGATTGGAATACTGCACGACAAGAGCTTAAAAGATGGTATTTACTTGAAGATGAAAAAGACGTTAAAAATAATATAAGATATAATATTCATCCCTGGGTAAGACGTAGCTTACGGAGTGGACTAATTGATCGATGGCAGTCGTCATTTTCTGAACTTGAACATATTATAAAATGGATGTTAGACTTTTAACTTAAAAATTAAGTAACAATGAGCTTAGATTTAACTATTCCTGAAAATCGGAAAAATATTATTCGGAAAATTCAACAGTTAGAATTATTTTGTATCGATCAAAATAGCAAACAGGCTTTTGAATTGCTTTTTCAAGCTTGGAAAAAATTTAGCGAGCCATTCTGGTTTCTTTGCTATTGGAATGATTATCTAAAATGTGGTCAATTGACTTTAAATGCGGCTCAAGTCCATCAAAATACTGAGGTAGAAGCACAACTTTTAAGTGAACTGGGTTGGCTTTACATGGAATGGGAAGAGTTTGCTAAGTCTCAAGATTACTTGACTCAATCTTTGCACCTTTATCAGTTGAGTAAAGATTTTAAAAAAGAGTGTAGATTATGGCGTTATTTAGGTGTTTTATCTGATCGCCAGAAGGATTTTAATCAAGCTCTTAATTATTATCAACAAGCTATTAATATCGTCGAACAACAGTACAACTCAGAACAATTTGATCAACAATGGGGGTTTCAATTGGCTGAAATTCCGAATTTAATGGGTATTACCTATTTAAAGTTAGGTCAAATTCATAAAAGCGATGAGCAATTACATTTATCCTTAAAACAGTATCAATTATTAGGAGAAAAATGGTGTTATTATCAAGCCGATCCTTTGCTCAATTTAGGAGAATTATACTTTAAGAAAAAAGATTACACACAAGCTAAAGCTTATTATCAAGATTGTTTGAACTTAAGTCAAAAAATTAGCCGGAATGATATAATGGCGGATGTATTAATAAAAATGGCAGAATTAGCTGAGGCAGAAATTGATTATGAAAAAGCGATTCAATTAGCCAGTGAAGCTGAACGTATTGCGGGGATAGAAATTAGAGTAACACGCGATCGCGCAGCGATTTACAAAGAAAAGTTATTATCTGATCGCTCAAAGGTTGCAAGGTATTTCAACAACGTACAGAAAAAGTTATAATTATTTTAAGCATTTCCAAAGGCTTAAAACTTCGGACTCAATCTCAATGACTCAAGCTAAAATAAATCAGTCAGTTGTTGAATCTCTAACATTTGAAGACTTTATTCAACAGAAACCGCCAGAAAAACTATGGGAATTACATAATGGAATTATAATAGAAATGACGCAACCATTAGGTTCTCATGAAAGTATAACTGGATTTTTAGCAAGAAAAATTACTGTAGAATTTGATCGTTTAGATTTACCTTATTTTATTGCACCAAAAGTCTTAGTTAAACCGGAGGGTAAAGAGTCAGGTTATTTACCAGATATCTTAGTATTAGATCGGCGAAATCTAGTTAATGAGCCATTATACAAAAACTATTCTACTGTTTCAAAGGGTGCAACTATTCCATTAGTGATTGAAGTCGTTAGCACCAATTGGAGTGATGATTACGCATTAAAATTTGATGAATATAGTGATATTGGAATATCTGAATATTGGATTGTTGATTATTTAGGACTCGGTGGTAAGCGGTTTATTGGTAATCCTAAACGACCTACTATTACTGTCTGTAATTTAATCAATAGAATGTATGAATCTACTTTATTTAGACAGGGAGACTCTATTCAATCTAATGTATTTCCTCAATTAAATTTAACGGTCGAACAAATTTTTCAAGCTGCATTATGAGTCTGTCAACTGCGTCATTAACGCACTAAAACAGTCTAACGCTTAAAATTCATCACTAAATCTAAACGCGATAAAGCACTCTTTGCTGACTCCCGCACATAAGTATCCACAGATTCATCGTTGGCAAATGTAGTCAATACTTCAACACATTTTGGCTCACCTACCGAAGCGAGTGCATTCACAATTGCCACTTGGGCGGCGACATTATCAGTTGTTTGCAGCGCTTCAACTAAGATATCAAGAGCGGAGGCTCCCATTTCACCTAATGCCATGACTGAGGCAATATGTACCACAGGATTAGGATCATTAATTGCGGCTTTTAATCCTTGTAAACCTTCCTCGGGGAATGATATATCTGGATAATTAACTGCAATTTGAGCTAAGGCTTTAGCAGCACTACCGCGCACTGTTACATTATCACTATTTAATAAAGAGTCAACCACAGCGGGAACTGCATCAACCCCGATAACTCCTAAAGTTTTAACAGCAGCTCGACGATAAGTTACATCTTCTTGATCTAAAATACTAATTAAATGAGGAATAGTATTTTCATCCTGAGATTCAACAATTTCCATCATCGCTCGCTCTCGTAGATGGGGATTAGGATGTTTGAGTCGTTCAAATAAAGAATTGGTTGTCATGGTTATTAGTTATTAGTTATTAGTTGTTAGTTATTAGTTGTTAGTTATTAATTACTCTCTACTGGCTGACTGGCTGAGTAGCTCTTAAACGCAGCAATAAATCGCTATCATCTTTAACAATATCATAACCACTGGTATCACCGAGTTTTTCCAATGCCATTAATACAGCATATTTGAGATCCCAGATTTTAGTATCTAAACAGGCTTTTAAAGCGGGAATTGCCCTTTGGTCTCCCAATTCACCCAAAGCAATAGCGCAAGCTGCCCGAGATTTCTGAAACTGGGGTTGAGGGTGATGAAGGTTTTTGTGTAATAGATCGTAAGCCGGAGCGTGTTTTAACCAGCCGAATAGCTTCATAACGTGAAAATGTGCTCCATAATCACGATAGGCTTCTTCGGTATAAGTAGCAAACAGTGCAGCAGGGGCTTCTTCCGGATAAGCTTCTAATATGGTTTTGCACGCTAGATAACAGCGCCCGAAATCTGTTTCGTATAGCCCCTGAATTAACCGAGGTAGAGGAGGCAGTGTATCATATTGATGGACTAAATTTAAATCCTGTGGATGATCCCGTATGGTTTGATCTAAATGGGGTTGAATACTGTCAAAAGTGATAGTTTCTGCTTCAATTCCGGTTTCTGCCAATAATCGTATTCCCCGCAAGCGAAACACGATAGAGACAGGACAACGAGCAATTTGGGGAATTGCGTTATAGTAATTAACGTTAATTAAATCTTGAATCGATAACCGCCGAGCCAATACACCAGGATGCTGTAACATAGCGACCACTTTCTGCATTTGCGCCGTGTCACCTGTGAAATGATAAATGGCGGTAATAGCGGCGCTGGCGGTGGGCGGATCGGGATTTTTAGTAAAGGGACGAATACGGTCTAAAGCGGGCTGATAATTGGCTTGCATTAAGGTGTGGATAATCACCCGATGGGTTTGGTTGGGTTTCTCGAGTAATTGCGCCACATCTTCTAAAATGGCAGGATCGCTTGTGCCTATTTCTCCAATTGACCAAACCGCATTTTCGACGGTATAACAATCTGCTTCGGTTAAACAGGTGCGAATTAAGGGCAAGGCTGAGGTTGCTTTAATTCGTCCTAAAGTTTCGATAGATTTACGCCGGACAATTTGGTTATCCATGCTGGGATCGTTGCGCTCAATGGCCCGCATCAACGCCTGAATAGATTGCTCTGTGGGGAAATTGACCAGATGGGAAGCAGCAATGTAGCGAGAATCTCCCTCAAGGAGTTGATCTAGGGGAGTATCCAATAGGGTAATGGCTTGGTCTTCTGTAAGGTCGAAGAGATTAAAAAACCGTTTATCCATAACTGAGCAATTCACAAGCCACAACAGCAAGCCTCGGAATTCTTCACCATTACTATACCTAGATTTAGGTATTGCAATGTGCCAAGTATTCCCAGACTTGCAACAGGAATTTATCACTGATCCTGCGATCAGCTCACTAACCTATCAATCAATTAGGATAGAGAATTGATGACATAATCGAGCAGCGCGTTGTACTCAGTCAATGCTTGCTGAGACATATCACGAGGCGCACAACCCCGGTTACGAGCAAAGCGGAATGCTTCAACGTAAGGAGCAGTGGGTAGGTTTAATGCCCGGTAAACTTCACGCTGACCGGCAATTCCCCACTCGTCTAATGGGCCAGTACCACCAACAACGAGGCAGTATTGGATCAGGCGCATATAGTGCTTGATGTCACGAGCACATTTGGCTTTGAAAGTATCAGTAGAGTTGGCTTCACCTTCGTTGTTGAGGTAAGGAAAACGCTGAATGCAAGCATCATACGCTTCACCCGCGACTTGATCGAGGTTGGCACCCAACTTTTCTGCTGCTTCTAAACGAGCCGATGCACGTTGGATAGAACCTTGTACAGATTCTAAATCAGAAGAAGTTGGAAAGCGTCCTGCTGCATCAGCAGAAGCAATAGCAGTGGTCACGACAGATTTCATTGTTTATTATCTCCCAAATAATAGGTTGTCAGTTGAATTAATTTCAGCAATACTAAACTTGAAGCGAGTCAATTAGCTGAGGGCCGCAATAACGCGATCAAAATAGCCAGAAGCTTCAGAAACGAGGCTAGCGCAACGATCTTCAACCAAAGGAGGATTCATTTTTTTCAGTCTTTTTCCGGCAAACTTTTCGCTGGGTTCGTCTTTGATGTGAGCAGCCGCTTGAGCTTTCATGATTTGAACGGCACGCACAGTAGAAGAAGTCGGAACACCAAGAGCCGCGTAGGTTTCTTTTAAGCCATTGAGACAACGATCGTCGAGGACGGAACCATCACCTGCGAGTAATGCGTAGGTGACATAACGTAAGATGATTTCAGCATCCCGTAAGCAAGCCGCCATCCGACGGTTAGGATAGCAGTTACCACCTGCTTGGATTAAACCTTGGTTTTCGCAAATCATACCTGCAACAGCATCAGAAACCATGCAGCTTGCGTTACTGGCAATGGCATTAACTGCATCTAAACGACGGTTACCATTATTGACAAATTCTTTGAGGGCGCTAAGATCACCCACCGGGGCGGTACTGGCATCAGCAGAAACGACAGATCTTGAAAAAGCGTCAAGCATTGATATCTCCTTTTATCTAAATTTAAGCAAAAGTGATTTTTTGGGTTGTTAGTTCCCGATTGTGGGGTGACTAACCTGGTTTATAACGATAAAGGTAAAGGGTGATTTCCGTCTCATTTCTGAAAAAGAAAGTTACAGTTTGTAATATTTAAGGGATTGAAATATCTAAAGTGGGGTGATGTAGCTTTTGTCAATGCTAAATTCATAAAATGTAACTTCACTTTAAAGTCAAGACTTTATTGTAGTTTTTGAAGTGGTTTTCCGTTGACGGTCGATGCCGTGGGTGCGTATTGGGTCGATGGACTGTACCAATGAAGCGGTTATTTGGGGCCAAAGAAATAACAGAGCAATTCAGCTTTGGTTTGAGAGAGATTCGAGATCTGTAAAGCTTCTAGAAGGCCTAATTCAGTTAAGCGTTTTCTTTTCTAAGACGATTTTTTTACAACTCAGATGAGATTGCTATATATCGATTGTACATTACAATTTGTAACTTTCTTGCCGATAAATGAGACAAAATCTTCGATTATTCCTTATCTTTGAGGGGAGTTTTAGTATCTTCTTGCAACTCTATGTTTCAGCCGTTTCTGCAATACCTAGAACAAGAACTGTTCAGCCGTTTTACTCTCAGCAGCCGACCGGTTCCTTCAGACTTGGAATTTAAAATCAGCTCAAGGGGTAAAAATCCCGCTATGATTGAAAGCTGGTGTTATCAATGTCCCCAACTCCGCAAAATTCGCTACACTTACATTAACGCCGGGGAAACTGCCCAGATTTTTAATAGTGTAATTTATCCCAGTTCTGAATACGACTTACCTTTACTGGGGATTGATTTTTTAGCTTTTAATCAGAAAAAAATTCTAGTGGTTCTGGATTTTCAACCTCTATTTCGCGATCCAGATTATATGGAGAAATACATTCAACCAATGGCACCGGTTCGGGAAAAATATAATGAACTGGCGCAAGGTTTAGAAATGAAATTTTATGATGCGAATCAATATTTTTCTCCCCATCTGTTATTTGCGAAAACCGATGCAGAAACGGTCGTAAATAGTTTGTTTCCAGCTTATCAAGAATATATCCAGTTATATTGGCAACTCTTAGAACAAGCTCAACCCAATAGGGATCCTGCTGCTATGAAACGGATTGCTCAAGCCCAACAAGATTACGATCAATACAGCGCTGAACGCGATCCGGCATCCGGTTTATTTAGTAGCTATTTTGGTCACGAATGGTCGGAAAACTTTCTCTATAACTTCTTATTTGAAGACGCGACACCCGTGGCAACAGTAGGAAGTCAAAAGTTAGAAGTCAAAAGTCAGAAGTAGGAATTTATGGTTATAGTCAAGGATTTGTACTTTTTACTATCCCTTGTCTCCCTGTCTCCCTCTCTCTCCATCCGTCTCAACCCTCTGCAGGAACTGTAACAGCTTATGACGCTTTATCAACCCTTCCTCGACTCTGCGCTGACCCTGATACAAGACCAACTCTGCTTGCAACCCTATCCCATTCCAGAGGGGTTTGAGCGCAAGGAAGCCACCACAGGGAAGGGAAAACGCTCAAATACAGTCATCACCACCAGCTATGGCTATCAATCCCCGAAACTACGGCAAATTCGAGCGGCTCATGTCCAGGGGGGCGATGCTTTACAAGTGCTCAACTTCGTTATTTTCCCGCAATTAAATTATGATTTGCCCTTTTTTGGTGCAGATTTAGTCACGTTGCCGGGAGGACATTTAATTGCCTTAGATATGCAACCGCTGTTTCATCATGCGGCTTATCAACAGCAATATAGCGACTCACTTTTACCCCTATTCAAAAGTCATCAACAACATCTACCCTGGGGCGGCGACTTCCCAGAAGAAGCAAAACCCTTCTTTTCCCCCATCTTTTTATGGACTCGTCCGCAAGCAACAGAAGTTGTGGTGACACGAGTATTTGAAGCATTTAAAGATTATCTGCAAGCCTATTTAGATTTTGTTAATTTGGCGCAACCGATAACAGATCGTACAAAACTAGAAGAGATTCTACAAGCCCAACGGCGTTACATCGCTTATCGCGCCGAGAAAGACCCCGCCCGAGGAATGTTTACCCGTTTCTATGGGGAGGAATGGACAGAAGAATATATTCATGGATTTCTGTTCGACTTAGAACGGCATTTGACTTATTGTTAAGATATTAAATATGAACCCTCAACTTAGCCCCAAAGCGCAACAATTAATTCCGAAAGCTAGAATTGTTAGTTTTGCCAATTGGAAAGATTTATATAGCGATGAAGTGCTGCAAATTTTTCAGCAAGCTGATGATGCTGGGCGCTATTTAACCGATGAAGATTTAGCACAAATTCAAGCCCTGTCTGCCCATCAAACATTAGGAATTGAACAAGCTAGACTATTACGAGAACAAGCTGATACACTGGTTTCTCACGCCCGCGAACAACTTTTAGCGAAAATGCCTCAAATTACTAAACCGGGTGGCGGTCTTTATCCTGCTGCGCGAGCGGAGGCCTGCTGGCGAGATTTTTGGCATTTCTTACGCTGCATCACCTATGGCATTGCCGGAAATAACCCAGAATTTACTAGCCCAGAAGGACTCAAAAATATGCAGTTGCTCTATGAAGAATTGCAAGTTCCCCTCGATGCGATGATCTGCGGTTTAGAATATTTAAAGAATTACAGTATAGAACAATTCCCCGCCGAGCAATCACCCGAATTAATCCCCTATTTTGATCATTTAATTGATTATCTCAAAGATTTTTAGCGATTTATTTGATAGATTTTGAGGGAATTGAGTCGTATTGTTTCTTTACTTAACAAATCTTTGCTGATTGTAACTTGAATCAACTGGAGTTAGAGACACTAAAACCCCTTTCTTCCGTTCAATTTTTAATTTATATTACGAATACTCGCTTTAGTAATAATTTGTCACGTTAATCAGAGGAATTTTTATTTAAATTGATAGATAGAACTAGCTAATTTAATAAACAATTAAGGAGAAAAACAATGAGTATCGTCGCGCAAATGATTGCTCAGTCTGATGATGCCAATCGCTTTCTGAGTTCTGCTGAGATTACAAAATTACAAGACTTCTTCAGTTCCTCGCAAAAGCGAATCAAAGTTGCCCAGATTCTCAAAGATAATGAACAGAAAATTGTTCAAGAAGGGAGCGAACGGTTTTGGTCACAGCGTCCTAACACTCCAAGCAATAGCGGCAACCCTCGAAAAACAGCTCTCTGTCAACGAGATCAAGCTTGGTATATCCGTCTAGTCAGCTATTGTGTCCTGGCCGGCAACCTGAAGCCAATGGAAGATATTGGTGTAGATGGGATGCGAGAAATGTATATCTCCTTAGGAATTCCACTGACCAATTTGAAAATTGCAATGGGTTGTCTCAAAGATGTTGCTTCGGGTCTGATGAGTTCTGAAGAAGCTGCTATTGCTGCACCTTATTTCGATTACCTGATTCGAGCAATGGTTTAGAGTGACAAACTGATCGATTCTACCCATTAAATATTTCACGCTTTAACATTTCACAATCCATTTGACAATTTTTTTAGATAGGAAACATACAATGCAAGATACAATTACATCGATCATCAACCCTGCTGATAATCAAGGCCAATACATTGAAGGTGAAACTCTAGAGAAGCTCAAGCAATATTTCCAAAGTTCTAATGCTCGAGTAAAAGCTGCTGGGACTATCAGTAGTAGTACTGACAGCATCATTAGCGAAGCAGTTGCTAAATCCCTGCTCTATGGTGAGATCACTTGTCCGGGCGGCAATATGTATCCTACCCGCCGTTATGCAGCTTGTCTGCGCGATTTAAGTTACTTTCTGCGGTATGCCACCTACGCCATGCTAGCCGATGATATGTCAATCATCGATGAACGTCTGCTAGATGGCCTCAAGGATACCTATACTGAATTAGGAGTTCCGATTGAACCAACAATTCAGGCCATTCAGGCAATGAAGGAAGTTGTGACCGAGCGCGTTGGTGCTGAAGCGGGTCAGTCAATTGGGGCTTGCTTGGATCATATCTGTTCTGGCTTGGGTTAGAACCTGAAATCTGTTTTTCTAATACAGTCAATTAGCTGTGTGGCGACACTAGCCTAAACCTAAACAACTCAGACAAAAACAGAAAATCGGTGAGAATCTAAAATGCGTTCTTACCGATTTCTAATGGCTTCAACAGCAATTAAATAGTATTCCCGCCCCACACCTACGCTCTTGGCAGGCTCCGGACGGGAATCTAGGTCTGTTCGACGACGTTAGCGGGTATCTGATTTCAAGATGAATTCCTACCTACAACTCAATTTAGGATGGGTTGGTCTGGTAGAAGGACTTTTGAGGAGTCGGTTGGGCTGACTTCTTTTGAACAGATGGGTTTTGGTAAGAGAAGTTCAGCTTAGATTTACTAACCCCTTTCTGCTTCATTCCAGAGTTTTGATAGAATAAATTCTCAAACGGTGGATCATAGGTCGCTTGATAAAGCGTGTTTTGGGTTGCGGATAAATCAGTAAAAGCTGACTTTCCAACACCATTCGGAGAATTATAGAATCGTGTTTCTAACGGTTGCTGGTAAGCAAAAGCAGGTTGAGGATTGACCTCTTTTAGTTGGTAGAGAAGTCCTGAGTCTGGCTGAGTTTGGCAAGTCGTGGGTTTTTGGTAGGTCAAAACTGGATTAGGGCTAGCTTCCCTTAACCCTTCTTTCCAAGACTGAATCACTTTTGCCAAATCAAAACCACCAGCCCGCTGGAAATGCCAGAGCGATCCTTGAAGGAAAAAGAATGCTAAGTAGAAGTGAGCATTTGCTAACCAAGTGCGAGCCGTGTAAGCTCCTGGCACTGATTGAGCCGGATCAAAGTAGTAGGGCAGGAAAGACGATTTGAGCTCCAAGGTGGGGCCATAAAACTCAACTGGATAGGCAAGATCATCAAAGCCGCAGTAATAAGAAGCAGCAAACCCTGCTAGGGCAATTCCAAATAGAGAATAGCCAAGAATTCCATCACCCGAGAAGAAGAAATTCCGCTTCACCCAATCAAACGGCGCCACCAGAATATGCCAGATGCCTCCCAGAATGAGTAGGGCAGCGACATAAATATGACCGCCCACCAGGTCTTCCAAGTTATTGACATCGAACAGATGGGTTCTGTAGTCAAGCAGCGTTGCGAAATTCAAGGTCGGGTCACTCACAACCCTCACCTCACTCACTGTGGCATCATAAAGACCGCCGAAGAACATGGCTTTTGCCACCAGCAGTAATGCTCCCAACCCCAAAAAAATCAGGTGATGACCGAGGATCAAACCCAGTTTTTTGGGGTCATCCCAACTAAAGTGAAATTTAGCTGCATTACCGGACTCATTATCCAAGCTCTGACTCAATCTAGTTTTGTGAAAGTAAGCACCGCCTGCCAGGACTACAGCAGAGACTATGTGTACAGCCCCAACAACTGTATAGGGATAAGTGCTAACAACTTGACCTTCTGAGCCGATTCCTAAACCCAAAGTTGCAAGGTGAGGTAAGAGAATCAGCCCCTGTTCATACATTGGCTGAGCTCGATTGTATTTTGCAATCTCGAATAGGGTCATTGCCCCAGCCCAAAAAACGATGATTGCTGCTTGGGCAACATGGGCTACGATAAACGTGTTTGACAAATCAATAAAGCGAGCATTACCAGCCCACCAAGGATATCTTTCTCCTTGTTTATTAACAGCTTGCATTTTTCTAATGGCTTCCTAAAGTGTATTTAAATGTTATATTGATATGCTACCATGCTCCCCTATTATTCAAAGATTTAGCCATTTTTATTAATATTAAATATTACGATCTAGAATGGCGGTTGTACCCAGTATTGTCGGGTGTCTAAATTGCTAAAACCCTTACAGGATGAGGTTTTTAACCTATAAGGTAGCCCGTTTTTTGGGAGATTTTAGTTGTAATAAAATGTAAGATCAATCTTTATTTCGTTACCTTTGAGGGCATCCCAAACTGATGGCGGTATTAGAGCGAGTAAAGGAATTCCAGGTGCCTAATTCTTGAGCCGGACGACTACACAAATATCCCCGGTCAGCTTCTGTTAAACCTTGCACCCCGGTAAAATCCGCTCCTGCTAAACTCTGTAACTGATCCCAATTCACCCCGGTGACATCGGCTCCGCGTAAATCAACTCCTTGTAACTCTACCCCAATCAGTCGAGCATTGCGAAGATAAGCCCCGGTGAGAAATGCGCCCTGTAGGTTAGCCCCACTCAAGGCTGCATCTGCTAAATTTGCCCCGGTTAAGTCCGCACCGCTTAAATAAGCCCCCCGCAGGTTAGCACCTTGTAAGTCTGCGCCTCTGAGGTTTGCGGTATTGAGATAGACCCCTCCTAGATTTGCTTTCGGCCCGACTGCCCCGGAATTGCGGTAATTATATCCTTCTGTCCAAATAGTTTGACTATCGTAAAGAGCTAGTTGTAAGATAGCTTCTTCTAATTGAGCTTGGTTGAGATTACACCCTTGCAATTGAGCGCGATTTAAACAACTTCCTTGTAAGTTAGTATTTTGTAAATTAGCCCCCTGTAGGTTTGCGCCTCGCAGGTCAGCTTTTTGTAAGTTAGCTCCCTCCAGGTTAGTCATACTCAAGTTGGCAGCGATTAAAATAGTCCCGGTTAAATCAATACCCGATAACTCCATCTGGCTTAAATTAACCCTTTGTAAATTGAGACCCGCTAAACTTTTTCCCTGATTCAGAATCGCTTTAATCTCATCAGCAGAATAGGTGGTAAAGGAAAGACGAGCGGTAAAATTCATGAGACAATTAAGAGTAAATAAACAATAACAAATTTTTAAATGATGCTAACCTCACCTATGACAATGATGGATTTCTTTCGCCACAGTGAAGGTATATGGTTTTCTCAGCGGACGGTTCATCGGTTTGATTCTTTAGCAAATGAGTCAGGAGATTCTAACTTAATTATTAAAGTTCTAGAACATGATGATCCCCGAGTGATAGAAGTCTGTCAAGCGCAAGGGGTTGATGTGGCTTTAGCTAAAGGGGGTGCTAGTTTTGGTTGGCAAGATAATTTAGAAGAGAAAGAACCTAATCCAAATTATGCTGCAATTTTAGTTGATATTCCCGATGAGCAAAACCCACGTCGAGGTAATTTTATCCGAAATCGGGGTTATGTTGAAGGTATTCCGGTGGTGAGTGCTTATGATTTTGCCTCGGATGGTGTATTAACGATTAAAACAGAATACGATCGCAATCAAGGTCAGGAACGCTGTTGGTTTGTTACGGATAATTTCCGAGTCCGAGTGAGTACGGTTAAAATGATGAACGGCGTTAATTTAATGACTTATTGTTCTGAGCGGCGTTGTGTTTCCCCTGGTTTAATTGATGAATTAATTCAACAGAATCAGCAACGGGCAGAAACCGCTTAATTTAATTCAATGATCGGGCAAAATCGATGCTCACGCTTGAAATTACAGTTACAAAGAATCATTGAACTTGGTATGTTTACAGCCATATTTAAACCAATATTGTTTTAATTCATGATGGGGGGTGTGCAGACTCGCTTTCGCTTGATGGAGTACGACCTGTCGGTGATTTCCTATCCAAACTAACCTGACGGGTTGCACAGAAATTAATGTTCCTCCTAAACTTTTAACACAGTCTTCAAATCGTTCAACGGCAGTATAATCTAATGTTTCAAAAATGAAGAAATTCCCAGAACAAATTAACTGTCGTCTGCGAATCCAACCCTGCATTTTTTTACGGGCAATGGGAGGAAGCATTGTTAATTCTATGGAACTTCGTGAGCATAACTATGACATTTTTCAAATTTTAAAGGGCCAGTTCGAGTTCCCCAAATCTGTTCGTGGGTGTTAATATCGAGTCCTTTATCTAAACTAGAAAATGTTGTCTGTGTCAATTCTACCTGACTAACAAGATAGGTTTGATGACCGAGTTTTTCAATCATACAATTCTGGCCTTCTACCCCTCCTCTAAATAAATCTCCTTCCGGTTTAAATACCATTGAACAGTGATAACGCCGTTCAATACAACCCGGAGTAATTGTGTTTAAAATCTCCCGTTCTCGTCCGGCCCCAGCATAAAGAATGCTATCTTTTAAGCTATAATTTTCAATATAAACTTGATTTTGTTGTTCAATCACACGATGAATTCCTTGGCGGTAAGGACTCCAAAGATCGTAGTCATAAACTTGTTCAGAATAAAAGCCAATACCTGAAAAAAAATCAAAGGGCAAAGGACGAAAAAATACCCGAATATGAGGATATTCTTTAGGGTTTTTAATTGCTTGTTTTTGATTGCTAAATTCTCCCGCTAGCCAATGAGATAAAGTTAGCATTAATTGATTTTCAAGCATTAGGAAGATTTCAAAGTGAATGATGATTATGAGGCAGACAGAGAACGAATTTCTGAAGAATAAGAAGCGGTAAGTACACCACTGCCGGCACTGGTTTTAATCAAAGAAACTCGTAGGCGAAAATTAGGATTAATAAACCAAATTTTTTCCTCAGCCATGGCCCGGTCATATTCCGTTTGCAGGATAAATGTTCCCTCTGGGGTGAGGTGATATTCACCCACTGCCGGAATAGTTTCAGCATACCCTTGATCTCGTAGTAATTTTCCCGCTTTAGGATTGTCGATATCGGGAATCGGCACTAAAATAGTAGTTCCCTGTATCACTTCAGATTCATCCCAGTCTGACTCTCCTTCCCAACTCATACGAAATGGGTGAGTTGCCCGTTGTGGGTCAATTTCATTGGATTTACATAGCTCTTTCACCGCTGCATCAGAATCTGCTAACGGTACGATATTGATCGTAGAGGTCACTTCTTCAAAATGACCAAACGCTAAATGATGAACGCTGCGTTGACTTCGCCAACAACCCAGGGAAGATTCAACAAATTGAGTAATATCCATGCCAAATTGAGTCGGGAGTGGGCAACAGTGGTTTAACTCTGCACAATAGGCTTTTGCTTACGGCAAGTTTAACCTGTTCAGCAGTTGGAGAGAGGGAAAACTAACTCTTTCCTTCTCCCCTTCCACCGATTTACATCTCAACAGAAATAAGAATTTATCCCGGCTGAGATGAGAGAAAAACAATGATTAACTCACTTCGGTAATACTGACAATTCGGCCACCGGCGCGATGAATGCGTTGAATTTGTGGACTCATGCGATCGCCGGGAACAATATATTCGGTGTTACTCAAGCGACGAGGACTATCAAATTTAGCGCCTTTAACCAAGATTTTGAAGGTCTTTTCTGTTGCATCTTTATAGCCTCCTAGACGGCCACCTTTGCTGGGTGAAACAATTTTATTCCGTGCCACACCAGCCACTTGATCGACTAAGCGAGAGGCTTTGAAAGCGCTGTCTACCCCCGCGTAGCCTTGATATAAAGATAGCGTCCGATTATAAGCGAGTTGCTTACTTCCTACCTGAGTTTTAGCACCTCGATAGTAAGGGACAATATTGTCACCAAAATTATTTTGGTATTCATCACTATCGAGATAGGAGTCAATTTCTGCATCATATCCTTGTTCAATACAACGACGAATATGTTCAGATAGTTCTGCCTGACTTTCTGGGGCACGACCTAATAAATGTTTAAAATTCAGTTCAACAAAGCGGTAAGGGGCGCAGGATTCAAAATAGCGACTGCGGTAAAAATCAGACTTAGCAACCGCCCGAACAAATTCTCGTACAGTTAAATTACCATTACGAAATTGAGATTCTGCACTGACTAAGCGTTCGCTATCCATCACATGGGGGTTGCCCAATACTTGCTTATAAACGGCTCGAATAACGGTAGCCAATTCTTCGCCCGTACGAGACTGGGATAATTCAATCGGTGCATCTAAAACTAAACTCATTCAATTTCTCCTTGAAGTTATCGGTTGAATTGCAAAGGTTAAAAAAAATCAATTAAACTTGGAAGTTGCCGCAGAGAACAAGAAAACTCTCTTTCCTTATTCTCTGAGGGCGTTGTGAAAGGGTGAATGCTTGACGCTTTCTGTAAATCTTGAATTAAACAGGAGTAATACTAGAAATCACGCCGCCTTGTTGGTGAATGCGTTTATACTCTTGGGAAAGATCCTCAAAGGGTACTAAGTACACTCGGTTACTGCGACGGAACCTCGATACACGGCTGACTTTACCGGGTGAACTATACGCTGTCACTTCAATCCGGAAGACCTTACCTTTATCACCCGCTCCCGCACCATGACGAGTCCGTGCGCCTTGGGGAGTGTCTTGGAAAGACCAACCTTCTCCTGCTGTACCCCCAGAAGGCGGAATGACAGCTAGAGGCGTTTGTTGAATCACGTACTTGTTTAAAGCGGGTTCTTTGCCGGATAAGCTACCCTTGAGATCGCTACTAGAAGCGCCCCGCAACAAAGCAAACATATGGGTGAAGCTCACCATATTTTGTCCGGGTTGAGTTTTGTATCCTCGGTAGTAAGGTACAAAGTTCTCGCCGTAAGCGGTCTGATATTCGTCGCTGTCGAGATATGAATCAATATCGGCTTCATAACCGTATTGATCCAAGATGTCGCTATGCATTTTCATCTCTTCATAGCTGTCTGGGGCACGGCCAAGAAAATGCTTAAAGTTGAGTTCGCTAAAGCGATACCGAGGGCAAGTCTCGAAAAAGCGAGAACGATACAGATCAGACTTCGCTACAGCCCGGACAAATTCCCGTACACTCAAATTTCCTTGTTTGAATTGAGATTCGGGGACAGTGGCTCGTTCGCTTTCCATCACATAGGCGTTGCCTAAAATTTGACGGTACACGGCAGAGATCACTATTTCTAGCTCTTCGACTGAACTGCCTGGAACACGCTCTATTGGTGGTGTTTCTTCAAACAAACTGACTCCCAGCGAGGAGGCTGGTCCAAATACCATTGATTAAAGTCTCCTGAAAAATTCTGAATAATTTTTAACATTCTTATATACTTTTATGAGGCTGATTGATATAAAGAAATATAAATATTAACAATCATGAAGTGTTTTAATGAATAAATGTAAATTTAGTTGGGATTAGCGATGGTTGGGTGAGATTGAAGTGAGGGATTATGGTAGGGTGATGAGAGTTATATCATTTTTATATCTATCTGCAATCAACTGATTGCCCCAAAGTCAAAAGAGATATTACTGAGTTTTGTTAAAGTTCATGAGAATTTTAGCAAGCACAGAATTCAAATTTTTAATCAATAATCAGTTAGGACAGAGTTTAAGATGGCTGAAACTTCACCAAACCAAACTGTCAGCGCGGAACAACCCGTTAGTGCCGAAGAATTAACAGCGTTAATTGCAGAGTTTGAGCAATATCGGGAGCGGTTGATCGACGAAACCACAACGACTGCTCAACGGGCGAAACAGTCCCAGAAAAAAGCAATGGCTCAAATTGAACCGGAATTGGCAAAAATTGAGGCAGCCCTTCAGCACCTCCGCCAGCGGCAACAAACCCTTGATTAATCACAAAACGATTCGTTATCCGTTCGATGTCTAACTCTAACACTCAATCTGAGCAGAATTCTATCCTATTGTCCCAGGCAGAAACTGACGATCTCCTCGAAACAGTCTCTGAACAAATTGCCCTCGATACGTTCAACAGCGATGACCAACAGCTTTTGCAGCGTTTGGTTGAATGTTTAGGAGATACTCGCGGCATGACACGGCTGAGTTGTGCCCAGATCTTAGGTAAAATTGGTGAACCGACAACCCCGTTTCTGCTCAAGGCTTTAGCCGATCATGACAATGTTGTTGTTCGGCGGGCGGCGGCCAAAACCATCACCTTAATTGCCGATACACGGGCTATTCCTCAGTTACTCGACTCTTTGCTAAATGATGATGATACGGTGGTGCAAGGCTCGTCTGTTGGGGCTTTGGCACGCATGGGAGAAGCGGCTGTACTCCCGTTATTGGAGATCTTAGAGTCACCCGAGATCCCAGAAAGCACTAAAGGTCATGCAGCCTGGGCATTGTCGTTTATCGGGTTACCCGCTAAAGCGTATTTGTATCGGGCGATCGCAAATGACTCAGCAGCGGTGAGGGCTGCCGTTTTAGGGGCGATCGCAAAAATTGCGGAAACTGAACCCAGTCAGGAACTATTTGATATTCTAATAAACTCTCTGTCAGACCCAGACTCTGATGTACGATGTGAAGCTGCTGCTGTATTGGCGAACCTCCGCTGCCCGGCCGCAATTGCTAATCTGATAGAATTACTGCATCATACTGATTCTGAAAGTCGTAGATCGGCTGCTTTGGCTTTGATGAAGATGGGTGATCCGGCGGCTGTAGATCCACTCCAAACGGCTTTAGACCAAGAATCAGAACCCACTGTTAAATCTATCATTAACTTAGCGATTTCTCAACTGCAACCATCAGGTAGTTAGATCAACTCAATATTATCATATTTTTCACTCTTATTGATTTCTATAATACTGAAGAAACGGCAAAACTTAGACAGTATTTGCAAGAGCGGTATTACTTTTTAATATCCCATCTTCCATGTGAACAATTCGATCCGCCACATCCAAAATTCGATTATCGTGGGTGACGATAAAAATAGTACAATTCTGTTCTTTTGCTAATTTCTGCATCAGTGTGACGACATCGCGCCCCGACTGACTATCTAAGGCCGCTGTGGGTTCATCAGCTAAGACCAACTGAGGATGACTCACCAACGCCCTGGCGATCGCCACCCGCTGTTTTTGTCCCCCCGAAAGATTATCTGGGTAATAGTTCAAACGTTCACCCAGACCCACCAAATTGAGCATCTCAGCCGCCATTTCCTGGATTTGTTTAAGGCTATATTGAGGATGAACTTCTAACCCCATACGGACGTTATGCAGCGCGGTTAAACTGCCATGTAAATTGTGGGCTTGAAAGATATATCCCGCCCGCCGACGCACTTGTACTAACGCCTCAGAAGTGGCTTGACATAACTCTTGCCCTAAAAACTTCAAACTCCCTGACTGTACCGTTCTCAAGCCTCCAATTAATGTGAGTAATGTGGTTTTTCCTGAACCACTTGGCCCCGTCATAATAATAATTTCCCCGGCATTAATCTCTAAATTAATATCAAATAAAGCCTGTTTGCGCTGTTCTCCTACCCCAAAAAAGTGATCGAGATGTTGAATAGAAATAATGGAATTATTCATAGTTGCTTGTTATTTATTGTTCGTTGTTTGTTTAAAAATAATATCTATTTTTGTTCCCAGGATTCAATGCGGGCGTATGCAATGCGCCCCTACTTTAGAACATATCCGCTGGATCGGCAGATTGTAATTTTTGGGTGGTAATTCCTCCAGAAAAAACACACATAATTAACGTTAAAATAAATACTGTTATTGCCCGCGAAACCGTCATATAAATCGGTAATGCTGTTGCTTTAGCGGCGAGGTGATATAAACCTATTGGTAAAACAACTCCCGGAATAAATCCTAGAAAGGCTAAAATTATCGCTTCTTCAAATACGACTGCTAATAAATATTGATGGCGATAACCCATGGCTTTAAATGTGGCATATTCTTGTAAATGAGCGCTGACATCTGTAGATAAAATTTGATAAACAATCACCACACCGACAATAAATGCCATTGCTGTTCCTAATGTAAAAATAAATCCGATAGGGCTTTCTTCTCGCCAATACTTCTGTTCATCTTCAATAAATTCTGCCATTGTCATTACTTCTACATCTTGCGGTAAATGCATTTTTAATACTTCAGTAACTGCAACAGTCTCATATCCAGATTCAAGATGAATTAACCCTAAACTGACACTGCCTGCATCTCGCCCAGGAAATAACATTAAGAAGCTTTGATCGCTGGTAATTAAAGTTCCGTCTGTGCCAAAAGAAGCCCCTAAAGAAAACAATCCCTTTACCGTTATCGTCCGTCTTTCTGCTTCTGTAGATATCCAATTACCTTGAGTCACTTCCGCAATGAGTTGATTGTATTCACCGCGAGAGGTGCGGTCAAATAATACTGTATATGGTATTTTTAATTGATTAAGCTGTTGATTTAATTCGGGTAAATTAAACGCTTGATAATCTGGATTAAATCCAATTAATTGTAATGAATTATCCTCTCGAGTTTGAGGATTTTTCCAATTCACTGTGCGAGAATAAAATGCATGAGCCGATTCTACTCCCGGAATATCCATAGCTTGATATAATCTTCTTCTGGCAAAAGTAGATAGGTTTTGTGTATTTTTCGCCTTCGGACTCACTAAGACAATATCTGCATTTAAAGCACCGCGAATTTTTGTATTACTCTCATATAGAGATTCCTGAAAGCCTAATTGCATGAACATTAAAACATCGGCAAAAGCAATTCCAGCGATCGCCACTAATAAGCGACCTTTATTATGAGTCAGTTGTAACCAACCGAGAGAAGTTCGTCGTTGTAATTGTTGTAAAATATTCATTTTGTTGCACTACATCAATCTGTATTTAATATCTTTAAACCAACCTAATAATTTCACTTAAAACTATGCCCTTTTTAATCAAACACTAGCCTTGATAGCATTAAGATTTCGACCCTTACGGCAGGGGTTTGGGGAAAGCTCTCCCAATGATATGCGCGGTTTTCTTCCGAAATCTTAGATTGACATAATTTCATTAAATGTAAAAAGAATACACTTGTAAGATTCCCTATTTCCTAACACTACAATTTCACCTCAACTTCAACTTGTAAGTTAGTAAATTGTGCCGCTATTTCACTAGAAGCGCGATCTAAACGCACTCGAACTTCAATCACTCTGGCGTCAATATTTTCACTTGGATCAGTATTAATCACACTTTGTCGTTGTACTTTACGATCAATTTGTTCAACTGTTCCGGTTAAAGTTTGCGGCAAAGCTTCACTGGTAATATTCGCGGTTTGTCCGATATTAATATTCTGAATATCACTTTGATAAACTTCCGCGATCGCGTACATTTGTTGAGTTTCTCCAATCTCAACTATCCCTTCATTTGCTATTACTTCCCCAGGGCGAGTATGAATATCCATAATCATCCCATTTTGTGGCGACTTCACATAAGCCCCGTCTAAATTTACCTCTGCTTGTTTGACTGCTGCCTGCCCCCGATCTACCTCTGTTTGCGCCAATTGCACATCGACCGGACGCACTTCTGCCAAACTATCTAATTGCGATTTAGCTTGATAAATTTGTTGATTTCCCGTATTTTTAATCCGATCTAAAATCACTTCAGCTTCAGCAACTTGTTGGCTAAAAGTCCGATTAATTCTGTCTAAATTCACCTCAGCTTCGGCAATTTGTTCTGTTGTAGTGCGGTTAATTCGGTTCTTATTCGCCTCGGCTTCGGCTAAACGTTGACGACTCGTTTCAAAACCTAAGCGTTTTTCATCAAATAACGATTGAGAAATTGCGCCAGTATTGTACAACTGTTGATAACGTTGATATTCTGCTTCAGCATTATTCAATTCTGCTTTAATTTTATTAATACTAGCTTCCTGGGCGACACGTTCTCCTTCCTGTTGCGCTTTTAAACGACTGATGGTGGCTTGTTGAGCGGCACGTTCCCCTTCAAATTGTGCCTGTAACCGTTGAATATTCGCAATTTGAGCCGATCGGTCTCCTTGGAGTTGCGCCTGTAGACGGCTAATCTGAGCGTTTTGAGCGGCTATGTCCCCCGATTTTGCCCCGGCTTTAACTTGGGCTAGGCGGGCAACATTTACCCGTACGTCTTCTTTTGCTTTGTTTAACTCCGCTAGAGCGCGATCGCGGGAATCTAAGATTGCGATGATTTGCCCTGCTGTAACGCTATCTCCAACTTCCACCAGTAATTCTGCGATTCGGCTTTCCTGGGTGGCTGTAGAGGCTTTGAGACGAATCACTTCCCCATCCGGTTCTAAGCGCCCTAAGGCTGTTACAGTCAGAATTTGAGGGGTTACAGTGGTGATTTCGGCAACTTCAGTTGGGGTGCGGGTGGGGAGATAAATTGCGACTCCCCCGATGCCTAATAACGCAATACTAGCAAGCGTTACCCATTTGCGGGGAAGAGTTTCAGTCAGTCGGGCTGTATTTTGCATGGGAGTTAACTCCTTGATGATTTTATTTTAACCAAACCGTTTAGTCTAGGGAAGGGCAACTATTACGATAGAGTTCAAGTCATCCTCTCCCCCTACTTAACCAAACCGTTTAGTCTAGGGAAGGGCAACTATTACGATAGAGTTCAAGTCATCCTCTCCCCCTATTTAACCAAACCGTTTCGTCTCTTTACTAAACAGTTTAGTTAAAATAAAAGAAATCGTCAACTCGAAAAAGCTAATGAAATCATCCAACCTGAAAATCTCCTCTCACCGTAATGATAAAGCTGAAGTGATTTTAGACGGGGCAATGCAAGAATTTATGGCTTCCGGGTATGCAGCGGCGAGTATGGATCGAATTGCGGCAGCGGCTGGTGTGTCGAAACCGACGCTATACAAATATTTTCAGGATAAAGAAAGCTTATTTGTTGCATTGATCCAAAAATTAGTCCAAAGTAAATTTCAGCATTTGTTTACGCCGAAGCAACAGCGTCCAACTATTGCGGCGGGAAGTGAAAAGATATTTCTGCGTCAGTTAGCCGAAAGAATTATCAACAATACCGCCAATGAACCGCTATTTCTGGACTTTATGCGGATTATCCTCGGAGAATCTGGACGCTTTCCGCAACTTGCCCGGAGTTTTGTCGGCACAGTTGAAGCTACTGCTTTTCAAGCTATTACTGATTTATTTACTAATTCTGCTGAATTTCGGATTAAAGATCCTGAAGTGGCTGCCCGGATTTTTGTTGGGACAATAGTTCATTTTGTGATTGTTCAAAAACTGCTGTATGGTGAAGAGATTTTGCCGATGGAAAGCGATCGCCTCATTGACGGTTTGATTGATTGTTTAACGCAATAAAAGACCGGGTGTCAATAGTAGGGGCGCAACGCGATCGCCCTTGCTGTTGGAAATTTTAGCCCCTGCTAAACTCGGTTCAGGAATTTCTTGATTAGGTATTTCTTGCTCTGTTTGAGCGACTTTAACTTGAAAAGCAAGTTGAGATTGTTCAGGTGGTAAATCTTGCCATGACATTGTAGATGATCCGGTTAATTTAAAGCGATTCATCACATCAGATATCCGGAGAGTATCTAATCCTCCTGTTTCAGCAACTGCATAGTAGGATTGATCGTCTAAGGAAAGATTATCTAAAGATCAATTATCCACCAGCATAGTACTTCCCAAATTTACAGCCCGAGTCCGAATAAAAATATCGGAAAATGGATCGTTTTTTAGGCAAAAGGTTCACAACAAGAAGTTGTGTATCCTAATAAATATAATATTTAGTATAAACACTGAGATAAATGTGTGTATTCCTGTGTATTCCTGTGTATTCTTGTGTATTCTTGTGTATCTTAATCTTTTTGACCGGGTGAAAGTGATGAATCAGGTTGAGTAAAGATTTTAAAAAAGAGTGCAGATCATGGCGTAATTTAGGTGTTTTATCTAATCGTCAGAAGCATTTTAATCAAGCTCTTAATTGTTATCAACAAGCAGTTAAAATCGCAGAAGAATATTACAACTCAGAACAATTTGATCGACAATGGGCGTTTCAATTGGCTGAAATTACGAATTTAATGGGTATTACTTATTTAAAGTTAGGTCGAATTCAGAAAAGCGATGAGCAATTACATTTATCCTTAAAACAGTATCAATTATTAGGAGAAAAATGGTGTTATTATCAAGCCGATCCTTTGCTCAACTTAGGAGAATTATATTTTAAGAAAAAAGATTACACACAAATTAAAGTCTACTATCAAGATTGTTTGAACTTAAGTCAAAAAATTAGCCGAAATGATATAATGGCGGATGTGTTAATAAAAATAGCAGAATTAGCTGAAGCAGAGAATGATTATGAAAAAGCGATTCAATTAGCCAGTGAAGCTGAAGGTATTGCGGGGATTGAAATTAGAGTAACACGCGATCGTGAGTGCGTACCTTTAGGTGTATCGCGCAGCAGCTTATAAAGAAAAATTATTACACTATAGAAATAAGTTGTTAAGTATTTAAGAGGTTGGATCGCATTTGAAGTAAAACAAGATAAAAAATATCCTGATATGGCTCTAAGTCGAGATTTAAAGCCTCCTGGTTGAGAATGATTTCAAATGCTTTTTAGTTGACTCCAGTTAATGCTATTCAGAAACGCTCTTTAGTAAGAATTCCATTAAGATATAATATTATCCCATCACAATTTTAGCCACTCATCCTTATTTTACCTTCTGAGCGCCATCGGCCGATTGAAAGCTTGAGGGTGAGTATTCATGATTTGGGTTTGGGGTCAAGATCTGAAGTAGAAAATAGAAAAGAAATATATTAAGCTGCTTTTAATTAGCTTTATAGCGACCAATTGCAGAGGCCCCACATCGGAAGAAATATGCCATCCAAGTTAAGATTCCTATCAGTTTTGCACCATCTTCGAGTAGTATTATATTTGGGATATCGGGTACTGCGATATCGATAATAATCGAGAGTCCGAAAAATGCTAATGCTATTCCCAATAGAAGATATTCTGTTCTGAATATGATTGAATAAAATTTGAATACCCATAAGAGGAGTAACGCTAGATAACCAGCAAATATCTTTTTTTCAGATATATTTGCATAAGCAGAAAATGTTTCATGGAGCATAAAAACATCATCCAGACCTAGAAGTAAACTTAATAATCCAGCTCCGAGAAAGAATTTTTCTAACTTAAGATTGCCGATACCATTTGCCAAAATATAGGTGGTATATAAGCAAATTACAGATGCTCCAGCCCAGAAAAAGATACCGACTTGAGATAGAAATCCAATGTAGGCTGATTCTTTAAAAACGATGACTGGGTCACGGGTTAATTGACTGATTGCGGCTCCTGTCTGGAAATGCACAACAAATACAATTCCCACAAGTACTGCTGTAGCGATAAAAATCATTAACAACGTTAATTTAATGGCTCGAAGCTGTGCATATAAATTTTGTGAATATTTCATTTTGATTGTTTTTCTTATATGAAAAAATACTATGCAACCTGAATTTTATTATTGATATTTAGCTATAGTTTTCTGCCAAGTTTTCTTGTAGTAAAAATGCTAAATATCTCGTAAACCTGGTTCTAAGTCTATTTATTGTAATAAACAGAAAAAGGTTTGAAGGAGTTTTTTCAGATTCACTCAGTTTCCTTTTATATCCTCTGTCAAATTAGAGCTTGAACAGGAATTATTGCTGAAATACCTATTATGAATTATCAGGTAATCTCAGGATGTTCAAGAGTTAAATGAGCAGTGTGTTTGCTGTAAAACTTGAATAGATGTAAATACGTTTTAGTTGGCACAAGCTAATTCAAGTAATTGGTACTGAATAAAACAAATTAAGCAACTTTGTAGAGCACCTGATTAGCAGCAATTACAGAACGATATAGCAGGTATCAGTTATTCATTACCCTGTTTTGGCAAGCGATATAGAGTTGAGTTACTCAAGCGATATTGAGCAAAAGTCTAACTCTCGTCATTTAGTCAGTAGCACACGATTTAGTAACTCCAGCAGTGTGGAGTACTACAGAATTTCTATAACCCCTATACTCTCAAAACTCATCAATAATTTGATCGAGTTAGTGAGCTATTAAGTTGTTAACATAACTATAACCATAACATAACATAGCCATAATATATTGTCACTCATTATGTATCGGTTATGACGGATCGATCACAATTAGTTAGATACATACACAAAACAACACCCACCTCTGTTTTAAGAAGATGGGCGTTTAAAATAGGGAACTAGGAATCGAATAGAATTTATCTTCTTAACGAAGAAAACCGCTGACTAACCATAATACGATTAAGGTCACTAAGGTAATAAATCGTTCAGCCGCAATTGTTGTACCAATAACCGGGCTAAGAATACCACCCAGAATTAATCCGATCACTAAACCAGCGATAGTTAAAAGTACAGATCGACCGAATTTACGCTCTTTACGATTAAGAAAATACAAACTACACCCCACACCGAGTGCCAGGGGAAGCTGTAATAATGCAATTTCAAAACCTGGATAAAGACTTAAAACCCCGAGCCCTGCATAAATTGCTGAGGGCAATACAAGCTCATTACGAGTTGGGGTATCCAACAGTTGCTGTAACCATTGGGGGCTTTTAGCGCTCACAGATTGAGAAGTGCTGGCTGGGGGAGGAGCTTGACGCTCTGGAAAACGAATCCGTTCTGGAACCTTAATTTTCCCTTCTTGACGCATCCTGAGACGATCCATCAAAATCGCATCATAAGCTGCTTCAATTGACTCAACAACCTGGCGCTCACCACTATGTTGATCTGTGAGGTGGTCGCGTGCTTCCTGAATTTCGTCGAAAGAAGCATCGATTGTGACCCCAAGTTGTTCGTAGGGACTTTGCTCACTCATTGCAGTTTACTTACAAGGTTTTTATATAGATTAAGCTTAACTCGGTCTCTGTCTATATTGCTGATACTACAGCATTGTCTCCTTTAATGATAGCGATAATCCTAGTTCTGTACAAGCAATCTCACAAAAATTGATAAATTGATCGCTCCTGATGAGGCGATCGCAGAATCACTCACCGCTGACAATCCCAGACCACTGTACTTTCTTCTGATGATCTCGACGATAGGAGAAGAATAAATCCGGTTCTTGATAAGTACATTGAGGCGCTACTGCCACTTGTTCTGGTGTTATGCCTAATTGCTCTAGTTGTAGACTGTTAACACGGCGGACATCAACTCTAATTTTACCGGGTTCGGTGTCTGCCATCAATGGGGAATGGGGTTGTTGGATTAATTGGGTTAAGCTGTCGGTTGGATTAAAAGTTTGGCTGAGTTGAATGGCGACCTCTGTGGCGACTTGATAGACTGGCCCAGAAATCGCGGGCCCCATGACAATGCGTAAGTCTTTGAGTTGACTGCCTTGAGCTTGAAACTGTGCAACGGCTTCGGGTACAATTTTAGCGGCTGTTCCGCGCCACCCTGCATGAACCGCAGCCACTTGACGAGTGATCGTATCCGCGATTAATACGGGAACACAATCGGCGCTGGCGACCCAAACGGCTTGTGAGGGAGATGTTGTCAATAGACCATCGGCTTGTTGTAATTGAGTCGGGTCTGACTGTTGAAGTAGGGTTGTTGTCAAGACGCGGTTACCATGAACTTGTTTAACCCGGTAAGCTGTGGCTTCCGGTTGCAATACTTCGACTAAGTCTGCTGGCATTCGAGGGCTGAAATGACGGGTAAAAAAGCCATGAGACCAAGAATCGAGTAAACTACATTTGAGAACGGGTAAATCTTGCCAGTAATGCCAGTGCCAAGTATGCATGGTTAAAGGATAATATCAATTCTGCTGGAGCTTGAGTGTATAGATTTTAGCTTAATTGAGATATCCTTAAGAGTCTTCCCAGCTTAGGATTCTCCAGAGAATAGAGAAGGGTCGATTTAAATAGTATGAGTGTGACGCTAAATTTACAACGGATTGAATCAAGTCTGGCAACCATGCGATCGCTGTGGTCTTTATCTCATCCTGAAATGATCGCCACAGATATTCAGATTTTTGATACTGTTTTTTCCACGAATAAAACTCTGTGGCAGTTGCGGCAACAGGGGGCAAAATCGGGAACGGTTGCGATCGCGACTCAACAAATTGCAGGTCGGGGTCAATGGGGCAGACAATGGCAATCTACACCGGGTGGATTATATCTTTCTCTGGGGATTGATTGCAATTTATCCGCGACCCAACAAGCTCAACTGACAATCGCAACAGCTTGGGGAATTGCTAGCCAATTGAGAGAATATGGAATTGCGCTACAACTGAAATGGCCGAATGATTTAATTCTCAATCAACGCAAACTGGGGGGAATTCTAACAGAAACCAAAGTCTCCCAACAGCAGATCGTTCAAGCGGTGATTGGAGTTGGGATTAATTGGAATAATTCTGTCCCCGAGACGGGAATTAGTTTACAACAATTTTTGGCTGAATCTGTTGAAGCGTCAAAAGTGCAATCTTTAGAACTATTAGCGGCTTTAGTTATTTTTGGAATAGAGCAAGGCTTGCGATACTGTTTACAGGGTAGAATAGAGCATCTACTTAAAAGCTATACCCAACTCCTCAACAGTCTAGGTCGCAGAGTCGAGATAGAAGGCAACTCAGGTATTATTGTTGGGGTAAATCAATCAGGGGAATTGAGGGTGCAAATCAGTTCCATCTCAAGCTCAGCTTCTATCCGGGAAATTTGTGTTAAACCCGGTACAATAAGTCTGGGCTATGACTGATCGGAGTCAATTTAGCATCAATCTGAAGTTATAGAATTTTGCAGTGTCAGTGTGAGGACATGACTGAATCCAACGACTTAAATCAATCTCTCGAGTCCTTTTGTGCTAACACAATACAGGACAATTCTTTTAATATTTATCCAACTCTGGTCGCCAGCCGCTTATCTCAAAGATCTCTGGTTGTGGGATTAAGTTGTCTAACCGGCTTCGGACTTCTGAGTCAAACAGCCACCGCTTATGAAGAATTTTCAATAGACACTCAAACCTATGAGGCGGTGCCGACTGAACCTGTTGAACCCAATTGGGGAAATTCTGCTTATGATAGTTGGCAACCTGAACCTGCTGCGGTAGACACTTACGAAACGGAATCATATTACTTAGAACCCGCTGAATCATATTATTCCGAACCGACGACTGAGTCGTATTATCCTGAACCGACTGAAGATTATTATTATTCCGAACCGACGACTGAATCATATTATTCCGAACCGCCTGCTGTAGAGACTTACGAAACGGAGTCATATTATTCCGAACCGACTGAAGATTATTACTATTCCGAACCGACGACTGAGTCGTATTATTCTGAACCTACGGTAGAGACTCCTAGCACGTTATATTTACCTGAACAACGGGAAATTGCACCCCCCTCCGATCAGCAGTTAGCTTTTCCTGTCAAGCAACAAATTGAAAAGCAGTTTATTCCCAATTCACCCCCAGTTCTTCCAGAATCTGATTATTCTGCCAGTGAATATATCGATCCGACAGATTATAGTATTGGATCAACCGGAACTTATCAATCTCCCACTTCTGTGATTCTCTCCGAACGTTCCACCGGATGTGAGATGGTGTTGGGTATAGGGGAAAACCCTTCCAGTCAATTGTGTGCACCCACCGCTCAACCTCAATATAATCCGAATGGAAACCCGGTAGCACAGATCAAAGCTCCTCTGTATGCTCAACAAACGAGCAACGAAACGAATTACGCAGCCAATTCTAATTCTGTCTGGCAACCCATTCCCAGCACTCCTACTTATTATGGGGGTGGCGGTGGTTCAAGTTATGTTCCCGTGGGTGGATTTAGTCCCGTTCAAGTCGGGCCAATTTATGCCAGCGCCATGAGTCATTCTGGCTTAACTTACTATAACCGCACCACACGTCCTCCCAGTATTCCGGGTAATGGAGATATTGCTTTATTATTTCCTCTGAGTATCCCTGCACCCATTACTTCTTTGTTTGGTTGGCGACAACATCCGGTTATTGGGTCAAGTCGCTTCCACACAGGAATGGATATGGGGGCGGATACGGGAACCCCTGTGGTGGCTTCCTATTCCGGTAAAGTCAGTGTGGCTGATTGGTTAGGGGGTTATGGACTGACGGTTGTTTTGGATCATCAGAAGAAGTCGAAAGAAACTCTGTATGGTCACTTATCGGAACTGTTTGTTAAGCCAGGAGAAACGGTAAAACAGGGGGAAGTAATTGGACGAGTCGGCAATACGGGAATGTCTACTGGGCCACATTTACACTTTGAATTACGCAAACTCACCGATCAAGGTTGGGTGGCAATTGATCCTCATAATCAAATTGAAATGGCATTAGCTAAAGTGTTGAATACTTTGCAAGTTGCACAAGTTCCTTCTCAAGGCTTTATTTCAAGCTTGAGTCAAACAACAAAAGATTTGGAAACTGGAATTCCGAAATTGCCGCCATTACCACCGGGTTTTGAGGTAACTATCCCAAGTTTAGAACCGCCGACCCTAGATTTTGGCTTTGCAGAAACGATCAAGCCACAAGGTTAATCGGGTGACAACAGATTGATGTGTTATGTTCCCCTCTTGCTTTATCAGTTGGGAGGGGAATTGAGGGAAGTTATTAGTGATTAGTTTTTAGTTGTTAGTTTTTAGTGAGGATCTTCCTGCTGCCTGTTTCCTGTTCCCTGTTCCCTTCTTTATAATTCATATTGTGATAGAATTGACAGATTTATTAATTCTTGGTGGTGCTGGATTAGCGGCTGGAATTCTCGCCGGATTTCTAGGCATTGGTGGGGGTACAATAGTCGTTCCTATTCTACTGGCTTTGGGATATCAACCTGTTGAAGCGGTGGCAACGAGTAGTCTTTCAATTACGATTACTGCTTTGTCGGGTAGTCTACAAAATTGGCGGATGGGTTATCTGAAGCTTAGACCTGTTTTAAGTTTAGGTTTGCCTGCATTAATTACAGCACAAATAGGGGCGTATTTTGCCGATACAATTTTTTCTCCCCGAATTTTGTTATTTGCTTTTGCGGGTTTGTTATTGCTAAATACTTATCTAATTCAGTTTAAAAAGAAAGTTACAACCCAGTCATCTAATTCTGAAACAGCGACAGATTTGGCAATGAATCCTGTTTTTGCTTATTTAATTACAGGGGGTTTAGCGGGGTTACTGGCTGGGTTATTTGGTGTGGGCGGCGGAGTGATTATGGTTCCCCTACAAATTTTATTATTAAATCAACCGATAAAAACTGCGATTCAAACCAGTTTAGGTGTGATTATTATTACGGGTTTATCTGCTTGTTTAGGACACGCATTCCGGGGAAATGTAATTTGGATAACGGGTATTTTACTCGGAGTGGGCGGATTAATTGGTAGCCAATTTAGTACAAGATATTTACCTAAGTTATCGGAGAAAACTGTAAGCTTTACTTTTCGATTATTACTAATAATCTTAGCAATATATGTTTTCAAACAAGCTTGGCAAAGTTAGGGAAGAAGGGAACAGGGAGCAGGAAGATCCTCACTAACAACTAACAACTAATAACTAACAACTAATAACTAAAAACTAAAAACTAAAAACTAAAAACTAATTACTCCATCTGCTGCAAATATGCTGTTGACCCCAATTGTTCAAGTCGCTGCTGCTTTTCTAATACAGACTCTGTTAAACTATGACGATAGGCTTGTACTTGTTGTAATAACTCCGGCTGATGAGTTGCTAATATTTGAACCGCTAATAACCCCGCATTTTTAGCGTTACCAATGGCAACCGTGGCGACTGGAATTCCTCCCGGCATTTGCACAATAGAATACATTGAATCAACTCCTTGTAGATGACGAGTTGAAACAGGGACTCCAATGACGGGTAAAGGGGTTAACGCCGCCACCATTCCGGGTAAATGAGCCGCCCCTCCCGCTCCTGCAATAATCACTTTGAGACCCCGTTCATGAGCGGTTTGAGCATAGTGTACCATTCGTTCTGGGGTACGATGAGCTGAAACGATCGCCACCTCATGAGAAATGTTAAAGTCTTTGCAGATTGTGACTGCGGCTTGCATGGTGGGCAAATCAGAATCACTCCCCATGATAATCCCAATTTGAGGCGGGTTAGAAGAACTAGCTGTCGAATTCAAAATAATCAGATAGATGCAATGACACAAACTACTATACAGAATCGTTGGAACCTATAGATTCAAATTGTTGTAGAAAAAGGTTTAGGTTTTTCCTCAAGTGGCCACCATACGGTAAACCCTATGCTGGAAGTGTCGGAGAACTCTGTCGTTTTTTATGCTTATAGTAGGTTGACCTATCTACACCAACTTTACGACAGGCTT
>JBARZE010000005.1:0-62690 GCA_049649525.1 Microcoleaceae cyanobacterium
GTTGGGGATAGTGTGTTTCTAAATGGGCAACTTTTGCCTTTGCACCCCAACGAGAATAACAATAATATGCCTCTATCATATAACTACTGGCAATTATTTCTTTATTCCAAGCGAGGTAAAACTTAGCAGCGAGTTCATTTCCGAGGGCTTCTTCTTGGGTATATCCATTTTCTTTGGCTCCGGCAATAGCGCGATCATAAAGTTCTATTGCTTCTGCTTTTTTTCCTAAAATTTTGCATTTTTCAGCTTCAACTAGAACATACTTATGAAGAAAGTTTTCTGAACAGCTCTCTGACCATATTTTTAGCTGTTTCTGATTAGATTTAATCTGCTGTAAAGCATTGTCATGTTCTTTGGGAGACAAGCCTGTATATAAATTAAGTAGAATTAGAGAACCATAGTAATAATAACCGCTATAGGTTGTGAAACCTTTAACAGAATTGAGTATGCTTTCTGCTTTCATTCTGTAATATGAACCCTGCTCAAAGTTTGCAGTTAAACAGCAGAGGTGCATTCTCAGGATATAACAGAGACAAAGGGCTAATTCGGTTTGTGATGCTTCTCCATCAGCAATAACTTTTTCAGCATCAATCATCAAATCATTGTATTCCTGCGTGTCTTCTTCGAGACAGAGGTTTGTGATAAAAATTTTGGCTGCAGCGAGTGCTGTTTGCAGAAGCTTGTCTTTAATTTTATCAGCAATTAATTGATATTTTTCTATATCTTCAGCAATACAGATTAATTTTTCACCTTGAAATAATCGATTAAAAATATTGCCAAATAGATTATAAGCTGCAAATTGAGTTTCTCCAGACTCTAATCCCGCTAAAAAGCTTTGATAATTAATATCGGCTGCTCCGGTTATCGGTTTTGCCCAAACTTGAATCCAAGCACCCGCCAATAGTCCAGCCTGACATCTTTGAGATTTACTATTGAATTTATAACTCAGTTGTAATGCTAAATCTGCCAATTCATAACCTCGTTGATACTGCCCTTTGCTCAAAGTTAAAATCAATCCATAATTTGCATAAGCTTTAATTGATTCCGGAACATTTCCATGTTCAATTGATAAATGAACAGCTTTTAATGAAAATAAAGTATAAAGCTCAATCTTTGCTGTAATATATGCAGGTGTCTCTAAAACCATAAGTAATTTTATGATTTTTTGGATACTTTGAGGGACTGCGGTTGGTAAATCTAAAAGTGAGGAGATAGGCAATTTTTTAAAATGCTGGTTGATGAATGTCAATTCCTGCTGAATTTGCTCAGTTAGATTATGACTATTAATTTCAATGCCCAGCTTACTTAATCCAATCAGACCTGCTTTAATTGCATTTTCATATTGAGCTTGTAGAGTATATTGAACAGTTTGTAGGGTATAAATATCTGCTAAATTAATCGGAGTAGTGACTTGCTGTAAGGCCACTGCAATTGTTTGTTGTAATGCATCATAGGTTCCATGACTTAACTGAGCTTTTGCTAGGTTAAGATATAGACTAAAAATTAAGTTGTATTGATTTATCCAGGCCTTTTTTTTCAGTAATTTAATACCTGTTTTAAAATACTCAATAGCGGCTTCGTAAGCTGTAGAATATAAAGCTTTTTGACCTGCAATTAAATTGAGTTTTGCCAGTTGTTCTTGTTCATTTTTCTGCTGGACTAGAGATTGTCCTAAGTTAATATGATTGACGATATCAAACAGCATCTCATCTTGTTTTATCTGAGAAAGATTATTCAGCAAAAGTTGACTAATACGGTAATGAGTAGTGGGTTTTAAAGTCTCTGGAATTAAACAATAAGCAGCTTGTTGAATTCGGTCATGGACGAAGCGATAATTAACCGAAATATTCTCAATATTTGGATTATCAATGTATTTTTCTTGGAAAAACTTATACGTTTCATTTTTCGGAATGACAAACCCTTCCTGTAACCCTTGCCATAAATTAATTGCGACTTCCTCTTGAGTGTGTTCGCAGATAACTGCTAATTTTGCTAAATCAAACTGGTTACCCAGACAAGCCGCCAATTTCAATACATTCTGAGTCGGTTTTGATAGTTTCTTTAACCGCCTGAGCATAAAATTAACCACATCATCTGTCAGCGCTAACTGGCGTATTTGTGTAAAATCACACTGCCAATACCCCACCTCACGATCAAACTTAATACAGTTTTCCTCGTATAGCTCCTGTAAAAATTGGGTAGTGAAAAATGGATTTCCTTGTGTTTTTTGATAAACTAAATCAGCTAAAATATAGGCAATTTCTGTTGAACAGAGTAATGTATCTGCAACTAATAGATTGAGATGGGTTTGATCTAAAGGAAGTAAAGTGAGAGTCTTAATTTTTATATTCCGCTTTTGAATATCATCAAGGGTAAGGATTAATGGATGAGATGGATTTACTTCGTTATCACGATAGGCTCCCAATAAGAGTAAATAACCTGCTTCTGACTGAGTTATTAATGATTTCAGCAAGTTTAATGAAGCGTAATCAGCCCACTGTAAATCGTCTAAAAAGATGACTAAAGGATGCTCTTTTGTGGTAAAAACTTGGACAAATTGACTAAATAGTGAGTTAAAGCGATTTTGGGCGGCATTACCCGAAATTTCTGGGGCTGGTGGTTGTTGACCAATAATTTTTTCTAACTCCGGAATCACTTCAAGAATGACTTGAGCGTTTTCTCCTAAAGTATTAAGAATTTGAGTTTTCCAGCTTTGCAATTTGCTATCGGGTTCACTTAATAATTGACTAATTAAATCTCGAAAAGCTTGTACAAAAGCAGAAAATGGAATGTTGCGATTAAACCCATCAAATTTACCTTTAATAAAGTAGCCATGTTGACGAACAATCGGTTTATGAACTTGATTGATGACAGCCGTTTTACCAATTCCAGATAATCCTGTAACCATAATCATTTCTGTATTTCCGGCTGCAGCTTTTTCAAAAGTATCAAGCAATATTTTAACTTCGGTTTCCCGTTGGTAGAGTTTTTGAGGAATTGTAAATCTCTCGCAAATATCTCGTTGACCGATTTGAAATGGCTCAATTTTTCCGGTTTCTTTCAACCGACTTATACAAGTTTCTAAGTCATGTTTTAAACCCCAGGCACTCTGATAACGGTCTTCGGCGTTCTTCGCCATTAATTTAGTAATAATCTGTGAAATAATAGTTGGAATATTAGGATTAATTTGATGAACTTTGGGTTCAGTTTTTGCTAAGTGAAAGTAAACTAATTCTATCGGATTATCACTATTAAAAGGGAGCTTTCCTGTGAGTAATTCATAACAGGTGATTCCGAATGAGTAAAAGTCAGTTCGATAATCAATTCCTCGATTCATCCGCCCGGTTTGTTCTGGGGAAATATAAGCTAGTGTTCCTTCTAAAAGATTAGGATTTTTAATTTCTTGAGTTTCACGCGGTAACAGAGAAGAAATGGAGAAATCAATTAGTTTAATTTTTTTTGTATCGGGATGAATTAGAATATTAGCGGGTTTAATATCTTTATGAATGACACGGTGTTGATAGAGTCCGTTGAGGATATCCGCAAGTTGAATGGCGACGGCTAAAAATGTTGTAATATCAAGCGGTTGTTTTTGAGTGAATTGTGCTAAAGATATGCCGCCAAAATCTTCCATTACTAGGACATAACTATTACCATGAGGTTCGAGGGTATAGGTTCGGATAACTCCGGGTAAATCTAGGTTTTTGGCAATAGTATATTGATTGCGAAATTGAATGAGTTCATTGAAACTGGGATATTCGTTTCGTAATAATTTCAGAATAACGGGCTGCCGATCGCAGAGACGAAGACCTCGATAAACTAATGTTCTTGAACTAATATCTAGTTGTTCAGTAACGTGATATCCAGCGATAACTTGTTCAGCTTGATTCATGATGGCAATAATTTATAGAAAATATCTAGAACGATGTATTCTCACGTCAACTTAAATAGACAGAGGTTATAAGAAATTGTTTGAATCAATTTAAGGATGGTAAAACTACCTATGTCTATTAGAATGGTAAGAATTTACCTAATTAAAATATTCCCTCAAGCAAAAGCTCAACGATCAACTGAGATGGCGAAGTATCTGCGATCGGTTTCGATTCCTATACTTTGACTGGAATTAGAAAATAAGAGTATTGCAGCTTTTCATATCTGAAAGTAGTGACTCACTCCGCTCAGTATGTGTAACAATAATAAAATCAAGAAGTATACAACTAAACAAAATTTATTCATGTTCGTATTGGCAGCGATCGCAGTTATTGGTGTGCTGATTGGAGTCCATGAACTCGGTCACTTCATGGCAGCACGACTGCAAAAGATTCATGTAAACCGTTTTTCAATTGGATTCGGCCCAATTCTATGGAAATACCAAGGCGCTGAAACAGAGTATGCTCTACGAGGTATTCCATTGGGGGGATTTGTTGGATTTCCAGATGAAGACCCCGATAGCAAAATTCCCCGAGACGATCCCGATTTACTCAGTAACCGTCCAGTCATAGATCGAGCCATCGTCATTAGTGCTGGAGTGATCGCCAATTTAATTTTTGCTTACTTCTTGCTGGTCGCTCAAATGGGAACGATTGGTGTTGCAGAGAGTGTGAGTTATGATCCTGGGGTGATAGTCCGTTCTGTTGCAACTGAGGTGAGTTCAGTCGCGGTTGAATCGGGCATAGAAGCAGGTGATATTATTCTTTCTGTTAACGATCAGACTCTGGGGGCATCCCAAGAAGCGATTGAGAGTTTAGTGACAATCATTCAAACTAATCCCAATCAATCCCTGGACATGACCGTACAACGGGGCGATCAGACGATATCGCTAGAAGTGACTCCAGATCAAACCAGTGATGGCAAAGGACGGATCGGTGTTCAACTCGCCCCAAACAGTAATATAATTCGCCGTCGAGCCAATAATATTATCGAAGCATTAAGCGCGGGTGCAGAGGAGTTTCAGCGGATTATTAGCTTAACGGTGTCCGGATTTGGTCAGTTGATTAATAATTTTCAACAGACTGCTGAACAAGTCTCAGGGCCTGTGGGAATTGTGGCAATGGGAGCCAATATTGCTCGTACAGATGCTGGAAGCTTAATTCAGTTTGCCGCTTTAATTAGTATTAATTTAGCATTCATTAATATTTTGCCGTTACCGGCTTTAGATGGCGGTCAATTGGCATTTTTATTGATTGAAGCTTTACGGGGAAAACCGCTTCCCAACCGTATTCAAGAAGGTGTGATGCAAACAGGGTTAATGTTGTTGCTCGGTTTAGGGATTTTTCTCATTATTCGAGATACAGTTAATTTGCCTTGGGTGCGATCGCTGTTGCAGTTATAGCTGCAGAATTTGATTGATCTGTTAAACCGCTGTTTCTCCGACGAATTCGTGGGAAAATCGGATCATCAATAGGCACCCAAACAATGCAACGCCCCGTTTTGGGGTATTCCTGAGTTGAGTTACTCACGCTACAGTAGCGGCAGGCGTAAGACAGTTAAGAATCGAACTGAACCCCAAAAAAATGCCTGTCGCCTATTTCAAAATCATCTCTTGGCTTGAAACTCTCAATCGCTTATGGTCACTCGTAAACGAATTAGCCAACGACAAAAGGCTTTAGAAATTTTAGTCCGTCTGAAGCGTCTTTATCCAGATGCTACTTGCACTTTAGATTACGAAACTCCCGTGCAGTTGCTAGTGGCCACCATGCTTTCGGCTCAATGCACAGATGAACGGGTGAATAAAGTCACTCCGGCGTTGTTTGCTCGTTTCCCAGATGCAGCATCAATCGCCGCCGCAGATGAACAAGAGTTACAATCTCTGATTCGCTCTACCGGGTTTTATCGCAATAAAGCTCGTAATATGAAAGCTTCTTGCCAACTGTTGGTAGAAAAATTTAATCATCAAGTCCCCAAACGTATCGAAGAGCTGTTGGAATTACCCGGAGTTGCTCGCAAGACGGCGAATGTGGTCTTAGCCCATGCCTATGATATTCACATGGGGGTAACAGTCGATACTCATGTCAAGCGCTTGAGTCAGCGGTTAAACCTAACAAAACACAACGATCCGGTCAAAATTGAGCGGGATTTAATGCAGTTATTGCCTCAACCCGATTGGGAAAATTGGTCAATTCGCCTAGTTTATCATGGTCGAGCTGTTTGTACAGCACGTAAACCGATGTGTTATAATTGTAAATTGTCTGACTTATGCCCTTCTGCGATTGTTGTAGAATCTGGGCAGTCTTCTACAGTAAGTTAATAATACAATTAAAATTTCTGTAGTTGTGACTGAATTTAATTATAAGTCGATTATTTTTAGGAGATCTAAATACTAATATGGCAAAGAGAAGTATGATTGAGCGCGATAAAAAGCGCAAAAAAATTGTAGAAAAATATGCAGAAAAACGAGAAGCATTAAAAGAGCAGTTTGCCAGCGCAAATACTCAAGCTGAAAAGATGGAAATTCATCGCCAAATTCAGCGACTCCCCCGTAATAGTTCTCACACTCGGGTACGGAATCGTTGCTGGGCCACAGGTCGTCCTCGGGGATATTATCGCGATTTTGGACTCTGCCGAAATCAGCTTCGCGAGATGGCTCACAAAGGTTTATTACCGGGTGTTGTCAAATCGAGTTGGTAAGTAAAAAGAATAAACTTATCTGACAATGCGGGTACTCTGATAAGTGTATCCGTAATTGTTATTTTTGAGGTTTCAATCGCTTCAAACTATTGACCACAACACCGTTCAATACCTAGACTATCTAAGATTATATCACTGACGGCATTGGCGATCGCAAACTCTCCAAAAAAGCTTTTTGAAAAATCAAATCCTTGCATTTCAGTGACAATTGCAATCACTAAGCTGCCTAAGTCGTTCTCTCCTTCCATTCGTTGACGTGTAAAAATTTGAGCTGCTCGCTCTGCAATGGTTTGGTTCACCTGTTCGGGAATAAACTCTTGGTCTAACCACTGATGTAAAGCAGCCTGCAACCATTGTCCTTCTTCTTCAGGATGAGTAGCAGTAGGAAGAGTAACAGGTTGAATGGGTTCAGCCATGGCCTTACGCTCGACGACACGTTAAACATCAGCATAACCTAATTGTACCCGAACGCCAAGCGCAAAGGATTATTGCCGGACAACAGAGACAATTGTACCCGCAGCTTGAGCGTTACGTTGGATAATTTTCGCCTTAACTAACTCAGCAAATAATTGATTGATGCCTGTTTCTACCGAGTTGGCTTCCACTTTACAAGAAACTTGGTAAGTTTTATACTTATCATACAGTCGTGTTGCGCTGTTGTAATTCTTTGCTGTTTTAGACTGCACAGAAACCGAGGGTTCTAAACGTCGATACCAAAATAAACGATATTGATTTGTAGACTCATTACTTTTGAGTTTGAGAATAGAATCACTCGTTCCCAAAATATTGAGGCTATAAAATTCTCCCCGTTTATGAACTTGTAAATATCCCCAGTTTTTTTCGGTTTTATTAATTAATTTAGTCAGGGTATTTTCCAACATGATCGTCGAAAGTGATTCAGAATTAAACATTGATTAAGTATTGAATAAATTGATCTATAGCAATCATATCAAATGAATTGAACCATGATGCAATACAATGTTGCTGCCATTATTGAAGGATACACTCAAGGTTATTTCTTGATGGCAAATGACGATGAGACATTGGGGTGGTATACCAGTCGCCAGCGGGCGTTAATTCCTTTGGATGAACGGTTTCGCTATCCGCGATCGCTGCAACGAGTTTTGAATCAAAATCGATTTACGACTGCGATTAATCGGGATTTTACAGCGGTGGTAGAAGGTTGTGCTAACCGAGAAACGACTTGGATTTCAGAAGAACTGAAAACAATTTATCATATTTTGTACCAACAAGGTTGGGCTTATAGTTTTGAAACTTGGCAAGGAGACGAATTAGCAGGAGGAGTTTTAGGTTTAGTGATTGGGGGTGCTTTTATTGGAGAATCAATGTTTTATCAAATTCCTGAAGGTTCAAAAGTCGCCATAGTGAAATTAGTTGAACGATTACGATTACGAGATTTTATACTATTTGATGCCCAGATGAATAATCCTCATCTAGAACGTTTTGGGGCTTATATGATTAAAAATAGTGAATATGAATCACTGTTGCAAACAGCAATCGACCAACCTTGTTTGTTTAAATAGGATTTTATTACTCATATTTTAATTAATATAAATGACTAAAAATATATAGATTAACATAATATTATCAGATAATTCTATTAATATTTAATACTAATAAAAGTTGAGGTTATAAGTTAAGGGAGAATATTAATAGCCTGAAAAAATCAAATTCTGAAAGATTTCAAGCTATATTTTCTAAATAACGAATCCCTCAATTTTACCTTTTATCGCCACATCTCAAATTGATCTTCAGAACATCCATTAATATAGCGATTATTAACCCAACCGACAAATGGTGTAAATGTTTCGTTGGGAGGAAATCCATCAGATAATGCGACAATTTTCACCCAGTCTCCTCGACGAGAAACAGCCCTCACACCATCACCTCGCTTGAGTTGTAAAATCACATCATTTTTAAGTCCCGGCCCTGTACGAATATTAACTTTACTTTCAACTCGGTTTGTAACGATGAAAGAACAATAACTATTATCCGCTAACTCTTGAGCATAGTTAGGATTCGCTTTTTCCATAGAAATCATTTTTTGACTCAAAAGTAGTTTATTTTTAGGGTCAATCACTTCTAAACGATACTGACCGTTATTTCCGTATGATATCATACGGTAAGTGTAGTTCTTCCGTTCCCAAAAATAGTTACCGCGATTATAACTCGAAACAGACCGAATATAAACACAGCGTTCTTTGGCATCGCAACCGATGTAGGAAAGATGACCTTTTGCTTCATTAATAGAGACCGTAAAGCCTCCTCCTGTATAGGTTGTGGCGAAAGCAGGAACGGCAACGAATAAGCTACCTACAACAGCAGTGAGTGTGTTTCTAATTAAATTTAGATTTAATTTCATGATTGATACTTTTTCCGGTAGAATGTGAGTGAGTTATTCTTTTTATGTCATGAAAAACTACTCAAATTCTGACTAGATAGACAAATCTTGAAGTGTACACAAAGATATTGTAATCCTGAATAATTTATGACAATCCAACAGTTTGACGGACTCTGGGTTAAATTATAGTTTTAGACTGTGGGATATTCAGCGCATTAATTCTTAGTTCACTTAGACAACTGGCATAGTATGACTATCCATTTAATGAATAGCAATATAGATAAAATATTTGAGTTGAAGCGATAAAAAGTTGTATTAATCCAGATTAAAATAACTGTTATCGATTTCGCAATTTAGGATTAATCCATTCATTCATGCCTTCGCCGAGTAACGATAAACCGACAACCATTAAAGTTAAGGCTAAACCGGGGAATAACGCCGTCCACCAAATACCAGTGGGTAATGCTTCCAATGCCAGACGTAAATCATGTCCCCATTCGGGTGTTTCTTCAGGCAGTCCTAGTCCTAAAAATCCGAGGCTTCCTAAGGTTAAAATTGCATCAGCGGCGTTGAGAGTAAATAATACAGGCACACTTTGAATTACGTTGAGAAATAAATAGCGGGAAAGGACTGTCCAAGTATTTGCCCCCATCGCTTGGGCGGCTTCTATAAACAGTTCAGTTTTTACAGAAGTGGTATGATTACGAACCACCCGATAATATTGGGGAATATAGGCAATACTAAGGGCAATAGCGGCATTTAAAATTCCTCGTCCGACAACAAATGCTAATGTAATGGATAACAATAATCCGGGTAAAGTGTAGACTGTATCCATTAAAAAAAGCAATATTCGATCTATTTTTCCTCCTAAATAACCACTGACTAACCCGAGAGGAACCCCAATAAATAGACTTAAAGCAGTAGCGAGTAATAAAACTTTCCAGGCCACTTGTGTCCCGAATAAAGTGCGGGAAAAGACATCATAGCCTTGACGATTTGTACCGAACCAATACTCTAAAGAGGGAGAATTATGAACAGGGTTTGATAAAAATTCTGTTGGATCTTGAATCCATCCCCACTGTTGAAATAAAGGAGATAATACAGCAATTAATAAAAAACAAAGGGTTATTCCTAGCCCAATAAACATCATTTTATCAGAGAGGCTAGAGAGTTTTAATGGATAAAAATTTCGTAGCCATTGTGGTTTTGTGGTTGTCATCTCAATTAATTAATATTCTTCTTCATTGTCATTATTTTGTTGTTCTAACCATTCTGGAGAAGGCGGAATTTTCTTCGCACTAATCAGTTCTTCCATCACTTCTTTGACAATAGGAGCGGCAACGGTTCCACCCGCAGCATTGCGAGTCAGAGGTTCATCAACCGCAGCCAACACGACATATCGGGGTTTATTAACTGATAAAATACCGACAAAACTAGTGATTTTAGCAGAGTCTGAATACCCTCCTTTTTCATCTGCTTTTTGAGCGGTTCCGGTTTTTCCAGCAATACGATAACCCGGAATTTGTGCGCGGGTACCTGTACCATCTGCCACAACAGATTCCATCATTTCTAATACGGCTTGTGTGGTTTCTTCAGAAAAGACTTGACGGGGTTCGGGTAAAGGAGGCTCCCAATAACTCTGTCCACTACTATTATATAATCCTCGAACAACATGAGGAGTGACGAGCTTTCCGCCATTGGCTAAAACAGCATGAAGTTGGGCTAACTTTAAGGGTGTAATTGAAAATCCTTGACCAAATGCAGTTGTGGCAGCTTCAACTGGAACATAAATAAATTGTCGTCTACTTTTTAAGTTACTTGAAACTTCAAAGGGTAAATCTACTTTCATCATTTCATCTAAACCCAGACGTTTTAATCCTTCGTAAAAAACTTCGGGTTCCAACATTTGCATGATCCGAACCATCGAAACATTACTCGAGTATTTAATCACATCATTAATGCTAATGCTGCCATAAGCACCCGCATAATAATAATCTGCATTTTGCAGGGTCCATTTTCCCATTTGAATCCGACCTTCATCATAAATATAGCTATCTGGCTGAATTACGCCTGCTTCTAAAGCTAAGGCAATATTAATGGGTTTAAAGGTAGAACCGGGTTCATATAAATCAGATAATGCCCAGTTTTTGAATCGCTCAATATCAAATTCATAATATTCGTTAGGGTTATAAGAGGGAGAATTAACTAACGCGACTAACGCTCCATTTGTTGCATCTAAAATAATCACGGTTCCCCGTTTTGCACCCTGACGTTTAACATGCTTATTTAGAATAGAACGAACAACTCGTTGTAAACGATTTTCGATAGTGAGTCGTAGTTCTAAATCATCGAGTTGAACAAATCCTGTTGCTAGCTGCTCCGGCACCCAAGTTCCATCTACTGCTCGTTTCAGTTGTAAAGCGGGCATACTTCGTTCTAATAGTTCTTGCTGACTAAATTCAATGCCTGCTTGTCCTTTTCCTTCTGCATTCACATATCCAATAATATCTGCTGCGATTTCTTCTTGAGGATATAAACGTTGCCGATGTTGGGTAAATTCTAAGCCATCAATTCTTAAGTTTTTAATCCGATTTGTGACTTCTTCGGGTAAAAATTCTGCAATTTTAATTCCGCTTTCGGCTTGATTAAATTGTTCGAGAAGTTCGGTTGAAGTGGATTGAGTTAAATCTTCTTTTAATAATAGAGGAGCCAGTGTTTCGGCAATTTCGGTCGCTGAATACTTGAATAACTGCGGGTGAGCGTATAAAGTATATACGACCTGATCGATGGCTAAAATGTTACCTTCTACATCACTCACCGGTCGGCGGGGAACGAACGGCGCAGAACGGATAGATTGTTGATATTGGGCTTGTTGTTTGAGTCGTTCACCTTGAGTAATTTGTAAACGAAATAAGTTAACTGCTAAACCCGTCATTGCCATGAATAACGCTAGCCAAACCAGTTGTAGACGGTTAGGATGGCAACGCTTCAATTTTAAGCGAGTTTTTTTGGGTGAAGTGGGAACTGTTGTGGGTGATGAAGGTTGAGTTGTTTGCGGCTGTCGGGTTGAACCGGGAACAGGGATTTTACTGTCAAGGGGAATGACAGTCGATTTTGAATCTGAGTCAGGTTTGAAACGAAAGCGGGGCGGAAAGTCTGAAGATGCCATTGACATTCCCCTATGCAAGTTAATGTAAATTTAATGATAATCAATTAAGTATCGTGTTACCGTGCAGGCAATACAACACAGGTAACAAGCAATCTCTTAGTATCCAATTGGTCGGTCATAATCGAAACTAGAGCGTTCACCGAGATCTAAATAAGGAGCAGGTTCAGATGCGGCTTCTGAGCGCAGAGGAGCAGGTTCTATGAATATCATGGTATCCATCGGCTTTTCCCCGGTTGCACCCGCTTTAGGATTTTCGGCATCTTTAGCAATTTGATTTTTTAAGATTTCGTTGGCGGCTCGAAATTGCTGATCTTGACGACGGAGACGTTCTAAAGTTTGATATTCTTGGCTCCAAATTGAATCATTGTAAACTGTTACACCATAAAGACCGAGGCTTGTACTCACCAACAGAACTGTTGTGACTGAACACAGAGTTTGCACGCTCATCAATGACTTTAACCACCAAGGTTTAACTCCTTGTTCCGGAAAAATCTTAACTACAGTTTCTGCTTCCGGTTCGCAAGAGTTAGCCTCAGTGGTGGCTTTCTTACGTTGTCTGGCTTGAGCAAAAGAAATAACGTTATTCGATTTAGTCGCAACTCGAGTTTGTCTTGAGGGAGAGAGTCGCCGCTTGGGAGTGGGATTAGGGGAGAACGCAGCAGTCATAAGCGGTGCATGATAAAGGGTTAAGCGTCTATTCTTCACTGTTATTTGTTAACGGCGAAAAACAATCCAATATTAACACTAGTTACGGTGAATCCATGAAGAAGGATGATTTTATTTTCTATATCACAAATATCAGAATAAGTAAAGTAAATTTTTGTTAAAAATAATAAGAGTAGAACTTTCTAGATTGTAAATAAATGTTAATGATCTGGAGGGGTTTCTTGTCGAATTATGTCAAATCCGTTGTTATAACATCATCAACCACCGTTTTCTGTTAAAAATATTCATGGTGATGCCATTGCCATAAGTAGTAAACAGGAGCCTGGAAAAACAAGATTCATCAACTTTTGAGGGCAAACTCACACTACTTGTATCCCAACCTCCCATTGCCAGATATTACCGATTTTGGGCTGTTTAACTCAGCTCATGACCATGACCGCTCCGCAAAGATCTAAGATTTGACCCATTAGGAAACGAAGAACACAAATATGTTTACTTACGTTAAGCCCACTGTTAGACACATTAAACCCGAAAATATCAACGGGCGATCGCTTCTCAAAATTGTTTATGTTGTTTTAGAGGCTCAATATCAGAGTGCTTTATCGGCCGCAGTACGCTCTATTAACGAAAATAATCCGAATTTAGCGATTGAAATCAGTGGTTACTTAATTGAAGAACTTCGCAACCCAGAAAATTACGAAGATTTAAAAAAAGATATTGCAGAAGCCAATGTATTTATTGCTTCTTTGATTTTTATAGAAGATTTAGCCGCCAAAGTCGTCGAAGCCGTCACACCTTATCGCGATAACCTGGATGTGGCTGTGGTTTTCCCTTCGATGCCGGAGGTGATGCGCTTAAATAAAATGGGGAGTTTCTCCATGGCGCAATTGGGACAAAGCAAAAGTGCGATCGCCCAATTCATGAAAAAACGCAAGGAAAAATCAGGGGCTTCCTTCCAAGATGGGATGTTGAAACTGTTAAGAACCTTGCCCAAAGTCCTGAAATATATGCCCATGGAAAAGGCACAGGATGCCCGCAATTTTATGTTGTCGTTTCAATATTGGTTAGGGGGGTCTTCGGAGAACTTAGAGAACTTCCTGCTGATGTTGGCCGATCGCTATGTCTTTGCCGACTCTGAGTTAAATTATGCCGACCCTGTTGTTTATCCCGATATGGGTGTTTGGCATCCCCTCGCGCCCCAGATGTTTGAGGATGTTACCGAATATCTGCAATGGTACAATAGCCGCGATGATATCCCCGACGATCAAAAAGATCCGTTAGCGGTTTCTGTGGGTTTAGTGTTGCAACGAACTCACCTGGTAACTGGGGATGATGCCCATTATGTGGCAATGGTACAGGAATTGGAAGCCATGGGGGCAAGAGTTATTCCCGTATTTGCGGGCGGCTTAGACTTCTCTAAACCGGTGGATGAGTATTTCTGGAATAAACCGCCTAAAGGTATCGAACCGCAAGCTATTGTCGATACAGTTGTTTCTCTGACGGGTTTTGCCCTCGTAGGCGGCCCAGCGCGTCAAGATCACCCGAAAGCGATAGACTCCTTAAAACGGTTAAACCGTCCCTATATGGTGGCGTTGCCGTTGGTATTCCAAACCACCGAAGAATGGGAAGGCAGTGACTTAGGCTTACACCCGATCCAAGTCGCCTTACAAATTGCTATTCCTGAACTCGATGGGGCCATTGAACCTATAATTGTCTCCGGACGAGATGGGGCAACCGGAAAAGCTATTGCTTTGCAAGATAGAATAGAAGCGATCGCCGGACGGGCAATGAAATGGGCAAACCTCCGCAAAAAGCCCAAACTCGATAAAAAAATTGCCATTACTATTTTTAGTTTCCCCCCCGATAAAGGCAATGTGGGAACTGCTGCATATTTAGATGTATTTGGTTCTATTTACGAAGTCACCAAAGCCTTACAAAATAATGGCTACGATATTAAAGACTTACCCGACTCCGCCGAGAAATTGATGCAGGAAGTCATCCATGATGCAACCGCCCAATATCAAAGCCCAGAATTAAATATCGCCCACCGGATGTCGGTTGAACAATACGAACGGTTAACCCCTTATTCGGAACGGTTACACGAAAACTGGGGGCCACCTCCAGGACATCTGAATACCGATGGCGAGAACTTACTTGTCTTTGGTAAAACGTTTGGTAACCTATTTATCGGTGTACAACCGACATTTGGTTATGAAGGGGACCCGATGCGGTTACTATTTTCACGTTCGGCTAGTCCTCATCACGGTTTTGCTGCCTATTACACTTATTTAGAACAAATTTGGCAAGCAGACGCAGTTCTTCACTTCGGGACTCATGGATCTCTGGAATTTATGCCCGGAAAACAGATGGGAATGTCAGGGGACTGTTATCCCGATAACCTTATTGGTAGTACCCCGAATATTTACTATTACGCTGCCAATAACCCCAGTGAAGCCACTATTGCCAAACGTCGGAGTTATGCCGAAACCATCTCCTATTTAACCCCAGCGGCAGAAAACGCCGGACTCTACAAAGGCTTGCAAGAACTCAATGAATTGATCGGTTCTTATCAAACCTTAAAAGATAGTGGTCGTGGCGTACAAATTGTCAATACCATTATCGAAAAGTCTCGGATGGTGAATTTCGATCAAGATGTCACCTTACCCGAATGTGATGCGGCGGAATTATCTGGTGAAGAACGAGATAATATTGTCGGACAAGTTTATCGGCGGTTAATGGAAATTGAGTCACGACTATTACCTTGTGGCTTACACGTTATTGGTAAACCCCCCACAGCCGAAGAAGCGATCGCCACATTAGTTAATATTGCTAGTTTAGATCGTGAAGAAGAAGAAATTATCAGCTTGCCTCGTATTATTGCCAATAGTCTTAACCGCGATATTGAGGAAATTTACCGCAATAATGACCTCGGAATTTTAGCCGATGTTGAACTATTGCAACATATGACAGAAGCTATTCGTAGCGCGGTAGCAGCCTTAGTTCAAGAACAAACCGATGCAGAAGGACGGGTGTCTAAGGTTTCTAAACTCAACTTCTTCAACATGGGTAAAAAGGAACCTTGGCTTGAAGCGTTGGATAACGCCGGATATTCTAACGTTGATAACGATGCCATTAAACCTCTGTTTGAGTATCTAGAATTCTGTTTACAACAGGTTTGCGCCGATAATGAACTCGGTTCCCTATTACGGGCATTAGAAGGGGAATATATCCTTCCCGGCCCCGGTGGTGACCCTATTCGTAACCCGGCTGTATTGCCCACAGGCAAGAATATGCACGCCCTCGACCCCCAGTCTATCCCCACAGCGGCGGCGGTGAAGTCAGCCAAAATTGTGGTAGATCGGTTAATTGATCGGCAAAAGATCGAAAATGGTGGTAACCATCCCGAAACTATTGCGGTCGTGTTATGGGGAACCGATAATATTAAAACCTACGGCGAGTCTCTGGCACAGGTGATGTGGATGGTGGGGGCAAAACCAGTACCGGATGCCTTAGGACGGGTGAATAAGTTAGAACTTATTCCGTTAGAAGAATTAGGACGACCCAGAATTGATGTGGTTATTAATTGTTCCGGTGTATTCCGTGACCTGTTTATTAACCAAATGAACCTATTAGATCAAGCAGTAAAAATGGCAGCCGAAGCTGATGAACCGCTTGAGATGAATTTTGTCCGGAAACACGCTTTACAACAAGCCGAAGAATTAGGCGTAAATATCCGTCAAGCCGCAACACGGGTATTCTCTAATGCTTCGGGTTCTTATGCCTCTAACGTCAATTTAGCGGTAGAAAATAGCACCTGGGAAGACGAGTCTGAGTTACAAGAAATGTATCTCAAACGTAAATCTTTTGCCTTTAATTCGGATAACCCCGGCATGATGGATGATAACCGTCAAGTATTTGAGTCGGCGTTAAAAACTGCAGAAGTTACCTTCCAGAATTTAGACTCTTCTGAGATTAGCTTAACGGATGTTTCTCACTATTTTGATTCTGACCCCACCAAGATTATTTCTACCCTCAGAAAAGATGGAAAAATGCCAGCTTCTTATGTAGCAGATACCACTACGGCGAATGCACAAGTGCGAACCTTATCCGAAACCGTACGGTTAGATGCCCGCACAAAAATGTTAAACCCCAAGTGGTATGAAGGGATGTTATCTCATGGTTATGAAGGCGTGCGGGAGTTATCAAAACGTCTTGTTAATACCATGGGATGGAGTGCTACAGCAGGCGCGGTGGATAATTGGGTCTATGAAGAAACCAATGAAACCTTCATTAAAGATGAAGCCATGCAGCAGCGTTTGATGAATCTCAATCCTCATTCTTTCCGTAAAATGGTGACGACTTTATTAGAGGTAAATGGGCGAGGATATTGGGAAACTAGCGAAAGCAATTTAGACAAATTGCGGGAATTATATCAACAGGTTGAAGATCGAATTGAAGGCGTTGAATAATACAACCCATTAAAACTTTCATCAGGGTAGGTATATGCCTGCCCTTTATTTTTTTCAAATACAAGTGAAAGTCTGTTATTCCTTCAAATCGTTTTCCCAGTTTATAAGAACTTGCTGATCAAATAATCCATTAATACCAACACTTCCACCATAGTTTGTAGGAAATTCACCTATACCCCACTCATAATCATAAAACTCTTCTGGTACTGTCAAATTAGCAAATCTAATTCTTTGTAATTGTGGTATCTCGTTTTCTCCCCAAAGATAAAGCTTGTCATTATAGATTAAATGTAATCCAATACCCTGCTTTTTAGCATTCGCTACAGATCTATTAATAACTGTAGATAAATTAGGTATTTCAGTCAAACTTAAATTGCTACTGATACCTAAAATTATTACTTTTACATTAGCCCTTACTGCAAAATTTATATTTCTTTCCAAAGATTCTTGAATTCTTGTAACTTTTTCTTCAAGTTCTTTCTGATCTTTTTTACCAAAAATACCTTTACATTCTGATATTATCAATCCTTCTTCAGTTAAATAAAATATATCAACTTCTGCAAAAATTTTTTTGCTTCCAACTTTGAAAATATTTCCCCCAAACTTCATATATCCGGTTGTTGGCGATAACACTCTCCTCAGAGAACTAGCAGTTTGAAGAACAGCTAGACCTCCCTCTTGTTGGATAAGCTGATGTGCCAGCTCATTCAGCTTATAAGCGAAGGAAAGTCTATCTTCCTGAGAATTCTTGCCTATTGGTATCTGAAAACTTTCAGCACAACCTTTACATTCTACAAATTCCTGTAATTCGTTTAAGTTCAACCAATTCTTAAGATTACAATTTGGACACTGTAAAATAAACCCTCGGTAAATTAAATTACTGGAGAGTAAAGGCTGAAGCTTGCTTTTAATAATTTTTTTAATTTTTCGAGCTTCCTCTGGATTCATATTACGTTCTTCTTTTAAAAAATCAAAAATTTGATTTTGATCAATTCTAGAATTGTCTGTCTTACAATATAATGCACGTATTATATCTGCTCCACCATTGTTTATAAGATGAACTACTTTCTCTATTCCATTTAAGCGTTTTACTAAACCTTGAACATAAAGTGTGTTTTGGTTAAGTTTAGTTTCTAATCCAATCTCCTTAAGCTGATGGATAATAACCAACTCATCAGAATGAATATAAAAGCAAGATTCTTTACTCGGTAAAGCAATACCTGTTATTCCTTTAGGTGTCGAACGAACAAGTAAATCATGAAGCAACCAATCGTGTCCAAAACTTTCTGCATATTCAATTCTTAATAGGTCATTTGTCAGTAAGCGTGATCCAGCTAAACTGTAAGGAGAAAAAAATGGTTTACCTGATTTGAAACTTACTTCAGTATCATAGGCAAAAGTAAAATTAGTATTATCGTGACCTACTGGTATTAAAGGTTCAAAGCGGACACAACCATCTGAAGCAATTGTCCGAGTAAACCTTGTTTTATTGTAACAAATATTTCTAGGAATCCAATCAAACTTAAAATCTTTATAAACTACTTTTACAAGTATTTTCTTTTTCATTACTTTTGTAAATATACTCTCCAAATTCTTCTGAAGATTAACGGCATTTTCTAAATCAAGAGGAGTAGTAATAAATAGACCACGAAGATGAGGCATGAATTCAGCGATTAGTGTAGCATGAGTTTCTAAGTCTTGAATAAAATCTTCTCTTGGCAAAAATACTTTGTTATGAGGAACAATCCAACGACAGTTCCAAAAAACAGTTGCGATACCCATATCTTGACCATCGTCAAGAAATAAACACAAGGTTTCTTTATCTCCTGTGATTTTATGATAATTAATTAATCTATTCCAATCTTTTTGAGTTTCTAACATTGTTAATGAAGCTGGGTTGATAAACTTTGAAAGAACTAAACTGAGCTTGATAAAATCACTGATATTATCAGGATTTTTATAAGGAGTTGCTCCTAAATATTGAACAATAAAATTTTGATAGTCCCTACTTGGTCTTCCAAATTGTAAAGCCAGTCCAAAGTCTTCAGTATATTTTTGATCTATAGTACGAATATTACTATGTTCTGGTTGTATTGGGTTAGGGTGAATTTTTAAAAGAATTGTTCTCATCTGCGAGATTCTACCACTGCTCAAATAAAGTGGATTATTATTATTAATATGATTTTGAACTTTATCCTGAGAGATAAATTTAATTTGAATTGGTAGCTTGTTTAAAATATCAATTATATTGTCAGATAATTTATCTCTTTGTACAAAAATGAAATCAGGATTAATTAGTTGAAGCATTTTCTTAAAATCTTCAGCTTCAGAATTATCTATTGGAATGGGTAAAATTGCGTTGGCAGCACCACCCCACATATGGGTATAAAGTGCTACTGCATCTAACACTTCTTCTCGATCTTGAACTAAATAAACACATCTTAAAGGACGTGAACTAACTTTAAGTGTTACTTCTTGGTTATGATATTCCATATGGTAAACCTTATTTAATATTGATGCTATTAATTGTAACCATCTTTGAGAATCTGGATGGCAGTACTAATCATTTTAAGTAAAAATGAAACTACACTATGAAATTATCTTGTTCTGGAGTCAAGAAGATGACGCCTTCATTGCAGAAGTTCCAGAACTTCCTGGATGTATGGCTGATGGTTCAACCTATCAAGAAGCTTTACAGAACGTAGAAATGATTATGCAAGAATGGATAGAAACAGCGCAAGAGTTAGGGCGTTCTATTCCTGTACCAAAAAAACGTTTAATATCAGCATAGTTGATAGAGATTATTATAAGAAATATCGAGGCGATATGGCTGATACCACGCTACACGTTGGCGTAGCCTGTGCGACAGCACGTATCGCCTCTTTTTTAAATTATACTAAGAAATAGCGTTGAGTTGATTCATTCCTATGACAAACTACACTCTAAACCTAGAATCAATTGCACTGACAGACGAGCAATTCTTTCAGCTTTGTCAGAATAATAGTGACTTGAAATTTGAACGTAATGCTAATGGAGATTTAGTGATTATGTCACCCACAGGAGGAGAAACAGGAAGTTATAATGCAGGCTTGACTGCACAACTCTGGAATTGGAATAGTCAAACTAAATTGGGGAAAGTATTTGATTCTTCAACAGGATTTAAACTGCCAAATGGTGCAGACCGTTCTCCGGATGCGTCTTGGATTACAATAGAAAGATGGAATGCTTTAACAACTGAACAACGACAAAAGTTTATTCCTTTATCTCCAGATTTTGTAATTGAATTACGTTCAAAGAGTGACAGTTTAAAAACTATTCAGGATAAAATGCAAGAATATATTGAGAATGGGACTCGTTTAGGATGGTTAATAAATCCTCAAAATAAAAGTGTTGAAATTTATCGTATTGGAAAAGAAGCAGAAATTGTAGACAATCCTAATAGTTTATCTGGGGAAGATGTTTTACCGGGTTTTATTCTAAATCTTCAAGAAATCTGGTAAGTTCATAGATAAAATACAATTAACGAGATGTTCTAACGAGTAAAAATCCGGCAACTCCTAAACCCAGCATTGTGGGTAACCAAGCGGCTAAAAAGGGAGTAATGATTGCTTTTTGACCAACTGCTCCTGTAATAAAAGCAAGTAAATAATAACCAAAAATTACCATCACACTAACACCAAAACTGGTAGCTCTATTTGTGCGTTGAGGACGAGATCCTAAGGCTGCACCTAATATACCAAATAAAACACAAACAAATGGGAATGCATACTTTTGTTGTATTCTAACTTTTGTTTTAATAATCTTCTTTTCATTACCGCTCATTTCCATTAATTTCAAGTACTCTTTGGCTTGAGTAATATTCATCTCGTCATAACCCCGTTTATTGGTGGCTAAGTCTAATGGCGTTCGAGAAATGGGTAATGCTTTATGATCAAACCGGAGAATATTTCGATAAGAACCTTCAGGATCGACGACATAAATTGTGCCATCAAAAAAGTCCCACATATTTTCTTGTGCATTCCAAATCGCAGATTCTGAAGAGATAATTTGAGTTAATTCAATTTGAGATCGATCTAAAATTGTAATCCCCTTCATTTGTTTACCATCAAATCGTTCAGCATAGAACAATCTTGCTAGAATCGTCACATCATCATCAGAACCCTCAATTTCTACTTTCTGATATTCTGGATAAAAGATATGATCTTCACGAATAGGTAAACGATCTCCTTTTAGTGCTTTTTCGAGGGTGATTGATGCTTGGTAGTTCGCGGCAGGAACAATTAATTCATTGAAACCAAAGGTTAAAACTGTAATCAATAAACTAAAAATAACAGTTGGAACGACTAAGCGATAAATACTAATCCCACAACTTCTGAGGGCAATCATTTCGCTATCACTAGACATGCGACCATAAACCATCAAAGTGGTTAAAATCATCGACATGGGAAATGCTAAAACGACAAATTCTGGCATTTTTAGCAAGAATACCTGCATGGCAATTCCCACATCTAGCCCTGAGTCAGCTACTTTTCGGACTAAATCAAATACTGTACCGACAGTTAAGGCAACTGAGGTAAACAGTCCAACACCAAATAAAAACGGAGCAATTAACTCTGTAATGATGTAGCGGTCTAAAATTGAGAGATTAAATGGTAAGATTTTGAAGGGATTAAAAGCCGGATTGACTGATAATTTCATAGCTGAAAGTTATCACCTAAATAATATTGTCTAACGAGAGGATTATTATAAAGTTCTTCTGCAGAACCTGATGCAAAAATCTGTCCATCACGCATAATATAAGCGCGATCTGTAATCGCGAGGGTTTCTCGAACATTGTGATCTGTGATTAGAATTCCCATATTGCGATCGCGCAAGTTGGCTACAATTTGTTGAATCTCTGACACAGCAATTGGATCGACTCCAGCGAAGGGTTCATCTAATAATAAAAACTGAGGGGATTCTGTTCCAGCAGCCAATGCACGGGCTAATTCTGTGCGTCGTCGTTCTCCTCCGGAAACTTGATTTCCGAGCGTATGAGCTACTTTTTCTAAGCGAAAATCCCGGAGTAAATGATCCAGCCGTTGTTGCCATAAATGGCGAGGAATTTTTGTTTGTTGCAGAATTAATAGAATATTATCCTGAACGGTTAAATGACGAAAAATACTCGGTTCTTGAGCCAGATAACCTAGCCCTAATTGTCCGCGTTTGTGAATGGGTAAGGCTGTAATATCTTGTTCATCGAGATAAATTCTGCCATGGTTGGGTTTTTCTAGTCCTGTTGCAATATAAAATGTAGTGGTCTTTCCTGCACCGTTGGGGCCAAGTAAACCCACAATTTCTCCTTGAGAAACGGATAGATTAACTCGACTAACAACTGTTCTTTTTCCATAGGATTTATGAATGTTTTCCAATACCATTCTCATCGCAATTTGAACCTAAAATCACCACATTAATTCATCCGAGCTGTTGATTCTATAGATTCTGCTGGCTGACTAAAAGGGGTTTTAAAGGCAGGTTGAGGATTAAATGACTCTGTTGTTGTTTCTGGAGTCGTCCCTTCATTCGGAACAATATAAATAGACTCCACCTGTCCGCCGCCTTCTGGTAAAGCAATAAATCGCCCTTCATCTATTAGATAAGTGACGGTTTCTCCCCGAATACTGTTTCCTTCTTGCAGGATATAAACGTCTCCACTGAGGACAATTCGTCGCTCTCGACTAAAGTATTGAGCCTGAGCCGCTGTTGCTTGAATATTACGGGAGGGATAATTAATTTGTACATTTCCCCGAGCTGTAACAATTCCGGTATTGGCATCGGCTTCTTGAATATCCGCACGAACCGTCATGGCTTGGTTAGGCTGCGGTTGGCTTTGGGGTGTTTGGGCAAGACTCGGTAACGGTTGTAGTCCCGTGAGGGTTGTCATTGCTCCGAGAAAGGCGATAGGAAACAACAGCATGAGTCCAAACCGAGGGATAATTAAGTCGATTCGTTTGGCAAGAAGCATCTTTGGTGAGACAGGATGAGTAATTCATAAATATAGAGACGGCGATCGCCTCCTCCAAGGTTCAGTTAAAGCGTTAACCGACCTGTGAAGATATTGTACTCGATATGGCAACGATTGTAATGAGCAGTGTCTATCCCTACTGCAATTCTACTGTGGGATGTTGTTTTTGGGAATGTCACTCAAATGAGCGACTTGTGGAGCTGCGATCCCTCCGTTAGAGTGGGAATATACCAGGACACCCATCCAGAACCAGAGCCACCCGGTTTTAATGGATAACGGAAATGTATACCGTTTTCATTTTACAAAAAGCCGGGTGTTTATTCCTTTTTCCCTCTACAATAACTGGATAAAAATCTGCTTATCAATCGAATGTCTACAAATATTAAAATATTTCAGATCAAAAATACATCACTTCCCCAATGACTGAAATAGGTTTAGGTAGGTCGATACCTTATTTGAAGACTTTCCTCGTCTTCTGTGTTAGGGGTAAATGATTTGATTAACAGCCAGGTTGGGCTTTTTTTTTGTTTATACTCACCGAGTTTACTATTTTTATCTGTAATAATGTCTCTAACTGAATCGCTATGTATCAAAGGATAAATTGAGCTAATTTATTTGCTTAAATGGGTAAATCCTGACGAGGTTTAAAGGTTTCAATTTGACGTAATTTTTCGTATAATTCTTGTTCTTGAGGGCTGGGTTCGGGCGGAATAACAATCTGAATTTCAACTAATTGATCGCCACGACTACCTTCTTCATTCGGATAACCTTTATTGGCTAAACGTAGCCGTTGACCCGAGGTGACTCCGGCTGAAATTCTCATTTTTACCCAACCATCAAGGGTCGGAACTTTAATTTCACCCCCTAACACCGCTTCTGCTGGGGTGACGGGAACTTGACAATATAAATTAAACCGTTCGAGACGGAAAAACGAATGGGGAGAAAGATTAATTTTGAGGAAAAGATCTCCGCCGCCAATGCCTTGGTTTCGTAAACGAATGCGTTGACCGGGTATCATTCCAGAGGGCATATTCACTTCTAGCGATCGCCCATCTTCGAGGCGAATTCTTTCTGTACCGCCCGTGTAGGCCTTCTCTAAAGGCAATGTTAGGCGGGCTTCGATATCCCGTCTCGCTTCCCTTGGAGCGGCCTTATAAACGGCTTTTTTGCGGGGGTTACGATAGGGATCGGGTGTTTCAGTTCGGGGTACATTATTATTAACCGTACGAACTTCGCGCCGCCGACCTAACAGTTGATCGACGAAAGTATTAAAGTCGGGATATTCAGCAAAATCGACATCTTCTGTGTTGCCACGGCCATTGGTTTGACGGTTTGCCCAGTTATTTTTAAATCCAGAAAATGGAGAGGATTTACGACCGATAAATCCTTTCTGATTCCAAAATTGACTATACTCATCATATTGGGCGCGTTTTTCTGGATCAGATAAAATACTATAAGCTTCTCCAATATCTTTAAATTGTTCCTCGGCTGCTTTATCACCGGGATTAAGATCGGGATGGTACTGTCTAGCTAATTTACGATAAACCCGTTTAATTTCTTCGATGGGGGCTTCTTTGTTAACCCCTAATACTTGATAGTAATTCCGAAAATTCTGCATTCTTCGTTAATAGTTTTTTGGGTAATAAATTAATCGGAAATTATTTCAGAAAAACCCATAATTACAACTTTAATTTTTTCTTTTTCGAGACGTTACATGTAACGCCTCTACCTCCAGTCGAGATCGGCTATCCTATATTTGGCAACGCCATATTACAACCAATCATCATCATCTTCATCCCAATCATCACTTTGATAATAACGCCGAGAACGGCTTGCACCTCGGTTATCGTAACGGGGATAGTCTCGGGGCTCGTAAGCATCGTATCCTTCAATAATACGGCGTTCTCCATTACTGGAAAATGTCCGACGAATTGATCCAAATAGATCATCTTCATCTTCTTCTACCGCAAAAGCAGCGACTTCTTTATTCAAATCATACAAGGCATCTTGTAAATCTGCCCCAATTTGATCGATGCCGCGTTCATCATCTCGTTCTAAACTATCTCGTAATGCCCGAATTAAGGTTTCCACTCGTCCTCGTTGACGTTGGGCAAACTGCATCCCTTGATCGAGGGCAATTTCTCGCAGTTGTCGTTCGGCTTGATAAGTCAAAGCTTGGGCGCGGTTGCGTTTCTCGACACGTTCTCGTTGTAGACGATCTTGATCGGCAAATTGTTCCGCTTCTTGGATCATGCGGCTAATTTCTTCGGGAGACAGGGTAGACGCGCCTTGAATAGTGACACTTTGTTCTCTGCCTGTGGTTTTATCGAGGGCAGTTACCAGTAAAATACCATTAGCATCAATATCTAACGCCACTTGAATTTGAGGGACACCGCGCGGGGCTGGGGGAATTCCGGTGAGTTTAAACCGTCCTAATGATTTATTATCTACCGCAAGTTCTCTTTCTCCCTGTAAAATATGAACTTCAACCAGCGTTTGATTGTTTTCGGAGGTAGAGAAAATATCAGATCTGCGTACTGGAATAGTGGTATTGCGGGGAATTAATTTTTTCATTACGCCGCCAATGGTTTCTAACCCCAACGATAATGGCGTAACATCTAACAATAAAATATCCTGAACATCTCCAGCTAAAATTCCGGCTTGAATAGCTGCCCCCACTGCGACGACTTCATCCGGGTTAACCCCTTGGTTGGGTTCAAGATCGATTAAACTCCGAACCAATTGTTGTACAATCGGGATACGGGTCGAACCACCCACTAATACCACTTCATCAATACGACTGGGGCTAATATTAGCATCCATCACCGCTTGTTTAACCGGACGGCGTAAGCGTTTGACCAGATCTGCACATAACCCTTCAAATTCTCCGCGACTCAGGCGAGTTTCTATATGTTTCGGCCCGTCTTCGGTAGCGGTGATAAAGGGTAAATTAATCTCGGTTACCCCCACACCCGATAACTCAATTTTGGCTTTTTCTGCGGCTTCGGTTAAGCGTTGCAGGGCTTGGCGATCGCGTCTTAAATCAACCCCTTCAGTTTCTAGGAATTGTTCTGCTAACCAGTCTACAATCTTTTGATCAAAATCTGTACCGCCGAGTTGGGTATCGCCGCTGGTAGACTTAACTTCAAACACTCCATCCCCGACTTCTAAGATAGAAACATCAAACGTCCCGCCGCCTAAGTCAAATACCAGTAAGGTTTCATAGTCTCGTTTTTCTAAACCATAGGCCAAAGATGCCGCCGTGGGTTCATTTAAAATGCGTTTGACTTCTAACCCGGCAATTCGTCCCGCATCCCTTGTCGCTTGCCGTTGAGAGTCGTTAAAATAAGCCGGAACCGTAATCACTGCCCCGGTGACTTCTTCCCCTAAATAGCGAGTGGCCTCATCTGCCAATTTACGCAAAATCATCGCTGAAATCTCTTCTGGGGCGAAATCACGCTTTAGCCGAGGACATTTAATTTTCACATTACCCGTTTCATCCCGACGAATGGTATAGGGAACGCGCTTTGAGGCGGGGTTTAAATCAGCGTATTTACTACCCATTAACCGTTTAACCCCAAAATAGGTATTTTGAGGATTTAGGACAGCCTGTCGCCTTGCCATCTGCCCAACAATGCGTTCTCCTTCTTTGGTAAAACCAACAACGGAGGGTGTGGTTCGCATGCCTTCGGAATTAGCAATTACAATGGGTTTTCCCCCCTCCATAACAGCCACTACAGAGTTTGTTGTCCCCAAGTCTATGCCGACTACTCTACCCATGCGAATGCGTTCTCCTTCTTAGTCTCCAATCTTGCCTGATTTTCTACTTTCCAGTGTACCGCGTCAACAGTGAAGTGTTGAGGGTTTTGGCGCAACTAAATCATGAGGACTGATGGATAGGGTTCAATTCTCAGCTTCAGACGTTACTGTTGGCTGAGTAATTCAATTAATTCTTGCTTCCTCAGTTTACTATATCCGGTGAATTGGCGTTTCTTTGCCATTGCTTTTAATTCTTTTGTGGTTAACCCCTTGAGAAGTGCTGGATCTTGAATATTCTCGGGCATCGGTTGCGGCGTGAGATAAAATACGGTTTCTAAGGCTTTTAATTTCTTACCTTTGGTAATTCCACATTTTAGCTTTGTTATCGGATCTAAAGTTTGCCAATATTGACGCGGGGCTTCATCAATTCTATGGGTTGCCGTCAATAATTTAACGCCTTTGAGGACTGTTCCCGGCTGTTCGATTAAATATTGCAATGCATCTTTAATTTGATCATGGCTTGCCGTCGATAGATTAATTTTCGGTATTTTTTCCCCGGATAAGATTTGAGTTAAGTTTTCGGTTTCTTTGCTATCTGAGGCAATAATACACCAAACTTTTTCTAATCCCGCAACTTCCGCGACGGCATAAATAAACGTATTCCCAATCACCTGATATTGATCAATTCCTATTTCTTTTACAATTATAGGAACCCAATTGCGTTCGCCAGATTGACTCAGACTATTAGCCGCTGCTGTAATTAAAAATAACGGTGCATCTGTGCCTTCACCGGGATCAATATCATCCAGATAAAGATACATTAAGTTCCCAACATCACTAAAATTACTCATTGTAAGAAATACTCCTTCGCTAAAGCCTTATAATATTCACGGGCGGTTTGATATTTATACACTGCAGGTATTTGATAGAATCCTGCATGAGCAATATAAGCAGAATCTGGGATGTGAAAAATATGCTTATCTTTTTTATATCTTGTGTAATCAGGATAAAAATAAGGTTGTAAATTAAACTTAATTTTTTTATCTCTTTTAAATATAGAAATAATTTTATCAATTGCTTTATAAACTGTTACTCTTTGAGCGTTTGTTATCTTCTCTCCGTTAAAGAAAATAGGCAATGCAGTAGGGGAACCATCTTTTCGGATATTCTGCACTTCTGGAATATATTTAGATATCGCAATGGCTGCATTTCTTAAGGAATAAACATTATTATGTTTGGCTGGAATTAACACCACATCGGCAGCATAAACAGCGCTGGCACTATGAAAACGCCAATTTGGAGGAGAATCAATTAAGATATAGTCATATTTAGATCGAAGTGTTTCTAAAGTTTGACTAAGTGTGTAAATTTTTAATTCTTGCCGTAACTCATTTTCACTTTTATCAGCAAAAATTTGATCGGCGGGAATGATATCAATTTCTAAGGTTTTACTTTTCGCTTTTACCTGATGACACTTAATGACTTTCTCTAGATTCTCTTCTCTATTTTTCAAACAAGCATAGAAACCTTCTTGTTCAATTTCAAAACCGAGAGAATGAGTTAAGTCTTGCTGATTTGGATCGAAATCAATGACTAATACTTTCTTATTATATAAAGTTAAAACAGCCGCTAAATTGACTGTTGTAGTCGTCTTTCCTACCCCCCCCTTATTATTATAAACAGCTACCGTTAAAGCTTTTTTAGGGGTTTCAATTTTATGACTAATTTTTGAAATAATCTCAGTCACATTCTCCGGATTCAGTTCTAAACAAGGCGTAGCGGCATACACAATCTTTCCATGTTTTCTAAATAGTTGAATATGTTGGGAGTTAGTGATAATTCCCCAATTCACACTTTTACAATTGGAACCCAAACAGTAACTTTTAAGCTGTTGAACTGTTCTTGTATATTGGGGCGAACCTTCACTGAGATTAATATCTCTGCCTTTAACTTCTACCAATAAATCTGGGTTATTTCGACTGTCTAAAAAACGGTCTTGTTCTATACTTTTTCGCGCTGCATAATCGACTGCTTTAGTAGAACCTTGTCCGGTTGGAAATTCCGCAACAATATCCAACGGTTCAAAACCCAATGCGGTTAATAAATCCGAGACAAAAATCCGACTAACAGTTGCTTCCGGCGCTTTTTCCGGTAAATTAATTAACGATTGCTTCAGTTTTTCAATACTCATATTAATCTTGACAAAAGACAGAGGAGGTGTATTTATCTCTATTTTCTATTCTATCCAGCCAAAATTAATATGACAAGTTTTTTATCAGACTTTTAAATTTACCAAATTCAACAAACTTGAGGTAATGAGTATAAATATTGAAGTATAATCATAATTCATAATTTATATTAGTTTAAATTAATAAACTGATCCAATGCTTCTAACATTTTCGGTGGCCAGCGTCGAACATTTGCCACCCAATTTAGATCTTTATAACGTGAATCCAAACCAATTGCTGCCACCCAATTACTTTCTGCTTCTCCCTGTAAACCAGCCCGCCATAAACAAGCCGTTAAAGCCGCCCTTGTCTCCGCAAAATTAGGATATTTCCGTACCAGATTTTTCAGGGTTTTAATGGCTTCTTTTTCCTGTCCATCCTGATACAGTGCTAGAGCAGAATTGGCACGGGCAAAGGCATAACTCGGCTGAATTTCTACCGCTTTTTTATAATCAGCAATCGCCTTTTTCCAATGACCTAACCCCGCTTCTGCATTCCCTCGATTATTGTATGCAACAGCATCATCCGGCGTTAATTCTAAAACATAATTGTAATCTGCGATCGCGTCATTCCACTGTTGTAATGCTTCGTAAGCCACGCCTCGGTTCAAATAGGGGTCGGGGGATGTCGGAGCCAGTTCAATCGCCTTATTGTAGTCAGAAACCGCTCCTTCTAGCTTAAATTGACTCACCCGGATATTACCGCGATTACTCCAACCCGCAGGGTTATCAGGATATTGTTCAATTAATTGACTCCAGGCGTTTTCTGCTGTCACAAAATCTCCTCTATTCGTCGCATTGAATGCCCTATCCACTAACTGATTCACCATTTGTTCAGAAAAAGCCGGGGCAGCAGTTGCTAAATTGTTAAATCCCAGCCATCCTGGTATCATCCCAATGATTAAAATAATAATGATCCGAATAAATTTCATTTTTTTCTGATTATTGCTCATTGTTTGAAAATTCATATAAAACTGAAGAGTTGATATTTAATCTGTTCAGTAAATGTTGTATCATTTTGTCCATTCTCTCAATCAATCATATAATATGTCAGCAATAATATTTTAAATCCAGTTCAAAGCTCTAAATTTATCCTATGATTGATCATCCGATTGTACAACAATCATTTCAAATTATCGACCATGAAATCGGTTCTCATCCTTTTACACCTGCTGAATATGCGATTGTCCGCCGAGTCATTCATAGTACCGCAGATTTTGATTTTACTCAACTGATGTATTTTTCCCCAGGAGTAATTGAACAAGGGATCGCCGCAATTCGACAAGGTATTCCAATTATTACAGATGTCAGTATGGTGAAACAAGGAGTACAAAGAGTAGTCAAAAAAAGCTTTGATAATCCCTTATTTTCTGCTATAGAATACGCAGCAGTTGCACTTCCGGGCAAAACTCGAACTGAAACTGGATTATTACAGATCGCCCAGCAGTATCCTAATGCTATCTTTGTAATTGGTAATGCGCCGACAGCTTTACTGAGTTTATGTGAATTAATTGATCGATCTATCGTTAACCCTACATTAGTCATTGGTGTTCCGGTTGGCTTTGTTTCAGTTGTAGAATCAAAAAATGCTTTGGCAAAACGATCTATTCCTCAAATTCGAGTCGAAGGACGCAAAGGAGGTTCTCCTGTGGCAGCCGCTATTTTAAATGCATTGATCATGTTAGCTTTAGAATAACTCAAATCCACCCAAATATAGTAAACTATTATTATTTAAAATCAGAATAAATTGACAACGATACAGATAGTTGGAATTGGATTAGACGGAGTCGCTGGGCTAAGCGATTCGATTATAAATATTGTAGATTCAGCCGCATTGTTAGCGGGAAGTCAGCGTCACTTAAGTTATTTTCCTCAACATCCTGCCCCTAAAATTGTATTACGAGATCTTACAGAAGCTATCGTTGAAATTCAACAACGTTTAGCCGCTTGGCAACAGCAAGTTATTGCTTATAATTCAGAAGAATTAGATATTGAAGAATTCTCTTCTTTGATTCAATATCCTGGTGTTACGCAGCAATATCACGTTGTGATCTTAGTTTCAGGCGATCCGCTATTTTTTGGATTAGGACGATTATTATTAAGCTGGTTCCCGGCTGAAGATTTAATTTTTCATCCTCATATTAGCTCAATTCAATTAGCCTTTAATCGGATTAAAATTCCTTGGCAAGATGCTATAATTGTCAGTGGTCATGGTCGATCTTTAGAAAGGCTGAATCAGGCATTACAACAAAACGCTGAAAAAATTGCAATCTTAACCGATAATATTAATACGCCTGCTGCGATCGCGGATTTATTATTAAGCTTAGATTTACCCAGTTACTATCAATTTTGGGTTTGTGAAAACCTAGGAGGAACAGAAGAAAAAGTTCAATCTTTAGTCATAAATCAGGTTCAATATCAAACGTTTGCCGCGCTTAATGTTGTCATTTTAATTCGTCAATCAGCCGATATTAAAGAGGCTTTAGATTTATCTCAAGTTCCTTGTTCTGGTATTCCCGATCAATACTTTCTAAGTTTTAGCGATCGCCCCGGATTAATCACAAAGCGAGAAGTTAGATCTTTAGTAGTAGGAGAATTAGAATTAAAACCCAATCAAATTATTTGGGATGTTGGTGCAGGTACAGGTTCTGTCTCTATTGAAATGGCGCGATTATTTCCTACTTCAACAATTTATGCAGTGGAAAAAACGGCGGCTGGAACCACTTTAATTGAACAAAATATTCATCGTTTTCAAGTTAATAATGTCATCTCAATTCATGGCGAAGCACCCGATATTTTACATCGCTTACGTTCTCCTCACCGAATTTTTATTGGCGGAAGTGGCGGCGGAATTAGTGAAATCTTAGGGCTTTGCAGTTTACGCCTAATTGCCGGAGGAGTAATTGTCATTGCCTTAGCCACCTTAGAACATTTAAGCACTGTTTTAGATTGGATTAAACAACGGCAAACAGTAGAACCAGGATGGCGTTATCAACTCTTACAAGTTCAACTGTCTCGTTCTGTTCCCATTGCCCATTTAACCCGTTTTTCTCCCTTAAATCCGGTCACATTAGTGCAAATTAAACTGAATAAATAGTTTAAATCTTCCCCTATTCATGATAGAATAAGATAATATCAATTAAGCTTCAGGTTCAATACCTGCTGCCCGGAGTTGTGCTGCCAAACGTTCAGCTTTTTGAGTCGCTAATTCAGCCCGTTGCCGTTCAACTTCTGCTAATTCAAACCCCCATAACAACAAAGTTCCCGCTTCATCCCACCACCGCAACCAATTCCCAGTCCGGTTATTGCGAGTACCTTGCCAAATCCCTAAAAATAGGTTAATTTCTGGCATCCAATACCGTTGATTTTCATCCGGTGTTTGCAGCTTATACTGTCCTGAATCATCCAATTTATAAAGTTCTAAAATCCCTGTCTTTGGGTTAAAAATAACGTAATTCGGAACTTTTAAAACTTGTTCGTAGAAAAACCACTTTCCGGGGGGATAAGTCGGTTTAATCGAATATTCTGCCCCATCTGTTTCGGAGAGAAACTCCATCACAATGACAGGAATATCTCCCTGCAGTTGCGGGGTATAACTGCGTTCAATCTGATCGCGAGAAGCAGTAACTTGCGGAATATAAGCCCAGTCTGGCGCTTTAACCACAACTTTATCATTCACCGTGGCACAAATGCCATAATTAGTCGGAGTAATTGACTGAGGTGAAAGAATGCCCGCCACTTGCAAACTGTCCGTTAATGCCGTTGCTAACAAAGGCTGAGTTATATTATCCACAGGATCATCAGGTAGGATAAAATCATCCGGTAATTTTTCCCAACGGATATTTAAATCGGTAGAGGTGGTAACCATTATTTAAATTTTACCCGCGTAGCTTTAATAACTATTATAAAGTTAAAATTGATAGTTTTGATCGCGTACCCATAAACTTATCGGAATTGCTTTTCCATTTTGATTTACTTTCACTTCAACCACAAAAGCTTCCGGTTGATTTTGCTGTGTTTCATTAATATCATCATTAATTTGTTCTCGTTGATGTTCCGGCATATAATATCGTTCTACGCCATATTTAATATTCCAACCTTGAGATTCTCCGCGAATGGCAATCTGATTTTCTGCTAAATTTTCTGGCTGTTCTAAACTTATTTTTATCGGTTTCCAGGCTAAAGGATTTTCAGAAGTTGATTGATCTTTGGGTTGTTCTAAAGTAACATAAAGAATTGTATTTCTAGCAATCCAGTCTTGTTCTCCTGCCACTTCTTGCCAACCCGGTAAAGTTTTCAAAGTGTCTATATCTGAGATATTATAATTAAGGGTTTGATAATATCCTCGTAAAAAGTCATAGGGATCGACAGGTATAGTTTGTAAAATTACTGTTTTTCCAGTAACATAAGTATAAACAGCTTGAGCCGGAACAGATAAAATTAAAGCCAGTTGAAATAATAACGGAATTCCTAACCGCCAAAAAGGCAATTTTTTCTGAGTAATCTTTTTTTCAGAAGTAAGAGTTTGAATATATTGCGTGTTTTCAGACTCTAATTTAGCCATAATAACTAATCCTCAAAAATTAAACATTTAATGTTGACGAGATAGATGTCGTTCAAACCATAAGCCAGCAATCATTACTCCAATACCGCACAGGGTAAATACAAAAGCTTTAAACAATAATTCAGTATTATATTCCAATGTCCGGCTAATAATTTGTAAGGTTAATAACACCATCCCCCCCCAAAAAGCGCTACGGTTTCCCTGAGATAAACCTATCCGAACTAATCCGCCTCCGAGTAAAAACATCTGGATATTAAAGATAAATGTTGCGACGATAGTAATAGGATTAACACTAATATGCCAGAAAGTAACTACACTACTAACAATCAAAAATCCAGAAATAACGCTGGTAATTTGATCGAATCCCCATTTTTTAACTGATTTAATAGTACTGGGCTTGACCAAGTTAAACCATTCCCAAACCATTAATAAACTGAATAAAATTACATCAATTAAGCCAAAAATAGCTCGAACTATAGTATCATCCGGTTCAGTAATTTCAAGAGATTCCCAGCTATATTGAAATGAAAAACTAAAGAATAAAATTCCCAATAGCCATACTGCTAAACTCCGGGCAAGGGGTTGAAATCTGCGGGTTTCAATTGTAGGTAATAAGCTATCATCATAGCCCCACAATAACCCAATCGGCAAGATAATCGCGATCGCACTCCATATTCCGAAAGGTAAATTAAAGCTGAGTAACGTAGCAATATTAACTTCTAATGCCGGAATTAATAAGAGTAAACTAAATATAAATATAATACGAGATTGACACCAATATGCTAGCGGAATAAACAAAATTCCGGCAATTATTGCAGTATGTTCTAAAATGAATTCTAACCCCGAATATTCCCCCGCACTAAAAACGTTTTCTTCTGCAATTCCTTGCCAATAGCCAATGGCGAAGAGTATTATTGCAATCAATCCAAGCGACACTAATTCCAAGCCGTAAGCCATCGCTAATACACCCAGTCCCCACACTAAAAATAGTCCATAAGGGGAACCGCTAATATGGAACATTTGCGCCAATAAAGAGATATTCGCCCCTAAACTGAGTGCGCCAAAAATAAATAATCCTTCCCCAAAGCGATGTTTAATCCCAACTGCGGGAAAAGTATCTGTTTCAGTCCGCCAGAGATAAAATCCAGCAATATTAACCGCTAAAAAAATACTCAGAAGTAGAGTGAATTTGACAGCTTTAGACCAGTCTTGCCAATTAGCAGCAACGAAGGTAATGATACCCAGTCCGAGTAAAATGCCACCCAAACTAAATAAAATTAAAATAAAGCGATTACTCGCCGCTTTTTCAATACTATTAAATTGATAACGTTCAGAAAGCTGTTGATACAAAGAATCATCAATTAACTCTTCTTCTCGCCATAGATCAGCTTGTTGACGCAGTTGACGACGAAATTTTTCATGGGTCATAACAAATGAATTATGAGTTATGAGTTAGGGAGTAGGGAATAGGGAGTAGGGGATAAAACCGTTAAAGATAATCATAAATCCCACTCATTACTTCTTACTCCTTACTTATTACTCATTACCCTGGAATTTGTCCGGGTGGGAGATTAATATGGAGTTGTTGACGGCCATTTTGAATCACGCGCAACATTTCTGCAAGCTGTTGTTCAATGGTTCCCAAAACATGATCTGCATATTCATCTGCACCGTTTTGGATTTCCTCACACTCAGCTAAAGCGCGATCGCGAATTTCATCAAGTTCTTGCTGTGCTTGATAGCGAATTTGATCCACTTCAGCTAACGTTTGTTGCTGCAGCGACTCACAGTCGATTTGAGTTTGTTGTCGGAGTTGTTCAGCTTCAATTTGAGCTTGTTGAACAATCCCCATTTCGTTTAAAATTTGAGTGGCTTGAAGTTCTGCGGCTTCAAGAATTTCTTGGGCGTATCCTTCTGCCTCTTGTAGAATTTCGTCTTTATGACGGGCAATAATTTCGGCTTCCTGGAAAGCACCCGGTAAATTCAGACGAATTAAATCGAGTTGATCGAGCAATTGCTCCTCATCAACCAAAGTCCGCCCCATCATCGGAACCCGAGGACTATCTAAGATTATTTCCTCGAGTCGGTTGAGTTCCCGCTGAATATCTACCCCTGCGGCTCCAGTTGCTGGAGTGGGTTGGGGGACTGGGTTTAGTCCGTTGGCTTCAGATTCGCTTCTGGGTGTAGGTTCTTGGCGTAACATCTATAGATATCTCTAGCAACGTGTTTGGGAACAAGATGATCAACGGAGCCACCAAATTTGGCAATTTCCTTAACGACGCTACTCGATAAAAAGCTGTACTCGTTAGAGGTTGCTAAGAAAACTGTCTCGATTGTATCAGATAGAGTTTTGTTGGTGTGAGCCATCTGGAGTTCCATCTCAAAGTCTGAAAGCACCCGTAAACCCCGTAGCAATACTTCTGCATTTCGTTGTTTGGCATATTCCACCGTTAGACCTTCAAAGCTAGCGACTTCCAGATTTGATAAATCAGCAGTAGAGATCCGAATTTGCTGCAGACGTTTCTCCATTGTGAACAAAGGGACCTTGTTCGGGTTGCGTAAAACAGCAACGATCACTTGTTCAAATAGTTTACACCCTCGCTGAATAATGTCTAGATGACCTAGGGTAACAGGATCGAAGCTTCCGGGATAGATGGCAATCACAATAACTCGCTGATAATGATTTTGATTGTTTAGAACAACGTTTTAGCGGGTTTAAACTGGCGCACAGAACCATCTGCTTCAATCCCAGACATCCGGAACCGTCGTTCTAAATCAGCCGCTTCAGGAGACGCTTTCTCTGCTTCCTCCATACTAATACGTCCTTCTAACACTTTCTCATAGATAGCTTGGTTAATCATCTGCATCCCTTCGTAGGTATCCGTCTCCATTAAGTGTATGGCACTTTCTTCATCTCCCTTGAGTAGATAATCATTCATCGCCGGGGTATTGATGAGAATATCATGCACCGCAGTTCGGCGATTTTCCACCGTGGGGATCAGTAATTGTGCTACAACAGCCACTAGGGAATCACAAATTTGTACCCGCATCATCGGTTGTTCATCGACATTAAACAGGTTTAATAGACGGTTAATGGAGTTAATGGCGTTACGAGTGTGCAATGTTCCTAATACTAAGTGACCCGTTTGAGCCGCTTGTAGGGCTGTATTAATAGTCACGCGATCGCGCATTTCCCCAATTAGAATCACATCAGGATCTTCCCGCAAAACCGCCCGCAAGGCGCTATGAAATTCGAGGGTATGAATACCCACTTCCCGCTGAGAGACCAAACAGCGTTTAGAAGGATGCACAAATTCAATCGGATCTTCAATGGTCACAATGTGACGTTTGGATATCTCGTTGAGGTGGTTAATCATTGCCGCTAGGGTGGTAGATTTCCCTGAACCCGTCGGCCCTGTGATTAAAATTAATCCTTGAGGATAACTGATGATTTTTTTGAGAACTTGAGGTAAATTCAATTCATCAATTGACGGAATTTTCAAGCTAATTAACCGTAACACCATCGCTCCGCCGCTGAGGGTATCAAAACAGTTGACCCGACAACGAACCAGTCCTGGGTAAAACAGCGCAGTATCGAGTTCTTTTTCAATAGCAAACTTTTCCCGTTGACTAGAGCTTAAAATTTCTTCGAGATACTTCTCATAACATTCTGGGGTAACTTTCGGCCAATCTTTCGCCCGTACCATCTCTCCTTGAATCCGAAGTCTGGGGGTATGCCCGACTCGAATATGAATATCAGACGCTTTCATGTGGAGAGATTCTCTGACCATTTGCTTGATCGTACTGCCCGTGGCTGATTTTTTGGCAGTGGCGTGTTCAGCAGGCTTAGGTACGGGGGGCATTTTAGGAATAGAATGATCAGGGGATGAAGACATAGCCTGGTTACTCATTGGTGAATATCTCCTATTAACGGACTGCGATAGTTCAGAACCTATGAGAGTTTGGGAGTTGAGTCCCAATCAATTCTCAGCAATGATTCAATCAAAACAGATTTTTGTTCTGTCATCTGTAAATTGGATATTTTAAAGATGTATTCGGCTCAAAAACTGGTTAAATTATAAGTTTTATAATGTGGATTAGAGTAAAGTTTGTTTTCCTGTTCGGAACGCCTGCCCGATCAGCTCGCATCTACCGGATATTCCACACCGACTTTTTGAGTCAGTTGACAACTTTATATTGAGTAGATTCTAACATTGATTTTTAGATGAAGTTTTTTAATCGTATTACAAACTGGCTCGAAACCCGAGGGGTAGTTCCATCCTATGCAGGAGGACTGCTTTGTTTTTTGGCGGTGTTTTTCTTTGGTGCGGCAACCAATACGATGGCAGGGTGGCTTTATGTCATCAGTGGGATTAGTTTAGCATTACTGCTGATTGCTGCTATTTTACCCCTGCGATCGCTACGGGATATTCAAGTCCGCCGTTATCCCATTCAACCCGTCAGTGCAGGAGATCAGCTGAGTGTTGAATTGGATATCCGTAATTCTACAACTCAACCTAAAACTTTAATTCAAGTTCAGGATCAACTGCCTTCTAGCTTAGGAAAAGCCGCTACTGTCATTGAAACTCTATCCTCTCAAGCAGTGCATCGTTGGGTTTATTATCTACCCACACAAAAACGTGGAGTTTATCCCCTGCACCAGGTACGACTGCGAACCGGAACACCGTTAGGATTATTTTGGTGTAGTCGATCTCGCGTTGCTAATGGGACAGCCGTTGTTTATCCTCAAGTTTTTCCCCTCAGCACTTGCCCTTTGGTGGATAATATCGGACAGGAATATAGTCCGCAAATTGAAGATCGCAATCGGTTTCAGTTGGCAACAGAAGGAGTCACTCGTACCCTCAGACCTTATCGTCATGGCGATCCTAGCCGATTAATTCATTGGCGATCTAGTGCACGGTATGGAGAATTGCGGGTACGGGAATTAGAACACTCTACCGGCGGACAAGAAATTATCATCTGTTTAGATAGTGCAGCGGCTTGGCAAGCAGATGATTTTGAACAAGCAGTTACGGTTGCAGCTTCTTTATATTTTTATTGTTGTCGTTGTCAACTAAACGTTCAACTGTGGACCGCGAAAACAGGTGTAGTGCAGGGTCATCATGTTGTTTTATCTACTTTGGCTGCTGTGCAAGCGTCTGTTGCGGCTCAAACAGAGGTTCCCCCGTTTTTACCCCTAATTTGGCTAACTCAGAATTCGACCAGTTTAACCACCTTACCGCCAGGGAGTCGTTGGATATTCTGGACAGAGGCTTCAGACTCCAAACAGACCACTGTTTCAACCCTACCTTATCCAGGTCTTCGGATTGATTCTACTCAACCTTTACCCCCTCAGTTACAATCTACTTTAGAGGGTTAGTGATTTAATTGTTATTTGAACCCGTGAGAACAAAGCGGGAAAGAAAAACATCTTGAAATAGAGGAATTCATAAAGATTAAAAGTCAATATTGTAATAATCGATTTAAGGTGAATGATCGACTAGCAATAGTTGAAAGAGCCAACTAGAAAAGACTTATATTCGGATCATTTAACAGCATATCCCATCTCAATTTTAAGACTGTAATCCTTTAATGACCTTATCTGCAATAGTACCAATAGATTGCCCGAGTTGCTTTTTCAAGCGCCAGCGGCTAAATGCTCTTTCATACTCTTCTCCTTCTCTTTGAGAGACTTTCCATGCCTTCAAAGCTAAAAACAATCCCCAAAATAGTAAAATAGATGAGGCAAATGCAATCCCCTGAGTCGTAACAATATTCAGCACTAACAAAAATCCTCCAACAATGGCATATCGAATTAAATTTTTCTTTAATTTTTGATAGCGAAACAAATTAAACTGTTGTTTCTCATAAGTATCTTGCTTTTGTAATTGCCACTGTTGTTCAGCCACTGCCAACTCACCCGGTGAAATGCCTAACTCGACTGCAATTTCAACCAACTGTTCACGGCTGAGTTCATCGGTTTCCTGTTTGCTGGTAAAAGCAATCTTAAGGATTTCCTGAGCATCCTCTTGAATGTAAGATTGAGTGACAGAAGATTGCGGTGTTTCCATGTTCAGATCATCGATCATTATGACTCTACTTCTATCTTATCGAGTTTTATGGCAAATTGAACAGGACTCAAATAGAGGGATATCACCACGTAATTGAGCGGCTTTCTCGAATTTATTGCTTTTGTCTCTTCCGCTTACGCGCCTAAAGTATATAACCCGCCATCTTGTCCGCAAATCATCACTTTACCATCCTAAAAACGGTAGTTGCTTCAAACGAAATACCGGGTTTAAATCAATTAACTTGTTCAACAGTCATAAGAAAAATCTAACTCAAGCTGTCTATAAGACTTCTTGGATGTTTGGTGAAACTCTATAATTCTATTTGCAATAAATTCTGCTAACTTCACAGGAACAGCATTACCTATCATGAGTTAAACCTCTGTTTTCGTTCCTATCCAATGATATTCTTGAGGAAATGTTTGTAATCTAGCTCTTTCATAAGTTGTTAGCGATCGCAAATCTTTTGTAATAGCTACAGGATCTTTACGATGACCAGGATATCCTTGAGGAACAGGTCGATTAACACCTCGAATGGTTGGAGAGGGTTCATCAATTGAAAATATTCCTCTTCGGCTATAGTTTCTGGGATGTCTATAATAATATTTAATGGTTAGTTCATTTGCCAGATAATCCCGAACTGTCATTGCTTTTGATGCTAAAGCTTGTTCAATTAGTGAGTTGAGAAAGTTATCTTTTTCATGTAATGCACCAATACAAAAATATCGTTTTCGTTTTTGAGGAACACCGCAGTAACTTGAATCTAATATTCTTTCAGTTAAACCATATTGAGATTGTTTAAAAATTGATTTGGCTGCATTAGCTGCTTCACTCTTTTGAGCACGATCAACATTTTCCATTATAAAATACAATGGTTTTATTTGTGCTACAATTAATGCAAAACTAACTGTTAAATCTGCTCTTTTTCCCTCTATTCGAGAACCTGCATGAGAAAAATCTTGGCAAGGCGGCCCTCCTACAATAATATTTGGAGAAAATTGACGAATATGATCGATAGCTAAATCTGTTTTTGTCAAATTAAACTGAAATATAGGATGTTTTAAATTAGCTTTATAATTTTTAATTGCAGATTCCCAGAGTTCCTAAGCTGCTACTACTTCCATTCCCAAGCTATTGTTAAATCCTAGAGAGAATCCTCCACATCCAGCAAACAGATCGACAACTTTCACTTTTTTTATAAATTAATTAATTCGCTTTAATATTTAGTTTTAAAAAACGCAAGCTTATGTTGATTTAATCAAAAAATTCCTTCTGAGTTGAAAATGATTGCATCAAACCGCCGTTCTGGACTCAACAGTTTTTGTCCTTCGCCTAAAATTATATTTTTAATTTCCTGCTTTTTAATTCGAGGTTGAGTGAGATATTCTGATTTCATATATGGATAGGTAACCTGACCGCTGGCTGAAAAAGCTTTGTCATTTTTAGTATTATATGAAAGTTCATCAATAATTTGTCTAAAATCAAATCTTTCAGTTTTACTAAAATCATCAATCATTTTAAACAACCAAATTATTGTTCTATTCTGTCTAGATAGCTTTTTAATATTCTGATTATTTTCAGAAAAGCTAGTAATAAATTTAGTGAATGCAATATCACTCCAGACGAAAATATCTAAGCAATTTTCTGAAAGCTTTGGTGATTTTCCTTCTGTCTTCCAAATAGGTTGTAGTATAAACGGAGCCTGATTAGATAAACTGTCTTCAATTACGTAGTTCATAACTTGAACTATTTCAGCGATCAATGGAATTACTTGTTGTATGTCTGACCAGTTACTATCATCATTAAAACGATTTCAAATGATTTGACTGAGTTTTTCTGGTGTATTTTTATAATGCTGTACAATACTACAAGCTAAATATACGATAGTATCCGGACGAATCACAATTTCACAGCCATATTGATTGTCTGGATAATCACAAGTTGTATGGTTACCGAAGAGCGGTTAGCTTAATTTCTAGTCCTGACAAACATTCTCCATTTTTCCTATCTTGAATAACGAGATCGATACCCGGTATATTACCTACAACAAACTGCTGGTAAGGTGTGTATTGATTCTCAAATGCAAAAAATATATTCTCTGATGTGGGATCAATCCTAAACAGTTCCTTGATAGATATCTCTGTATGAGCTATTTTAGAATTGTCTTGGAGATATATATAGTTTGCTTTAAGCTGCTGACTGCTCATATAGCAAGCCAATGCTGCAGGAAAAGAAGAATTAAATTGATTTTTTCCCCAGCTATTTTTTTGAGTAAAATCTCTGTTTGAGTATCTAATGCCAAATAGACCAGGTTTTTCCATAATGCTTGTACATATCAGTAGAGACGCTCGCTTTTGAACGTCTCTATATTGATTTAAATCAGCAACTATGAAGCAACCCGTGCCGCTGTGCGTGTCCGTCGCCGTCCAGTGGGAGTCGGAGAAGATGAAACAGTCGGAGAAGATGAAACAGTCGAAGCATCCGAAGTAGTTGAAGAATTAGAATCAGTTGTACTTGCTGATGAGTCTGGGGTATTAACTAACAGTACCAACAGGGGATTACTTTGAATTTCCCGCCGCATTAACCGCCGCAAAGAACGTTCTATTTCTGCTTTAACCCCAACCCAATCAATTTCTTTCTCGCCATTTTCAAAAGTACGCGCTAACTCTGACCAGCGGTCACTTAACGTTTGTTCTATGGTTTGGGTCATTAATTGTTGTAACAGCTTGGCATCAGCATTACTCACTACCCCTTTGAGATGAACTTGAGGTTGAGTTAAGAGATTGCCCTCTAAACCAATAGCAGCAGCAACTGTAATCACGCCATCTTCTGCCAGTTGTTGCCGTTCTTTGAGGACATCATCGCGCACAAAACCGGAACGAGAAGAGTCAACCGGTTCAATCCCGGCTTGAACTTTATCCCCAATCCCAATAGAATCTTCAGTGAGTTCTACGACATCCCCATTATCGATGATAATCATATTTTCTGGGGGAACACCCATACTTTGAGCAGTCTGAGAGTGTTTAATTAGCATCCGGTGTTCGCCGTGAACCGGAACGAAGAACTTCGGACGAGTTAAAGCTAACATTAACTTGTGGTCTTCTTGGCAACCATGACCTGAAACGTGAATCCCTTGATGACGACCATAAATCACATTAGCGCCTAACATCATCAGTTTATCAATGGTGCGAACCACAGCAATGGTGTTGCCGGGAATTGGATTAGCTGAAAATACCACTGTATCCCCTTGCTTAATCCGAATTTGACGGTGTGCGCCGTTGGCAATACGAGTCATAGCCGATAAGGGTTCCCCTTGTGAACCTGTGGTTAAAATCAATACTTTCTCATCCGGTAAATCCCGAATCGCATTGAGGGGAACAAACAAGTCATCGCGACATTTAACATATCCCAAATTGCGAGCATGGGCAATCACATTCAACATCGAACGCCCTACAACCGCGACGGAACGTCCAATTTTATCTGCAATACCCAGGATAATATTTAAACGGTGAACCGAAGAGGCGAAGGTTGTGACTAAAACCCGTCCTTCAGCTTGAGTAAAGACCCGTTCTAGGTTGGGGGCAACGGAGGCTTCGGATGGAGTAAATCCTGGGGTTTCGGCGTTGGTAGAATCACTTAATAAACAGTGAACTCCTTTTTCACCATATTCGGCTAGACGTTGCAAATCAAACCGTTCTCCATCGACAGGAGTGTGGTCAATTTTAAAGTCTCCACTGTGAATAACAACCCCGATGGGTGTATTAATCGCAACAGTAAAACTGTCGGCCATGGAGTGAGTATTACGAATATATTCAACCAGGAAATGCTTCCCAATTCGGACAATATCCCGTGGACGAACTGACCTTAATTCTGTCCGGTCAGAGACTCCTGCTTCTTCTAATTTTCCTTGCAATAATGCCATCGCTAAACGGGGGCCATAAATTACAGGAATATCAAATTGTTTGAGGTGAAAGGCAATGCCACCAATATGATCTTCGTGACCGTGGGTGACAATCATTCCTTTAATTCTATCGGCGTTTTCTCGCAGATATGCCACATCGGGTAACACGATATTGACCCCATGCATTCCATCGGTTGGGAAGCCTAAACCCGCATCTAACAGAATGATTTCGTCTTCGTATTCAAACACACAGGTGTTTTTTCCAATTTCATGTAATCCGCCTAAAGGGATAATTTTTAAGGTAGGTTGATCGTTGGCTTTACTAATCATTTTACGAGTGGAAGTGCGGTTTTTAATGATGGGTGCAGTTTTATTGGTGACCATTTTTGTTCCTCAATGAATTGACAATGCGATCGCTAACAATTGAATAAACAAACCTCGATATAAAACTAAGAGTTAAAGTTTAAGTTAGCTGATTTTATAGGAGTGAATGACTAATCTTCACTTATATAATATTTGGTTGTTTAAAACCTTAAAAAAGGGATCAAGTTTGAATCAAATTCAGTTCACTCAGAATATTTTGCAGTATTTCGATGACCTCTGTTGAAGGTTGAGTTAAAGGCAGACGAGTATCACCCACATTCCAACCTTGTAACTTAAGGGCTGTTTTTACGGGAATTGGATTAGCGACGATAAACAGCGCCTTAAATAACTCCAATAGCTTGAGATGAATATTAGTTGCCGTCTGTACTTGGCCTGCTTCAAAAGCTTGAATCATCTGCTGTAGCTGCATTCCAACCAGATGACTGGCTACACTGACAACGCCACTGGCTCCAACAGCTAACGTCGGTAACGTTAAGGAGTCATCTCCAGAATAAATCTTAAATTCAGGGGGTGTCAAGCGTCGAATTTGACTGACTTGATCGAGGCTACCACTGGCTTCTTTTATTGCAACAATATTCGGCACCTCTGCCAAACGTGCTACCGTTTCCGGCTTAATATTGCATCCAGTTCGCCCAGGTACATTGTACAACATAATTGGCAAATCGGGGGAAGCAATCGCGATCGCTTTAAAGTGTTCATAGAGTCCGTCTTGAGGCGGTTTATTGTAATAAGGCACCACTTGCAACGAACCATCTAGCCCTAAATGAGCTGCTTTTTGAGTCGCTTCAATGGCTTCAGAAGTTGAATTTGACCCCGTTCCCGCCATCACCTTTGCTGTTGCGCCGACGGCTTTTTTCACTACCTGAAATAGTTCATATTCTTCATCCCAGGTCAAGGTCGGAGATTCACCCGTTGTCCCACAGACCACTAAGGTGTCTGTCCCCTGAGTCGCCAAATGAACGGCTAACTGTTCTGCTACAGTGTAGTTCACCTGACCTTGTTCTGTAAACGGCGTAATCATCGCCGTCATCACTCTTCCAAAACTTACCATCTGTCCTAATTACCATTATGCCAGTTGCCAGGTCACTCTCATTGACAGTTGAGTGTGACAAACAAATTAATCCTTGAAATACATAAAATCTTAATGACTTGTTGCCAATGCCGGACGAAAAACCTGCCAATTTCGATTGACTAAAAGCTCTGCAATTTGAACCGCATTCAATGCCGCCCCTTTACGAACCTGATCGCCACTGAGCCATAATTCTAACCCACACCGATGAGAAAGGTCTTGACGAATACGACCCACTAAAACCGGATCTTCTCCCGTTGCATCAATCGGCATGGGGAAATAATTCGCTTCCCAGTCTTCGACTAATTTTACACCGGGTGCTTTTGCTAGGATAGATTTTGCTTCTTTGACACTAAAAGGTTGAGCAAATTCTAAATTAATCGCCTCCGAATGAGCACGCAGTACGGGAACCCGTACACAGGTGGCAGACACTCGTAAATCCTCTACCCCAAATATTTTACGGGTTTCATTCACCATTTTCATCTCCTCTTGGCAGTATCCCGCATCATTGAGGGGAGAGTTATGAGGAAACAGATTAAACGCTAAGGGATAAGGAAATAACTCTGCTTTAGGCTCTTCCCCATTTAAAATTGCCTGGGCTTGGACTTTAACCTCCTCCATGGCCCGCGCTCCGGCCCCGCTAGCTGACTGGTAGGTGGCGACAACAATCCGCTGAATCGGTTGTACCTGATGCAATGGCCATACTGCCACCGCCATTAATATTGTGGTGCAATTGGGATTAGCAATAATTCCCTGATGATCAGCCGCAGCTTCTGGATTGACCTCCGGCACCACTAACGGTACATCCGGTTGCATTCTAAAAGCACTCGAATTATCAATCACCACAGCCCCGGCTTCGACTGCAATGGGAGCCCAAGTTTGGGAAGTTGAACCCCCGGCTGAAGCCAGAACCAAGTCTATATTACTGAAAGCCTTGCGATCAACTGCTTCGACAGCGATAGATTCTCCTTTAAATGATAACGTTGTTCCAGCAGAACGAGGAGAAGCTAACAGCTTCAGATCCGCCAGCGGAAAATTACGGCTTTCGAGCAATTGCAACAGTTCAGTCCCGACTGCGCCCGTTGCCCCTAAAATAGCGACGCGATAAGACTTTGACAAATTAGTTTCCTCCACTACATTAATGACTTTTTTAAATAAAATTGAAATTTATAATTTTAATCAATGCGATCTGTGCAGATCGTAACTTAGAATAAATAGGTTGTTCCCAATTAACAGTTATCATAACAGTCCGTTTCGAGAGGGTTGACTACTGAACAACTGCCCATAATAATCAACAAGGCGCTTGAATTAATCTAGGATACCCTTGGACAACGGATGTCCTCATTCATTAATTTCAAATTATAGTCCCCCAGAATCAATTCGTGCCGGGGATGATTAAATTTAGCATATCACGACTATGAAAGTAACCCAGGAAAAACTTCCCGCAAGCCAAATTGGTATCGATATTGAAATTCCACCCGAAAAGTCTAAGTCTGCTTATGAGCAGGTAATTCGTAATTACGCTCGTAATGCGAATATTCCTGGGTTCCGCAAGGGTAAAGTCCCTCGCCATATTTTAGTCCAGCGGCTCGGGGCTGAACGGATTAAAGCGGCAGCCTTGGATGAATTGATGCAAGAATGTTTACCTAAAGCTGTAGAACAAGAGAATATTGAAGCAATTGGTAGCTTTGAGTTACGGGGAGATGTGGATCAGTTGGTTCATACTTATGAACCGGGTGAATCGATTGTGATTCAAGCAGCGGTTGATGTCAAACCGGAAGTGAGCCTGACTGAATACACAGGCTGGACTCTGCAAGCGGAGGAAGTGGCTTATGATCCTAAGCAAGTTGACGAAGCTTTGGAGGAAGAACGGGCTAAACTGGCAACATTAATCCCGATTGAAGATCGCCCCGCCCAAGACGGAGATATGGCTTTTATTGATTTTAAAGGGTATTTTGCAGAAGTTCCCGAAGGGGAAGAACCCAAAGAAATTCCGGGGGGTCAAGGAGAGAATTTCCAAGTTGAAATCACCGAAGGACAATTTATCCCCGGTTTTACTGAAGGAATTGTCGGGATGAATTTAGGAGAAACTAAGGAATTAAATCTCAGTTTTCCTGAAGATTATGGTAACGAAGAGTTGGCCGGACAGGCTGCGGTTTTCACGATTACTTTGAACGAACTCAAAGAAAAAGAATTGCCTGAACTGGATGATGATTTCGCAGAAGAGATTAGCGAATTTGAAACGATAGCAGAATTACGAGAATCTCTAGAAAAACGTTATCGAGAAGAGGCAGAAGAAAAAACACGCGCCAATAAAGAGAAGGTTCTAGCTGAGGCGCTGGTAGAAGCAATGGAAATTGACTTACCAGATACTATGATTCGTCAAGAAGTGGATCAGTTATTGACTCAACAAGCCATGCAATTGAGCCAAATGGGAATTGATGTTAAACAGTTCTTTACGGGTGATATGGTGCCGAAAATGCGAGAAAACGCCCGCCCAGAAGCGATTCAAAAGTTAAAGCAATCTTTAGCAGTTGAACATATCGCTAAACAAGAATCTATTACTTTAGAAGAGGAGGAAATTAAGGCAGAAGAAGCTAAAATTCTCGAACAACTTAAAGATCAAGAAGTCGATCCACAGCGGTTACGCGAAGTGGTAGAAAATGATTTAATCACCAAGAAAACGTTTGCTTGGTTAGAAGAACATTCTACTGTAGAGTTAGTTCCTGAAGGGTCTTTGAGTGAATCGGATGATGAGGCTGAATCTGTTAAAAGTTCGGAGCCTGAAGTGAGCGCCGAAACGACAACAGTTGATGTCGAAAGCGTTGCTGTTGATCCGGCTGATTCAACTGAGAAAGAGTGATAGAGAAGAGTTATTTGTTATAGGTTATGAGTCAGAAGCGATGCGATCCGGGCCGTGCTAAGCGTCTGTCGTCGGCTTCACAATATGACAAATGATAAATAGCTCTTTTCCCCGTTTGTTCAAAAGTAGGTCATAATAAAAACAGTCTGAGCTAGGGATCGGCTACCCACCCAGCCAGCGACATAGAATTCGTTTATAATTTCGAGAAAAGTTATTAAGAAGTTAGCGTTTCAAGATTTTTGTGTTTTATGATTTGTTCTGAATCTTCCCATAGTCCAATTCGGAGCCACTCCGAGCGCGACATTACCAGTATCCGTGACGTAGAAGTCAACCTGGGGCCATCTAACGTGGTTCCTATGGTCGTCGAACAATCCGGCATGGGAGAGCGAGCATTTGACTTGTATTCTCGTCTGTTACGAGAACATATCATCTTTCTGGGTACTCCAATTGATGATGATGTGGCTAATGCCGTCAGCGCTCAAATGCTATTTCTGGAAGCGGAAAACCCCGACAAAGATATTCAACTCTATATTAACTCTCCGGGTGGATCGGTGACGGCGGGCATGGGAATTTATGACACAATGCAGCAAATTCGTCCCAATGTTGTCACAATCTGTTACGGCTTAGCAGCCAGTATGGGAGCCTTTTTGTTGGCGGCAGGTACAGCCGGAAAACGGATGTCTTTGCCTAACTCTCGGATTATGATTCACCAACCCCTCGGTGGCGCACAAGGGCAAGCCGTTGATATTGAAATTCAAGCAAGAGAAATTCTATATCATAAGCAAACCCTGAATCAACTTTTGGCCAATCATACGGGGCAACCCATAGATCGCATTGAAGTTGATACGGAGCGGGACTTCTTTATGGCTGCCCAAGAGGCCAAGGAATATGGTCTAATAGATCAAGTAATCACCAAGCAGAATTTCCCCGTGCCGGGAGAATCTGTCCCAGCAGTCTAGCAATGAGGCAATTATGTCTAAGTACGACTCCTATCTAAAATGTTCTTTCTGTGGAAAATCCCAAGAGCAAGTTCGTAAGCTGATTGCAGGCCCTGGCGTGTATATTTGTGATGAATGTGTCGAACTGTGCAATGAAATTTTAGATGAGGAGTTGTTCGACTCGACCTCTACTGCCACCCCAACATCGGCTAACCGTCCGACAGCAGCACCGACTCCCAAACGACGTTCTCGACCAAGCCGAGTGGCCCTGAATCAAGTTCCTAAACCTCGGGAAATTAAATCTTACCTCGATCAACACGTCATTGGTCAAGATGATGCCAAAAAAGTCCTATCTGTGGCTGTTTATAATCACTATAAACGCTTAGGATTTATTCAAACCAAAGGCAGTCGCACTTCACCCGAAGAAAACATCGAACTACAAAAGTCAAATATTCTGCTGGTGGGGCCAACGGGTTGCGGTAAAACATTGTTAGCCGAAACTTTAGCAAAAATGCTAGATGTCCCCTTTGCTGTAGCCGATGCCACCACTTTAACCGAAGCAGGATATGTGGGGGAAGATGTGGAAAATATTCTGTTACGGTTGCTACAAGTGGCTGATTTTGATGTTGAGGAAGCCCAGCGCGGTATTGTTTATATTGATGAACTCGATAAAATTGCCCGCAAAAGTGAAAATCCTTCTATTACCCGCGATGTCTCCGGAGAAGGCGTACAACAAGCCTTACTGAAGATGTTAGAGGGGACTGTTGCCAATGTTCCGCCTCAAGGTGGCCGTAAACATCCCTATCAAGATTGTATTCAAATCGATACTAGCAATATCTTGTTTGTCTGCGGTGGGGCGTTTGTCGGACTAGAGAAAATTATAGATCAGAGATCGGGTAAAAAGTCAATGGGCTTTATTCAATCTGGGGAAGAAAAATCCACCGAGACACAAACCACAGACTTAGTGAAAACCATGGAACCCGATGATCTGGTAAAATTTGGTTTAATTCCAGAACTGATTGGCCGAATTCCAGTGGTTGCCGTTTTAGAACCTTTAGACGAAAAAACCTTAATAGCAATTTTAACTGAACCGCGTAGTGCACTGGTCAAACAGTATCAAAAGTTACTGCGGATGGATAATGTTCAGCTAGAATTTGATCCGGCAGCCATTCAGGCGATCGCCGCTGAAGCTTTTCGTCGTAAAACAGGGGCGCGGGCATTACGAGGTATTGTAGAAGAATTAATGCTCGATGTCATGTATGAGTTACCGTCTCGCAAAGATGTTAAATGCTGTCAGATCACGAAAGAAATGGTAGAAAAACGTTCAACAGCAGAATTACTCGTACATCCCTCCTCTTTACCCAAACCCGAGTCTGCTTAAAGCTTAGATACAGCAACACAATCAGTCAAATACCAACGCCCGGGAATCTCTATTCCCGCTGAAATACCAATTCGGGTCGTTTGAGTTAATTGTACTGTATTTTGTGCAACTGCGGTTTGAAATTCAACGCTACGGTGTTCTAACCATAACGGTTGACCAGGACATAATGGTAATGCCGTTAGACTGCGGTCAATATCCATGACTCGACACAATTTACCGGGCCCTGCAGCTAAACGGTCTATTTGTTTTTTCGAGAATTTTTGATCCGGCTGCCTTTGAGCGATCATAGTCGCCGAAACAGAATCTAATGCTAATGCCCGAATTAATACTGCACTCGCGACTCCGTCTAAATCAGTCACAATATTTAGACAGTGATATATACCATAAATTAAATAAACATAACTCATCCCAGCAGGCCCAAACATCACCGCATTACGAGGTGTCCGACGACGATAAGCGTGACAGGCAGGGTCTCCTGTTTCATAGGCTTCAGTCTCCACAATCATACCCCGAATCTGTTCACCATTGGGCAAATGCCTAACGAGGGTGCAACCAATTAATTCTGGCGCTACTCTAGGAGATGGACGTGCTAACCAAGATGCGTCTACAATCTCATTGATCAAACCTGAAATCATTCAATAGGAGATATATTGCAAATGGACATTAAACTGATTTTAGCAGGGCTAACCGTATTATTTACCGTTGCTTGCCTATTCTTCGGCACTAAAAACGGTTTTTACGATAGTGACGACTATCACGGTAACGGTTGCGCTCACTAAGTCTAACAGCACAGCCAACAGTATCCCAAATTGAATTGAGGTCAGTATTCAGGAGAGTCTCTGATAGAGGCGATCTTCTGACCTCAATTTTGAGGAGAGTCTTTGACTGTATAAAACCCACTAAATCTAAAAATATTAGGCACTTCTGTCCGTCTAGAAATAAGTATTTATCAGGATAAAAAATAACCGGGCTATTGATGTCTGAATCAAAATTATAATAAATTTTATCTAAAATTCGGTTCAAGATTCAATCTAAAAATAGGCTAATATCTTTTAAACTTAGAATATAACTCGATACTCAAAATCTTATGATCGTAGACCTGCGCTTTGGCGGCGTGGCTATTGTGTCGTCTCCGGGGGAGGTACAAGTCTGTATCAGCTAACGGAGTATGTCAGCGAGTCAGTATCTCAATCACTTCTACCCGTTTTATTTTGTTGCATAGTCAGCGGTTTTCGTTTACAGAAAGTCGCTTTTTTCTATTGCGGGGGTTACCCGACTGGAGAAAATTCATCATGAAAACTTGACATTTTTCTATAAAACTGTAATAATGGATACAGAAACAAAAAACGTTCATCCATTGGGTTAAGTAGAGTTAACTAACCTTAAATAGAAAACCCAGGACGGAAGTAAGGATAACTCCTGAAGGAACGCGCCTCCATCAACCAATTGACACATTAGTTACAGAGGCGAAAATCATGAAACTGACATATCGTGGTATTGAATACAACTACAACCCTCCTCAAGTTGAAACAACAGTCGGTCGAAAAGCAGGTAAATATCGGGGTAAAGACTGGCGGTTCTGTAATCTGAAGAAGTCCCCAGTTCTGCAACCCACCCATAATTTGACCTATCGGGGAGTCAAGTATACTAATCATCCTGTTGCTGCAACTGAAGCCACAACTCCTAACGCTGTTGCTAACAAAGCACGGATACTGATGCAAGAGCAAGAACGAACAGTCCTGAAACGTCAACAGTCTATGTTGTCTCGTTTGACAGAAGAAGTGGGTTTAGATAATAGCTCTGAATCTTATCATCATGCATAAGCACTATTGTGAGTTACTGAAAGTCGTTCAGCAATAAATCATTAAATTAACCGACACTCCTCATGGGGAGTGTTTTTTTATAATTTACTCAATAGAACTGATTGAGATCTGTTTTAAAGCGATGATATGATTAACATCTTGACTCAAATTTCTGAAATTAGAATAAGTCGATAACCTATATTGTTGTTGAGCTTTTTACCGAGAAGTAATGCACACTTTAATAAATGGGTCAACTTGTAGTCCAAACAAGATTGTTAACTTCGTTTCTTAAAATATCTATCAACCAAAATTAAAAATTAGAAAGAGCTTATTTAATTAATTTAAATCGTTGTAATAACTCTATATTTTCTGGAAGTAAAAATTTTTGTAATTTAGAAATTTCGTTAAGTAATTGAATTTCTTTCTGACATTCTTCTTGTAAAATATTTATATACTGTTGCCGTTGTTCTTCATTTGGGGCAGTTTTTAACATTTTTAGCGCTAGATTGATACTAGAGATCGGAGAGGTTAATTCTTCAATTAAATTGTTTAGAAGTTTATCTTTAACATCCAACATCTGTTGACGTTTATCTAAATCAAGCTGAATTTTTTGAGCTTCTTTTTGTGAATCTTTTGTTTGGTGCTGTGCCGTCTGAATTTGAGACTGATACATGGCCTGTCGTTTCAAACGGACTTCAATCGCCTTCAATAATTCTTGAGGAAGAAAAGGTTTAGTTAAATAATCATCTGCGCCTAATTCCATCCCCATCCGTCGATCCGAATGTTCCACTTTAGCCGTTAAAAAAATAACTGGAATATTTTCTGTTTCTGGCTGTTCTCGTAATGCTTTAACCACGCCATAGCCATCTAATTCCGGCATCATAATATCGCAAATAATTAGATCGGGAGAATGGGATAGAGCTAATATTAAACCGATTTTACCATTTTCGGCTGCGATCGCCTGATACTCCGATAACTCTAAAATATCCTCAATATTTTCTCGGATATCCTCCTCATCTTCAATCACTAAAATTTTAGGTGCAGTTGATTTCATGATTCTTTCTCAAAAGTTAAAGGTAATTTAACAGTAAAGGTTGTTCCATGACCGATTTTACTGTCTATATTAATCTGTCCACCCTGTAAATCAACATACCTCTTAACAATTGATAATCCTAATCCTGTTCCTTGAATATTTGCTACATTCTGAGCACGATAAAATGACTGAAATAAATACTTTTGCTCCTGGATAGGGATACCCATCCCCCGGTCTTGAACTTGGAAACAAATAGAATTCTTTGTCAAAGTAAAGCTCAAGGTAATATTACCACCATTCGGTGAAAATTTAACTGCATTAGACAGTAACTCAATCAAAATATGTCGCAACAGAGTTTGATCGCAAACAGCTTTGACAGAGCGATGATGCTGTGGATAATTTAACTTAATCGGGTCAGGGTTGTCATGAGTCGTTTGGATGTCTTTAACTACAGTTTGACAGAAATCTACTAATTGCAGAGGTTGTGGGTTAAACGTCAGTTGGTCAGTTTCAGCAAGATTCATCAGCAGCATATCATCGAGAAGTTTTGTTGTATGCTTGACTTGGGCTTGAATCTTCTGAATATGTTTTTGTTTCTTCTGCGGTGAGAGTTTGCCATCAAAAGTCGCTATAATTCCAGCAGAAGAGGAAATCACAGATAGAGGCGTGCGGAATTCGTGAGACATTAGGGTAATAAAACGAGACTTGAGTGCATTGAGTTGTTGTTCTTTTTGCAATGCCTTGAAAATCTCAGCTTCAGCCTGTTTGCGTTGGCTGATATCTCGACAAACACAAATCAGCGTCCCATCGGGTGTTAAGGTTAAAGAAACTTCTTGATCAAAAGTACTGCCATCTTTACGAGTAGCCACAGCTTCTCCTCGCCAAGCCTGTTTTTCAACCAGTATCGGGAATACATCCCGTTGAAAACGCTCAATTTCGGCTCGACTGTAGAGAGTTGTCCAAGATTTACCGATTAACTCTTCAGGACTCTCATAACCAAAAAGCTGAATATGAGCGGGATTAAGATAAATATACTGATTATCCTTCAGTAAACTAATGCCATCAATAGCCGCTTCAATCGTGGTAAATTGCTGCTGTAATTTTTCTTCAGCAATGCAGCGATCGCTAATATCGCGGGCAATAATACAATTGTACTCCTGATGATTAAACTCGAGATAGTTAATACTCACCTCAACCGGAAATTCTTCTCCAAGTTGTGTAATATGAATACTTTCGCGAGTTAGAGAATGGTTTTGTTTGAGTTGATGCCAATGTTGTTGCCAAACTTCTTTGGTTAAAATCGGATCAATATCGTCAATGGTGAGTTGGAGTAATTGTTTACGAGTGTATCCCAGCTTTTGACAAGCCGCATGATTAACATAAAACAACTGACCTCGAGAGTTTACCAAAAAAATCTCATCCCCAGCTTGATCTAAGGTAAGCTGAGTTAACTTCAGCCATTTGTCAGTTAAACGACGATTTGTAATATTTTCGTAAGTTCTGAAAATACCGACAACGCCATCGTGTCGATCATGGAGAGGAATTTTACAGATATCACCCCCTGCTTGTTGGCTTTGTGGGGTAAATTGAGTTTTAATATGATGCTGTTTGGGCTGATGATTAACCATTGCAGCGCTATCGCGGTTTCCATCAGATTCTAATTCTACCTGAGTTTCGGGTGAATCACAATCGCTCTTACCGACAATCTGTCCGAGATCATCTAACCCAGCCACCGGGGTAAAATCTTGATTACACTTTAAATCAACCCGATTGGCATCAGCGCTAAAAATATCAGTGGGAATATGATCGATCATCAATTGTAACAACTGTTGAGACTGGCGCAATTGTTCTTCAGTCTGTTTCCGTTGAGTGATCTCGCTTGCCACCCAACTGACCTCAGTCTCAGAGAGGGGAGAAATATTTGCCATAAACCAGAGTTGCTCAGTATTAACCCAGAGACTATATTCCCACTCAACCGAGGCTTGAGTTTTGAGGCAGTGGGCGATGGCGGCTAAAATAGATTGAGACTGTTGTGAGTCGGTAAATAGATTCACGGTTTGATTGAGAATATCCGTTTCCGGCCGATCCGAAATAGTCATACCCGTGGGAACAACATCAATGTTATTGGCTGTTGCATCTAAAATTAAAATAATATCATTAATCGTTTTGAGAACCCCTTGAAATTGAGCTTGAGTGCAGTGGAGTCGTTGTTCAAATAGGTAATGTTCTCTAAGTTGAGTCTGAGACTGTTTTAATTCTTGTTCAAGATCTTGACGTTGTTGAATGTGGCGTAAAGTTCGTACCAATAATTCTTGAGCAAGTAGAATCTCATGCTCCTGCGTCGGTTGCAGCCAATAATCTACAGCCCCCTGTCGGACACATTCACGAGCGAGATCGAGTTGTGAGGCAATTGTAGCACTGATAATGATGATGGGAAGATGGGGGGCAGCAGATGCAAGCCTGTGAAACGTTTCTAACCCCTGACTATCGGGTAAAAATAAGTTGACAGCAACGATATCAACCGATTGGATTTGTAGAGTATGCAAGGCTGCTTGCAGAGTGGTGACATGAGTCCAACACGGATTGAGATGAAATTGATTTTGTTTTAAAGTTAACGGTTTCAGCCATAGGGGAAACGTAGCTGCATTCTCAATATACAGCACTTGTCGATCGGCTTGAAATTCTGGAGTATATTTTCTCAGCGGGATCAAATTTTGTTGCCACCCTGGCGTATTTTGATACATGATTGAATTCTGTTATATCTAAGATTTTTACTCAAATACAGGTCACACCACAACCGTAAAATCAATCATTTTTTCCTATCCCCAATTCCAGTAATCTCTTCAGTTTGATAATGGAGGGTTTGCGGAATTCACGTAAGTGAGTTCTCCGTAGAATTATGTAGACAAAAATACGGAGTTTTTTAGAATCGACTTCTTTAACCTGAATGAATTCTAAATAGAATAGATATTAAAACCATTTAGTCAATCAAAATTAACATCAGTTCCGTAATATACCGGAAAAACTCCAAATCATACTAGGGGATTTCACGGAAAATCATCCCTATTTAAAGTTCCGCATCTTTCACGATGTTTTTCACCTACAAAAAACGGAAAATAGAACTAGGAAAAGTTGATAGGCACAGAAAGCCAAAAATAACTCACTTTTTTGACGATTTACCAATACCTAATTTCAACTCAGACTTTAACCTCAAGTTAAATTGAGTTTCGGTAAATTTGTAATCCCTATTTTTTATTAGTTAGCTGAAATGAAGGATTTCAATGTAACTTTGAAAACTTACAAAATCAAGACATTCTCTCCTACACAAATTATTAATTTATTCACCTTATCTAAACCAATAACAATGAATTCCAAAATTTTATTTATTGACCCTCAAGTTGAAGACTATCAAAGCTTAATCTCTGGAGTAAATCCTGGAGTTACCGTTGTAATTCTCGATGCAAACCAGGACGGAATTCAACAAATTACACAATATTTAACTCGGCATCCATTATCCGAAATTCATATTGTTTCTCACGGTGCGCCGGGTTGTTTGTCTCTCGGAAATCGTCAATTAAATCTTGATACCTTAGCGCAATACACCCCTCAACTCAACAGTTGGTCAGCCGATTCTATTTTACTTTATGGTTGTAACGTAGCCGCAGGCGATGCGGGGGCTGAATTTGTTGAAAAATTACACCAAATTACCGGAGCAGAAATTGCTGCTTCTACCACTAAAATTGGTCATATTTCTCAGGGTGGAAACTGGGAATTAGACGTTAAAACCCGTGAAATTGAACCCGTTTTAGCCTTTAATTCTAGGGTTAAAACTCGGTGGAATCATACTTTAGAAGATGATGAAGAAACAACTACAGAAGATATTGCTGTCACTGTAGATGTTCTAGGGAACGATACAGCAATTCCAGATGGTTCTGAAGTTCTGATTGACACCAATCCCAGCAACGGCACAGCAATTGTGAACGGTGATGGCACGATTACTTATACCCCCAATGCAAATTTTAGTGGTCAAGACTCTCTAATTTACACTGTCAACGGTAACCCCCTACCGACGACAGCCAATGATGATCGAGCAATTGTGACTGTTGATACGCCCGCAACCATTGATGTCTTATTTAATGATTTCGATCCACAAAACGATCCCCTAACCGTCACCGTTAATGGCGCGACTTCCTTCACCACTGATGAGGGAGGAACAGTAACCGTTAATGCAGATAACACTTTATCTTATACTCCCGCTGCGGGTTATCTCGGTGCCGACTCCTTTAGCTATGAAATTGATGATGGTAACGGCAACACAGATACTGCGATCGTTGAACTGGATGTGCAACAGGCAAATCCTCGTAGCACTCACTATTTGCCAACCCGGGCTGACACCAATACCAGTCACTCCCGACATCCGACTAAGTTATTAATTACAACAGAAAATGTGACAGGTGCGACTGGAGAAATTCAGTTTCCCGGTTCAACTAAAGCATCCATTCCTTTTAATATCACCTCCAACGAATCTGATTTTTCCTTTTTATTGGATAACAATAACGGAGAAACAGAAAACTTTAACACCCCAGAAAACAAAGGCATTAAAGTGGTTACCGATAATGGTGAACCCATCAACGTACAGCTTGTTCAAGAAAACAGCAATGGTCAATCTTTTCTGACTTCCAAGGGACTCGATGCTCTCGGAACAGAATTCCGGGCGGGTGAACTTTATAACGAAGGAGAAGGTGATGGGGGTGACTCCGTTCAAAGCTTTATTTCTGTAATCGCAACAGAAGATAATACTGAGGTGACCTTCACTGTACCTCCGGGTCAAGCTTGGAACTGGGATGGTTTTACTCAGCAAACGGTGACAGTCACTCTTAATGAAGGAGAAACTTATGTTATTCGTCCGGGTAACAAAGGCGAAGAAAGTGCAACCGGAGCATTAATCACCTCCAATCAACCCATTGCCGTCGCCAATGGAGCGATGGGAGTAAGAACCGGTGGCGGTGCGAAGGACAACGGTTGGGATCAATTAGTTCCAGTCAATCGTGTCGGGTCTGAGTATGTGGTGGTTAAAGGCAATTCACCCTTTGAATTTGTTGATATTGTTGCCACAGAAGATAATACCGAAGTCTTGATTGATGGCGTGTCTCAAACCACCCTACAGGCCGGAGAAAGCTTTCAATACGATTTTTCCGGCAAATCCCTTGGAGACCCCAGCTACATCGAAACCTCAGCCGGAGCATACGCCTATCAAACCTCTGGTGCTCAAGGCGGTAAGGGTGAAAACGGAGTCTCTTTAATTCCAGCGATTAACCCCAGTGGACGGACACGAGTCCGGTTCCGGACTCCCTTTGACCCGGGTACAATTAGCGTGATTACCGGTGCATCTGCGGCGGACTCGATGGAGTTAGTCAACGTCACCAGCGGAACACCCACAACAGTCGATATTACGGCTCAATCGAACTATGCCATCAAAGATGTACCGGGTCGAGATGATATCAAAGTTGTTACTTTTGATTTCACAGATACCAGTGAGGAATTTTATCTTGACGCTGAAGGCTTTATCCAAGTAGGAATTTTAGCAGCCAATAATGCTGGTGGGGGATATGGTTATGTTTCAGGGTTTGGCTTTGGGAGTATTCAAGCCACAGATGACTTAATTACATCAGATGTTGATGGCAGTGTATCTTTCAATGTACTCGATAATGATTATGATGCAGATGGAGACACATTAACCGTTACGATTGTTGGCGACCCTGAAAATGGAACTGTAACCGATGATGGAAGTGGTAATTTCACTTACGAACCGAATGTAGGCTTCAGCGGCACTGATAGCTTTACCTATTCTGTCACAGATGGAAACTTCCATGCTGCCCAAGCCACCGTTTCTATCACCGTTACAGATGTTCCGAGTTCCACTGTAACCATTGATGTTATTCCTGATGCAGATACTCCCAGTGCCACAGCCAGTGATGCCACAGGAGACATTGATGCGACTATTCCCCTGACTTTAAGTGGAACCCCCTCAGAAGATACAGACGGTTCAGAAACCCTCAGTTACAAAATCACTGGCGTTCCGACGGGAGCCTCATTTACGGATGGTACATCACCTGTCGGGACAGATCTTGGTAGTGGTGAATGGAGTTTTACAGCGGCTGAATTAGCGAGTTTAAATATTGTCCCACCCACTGGTTTTTCTGGCGAGATTGACCTCAATCTTGTGAGTGTCAGCACCGATACAGCAGACTCCAATGGTAATGGTATTACTGATGCCAACGAAGCCGATACTGCCGATTCACCACTTGTTCCATTTACAGTAACAGTTGCTGGGCTTGCACCTGATGCAGTTAATGATACAGCGAATACTCCAGAAGATACTGCTGTTACGATAGATGTCAGCGAAAACGATACAGATACAAAAGATGGCACTCCCACTGGAGTGATTAGCATCATGGACGAACCGACCAACGGAACAGTCACCATTGATGATAATGGTACTCCCGATGATACGAGTGATGACCAAGTTGAATATACCCCGAATAAAGACTTTGATGGAACTGATACTTTTACCTACACCATTAAAGACAGTGATGGCTTAGTCTCAGCAGAACCCGCAACAGTCACTGTCAATGTCGGTGGAGTCAATGATAAGCCTGTTGCCAACGACGACAACGAAACTACCCCAGAAGATACTGCTGTCACCATTAATGTCAAGGGCAATGACACCGATGCGGAAGATACTATCCCTACAGGTGAAATTAGCATCAACACGACACTGACAAACGGAACGGTTGAAATTGATGATAATGATACGCCGGGTGACTTCAGTGATGACCAGGTGGTTTACACTCCTAGCCCTAACTTCACCGGAACCGATAGTTTTACCTATACTGTTAAAGATAATGATAAAGTCGTTTCTGAACAGCCCGCCACTGTAACGGTAACAGTTGAGGAAGTCAACGATGAGCCGGTTGCCACGGATGATAACGAAACGACTCCAGAAGATACTGCTGTCACCATTAATGTCAGGGGCAATGACACAGACGTTGAGGATACTATCCCCACCGGTATGATTGAAATCGTCAGTCCACCCGAAAATGGAACGGTCACTATTGATGATAAAGGGACTCCTGACACCAGTGATGATGAGGTAGTTTATACCCCTAACCCTGATTTTGACGAAACCGATACTTTCACCTACACGGTTGAAGATAAGGACGGAGTCAAATCTAACCCAGCCACGGTGAATGTAACAGTTGACCCGGTGAATGATATCCCGGTGGCTAATGATGATGGGGTAGTAACCGATGAAGACACCCCAGTGACCGTTAATATTCGGGGAAATGACACTGATATTGAGGATGGTATTCCCACAGGTGAAATTACCATTAGCATCATCGACCAACCCACAAATGGAACCGTTGATATTGATGATAAAGGGACTTCCGAAACCAGGGATGATGAGGTGGTTTATACTCCCAACCCTGACTTCGCCGGAACCGATACTTTCACCTACACCGTAACCGATAGCCAAGGAACCCCTTCTAACGAAGCAGAAGTTATCATCAGCGTGGGAGGTGTCAATGACCAACCTATTGCAACAGATGACACCTTCATCACACCGGAAGATACTCCTGTTACTGTTAATATTCGGGACAATGATACCGATACTGAAGATGGAGTTCCCACAGGTGAAATTACCATTATCGACGAACCGGAAAATGGCAGCGTTGAAATTGATGATAATGGTACGCCGGATAACTTCAGTGATGACACTGTCGTCTACACTCCCGACGAAAACTATGGTGGCCCAGATAGCTTTACCTACACTATAACCGATAGTGAAGGGCTACCCTCGAACACAGCTACTGTCAACGTCAATACTGACCCCTCAATTAATGATATTCCGGTTGCCAACGAAGATAATGAGGTAACTCCAGAAGATAACCCGCTGACCATTGATGTATCAGAAAATGACTTCGACGTAGAAGATGGAGTTCCCACAGGTCAAATTGCCATTACTTCTCAACCGGAAAATGGAACCGCTACCATTGATGATAAGGGGACTCCTGACACCAGCGATGACGAAGTTGTTTACACCCCCAACCCCGAATTTAATGGTACAGATACTTTCACCTACACCATCACTGATAGTGAAGGCGCACCGTCGGAACCCACTACTGTTAGTGTTGATGTTGAAAGTATCAACGATACCCCTATTGCAGAAAATGATGAAGTTATCACCCCAGAAAACACTCCCGTTACTATTAATGTAGCGGAAAACGATACCGATATTGAGGATGGTATTCCAACAGGAGTCATTAGCATCATCGACCAACCCACTAACGGAACGGTTGTTATTGATGATAAAGGTACACCTGAAACCAGTGATGACGAGGTTCTGTACACCCCTAACCCGGACTTCGACGGAACCGATACTTTCACTTACACCATTGAAGATAGTGAGGGTCAGCCTTCCAGTGTGGCAACAGTCACCCTTACTGTTGATGACCCTGGTATTCCCGTTGCGGTCGATGACGGGACAACTACCCCCGCTGAAACTCCTGTCACCATTAATATTCTCGAAAATGATACCGATAATGTAGAAATAGTTCCCGAAACTGTTGCTATTGTAGATAACCCCGGAAACGGAACTCTCACCATCAACCCCGATGGTACAGTTGAATATACGCCTAACCCTGGATTTGTTGGGGAAGAAACATTCACTTATACAGTCACCGACAATGAAGGGAATGTCTCCGAACCCGCTACTGTTAGTGTCATTGTTCAAGACCCTGACCAAGATACTGATGGTGATGGTATCCCCGATATCAATGACCTTGATGATGACAACGACGGCATCCTCGACACGGAAGATGGCCCCGGAGATACTGACGGCGATGGCGTACCCGATATCATTGACCTCGATAGTGATAATGATGGTATTGCCGATATCGTTGAAAGTGGTCTAACCCCTGAACAAATAGCAGAATTAGATAGCGACGGCGATGGAGTAATTGACCCGACAAATGAGTTTGGCAATAACGGTGTCGTTGATAGCGTTGAAACTACCCCAGACTCGGGTGAATTAGACCTTGACGGGGATGGAGTCGCAGATGAACCCGTTGATACCGATAACGATGGTACACCGGACTTCCAAGACCTCGACTCTGATAATGATGGGTTGAACGATATCGTTGAGGCGGGTAACCCAGATGTTGATGGTAACGGTACTATTGATGACCCGACTGATACAGACGGTGATGGTTTAGCTGATAGCGTTGACCCGGATAACGGCGGTACATTAACCACTCCGGTTGATGCTGACGGAGACAATGCCCCAGACTTCCGTGACCTAGACTCTGATAATGATGGTATCCCAGATTTAGTTGAAGGTGGTC
>JBARZE010000006.1:0-214916 GCA_049649525.1 Microcoleaceae cyanobacterium
ATCGCTATGGAGTCCTAGTTATTTTGCAATTAGCTGTGGAGGTGCGCCTATTGATGCTATAGAACACTATATTAGAGAACAAAGTACCCCTAAAGGGGCAGGCTCTGACCCCAACTCCGAGAGGTAGCTTCGTTTTTCCCAAGCTTGGTATTAATCCAGTTGCCAATTGGGGTATCAAGCTACCTAAAATAGGTCTGGTTCGTTGGAGAGTGTCTCGACCGATTCCTGAAGGGTTTGAAGTCAAGCAAGCTCGGATAGTCAGAAAAGCATCTGGCTACTTCGTAATGCTGTCATTACAGTTAGATGTCGATGTTCCAAGTCCGATGCCTCACGGTCATCCTAGAGGCTTGGATTTAGGATACGACAAATTTGTTGCTACTTCTGATGGTGAAGAGATTAAACGTCCTCGGTTTCTCAAGACACTACAGCGCCAGCTGAAATTGCTGCAACGCAGGTTGAGAAACAAGCAGAAAGGGTCGAATAATCGACACAAGCTAAATCAGAAAATAGCAAGACTACATCAGCGCATATCCGATACTCGCAAAGACTGGCATTTTAAATTAGCCCATCGTCTTTGTCGGGATACGGGAATGCTGTTTGTTGAAGATATCGACTTTCGTTCTTGGCAGCGAGGTATGCTTTCCAAGCATTCAGCCGACGCTGGTTTCGGTCAGTTTGTAACCCTACTCAAGTGGGTAGCTTGGAAAACCGATACCTACTTCGACAAGGTAGATAAAAATGGTACTTCGCAAACTTGCCCCAATTGTCGAACGCATACGGGCAAGAAGACTCTCGATATTCGTATTCATAGCTGTCCAAGCTGCAACTATACAACTTCGCGAGATATCGCAGCAGCACAAGTAGTGAGAAATCGAGGTACAAAGGCGGTTGGGCAAATCGTCTCAGAAAATGTCTGTGGAGATGGTCTAGCGGGGTCTGTCGGTCACGATAGGCTAGCCAAGAATCTGAGAAACAGAAAACCTAAGTCGTGAGTCTTAGGAATCCCTCGCCCACGCGCGATGGGAGGATGTCAATAATTGAAATATCGGATAGTACTTTAGAAAAAGATTTAAAACAGAAACAGATAGTTTATGCCGCAGAAGGCATACTCGAATATTGGGTGATTGATTTAAAAGCGCAACAACTCATTGTATTTCAGCAGCCTTCAGCAAATGAGTATCAAATTCAACAAACTTACACACAAGGCACTCTCTCCCCAACTGCTTTTGACAAAATTGAACTATCCGTCGAGAAGCTATTATCGTTTAAGTAATTTTGGCTACGCTAGATGATCGTTTTTGGGTCAAATTTGGGTAAAGTTAGAGTGTGTATAGAAAAAGGGGTTTGCGGGTGTTCGGAGAGGAGGGAGAAGGACAACCTTGGGCTATCGTCCCGACTGTTGCATTGATCCCCAAATTATTAAAAGAAATAAATCACTTACGATTAATCAATACCTAATATTTTCAGGTTGTGATAAATCACACACCCATATTGCGATCGCAGATCCGAGCCAGATCAGAGTAAATTTGTTAATAATAGAGTAAGTAACTCTAAGCTGCGATCATTCGTGGCATCATCAGACCGGATAAACGGGTGCAATCCTCGGTTCAATGTGCTAGGTCAGTCAGGGCAAAAATTAAGCGCTAATACGATGGGGTGATTTGGGTCTGCTGTGAATGGGTTGTGCATATATCCCCATATAAAGTCTAAACGTTAAAGTTTTTTATTTAATGATTGAGGTGTGGGCATTGTAGCCTCACCAGATTAATGAATTTATAAGTTATAAACCTGTTTTAAATTGGGAAGGCACTTATGGCGAAGGGCAATCAATCATCAAAACCATTTAAATCTCTGTTTCAGGGAATTTCCCGCTTTTTCCGGAAGGGGAGGCAGACAATAGGGCGTTGGTTGCAGTCTTGGGTTGTGAAGATGAAGCGCCGCAGTCGTTACAATCAGGCCGGGTTCGTGTTGCCAACCGTAACGATGGTATTGTTGGTGGTGGTATTGTTATCCCTAACTATTACATTTCGGGCATTTGACCGCGCCAAAGATGCTCGATATAGCAGAGTCAGTGAGCAAGCTTTTAATGCTGCTGCCCCTGCCTTGGATAGGGCTAATGCAAAAATCAGACAAGCATTTCAGGAAGTCAGTCAGATATCTGACGAAGAAATTTATAATATCCTCAGAACTTATAGATTTGGTGACGAAGAGCAAGTTCAGGTTCGTTATGATGTTAATGGTGAAAGTGGAATAGAATTAAACGGACCAGATGGGGAAGGCGCAACGCTAAAAGATAACGAAGCAATAGAAACAGCTTGGCGTTTTCCTTTCGATACAGATAATAACGGTGAGTTTGATAGTTTTAGTGTTTATGGAATTTTCTTCCGCACGCCAACACCCGGAGAAGTCCGAACACCGCTTGACTCGCGGACATTACCCTTGCCTTCTCTAGCACTAACTGGAGAACAAGACTGTGCAGCCTATAGTGGTGGGGTGGATAGCTTAGTTACCGACGAAGGACTGACCCCCAACCGAGGTAAATTCAAGAAAAGTATTTTTGCATATACAGTTACAGTCCCTGTAACACAACAGATAATAGACGATGAAGGTTTAGGAGAGGACTATGAAGCCAACGACGGCTCACCGGGTTTTGCACCGTTAGAATCTCAACAAGACTGGTCAATTAAGCCGTTGAATGGGGTTGTTTATATTGATGACTTAGAAATCACTCCAGGGCCAGAATTTAACCTGAACGTGGGTTTATATGCTGAGAGTAATTTAATTACCTCCCCGTTTGACAATAACATCAGAATTTTTCAAATTAGCGGTAAAGACTCCTGCTTTTATGACCCTGACCTCAGCAAAATTGTGGTTGGGGGTAACGTGATTAACGGCATGGTGGGTAACAATCAGAATCAAAATCCGGTTGATATTGACTTATTCCAAGGGGCTGATGCTGATATTGCAGAAGCTCAAATTAGTAATGCCAATCAGTCTACTGACAATAGCGCATTCCAGGCAATGTACAATGATAGGGCCTATCGAGAACGCTTAGAACATTTAGTAAAAGTGCAACTCGGAGAAACCGAAGAAGAACAAGAAAACGACGCTAATGACCCACCGACAGTGAAGAAACTGGTTGCACAATTAGTAAATGAAGAAAATGTACCCATCGCAGATGCACGTCGCACAGAGTTAGAACGCTACTTTAAAGCCAGATTACGGAAAGTCCCCATTGCTGAAGTAGATATTGATTACGAAACACAAAATCTTCTAGATCCAACAGGGACAGGCGACGAACTGGCTGTACCCGATGCATGGGCAGATCTTCCTGAGGCAGTTAATATCAACGAGGCTCAACTTGAAGCCACAGAACCAACAGAGGAAACCCAAAAGACCGGAATAGAAACTTATCTCGGCGATCGCGTATTAGTGGGAAATAACCAACCTGCTCTAGAGTATGTTAACGGCAGTTGGGAGATTGCCGAAGAAGAATTAGGGACATGGACAGATACTGGTGAACCCCGCGAGCGTTTCTCTCGGGTTGAGATATTATCAGATGCGGTTGACAAAGCTCGAGGCGGTTTCTGGGAAAGAGCCGCAGCCCGACTGCCGAGAACTTATATTGAAGGGGTGGGCGGTTTACGAGTTGTTACAGGGGCGGGAATTTATGACCCTGCCAATTCATTCTTAAAACGTCCAACAGGTAGCGCTCCAGGTAATGTTGGTACTGATTTTTACGATGATCCAGCAACAGGTGACACAGAAAGGTTTCCGATAGTTTGGCCCGATACCATGCCCATGTCTGATCCAAATGCTGCAGGAGCAAAAGGTGACCTGGTCATGCGGGCAACAGCAGTGTATCACTACGCTCAGGACGCAATTAATCCATCAGATGGGGATAACGACCAAGAACCCATCGCCTGTGTCAGTAGCTATTACGACCCCAGTACAAGTGCCACAGCCACAGATCCGACTATCTCTAATAATGGTATTGTATATAATCCCCCCACAACAGGGCGACCCGCAGGAGCAGCAACAGCAGGGGCTGATGGTAGGCTCACAGGTGGAGAGCAAGATTTAAACGATCAAGCAGACTACGTTTTCCCGGATGGTCGCTTTGCCAACCAACCCCTACGGGAAGCATTGCAAGTCGCTGAAAATGAACGAAGTATTAATCAAAAAGCCGCTATTGATGCAACCTTGTGTGCTATCGGTATTAATGATAATACTCTAACTCCAAATAACTCAATCATTCCTGATAATGCAATTTATGAAACTGCATTTCTCGATGGTCGTCAGGTGAAAGCTGTTGATGCAGATGATACAGAGACACCAGTTGATGAAACCTTTACCCTCAGCAGTCCTCTAGGCGCTGGTGCAGCTAACCTCTCAAAAGATTACGATCTACCTTTAGAAGACCGTCAACCCTTGGAAATTCGAGCCACAGTCCTCGATCTTGATCTACTTCGCAATACTACAATTGCAAGTACTGTAGGCATCGATGAGCTTGATGAAGAGTATTTACTACCCTTGAGTGGTCTGATTTATGCCAGTCGCGATGATGCATTGCCAGACCGAAGCGATCGCCAAGAAAATGCAGCGGGTGATGGCATAGATGAAGACTTGAGTAAGGCAATAAGTCCAGTAGATTATAAACTAGACCCAACTCGTCGCCCTAACGGTATTTTGCTGATTAACGGTGAAAGTCTGGGGCGCGATAACAATGCAGCGGCAAACATTGAAGAAGATGTACTCAAAGAAAAAGGACTCACCCTAGTTTCCAATTTACCCGTTTATATTCAGGGTGATTTTAATATCCATACTCAAGAAGAGTTTTTAGATCAGCTAGATGATGACTTTGGCAACTTCTACAACCGTCAAGATCTAAACCCAGATTTTGCTTGTCGAGAAGGCGATCCTATACGCGCTGAGTTGAATATACCTTGTGGTACAGGAGATAACTGGCGACCTGCAACAGTTCTGTCAGATGCGATTACGCTATTATCAGATAATTTCCGCTTTGGTTACCGCAACGAAGGAGACTTTGACCTGAGAAATAACGCAGGAACTAATGTTCCAGAAAATGCGATCGCCATTGGTTATAATTTTGGTACACCGAACACTGGTAATGAACGAACTTATGGCATTGATCTAAATGGTGATGGTCAAGTAGAGGATATAGATGTACCAGGAGCAGAAATTACCGCTAAAGTCGCCCGTCAACTCAACGGCTTTAATGGTTACAACGATTTCGCAGTGAATGGTTTAAGTAGTGATGCAACCAATTTTGATGTCGGCCCTGTTACAGATAATGACTATCGCAATAATAACAACAATGCAGTCAACAGCAGCTACTTCAATAACTTTATTACCCCCATTCAACGTCGGGGTAATTTCTCTGAATACGTGATGGAAGTTTGTCCGAAGTTACCTGTATCTGCGTGTGAGCCAGGTGATTGGGAGATTCGTGTTAATAATGGTACTCCTCCAATATTGAAACCTAATGATCCTGCTGAATATGTTAAATTAACCGATGCTAGCATCGCTGTTGGCGACCTTTTAGCCGGAACAACTGTACAAGCTCCTGCAGATGACTTGCAACGTTTACCTCGTCGGGTTGCTTTCTTACGAAATGCAGACTTCACTCTTGCCTTAGATGGCAACAATCAGCCTGTTCCACTGGGAGTAAACGGAGCGAACACAGATTGTTTTGCCACGACTGCAACTGTTCAATTAGATGGAGCAAATCAGGCTTGTCAGACTGGAACACCTCAACCTGCTGATAACGCCCTGTGGTTCCAAACAAACAATAATGGTAACCGCAACTGGGGAGCTAATAACCCGCTGTGGTATTACGATTTGGATAATAAAGGAACTCTCAAAACATTTACTGCACCAACCGTTCAACAGCCTTTACTTGTACCCGTATTACAAATACACGCGACCACAACTCAACCCGGTGGCGGCGGCTTCCCTGAAGGAGATCAAGTCGGGGCTGGACAAGTGACACGCTGGTTACCCTTAGCTGAGGATACAGAATATAACCTAGTGCTGGCTTCTGGGGATGTTCCCGGACGACCCGATGAAACCAACGGCGGTTTACAAAACCTAGCCCGCTTCCTGGAAAACTGGGAATCTCAAGACAAAACAGCAACCATATCGGGTTCGTTTGTACAATCAGGACGGGGAGAATATGCCACCGCACCTTTCCTGGGGATATTCGATGCTGGAGGAATAGAAATATTTGGCGAAACAGGGGCAAACGCAGTTTACAACATCAAAAACTCACGTAAACGGACAGGTTACTTCAATCCTCCGGCACGGAACTGGGGTTTTGATGTCGGTCTATTAACTCAGCCACCGGACTACTTCTCTCGGAAATTCGCCCGACTGGAAAAAGACCAAGAAGGTAACTATACAATTCAGCAACTGTTCCGAGAAGTTGGGAAAGATGACCCTTGGGTCAAAGGTTTACTCTGCGGAAAACTGGTAGAAGTTGAACCCAATGATCCAGATGACCCAGATGCTGGCCCAGAAAACAATGATCAAGGAAATGCAGTCCCAGACTCTGTACGCGGTCCTCTGAAATGCGATCAGAAAACTAACCGCACGAATGTTTACGACAGCTAGTAACACTGACTTAACTGATTTAAAAGGAGACTAAACAAATGATAAAACCTAAACTTCCCGATAAACCCCACTCTTCCTCCGAGGCAGGCTACACCATCCTAGAAGGCATCATGGCAATTGTTGTGGTGACGGTATTGTTGGTGGCAATTTCCCCGATGATAGGGTTTGCCGCAGCCGTCCGAATGCAAGCCAAACGCACTCAACTGGCTTCTCAAGCTGCCCGCAGTTATATTTCTTTCGTTAAAAGTGAGCCAACAAATGAGGATGGTTTATCGGATGGTGAGCGTGCACCCGGAACAACCTATAGTATTTCTTCTGACGGTACAGTAACTACAGATTTATCAACGATTGGCCCACCTGGTAATGATTTAGACTGTGACTTTGATGAAGATGATCCAGAAAATGGATATTGTGATGAAAATGATAAAGCGCTATTTTGTGTCAACTTTGATGAAACAGCAGGCTGTCAAAATGATAGCCCTGTAGATATGGTTGTACAACCGCTTGCTCGTTTTCGAGGGGATGTAGACGAAGAGGGAAATGTAGTGGCTGGAACTATTGATTATAACCGAGGCTATGAATTAGCGGTTCGTGTATATCAAGCCAGTGCGTTTAAAAATGACGTTACCTTAAAGGCTAAAGACGGTGAGCAAACTGAAGCTACATCCTTCATTGGTAGACGAGATTTACCGTTAATACAAGTCAGTACTTCTGTTGCGCCAAAAGGAGATAATCTATTCTCAACGTTCTGTGAAGAACTCGAGGGTTGTGATTAAGAATATATCTTTAATAAATAATTACTTGAGATGAATTTAGCACTAAAATTATTCCTGAAATACCATCCTCGACAACAGTCTAAAGCCAGTCAAACAACAGACGGCTTTACCATGATTGAATTGCTGATTGGTACAATTATGGCATTTCTAATTATTGGGCCATTGCTAGGTTTTGTTGTCAGTGTTCTCAATGATGATACCCGAGAACAAGCAAAAAGCACCACAGACTTTGAACAACAAGCCGCTATCAGTTTTATTAGCGAGGATTTAGGTCAGGCTTATTATATTTATGACCAGCAAGAAGTTGATGATGGAATTGATGGTTTGAATAATAATGTAGAAGGTACACCAATCTTGGTGTTTTGGAAACAGCAAACTGTCCCTAATTCTCGTCCTATTCGATCACAAGATGCTCCAGAGGCTCCGATAAATTGTGAACCTAACACTTGCGATGATACCATTGTACGCGCATTGGTTGTATATTCTTTACGTCAAGATGATAGCGAAGTTTGGTGTCAGCCACAGGGTGAGGAATGTCCTCAACGAATTGTTCGGTATGTGATGAAAGAAGCCATAGAAAAGTATAGAGGAACAGGTGTAGGTTTTGATGAAGGAGAATTAAAACAATCACAAAAAGGAAATGTTGTTTTTGACCCTGAATTTAGTTTAGATAATCCTACAGTAGATCTGATACGTAACACGACTGGAGAGATAACAGGAGATGTTCTCATTAACTACGTTGCTGACTTTACAGTTGATAATGTTGCAGTCACTAACGATGCTGCTCAAATCACAATAAAATCAGACGGCTTGAGACGAACAGATGCTGGTGATAGTTGTGGGGAAGATGAAGGAGGTGCATTTTGTCCGAAAGCCACTGTAACAGTGAAAGGATTAGAACTTGAAACGAATTAAAGTGATTTGAATACTGATAATTCTATATTTTATATAAAATTAAAATGAACAATAATATAAAACTTTTTCTATTAAGAAACTTACATAACCTCTCAAAAAATCCAGTTAATACTTCAAAAAAAACTGAAGCCGGATTTAACTTACTTGAAGTCATTACAGTTGTGATTATTGTCGGTGTTCTCAGTGCAATTGTTGCCCCTGCCTGGGATGGTTTTATCAATCGTCAACGGTTACGAGCTGCTCAGAGTGCAGTGTTTCAAGCCATGCAAAGCGCTCATGCTGCCGCTAGAGGCACTCGTTCATCCTGGCAAGTTAGCTTTAAAACAGAGGCAGATGATGATGGTAATGATCGGGTTTATGTAGGACTTCATTCTGCGAATGTTACCCCTGATGATTTAAAAAATGTAGGAGAACAATCAGGTATTACAGAGAATGCATGGTATCCCTTAGCTGAGAAAATTCTGATAGAGAGTCCAACTTTAAAAAGCGTTGATAAAGATAATGTTCGCGACGATGGGGGTGGCTTCTCTAGAGTACTGTTTAATTACAACGGCTGTTTGATTAATGAAGATGGAGATGAATGTACAGAAGGAGTTGATGATAATCTTACACCAGCTACTTTAATTGTACAACACAAAAATATGGGTAATATGCAACGATGTGTTAAAGTTATGACACTAATTGGTTCAATGAGAACTGCTGAAGGAACGAAAGGTGCTGATAACAATCCCTGTGAACCTGACTAAAGGTTAATAAATATCATATTTTAGTAGTCAATTTAACTGAATCATTATTGCTTCAATTCATGCGATCGCATCGCATCGATCAGCTTATAGCCGTATTGCCTAAAATATCTCCTCTGTATTCTCTGTGCTTCGTATAGTCTAAAATCTCTTGATAGGCGATCGCGCAATTATAACCTTACCCGTATCGCCATTCTACCTACTTTTGACCTCTGCTGGCTTTCGCGCCTGTCGTCTCGATAATAAAGTTAGTGGTTTTTTGTTTCACCCAACCTTGTGCATCTGCAATTTCACCAAAGCGTAGATCTGAGGTTTGTTGTTGTTGCAAGATTTGACTAATTTTTTCATCATCAATTAATCCTGCCTGTTTGAGATATTGTCCAATGGGGTTTTTATTTTTCTCCTGTTGAATTTCAGCTAAATGTTCAGCGAAGAAATCAACTGTTTCTTGTTTCAGCCACCCTTGTTTGACCACAATTTCACCAAACAATAAATCTGGATTTTCTTTTTTATAGTTTAAAATAATACCAATTTGTTCATAAGTCAGGAGTCCCGCCTCCAGTAACAGATGACCAATTCGCATATTGTAGCGATAGAGATTTAGCTTTTGCTGTAACACTAACCTGAAAAACGGGAGAGAGTCTATTAGATAACGCTTCCACAGTCGTTTGGGTTCTTCTACGATCCGATACAGCCATTCTAAGCCAACAGCACTCATCCATTCAGGCGATCGCTGACGATATCCCGCTTCAAAATCAATGGTTGCACCAATCGCTAAAAACACTTTAACAGAATCAAGCCGATTGCGATACTTACAAATCCATTTTTCTTGTTTGGGTGCGCCTACCCCCACTGCTAATACGGTTGCTTTAGAAGCATTAACCATATCGATAATTTTATCACATTCTGCTTCATCTTTTTCAAACCCAAACGGTGGAGAATAGGTTCCAATGACCATTTCTCGCCCTACTTTTTGATTAATTTTTTCCTGAGCAAGTTCTGCCACACCTTCGGCTGCACCTAATAGGAATATCGTCATTTCTGGGTCGTTACGATAATACTCATAAAAGGCAGGAAACAAGTCTGAGCCGGAAATTTTTTCTTGAATAGGTGAGCCGAGAAAGTCTGAAACATACATTAAAATTTTGCTGTCACAGACAATATAATCCGCTTGACTATAGACATCAAAAAAGTCAGGATCATTTTGAAGTTTAACTAAATGATCCACGTTTGGCGTAAAAACAACTCCCCCTTGTCGGAGTTTCTCGAGTAATGTATGGGTTGCTAAGTTATCAATTGAAACGTTGAGAATTTTAACAGAGTCGAGCGCAGTAGCTACCTGATTATTTACACTGCTCTTGGTTTTTTCAATCATTTTATGTATTTAGGTATATAATTCACAGGCATTGACAACGGTTTAAATAGACAAGTTAGGGATGCATAACCACCTCATCTAATTCTCTATAATCCGGTAAGACTCTATCTACTATCTTACCCTTTCTAATTAAAATTCGATCAAATTGCGAACGTGATAACAGCTCACTAAAACTCCGTCCTTTGAATAGAATTAAATCAGCTTTTTGACCGATATAAAATCGCCCAATTGTGGATAATCCCATTAAATGAGCTGGAATTTGTGTGACAATTTGCGGCCAATGACCGTAATTGTGATCTAAATGAGCAATTCGCACCCCTTGATTAAAAACTTCCAAAACATCATGATCTCCAAATCCATAAAACGGATCGCGACAATTATCACTGGCGATCGCAACCGGAATTTTGTGTTGGGCAAGTTCATGGACGAGTGTAATTCCTCGCCACCGAGGCGTAATCGGTAGGGGAATGGATAGATGCTGCTCCCGACTAACTCCAGTATACTGTCGATCTTGAAGATAGAGATTACATAAGGGTAAACTTATAATACCGATATTAGCTTGTTGAACTAACTTTAAGGTCTGCTGAACTTCTGCCGGATCTTGTTGCGCCAAACTACAACAGTGACCACAGAGAATTTGACCCTGAAATTGATGTCGAATTGCCGCCTCAGCCACTTTTCTTAAGGTAATAGACCCCCGATCGCCCGTTTCATCGGTATGAAAATCGAGATTAAGCTGTCGATCTTTGGCTAGAGTAAACACCCGATCAATTTGCTTGTCAATTTCGGGGTTCATATACGCCACACCCCCTAAAACTCCGCCATACGCCGCGACTTGGTTGGCGAGTAGTTCTCCTTTGGGAGTGAGGAAATCTTCTAAAGAAACCAAGGAAACCGCCTGTAAAATCATCCGATCTGCCCACTGCGTTTGTAGGGTTTTAAACACCTCCCAACTGATTTCGGCTAACTCTCCACCGGAGTCTAAATGGGTGCGAATGGCTTGGGTTCCGTGGGCATAACTACATTTGAGGGCAAACTCCATACGACGATACAGATCTTCTGGTGTCCAATTAGCCGCACTATCCTCAAGGACGGTCTCTAGCGCCCCGTTGAATGTCCCGTCTGGGTTGGGCGAGCGCGGCCAAATATGGGCTTTGTCTAAGTGGGTATGGATATCCACAAAACAGGGCCACACCATTCCTTGTTTGCAGTCAATGACAGTAGTCTCACCAAAATTATGATTTGTCGCGGGGACAATTTGAGCGATCGCACCTGCTGCTATTTCGAGATGGACTAAACTTAACCCATCAGTATTTTGCCTGGATTTTAAGGAAACATCTGTTTCATCCAGTAAACAAGCAGGTACATGGGCATTTTGTAGCCAATAATGAGATGGGGTGGAAATCATTAGGCAGAAATTATGAGTTATGAATTATCAATTATCAATTATCAATTATGAGTAAGGCAACAGTTTATCTCCCCATCTCCCATATCCCCCATGTCTCCAAGTCTCCCATATCCCCCATATCTCCCCATCTCCCATATCCCCAAGTCTCCCAGTCTCCCATATCCCCCATGTCTCCAAGTCTCCAAGTCTCCCTTATCCCCCATATCCCCCAGTCTCCCAGTCTCCCATATCCCCCATGTCTCCAAGTCTCCAAGTCTCCCATATCCCCCAGTCTCCCTTATCCCCCATATCCCCAGTCCTCCCAGTCTTACTTTCGCCATCCTAAAGTTCGACGGGTTTCGACTGTGGCTTGTTTCATCGCAGCTTCTGGAGTAAGCTGTCCGGTAATCGCGGCACTGAGGTATCTTTGCAGGATATCAGACGCTTGAGCATATTGTCTAATGGGGGGTCGTAAAACGGCTTTTTGGGCAATTTGCAAAAATTCTGGATAATGGGGATATTTCTCTAAAATTTCTGGATCTGTAAACAGCGATCGCCGCACGGGAACATATCCAGAGACTAAAATAAACTGACGTTGTGCTGCTTCACTACTAAAAAAATCAATCACTCGCCAAGCTGCCTCTGGGTGAGGGGTGTCTTTTGCCATACTAAACCCCCATCCCCCCAGGCTAGAACCGCTTTGTTGTCCGGGTGCATGAACCATCGTTTGAATTGCAACTTTTCCTTTAAGAGAAGAATTGGGTTGATTTAAGACTTGCCAAGCAAACGGCCAATTTCTCAAGAAAGCTGCTTTTCCGTTTTGAAAGATACGCAATGTGTCAATTTCAACGTAGCTAGCAGTATCTTTAGGAGAAATTTCTTGTTCAACTAAACGCCGTAAAAAAGCCGCAGCGGCAATAGAGGGATCTTGATCTAATCCAATATTTTGCCCATCAGCATTAATCCAAAATCCACCGTAACCTTGCAGGACTTCTAAAAAGACAGTGATTAACCCTTCGTATTGAAATCCCTGCCAAACATAACCCCAATCTACTAACCCTTTATCTTGTAAAAGTTGAGACTGTGCCACCAAGTCTTCAAAGGTTTCTGGCGGATTTAAACCCGCTTGTTCTAGTAAATCTGTGCGATAATACAACATCCCTAAACCGGAAACAAAGGGCATCCAATAAAAGCCATTTTCTACTTTTCCCGCTTCTACTGTTGTTGGCATAAATGCCGTTAGTTCAGATTCACTAACCCAAGCAGATAAATCTTTTAACCAGCCCGCTGCCGCAAATTTAGAAGCCCAAACCATATCCGCGTAAATGATATCATAGGGAGAATCTCCGAGTAGAAATGAACCCGTATACAGATCTTCGACACTATTAGTGGTTCTGGGGCCGTAAATTAGGTTAATCTTAATATCAGGATTTTTCGCTTCAAATTCATCCACTAAAAACTCGAGTTTTTGAGCTTCACTAGCAATCACCATAAACGTGACGGTTTCGGGTTTAGGTGGGTTTGCCATCGCCATTAACCCGATACTTGTAATGGCAACAATTATAATAGCAACAATCTTTTTATATAAATTCAATCTTAATTATTTTTGTTCAAAAGTGGCAATTAATGGTTGGGGTTTTTCTAGATATTGATTCAGACGGGTGGATGCTTGAGGTTGATCGCAAACATGAGCCTGAATAAATAAAATAATGATTTCTGCAATTAAATCTCGCAGTTGATTTTCAGGTTTAGATGCTGGATAATCTAGGTCAGTTGTACTTATCGTTGTATCGAGCGGGTGAGTCATTGTAAAATGATTCGCTCCTTCTAATAATAACAAATAACTATCTTTTCGACCTCCTGCGATCGCTTCATTAAACGAACGTTTAATGGGAGTGGTTGGATGTTCCCAGTTTACCCCATAATAGTGACCATTGCTGGCAATTACACCATCACAAGTTCCACCGATTAACAACAGTGGTAAAGTATCGGGTAATGGTAAAATTGTACCGGATGGATAACCCAATTGTTCACCTGCTGCCGTATGAGCACCATAGGCAAAAGCACCGACAATTTCAGGGAAAAACTGAGGCGTTGCGCTTTCAATGGCCACTCGACCCCCGGCGGAATGACCCCCGACAATAATTTGTTGTAAGTCTAGGAGTCCAGCCAGTATACTTTGAGTGTTTAACTGTTTTAGAGCTTTTAACAGAGTCGGTAAAGCCGCAGCCGTTGGGCCAGAAGCGTAGGTATCGGGGGTTAACTGTTTCAGGTCAACACCGGGGGAGATAGCAACTATACCAGGGATGTTTTGGCACACCCAGGAGAATGTCATTACAGCCAGTCCTTGTGCCGCTAATTTGACCGCTAGCCATTGATAAAGTTCAAGACTACAATTAATCCCATTAAACAGGATAACAATTTTGTAGGGAGCTTGTTGTGGGTCGGGAGCAGCAGTAAGGCTGGGGTAAAATACTTTCAGATGAATTGTATCATAGGGAGCAGCGGCATTTTCTACTTTAATCGCTTCAAAAATAGCTTGGACAGTCATAAGTTTTCTCGGGTTAACTAATTTCTTTTCCCTGATTCATTTATAATTAACAGATGAACACAAATCCCTTCTTTAGTACAGCCTCATTTTGGGTGACTGCTCATTTATTCTATCCTCAAGGCAACAAATAGATCGCAACCCGGCAGAAAATTAGCCAATTATTTCACTCCTTTTCAGTAGTACTTTGCTATTCTATAATCCGCCTCAATTATTCAGTCAATATTTACTATAATAATTCATTGAGCTGGTATGAGGAACTCATATATCGGCAAAATCATGACATGATGTTTACAAGTTATTCAGGCCTGCTATAACTTGCTGCCATGCAGATGATTGAGTGAGTATAACACTATCAAATTCTTCCTCTTGTTGTTTAGAAAGGCGTACAAAATCATTAATTACATCTAAAATAGTTTCACTCATAAACGCAAAAGGAGAATGGTGAAAAGCTTGCTGCAAAAATGTTAACATCTCCGCTTCGTTACCCTGACGGTAATGATTCCATGCATTCCAAACAAGGGCAGCATAATATAAGCGTTGATTGAGATTTTTTACACCTTTTCTTAATGAATGAAGTTGAGCAAATTCATCACTATTATAATTAGCAATAGCGGTTTTAATAACCTCAATTGTTTCTCTTAGCATTCGATCTTCTTTAAATAGCTTTTCCGCCCGTTGTTTACTCTTTTTACCCATTTCATACCGTAATTTGTCATCAAAAGCTAATTTTTGTAACGTTTCGACTAATACTTTAACCGTTTCTTCTGGATAAATATTCGGATCGGGTAACAATTTTCCTGTGTTTCCTAAGCCTTCTGGAATGCCGCCTGCCGCTGAAGCCACAATGGGTAAACCTTTCGCCATCGCTTCCATCACCGCAAACGAAGGGGCAGCCTCTGCGAGGGAAGTTAATACAAAAATATCACAGGCATCTAGCCAGTCGGGAATATTCCATTGTTGCCCAATTAATTTAACTTTATCTGCTACACCAAGCTGTTTAATTTTAGCTTGAATTTCGGGTTCAAGATCGCGATCGCTTCCCTTGCCCGTTCCTGCCCAAACGAAGTATAATTTAGACCAAACTGGGGTATTTTTCAGTTGTGCGATCGCCTCAAGTTGATATTGATGTCCTTTAATTGGGGCAAGTCGGGCAGTGGTTAAACACATCACCCCATCTGCCGGAATTCCGAGTGATTGTCTAAGTTGTTCACGGGTGGTTAAATTAGGTGTGGCAAAGTATTTTTCACTACGACCATAATAAATAACATTACCCTTATTTTCAGGTAGTTTAAATTGCTGTTGTAAAATGTCTAAATGTTCCTGGGCGGCTGTATTAAAAATGCGGGCTAAACCATATTGATACAATACTCCTTCTGCATAAGGAACACCATCACCCAAGGAAAAATCAATATGTTCAGGTGTTGCTAATCCTAATGCTATCATATAAGGAATATTTTGTTGTATTGCCACTTGTTTGGCAGCAAAATGAGAGAAGGGCCAACCATCACTAAAAATGATAAAATCTGGTTTAATTTCACTGTATAATTTTTCTGCATCAAAGGTATTACGAAGCACCCGAGATAAGTCTTTACTGGTGCTATAATCTAGCCAATATTGTTGAATACCTAACGTTTTTTCTGTTTCCGCTAATGGGCTTTTATGATAAGGACGGACGGCTGTGACTTTATACCCCATTTTGGCGAGTTGAGTCATTATTAAATGATCGTATTGCGCTAACCCACCAATGCCTGGATCGTCCGTATTCATTAACATTATGTGGGGCTTTTGTTGGGCAGGATTACCTGGAATAGTTGTGAATAAAGTATTAACTGCCTGTTGCCATTCTGTCGTATTTGTCAACTCTTCTATATTAAAAGTTTCGCCATATTCCTGAGCAATATTTTTGAAGGCTTCTGTCCAATGCAGTAACGTTTCTGTGCGAGAATGAGGTGCATATTCTATTGATTTGATTAAGCATTCTAACATTAATTCCAGATAGCCATCTCGATACATTCGCCATCCCAGCCAAACCCAACGCTGATACTGTTCTTTTTGTTTTAAATTTAAAATTGATTTTGATAAACCCGGTTGATTAAAAAACAAATTCATCACTTTTTCTGTATTCTCAATTACCCGTTTTCCTCCAGACATTAAATTAAAATCATGTTGACGATAACAAGCATGAACCTGTTTTAACCAGACCGATTTACAGCCCATTAACCCTAACTTTAAAACAAAATCTAAATCTTCTGTGGGGGGATAACGATGATCAAATCCGCCGACTTTTTTCCACCATATTTTACGCAGAATTAACGCACTCGGACGCACACATTTATGTAAAACCCAAGTTTCTAAATTCAACTCTGGGGCGACTTTCCAGGGGGTTACATCGGTTAATCCTTCCCCATTTTTATCAACAATAATCCAACCACTTTGGACTAAATCAATCGTAGAATTCGCATCAAAAACAGCAATTTGTTCTTCGAGTTTATTGGGTAAGAAAAAGTCATCCGCATCAAGAAAAGCAAGCAACTCACCTTGAGCAATTTGACAGCCATAATTCCGGGCGATCGCCGCCCCTTGATTATTTTGATAATGGTATTGAATCACATCATCATATAACTTTAAAATATTGCGAGTGTTATCAGTCGATCCATCATCAACCACAATCACTTCGTAATTTTTATAGGTCTGTTCCAGAACACTTTTAACCGCTCGTTCAATATATTTCTCACAATTATAAGCCGGAATAATTATACTCACTCTGGGTAGTTTTCCGGGTAAAATCTGTTGAATTAGGTATTGCCATTGTGGTAAACTTCTAAAAGAGTCAATCTCAAATTGATAACCGTAGGATTGACAATAGCCTGTGAACCGTTGTAACCAATCTGTAATGGTAATAGCGACAGTATAAGGACTATAGGATAAAGAATTTAATAAATAATTTGCCATCACGGGAAAATGGCGAGTATGATACAAATGCCATCCCATCCACGTATAACCTTCGTAGCGACTTACCGCTTCTAATTGATAGACTTCTTGTGGTAAATTGGGTTGACTAAAAAAGTGATTTTGGGCAGCAATAAAAAGATCTGCGCGTTTAACTGCTTTTTGTTCAGAAACGGTTTGGGAATGTTGCCGATAATGAACGGTAATTTGCGGTAACCACATCGCCTCATATCCAGCCATTGCCAACCGCCAAACAAACTCAACATCATCTACCCCATCAAAGCGGGAGTCAAACCCCCCCACCGTTTGCCAAGCCTCTCGCTGAAACATCATGGCGCTGGGTAAAATGGGAGTCCGAGTCAGCCAGGTTTCGAGGGTAAGTTGAGGTAAATTGCGCCACGGTTTAATCTCGGAAATGGGGTTGCCTTCAGCCTCTATTAAGCGCCAACCGCTATTGACTAAGGCCACAGTCGGGTTAGCCTCAAACACCTCTACTTGGGCAGCTAATTTACCCGGTAAGAAGCAGTCATCTTGATCGAGTAAAGCGATGTATTTTCCTGAAGCGGCTTCTATGCCTCGGTTGCGGGCGGCGGCGACACCCAGGTTGGCTTGAGAGAGATAACGAATTTGGGAAATATAAGGTTGTAAAACCTGTTGGGTGTTATCAGTCGATCCATCATCAACCACAATTACCTCAAAGTTAGGATAACTCTGGGTTAAAATACTTTCAACGGCTTCTGTAATATAGCGATCGCCATTATAGGCGGGAATAATCACACTGACTTGAGGTTGCGCCATCACCCGTGTATTGATTTCCTTTTTCTTGAGTTATTGCTATCCTTATATATAATGCACTATCAGGGGACACAACAGTTTGCTACCGTTGAAAGCACTCTGGTTGAAATTGAATCATTTCATACTATTACTTTAATTTGAAGCGAGGAACATCTCATGGGTAAAGGGGATCAAAAAGGAGATAAAGCATTTACCTCAGGTAAAATGTCTAGCACTCGGTTTGCTGTTCTCAAAGATACAGAGTTTGTCAATAAACCCTTAAAAGAGGATATTAAGTGGACTCCTCTTAAAGTCATTATTGCCACATTAATATTTATTATTCCTTATGGAGTGCTGATTTATATTCTTAGTTCTATTTCTCCTTTGATTACTAGTTTGATGGTGGGTGCGCCGATTGTTATTTTTGCAATCTTTTACTTTATTCATTTAATGACCAAAGATTTATAAATATTAGAACTTAATGCCCCAGCCTGAATCTAAAGCCATCGCAAACAAAAATTCCCATGAAATAGCTCTTGATTGGTACAACAAAGGGGAGAAAGCCGTTACTGAAAGTCAAACAGAAAGGGCGATTACTTGCTATCGAAAGGCAACTCAATTCAACCCTAAATTTTCCTGGGCATATCATAAATTAGCAGATAATTTATCTGAGTTAAAGCGCTGGAAACCCGCAATATCTGCTTATCGTCAAGCAATTGAATTGAAGCCCGATTTTTTTTGGTCTTACCATAATCTGGGAAATGCTCTCTCTCAATTAGAACGTTGGAATCAGGCAATTACGGCTTATGTTGAAGCCATTAACATTCAACCGGATTTCTGTTGGTCTTATTATAATTTAGGGGATGCTCTAGCTCAGAAACAACGATGGCATGAGGCTGTTGAGGCTTATATTCAAGCTGAGAAATTGCAACAAGATTTACCGGGTTTATCTCAACGATTAGGGCAAGTTTTACATCAACAAGCTCAACCTGATTTAGAATTAGTGATTCAACAATATTGTCAAAGGATTAAAGCGTCAAATATTCAGAAAAACAGTATTGTAAAATATCAGTTTTCTGCTCAAGATTTACCGATTTACACTCGATTGGCGCAAGCTTTAGAGCAAGAAAAATATTTTGCAGGAGCTATTATTTTAGATGAAATAGCATTAATTATAAAGCCAGAAAATAGTAAAATCAAGCAACATTTAGACCGAGTTTGTTTAAAGCAATATAAATTAGAAAAACAAATTATAGCAGCGCATCAAGCAGCAGAAAATAATCCTAATTCTTATCAAGCTCACTACGAGTTAGGCGCAATTTTATCTCAGCAGCAACAATGGAATTCTGCAATTTCTGCTTATTTGAAAGCGATTAAATTGCAACCGGAACAACCCTCCTGGCTCTATCAAGGGTTATGGCAAGTATTAGCAAAACAAGGGCGCTTAGAAGAAGCGATTCAATTATATCGTGAAGCAATTACTCAAAATCCCCATTCAGTTTGGTGTTATGTAAACTTAGGAGAAATGTTAACCCAGCAGGGTAAAATTGAGGAAGCAATTCAGTGTTATCAAGCCGCAGCATATCATAAAACTCAACAGTTTTATCCAGATTGGATGAATTATACTGAGCAATTGATTCCGGTTAAAAAACCCAATTTTCTAATTATTGGAACGCAAAAAGGAGGGACGACTTCTCTCTATTACTATCTGGCTCAGCATCCTCAAATTGTACCTTCATTAATTAAAGAAATTGACTATTGGTCACACAAGTATGAACGGGGTTTAGAATGGTATTTAGCCCATTTTCTACCTCAGTTAAAAAGTGGTAATTTTTTGACAGGAGAAGCCACTCCTAGTTATCTAGACTCTCAAGGCGTTGCTGAAAGAATATCTAAAGTTTTCCCTGATATCAAGCTAATTATTCTGTTAAGAAATCCCGTAGAGAGAGCGATTTCTCACTATTATCAATGGGTGAGTTTAAAATGGGAGTCTCGTAGTTTAAAAGAAGCAATTCAATCGGAAATTAATCAATCACAAGATAGTTTTTGGGATCAACCGAATAGTTATTTAGCCAGAGGGGTTTATGTAGAATTTATTAAAGCCTGGATGGAAGTATTTCCACGAGAGCAAATATTGATTTTAAACAGTGAAGACTTTTATACAAATCCGGCTCAAAGTCTAACACAAATTTTTAATTTTTTAGAGTTACCAGATTATTCTTTGTCAGAATATAAACCTTATAATGCCAGAAGCTATCCAGAGATAGATGACAAACTCCAGAAGACCCTAACAAATTATTTTCAACCTTATAACCAAGCTCTAGAAGATTTTCTTAAAGTTAAGTTGAATTGGGATATTTGATTAAATGAATTGAATAAAATATGATTTTATGTTAAAGTTTAATCAAACTATTAAAGTTTTTTCTGGGTGTTGAAGTCTATATAATTTTATTCTAATTTAAATTTTATTTAATCTAATGACTCAGTTAAAGCAGCAAGTTGAACAATACTTAAAGCAAGGAAAACTGGAAGCGGTTGTCGAAATTTGTCAACAAGCCTTACAACAAAATTCTGATGAAATTGTTGCTTATCATGGTTTGGGGGTGGCGTTACAACTCCAAGGTGAGTTAGAAGAAGCAAAGCAATGGTATTTTAAAATATTAGAACAACAGCCGAATTTAGCAGAAGTTTACGTTAATTTAGGAAGTTTATATGCTCAGCAAAAACACAAAAAAAAAGCGATTGAAGCTTACGAAACAGCCTTAAACCTGCAACCCAATTTAGTTCAAGCACATCGAAACTTAGCTGAGATTCTCTATCAAGTTGGGCAACCAGAGCCGGCAACAGAACACGAATACCAGGTGTTAAAGCTCAGTCCAGATACAGGTAATGCTCAACAATACTTTAAGGTAGGAAATCAGCTTTGGCAGCAGCAAAAGTTACAAGAAGCTACGATTTGTTATGAACAAGCCATTAAAAAACAGCCCGACTTCTTTGAAGCCCATTATAACTTAGCAAAATCCTTGACTCAATTACAAGATTGGCAAAAAGCAGAGCCAATTTATCGTCAAACAATTAAGCTTAATCCAAACTTTGAACGGGCTTATATTGGACTGGGCAATATATTAGTAGAAAAAGAGCAATGGGACGAAGCGATTGATCTTTATAAAACAGCAATAAAATGTAACCCTAGTTATTCCTGGAGTTATCATCACTTAGGGAATGCGTTGTTGGGTAAAAACTCTTGGGACGAAGCGATTAACTGTTATCAAAAATCTATTGAAATCAATCCTTCTAATGCATTATCCTATCTCAAATTAGGAGATACTCTACAGAAACAGGGCAACTTAGAAGACGCAACTATTGCATATCAAAAAGTGATTGAATTAGAACCGAGATCATTCTGGGCTTATCAAAATTTAGGAAAGATACTATATTATCAAGGTAAATCTCTCTCAAAACCTCAGAAATATCAAGATGCAATTGCAGCATATTCTAAAGCCATTCAATTAAATCCCAGTTTGGCAGCAGCTTATTACAATTTAGGTTTATCTTTATGGCAAATGCAGCAATGGGAAGATGCTGTTGCAGCCTATATTCAAGCAATTAAACTTCAGCCCGATGAAATGATTTTTATTCATCAATTGGGAGAATTATTAAGAAATCAACCCAAACTTTCTTTAGTAGAAACTTTAAACAGTCACTTACGTTTATCTTCAGATGAAAGTTCTACAGATTCTGAAGCGCAACATCATTTAAGTTTATCCCTGATTCAATTGGGTCAAAAATTAGCAGATTCTCATTATTATCAAGCGGCTATTTTTCTATATAAATTATCTCTTCAAATCAATCCGGAACATCAAAAAGTACATCAAAAAATTGAGGAGTCTCTGAAATTAAAGCAAGCAATGGAGCTGAAAATTCAGCAGGCTGAAGAGGTGGCTGAAAAACATCCTAAATCTGTCCAGGGTTATCGAGATTTAGGATCACTTTTAATTCAAAAAAATTATTGGAGTAAATCAATCGAGGCTTATCTCAAAGCCTTAAAATTAAGACCTGAATTAGGAGATTGGTACTATGAAAAAGAGCTTTGGAATCTGGCTAAAACTCAGAAAAAGTTAGATAGTATTATTGAGATTTACCGCCAAACATTGAAACAGCAACCCGGTTTAGTGAACTGCCATGTCAACTTAGGAAAAGCACTCTCATTACAAGATAAAGCAACCGAAGCCATTGCCTGCTATCAAGAAGCGGGTCGTCAAATTACTCTAAATAAATGTAAACAGTTAGTTTTGCAACAAAAGCCAAAATTATCTCCGGTAGAATCTCCTGACTTTATTATTATTGGCGCACAAAAATGTGGAACCACTTCCCTTTATCATTATCTAGCTCAGCATCCAAAAGTTCTCCCTTCTATTATCAAAGAAATTAACTTTTGGTCAAGAGAGTTTCATCATGGATTAGAGTGGTATTTAGCTCAGTTTCCACCGAGTCCAAAAAATCGACAACTATTAACTGGAGAGGCAACACCGGGATACTTGGATGATACAAACGCACCTGAACGGCTTTTCAAAGTTTTTCCTAATATGAAGCTGATTGTTTTACTCCGAAACCCAGTGGATAGAGCCATCTCTCATTATCATCATTGGTTACGAGAAGGTTGGGAGTCCCATCCACTTCAAGAAATGATTAATATAGAAATACAACAACTAAAACAGCAAGACTATAACTATTGGAATAAACCGAATGGTTATATCAGTCGTGGCGTTTACGTTAAGTTTTTAAAAAAGTGGATGACTGTTTTTCCGAGAGAACAGTTCTTAATTTTGAAAAGTGAAGATTTTTATGAAAACCCCGTCAAAGTATTAACTCAAGTTTATGAGTTTTTAAATCTACCTAACCAAAAAATTGATAATTATAAACCTTATAATTCTGGTTCTTATTCATCAGTTGAATCTTCTATCATTCAACAACTTCAGGATTGTTTTAGACCTTATAACGCTGAATTAGAAGATTGTTTAGGAAAGAAATTTAATTGGGATTAATCTATAAGAGGCATGGTGTGGTACGAAGAAGCGATATATTCTATCAATCAAGGTGATTTTACAACAGCAATTTCACTGTGCCAGCAAATATTAAGTCAGCAACCTAATCAAATTTTAGCATATAAGATTTGGGGAAAAGTGCTACAAAAGCAGGCAGATTATCAAGCTGCGATAGAGTGTTATTCTCAAGCTTTAAATATTCAACCAGATGACAGTGAAATTTATCTAGAATTAGGAAATATTTATACAAAACAGCAACAATGGCAGGATGCAATTATTAGCTATCAAGTAGTGATTCGGCTTCAGCCTGAATTATCAATTGCTTATCGCAGTTTAGGTCAATGCTTAATTCAATTAGAACGATGGGAGGCGGTTGTAGAAGTTTATCGAAAGTTAATTCAGCTTAGTCCTCAAGTAAGTTGGTTTTACAACCATTTAGGAAAAGCGTTGATGAGACTAAATCGATGGCAAGAAGCGAGTCATGCTTATCAAACATCGGTTGATTTAAATCCTAGTTTCTGTTGGACTTACTATCATTTAGGTCAATGTTTAATTCAGTTAAAGCAATGGCAAAAAGCAGAAAATATATTGAAAAAAGGAATTAAAATTAATTCTAATCATATTTTACTTCATGAAGCATTATCTAATATTTTACAGCAGCAAAATAAAGATTTTGAAGCCATTCAAATCTATCAAGATGTAATAAAATTAAAGCCATGTAGCACTTATTATATCAGTATAGGCAAGCTTTTTAAAAAGCAACAACAATTAGACAAAGCTGCTGAAGCATTTATTCAAGCGCTTCATTTTCAGTCGAATTGTTATGAATTATTCGTTTTACTCGGGGATATATTGAAACAGCAAGGTTTTCTTCAAGAAAGTTTGCAATGTAGAAACTTAATAAAAATCCCAATTTTTTGGATTAAACAGTATTTTAATTTGACTCCTAACTATACTACTACAACAGACTCTGATTCAAACATTCAGCGAAATATTATTTATCCTACCTCTATCCTTGAGTTATATTCGCCTAAAACTTTAGATAATTTTCTGCCTGCCGGATTTGAAATTCGACAGAATAATATTCCAGAAGTCTTTATATCTATTCTCAAAAATGGCAGGATTTGGTCTGATTCATTAACAAATACTGTAATTACATCTAAAAATAGAATTATTTCAGATTTATCAAATGGTTGTCCTGAGTTAATTCTTTGCTCAGAACATCTTCCTTGCCCTATTCAATTAGAAGGAAATGTTGCTTTCTTATCAGTTCAATTTGGCTTAGTCTATTATCACTGGATGCTTGATCTTTTACCCCGAATTGCTTTACTTAAACAGCAAAGATTATATAAAAATATTGACTATTTTGTAGTGAATCGATATCAAACAGCTTACGAAAAGTCCACCTTAGATATTATTGGTATTCCTCAAGATAAAATTATTGAAAGTGTTCAGTTTCCTCATATTAAAGCCTCTAATTTAATCATCCCCTCTCCCATTCAAACTTCCTTAACCCCACAACCTTGGACTATTCAATATTTAAGACAATATTTTATATCTGACTTTAGCTATAATTTGCCGGATAGTAGTCGAATTTATATTAGTCGAATTCAAGCGAAAAAGCGTAATATTCATAATGAAGAAACTATCATTAATTTATTAAAAACATATGGGTTTGAAATTTTAGATTTTGAATGTATTTCTATTGACAAACAAGTAAAGATTATGGCGAATGCAGAAGTTGTTATTGCACCGCATGGCTCAGGTTTAACTAATTTAGTCTTCTGTCAACCGGGAACAAAGGTAATTGAAATTTTAAGTCCGAGTTGGTTAAATTATTGTTACTGGATGCTGAGTCAGGCTTGTCAGTTAGACTATTTCTATTTAGCGGGTGAATCATCTATTGCAAATCCATCAAAGCCTGCTCAATATCAAGACTATTATGTTAATATAAAAAAGCTACAACAGTTGATGAAACTCGCTGAGGTCATTTAAATTATGAAAAGAGTTTCACGAAGTAATGAGAGTCAATTTTATCTGATATTGTGTGGTTAAATGCGAAATGAATAATTTAACTCGCTCTAAACAATTAGCATTGCAATTTTGTGATAAAGCTGAACAGCATATTAAGAAAAAGCAATGGAAAATTGCCCGTTATCAATGTCTAATGACATTAAAACACGATCCTAGTTGTGCTACAGCATACAAAATATTAGGTGTAATCTATCAAGCTCAAAATCAACTCACCATTGCTAAATACTATTATATAAAGGCATTAGAAATACAACCTGATTTTGCAGAAGTTTATATCAAATTAGGTAGTTTATATACTCAAAAAAAAGACTCGACGGCTGCACTAAAGGCTTATCAAAGAGCAATTAAACTTCAGCCAAATTTTGCCGAAGCTTATCAAAAAATAGCACGAATTTTTATACAGCTTAATCAGCTTGAAACTGCCTTAAATAAACTCAATCAAGCTTTGCCGTTTCAATCTAGTTTGAATCTAGAAGTAGACTATATTACAATGGGAGACTTATTCACTCAGCAGCAACAGTTATATGTAGCATTAAATTGTTATCAGCAGGCTATCAAGTTAAATCCTGATTTTTTTAAAAGTTATCATAAACTTGCCTCAGTTTTAGTGAAATTGGAAAGATGGCAAGAGGCGGTTATTGCCTATCAAACTGCAATTGAGATTAATCCTGATTTTTGCTGGTCTTATAACGGCTTAGGACAAGCTTTTGTACAATTAAAACAATGGCAAGAGGCGGTTATTGCCTATCAAACTGCAATTGAGATTAATCCTGATTTTTGCTGGTCTTATTATCACTTAGGCAAAGCTTATATTGCTTTAGAACAATGGAGTAATGCAGCCCATTATTGGGAACAAGGAATTAAGATTAATCCAGATATTATCCAGTTTTATCCAGAATTAATAACAGTTTATATCAAAATACAAGCTTGGGAAAAAGCGATTACTACGCTTCAGTCAATAACTCAGCTTGATCTTATTCATCTTCCTACTTGTCTTAGCTTAGTCGAATCTTTAATTAACCTAGAAAGATGGCAAGATGTTGTTACAATTTATCATAAAATTGTAGATTTAAATTTTTCGCCGTATATCAAGAGTTCTGATTGGACTCAGTTTGGAAAAGCTTGTGTTCAAGCGGGAGAATTTGAACAGGCAATAACTTGTTATCAACAAGCAATTGATCGACAACCCCATCAACCGTGGTTGTATACTTTATTGGCAGATGCATTGCAGAAAGATCAACAACTAAAAGCAGCAATTGACACTTATAATCAAGCTATCAATTTAGGACTTAATGATCCTTGGATATTAACAAATTTAGGAGATTTATATACCCAAACGAATCAACTGCCAGCGGCTACTACAGCTTATCAGCAGGCTAGTTATCAAAAAATCACTAAAGAGTATCCCGAATTTATTAACACAAATATTATCTTAAAATCCAATGATTTTCCTAATTTTCTAATTATTGGTTCATCCAAGTGTGGAACTACATCACTTTACCATAATATAATTGAGCATCCTCAGATTTTGCCTGCTTTAAAAAAAGAGATTAACTTTTGGCACGATGATTTAAAACAAGGATTAAATTGGTATCGTGCTCATTTTTTACCTTACCCTCAAACTCAACATTATTTAACTGGAGAAGCAAGCCCTCATTATTTAGATTTACAAGAAACTGCACAGCGAGTTTTTCAATTTTGTCCTCAAATGAAGTTAATTATTCTTTTACGAAATCCTGTACAGCGGGCAATCTCTCATTATCATCATTGGCTTAGACTCGGTTTAGAACATCGGAATATAAAAGAGGTGATTCAAACTGAACTTGATACAATTAACTATGTTCTACAATTTCCTATTCAGTATCAACGCTGGTATCAATCTATCAACTATATTGCTCGAGGGGCTTATATTGGATTTATCCAGCAATGGATGGCTATTTTTCCACCTGAACAATTTCTAATTCTCAGTTGTGAAAACTTAGCGGCTCATCCAGAAGCTACCATGAAGCAAGTCTTTACTTTCTTAGGATTGCCAGACTTACCAACTTGCCGCTATACTCAACTTAATGTCGGTCATTATCCTCCTCTTTCTCCCAGTTTGTTTCAACTTCTATCTGATTTTTATCAGCCTTATAATCAACAGTTAGAAGAATATCTAGGAAACAGGTTTGATTGGAATTAAATTGACTCATTTTTTACGATAAACTCTTAAAATTTTAATTATCTTATATGTCTCAATCGGCTGTCATTCAACTTCAGCAACAAGCCATTAATCATCTCAATAATAAGCAAGTTGCAGCCGCCATTACAAGTTGTCAGCAAATATTACAACTGCAACCTCAATTCGCTCCTGCTTGTAAACTTATGGCAATGGCATTTCAGATTAAAGAAGAAAATAAAACGGCTAAATATTGGTATAAAAAAGCATTAGAATATCAGCCTCAGTTTCCCGAAGTTTATGCTAACTTAGGCAGCTTGTATGCAAAGGAACAAGATTGGGAAAATGCAATTTCTGCTTATCAAAGCGCCATTCAGTTACAACCCAAAATGGCGGGAGTCTATCGCAACTTAGCCCGAATATATACTCAAATTAATCAAATTGAACAAGCGACAGAATGTTGGTATCAAGCCTTTCAATTAGAACCGAATTGGGGAACACCTGAAGAACATTTAACTTTAGGAAATAGACTCTTTAAACAACAACAGTTAGAAGCCGCAAAACGCTGTTATCAACAAGCAATACAGCAGAAATTAGACTATGCTGATGCTTATCATAATTTAGGAGAAATATCCAGCCGAGAATATCACTTTAAACAGGCTATAGACTATTATCAACGTGCGATAGAACTTAATCCCAGTTCTGCTATTACTTATCAACGCTTAGGAGATATTTGGAGTCAAAATAAACAATATCAAGATGCAATCAAAGCCTATCAAAAGGCATCTGAGGTTAATCCCACTTCTTTTGAAACTTATCAAAAATTAGCACAGCTTTTGCAGCAAGAACAGTGCCACCCGCAAGCGGTAAATGCTTATTTCAAAGCGATAGAACTTAAACCTTATTTCCAATGGTCATATTTAAACTTATGGCAATATTTAGCCCAGCAAAATCAATTAGAAAAAGCATTAGAGCATTATAAATATGCGGTTAAAAGTATGCCAAACGTGCCTTTGATTGAATTAAATTTAGCTGAAATTTTAACTCGTCTGGGAAACCTGAAAGCAGCCAATCATCATTATCAAAAAGCCAGTTATAAAAAATTGAAACAATCTAATCCAGAGATTGCTCAGCAATATTGGTGTCCTGAGCAGGTACTTTCCCCACAGTTTATTATTATTGGAACCCAAAAAGGGGGAACGACTTCTCTATACCGTTATTTAGGACAACATTCTCATATATTTCCTGCTATTCGTAAAGAAATTTATTTTTGGAATCATCATCATCATCGCGGCTTAGATTGGTACTTAGCTCATTTTCCCCGATTATCATCTACTGAAAATTGGATGAGTGGAGAAGCGAGTCCTAACTATCTTGAAGATCAACAAGCCCCAGATCGATTATTTAAAGTTTTTCCAAATATAAAATTAATTGTTCTACTCCGAAATCCAGTAGATCGGGCAGTTTCTCAATATCATCACTGGATACGATTAAATCGAGAAAAACTCTCTTTAGAAGCTGCATTTAAATTAGAACTTAAGTACCTCAGTTTTGATTCAGGAAATCTAAATATTGATCCACGCTACTGGAGTCAAACTTCTCGATATCTTTGGCGAGGACTTTATGTAGAATTTTTACAACGATGGATGACTATATTTCCGAGACAACAATTTCTGATTCTAAAAAGTGAAGACTTTTACCAGCAACCAGAAGTAATTTTAAATCAAGTGTGTGACTTTCTTAACTTACCTCCTGCTTCTGAGATTAATTTAACACCTTATAATCAAGGATTTTATCAACCCATGTCCTCAGAAATTCGTCAACAGCTCCATGCTTTTTTTGAGCCTTATAATCATAAGTTAGAAGCCTTTTTAGATATGAACTTTTACTGGAATTTCGATTAGGATTGACAAATTTATCTATACATGGTAAATATTTATACTATGCTAATATGGCTATAAATATATCTAAAAATCAATAATCTGATGGTTTCAACTCAGATTAAATAGAGGGTGTGAAAAACTAGAAGTCATACAGAACAGCACTTACAGCCCATACAGCCGGGAAAACGGCTAAGGGAATTAACCCGGAAAAAGTCAGACCTTTTCGGCCAATCTGACTACCGCTGTGAGATTAATAAAGTTGACAGGTGAAGAGAAAAGTAGTAAATTATAGAAATGATATTCTAGGCATTACCATGGAAATTCATACCAATTTTTATTGTTATGAACAAAAATGTGATAGTGAAAAAAGACGAAAAGCAAGACACCGTAATAGTGACAACCAATAAAACCTCCAAATCATCGCAGCGCCAAAGCAAATCAATCAAGTGGTAACGATAATCTGCTAAGGGAATTAACCCGGAAAAAGTCAGATCCTGTCCCGGAAATTCGACTACCGCTGTGAGATTAATAAAGTTGACAGGTGAAGAGAAAAGTAGTAAATTATAGAAATGATATTCTAGGCATTACCATGGAAATTCATACCAATTTTTATTGTTATGAACAAAAATGCGATAGTGAAAAAAGACGAAAAGCAAGACACCGTAATAGTGACAACCAATAAAACCTCCAAATCATCGCAGCGCCAAAGCAAAGCGATCGAGTGGTAACGATAATCTGCTAATGTTAAGTGTGGCAAGAGTTTGACAGTTTTGCTTCAGTGGTTGAATCAGTCAGTGCAGGAACTTGATGAAAATTGAGCAGGCGCAACAGTTGTACAAATTAGCAACGCAACAGCAACCTTTAGCTGTTCAAGATTGTTTGCAGGCAGGAGATATCTTGTTTAAGCAGAAATCTCCTCAAGCTGCCCTGACGCTCTACAAGAAAGCCACCCAACAAGCGCCTCAGTTAGCATTAGCTCATTTCAAAGTAGGGGAAGCCTTTCTGGAAATTTCCGAAATTGAAGCGGCTATTGCTGCCTACAAACAGGCAATTGAGATCAACCCAGAAGCCTTTGTTTTCTATGTAGGTTTAGGCCGAGCGTTGAGTCAGCAGCAAGACTGGGATGCCGCCATTACCGCCTATCAAAAAGCAATTCAACTAAATCCTAATTTTCCTTGGGCTTATCATCATCTTGCCCATCTTTTGAAACAGCAACAACGCCATAGCGAAGCCATTGCAACTTATCGTCAAGAACTACAGATCAATCCTCAATTTTATTGGTCTTATCTTCATTTAGGAGATTTACTGCTCAAAACCCATCAACCTCAAGAAGCCATCAGGATCTATCAACAAGCCATTACTTTAAATCCCGATCAACCAGAAGCTCAACAACGATTACAAGAACTTTATTTATCTCAACAGCAATTCGGAGATTCTTTACTCATACAACATCAATGGTCTGCTGCCGAAACTGCGTATCGAGAAGCAATTAAAATGAATTCCCAACATTCTTGGTATTACTATGGATTGGGATATGCACGGCTGAAACAAAAGCAATGGGAAACAGCAATTACAGCCTTTAAACAAGCGATAGAATTGAACCCAGATTGTGGTTGGTCTTATTGTCATTTAGGATACTGCCAATTTAAATTAAATCAATATTCGTCTTCTATTACCGCCTATCAACAAGCCATTGAAATCAACCCAGATATTCCTGCTGCTCATCTTGGTTTAGCAGACATTTTAGTCAGACAAAATAAACCTCATGCAGCTATTAATGCCTATCTCCGTGCTATTAATTTACAGCCAGATGGGTTAACTCCTTATATCAAGCTAAGACATATCGAAACCTTTCACAATATACAACATACCCCCGAACAATTTCACCAAATAGCTGAGAGTTATCGCCAAATTATTCAAGCTCATCCTCAACAAACAGAAGCCTATATTAATTTCGGTGATTTACTTGCTAAACAAGGATTAATCTCAGAATCAATTAAGACTTATCAACAGGGTGTTTATCAAAATACAATCAAAAACTATCCAGAATTGCTTCAATCTCATCCAGTTAAACATAAAAATCAAGCCCCTCAGTTCTTAATTATTGGTGTGATGAAAGGGGGGACCACATCATTGTATGAATATCTAATTCAACACCCTAAAATAGTCCCAAGTTTACAAAAAGAAATTGATTTTTTTAATTATCGATTTGATCTCGGTTTAGATTGGTATATTTCCCATTTTCCACCTCTACCTGCATCCGATCAATTTTTAACCGGAGAAGCCAGTCCGACTTATTTACTGGATCTCAAAACAGTACAGCGAGTATTCCAGCATTTTCCTCAAATTAAACTCCTCGTTATTTTAAGAAATCCAGTAGATCGAGCTATTTCTCAATATTATGATAATGTCAATTGGTTAGGACGGGAAAACCGATCTTTACCCGATGCAATCAATTCCGAAATAGAAGTTTTAAATGCTTTAGAAGATCCCACAATTATTGAAAAGAATTCCGTTTTCTGGACAACACAAGAAGGTCATTTATGGCGAGGGTTATATACTTATTTCTTAGAAAAATGGATGCAGGTTTTTCCCCCAGAACAGTTCTTAATCCTACAAAGTGAAGATTTGTATACCCATCCTCAAGCCACCATGCAACAAGTCTTTCAATTCTTAGAAATATCCCCCTATCAATTACCCAAATATCAACAATATACAGCAGGTTCTTATACTCAAGTTCCTCAAGAAATTCGATCGCAACTTGCCAATTTTTTCAAGCCTCATAACCAACGATTAGAAGCCTTTTTAAACCGGAAATTTAATTGGAATTAACTTGATTCTATCCTGTTTTTATGCTAGTAAAACTATTCATTTAAAAGATTCAAGCTAAAAATTATTCAAGCCAGTCATGGGAAAATAGCAACCAAACCCCTACAATATGAACATCACCGTTTTGAAGTTGTCTACCTTCGCCAATGGAAGCTTTTCAGCCAACCCCACCCAACTGGACTCTTGACACCGTTCATGCCGAGCAATTCTGTTGCCCTCAATGCACTGCCAGTAGCCGAGAAGCCCAACAGGTTTGGATTAATCGCCGCTCTCCAGTATACGGAGAAAATCATCGCCGCAAATGGCAAGAATTTTATCACTGTGCTTGTGGATGTGGGTGGTGGGCATGGAGTAGCGATCGCCCCCCTTCTCCGTTTAAACCCGAGCAAGAAGATCTATTTTTTGAAGAATAAAATCAGACACCTTAGCAATACAAAGTATCCTCAAATAGATCTTCACACCCGACTAACTGCACTTCTCCAAAGCCTAAACTTTCTAGATAAACTTGCCAACCCATCGCATTATCTTCTAGTTGTAACGTTCCTAAAACTTGCGCTACACTCGCAATCCACGGTAGGGTAGAAATACGATATCCTTGCCAATTTACACTGACTGAGATCCAGTCAGGCAAGCTGTGTGGTTCTATTTGGGTTGAGCGTTCATAACTCGCCCGAAAACAGTAAATTTTACCGACGTTTACCATAGGGGTTGATTTCAACGGGTCTGATACTCTTAACGCACTTTATATCAGAGAAAAAAGAAAACTGCAAAGTGATTGATCATACAGAAGACTTCGCCCTAGTTGTTGGGAACAGCGGATCGCCGGAACAGTAGAAAAGAAGGGAGACAAAAACTACTAGGAATGATTGCTTTTTTACGTTTGCCAGAGGTCTAAAATAGGGAGAGAGATTGATTATTTGGTATTTAATAAAAGAACTTAAATTGCTGTGCGTAATTGTTCTACAACTTTGTTGAGTCCGACAGAATGGGACGCTTTAAACAGCAAGCGATCGCCCGGTTTAATAAATTCAATCAATTGTTGAGTCAGGATTTTATCAGCAGCTTTAGAAGCAATATCTATAGTTTTAATAATAGATAAACCATCTGCCCCAGTTGCGATCGCAGTCGCTTCTGGAGTTTCAGCTAAAATAAATAAAGCATCTAAATTTAATTCATTAGTGAGTTGACCAATTTGATGATGAAAGTCAACTGATTTTTCTCCCAATTCTTTCATCGTTCCCAACACAGCAATATGACGTTTTCCGGGAGTTTCTACTAACAATTGTAAGGCGGCTTTCATTGACTCTAAACCCGCGTTGTAGGTTTCATCTAAAATAACAATATCGTTATCTAAATCGTAACGTTTTGCCCGTCCGGCTGGTAAGACCACATTTAAGCCCGTTTTTAAAGGTTGATAAAGTATCTCAGGGGTTGTCGTTTCTCCCTGAATAATTTTCCAAACCGCTAAAGCCGCCAGGAAGTTGAGGGCGTTATGAGATCCAGGTAAAGGTAAATTTAAATTTATCCCTTCAACTCGTAAAGTTTGAGAATCAATTAATTCTCCAGTTAAGTCTCCGCTTTCGAGTCCATAAGTCAAGGTTTTGCCTGACCACACGGTTGCTGCGGTTTGAATTAAACGAGAATTATCATGATTTAAAATAGCCACTGCATCACCCGGCATTTCTGCAAGCAGTTCACATTTGGCTTCAGCGATCGCTTGTTCTGAACCCAGGCGACCAATATGAGCGGTTCCAACATTAATAATTAAACCGATAGTAGGGGCCGCAATTTGACTGAGTAAAGCAATTTCTCCTGGTGCGCGCATCGCCATTTCTACTACTGCATAATCATGTGTATCGCACAGTTGCAGTAAAGTTTTGGGAACTCCAATTTCATTATTATAATTAGCTTCAGTTTTCAGCACATTTCCCTGAGTCGATAAAACCGCAGCAATAAGTTCTTTAGTGGTGGTTTTGCCAACAGAGCCGGTTACCCCAATAATGGGAATATTAAATTGTTGTCGCCACCAATGGGCAATGGCTTGATAAGCAGCTAAGGTATCTTCTACGGCAAGCAAAGGCAATTGAGGATGAGTCGCCGCAAAATCCGACTCAACAATGGCACAAACTGCCCCAGCGGCGAGCGCCATCTCCACAAATTTATGGCCATCAAATCGTTCTCCTGACAGAGCAAGAAACACTTCTCCAGGTTTAAGATGGCGGCTATCAGTGGTAATGCCCGTGATGGGTGTCACCCCTTGATTTTCACATCCATGCCATAATGGAGTAGTCAGAATTTGAGCCAGATCAGTAGGAGTGAGGGCGTTCGACATTCTAGTTTTAGGGATTGAACAGTTTCCGGGCGGGTAGTAGACTTTTTATCATTATTCCAGAGTTTGGGTGCATTGATTCCCATCAATGATTAATTTTGCTATCGTACTGCCTCAATTGAATCAAGTTTTTGTGTTAATTGTAGAGTCGATCACTTTTTATCTTGTGATAATGAGTTAGTTATAGTCAAGTGATCTTCTCAATGCACTCAAACTTAACCGGATTAATTATAGATTAAAATGTAAATTAAATAGATTATGAAATCTATAATGCCAGTTATATAGTCCCCAACAATTATTCTTATGAGAACGTGTTTATCAGAAGTTCAGATGCTGCTATTGAAGTCGTCGTTAATATTATGCTCGAGCTAAAATTAACGACCGTTGAGCTAATCTAAATCTATCAAACAATTCGTTAATTATCAAAAGTAATATAGGTAATGTTATATGAACAATAATTTATTGAGTTATTCGTCTCGCTCACACCATTCGGAAGAGCAAAAAATTTACGATCACTTTATTGATCGGGTACAAGTTGAGGATGCAGATCAGCTGATCGAACGATTTCGGCTTTTATTTATCGTCGGTTCAGGATACCCCGACCCTGAAATTGTCCAAGCCTTAAAGAAAATTATAGCAGCCAAAGTTACAGAAAACGACTTCAACTTCATCATTAATCGTTGTTGTTATATTTTAATTAATCGATGGCATACTATGCCGAACCGAAGGCAAGCAATCTATAAAATTAATCGTCTATTTGAAAAGATTGACATCAATTCTTCATCTACTTATGTATATTCTCGTCGAGGTAGTACTTCATCTAGATTGATTCAAAGCTTCATTAAAAGTGAGCATTACACAATTTTAAAGCGCTTTACCGAAGTAGTGGGTCAACCTTTAGAAATTTATCCCCATCAATCTAATAAACAGCCCTTAAGAAGATTAATTCCTCGTTACCCTTATTTATATCATCATTGCTTAGTCAGTGATAATACCTCTTATGAACATCAACAAATGATTCGTAATATCAAGCTGAAAAAACAGCAAAAATTTGAACTCGATCTCTCTCAATACGTGACTCATCAATGGCGGCGATTACAAGTCGCTAAAGTGTCTCTAGAAACAGCCAAAAAAATAACAGTACCCGTGCAGAATCCCACATTATTGAGTAACCGAGAACTTTTTTTTGCGATTGAGCAATTTATTGGTAAGGTAGAAGGAAAAAATACTTATCGAGATTTAGCTTATCGTTTTGTCAACCAAACACAAAGCCCTCAATCTTTCAAAAACTTCAAAAATAATTTATATGAATATTTAACCCCGCCTTCATTCTCATCATCTTATACAAAACGTCAATTCAATGACAAGCTCTATCAACAACTACAACAAATTATTCCCCAAAGTAATGAAGAAGACTTTAGTGATTTTCTCTTACTGAGAACTTGCAGCCAAATTTTAAATTTTTTAATTGTAGAAAGCCCGCAAAAACCCAATCATTTTGTCTTCCTAGATTTGATTGCCAATCTAGGCCCCACATTTGCCGTGGGTTTATTTTTGAAGATCGCCTTAATTTGTCGTCGAGTTCGGCCCTACTTAGAAAAACGGTTTGCCATTTTATTTAATCATTATGAATCTTCTACTCAAGAAGGTGTGCAGTGGTTAGTTAAAGTTCTAGAGAATCTTAACATTGCATTAACCACAAACTTTGGATCAGTCGATCTGTCTTTTGTTTGCTAAACGAAAGTTGGACAAGTCCAACTAAAATTAACTGAACCGAAATTCAGAAACCTATGCTAGAATCGATAATTAAGATTCAGCTTTAATTTGGTAGACATTTTCCTTCGCTACAAGAATTTTATGATTGACGTTAAGTTCTGTATCGGTAGTGATGTCTCCAAAAACTGATTCTTAACTTGAGTTTAATGTTGGAGTCATTCCATGTCGATTTACGTTGGTAACCTATCTTATGACGTTACTGAAGGAGACTTAAGTCAAGTCTTTGCTGATTACGGTGAAGTTAAACGAGCCACAATCCCGACTGATCGTGAAACAGGTCGCTCCCGAGGGTTTGGTTTCGTTGAAATGGAAAAAGTGGAGGATGAAGATAGCGCAATTGAAGCTCTAGATGGAGCTGAATGGATGGGACGGCAATTGCGAGTTAACAAAGCAAAGCCGAAAGAAGACAATAGAAGAAAAGGTGGCGGAGGTTATAATCAAGGCAATTATTAACAGACAATAGGAGTCAACTTTGTTTTCATCTTCAATCTACAAGGTGGATTCTATTCTAAAAGTCAAGGATTATTGACTCCTCAATGATCGCAAAGAAAGGGTCTAGACAATGATTACCTGCATTAACTGGACCCTGACGGCTTCTCTCGAGTGCTAATAGTTAATTATATTTACTGATTGTTATTTCCATCATCATTAATCATCGCATCAAAATTTATAGCAATGATGGATCGGATAAATCTAGACGATGAACTGAATAATACCTTACTCAGCTTTTCTGATATTCAAGCAGAATTGAATCTGCGTCATGCCCGAGATGCGATGCAGGAGGTGGTTGAACATCTTGATCTGACCCCGGAAGAACGAAATGGACTAGAAACCGAGCTAAGCGGACTCGATCAAATGCTCGATAAACTAGAGCAAACCCGAGTCCAAATTGCTGTATTTGGGATGGTGGGCCGAGGTAAATCCTCCATTCTCAATGCCTTACTCGGACAAACGATCTTTGAAACAGGCCCCATTCACGGAGTCACCCGCCAGACCCAAGCTCAACCCTGGCAAATGAATTCAGCCAATTCACCGAGTCACCCGCCTCTACCTTCTCAAACCCCCGTATCTTATCGTATTTCTCAAGTTGAACTGATTGATACACCCGGTATAGATGAAGTCGATGGTCAAACGCGCGAACAAATTGCACTTCAGATAGCTCGGCAAGTAGACTTACTCCTATTTGTAATAGCAGGAGATATTACCCAAGTTGAATACGTTGCCTTATCTCATTTGCGAGAAGCGGGAAAACCGATTATTCTTGTCTTTAATAAAGTTGATCAGTACCCAGAAACAGACCGCAATGCCATTTACCAAACCATTCGAGACCAACGGGTCAAAGAATTAATTTCCCCCAATGAAATTGTGATGGCAGCCGCTTCGCCCCTAGTCGCAACCGCCGTCCGTCGTGCCGATGGTAGCTTAAAGGCTGAATTAACCAGAGGAAAACCGCAAGTAGAAGATCTAAAGTTAAAAATTCTCGAAATTCTAGACCGAGAAGGGAAGTCCTTAGTTGCCCTCAACACCATGCTATACGCCGGCAGCGTCAATGAGCGGGTAATTCAGCGAAAAATGGAAATTCGAGACACCAGCGCCAACAAAGTCATTTGGAATGGAGTGATGACAAAGGCAGTGGCGATCGCCCTCAACCCCATCACAGTGGTGGATCTCCTCAGCGGGGCAATGATAGATGTCACCATGATTTTGACCTTATCCAAGCTTTACGGCATCTCCATGACCCAACAAGGGGCATTAGATTTATTACAAAAAATAGCCCTGGGAATGGGAGGTATTGGCGCAAGTGAGTTAGTCGCCCACCTCGGACTGAGTTCGTTGAAAGGCTTACTCGGAGCTAGTGCCCCCTTAACGGGAGGCGCGAGTTTAGTGCCCTATCTATCTGTTGCCATCACTCAAGCCGGAGTCGCGGGAGTTTCTTCTTATGGCATTGGGCAAGTGACAAAAACGTACTTGGCAAATGGTGCCTCTTGGGGGAATGAAGGGCCGAAGGCAGTCGTACAGCGCATTTTAGCCTCTTTAGATGAGACTTCAATCTTAAACCGAATTAAGACAGAATTACAAGCCAAATTGGAGATCAAACCGTCTCCCAATGTTGAGCAGCAACCCGGGAGTCAGAAGAAATCATAATCTTTATCTTTGAGTTGTTCTGTGTAGTGTGATGCCATCGCACTTGTCTTCAGGGCTGCTACTGGCGAGATAAAATGGTTAATGATCTATTGTAAGAATAACCTGTTTATGCTGTTTCTTTACTGTCTTTCTCTGAGAGAAAGCTGAGGTATTTCTCAGGAAAATTTAAGCTTAAACCGTTTCAATGAACAATACAATATTTTAGTGGGATTTTGCTAAAATTCACCACTGATTTTTCAGAATAAGTCAAATTGTGTTATACAAAAAAGCAAAGTCACAGCTACTTATTAAGAATTCATGGCAAATCAGATGACACCAGAGACAAAAGTAACTTCATACAACATCGAAACAGAGGTTTTAGACCGCTACAAAGCAGGCGCTCAAACTGTGCAACCGACTTTATGTTGTCCGACAGAGTATGACACTAATTACTTAAAAATTATTCCTCAAGAGATTATTGATAAAGATTATGGTTGCGGCGATCCGACTCAATATATAAACCCCGGAAATACCGTGGTTGACTTAGGCTCAGGCGGGGGAAAAAATTGTTATATTTTAGCCCAAAAATTAGGAGCAGAAGGTCGAGTCATTGGGGTTGATTTTAATGATGAAATGTTGAACCTTGCTCGTAAATATCAAGCTGAAATTGCCGAAAAACTAGGATATCAGAATACTCAATTTGTCAAGGGTAAAATTCAAGATTTAGCATTGAATTTAGATCTGACTCAACAATGGTTAAATCAACATCCTATTACTTCAGTAGAAGAAATTGCAGCTTTTGAAATAGAATGCGATCGCCTGCGGCAAGAGCAGCCATTAATTGCGGATAATACTGTCGATGTCGTTATTTCTAATTGTGTTTTAAACTTAGTTCGTCCTCAAGACAAAAAGCAACTGTTTCAAGAAATTCATCGGGTTTTGAAAAAAGGAGGACGCGCTGTTATTTCAGACATTGTTTGTGATGAAGATCCCACAGAAAATATTCTCAATGATCCTGAATTATGGAGTGGATGTATTTCCGGTGCATTCCGGGAAGATGAATTTATTCAGATGTTTGAAAAAGCCGGATTTTACGGCATTAAAATATTAGTTCGTCAAGCCGAACCTTGGCAAGTTGTTGATGGGATAGAATTTCGTTCTGTAACCGTTGAAGCATTTAAAGGAAAAGAAGGAGAATGCTTAGATTGTAACCAAGCTGTCATTTATAAAGGTCCTTGGAAACAAGTATTAGATGATGATGGTCATACCCTTTATCGAGGTCAGCCGATGGCAGTTTGTGATAAAACTTTTAAGCTCTATACTGACGTAAATGGTCCTTATCATCAAGACTTTATTCCCCTTCCACCCCATCAAGAAATCCCAATAGAAGAAGCGGCAGAATTTGACCGTCGCCGCAATGTAGTTCGTCATCCAAAGGAAACAAAAGGAACAGATTATCGTTTGACTTTTACAAATGATAGTTCTTGTTGTTAAGTGTGTAAATAGCCTGTGTCAGCCATAAGCTGGCACTTTATTTATATTAATCAATATCGCAGCTATAAACTGGCCTGACTGGCTGCTAATTGAGCATATTCTAGGTTTTTTTGGTATAGAATTACTCGGTCTTGAGCCGCTTGATAATGAGTATGAGATGAAGGAATTTCTTTCATTAATTCTAAAGCGTTTTGCCAATGATTTGCGACTTCTTCCCACTCCAACTTAGACTTAGCTGATTGAGTTAAGGTGGCAGCAATTGTCGCTTTATTAATAGCTTTTTTAAATGGATCTATTTTATTGATTTCTGGTGCTTTTGTCACCGCTTCAGTTTTAACTGGGATAGTATCAATCTGGTTTGCAGTCGTTATTTGAGGCGTGATGAATGCAGTTAATGCACCAGAAATATAGTCCCAATATTTTAGAGTAAATTGAAGACTAGTAATTGTGAAAATAGTAACTAAACTAATTCCGATCAATTTCAAAAACTTTTTTAACGGAAAATGAGTTCTTAATAAGTATTCGATTTGATAAAGGTATGCAATAGATAATAACCAAATTATAGTTGCATAAACTTCTAATTCATCAAAATAACTATTCAGGATACGGCGGCAATAGGAAGATTGAGAAGCACTTGATAAAGTACATTCATTTAATGGAACGAACGGAAAACAGAGAAGAATAACAATAATAAACGATAGGACTAAAACAATAGGTGCGTAAATTCCTTCCCATAATTTAACAGGACGAGGAAACCATCGAGGAGAATTAGAAGGTTTATTGAAATCAATCAGATGGTAAACATAAGAAAGAACTAAACACGATCCAAGTAAGCTTATTCCTAAAATTTGTAAGAATAAAATAGGATCATCTGCAATCAGAGATAAAATCCCAGCAAATAAAGCACCCCAAAATCCAAATATTCTAACAATAATTCCTGTCCATAATAATAATATAACTGTTCTTAGCCAAGAACTAGGGTAAGGAAACAACATCGGCCATTGAACAGAAAATAAACTCTTTTTCTCTTTTATTTGAGGAATCTCAGGCTGAGGTTTATATTGAGTATTTAATGGAATGCATTCTGTCCAAACTGGATTAACTTGTCCTTGTGTTTTTGCCTGTATAATTGCTGTATTGATGTAAGGGGCGTTAATTTTCTGTAGAACTTTCATCAGAGATGCAGTAGAAAGAGCTTGAGAAATAACGTCTTGAGATTGTAAAATAATATGAACTGCATCATTTTTCAGAGAGACCTTGGCTGTAATATTGCGATCTTTTAGTAAATGATTAATCACTGCTTGAATTGCTTTTGGATCGCCCTTTTTTGCCAGTTTCAGAGCATCGTATGGATTAGAAGCAGACTGAGTCATGTGAGTTTTCCTCACTATAAAATAGGATTAACTGGAGTTGTATAACTATTTCTAGTATTCCCGCTTGCCGAAAAATATAAACAGAAAAATTTTGAAGATGCGACCGATAGTCTGAAAATTCGCTAATTGGGGAGATTCTTTGCGGATTTTGATTTCCCCGAGCTGAAGAAAACTATATGCTTTGGGACAAACTCAGGAATATATATATACAAGTATAGGGTGTGATCGATTGTTTGATAATAACTTGGGGGAAAAATGATGAAACGTAAGAGCTTAGAATGTCCGAAGTGTGGGAAACACACAATTATCCAGCGTAATCATGACTTGTTTCAATGTCTCAACTGCGATTTTATGCGGGATTTTTCCCATATCCCAGAGCCAATCTACTCACCGCCACCGACACCTAACTTTGAGATAGACTACAAATCCACAACCTCTAAACCTCAGTCAGATGATGCCTGGGATGCAGTCGCTGCTGTGATTATTTTTGTGATTTTGGCTCTATTTTTGGGACTGTAGCGCTATCAATCAATCTTGAAGCTGGGTTGAAATTTTGTGCTAAAACGCTACATTTAGAGTATAGTTAAAATAGTTTAGCATAAGACCACTATAGGTGGTGTAGACTGAGATTCATGAGCGCTCTTCCTCTCCCTGATTTAGAACCCCACAGTCCCGAAGAACTCGCCCAATACATTATATCAGCTCAGTCTTGGAAAGAAATTGAGGTATTGACCACTGCCTATTCTGACTTGAAGGTTGCGGCGTGGGGGCTATTGTCTGAGGCAGACCAAATCCGAATTAAACAACTCAAACAATGGAAAGACAATCCAGTTGCTCTGAAGTTTCCCCTGGGGTGCGGAGTAGAGCGTGTCAGTAGCAACCAAAAGCAGGTGGGAACCGTAATTAACTATTGGAGTGCTTACGGCATAGATTATATCACCTTTCAGGTCGGTTCGGATATTGATTGGTGTCGAGCCAGTTATTTAAAACGTACAAAGTAGTTAAATCATCAATATTTGAACTTTAACTAACATTATCATCAGAATTGAGAGCCTCTCCATTAGACTTGACCAGCTTTAATTGAGGGTTGAGTTGAGCCGGGTGATGTCCCTCTTGATCCATTAAATTAACAATTTCTTCAGTCAGTTTTTCAGGATGCATAAAGATAATTTTTGAATTATTACTTGCACTCAGTTTTTCATTCACTTCAACGTACTGTTTAGCAATTAAAAATTTAATAAATTCAGGGCTATTTGGCTCCATTTTCATCACCCGAGCCAACACTTCAATAAACTTTGCTTCGCTTTCTGCTTCTAGAATTGCTGCTCGTTGTATACTTGCTGCGGCTTTTTCTTTCTCTTGAGCATCTGTTACCGATTTAGGGGGCGTAATGGTTTGAATACTGACCCGCAATACTTTAATTCCCCAAGTGGGAGTCACCCCATCTAACTCTTTTAGTAAGGCTTTATTCACCTGATTAATAGAAGCTAAGAGTTCGGATAAACTGCGCTGTCCTACTTCTTCTCGCAAAGTCGTTTTAACAATATCTGCCATCAACTCATCAACTTTCTCAACATCATAATAGAGTTTATGTAAATTTTCTATTTTCCAATAGACTGCTGCATCTATTTTTAAGGGAATACCTTCTTCAGTCAACACATCTTGGGGTGGAATATCCAGCATCCGCTCTCGAATGGTATCGTAATGAACAATCTTTTCGATAACAGGTAAAACGAGTCTTAATCCCGATTTTAAAGTCCGATCATATTGACCCAATCGTTCGACAATTGCTTCATCGCTTTCATTAATAATTCGTACAGAAGAATTTAACGATAAGCCTATAATTAAAGTTGATACAATTGCTAAAATATACTCAATCATAAAAAGTTAAGTTGAAGAGAATAATAATTAAAAAGAATCGAAAAAAATAGAAAATTTTTGTATCGAGTTTAACTGAACTTTTAAAAAAGTTCTAAATTGAGCAGTTTTGTGTCAGATATTTATCTCTTCATTGTAACACTTCAAGCAGTCCTACCGCTCAGCCGTAAAGAAAGAGACGCAATCGCAAAGATAAAACGTCTCTCCTCAAATCAGTAGATATTCAAGCGGTTTATTCAAGCAGACTGAACAATACCAGAATGTCCTGTCATTTCTGTCATCGGTTCAAAGCGACCTCCCAAATACTGGGCCAGAAATTCCTCTGCGATCGCATAAAAATGCAGTCGATTTTCCGGACGAGCAAACCCGTGTCCTTCGTCAGTGTATAAAGCGTACTGCACTGGTTTACCCGCCTGTTTCATCGCCTCAACGATCTGTTCACTTTCCGCTTGCTTGACTCGTGGATCATTTGCCCCCTGAGCAATCAGTAACGGTTTTTTGATTTGATCGACTACAAATAGGGGCGATCGCGATTTTAAAAAGTCCGGTTCGCTCTCCAAATTGCCCACACGATGGTAAAAGTTAGCCCGGATCGGTTCCCAGTATGGCGGGATACTTTGCATCAGCGTAATTAAATTACTGGGCCCGACGATATCGACTCCGCAAGCAAAAACATCAGGTGTAAAGGTCAGCCCCACCAACGTGGCATATCCGCCGTAAGATCCCCCCATAATCGCGATTTTATCTGCCTGAGCTACCCCCTGTTCAATGAGCCAATTCACCCCGTCTATCAGGTCATCATGCATCGCTCCTGCCCATTCTCGGTTCGCTGCATTCACAAACGCTTTACCGTACCCAGTAGACCCTCTAAAATTCACCTGCAAAACAGCATACCCTCGATTAGCGAGCCATTGCGCTTGAGGATCATAACCCCAAGTATCCCGCGCCCACGGCCCCCCATGAACCAGTAATACTGCTGGGGCTGGCGTAGATACTCCAGGCGGTTGAGTCAGGTAACCATGAATCGTTAGACCATCTCGGGCATCATAGGAGATGGGTTCCATCTGGGCTAAGGTTAAACCTTCTAATTTGGGTTTATTGGTAAATAGAAATGTGCTGGTTTGGCTAGAACGGTCATAAACATAATAGGAAACCGGGCCATCATCGTTGAGAAAGCTGATTAACCACTGATCATCATTTAAAGTTCGGCTAATGCTAAATTCTCCGGGATCAATGGCTTTCACCGCTGCCATATCCCCTTCTAAACTCGGGTCAAGAATTTGCCATTGTTGTTTATCTTTGTAAAAAGATACCGCCTCAATCTCGCGGGAAGTGGGATGAACCAAAACACCCCCCACATCATATTGAGAGTCTGTCGCAATCACTGTTTCTTCTCGTGTCGCTAAATTTAGCGCAATTAGCTGTTGAGCATTGGCATCATGATTGCCAACAATGTAGAGAATTTGACTATCATTAGAAAATAGTAACGCACCCCCTTCTTCATCAGCACTCCAATGCCGTAAAACATCCCAAGGGTGTGTGGAGGTTTCCCTGTACAACAAGTCAGATCCACCGTCTGGTGTTGAGGCACTAGCCGCTCGAATTTGAAACTCAGCATCTGCCGTCCAACTCACAATATTACCTGGATTTTCGGTATGTAATTCTACTGCACCGTTGGTTAAATTAACATGATAAACATCAAACACTTGAGGGTTTCTCAGGTTCATTCCCACTAACATTTCATTCGGAAAATGATGATCTAAATTAATCACCTGTGCCCGGACTCCTTGAAATGGTGTTAAATCTCGCACAATATTAGACTGAATATTGACTAAATATAAATGCCAATTTTCATCCCCATCAGAATCTTGAGCGTAGATCAGCTGATGCAGACTATAAGTCCAAAAAAAGAAACGAATACCACGTTTTGAATCAGCCGTGAGCTTGCGGTCATTGTCTTGCCCAACTGTCCGTATCCACACTTGTAAAATATTGTCTTCATCTGGAGCAATATAAGCTAAAGAATTACCGTCAGGAGACAAGGACGGACTTGTACGTTCAGGGTTTCCAAATAGAATATCACGGGAAATTAACGGAGGTTGTTGGGTAGTAGTTTGTTTGACTGATGAGGTGGTCATGTTGATGTTGATTAATTGAAGGTTATCGATTTTGATGTAGTATTTTGAGAGACTTATCTTAAGTCATTGCTGGGGTGATGACAAAAATACCAAAAGAGGAAAAATCACAAAAATGGCTGCTTTTGCCCGCTTTGGATCTGTTTTTTTGCCAGATTGGCACTTTTCTTTCCGTTTTATCACATTGTGTATTAAGTTCGATATCATAATGACATTCTTTTTGTGTTATCCAGGATTATATAACCCTAATTGGTGAAACTAATTTCACTTTCCCTGTCACCCTTTGATGATTGAAAGTATGATCTTAATTTGTGAACAAAGAAGATAAATCCGTGATATCTCATATTGTATATCACTTGTGATTTTTGACTTAAACACTAGACTGGAGCAATGTTCGTCATTATGAAATCCGAGATTCCAAGACTCATTTTAACCCTCAGAAAACGCTTGGGGCTGTCACAAGAAAAATTAGCAGCTCAGCTTGGTGTTTCCTTTCAAACGGTCAACCGTTGGGAAAGAGGGCATTCAAGACCTTCTCAGCTTGCACTACACGCCATCAAACAGAAATTAATCGAGATGGGGGAAGCCGGAGCTGACTTATTAGCAGATTACTTTGAGGATGAACAAAGACAGGAAATAGATGATCGAAAGTTTCAAACTTGAATGGGTCTTGAGAGCCGTAACAATCGTTTTGTTACATTACTCCCATTCCCAAGAGGTCTTGAAACCCTCAAGCCCTAAAATAGTCTGTTATTCCCACTGGCGTTGATGCAACTATCACCCTTAATTAATTGTCTACTTCGTCTGTCTTTTATTTCGCTGCTATCAGCTAATTAAAGAAAGCAATTGATTAAATATCAATTCATGAGTCACCCTTTTATTAAACCTGAGTTTCACTGATTAACCCTTGTGTCTTTTCGAGCCTCAATTTAAACCTCTACTTTCCGTCATATTGTCTGTAATCAGATCCATTTTGAAATCCCTTAAAATTTTAAAAAAGTATACTCAAATCTAAAATTAGCTTACATCTAATTAATGAAAGTGACAGATAACAATTAAATAAATAAGGGCAAAAAAAAGATAAATTATTAACTTTTAGGGGTGACGCAGAAGCGGTCGCTCACCAAACATACTAAATTTTTTGCCCTCACAATAAATCATCACTAACTTTCAATAAATCTAACTAAAACTTACTCCAAGTGCCGAACCCAACCTTGAGGATCATCACATTGAGCTGTTTTAATTTCTCTCAGTTTCTGACAGACAGTATTACCATAATAGCGTTCTGAAACGGGAGGCAAAGTCATCTCGATTCCTTGGTGATTAATCGTAGAAATATGAGCAATGGTTGCTGCCGTTCCCATACCAAATGCTTCTTTTAATTGACCTTGATGATAAGCTTCTACAATTTCATCAATACTAATTAACCGTTCTTCCACTTTAACTCCCATACTTCTAAATAACGTTAAAACACTATCTCGGGTAATTCCGGGTAGAATTGTTCCCGTTAATTTAGGAGTAACAACCACATCATCAATCACAAATGCCAAATTCATCGTACCGCATTCTTCGATATATTTATGATCAATAGCATCAAGCCAAATTACATTATCATAACCCTGCGCTTTTGCCTCTTTATCTGCAAGTAAACTAGGTGCATAATTACCCGCTACTTTAGCCGCTCCCGTACCGCCTTCACAAGCCCGCACATATTTTTGAGTCACAATTAAACGAACCGGTTCAGAATAGTATGAACCCACCGGACAAGTAATAATAATAAATTTATAACTGCTAGACGGTTTTAATCCAATTGATTCCTCTGTGGCAAAATAAATCGGTCGAATATATAAAACACTATCTTCTGTTTCAGGAATCCAGCCTGAATCGAGTTGAATTAATTGTTTTAACCCTTCAATAAAAATCTGCCGAGGAATAGTCGGCATACACAACCGTTCGGCTGATTTATTCATTCGATTAAAATTAGCATCGGGTCGAAATAAAAGGGGTTTTTTATCCGGGCTTTTATAAGCTTTCATCCCTTCAAAAACGGCTTGACCATAATGCAAAGCAGATAAAGAAGGTGCCATTTCAAGACCACCATAAGGCATGATTTTAGCCGATTGCCATTGACCCGCTTCATAGGTGGCAACCAACATATGATCGCTAAATATTTGGCCAAATGGTATATTATTAAAATCGAGGGTTGCTAGGCGAGAATATTGTGTTTTCTCGATAGAAATGGGAAAAGTGACGGTTGTCATAAAGCACGCTTATCGCTAATCGTTTGTCATTTAATCTAGGATAGCGCCTTATTTCAACAAATAGGAAACTGCCATAGAAACATTCAATTCAAAGCCCCTCTAGCCGCTAAAGCGCGATTAATAGCCTTTCTCGACTTTCGCAATCACCGCTGTTGCCATGGACAATAGCGGGAATATACCCCAATAACCTCAACAAGATATTAATCCAAAAAGCAGTTTCTCAGCCAACCATCAGAAACACACCCAATGGCGGCGGTAGAATAGCTGCAATAATTCGTAAAATATTCATGTTGTTTGTGACGAAAGCAACCACACAATCATCATTTCTTTACTGGCGAATGTTTCCTTTTCCAAAAAATTTGGGCGGTTGGGCGAGGGTATAAACTTCCGTTTCCGCAGAAATGCGCGATCGCAAATGTAAAGGAGTTTGCATCATTCCCAGCAACGCGATCCCATCAAACATTTTTAAATTCCCTGTGGTTTTCTCCCGTAATAATTGATCCACATAATCTGGATCTAGCCGAGAATTAATCGGTTGAACAGACGCTAAAGCAAATCCCCAGGGTGCGCCGTAAGTTGAGATATAACTACTATAAGAAACCGTATGATCAAATACAGCATTAATGGTGTTAACCAGGCGGACGTGTAAATCCATACCTGCCGGAGAAACCGAACCCGCTTGAACCACCAAAAACCCTTCAGGGGTGAGGACTTGCCGGAGTTTCTCGAAATATTCCTTGGTAAACAGTTTAAATGATGGCCCTTCTTCAATTGGATCGGATAAATCAGAAATAATTACATCCCATTGAGAGTGGGTATTATCCAAAAATTCCAAAGCATCCCCAATGACTAACTCAACCCGAGGATCATCAAAAGCATTATCATGCATTTCGGGCAAATACTGACGACACGCTTCCACCACTTCCCCATCAATATCCACCATCGTGACTTGTTCGACACTCTGCCAGCGTAACACCTCCCGCAGCGTTGCCCCTTCCCCTCCACCCAACACTAACACCCGTTTGGGGGAATTGTGATAAATCATCGCCGGGTGCACCAAGGGTTCATGGTACAGGAATTCATCTCCCGTACAAGATTGCCATTTACCATCTAAAACCAAAGCTTTACCATAAGCCCCCGTTTCCACAATATACATTTCCTGGTATGCCGTTTTCTTGTGGATCAAAACGCTGGTGAGTCCATGAATATAAATATCCCACGGCGTGATATACTCACTCATCCAAAAATCCGCCCCTAATTCGTTCCCCGACATCCTCATTCCTCCCAGATAGCAGATTTAATTTGGGATCAAAATACTGCAAAATTGACATTACAACCCATAGTAATAAAATAATGGCACTGTTGCCCGACTGATTTTAAAATCGAGTATAACCGCTTAAACATTCAATCTCATGGTTGCTGAATTGAGTCCTATCGTCCAAACCCATCAACTCACTAAAACCTATCGGACAGGTTTCTGGTTGAATCAAAAAATTACATCTCTCAAACAGTGTAGCTTAACCGTTCATCAAGGTGAAACCTTCGGACTATTGGGGCCAAATGGTGCCGGAAAAACCACCTTATTAAAAATATTACTTGGAATTACCCGCCCAAGCAGTGGAAGCGGAAAATTATTAAATCAACCGTTAGGCAATATAGCCGTTAAACAACGCATCGGTTATCTATCTGAAAATCCCTATTTTTATGATCATTTGACAGGCTGGGAATTTTTAGAATTTACTGCTGGCTTATTTCAAATTCCTAAATCTATTCAACGCCAAAAGATTCCTGAATTATTCGACTTAGTTGGCTTAGCAAAAACAGCCGCCCTCAAAAAAACAATGCGTCAATATTCAAAAGGAATGCTGCAGCGCGTTGGCATGGCACAAGCTTTAATTAATGATCCAGAAATTGTCTTTTTAGATGAACCCATGTCCGGACTCGATCCAATGGGACGCTATCAAATTAGAGAAATTATATTATCCTTAAAATCCCAAAATAAAACCATTTTCTTCAATAGTCACGTCTTATCTGATGTTGAAAAAATCTGCGATCGCGTCGCCATTCTAGCCCAAGGCAATCTCTTAAAAGTGGGTTCTCTTGATGAGGTATTGGGAACCGATAAAACTTATATTGTGACAGGAAAAGGCGGAAATATTGAGCAACTGAAACAGTGGATATCTGGCTTTAATATTGAGAATAATATTTGGCAAGGTCAACTCACAATAGAACCCCAAGAATTCATCCAAAACCTGTCTGAAATAAACGCTCAATTAACCTCAATGAAACTCTCCCGTATTAGTTTAGAAGAATTTTTCATGCAAACCCTCAAAGAACAAGGAATTCATCAAAGCCGTTAAATCTAATCTTTGTGTCCTCCGTGCCTCTGTGGTAAATTAATCCGTAGAAAAGCCCTTAAAACCCATCACAACCCCCCTCAGTGTCCTCCGTGCCTCTGTGGTTTATCTAACTCTTACAAAACCGCAAAAAACTCTCATAATAAGCCTCAGGAATACCCGTATCAAAACACTCTCCTTGAATACAAACCCCTGTCATTCTTTCCTGCTGTCGTAACTTTTCCAAACAAGAAGTCAGTTGAAACTCTCCCTTATCCCGTTGATTTTCTTCAATCTCCTCTTGTAAAATATCAAAAATCCTACTGTCTAAAATATATAATCCAAAAATAGATAAAAACTCATCTTTTGCCATCCCTTCCACCTGTAAATTAGTCCGGGCATAATCTAAAGTAGGCTTTTCATAAATCTGAGTAATAGAGAGGAAATCACCGGATGGATTAAAATCACCTGCCACACAACCATAGTGATGAATTTGATCGCCTAAAGTCTTTCTTAAACCCATCACACTATGATTCACTTGTTGATAAATTTGCAACAGTTGAGCCGTACAATTCATATTAAGATGAGATCGATAAATATGATCTCCTAACATTAATAAAAATGCTTCATCCTTCACCCATTCCTTAGCACAAAAAACAGCATGACCATAACCTTCTTGCTGATGTTGAATCAAGAATGTAATTTTTTGACCAATTCCTTGTAAATATTGACTATATTCTTGCTTTTCTGCTGATAGTTTTTGCCATAATTCAGGGATGGGAGGCTGCTTAAAAAAGCTTTCAAACAGTGCTTTATCGCCTTGTTGAATCACAATACCAATTTCTTCTATACCCGCTGCTATCGCTTCTTCAACGATCACTAAAATAATCGGTTTAGCCCGCCCATCTGTATCAATAACTGGAAAAAACTCCTTTTTCATTCCTTGACTAGCCGGAAACATCCGAGTCCCAAACCCAGCCGCTGGGATGATTGCTTTTTTAACTAAGTTTTTATTACTATTCATCAGTATGAGATAAAGTTAATTCAAGACAATTCATTTTTGGAAAATCTTGTTCTATAATTTTAATAACTTGTTGTTGATCGGCTTTATTTTTAGTAATAAATTGAGCGGTTCCATCCCCTTGTGAACCTACGCCCTTACCGCCCCAAATATAAGCTTGAAGGGGTGGATAATTTAAAATTTGATGTAATAACGGTGCAGTTAATTCCTCAGGGCAAGCAGGCATAACATAGCGATCAAATTGAGATTGTGCTTGTCTCATTAAATTACCTAACTGTTTAGCATCACCCAGTTGTAATGCTTCCATAGCATCTTGAACTATTTTACCATTGATTTTACCTAAATATTCCTGAACATTTTGTTGAATTTTATTACTGGCATACGGATAACATTGATTTAAAGAATTCAGAATTTTTTGAGTATTTTTATTCCCGCCTAAATCAACAATTACAAAAAATAAATCCTTGGTTAAACTTAACTGAGTAATGTCAATATGATCTCCATCAAACGTCATTAATATCGGTTGATTTCCATAAGCACAAGCTTGATCTAAACGCCCACATTGAGAGGGTGTCATTCTTTCCCCCAGATATGCTATCTCCATTTCTTCTTGTTTAGAAAGGTTTAAATCATAAACTTGATTAAAAGCGCGGGCAACTAAGACACAAATTGCGGCACTAGAAGATAATCCTTTTTGGATGGGTAAATCAGTAAAATCATTATTTATTTCTATTCCTTTAACTCCGTATTTTTGCATAAATTGATAAGCTACACCCGCCCCATAACTGTAAAATCCGCCTTTTTTTGCTATTGATAAAAGTGCTATTTCTTCCATCGGTAAAGACAAAGATTCTAAACGAGAACGATTGGGTAAAGTCGGATGTAAAATAAAGTGACTAGGATGAGATTTAACCGTCGCATAAAGCCCTTGATTTGTTCCTGTTAAAATCGCATATCCTTTGGCTAAATTAGGATTTATATCACGATAACTAGCCGCCCAGTCACTATGTTCTCCAAATAGACAAAGTCGTCCACATGAAAATATTTTCATCTCATTTTTTAACTCAAATAAGTATACTTGCTCAAACTTTTCTCATAGTTTTGTAATAATAACTGAGACTCTTCTATTGTCATTTTTTGTTGTTGTAATGCTAGTTCAGTTTGACAGCGAATATGTTCCACTAAATCTTCTGCATTATACTGAACATATCCTAAAACCTCTGTCATCGTATCCCCTTTAATCACTTCTTCGACTTGATATCCTTGGGGTGTTAGTTTAATATGAACCACATTTGTATCCCCAAATAAATTATGTAAATTTCCCATAATTTCCTGATAAGCCCCCGCTAAAAACATCCCTAAATAGTAAGGTTTATCCGGCTGAATAGAATGTAATTCTAATATATTTTTAACCGTCCCTCGGTCAATAAACTTCTCAATCTTGCCATCACTATCACAAGTTAAATCGGCTAAAGTTGCCCGTTTTTCTGGGATTTCATTTAATCGATGAATCGGTAAAATTGGAAACAGTTGATCGATTGCCCAGTTATCTGGTGCAGACTTAAACACAGATAAATTAACATAATAAATGGATGCTAAAATCCGTTCTAAATCGGCAAAATCTTCAGGAATTTTTTCTGCTGTACTCAGAATTTGCTGAATGGTTGCACAACAAGCCCAATATAATTGTTCTGCTTTAGCGCGATCGCGTAAACTCAAATAACCAAAGTTAAATAAACTAATCGCTTCTTCCTTAAATTGAATCGCATCATGATAAGCTTCTTGATAGTTCTTATCTGTAATAGATTGATAGGTTTCATTTAAATTTCTAAGAATTAAATGATCTTGATCTTGAATTTCTGGTAATACTGTCGAACCAATTTCACTAGTTCCTAATACATTAAAAATTAAAACCGACTGATGAGAGGCAATTGCCCGTCCACTTTCACTAATTAAAGTCGGAACAGAAAGCTGACATTCTTCGCACGCTTCTTTCACTTCTGCTACAATATCATTAGCATAATTTTGCATATCATAATTCATCGAAGCTTGGGCTTTACTTTTTGATCCATCATAATCAATCCCCAAACCACCCCCCACATCTAAATACTGCATATTTGCCCCCAATTGGGCTAATTCGACATAGATTTGACTGGCTTCGCGGATGGCATCTTTAATTACACTAATCGAAGAAATTTGAGAACCAATATGAAAATGTAGCAATTGTAAACAATCTAATAAACCCGCCTTTTCTAACTGTTCAACTGCCTGAATAATCTCCGGAATTCTTAAACCAAATTTAGCCCGATCGCCTGTAGTTCCACACCAACGTCCCATGCCTTTTGTACTCAGTTTTGCCCGTACGCCGACAATCGGTTGAATTCCTAACTTTTTACTGGCTTCAATCACCAAATTGACTTCTTCTGGTTGTTCCATCACAATAATAGAACGATGACCTAAGCGTTGAGCCAGTATGGCTGTTTCAATATATTCTTGATCTTTATAACCATTACAAATCAGTAAAGCATCCGGTGTTTTCAGCAATGCTAACGCAATCAATAATTCAGGTTTAGAACCCGCTTCTAAACCAAATTGATAGGGCTGACCAAACTGAACAATATCTTCAATTAAATGCCGTTCTTGATTGCATTTAACCGGATAAACGCCCCGATAACTACCGGGATAATTGTAACGAGTAATGGCTTTGGCGAAACAAGCATTCAGTCGTTCGATCCGATCAGCTAAGATATCTGGAAACCGAATCAGTAATGGTAGACTAATATTACGACGTTTTAACGCTTCGACTAATTCGTGTAAGTCCAAAGATCCGCCGCGATCGGCTTTAGGAGACACCGTCACATGACCCGCCGCATTAATGGAAAAATAAGGCACACCCCAATCTTGAATGCGGTAAAGGGTTTCGCTGTCTTCAATTGTCCAAGCCGCCGCAGAAGCTTCAGGAGTGGCAGACGGCCGATCGGTTGTAGAATGTAGTGATGGTATTTTCGGGGAAATAGAGTGCAATTCCATAGTTGACGGTCTCCTGACAGTTGGACTTTACTGATTTGACAGTGTAGCGTGGCTGATATCCCGAAGAAAAGGCAAATATGAATACAAAACGAGTTAATCTGGATCGATGTAGACTTTGATTTAATTTTAGGAGATTGCTTTGGAACGCACATTTATTGCCATCAAGCCAGATGGAGTTCAGCGTAAACTCGTTGGTGAGGTTATTCGTCGTTTTGAGGCGAAAGGCTTTACCCTCGTGGGACTGAAACTGATGAAAGTCAGTCAGAAATTAGCTGAAGAACATTACAGCGTCCACAAAGAAAGACCCTTTTTCGGGGGTTTGATTGAATTTATTACTTCAGGCCCGTTGGTGGCGATGGTTTGGGAAGGAGAAGGCGTGGTGGCTTCTGCCCGGAAAATTATTGGGGCAACTAACCCTCTAAGCGCTGAACCCGGTACCATTCGGGGAGATTTTGGTATTAGTGTGGGTCGTAACTTAATTCACGGTTCAGATGCCATTGAAACCGCCCAAACCGAAATTAAACTGTGGTTTAAGGATGAAGAACTGGTGAGTTGGGAACCGAGTTTAATGTCTTGGTTGGTGGAATAATGTAATTCATCACCCTGTGGAGACGTTCCGTGAAACGTCTCTACAATCAATACAATTTAATCGATCTTTTGAGAAACGGGCGCTTGACGAGGTTCCATCGCTTTTTGTCCAGTTCGTTCAGAAAATCCCCAAGTAAATAGTAAAACTATAAATGTAATTAGAATCCATTCAGGGGGCACGAGTTGTGGATTAATGACCCGCAATAAGAGTCGTATACCCACCAGTCCAACCGTCATATAACCTGCTGTTTCTAAGTATTTGAATTCTTTCAGCCACTGAATAAATAGTTCTGCCATAAACCGCAGCATGACAATTCCTAAAGTTGCCCCAGTAATCACCAACCAAGTTTTTTCAGAAACCGCGATCGCCGCTGTTACACTATCGAGAGAAAAGGCAATATCTGTGAAGGCAATCAGGGGAATTGCTTGCCATAAAGAATCAAATTTAGGGCCGTGAAACCCATCTTCGTCGTTTTCTTTAGAGGTAAAATATTGAAAAACTAACCAGAGTAAATAAAGCGCCCCCAATAATTCAAATTGCCAAAATTGAATCACCCAAGTCGCCGTCACAATCAGTATCATTCTGAAAACAAAGGCTAACACCAAGCCTAAATTCAGGGCTTTACGCTGTAGTTGACGATTGGATAAGCCATTTGATATTGATGCTAGAGCGATCGCATTATCTGCTGATAAAATGGCTTCTAAGGCAACTAAAATTACTAGCATAAAGAGTACATCGAACCCAAACGGGTAAGAAGATCCCGAGACTTGATTAAGCATAGATGTTTTTCTTATCTTAAAATTGTATCTAACACATGTGCCTGACATCAGTAGATCTGAGTCTGAAGGAATTGTTGATTGATTCCATCACCTCAACTGGCTGACATACAGGTTAATAGATGGTTGTAAATTAGAGTATTATTACTTTATCTTAGCGTGTTTTCCTCAGAATTGGAAGGGTATGAATGATAAATCATGAATGATGAATGATGAATTATGAGTGGGATTTAGGTCAGACAAGAGCGTTTATACTCTCCCCCATCACCCAAGTCCTCCTTGTCTTCTCCATCACCCTTGTCTGCCATCTCTCCCCCTCTTCCTATGACGGTAGTGTCGTCAACTCCATAATTTGATCGAAGCGGAAGTTTTCCACTAAACTATTGAGAGCATGGATTAATTGGTGATGTTCTGATGGAATTTGCTCAACTAACTCGGTCGTGAGTAAGTCACTGCATTGGGCGGCGGCTATATGCAGTTTTTCAATCCATTCAGGAGACATAATCAGTAGGGCTTCGGGATCTAAAGTAAAAGCGGTTGTTTCATCGGCATCTGTTGATGGCTCACCATTTACTGATTCTTTTACTTCTTCTTTATAAATATATTTTACTCCTAAATAGTGACTAATTTTTGTTAATAGAATTTCTTCTTCAAACGGCTTGCGAACAAAATCATCACACCCAATCGATAAAATTGTATGTCGATCTTCTTCAAATGCACTGGCAGTTAAAGCAATAATTATTGTTTGATCTCCAGATGGCTCAGACTTAATTCGGCGAGTCGCTTCATAACCATCCATCACAGGCATCCGCATATCCATTAAAATTAAATCGGGTTGCCAACTCGACCAAAAAGCAACGGCTTCCGAACCATTTGCCGCTTCACGAACTTCAAAACCAATGTGAGTCAGCAGTTTAATTAACAATAAACGATTTGTTAACTTATCTTCTACAATTAAAATTCGACAAGTGGGTTGATTGGGTGCTAATCCTAAAATTTTACGGGAAGAAAAATTAATCGGATTAGTAATGACTTCACCCACAGTAGCTGGAATTTCAAAGCTAAATAAACTCCCGAATCCCGGTTGAGATTGAACTTGAATTTCTCCCCCCATCAATTGTACAAATCGCTGACTAATGGGTAAGCCTAAGCCTGTTCCTTCCCCAGAGTTTACCCCGGCTTCTGTTTGGCTAAATGCTTCAAATAATTGCTTTAATTCTTCTGGGGCGATCCCTTGTCCACTATCTTCTACTTCAAATCTAATTTGAATGGGATCATCTTTCCTCATAGAAAGACTGGGTGATTCAACCAGTTTGACTCGCAAGCTCACATAACCTTTTTTAGTAAACTTAATCGCATTACCCAACAAATTAATTAAAACTTGACGTAACTTATTTTCATCGGCTTTAATATATTGGGGAATATCTTGATAGTCTTCAAATACCAAATTAATATTTTTAGATTGAGCTTTGAGACGAAGCATGTCTTCTATTGCTTCTAGCATTCGATATAAATCAAAGCTATTTTCATTGATAGAAACTCTTCCTGCTTCAATCTTTGACATTTCTAGAATATCATTAATCAGTTGCAACAGATGTTCCCCCGAGTGACTAATAATCTCAATATATTGCTGATGTTCAGCCGATAAATTCCCGTCATGTTCCATCAATTGGGTAAAGCCTAAAATCGCATTGAGAGGGGTTCGCAATTCATGACTCATATTAGCGAGGAATTCACTTTTAGCACGGTTAGCAGCATCAGCTAATTCTTTCGCTTGTTTTAATTCAGTGGCTTGTTGTCGGGTTTTTGCCAATAATTCCGCCTGTTGAACCGCTACCCCCAATTGTGTGCCAATCTGAACCATCATCTGAATTTCTGACTCTTCCCACTGTCGAGGCTGGGTATTTTCATAAGCCGCTAACAGTCCCCACAGTTTCTTACCACAGAAAATCGGCACTGTAATATAAGCTTTCGCTTGAAATTGCTCTAGTAAATCAATATAACAAGCAGACAAATTAGCCGTATAAATATCATTCACACACAGATAACTCACCCCTTGGTTATAGAGTCCTCCTTGAGTTTCTTGCAAGTAGCTATCCTCAACACTGACAAGCTGTTTGACAACACAACTGTTTTCATTCACTGAAGCGGTTGTATCTAGGGTTTGATCGTTCTGTTGCTCAATTAAAGACTGCCACCCTGTCGCCACCGACTCAGCAACAAACTCTCCACTCCAATTGGAATTAAACTGATAAATCACCACCCGATCGCTCTCAATTGCCTGTCGGAGTTCGTGGGTTGTATCCCGAAAAATCGTCTGTAAGTTCAACGACTGCCGCATCCGTTGAATCACCTTCGATAAGGCTCGTTCCCGTTCAGCCATCTGTCTGAGAGCCTCTTCAGAGCGTTTGCGTTCGGTAATATCAATTACAGTCCCAAAAGCCCGCACGACCTGTCCTTGTTCGTCTAGTGCCCCTTCTCCTCGGGCTTCGATATGGCGTACAGTACCGTCTGAGTGGACAATGCGATAATCAATCTCGGAAAATTGACCCACTTGCATCATTTGCCGAATACTCGATCGCCACAGGGGACGATCATCGGGATAAATTTGGCGAATCAGTTCAGCATAAGTGGGTTGATTTTGATGTATATCGCGGCCAAAAATTCGATACAGTTCTTCGGACCAAGTCAGGGTACCACTTTGAATCTCCCAGTGCCAATTCCCCACCTGAGCCACCCGCTGAGCTGTAGCAAGGCTGGCTTCACTGGCTCGTAGTTTGGCTTCTGCTTGTTTGCGATCGATCCCAATAGCAATACCGCTGGCGATGGAAGCCATTTCATCAAGGGTGATGGGGGGTAACGGGTAACGGGCAAAAATAGCCACGACCCCAAGCAACCGATTCTTAATGGTGAGAGGATACCCAGCAAATGAGACTAAGCCTTGTTGTTGCACCCAATCTAACTCGTGAATATCGGGATCATCACTGAGTTGATTGGTTAAACAAGGCTGTTGATGTTGAGCAATCTTGCCGATCTTATGCTGACCAATCCGGATCAAGCTATGTTGTCCATCTAAATGAGTATACAGCCCGGCACTGGCTTGTAATTCTAAAACTTGTTCTGCTTCATCGACAGTCCAAATCCGGGCCAATGCCCCATTTAAACGCTCATTGAGGGCAATTGCACAACGTTTCAGCATTTCAGACAACGATTCAGCTTCGGTTAAAGCCGTGCCAATATCAGCTCGCAAAGCAGACAGTTGTACTTGTTGTTTGAGCGCCATTTCGGCTTGTTTGCGCTCTGTAATATCGTGCATAATGCCCACTAAGGCAGGCGTTCCCGATTTACCTTTATCCTTAGAAAACCCTCCGCCAATGGCAACGCTTTGAGGACGGCCAGTAAAGGCTATTTTTTTAGTAATTAGAGTATGAACTTTTCCGCTATGATCGGTGAGGGTTTCTTCGCGGTCGGATTCTTGTCCGCTACTGATCACCAGATTATCATTTTCCCAGGCAACCGCTGCTTCTGTGGGGGGTAAAAAATCAATATCAGATTTACCAATTAAAGTACGCCGCTCAGCCCCCATCAACTGACAAAAGGCATCATTCACCATTGTCCAGCGATGTTGTTCGTCTTTGACAAAAATCGGGTCAGCAACGGCATTAATCACTCGATTGAGAAAATCTTCATTGGCTTTGAGGGTAATTTCGGCTTGTTTAATTTCTGTAATATCACTGGCTGTGCCTAGAATTTGCGTGGGTACCCCAGACTCGGTTTTATCAAATACAGTGTCTCGACTCACCAACCACAACCATTCACCGCTGCGGTGTTTCATCCGATATTCGATTTCAAAGATATCTCCATCTATCCCGATGGTCATCTGGGCATAATAGTCTGTTAGATTCTCAAGGTCATCTGGATGAATTAATTCTTGAACAAAGGTATTTTCCATCTGCAGGATCTCTTCAGCGCTGTAACCGAGGATATCTGCTACTGTGGGATTGACATACAGGTTACGTTGCCCTGCTAGATCATAAAGATAGAGAATATTAGGACTGGCATCGGCAATCTGCTGTACCCAGCGCTGACTGGATTTGAGGGCTTCTTCGGCAACGGCGCGATCGCGTGATTCTAAAGCCAAACAGCTCATGTGAGCTAGATAGTTGGCAAAGTTATGTTCTTCAATTGCCCAATCTCTGAGGCTGCGGTTTTGCCCCAACAAACCACCTTCGCTAAGCGAGCGTGTTTTCGGGAAATGGGTATGTTCTAAGCTAATGATGCCGAGAACTTTGTTTTTAAACCGAATGGGAGCATACAGCACAGAGGTAATTCCGGCGGGCTGAAAGTAATCTGTTGTTAGTTCTTCGGTACGAGGGTCTCGCTGAGCATCTCGGATGGCGATCGCTCGATCGCTCTGTAAGGCTTCAAAGTAAGCTGGATAATCGCTTTTAGAGAGTATAATATCTTGTTGATAAGTATCAGAGTGAGTTTCGTAGAGCTGGGCGCAGTGTAATTCGGAGCGATCGTCGTTATAAAACCAGACTCCGCCTCTTTCTACATTCAAGGTTCGACAGCTCAGTTGGGTAATTTCGTTGAGTGCTTCAGTCAAGTTACCGTTATAAATGCTTTGACTCTGTGCCAGTTCTAACAGCCCTGCCTGTTGTTTACGTAGGCGAATTCCGCTAATCAGTAAGTTAAATTCTGCTGAAATTCGCTCTTGAATTTCTCGCTCTAAGGCAATATTTGCTAAATTTAACTGATGTTTGTGCTTCTGCATGGTTCTCGTTTGTTCTTGCAGTTGGTATTGGATTGATGTTGGGGAAATAGATACAGCAGGATCGAGGGGTAGACGTTCTAGCTCTGTAACGAGTCGAGGGGTAAATTGAGATAGGAGTAATTGAGCTGTCTCAATCTCACTCCACTGATGATGGCTGACAATAGAGAGTAAACCGATAACTTGGTGTTGTTGATTGATTAAAGGAACAGCGATATAGGCTTCGACAGTCGAGGGAATTAAAGTTGAGAGTTGGGTGGCTAATTCATCACCTTGTAATTTTTGTGGGGTTTGAGAGTCGATCACCGTCTGCCAAGCTGTTTCGGAAAGGTTGATTTTTACGTTCTGCTGCAGTTTTCCTTCTAACCACAGTGCGACGGTCTGTAGTTGATGGGGTGAGGTCTCAGTCAGTTGTGCCAGCCAGACTTCTGAAACTCCTAATTCTTCAGCCAGGTACTGCACAAAAATGCACAAAAATTCTTCTCCTGTGCGTTGGGCTAATTGATGGGTCAAGTTAGAGCCAGCTTGAGCGGAGTTTTTCACTAGCTGATTGATGGCAAGATGAACTATCTCTAGTTTAGCTGGACTCTTGATCCAGGTGATAATCCTGGGGGAGAATGAGTTTGGGGGTTGTTGAGAGCACCGATTGCATTGACTGCATTTCATGGAAGTAGAGTAATATTTCGGCTAGAAATACGTGAATACGCTGAATTTACTTAAAATAAGTGTATTTTTTTATACATTCAAAAATTAATCAAAGTTTCTTCACAAAGTATGATTTTGAAATCATTAGAGGACAAAAGTCCCATACATAATGGGAAATAAAAAATAAGAGAAAATATTTTTATTAAGAAAATGCACCTAATTTTCATGCGGTTAACCTGTAGATACTTGGTATAAATTATATCATAGTTTTCTGAGTGATTTGACAAGCCTTATATAATTTAGTGGTGCGTAGGAAACCGCTTCTGTTGATGAGTTGCAGTTAATCTGTAGGAAATAACTCGGAAAATAGACAAAACTAATAAAATTAAAAAACATAATCTTTACTCAATGATTGATCTCAGTTGAAAATTTCCCAATATATCGGCTAAGCAAGACTTAAAAGCAGACAAATTATTTTCTATTTTTTCCATTAATTCATTGAAAATCTCTAATCGGCTCATCAGTCGTAGGATCAGGCCGATGAAAAGAAGTGTTGTCAAATATTTCTCGCTATACTATAGTTAAAAGCCTAGATTAAAAAAACAAACAAATTTGTTACAACAAGCCATTGAGAAAAGTCAATGACAAACTGTTACCCCGGCCCCTATCTTCTCAATCTCTCATAGCTGATGGCCTGTTTTGTTTTTCTGAAGCTTGAGTGGAGACACATAAAAACTTTAGAAAATAAATATATTGTGTAGAGTGCTAAATTCTGGTAATGACCATTGAAGACGTAATCGAGCTACTACAAGCTACTGAGTCAAAACCTTTAACCACTCTGCAAGAACTGATCTTGCGGCAGGCTTGGGAGGGAAAAACCTACAATGCGATTGCGTCTGAGGCTTATTACGGGGCAGAACGAGTCCGAAAAGTGGCCGCTCGTTTATGGTCTTTGCTGAGTCTAGTGATTGAAGAACCCATTAGTAAAACAAACTTTCGGCGCTTATTAGAATCGCGACCCCTGACCTCGAGTCAATATCAATTAATTCAAAATAGTCATTCAACTCTGAGCGCTTTACCAGAGTTTCCTGATAGTCCTATCCCGCCAGATTCTCCGTTTTATATTACTCGCTCACCCATAGAAGAACTGGCAGAAGCAGAAATCACCGAACCCGGTAGCGTGATTCGGATTATTGCCCCCCGAAAAATGGGAAAGAGTTCTTTAATGTTGCGGCTGTTTGATCGCGCGGTTCAAAAAAGCTATCACATAGTCAGTTTAGATTTACGACAAGCAGACGATCAAATTTTTACCAGTTTAGATAAATTCTTGCGTTGGTTTTGTGCAAATGTCAGCCGAGAATTAGAACGCTCTCCTCAACTCGATGACTATTGGAACCCAGAACTCGGTAGTAAAGTCAGTTGTAGTATTTATTTCCAAAGTTATATTTTAAAGTCTATTCCGACTTCTTTAGTTTTAGGATTTAACGAATTCGATCGGATTTTTAAGTACCCACATATTGCCTCAGAATTTTTACCTCTAATTCGACTCTGGTCTGAACAAGCCAAAAGTATTGAGATTTGGCAAAAGCTACGACTCATTGTCAGTTATTCATCAGAGATTAATATCCCGCTGAAGCTGACTCAATCTCCGTTTAATATCGGTTTGCCCCTCAGTTTACCGCCGCTCAACTCCGAACAGGTGCAAACATTAGCCTTACGCTACGGACTTGAATGGATCGGCCATGCTGATATTCGCCAACTGACGGAAATTGTCGGAGGACATCCTTACCTGATTCAGTTAGCGTTATATTATTTCAAATATAGTGATTCAATTACTCTCAATCAACAGTCAATTTCGACCGGGACTCAAGAGAGTGCAACACAAGCCGAACAACAACAACAACTATTTGCACGCTTTATCCGCCACAGCGCCACAGAGTCAGGAATTTATAGTGATTATTTACGAGAATTATTAACCACTCTCAACCAAGAACCTCGACTAGCAGCAGTTGTTAAACAGATGTTACTGCGCGATCGCCCCCTTGAGCTAGAACCCCTGCAAACTTATCAGCTTAATAGTTTAGGATTAGTCAAATTAGAAGGCAATCGCGTCATGCTCAGTTGCGATCTATATCGCCAGTATTTTAGCAAACAATTACTCAGTCCAGAACCAACAACAGAATCTAAAGCAGCTTTGCATCTAGCCAAGCCGATACAGTATTTTCCCCCGCGAAGTTTACCAACTCCTGACATTTCTTATATTGATGACCTGACTGACATCATTAGCCGATATTCCTTTGATTATTGTTTACAGCGAGAATGGCGGCGGGCAGCTCGTGAACAACAAAATATATCATTAATTTTTGGAGATGTTGACTTCTTCCAACTCTACAACGATCTTTATGGTCAACTGGCTGGAGATCGGTGTTTACAAAAAGTTGCGCGGGTGATTCAAGATTGTACCCTACGACCCGCAGATGTTGTGGCCCGGTATCGAGATGAAGAGTTTGTCGTGGTGCTGCCGGGGACGGGAATTGAGGGGGCGATGCATGTAGCCGAACGTATTCGCGAACAAGTGATTGAATTAGCAATTCCTCATGGTTGTTCACCGTTGCGCCCTCCAGTCGTCACCCTCAGCTTGGGGATAGCCAGTACGGTTCCGCCGCAAGGAGAAAAAGATGCCGCCAGCTTGGTAGAGGCCGCTAACCACGCTCTGAGTGAGGCAAAAGTGCAAGGGCGAAACCGTGTTACAGTGGGTCAGATCGTGGAAGCTTAAATTGATGAGGATTGGGTTACGGTTAATTTGTCTGAGTCTGATTGTTTTTGCTACGATTTCAGCCCCTATTGTCCGGAGTCAAACGAAACCATTAATTTGTCCTAGCCAATTACCCGCAGAGATCGAAGCGATGATTAATATTCCTCAATTTCAACGCTCTCGCTGGGGGATTTTAATTGAAACATTGCCTTCATCTGCTCCGCTTTACAGTTTAGATGCAGATCATTATTTTATTGCCGCTTCTACCGTCAAACTCATTACAACAGCAGTAGCATTGCATCAATTGGGGGCAGATTTTCGGATTGGCACATCTGTCTATGGAGATAACTCGGACAATTTACTCGTTGTGGGGCGGGGTGACCCTAGTCTAGGGGATACTCAACTCCAAGATTTAGCCCAACAATTAAAGAATCAAGGCATTACTCGAGTTAATCATTTACAAGCAGATAATAGTTATTTTTCGGGTGTTGCGATTGACCCGAGTTGGGAATGGGAAGATATTCAAGCGGGTTATGGCGCACCGATTAATAGTTTAATTTTAAATCAAAATTCACTGGATTTAATCTTAGCGCCGCTTGCAGTCGGTCAGCCATTGAAAGTGACTTGGGTGCGTCCTCAACAAAGTAATGGCTGGACAATTGATAATCAATCCATCACAGTAACTAAAAATAAACCGGAATTTGTTGAAATTGGACGAGATTTAACTCAACCCCTTTTACGAATCGCAGGACAGCTTCACGTCGGTTCGCAACCTGAACCCGTTTATGCAGCAGTCGTCAATCCTGCAGAAAACTTTATTCAGGGATTTGTTGAGAGTCTGACAGAAGTTGGAATTGAAGTTACAAAAAGCTCAATTACTCAGCAATCTTCAACGCTGGGATTAAAAGAATTAGCTTATGTTGAATCTCCGCCAATTTCTGAGTTAATTCAAGAGGTTAATTTAGAAAGTAATAATGTATTTGCCGGAGCTTTATTGCAGACTTTAGGAGTTCGTAAAAATCCACAGGATACAGTAACCGGAGGATTAAATCAGATCCAACAAACATTAACGCAATGGGGGATAAATCCGGATAGCTATGTATTAGTCGATGGTTCGGGTTTATCTCGGCAAAATTGGCTCAGTCCTCAAACATTAGTTCAAGTTTTACAAGTGATGGCGACATTTCCTGAATTTGAACAGTATAAAAATTCTTTACCCATTGCCGGAGTGAGTGGCACTCTTAAAAACCGATTTTTAAACACTGCAGCCGCTAATATTGTTCAAGCAAAAACAGGGACATTATCAGGGGTTAACGCTTTAGCGGGATATATTAATCCGCCCCATTATTCCCCGCTGACATTTAGTATTATGCTGAATCAATCTCAGGTATCGAGTAGAGACTCTCGTCAGATGATCGATCGGATTGTGTTGTTATTAACTCGTTTGCAACCTTGTTAGCTGAAAACTCCTAAAATCGATAAACTTGACCATCAATAAAAAGTCTAGTAATCCCCTTAGCTTGTAAATAAGATGCTGTTTTTTGTAGCAGTTGACTATCTGGAACTTTGAAAACCCGTTGATTACGCGCTGAAAACCGACTCGCAACCCGATGATTATCAAAAATCGGTAAAGTTTTTTTCTGGATTTCTTCGGCTGGAATTTGACCTAACTCACTAAATGCTTTTAAGGGTCTTGTAATTAGCTCTGAAAATCGATCGATCACTAAGTAACAAGTCCGAGGTAAATTGGCTTCACTCAAAGGCAGAATTTGAATTTTGTCAGCATTAGATTGGGATGAGATTTGCTCCTTTAAAATTAATAATTCATTAGACGTATTTCCGTCTACTTCTAGTTCATCTTCTTCTAAATAATCCTCATCATCATCATCTTCTTCAAACTCACTTAAGTCTTCAGAAGAACTAAAGAAATCTTCTAATGTCAACTGTTGAGCATCAGGCTTAAGAATCGGTTGACGACTTGTGGTTTGGGGAGATGGGATTATTTTTTTGGCAACAGTAGGTTGTTCAACTTCGGGTGAGTCCAAGAGTGAGTCCTCTGTGGTCTCTGTGGTCGTTGCCTCCGCTGCAGAGGAACGTTTCCGCCGCCGTTTAGAGCTACGACTAATATTCGGTTCACTCAACTGAGGCGTTGAAGGCTCGTGAGATTCTACCTCAGATTGTGAGTCTGCTTCTATTTCAGGGGGTGAGGGGATAGGCTCAGATTGGGTTTCAAGGGTTAAAATGGGTGTTGAAGTGGCTGCTGCTTTAGCTTTGCGTGCAGAGCGTTTTCCTGTACGATGAAGACGTTGTTTTTGTTGAGTCAAGCTATCATACAGTTCTTTGGGAATCGCGCCTTGCAGGATGCGTCTGACAGTCGAACTACTCACACCATAACGCTCTGCTAGGGTAATGGTTGTTTCTTCTGGTGTTTCTTGATAAATTTGGACGATTTCCTGTTTCTGAGCATCAGATAGTTTTGAAGATGACATTCGGGATTTTAAACTAACGGTTGAGCAGTAAACATTATTTGAAGTGAGACGCTCAGAACGAGTGATTGATGTTCACCCATTCTAGTATCGGAAGTCTCGATTATATTATAAGATCGTGCACAGCAATTATATTAAATATTAGATGAGACAATCTGGGTAAAAATACCCTAACTTTAGGATATCACTTTACTGTCTTGAATTTTAGTTGATTCATAAAAATTTTTAGCAAGTCCGCTGAAGAAGTGAAACAATATTAGTATTATCCCAGACTCCCATTCTAAACAAAGTCGTCAATCATCTCAATTCACCGATGAAAATTGATCTCAATCGTAGTTAATAAACCAAATACAATAATCTTCTATGATAGAATAGTTGAGAGAATCTGGTGTAAGGGCGACTAAGTCTGCTAAAGGTAAAGTAAATTGTTGACGATCGCTAGTTCGTTCAACTTCAACAAAAATGCCGTCAATTTCTGAAACAGTTTGAGAAAATTCCAATAACTTAAAAGTATCAGTATGAGTTGGATATTTTTTTTTCAAGCGTTCATAGGTTCGAGATGTCCCTGAACCCAATAAGTATTCTTCTTCCCAAGAAAAGTTTTCTCGTCCGGTTAGGTAACAAGGGGTTTCGAGGGTTGTTTGCAGAAAATTACAGTATTTTTTAAGATTCTGCTGGTTACATTTAATTTTTTTATTGCCTAAAATAGTTTGAATTTTGGTTTCAAATTCTTCAATATTAAATTCATCAGACCCCAGTAACAATCCATCAGAATCGGTTAACCCTAAATCCTCGAATTTTTCAATTAGACTGGTGACAGCAGCAATCATATCAGAATTGATCGGACTGCGTTGTTGATTGTTGAACTGTCCAGATAAAATCGTTTCATCAATTTGTATGGGTTTGAGATCTTCTGGGGGAGGCTGGGATTTCTGCTTTTTCTTTTTTTGATAAGATTTAGACATTCTTATAGATCTATAAGGAAGACAAATGACCTGAGATCCAGGTAATAATCATTACTGTGAGATGGTATAAAAAGGAAGGAATTGATGAGCAAACAAACGTATATTTCTGAGTCAACCACTTACCAAGGTCAGTTTGGTGAATATACAATCACAAGTCACGATCGCATTGAGGTGATTATCTATCGAACTGGTTTAATGATAGCAGCTTTATGTTTTGGAATTGGCACGGCGATAGTTGTATGGCCGGCTGATTCAGTGATGTCCTTATCTGCATTAACTGTGCTGTATGCCTGTTTCTGGGCTGCATTGGGAGTCAGTTTATTTACAATTCATATCTACTTAGCTATTTTACACCGACTGCTTCAACTGTTTTGGTTAATTGGTGGAATAGCGGCTGTCGTCGTGATGCTGAATTATTCAGAGCCTTTAGCCGCTGCAGTTTATCATCATCCCCAAACTTTATGGGGAGTCGGTTGGACTTTTGTTGCCTTAAGCGGGATTTATTTTAAGGAAGCATTTTGCTTTAATCGGATAGAAACAAAATTACTCACCCCAATAGTGCCATTACTGTTACTCGGTTACATGGCTGGCTTTTGGTCTGTGATGAATCAAAAGTTTTTGCTATTTTTCTGGGCAATTCAATTTATGATCTTCGCAATTCGCAAAGCCTTTCAAGCACTCGACCCAGATATTGGGGATAAAAGCGTGTTTGAATATCTACGCAATCAACGTTCGGTTGAAGCTTAAAAGTGACGGGGACAGAGGGGCGGAATCATCAGTCATCAGGTATACCTTTTCCCGATTGCGGGTGTCTTCCCTTCTGCACCTACTGGCTTAAATGACAGAATTACTAATAAGTATTTATGCCTATAGGTAGATGACTAAATCAGAATATATTATTATATCATTTATTTAGAAATAATTTACTTGACATTTGTTCACGATTTGTTAGAATTCAGCAAACTGAGAAATAATTTGTTGTTCTCTCTCACTGTTATTTGATAAATCGATATGACTAAAATCTCTGTAATGACTAAAAAAGCCTTTGTTCTCCTCACCGCTTTGGGGAGTGTTTCTTTCTTAGCTGCTTGTGGTGGCAGTACTCCGACTGCTGAAACAACAACTCCCGACGAACCGATTCAAGAGCAAGCTTTAGAAACACCAGATACACCCACCGCAGAAGTTCCTTCTATTGAGGACACAACTACAGCAGTGACTTCTGATGAAGCTGACACCACTGCGACTCCCGTTGCTAACGATGCAACAATTGTGGCGATCGCTAGCCAAGATGACACCTTCAGCACTCTGGTTGCAGCATTAAGCGCAGCAGATTTAGCAGAAGTTCTGTCCGGAGAAGGCCCCTTCACTGTTTTTGCTCCGACAGATGAAGCATTTGCTGCATTACCAGAAGGAACTGTTGAAGAGTTACTGAAGCCTGAAAACAGAGACCAGCTTGTCAAACTGTTAACTTATCATGTTGTTCCGGCTCAAGTTGCTTCAACTGAAATTGCATCAGGCGCTGTAGAAACAGTCCAAGGTGAACCCCTCAATGTCCAAGTTGATGAAGCCACTCAAACTGTGATGGTCAACAATGCGACTGTCACTCAAGCTGATATTATCGGCAGCAACGGTGTAATTCATGCAATTGACGCTGTAATGCTTCCCCCTTCTGAACTTGAACAATAGGTTCTGAATTAAACAGTAATCTATTCATTCTAATAAGGAGACGTTCTACAGTGAACGCCTCTTTTTTGTGCTGCACCTGATATTTTTTAACCAGAATTCATCAAGCGATATAAGAACTGAGATCATGGCTTTTCGATTTAACTGATTTAATTCTCTTGTATGATTGCGGTTTATCTCTAAAATTATAAAATCTGTCGATCATAATAATTTAACTCATTTATCATCTATTTTTAATTACTGTTTAATTTGTCATGAAATGAGTCAAGCAAAACCCGTTATATTAAGTAATTTTATCTCAATGATTACTCAAAATTATTGAATAGAGATTTAGAAGCGGCTTGGTTTGATATTCTCTTAATCATATAGATTGAGATAGAGCTAAGTAGAAGCAATAGATATTAAGCTTTTTATTACTTGTTAACTAATGAAAATTAAGAAAATATAATAGGGTTGCTAATACTAGAAATTATGTGTAAATTATTACAGTAGTTTTAAAAAAATGAGTGATTAAATTTAAACAGCAGCGCTAATTAATTGAGTTGTCCCATTTGAGAAAATAACTATGTTTGAAGGATTATTTAAAACCCATTCAGATTCTGAAGAGATTAATAGCTATATTCGCCCTCGAAAAGGTGTGATTATTGGCGCAGGACAAGTGGGAATGGCTTGTGCTTATTCACTACTAATTCAAAATTGTTTTGATGAATTAGTTTTACAGGATATTAATCAAGAAAAAGCCGAAGGGGAGGTGATGGATTTAATGCATGGTATTCCTTTTATTTCCCCTACAAAAATAACAGCCGGAAGTGTAGCTGATGTGGGAAAAGATGCAGATTTTATTATTATCACAGCCGGGGCTAGTCAGAAACAAGGAGAAAGCCGTTTAGATCTGCTTCAACGAAATGTTAAAATCTTTAAAAGTTTAATTGGAGATATTACTCAATATTGCCCCGATGCAATTTTATTAATTGTGAGTAACCCGGTCGATATTATGACTTATGTGACTCTGAAACTTTCAGGGTTTCCGAGTTCTCGGGTGATGGGTTCAGGAACCGTTTTAGATACGGCTCGGTTTCGGGCATTACTGGCCGAAAAACTGGATTTAGACCCTCGTAGTGTTCATGCTTATATTATCGGAGAACATGGCGATAGTGAGGTTCCGGTGTGGAGTAAAGCTAATGTTGCTGGGATGAAAATTTGTGAGGGAGACTGGTACGGGAGTCCGGCTTTTGGGGCAGAAGAATTAAATCAGATTTTTGAACAAGTTAAAAACGCAGCTTACGAAATTATTAACCGAAAAGGCTATACCTCCTATGCCATTGGTTTAGCAGCCACTGATATTGTTACAGCGATTCTCCGGGATCAAAATCGAGTGTTAACAGTCAGTAGCTTAGTTGAAGGACTCTACAATTTACCTGAAATTTGTATTAGTTTACCGACTATTGTCAATCGGCAAGGCGCAGCAAAAGTGCTGAATTTTAGTTTAAGCGAAACGGAAGAAAAACAACTCTGTCAATCTGCTAAACTGCTGCGAGAAGTGTTTGATAAGCTGGATATTTAGATTGAGTCAGCCACCCAATCATTGCCTTTTTTGCTTTATTTAGTTATCCCTCAAATTGTTATGATTCCTTTCTCTCATCGGACTAAAATTGTAGCCACTATTGGCCCTGCCAGCCGCAAACCCGAAACCCTAAAACAGATGGTGAAAGCGGGGATGAATATTGCCCGCCTCAATTTTTCTCATGGTAGTTATCAAGACCATGCCGAGACCGTTAAGATGATTCGACAAGTGTCTGAAGAGATCGATATTCCGATTACAATTTTACAAGATTTACAAGGGCCTAAAATTCGGGTCGGGCAACTACCCAATGGGGCAATTGACTTAATACCGGGCGAGACTCTGACCCTGATGTCTGAACAGGATTACAAGGCTCAACCCAATACGATTTCCATAGATTATCCGAATTTAGCTGAAGAAGCTCAACCTGGGGCGCAAATTCTGCTTGATGATGGGTTATTAGAACTGAAAATTACACAAATTCAGGATAATTCAATTGAATGTCAAATCATTGAGGGGGGAATACTCAAAAGCCGCAAAGGTGTAAATTTACCCGGTTTAGCCTTGAGTTTACCCTCAATGACGCAGAAGGATTGTCAAGATTTAGAATTTGGATTATCTCAAGGGATAGATTGGGTGTCTCTCAGTTTCGTCCGACAAGCAGAAGACATCAAAGCCCTGAAACAGTTTCTCAATGAGCGAGGGGCGGGAAAAATCCCGGTAATGGCAAAAATTGAGAAACCCCAAGCCATTGATAATTTAGCAGCAATTATTAATCAATGTGATGGGTTGATGGTGGCGCGGGGAGACTTGGGAGTGGAGATCACTTCAGCCAAAGTCCCCTTATTACAAAAACGGATTATTCGTCTCTGCAATCAAAACGGTATTCCGGTGATTACCGCCACTCAAATGTTAGAAAGTATGATTCATCACCCCAAACCCACTCGCGCCGAAGCCTCTGATGTGGCGAATGCGATTATTGATGGTACTGATGCAGTCATGCTGTCTGGGGAGTCAGCGGTGGGTAAATTTCCGATAAAAGCAATCAAAATGTTAGCCCGCATTGCCACCGATGTCGAACCGGAAATTGACTTTAAGAATTATCCCCCCACCACAACAGATGAAACTCACGCTTTAAGCGAAGCCCTGAATACAATTGATAAGATTCTCAACTTAAGCTGTATTGTGGCTTATACCACCACAGGCTACACTGCTGAATTAGCGGCGGCAGAACGTCCCAAAGCCCCTGTTGTTGCCTTTACACACGCTGAAGTCACCTATCATCGTCTGAACTTAGTGTGGGGCGTAATTCCCATTTTGTTAGAGCATGAAGTCACATCTTTTGAGGAATTGATCCATCAAGCGGAAGACTTGTTATTACAGCGTCATTTAGCCTCCGTTGGAGATAAAATTTTAATTGTGGCTGGGATTCCGACAAAACGCCCGAAAGGAACCAATTTCCTCAAGATTCATACGATTGAAGCATAAACCTTGATATTAATTGCTGAGACCGGGAAAAACAGACGGCGCAGACGGTCTGACACAACTGACAGCCCGGTCAATCACACAAACACCCGGAATAAAGTCAGTATTGTGTAGTAATGTTCCGTCTAAATTCGTGTCGGAGAGTTTAGCTTGGCTGATATTAGTATTGGATAAAGCCGCATACTGAAGATTAGCAGCAGACAAATTTGCCCCTTTTAAGTTAGCCCCTCGCAAATCAGCGTTGACTAAAATAGCCCCGGTTAAATTAACATTATTCAGGTTGGCCCGAAACAAAGAAGTCCGCTGTAGATTGGCATTCGATAAATTGGCCCCTGTGAGATAGGCTTCACTCAAATTCGCTGTAGACAGGACAGCATCTGTTAATTTAGCGCGTCGTAAATCCGCTCTAGACAGAGATGCATCTGCCAAATTGGCTTCTTGTAAATCAGCCAGTTGCAAGTTAGCATATTGAAGATTCGCGCTATAAAAATCTGCATCTGCTAGACGGGCTTGACTTAAGTTTGCACCCTGTAAATTAGCTCGGTGTAAACTAGCACTGCGTAAATCAACCCCATTTAGATTAGTCCCTTGTAATTTCGCTTCAAATAAATTCGCCCCCCGCAAATCAAAACCCCGCAAATCTGCCCCGGTTAAGTTGCATCCCGGACACCGACTTGTTGCACGTAATTGTTCTATCTCATCCGGATTAAATCCAAAAGCTGCAGGAGTCAGAGATAACGGTGATAGGATTAAAGAAAATAGCAAAGCTTTGAGATACATCATGGTTAAGTCGATTCAGGGTTGAATATCTTACATTATTCTTCATAGGTATTGTATCGAATAGAACAAATTACTGCTGGAATACCTCTAGCCTAATGAATTGGGGTATTAAAATATTAATTGAGTTCTGTTAAAACAGTAAATCGCTTGAGTTTATCACGAATAAGAGGGTAGGTCTGTAGCCAGCACAACAATATAATATGCAATATCTTGATTAAGATTTTTAACATCAGGGATCTTATAGCTAGATCGTATAACCTTTTCTTTTTCTTACTCAACAATGAACATCAGATCCTATTATCCGTTGAAATCTGTGATTCAATTTTTTACACAGCTATTTCACTTGCAAAAGAATCCTAAAGATAAAGCTTTCCCTCAATTTTTAATTATTACTATTTTCATTATTTGTATTCTTCCTACTTTTTGTGGATGGTTAGGTGTTGATTTTGGATCGCCCGAATTTAGCCTAGATATTGATAGTTTTTCCCAACCCGAATCTGGTGAAATTACAAAAATGCTTCACAAAGTTATGAGAGGGAGTTTTACACACACTATTTTAGAATGGAGTGCCTTTTGTGTTGCTTTATTCACCGCCTTACTTTCTCTAACTCATTTTCGGATTCGACCCACTGATGCTGCCACTCCTGTCATTGGTTTAGCATTACTTTGTGCGGGTTGTATGGATGTATTTCATGTTTTAGTGGCGAATCATTTAGTTGAGATTGAGGAAAATAGCCAAAACTTAATTGCATTTACTTGGGCATTATGTCGATTTTTTAATGTGACGATAGTTATCCTGGGAGTAGTTTTTTTCTTAGTTGTAAAACCGACCAAAAATTCTAGAAAAAATCTAACTCTCGTGGTAGCATTCAGCATAGTTTTAACGATAATAGTATATTTAACCATTAAAATTGATGCAACTCATCAAAATTTACCGGATACTATTTTTCCCGATTCCCTCGTGACTCGACCTTGGGATTTCGGCCCCTTAATTTTATTTATCTTAGCGGGTTTCCTGCTTTATCCTCGCTTTTATCAAAAATATCCTAGTCTATTTTCTCAGGGTTTGATGTTAAGTACGATTCCAGATGTTGCGGTTCAGCTTCACATGGCATTTGGATCGACAGCGTTATTCGATCATCATTTTAATATCGCCCACTTTCTTAAAATTATTGCTTATATTATCCCTTTAATCGGCTTAATTTTAGATGATATTTATACTCATGAAGCGTTAGAAGAAAGCAACCAATTTTTATCTCTAGAAATTCTTGAACGTCAACAAAAAGAAACTGCTTTAAGAATCTCTCAATATCAACTAACTCAGAAAACTCTACAGTTAGAATCAACATTAAACGAACTGAAACAGACTCAAGCTCAACTGATTCAAACGGAAAAAATGTCAAGTTTAGGACAGCTTGTCGCGGGTATTGCCCATGAAATTAATAATCCAGTTAACTTTATTTATGGTAATTTAGTCCACGTCAAAACATCGGTTGAAGATATACTCGGAATCATTCATCTTTATCAACAAAAATATCCTCAAAGCGATCCAGAAATTCAAGATAAAATTGAAGATATCGATTTTGATTTTATTGTAGAAGATACTCCTAAAATGCTTGAATCTATGCAAGAAGGTTCAAGGAGAATTCGTGTGATTATAGAGTCTCTCCGCAATTTTTCCCGCTTAGATGAAGCTACAGTTAAATCTGTTGATCTTAATGAAGGAATCGATAGTACATTATTAATTTTATCTCAAAAATTAAACTCTATTACAGTTATAAAAGAATATGGTAAACTTCCCGCAATTGAATGTTGTCCGGCTGAACTGAATCAAGTATGGATGCATTTATTAAATAATGCCATTGATAGTTTCTACTGCGATCAATCTCATCAAAACTTTTACTTAGAATCTATACAACAATCCCCCACCATTTGGATAGAAACAAGCTTGATTAATCCTCACCAAGTTTGCGTTAAAATTAGAGATAATGGTTGTGGTATTCCTTTAGAGAATCAATCCTATATTTATGATCCGTTTTTCACGACCAAAGATGTGGGTAAAGGAACAGGACTGGGTTTAGCGGTGTGCTATTCTATTATTAAGCATCATCAGGGTCAGATTCTAGTTGATTCTACACCCAATCAAGGGACTGAATTCTCAGTGATACTTGCTGATTCTCTAACGCAAATGAATCTTCCAAACAAACCGATCCAGTCTGATGTTTTGCTGCCTCTATCCAACAAGAAAATAGAGTGTGATGACGTTTAACCCAAGCTTCAGCATGGCGATGAATATCTGCGGGTTGATTTTCTCCCTGAAATACTTGTTTTTGTTCTTGATTAATATCTGTAATTGGAATTTGAACCAATTGAAAAAAACGATTAACAACAGGGTGATTGTCTAAAAACGTTTCAGTGGCAACAAAACGAACTCGATCTATCGGAAATCCTAGATTTTTTGAACCTGTTGGTGTTTCTACAACCGTTATTTCGGCTTGATTTTGAGGCAATGCCGTAAACGGAACTTCTAACCAAATCACATCTTGATCGACTTCCAAAGCAGCAGCCACCCAGTTAGGAGTCCAAGCATAATAAAGAATGGGTTTTCCTTCTCGATAACGAGTGATTGTCTCTGCCATTAATGCAGAATATTGTCCTTGATCTTGTTCAACAGTATCCTGTAATTCATAAGTCTTTAAATGATAATCAATCATCGGTTCACAACTCCACCCGGCATCACAACCAATTAGATTTGCTTTGCCATCTCCATCGGTATCAAACAGTTTAGCAATTTCAGGATTTTGAAGTTGATCGAGAGTGTGAATCTGATATTTCTCCGCCGTTTTTCGGTCTATTTGATAACCTTGTAAAGCCGGACTAACAATTGATCCCACTTGTTTGAGTGATTTCTGTTGTTCACTATTTTTCAACAGTTGAATTTGTAACTTTTCCCAACTATTCGGGGTAAAATCAGCTTGGTTTTGACTAATGGCGTAATATTGTAATACCGGATTTAACTGTTGAGTAGAAGTTAAAGAATAACCTAATTCTTCTAAACCGAGATTAACGATATCTGAAATAAACTGAGAATAAGTGGTTGTTCCGGTTAAGGGGCGAATTATTTGGGTTTTGCTAGTAGAATAATCAGGCGAATTCATGAGATAATTATTGGCTATTCCTCCTATTCCTAAAATGAGAATAATGACAGAAACTCCTCTGATTTTTTTTGATGAAAAATTAGATCGAAACCAACCCACAAATCCTCGTTCGTACCAAGGTTTATCTTGAGAGATTATGCCAATAGATTGAGTAATTCTGTCTAATAAAATCGCCAATAAAACAATTCCAATTCCGCCAATACTGGCTAATCCAACGTCTAAGCGTCCGACTCCTTGTAATACCATTAAACCAAGTCCAGGAACTGCAATCATTGCGGTAATGACAGACATTCCTAAAGCAAATAAAATCGTTTGATTTAACCCGGTTAAAATGGCGGGCATTGCTAGGGGAAATTGCACTTCCCATAACACTTGTAGAGGCGTTGAACCAAAGGCAATTGCGGCTTCCACTGCTTCAGAAGAGACTTGTCGAATGCCTAAGTTTGTGAGGCGAATTAGAGGCGGTGTGGCATAAATAATTGTGGCAATGACTCCCGGAACTTCTCCGATTCCAAACAACATCACGACAGGTACTAAATAGACAAACGTTGGGATCGTTTGCATGATGTCTAAGACCGGATTTATCAATCTTTCAAATCGATTATTTTGAGCGGCTATCACTCCCAAAGGAATGCCAATTATAATACTAAAAATGACCGCTGTTAGCACTAAGGAAAGAGAAACCATTGCTTGTTGCCAAGCGCCAATTAAGCCGATAAAACTCAATGATATTAGAGTATAAATAACCAGATTTCTATTGGTTAATTGCCAAACAAATAATACAATAATTAAAATTAAAAGAGTGGGTGGAATAGACGTTAATCCAGTTCCGAGACTTTCCAGCAACCAATTAACGGGAATTCTAACCGCTTGAAAAAATGGGCGAAAGTGTTCTACAACAAAGTTCAATCCGGTATTAATCCAGTCATCAATTGGAATGGTATAGAACTCAAATGGATTGAGAAAAAATTCAATGTTCTTTGCTGTTTGGGCCATTAAATTAATCATAAAGTTGACTTTGAACTATTAGTTTTGCCAAATAGAATTTAAATCTTGCTGAGAATATTCTGTCCAAGCTGCGATCGCTGCTGAGTTAGAAATTGCCCCTTTTTGTAGGAGAATCACACCATTTTCCCATCCCGTCATCCCATACTTTCCAGTAGTGGTTAAGTAGTCAATTAGAGTGATAATGGATTTGAGTCGATCTCGGTCACTTTTAAACGCAGTTTGATAGCGTTGTAATTGCCATAAATCCGCTAAAATATATTCAACTTGAATCAATTCTCCGGCATCATTTTGTAGTTGATATTTGGGGAAACGCAGCACTTCTCGCCGACTAGAAACATGGGGAATAATATAGGTGGTTGTGGCAACGCTGGCATCGTTGGGAATTTGTTTGAGTAAGGGTCGAATATCTCCAACGTGAGACCATTGTTGGGTAAGGGGTACGTGTACCCACGGCTGAACCGCATCAGGAATTAAAAAGGATAATGTGCGGTTGGGGTTAGAGGTGAGGGTAAAAAATAAGGATAATCCGATACAAAATAGCCAGATTCGTTTAAATTTTTGATGGGGAAGTTGACCCGAGATATGACTTTGTTTTTGATAGTTAGACCACCATAATATTGTACCGTAAAATAGGCCAGGAACAACAGTTAAAGCATAGCGAATGGTAATAGCTAAAACAGATTCTCCTTTAGCAAGGAATAATTTGAGTAAGGGAAACCCAGCCACCATCCAAGATGCGGGGGCAATTGCCGGAACAAAAGCTAAAGGTAGCCATTGACCGAGTAAATATTTAAATGTTCCCCAAAAGGGGGTAAAAAGTTCTGTAATTAAACGCCTTGGATGACTCACCATTCCCCAGATAATTTCTAGGGTTGAGGCTTCGTTACCTTCTGCGTATTGACCAAAACGTTCCATCATAAACCGTTCGGAAATATCCTCAGAAAATAACGGCATAATTAGGTTAGTCAATAACAGAATATAGCCAAAGCTAATCAGACAGACAATAAATCCTTGGGTGGGATAACGTTTACTGAAAATTAGATAAACGCCGACTCCAAATAAAGCGATGCCCGAGTCTTCTCGAATGGCTAAAATTAAAACCGCCAACACCCAAAATAGCCACCAACACCGCTTCTCCATTGCCAACAACAGACTAAACATAAATAGAGGCAATTGACAGATATCATGGAAGTTACCGAGAGTGGGGCCAATGACTGCATTCGCACTATAAAAACTGACAGTAATTAAAGCAGATAATGGTGGTTCAAGATACTGTCGCGCCAAGATATATAACACTAAACCCGCCGCAGTAATGAGAGTCACTTGTAAGACCGTCAGGGTGACCGGAGACGGAAATAAGGCGTAAATCGGTAACCACAAAAGCAACGCTGGGGTAAAATGCTGACCGAGGCGATGGTAGTTAACCGCAGGATATTCTCCTTGATGCACCACATTTGTAGATAAGGCAGAAGAAAGGGAACTCTGAAAAAAGTTACCCTGAGTGCTATTCCAAAAGACTTGATTAAAAATGCCTTGGTCATAAGAGGCATAAAAGCTATAGTAGCGATGCAATGTTAACAGTAGACAAATTGTGAAAAATGCAATTGCGACCGTGATCACCAGCTTAACTGACAGATTTTTTTGATCCATCGCGATCATTGTGAGTCTCCCTCAACGTTTTAATCCCCTATATCCTATATTCTCAGGGGTCGTGGTTCTATTTTTCGTACTAGAATCTAGATAAAATCTAAAGAAGAGATTAAACTGAACTATTATGTAGTAACAACCGTTAATTACTTATCCATCCGACCCAAATCAGGGTCTGAGTAGCACCAGTCCCCTGCTGAAAAAAAACTACATGCAGGTATCAAGAGAAAACACCACGAATACCAAAATAGCCCTAAAGCTTCTATTATTTGCTGACCAGCGACCGAGTTCTAAGGAACAAATTCGTTGTATTCGCGAATTCCTCGATGCTATAGAGATTCAAGATGAGTTTGAACTGCAGGTGATTGATGTGGGAGAACAACCCTATCTAGCCGAACACTTTAAACTGATCGCAACTCCTACTTTAGTCAAAGTTTATCCCGAACCGAGACACACTCTTGCTGGTAGTGATTTAGTCGCTCAATTAGAATATTGGTGGCCTCGTTGGCAAAATGCTCTTGAAGAGTATCTTTTAAGTCAGCCTCAACCCAAAGCAATTCAGGCTGCTGAAAATCCGGCTGACTCAGTGGCTCATGTCTCAGAATTAATCCAGTTAAGTGATGAAGCATTTCGGCTCAAACAGGAAAATGAAAAACTCCAACAACAACTGAACTTTAAAGATCGCATTATTGAGATTTTGGCTCATGATCTTCGCAGTCCTCTGACTGCCGCTTCCCTGGCTCTAGAAACCCTAGAAACCAGCGAAAATGCCAAAGATGCCCATATGCCTAAAATCTCTCCTGCACTCAAATCTCGCCTGATTCAGCAAGCGCGCAGTCAAATCCGTACCATTGACCGGATGATTACCGATATTCTACAAACTGCTGTCGGCTCAAATACTAATATTACCTTGCAACCGATTCCGCTCGATTTAAATATATTTTTTAAAGATCTCTTGGAGGACTTGCAAGAACAGTTTAATACCAAACAACTACAAATTCAGACAGATTTACCCAACGATATTCCTAATGTTTATGCCGATCCTGAACGCATTCGCCAGGTCATGGTTAATCTGTTGGATAATGCCATCAAGTATACCCCCGAACATGGCAAAATTGAGGTATCTCTACTGCATCGAACCAGCCAAAAAATTCAAGTCAGCATTTGTGATAGCGGCCCTGGAATTCCGCGTGAAAATCAAGATCGGATTTTTCAAGATCGATTTCGCTTACAACGCGATGAATGCCAAGATGGATACGGCATCGGCTTATCGCTGTGTCGGCGGATTATTCTGGCGCATTATGGCCAAATTTGGGTAGATTCTTCCCCTGGTAAAGGGAGTTGTTTTCACTGCACATTACCCGTTTATTATGGGTCGTAAATGATGAGAGTGGGATTGATGATGATAACTAAAGATTCTTACCTCCCAAGCCTCCCTTGTCTCTCTTGTCTCCCTTGTCCCCTCATCTCCCTTGTCTCTCTGTTCCCCTGGCTTATCTGGCGGCTGATGACACCTGTTGACCACTATGAGAGCGCGGATCGACAAGTTGCTCTTGAGCCGGGGTAACATTGGTCTCAAAAGTCGATGTTTTACCCGTTGCAGTCGCGTAGGGTAAGGGATTTCCCTCAATCAGAGAATCTAAGTTCCCACTCATTACCGAGCGAGGAATTTCACCAATGGTTTGAGCAATTGCTTCAGCCTGCTTATTGAGAAACACAAAGTGAGGAATACCATCAACCCGATATTCTAAGACTTCGGGCAACCATTTACTATTGTCTACATTCAACATGACAAAATTGACCTGACCCTCATACTGTTGGCGTAGTTGAGCCATATCTTCTGCCATGGCCTGACAGCTTGTACACCAGTTGGCATAAAATTCCATTAAGGTGGGTTTGCCGTTTTCTAAAGCCACATCAATCGGAGTCGCCGTCTCAGATAATTCTGATAAGGAAGTAGAAGTTAAATCTGTTCTCAACCCGAGGACAAGAGCTACACTTAAAGCGATCGCAACTAAAGTAATTAATAAATTTTTTAGGCGAGTGCCGATCGGTGTCGTTGGGGAATCTGTCGAAGAGTTCGGGTGGGTCATTCTAATACTAAGTTTACAAAAAATTACAATCTCTTCTTATTTTATGCAACATTAGCATGATAGTGAACTTCCTTAAGAGATTTGATGTCATAAGAATGATATCAGTTGAAGTCTTGTTGTATTTATCTGTCCAATGCTTAATACGCTTCGGTTCACCAGCCATCTCTTAACTATCGTCGTGCTGCTCCTGGGGGCAGGCTTCTTATCAACTGTTTCGTTTGCCAATTCCTTGAGAAAAGATGATAATCCGCAATTTAGAACCCATTACCTCGAAAGCTGTTTATCGGGTATGACTCAATTGGCAATCCCTTCTCTGCAAGCTGAGCGCTATTGTAGCTGTACTGCCGATCAAATTTTATCGCTTCGGGATCAAAAGCTACAAACATTTACCACAATGACACTTCAAGATCTACAAGCCGACCCCGATCTGCGTCAGGTCATTATGGCCTGCTGGCAACCCCTGATGGAGTTAGACCCAGAGTCATAAAATAGAGTTTAACTGGGATCAGTTTCTCTGATTGTAGTGATTTGGAGGATTTTATCAAATTCAAAATTATCAGTTAAATGAGTTAAAAATTGAGCTAAAGATTCATACTCTTGTGGAATTTCTCGAATTAATTCCAGCATTTCTTGATCTCGTCCAATTAACGTCGTTTGATGAAGTTGAGCCATCCATTCCGGGGACATGGCTTGAAGGATTTGTTGCCGCCAGTCTATTTCTGGATTAGAGAAATGAATTGAATTTGTATCTAATTTTTGAGCGGTATCTTCAGTATAAATATAATCGACCCCCAGATATTGAGCCATTTTTTCCAATATCTTTGATAAAGAAACGGGTTTACGCACAAAGTCATCACAACCACAGGCTAAAACCTCGCCTCGATCTTGTTCAAAAGCACTGGCTGTCAGTCCGATAATGACTGTTTGATGAGTTTGATCGAGAGATCGAATACGACGAGTGGCTTCATAACCATCGACCGCAGGCATTCGCATATCCATCCAAATTAGATGGGGTTTCCATTGTTGCCAAACTTCCACTGCAACTGCACCATTTTCAGCAACAGAAACTTGAAATCCAACATACTTTAATAGCTTCAAGAGAATCTGACGATTTTCCCAGCAATCATCAGCAATTAAAATTCGATATTCCGGTTGATTGTCAGTCAGCTTAATCACTTTTTTATGCTGATTTTGAGGACTGATTTTAGCAGCATTAGTTAAACCTGCTTGAATATAAAATTTAAATTGACTCCCTTCTTCTACCTGACTCTCAACTGTAATTTCTCCACCCATCATTTGAATATACCGTTGACTAATTGATAACCCTAATCCTGTTCCTTGATGAGATTGACGACCTGTTTCCGATTGAATAAATGCATCAAAAATAGAATCAATTTCGTTGGGTGAAATCCCCACTCCAGTATCTGAAATTTCAAATAAAACTTGACAGTCATGACCAGAAGATGCAGAAGGTGCAATCTGAATCTGTAAAGTCACATCTCCGGCTTTAGTATATTTAATTGCATTACTCAATAAGTTAATTAAGACTTGACGTAATTTTCCTTCATCTGTTTGAATATATTGAGGCAAATCGGGTGCTAGAATAAATTTTAAAATTAATCCTTTAGAGCGTGCTTTAAACTGAAACATCTGCTCTAAATTATTGAGTAAATCGTAAAAATCAAAACTGGTTCGCTCAAACACCATGTGTCCGGCTTCAATTTTTGATAGATCGAGAATACTATTAATTAGACCTAAGAGATGTTCTCCACTATTATTAATCACTTGTAGCATTTTAGATTGCTCAGGCTGCAAAGAAATATCCTGTCCCATTAACTGAGAAAACCCTAAAATTGCATTCAGGGGAGTGCGTAATTCATGACTCATATTCGCTAAAAATTCGCTTTTAGAGCGGTTAGCGGCTTCCGCTGCATCTTTAGCTTTTGCTAGATCTAATTCAGCTTGTTTACGAGTCGTAATATCATTTAAAATAGCTAAAACACAAGTTTGATTGTTAAAATGAATCAGTTCTGCTGAAAGTAAAACCGTTTTAATTTGACGAGAATGAGTATAAATAGATTGTTCAATGCTCCGAACCAGGCCTTGCTGTTGTAACATATTTATAAGGACAGAAGACGCATCAGAATTCACCCAAATTCCCAGCTGATTAAATGTTTTTTCTTGAACTTCATTTACAGAATACCCTAAAAACTCTAGAGCGCTACCATTAAATTCAATAATTTTATCATCTGATAATCGAGTAATAATACTAGGATTTGGGCTGCAGTAAAACGCTTTAGAAAATTTATCTTCCGAAATTCTTAATGCTTTTTCTGTTTGTTTTCTCTCCAATATTTCTTGACACAAAAGTGAATTAGTTTCTATCAGTTGAGCTGTTCGTTGTTCCACACGTTCTTCTAATTCTTCGACTGAGTAATCTAGCTGTTGCGCCATCAAGTTAAATGACTGTGCTAAGATTTCAATTTCTTTGATTATGCTGTTAGGAACTCGTTGATGAAGTTCTCCACTTGCCATCCGATGACTGGCTTTAATTACGGGAAAAATTTGACCGCTAATCCAACGAGATGTTAAGATCCCCAGTCCAATCACAATCATAAATCCTAGCAGATATAAGAAAATAATATTTTTTTGAGTGGCTGCTATTTTTCCCATTAAGTCTGCTTCAGGAACAACCACCACAATTAACCAATCTAAACCTAGTTTAGAATAGGGTAAAACTTCTAAGAAATATTGCTGATTTTGATCTCTAAATTGCAGTTGTCGATCCTGTTGAAGGGGTAGTCGTGTTCCTATCTGATCCATTAAATATTGAAACGTTGCTTGAGTTAATGGATGTTGGCTATCAATTCCCTGGAGTCGTTGCATTTGAACGGCTTGAGAGTGGATTTTAAACAACTCTTCTTCTGTCGAAGTGGCGACTAATTCCCCAGAACGTTCTAAAATAAAAATTTCACTATTCGGTGTTAATTTCAGACGGTTTAAAAAGTCGCTTAAAACAGTTAAAACTAGATCAACTGCCATTACTCCTTGAAGTTGTCCGTTACTATCATAAAAAGGTTTAGCTGCTGTAATGCCAAAGTCTCCTTGCAAGAATTGATAAATCGGAGTCCAAGTTAATTCTTCAGATGTAATCGCAGCTTGATACCACGGCTGTTTTTGTGGTTCAATTGTATTAAGATTAAAGTCTAAGGCACTAATAGAATCCGATCGCTCATTTTGAGACTGAATTAATTGTTGTTGAAAGCGATCTGATGCGGTAATTTGTAGTATATTTTGACCATCACGATACACTCCTAAATATTCACCCTTTGCTGTTGCTAAATAAATTTGCTGTAGCGAATCAAAGTGTTGTATTTGCAACTGAAAACGACGTTCGATTTGAGATAAATTATTTAAACTGAGATATCCCCTTTCAACGACATCCCCATTAAGCTGAGTCACGAGTAATGGGTCTTCGAGATAGTTATCGAGTCGCTCATTCACCTGTTGACCTAATGTATCCATTAATTCATTGGCTAAATCTTGAATGGTTTGCTGTCCCGTTTGGTAAGCTAAATATCCCGTCATTCCCACTGTGATCATCATGGGAATAACAAAAGGAAAAATTAGAATCTGTTGCAGGGGAAGTCGAACTTGTTTTTGATTGAGCCAACGACGCAGGATATTAAGTTTCATCATTATTTGTTCCTCTATAGCCATCTACTCAACTGAGCTTTTTTGGCTATTTTTATGATCGGCATCACCTAAACACATAAACCGAATAAAGCAGCGGGTTCGAGGAAACTCCGAACGCTTAAATTCACCTGTGACTGAACGGGACTAAAGGTATAAAATCGAGTCCGAATCGCGTTACCCGCCGTAGTTTATTCTAGATACACCGCTTCTGTAGCTCCCGAGAAGTTCCCATCAACTCACTCCACAGAGCAGTTAGACATGGTAATGGGGGAAAATTAGGTTACTTGCGACAGCAGTGATTATTATTAAATAAACCAGTAAACCAATCTGTTACCTGTTGAATTTGTATCGATAAAGGCAGCGCTAAACTCGCACTACGGCTCGGTTGAACTCCAATCTCCGCTGAAAAGAAAAGAGTTAATAGATAGACTTTAACTGGCTTCATTTGAAGATTTACCCCACTTAATAATTAAATTGAAGACTATTATCACGCACTACACTAACACTCTAATAATTTTCAAATATATTTGAAGAAATGCTGTGAATTGCTATTAAATACTTTACCATTTTTTGGTAAATCATTTCGACTTCAAAGCTCTCCTCGTCCGATTCGTTTTCGATGATAGAATGAATTAGCCAATGCCGTTAAAGGAGTTCCCCTTTCTCGGAGGGTCAAAACCTTTTATATTTTTTTCATTTAAAAACAATGATAGAGTCTTATGCTTTTCTACATCTGGCGTTAGAGACAGATACTCGCTCACAGCGGCAATCTCCCTTAAAAGGGGTGAATTGGCAGCAGTTATCAACTCATGCCTACTCGTGCTTCTTATCTTTAGCAGTTATTTTAGCGGTTTTTAATCTCGCCGATACCGCTAGGGCCGTACTTACGGTGGGAGATGCTAACCCTCAAGTTAAACAAGTCCAACAACGGCTACATCAACTGGGTTACTTTCATGCTCATACCACAGGATATTATGGGCCGATCACCCATCAAGCTGTATTGAAATTTCAACAAGATCATGGACTGCCCGACGATGGAATTGTGGGCGATCGGACTCTATCTGCTTTAAAAATAACTGTTCATCAAGAGCCTCAACCTCATCCTCATCCTCAGTCTCCGTCTCACCTTCAGCCTCATTATGATCCCATTGCTGATGATCGACATCTCATCGGTTTAGGAGTCGGCGATCGCGGCCCTGGGGTGAAAGATTTACAAAAACGTTTAAAACAACTCGGCTTTTTCGATGCCCACACCACAGGATATTTTGGGTCGATTACTCGCCACGCCGTGATTGAGTTTCAAAAACAATGCTCCATTGCAGCCACGGGTTTAGTCACAGAAGATACCCTAGCAGCCCTCAACGCTAGAGACATTGACCCCAACTACCGTCACTCAGCAGCATTGTTACCTGCCCAATTTCTACAAGTGGGGGATGTCGGGGCAACTGTTGGCTTGCTACAGCAGCGACTACAGGAGTTAGGGTATTATTACGGTTTGATCACAGAATCTTATTCATCTGAAACTGCTGCGGCTGTGGGAGAGTTTCAAATGAATAATGGGATTGAACCCACTGGCATGGTTGATCCCACCACGAGCGCTTATATTAAAGAACAACTCACCACTGCATCTGTTCCTCACCCTGATAGAAACCCAGAAAATGCCAGTCAATATTTACAGCGAAAGTTGCGATCTCAGGGTCACCCTAATCCTGATGTTAAAGAACAGTTAGATTTAGAGCATCCTCAAGATCAGGTGAATTCTCCAAAAACTCACCCAGTCAAACCCACCGAGTCTCTAAATATTGCCACTCAGTACCAACAGACCCAAGTTAAACCTCTGATTCAGTCTGCGTCCTTACCTCGGCGAAATGTCCCGACTCATCCTCTGAGGGTGACCGAGACCTTCTTAGGACTGGGAGATACAGGCAACGCTGTCAGAAGCATACAGCGTAAGTTACGGCAACTCAACTACTACAATGGCCCGATTAACGGCTGGTACGATCCCGCAACAGAACAAGCGGTGATCCGGTTTCAACGGGCCAATCAAATTAGTCAAACCGGAGTGGTGGGCCCTACGACTCAAACGTATTTATTTAATGCTCAATCTCCTTCTATTCCAGTCGAAGAAGAACAAACTCAGTCTGAAACTCAAACTCAAATTAATTCTTCCCGTTCTAATCCGCTGAATCAGAATTATAATATTCCCAGCGCCCGTGTCAAAGCATTACAGCAACGCTTGAGTATTCAGGGACTTTATAACGGCCCTATTGATGGAGTTTATAACAATCAAACCCAAATTGCGGTGAATTCTGCTCAACGACTCTATGGTTCGAGTACGAATGAGATTTTGTTTGGACAGCTTTAAATCGGATTAATATTCATGTTGAAACCAGTCCTCACTCTCAGTTGATAGGGTGGGGATGAATTTCAAGCAATAATGACAAGATTTAATTAAAATGAGTTTGTCAGACTCTGCTGAATAAAAGTATATTCTGTTTCTGATGAATGGCTAAATAAAGTCATTTCAGCGGTTGTATTCATTTCAAGCTGGCCTGTTGTTGTGAAATGAAAGTCAGCTCCCAGTAGCAGTCCCTGTTTAGTTAAAATTGACTTGACTAAATTTTGAGCCACACTCACTAAGTTAAGTTCAGGCAGGAGATAATCAGGATGTTTTAAAATCCAGTCGCGAGTGTCTAGATCTATCTCCTCTAATTGATCGACAGCTTCAGTTAAAACCAACTCAATATCCCATGGACTCGGTAAAGTATGTAAAAAGTTTTTTAACGCTTTGAGTTGCTCTGGATTTTGAGTTTGGAGGATATCTGTGACTATTTCTACATAAAGTTGATATTTATCCAGGTTTAATCGAGATTTAGCTTCCTTAGAGTCAGTCAATGAAGTTGAGTAGTGATTGAATTGGGAGCTTAATAATTCAGAAGAAGTCAGATCAACTGAAGATTGTCTGAGCATCTGTGATGCAAAAATTGTCCAAGCCATATTAAATGAACAAGTCTAACTGAATCTTATGTTTTACTACTGATTGACTTTAATCGATTAATGTGAGGATTTTGTGAGGAATCGTTAGAATCTTATTCTGACAACCCGGCCTCGAGGAGTGTATCTACACCTGAATATTCATTATCGGCTCCTCTCAGCACCGTTTGAACGATAGCTCGATGATGATTGTTTTTATCCTATTTCTGATCTAAGATTCCCGGTGCGTTATGGCGATCGACAGGGCTGGGGAACTTAATTTTGACCTTGACGTAAAGAGAATAATCCACAAACCGCCCCTAATAATCCTAAAGTCGTGGTCGCTTCAGGAATAGATGTCGGCGGGTCGGGTGCAGTTTGAATGGTTAATGTCGTTTCACCTAAACGAGCAACAAATTCGGAAGTTTGAGAAGCAGTTAACATCGCCATGCCATCTTCCAATAGTGAGAAATCACTCTCGTCAAATGTAAAACCCCAACTGACACGGCCCGGACCACTCCAGCACAGGTCGAATTCAAAGCATTGTGCAACCCGTAAGTTATCAAGATAGACATCTACTCCTGCACTACTGTCTAATATTGAATTTCCGAAGGTTCCCTCAATGGTGGCAGAAACGATTTTTTCGTCACTGGGCAATGTATAAAAAAATGTCCCAACTTGATTTTGAGGATTGGGAAAAACTGGTGATCCATCAAAGTTATATTCTGGTAAAGTGATTGTCAATGTTGCTGCTTGAGCTTCGTCAGTTTGGTAGAAGACTCCCAGAGTCACAAGAGTGGCTCCAGTTACAGCAAGCGATAATTGCTTGGCAACTTGTGAAATCCACATAAAATTGTTATGTAAGTATCGGTGGTCTGCGTCAGACAGGACGCCCTGGAAAGTTATCCTGTTTTTGCTTCAGTGATTTATTGGTAGAAGACCTAACTTGAGTGCACTTAACTATTTCTTCTAGATGTCGACACCCATTTCCTGAAAATTGTCTAAAACTCTAACTTTTGACTCAGTCTTTCCATTGACTACCCCTTAATCCGCGATGCTACTGTCAATTAAGTTAGACTTAGCAAATACCCTGCTATTATTATCAAAGTATATAATTCATTTTAGCAAGCGATTTTTCGTATCTTTACACAATCTTTGAAAACGATAGGGAAATACCCCGGAGAATGTAAAGCTCGTAGAACAATGAGTCATGGCCCGTTGCAAATCTTCAGAAAAATTCAGAAGATTAAAAATAAAACAGTATTCTATTATACTTTATAAGTCTAGAGTAAAGAATCGTTATGAAATTGCCTGATTTTTCTGCCGCATCATTAACAACTCATCAAAAAAAACTGGTATTGCTAATTTCAGTGTCAGCGTCATATTTGAAGTTCAACACTATAATATAACAGAATTTTTTATTATGGTTTATATTCTTCTGTGTAATCGGATATTGAGCAACGTTATAGCAATCATTACCGGGCACAAATCAACTTAGACGATATAACTTACTTTAAAGTAAAGAATAGAATTTATCGATAATGCCACAACATTAGAAATACTCCAGGTACTCTAACAAGCTGCCCGAAGCAGAGCGGACCGCGTGACTTGATGCTGGATATAGGCCAAAAAGTCAGGATATCTACTCAACAGAATACCTCGCCTGTTTGCCACCGGGCGAAACTCATTGAGATTGATATTGCAGTTTAGCTAAGCTCAGAATAGCTCAATGGCTGTTGATTTACATATCCTGACTGTCACATAAAAAAGCTGGCTGCAATTGCTGTTGCTATAAAATGATCTCAGACTGCATCAACTGCGCTATTGAAGACTAGTGGTAGTGGTGAGGTTTTGCTCTCCGGGGTGATTTCGGCCGAGCGCGATCAAACAATCAAATAGTTGTAAGTCTTTGAGTTGGGTTAATCTGAGTTGTTTCTTTTATCCTGCATCGAGTTGAGTGATGACGGTGGCTAATACGATTTTAAAAAAAACTAACATTAAATCTAAGCGCTGGTGGTTGACACTGATTAAATTTTTATGTCATACTTAAATTGATATTATTAAAAGTTACTTTTTCTAGAAAAACAGAGAAAGAGAAATTAGCATCACTTAATCTATAAGTTTTGTGGTTCTGAAAAAGGGGACTGATTTTTGAGATTTCTCTTCAGGTGTATCATTTGCAGCAGCTACTATAGTTGAGATATTTTCTCAACCCAGAATTTCATAGTTCAATAAAAATATTAGTTTGTGATTCTTTTGAGAAATAGAATCATTACTAATCTAGTTCGGTTTATCAATTTTGAAGAATTAGTCAGGGCCGCTATTTGGGAATGACATTCTAATTTCGCTTGCCATATCGAAATTGGCTTCTTACCAGAAACTTAACTACTATGTTTCATAAGTTTTAGGGTGCATTATTCTCACAATAGATTTTGCTATTAACAAGTTGATTGATTCAATTTCTATAGCTATATTGACTTGCAAAATATACTGAAGAATTCAAATTATTAGGTTTTAAACTATGTCTAAAAAATTGCGTGTTCTCTATGCAGCAGGGCCGGGAAATGTGATCAAAACCTACAGTAACTATTGGGTTAAAGATCGAGACGACCCCTCCACTATAGCGGTTACCTATTCTAGTCAATTTTATGATGTTTGTACGGCTTTAGATGCAGAAGCTTATTTAATCTCATCTTATCCCGAAAAAAACTTTCTAAAAACAGATCGATTTACCCTAGAGCATCGTCCGATTTTAGGACTAAAAAAAGGAGGTATTTTCTATCATTTAGGTCAAATATGGTATGGAATTCGATTAATAATTTCTGCCATCTTATTTAGAGCCGATGCTGTAATTATTGTCGAGGGATCAACTCATTTATTTGTAATGTCGATTCTTCCGTTATTGGGAATTGAGGTAATACCATTATTACAATGTGTTCTTTGGCCAACGTATGGTCATCGAAGTCAGAGTAATAAACTCATTTGGAATCTGAGTAAGTATTTATTTTCTAAAGGTTGTTTTGCCACATTATCTTTATCACGAGATATCTCAAACCAAGTGAAAGAGATTGCAGGTGGTAAAGCGAGACCTATTGTGGAGTATTTACCTTATTATCATCAATCAGGATTTAAAGAGATTAGTAAAACCGCTGTTCACCATTCACCCTTTCGAGTTTTATTTGCGGGTCGGATAGAGGAAAACAAAGGTGTTTTTGATATTCTAGAAGTAGCCAAAAACTTTAAAAAAGAAGGGATAAAAAATATAATATTCGATATTTGTGGAGTCGGCTCAGCTTTAGAAAAGCTTAAACAAGAAGTAAAAGCGGCGGGACTAGATTCAACATTTGTTTGTCATGGATTTTGTAATCGAGAAAAAATGCTTCCGCTGTTTGAACAAGCAAGTATCTTAGTTGTTCCCACAAAAAAAGACTTTATTGAAGGATTTAATAAGGTGGTGGTTGAGGGTATCTTATCATCTCGTCCTGTGGTTAGTTCTGCTGTTTGTCCGGCACTTTTTTATTTGAAAGATGCGGTTATAGAAGTCGAACCGGATGATATAAAAGGTTATGGCGACGCTATCCTAAAGCTCTATAGCAACCCAGATTTCTATCAACAAAAAGTTCAGGCCTGTGTCGATCTGCAAGAACAGTTTTACGATCCAAAAAACAGCTTTGGAAATGCACTGAAGTTAGTCTTATTAAATCTCAGAGAAAAAGGAAAATCCACAGCAGTCCTGGTAGATGATTTAGATGAAAATCAGGCAAAAATTAAATCTCCAAATTTGATCAACAGCTAGCAATAAACAGAGGCATTCCAACCTTTATTCAAAAATAGTTAAAGGTGATGGGGATGCTTCCGGACAAGATGATGCCCATTTAATCGCGACTTGTTTAAACGTTGATAAGTGGGCTAATCCTGTCTATTCAATGATTGCCAGTTGAAGCCTGTCAGTTTACTCGAATGGTTAATCAATAAAATTATAAATTCACCTCAGAAGCTGATTGCTATTTCAGCTTTATTGCTGTTTGCGTCGATACTGATTAAGAACTGTGTTAATTGAAAAAATCAACTCCTGATTTCTCGCGCTTCCCAGTCATGAGCAATGGCAAAGATGCAAAACTTAACACAAACCAGACCCAGTTAAACTACAAGGAGATACCGCCCTCTGATAGACTTGAACACTGGGAGTACCGTTAAAAAAATCGCGGTTACTTTTAGATGTAGGGAGGATAGAATTCGTGGATAATGTAATTGGATTAGAAATTATTGAGGTGGTCGAACAAGCGGCGATCGCCTCAGCTCGCTGGATGGGTAAAGGTGAGAAAAACACCGCCGATCAAGTGGCTGTAGAAGCCATGCGCGAACGAATGAATAAAATTCATATGCGGGGTCGCATTGTGATCGGTGAAGGGGAGCGTGATGATGCTCCGATGCTCTATATTGGCGAAGAAGTCGGGATCTGTACTCAAGAAGATGCCTCAAAAGTTTGCGATCCAGATCAACTCGTTGAGATTGATATTGCAGTTGATCCTTGTGAAGGAACCAACCTGGTGGCCTATGGTCAGAATGGCTCAATGGCGGTTTTAGCAATTTCCGAGAAAGGCGGATTATTCGCAGCCCCTGATTTTTACATGAAGAAGCTCGCTGCCCCGGCTGTGGCTAAAAACCATGTCGATATCAATAAGTCTGCCACAGAGAACCTGAAAATCATCTCAGACTGCATGAACCGCTCCATTGAAGACTTGGTGGTCGTGGTGATGGATCGTCCCCGTCACAAAGATCTAATTAACGAAATTCGCTCTGCTGGATCGCGGGTTCGCTTAATTAGTGATGGTGATGTTTCGGCTGCTCTTTCCTGTGGTTTTGCCGGAACCAATATTCACGCGCTAATGGGGATTGGTGCGGCTCCTGAAGGGGTGATTTCTGCGGCAGCCATGCGCTGTTTAGGAGGTCATTTCCAAGGACAACTGATTTATGATCCTGAAGTGGTTAAAACGGGTTTAATCGGAGAAAGTAAAGAAAGCAACCTAGCGCGTTTGCAGGAAATGGGAATTAATGACCCAGATAAAGTTTATAGCGCAGAAGAACTCGCTTCAGGTGAGACAGTCCTATTTGCTGCCTCTGGAATTACTCCGGGTACATTGATGAATGGGGTTCGTTTCTTCAAAGGGGGCGCACGGACTCAGAGTCTTGTGATTTCTTCTCAATCTCAAACGGCTCGCTTTGTTGATACCATTCACATGTCTGGGCAGCCGAAGAATCTGCAACTCCATTAAACATCTCAGTTGGGAATGGGGAATGGAAATGGATCGCTTATTTTATTCTCTATTCCCTGTTTCTGAGATGATTTTTTTGTTGAAACTTTCAAAAATAATTCACAACTCTAACCATAACAAATTCAAGTTTTATGAATATTGCAGTCGTTGGTTTAAGCCATAGAACGGCACCCGTTGATGTTCGTGAAAAACTCAGTATTCCCGAGATCAAAATTGAATCGGCTATACAACAGTTACTGAGTTATCCTCATATTGAAGAAGTCGGTATTTTAAGTACTTGTAATCGTTTAGAAGTTTATGTTGTTACCACAGAAGCCCAACCCGGTGTGCGGGAAGTTGTACAATTTCTAGCAGAATCGAGTCAGCTCCCTTTACATCATCTGCGTCCTCATTTATTTACCTTGCTGCATAATGATGCAGTCATGCACTTAATGCGAGTGGCGGCAGGTTTAGATAGTTTAGTATTGGGAGAAGGACAAATTTTAGCCCAGGTGAAACAAACTCATAAACTGGGTCAACAATTTAAAGGAATTGGTCGCCTCCTCAATCGTTTATTTAAGCAAGCCATTACCGCCGGAAAACGAGTACGAACCGAAACAAATATTGGTACAGGAGCCGTATCAATTAGCTCTGCTGCGGTTGAATTAATGCAGATGAAATTGCATCGTTTATGTGATTATCGGGTTGCCATTGTGGGAGCCGGAAAAATGTCTCGTCTGCTAGTTCAACATTTAATTTCAAAAGGTTCGACTGATATTTCAATTATTAATCGCTCGAATAAACGTTCAGAAGATCTCGCTCGACAGTTTCCCAATGTAGAATTTAAACTGCATTTACTGCCGGAAATGTTGTCTGTGATTAGTCAGTGTGATATCGTCTTTACCAGCACAGGCGCAACAGAACCGATTCTGAATAAAGCCATACTGCAAGAAAATATTTCAGTTGAACAAAAGCTAACGGTGGTTGATATTTCTGTGCCTCGGAATGTGGCGGCAGATGTAACGGAGTTAGAGCAGATTGAATGTTTTAATGTGGATGATTTAAAGGAAGTCGTCGCTCAAAATCATGAAAGCCGGCGGCGGATGGCAGCAGAAGCAGAAGTGCTGTTAGAAGAAGAAGTAGAAGCGTTTGAGGTGTGGTGGCGGAGTTTAGAAACGGTTCCTACTATTAGTTGTTTACGCAATAAAATAGAAGGAATTCGAGAACAAGAATTAGAAAAAGCACTCTCTCGTTTGGGTTCTGAATTTGCTGATAAACATCAAGAAGTAATTGAAGCGCTCACCCGAGGCATTGTGAATAAAATTCTTCACGATCCGATGGTGCAATTACGAGCACAACAAGATATTGAAGCTCGTCGTCATGCCATGCAAACATTACAGTTATTGTTTAATTTAGATACAGAACCGAGCTCAACCATATAGTGATTTGTGATTAGGAGGGAATCAGTAATATTGCTCCCTCTTAATTCAATTCATCAGATTGAATATTTACATTATTATCTGATGGCTGCTGAGTTAAAAGTTGCTTGAGTAATGCCAGAAGTTCAGGTGATAATTCAATGGGGACATTACCACGAACGTGTAAATCTCGTTGAGGAAAAGGGATTTCGATCTTTCGCTTCCGTAAAATTGCTTCGATTTGAAAAAAGAGATTACTTTTAATAATCACTTGTTTACTGGGGTTAGAAGTCCAAACTCGCAATTCAAAATCAACAGAACTATCACCAAATCCTTTAAACAATACTTGAGGGGCAGGCTTCGGTAAAATATCAGGATTGGCTTTGGCAATATCTGTTAACGCCTTACGCACTGCGTCAATATCAGAACCATAAGCCACACCCACAGGCAAGCGCAAACCCGACACAGGATTATCGTGATCCCAGTTCATTAATTCTTCTTCTAAAAAGCGAGAATTGGGAATAATAATTGAGACTCCATCTAGGGTTTTAATTAATGTACTCCGTGCGCCAACCCGTTCAACAATACCTTGATATTCACCCAGTTCAATAAAGTTACCCACTTGTATGGGCCGCTCTAATAGTAACACTAAACCACTACCAAAATTTTTCGCAATATCTTGAAAGCCAAATCCAATCCCCACCCCCAATGCACTGGCTAAAATCGTTAATGAACTGAGATCTAAACCCCAAACTTGCAGTAATACAATAATTCCAATACAAATAAAGCTATATCTGACAATAATAGAGACCATTTCTTGAGCAGCACGGCTCATACCCGTGACTCGCAAAATTCGAGACTGGAGTAAATCAGAAACAGTTTTTGCCAGTATCAATAATCCCCAAATTAGTCCCGCTAAAATCAGTAAATCGGGAATAGAATAGGATTCATCAGCAAAGGTAATAATGTCAGTTGTAAAGGTCGAACTCAGCGCTTCAGTGACCTGAGATTTAAGGTGTCGAGTCCGGGGAAATTGTTCTGTAATGTACAGAATGGTTAATAACCACACGATGCTGCGCGCTAAAGTGAGAGTTAAACCTAAAATTACAGGTTCTAAACTTTGATACTGCTTGACTTTCTCTGTGGAAATTTGCGTGAGTGAGAGAGGCTGAGACTCCATAATGGAAGGGGTTTGAGGTTCGTCCGGAGACTGATATTTCACCAGCCACTTTTGAACCTGACGACGAATTGAAGTTGACCAAATTCGTTGCAGTAATAAGTGACACAGCACAGCCAGTACAATGACAATACAAGATTTAATGAATGCTACTTTTAAAAAACTGAAGCTTCGTTCTTCTTGAGCTTGTGTAATTGCTGCTTGAATTGCATTTCGCCAAATAACAGCTTGTTCGATGGTAGATTGTCCGTCAGGCGCATCTCGGTCTATGACCGTGACGAGTTGTTCGTCATTGATCGTAATAACGGGAAGCTGACCCATTTGACGAATCTCAATTTTTATCTCATCGAGGGATGTAACGGTTTGCTGTAATCTCTCATTAATAATATTAGCTCGTTCTTCTGCCGTCAGTTCAATAGAGCTATTGACTTTAAATAATGTTCTGCCATCTAATAAAATAGGTGCGGTATTTTTTTTTAATTCTCCTTCCAAATTGGCTTGGGTGATGACGGGACTGAATAAAAACAGCCCACCTATCAATAAAATAATTCCTAACAGAAAAATAGACTTTATACGCGGTCTAAGTTGCAATTTAAAAAAATTTATCACGATAACTCCTCACCCACTTGTTTTAATCGATCGACCAATCAAACCCATCTGTTAATTCACCTCAAGCCCATATATTCCCGGATGATTGAAGGAATACATAAAATGTTCTGAGTATGGGTGAATTTAGCCAGATTCATTATCTTTTCTGAGGTTAATCTCGATGGCAATTGATTCGCCATAAAACAATTGCACTTGATTGTTCTTCAATTTTGCTCTGAATCGTTAATCAAAACTTAACCACTCCAGTAAATAAGGTTACTTTGATTATAAAGAAAAATCCGAATCAACAACACATCTTTTCTCATAACTTTGATGGGGTTTGGCGAGCCGCACAATTTTCGCAGAGTCCGAAAAACTCCAAAGTATGATAATAAATTTTAAAATTGTGGGACTGTTGTAACAGGCTTTCGAGGTGATGCACAGGACATTGTTCAAGGGGAATAGATACCCCACATTCAACACAGGTGAGGTGATGTTCGTCTCGTTGCATTGAACTATAAATAGACTCACCGCTGGGTAAGGTGCGGACGTGAACCAGTCCTTCGCGTTTCAAGGCATCGAGTCCTCGGTAAACGGTTGCCAGCCCGATAGATTGCTCACTCTCACGTAATTTGAGATACAATTCTTGAGCAGAAATACCTCGTTTAAGTTGTTTGAGTTGGCTGAGAATGCGTTCTTGAGAACGGGTACGATGAGTTTTCATGCTGGGGTTACGGTGAACAATATACCTCTTTCTAGGCTATCAGTTTCGACTGTGTCATATCCCGTGACTCTTGCCAATCACCCAATGGCGGCGGAAAAAACGAGATAAGGAAGATTCATCTAATCTTAAATAAATTGGTCTACCATGAGGGCAAGTCCGGGGGTTGCGTGTACGAATCCATTGATCGAGTAATGTTTGCATTTCAGCTATACTCAAAGCTGTACCATTACGAATTGCACTACGGCAGGCGGTGGCGACTTGCGCGGCTTGGATATCTCCCGCTAAACTCAGTTCAATTAAAGCATCATGACAGTCTGGACGTTTTGCCAGTAATTCCGGTGCGCTACGAACCGCCCAAAGTCCTTCACCAAAGGGTTCTATTTCGAGTTGTAGCTGTTGTAATTGTTCGAGTTGGTCGGTTTTGAGGTTTTGTAGAATAATGGGAGAAGACAGTGTAACGGGCTGCCAATGGTCTGCGAGTTGTTCATACAAAATTCGTTCATGGGCAATATGTTGTTCAACTAACCATAACCCTCCTGGATGTTCGGCGACAATATAAGTCTGACGAACTTGTGCGATCGCAATTAATTCGATCACATTAGATGTGATATTCTGCGCTTTATCTGTCGCATTAGATGCAGATTTACTTTCATCAGCATCAGAAGTATGATACTGACTTTTGGCTTCTGAGACTTTCAGAAACTGTTGCACGCGATGAGATGGAGCAATATTATTTTCCGGATTAAGTTCTAAAATTTGGTTAATGGCAGTTTGAATCTGTTCTTGCCAAAACTTCAGGTGACGTAAATAAACTTCTGCTTTTGTGGGATGACGGTTCCAATCTATTTGATCGGCAGTAACGTGTAAATGTGCAAAACATATCGGATAGCGATCGCGCGGACAAGTGCGAGATAATCTAGATAACAGGGTTTGTTCTAATTCAGAAGATTGCACAATCCGACCATTCACCCCAATTTTAATCCAATCGGGTTTACCGCGATGACAGCGATCGGGCAATCCTAATACTAATTCGATCTGTTGATCGTTTGCCTCCGTTTCAGGGATGATTGTTATCCGCTTATGGTGTAAATCACTCCCTCGTAACCCACGAACAAATTGGGGTAAAATACTTTGAGAAGTTTGACCCGAATGAATCTTTTGCCAAGGGGTTGTACCGCGTCGAATTTGCCAGCTCACCCCTGGATGACACAAAGCCATCTGTTGAACGACTTGTTGCACTCCTCGTAACTGTTTGGCTGCACCTGGAGAGGCTTGACGACGCACATCCCATTGTTGAAACAAATTAGAGACATTAACAACCGTTCCGGGGGCAATAGCAACGGCTTGTGTGGATAATGCTTCTCCCTGTTGATTGTATCGCACTTGCCAGCCACAATCATGGTGAGGACGACTGAGAATTTCTAACTCTGCCAATTGAGCTAAACTATGAAGGGCTTCTCCACGAAACCCTAAAGTAAGGATTTTAGATAGATCGGCAATACTAGCAATTTTACTCGTACTGTGAGGAGTAGCGGCTTGTTGCAGGTTTTCTAAGTCCATCCCCGCGCCATTGTCGGCTACCATCACTCGCCATTGTTCGGGCCACAAGGAAATAACGATCCGAGTTGCCCCTGCGTCTAGGGCATTTTCTGCTAATTCTCGTACTACTGCAGCTAATGAGTCTATCACCTCACTGGCTGCAATTAAGTCCACGACATCTTCCGATAGAGATCGAATCTGCAATGCTATTTGTCGGTTAGGTCAACAGTTGTTTGTATAGCATATTGCCCAACTGAACTGGGAGTATATGATAAAAAATCAAGTTTTCCTTTCTTCATCGCTCAAGTGGGATCGTTTCTGAGGTAACATGTTGTGAGTCATTGATCTCAGTTAAAGGTAAAAGAATTTTAAAGGTTGTGCCTTCATTGGGAATAGAGATAAATTTTATTTCTCCATGATGGGCTTCAATGATAGATTTTACAATTGCTGTTCCCAATCCTGTACCGCTATGTTTTCCGTAAGTTACAAACGCTTCAAATAGTTGATCTTGAATGGTTTCAGGAATACCTGGACCGTTATCTTGAATTGTGATTTGCGCCCAGTTTTGATATTTTTGGGCTTGAATGTGAATGAAACCGCCAGATTGATCAAATGCTTCAACTGCATTTGTCACCAAGTTTTGAATCACGCGAATTAGTTTATCATTATCTGCTTTAATTATAATCTCTGGATCGACTTCTGCCGAAAAATAGACTTGATTAGACTGAAAATAAATGCGATTTAGTTTTTCAAATTTTTTAATAATATCTTCTAACCGAATAGGCATTAACTTTAAAGTTGCACTTCCTTTAGAAAAGGCTATAACTTCTTCCGCCATATTTAACATTCGCTGAATTTGCATGGTAATCAATTCGCACCATTCTTGTGTCTCTTGATCGAGGTGAGTTTCTTTCATCATCGAACTCGCCAGTTGAATTCCGGTAAATGGGCTTCTAAAGTCATGTAAAATCGTACTCACCATTTCCCCAAGTATCTCCATCTTTTCTTTATGAGCAACTTGGTTAACATACTGATTAGTTGTTTTTCGTAAAGATTGGCTCATTGTGCCAAACAACTTTAAAGTCACACTTCCTTTCGCATTCTTTAAGACTTCTAATAAATAGTGATGAGAAATTTTAGCAAGTTTAGTAGACTCTATTGCAACAGCTCTTGCACTTCTGGGTTGTCCGTCTAATACTCCAAATTCTCCAAAATAATCGTTTTTTTGAGCAGTTGCAATAGTTTGATATTGACCCGAATTAATAGGTTTTACAAATTCTACTTTACCTTGCAAAACTAAGTACAAACTATCCGGATAATCCCCTTGATCAAAAATAATGTCTTGGTCAATATATTCTTTGATTTCGGCAACGGCACACAATTTTTCAGCTTCATCCCGTTCAAAATATTGAATGAATTTATGAGATTTTAATTCAGTTTCATTATCCATTGAAATCACTGTCACAAGAGAACTCATTCTATTGTCTCCAAACCTGATGTTAATAATAATCGATTGCTCAATTCAACCGATGTAATTTCTGTTTCTAAAGCTTTAGCACAGCAAGCATATAAGACTTGTTATATAAAACTTAAATGATTATGGCATTGCTTTAGACTTAAATTGAATAACAAAAAACAAGACATCAAGTTGATTAGCCTTCTCCAAGCACACAACTGATAGCGATGGTAGACAGTGACTCAAATCTAGGTGACATTATCTCTGATTGTGCTATCTTTGGGCAGCTAGGCACAGATAGCTTTCGTTTGACACATAGCCTTTACGTTCCTAACCAATGATTATTATTTTCAAATAAACCAAGGTCTATTAAAATCTTAACATCGGATCAAGCAAACTCGTTCAGACCAACGACTTAAATCATACCCAATCTGATTAATAAAGTAATAGGATATAAAGCAACTCACAGCAGAATCAGAATCGACTAAGGAAGGTGAGTCTATTAAAATACATCAGTGAGTAATAGGATATCGAGAATAGATTCGCGATCGCCAGCGTCACTACCTTTCAACTCTGCTGTCAGGAAGACTTAACCTAATTTGTTACACTTTCTGGAATAATAGCAGCAGATTGCAATAAGATTGTCTGAGGATGTAATGTCACTGATCTCTTCAACGCCTGCTTTACTGGTTTTAGTCGATGGCACAACCTATCGAGGTTGGTCGTTTGGTGCTCCGGGAACTATGATCGGAGAAGTCGTATTTAATACGGGTATGACTGGATATCAAGAAGTATTGACCGATCCGAGTTATTGTGGTCAGATGGTGACGTTCACTTATCCTGAATTAGGTAATACAGGGGTCAATTCCGAAGACGAAGAATCTGCTAAACCTCAAGTCAAAGGGGTCATTGCCCGTAATATTTGTACTCGCCCCAGTAATTGGCGCAGTCAACAATCTTTATCTGACTATTTAATACAACACAATATTCCTGGTATTTATGGCATCGATACCCGCGCCCTAACTCGGAAATTGCGAACCGTTGGATCGATGAATGGGGGCATTTCCACAGAAATTTTAGATCCAGAACAGTTGCGATCGCAAATCGAACTTGCCCCTAGTATGGCGGGGTTAAATTTGGTCAAGGAAGTCACCACCTCCGAGATTTATCAATGGTCTCAACCGACGGAGGATATGTGGGAATTTAGCGACTCTGCCACTACTGATACACCTGAATACACGGTTGTGGCGCTGGATTTTGGCATTAAACGCAATATTCTTAAACGCCTCGCCAGTTACGGTTGTAAAGTGATTGTCGTCCCAGCCAATACTCCCCCGGAAGAGATTTTGAAATATAACCCGGATGGTATTTTTCTGTCTAATGGCCCCGGAGATCCATCCGCTGTCACAGAAGGCGTTGATACCACTCGTGAACTGTTGAAAGCAGAAAAACCGATATTCGGTATTTGTATGGGTCACCAAATTCTCGGGTTATCTTTAGGGGCTGAAACGTTTAAATTAAAGTTTGGTCATCGGGGTTTAAATCAACCTGCGGGTTTAGAACAAAAACAGGTAGAAATTACCAGTCAAAATCATGGTTTTGCCATAACTCCTGACTCTTTAAGTGATGAAGTTGAGATTACTCACTTTAACCTGAATGACCGAACTGTTGCCGGACTCAAACATAAATCTCGGCCATTATTTTCGGTACAATATCACCCAGAAGCTAGTCCCGGCCCCCACGATGCAGATTATTTGTTTGAACAGTTTGTTGAGGAAATGAAGCAACTGAAAGGATAAATGTAGGGTGCGTCACTGACGCGCCTCAATGTTATATTATCGGCAGTAGTGATTAAAAAAGCTGATTCAGTCAAGGTTTTAGGTCTTTGCTTACCTGTTATTATGAATTAAGCTATTACCCTGAGACACACCATGTCTCTATAGATAAATTTATCACTGTTTTAATACGTTGAAAATCACTATCTGTCGTAACTAGAATTAAATTATGTTGAATGGCGATAGCGGCAATCCATAAGTCATTATCATCAAAACCAATATCAATCAGCCGGGTTTTACGTCGTTTACTTTTCTCTTTTGGGGCAAATTGTTTCATTAAATCAGCCTGCAATTGTCCATAAATTTGAGCAGTAGCTGAGTCAAGCTTATAGATTTAAATATTGTTCAAAAACTCTATAACTCAATTAAGATTACTTTCCCGTTTTTGAGAGTTTTATGCCATATAAATTAATTCAGCTTGGACAACAACACAAATGGTAATCTTTGATTCTTGTAGGGCTGACAAACGAGTGAGAATCTCAGGATTATTATTAATCGCTAAACCACAGTGATTTGTATCTAACAAATACATAAAGTTTCTTATTCTACTTTTAATTCTTCTGTCTCGTTTTCATCTGTCGCAACCTTAATTGTACTACGAGATGCATGAACAAACTCTAAACATTCCTCAAAATCATCTCCTTCCCATTTTCCAATATTTTCTAATGTTTTAAGAATAGATTTTGCCGTTGAAGAATATTTTTCTGTATTAGATAATTCAGAATATCGAGACTTGAGAAAAAGCAGAAAATCCAAAGTAGAAGCTAAAACTTCATCTGATACCTGGTCAATTTCTTGATGTAACTGTTCTCGAAGTGAGACTTCTGTTTGTTCCGGGTTTTGATTCAATTCTTGAGTTTCCATTAATGATTTCTCCCATTATAGTGTGATGCAACAGTTCCGGAAAAATTGTAGGGTGCATCTGTCGGACGTACCACATACCTAAGTTGTAAACAAATTAGCGATTACTGCTATGACAGTAAACTATAAGAGATTTCTAGAGTTTTAAAAATGTCTGTGCCGAATAGAAGTAACACTATTTTATAATAAGTAATAGTGGACGTATGCAATACGCCCCAACAATTAAAACAAAAAATAACGCTGCGCCATTGGTAAAGTTTCAGCAGGTTCACAGGTTAATAATTCACCATCTGCCCGAACTTCATAGGTTTCTGAGTCAACTTCCATATTCGGTAAAGCATCATTTAATTTCATATCATTTTTACTCAATTGACGAGTATTAGACACAGCAACCGCTGTTTTTCGTAAACCAATTTGTTCGGCAATTCCGGCTTCTATTGCGGCTTGAGAAACAAAGGTAAAGCTAGTTGAAGAAATCGCCCCGCCGTAACTAGCAAACATCGGTCGCATAAACACGGGTTGAGGTGTGGGAATACTGGCATTTGGATCGCCCATTTGTGCCCAAGCAATTGCCCCGCCTTTGATTACCATTTCCGGTTTCACGCCAAAAAATGCTGGTTTCCATAAACATAAATCAGCCAGTTTCCCAACTTCTACTGAACCGACATATTCAGCAATGCCGTGAGTAATAGCCGGGTTAATGGTATACTTGGCAATGTAACGTTTTGCGCGGAAATTATCGTGAGTTTCGTTATTATTTTCGGGGGAAGGAAGTTGACCCCGTTGAACTTTCATTTTATGGGCCGTTTGCCATGTTCTAATAATCGTTTCTCCGACTCTTCCCATGGCTTGAGAATCAGACGCAATCATACTAAAAGCGCCTAAATCATGTAAAATATCCTCGGCTGCAATTGTTTCTTGACGAATTCTTGATTCCGCAAAAGCCACATCTTCCGGGATATTGCTATCTAAATGATGACAAACCATCAGCATATCGAGATGTTCTTCTAAGGTATTCATCGTATAAGGACGAGTCGGATTTGTGGAAGAAGGCAATACATTGTTTTGACCACAAACTTTGATAATATCGGGGGCATGACCGCCGCCAGCCCCTTCTGTGTGGTATGTATGAATCACTCTATTTTTAAAAGCTGCAATTGTATTTTCCACAAAACCAGCTTCGTTTAAAGTATCAGTATGAATGGCAACTTGAACATCATAATTATCCGCAACACTCAAGCAAGTATCAATCGTTGCAGGGGTTGTGCCCCAATCTTCATGGAGTTTTAAACCCATCGCCCCCGCTATCACTTGTTCGACTAAACCTTCGGGTTTGGCGCTATTTCCTTTGCCTAAAAATCCTAAATTGATCCCGAAAGCATCGGCTGCTTCTAACATTCGATGAATATTCCATGCCCCCGGTGTACAAGTCGTGGCATTTGTTCCCGTGGCTGGCCCCGTTCCGCCGCCGATCATTGTGGTAATCCCAGATGCAATAGCGGTCTCAATTTGCTGCGGACAAATAAAGTGAATATGACTATCAATTCCCCCGGCTGTCAGGATCATTCCTTCCCCGGCGATCGCTTCTGTGGCGGGGCCAATAATAATATTAATATTATCTTGAATATAAGGATTTCCCGCTTTGCCAATTTTAACAATTTTACCGTCTTTAATCCCAATATCGGCTTTAACAATTCCCCACCAATCTAAGATTAATGCATTCGTAATCACCACATCAACCGCCCCGTCTTCCCGAGAAATTGGGGATTGTCCCATGCCATCGCGAATCACTTTTCCGCCGCCAAATGTAACCTCATCACCATAGGTGGTATAGTCTTGTTCAACTTCAATAATAATTTCAGTATCTGCCAGGCGAATGCGATCGCCAACAGTCGGGCCAAAAGTTTCAGCGTAGGCGCGGCGATCCATTCGATAACTCATTGCAGTTTTTCCTATTAATTTGTTGATGTTAGAGAGATCGTTTAAAAGCCTAACAGCTTAGTTTGAGCCAGTTCAATAAAGTTATATAATTTAAAGATTTGGTAGAGTTATGAATTATGAATTATGAATTATGAATTATGAGTTATGAATTATGAATTATGAGTAAAGCAACAGGTAATGGGCACTCAGTCTCCCCGTCTCCCATATCCTCCAACTCTCCAACTCTCCCCGTCTCCCATATCCTCCAACTCTCCCCGTCTCCCGTCTCCCCGTCTCCAACTCTGCCATATCTCCGAAGTCTTCCTCATAGAAGATGGAATTGTCAACTAAGATTGTTAAACTAAACTATTCTGGAGCAAATAATATTTGATCGCACGGAGGAAATGAATGTCAGCCGGATTTTTACTAACGCGAGTTTTACTAAAATTTGAAGATCTTAAAGAAGATATGATTGCTGATTTATCAGCCGCAACCATGACACCCGATGGCAGCTTATGGTTGGGTTCTGATGAGTTACTGGGAGTTGAACGACTTTTACCCCAGGAATCTTGTGTATACGGCGATCATCAGCATTTTTCCCTCACAGATATTTTTGAATTTCCAGACTCTGATGATGAAATTGATATCGAAGGACTCGATTATTCTGATGGATATTTATGGGTGATTGGTTCTCATAGTACTAAACGCAAAAAACCCAAGCAAAAATCCCCAGAAGATGATATAGAAAGATTGACAATTATTGAATCTGAGTTGAATCGTTATCTACTGGGTAGAGTCCCTGTATTTAACGGAGGAATAGTGAAAAAATATGCGGGTTCAGCAGATCGTCCGGAAGAACAGTTATTTGCCGCTAAGCTGGAAATTGACGATCAACATAATGCTTTAATTGCGGCATTACAGGATGATCCTCATATTGGGGAGTTTGTTTCTACTCGGCTGCCTTCTAAAGATAATGGTTTGGATATTGAGGGAATTGCGGTTAAAGGAAATCGGATTTTTCTAGGATTACGTGGCCCAGTGATTCGAGGAATTGGAATTATTTTAGAACTCGTTGTGACGGCAAATGCTTCTGGTGTGCTGGAGTTAAAACCTTTAGATTCATCGGGTAAACTATACTATAAACATTTAGTCGATTTAGATGGTTCAGGCATTCGAGAACTCTGTTTTGATGGAGATGATTTAATTATTTTATCTGGGCCGACAATGGACTTAGACGGTTTTCAAGAACTATTTCGCTACAAAAATATTTTATCTCGTCAGTCTGATAGCATCACTTGGCAAGACTCTGATGATTTAGAATCGGTGTTTGAATTGCCTTTAAAGATTAAAGAAGATAAAGCAGAAGGATTATTAATGTTTCCTTGTCTGGGTCAATCTGAAGCGGCTATGGTGATTTATGATTCTCCCAGTCCGAAAAGAAAGCTGAGTGAAAAAACGGTACTCGCTGATGTATTTAGTTTAAGTCAGTCTTCTTAAAAAGTTTCTTATCACAATTTAGCTGAAATTAATCAGAGTTTAATCTTTTCTTTAGGTTTTTATTATTTATGGCTTAAGGAAGATGTCAGACTCTTTTTTTTATTTATATGTTAGGAGTATATATTTATAATAATGCCTTAAAGAATTATATTAACTGAAGATTTAAAAAAAAACAACGCTTAGTTTAATCATAAAAAATATGCAGTATTCATTCAACTCTTGTATGTATCCTTCAGATTATGGCTTTCAGACTACTTACACTAATATTAGAGATGACTTAAATTCAGTCATTCAAGACGACAATATTCTCGCTATTTTGGGTCGTCCAATTAAACGTACAATCCGAGATGGGGAGAATAATGTAATTCTCAATATTGGAGATTTAATTAGCGTTAAAGCCGTGATTGAAGCTAAACAGGCGGGTCATTTAGAGACACTTCTCAACTCTGTTTACTGGTAAAAATGGGGCGAGTGTCTCCCAGAATAGGGAGAAAACACTATCGCTTTACCAACCAAAAGCAGAAAAAGATTCTACAGCCTCAGATTCTGACTCTGTAGGGGTTGTCGCCTCTTCTGTCACCCGAATTTCAGTACAAAATGTAGAAGTATTGAAGCCACCAAACCGTTTGACTGCGCTAGTTCTCATCCGCATATTCGGGCCATTAAACCAAAACCGTTCAATTGAACTCATGGTTTCATATTCAGTAATCAGCAGCAAACCATCCTCATCATCCATCTCAAATTCACCCGCTACGGGAACAATCTCAGCATAACCCCGTTCTCGTAACATTTTGCCTTTACGGGGATTATCTGCATCCGGAACAATCGCAAAGACAGTCGATCCCTTGTGGTTTTCATCCTCTTTGTCCCAGGACATCGCCCCATCCCAAGTCACATAAGCACCCCCTACAGCTAAATTAGGGTCAACTTCATGCATTTCACAGATTTCAATCACTTTAGGGTCGTCGGCGGTTAAGGCTTCGACTTGGATATCAGAATGTCCTTTTTCCGCTTGCCGAAACGCTAAGTGATGAGTGGTTCGTAGCGATCGCCAAGTTCCGGCGCTTTGTTGAAAAAATTCTTTTGCATCCATAATCGCAAATATTGGTTGTTAAATGATTCTACTGACTCTATATTGTATAGCGCAGCAGCAAGGTGATTGAAATCAGAAATGCCATCGAATCTTTGTAGATATCATCTCAATCAATGTTGACAGAGGATTTTTCGACAAATTGTTTGCCACACTCTTTGCATCGATAACACTGTTTTCCGCGACGATACCCATTTTTTGAGAGTTGCTGAGATTGACAACGGGGGCAAATCATTACTTTCATTACATTTTCCTTCACCGGATCTTCCATGTAAGGTGATAAATACGACACTAGCAATTCTTCAATCTGTTGGATTAAGCGCTGGCGATGTTGTAGGTCTTGGTTTCGTAGAACAGCTAAAATCAGGGCATTACTACTATGAGTAGCGACTTCTGCCAGGAGTTGAGACTGGGCTTGACCCAGAGTAGGGTTTCTCTGTTGCAACAGATTTGCCATGAAATTAATCGCTTCTTGGGTCATACTCTCATCAATGGCTTGAAACATTTCTCGTCCCAGAAAAAACTGGATAAATATTACCCGTGATACAGGCTGTTCAAACAGTTCAGTCACTGCTACTACTAAATTATGAATCATTGGACGCAAGGGAAGTTGGATCATTTCTGGGGTGTTCATCTGTTCCCAGAATGCCTTCACCCGTTCAATATGCCGTAACTCCATCGCTTTAAAAATAGCGGCTTTATCGGGAAAAAATTGATACAGTGAACCCACTGCTGTTTCTGCTTTTGCTGCTATTAAATGAGTGGTTGCTGCTTCATAACCCACCTGATCAAATACAGAGGCGGCGGCATTGAGAATCTTTTCAACCCGTTGTTTACCCCGTTGCTGTTTGGGTTGACGACGAAAGTTACTTGACAAATGCAAATTTTCTGTCATATTTAAAATATGCGACAAATCATTCATAATTTTAGAACTCATGGAAAACGCGATACAGTCCATGCTTCCTGGTGCGCCTTGGTTACTGGCTCATAAGTCGATGCTAACCGTAAACCAACCGCGCCAAATTTCATTATATGGGAATGATTATGTGATGTGGAAAACCCCAGAAGGGGAAGTTAATGCTTTACCCAATGCTTGCCCTCACATGGGGGCGATGCTATCGGAAGGATGGTGTGAACAAAAGGAAGATCAAAGTACTGTTGTTTGTCCATTTCATGCCTTACCCTTTGATGCAGAAGGTTGCACTATTCTTCCGGGTTCTAATAAAAAAACTTTACCGCAATTGCAGCCTTTAGAACTGATTATTCAAGGGGATTTTATTTGGTCTTATGGAGGATATCAACCCCAGCGAACCATACCGACTGTACTCAATGAAATTAGTAAAGCCTACGATTTTGTTGGACATACAGCAGATTGTAGCGTCAAAACTGATTTGTTAACAATGCTGCTGAATATGCATGATTATAATCATCAAAATGGTACGCATCGGGAGTTATTCCGCATTACAGAAGTGAATTTTCATCAATTTATTGATAATGGATATAACTCTCATGCTTTTTATGAATCACCGACTGCACCTTACAGTTTAATTGAAAAACTACGAAAACCGGATTTATTTCTACTGCCCAAAACAATTCAAGCCCATCTAGAAAATCATTTCCCTTCTCTGGTTATCTTTCATGGGAAAACAGCTTTAGGAAAAATCGCTCAATGTCATTTATTTATACCCGAAGCTGAAGATCAAACTCGAACTTATGTGTTGATGTATGGTAAAGCCAAGTATTCAATCTTTAAAATACTGGGTAAAACTTATCTCAATTTCAGTAAAACTATTGTAGAACAAGATACTGATATTCTAGGAAAAATTTATCCCAATACTCCCCAAAATATTAAACTAAATAATGAAGTAGGAATTACTTGGGTACGGCGCAACTTCAAACACTTTCCCGATATTGTAGAACCGAATTTATCCCGATCATAGAGAGGGTTATGAAACATAATTATCGCTGCTGTCGATATAGATATTGGCAGGGAATAAATTAGAAACTCAGTCTCTCAATTGCTGGATTGACTTGACTCTTCTATTTCTGTTTGAAATAGTCTGGGAAAAGAAGAATAATAATTCCCCAGAATATCAATATCAATCCCCAAGAAAAGCCAAATAAACGACGATATTCTTTAATCGTAAATGATGTCTGCCACGAATTGCGAAAAAAGTATTAATTTGACTCACTATTTTAACTTTCTCTTGTTTTCTTCCTGTGCAAAACTGAATTAAAGGAAACTTTTCTTATTGAGTTAATCAGACAATTCTGTAGCTATAGCGCTATACGCAGGCAACGGGCAACGGGCACTCCTGCTACAGAAAGGAGAAATGCCTATAGTGCAAAACGTTATCGTAATTTCTTACAATGGTGATTTGTAAATAAACCAGCGCGACTTGCTATAGGTCCCTGATTATGACGATAACCAGTCCGGTTAGAAACTTCAACTTCAGCCGCTTTGAATTCTGCTATTACAATTGAGGTAGTATTTAGACCAAAGAAATTAGAAGGGGTCAGTTGACAATTAACCGAGATTGACTCTAAACGATTACACTTTAATGTTCCCAGTTCGGTTGCAAAAATCATAACCAGTAAGCCAAGGAAAATCGACCCGATGCCGGATCAAAATAGAGTAAGTTGATTATACATACTGATAGTAATACTGAATTGAGATAGGACAAGTCACCATCGCTCGATTAAAATTAACTCATTTTCAGCTTCTATGTCTTTGTGGTGTTTCATTTGATCATCCCCTAAAATAAAGAATCAGGAACGTTAATAGATAGCAAATTAGAATTGTGGCTTTCAAAATTGGTTTATTAGGCTTGGGAACGGTTGGGACAGGAACCGCACAAATTTTACTCAACCCGCAAGATCGTCATCTGCTTGTAGACAGTTTAACCTTGCATCGGGTGGGAATACGGTCGCTATCGAAACCCCGTCAAATTGAACTGCCCTCGGAATTATTAACCACCGACTTAGAAGCAATTGTGACTGATCCAGATGTCGATATTGTGGTGGAATTAATCGGGGGACTCGAACCCGCGCGATCGCTAATTCTCCAAGCCATCGCCAATGGAAAACACGTTGTCACAGCAAACAAAGCAGTGATTTCTCGCTACAGTCACGAAATCTTCGAGGCAGCCAATAAAGCGGGGGTATACGTCCTGTTAGAAGCGGCTGTCGGGGGCGGTATCCCCGTGATTTTACCCCTGAAACAATCCCTGGGGGCGAATAAAATTCACGCCATTATGGGCATTGTCAACGGCACGACTAACTATATTTTGACGCGGATGCAAGCCGAAGGGGCAGACTTTGAAGATGTTCTAGCTGATGCCCAACGTTTAGGGTATGCCGAAGCCGATCCCACCGCTGATGTCGAGGGTTTAGATGCGGCGGATAAAATTGCAATTTTAGCTTCATTGGGGTTTGGCGGACGAATTAAACTCGAAGATGTGTATTGTGAAGGCATTCGTCAAATTACCGCCACTGATATTGACTATGCCCAACGCCTCGGGTTTGTGATTAAATTATTAGCCATTGCCAGTCGAGATCCTAACGCGACGACAGAACAAGATTTGTTATCAGTACGAGTTCATCCGACATTAGTCCCTCAAGATCATCCCTTAGCCAGTATTAATGGTGTGAATAACGCAGTTTTGATTGAAGGAGAACCCATTGGACAGGTGATGTTTTTCGGGCCAGGTGCAGGGGCGGGGCCAACTGCGAGCGCTGTGGTTGCCGATCTGCTTAATATTGCCGCCACCCTCAAAACGCAAGCCACAAACGCCATCAACCCTCAGTTAATTCATCCGTTAATGAGTTGTACCCATCAACATTATTGTCAACTCTCGCCGCTGAGCGATTTAGTGACGCGATTTTATGTCCGGTTTATCACTGTCGATCATCCCGGAGTATTGGGTAAGCTGGGAACCTGTTTCGGTAACAATCAAGTCAGTATTGAGTCGATGTTTCAAATAGACTCTCGTGAGGAATTGGCAGAAATTGTGGTGGTAACTCACGATGTCCAAGAAGGCAACTTCCGAACCGCTTTAGAAGAATTGCAACAGTCGGATATTGTCGAACGCATTCCTAACGTTTTACGGGTGTTGTAGTTTGGCAGGAATTTAGGAGACTAGATCTATGGGCAACAGTATTTTTTTGCTAATTTTCCTGTCAATTCTTGTAGCTGTCCTCTGTTGCCTGACAACTGTGGCAAAATCTACTATCTGAATATTCCGCTCTAATAAACCTACCTAAATCTACTCATGAGCAGATCAAGGTGTTATTTTCTTGCTTCACTGTAGCAGTGTCGGCACTCACTACTCCACAAGCTGACACGACAGAACTTGCCGCCAAGGACTTCAAATTTATAGCTGCATTTAAGTCTCTTTCAATTTCAACTCCGCAGTTTTCACAATTAAAAACTCGCTCACTTAAACCCAACTTCTCTTTTTTATGACCACAATTAGAACAAGTTTTTGAACTAGCAAACCATCTATCCGCAATGATCAGTTCAGACCCATACAACTGACATTTATATTCAAGTTGCCGTCTAAACTCGTAAAAACCCATGTCTTGAATAGCCTTTGCTAGTTTTCTATTTGCCAACATTCCTGATACATTTAAATCCTCAATTACTATCTGGCTGTGGTTCTTAGCCAAATAAGTGGTGAGCTTATGTAATGTATCAGAGCGGATGTTAGCAATTCTAAAATGTAGCTGGGCAATTCTTTTTTGAGCTTTTTTCCAATTACTTGCTCCTTTAACCTTATGGCGGTTCAAATACTGTAGTCTAGATAATTTAGTCTCATATCGACGATAGCTTTTAGCTCCTTTAAATGTTACGCCTGATGATAAAGTAGCAAGCGTTTTGATTCCTAAATCTACTCCTACTACTTTGGATAAATAGTTTGGAGATGGTTCTACTTCGATTTTAAAGCTAATAAACCATCTATCAGCCCTCTTGGAAACTGTAACAGATTTCGGCTGATAGCCATAGGGCAAAGGCTCATAAGTTTTTAACCATCCAATTTTTGGGATTTTAATTCTTTGATGTTCTACCTGAATGGCTCCATCTAGGGTAAAACTATCACTTTTACCTTTTTTCTTAAATCTAGGAGGTTTAGCTTGCTTTAACCATGCACGTTTCCAAGATTGAGATAGATATCTTAATGCCCATTGAGGCGCACATTTGGAGCTTTGATAATACCAACTGTTTTCAGGCTTAACTAAGGCGACTAACCATTTATGCAAGTCAATTGCTGTGGGAAATTTTATTTTCTTATCAGGATTAGCTTTATTGTGATCTAATATTTGTTTTGTTAAAGCTACCCCCCAATTCCAGGCGTGACGAGCCGTACCTGCGTGCTGGGCGAGAGCTTTTAGCTGCTTATTATTGACTTTGAGTTCAGTTTTAAAGCCGAGTAGCAACGTTTTTGAGCTTGGGGTTAAGTTATTCAAATCATAATATTAGCACAATTATTGAGTAATTTTACATAATATTAGTTAGATTTTTATTAACTGTTGCTACCCCAAGAGATACTTGAACTGTGAGAACATCGCAATAGTTCTAAGTCTAACAGAAACTAGAATTACTTAACCGATATTTTGCTATGATTTTTAAAGCCAAAAATGATATGAGTTTAACCGTTATTGTGATTGGAGGAGGTGCAGCGGGATTTTTTGCGGCTATTACCTGCGCCGCTACTTCTCCCCAGACTCGTGTGATTCTCCTCGAAGCCGGACGAGAGGCGTTAGGTAAAGTTAGGATTTCTGGGGGAGGACGGTGTAATGTGACTCACGCTTGTTTTGACCCGATACAATTTATTCATCATTATCCGCGAGGGGGTAAAGCGTTACGGGGGGCGTTTACTCGGTTCCAAGCCAAAGATACGGTAGACTGGTTTACTCGTCGCGGGGTGAAGCTGAAAACAGAAGCCGATGGTCGGATGTTTCCCACAACGGATAATTCAGCCACTATTGTTAATTGTTTGATGCAAGCAGCAGAAAAAACAGGGGTGAAACTTAGAACGTCTGCCAGAGTCGCTGATATTCAATTTATCGGTACAGAACAACAGCCTCAATTTCAAGTCACATTAAAATCAGGAGAACAGTTAAAGTGCGATCGCTTACTTTTGGCGACTGGAAGTCAACCGATCGGATATCAATTTGCCCAACAACTCGGACATCAAATCATTCCGCCTGTTCCGTCTTTATTTACTTTCAAAATTAAAGATCCACGCTTACAAGATTTAGCCGGAATATCTGTTACAACCGCACAAGTACAATTACCGGGCTGTAAATTAGTACAAACGGGGCCTGTTTTAATCACTCACTGGGGCTTAAGCGGGCCTGCGGTTTTAAAACTTTCTGCTTGGGGGGCGCGTTTTTTACATGAGTGTGATTATCAGACTGCGTTAAAAGTGAATTGGTTACCGCAGATGAATTCTGAACAACTCAGAAAACATTTACTCAGTGTAAAATCTCAATATCCGAAAAAAGGGATTGCAGGTTATTGCCCCGTTGAATTACCCAAACGGCTTTGGCAAAAATTAGTAGAATATTGTGAAATTAAACCGCAGCAAAAGTGGGCGGAATTATCGAAAAAACAACTGAATCAACTCATTCAAGAATTGAATCAAGGTCAATATCAGATTTTAGGAAAAGGAATTTTTAAAGAAGAATTTGTCACCTGTGGCGGGGTGAATTTAAAACAAGTGAATTTTAAAACGATGGAAAGTCGCTGCTGTCAAGGGCTTTATTTTGCTGGAGAAATCCTAGATATTGATGGAATTACTGGAGGATTCAATTTTCAAAATGCTTGGACAACCGGATGGCTAGCGGGTCAAGGCATGAGTCAACCTAGAATCGAGAATTGAATTATAGCAATTTAGTTTTGATTTGCGCCGAATCTCAACTGATGTAAAAATTCCAAAATACTTACTTCTGTTTCCTATTCCCTTTTACAGTAATATTTTCTGACGATTCAGATGAGATTGCTATAGTAAATCCTGTTAGTATTGACTTGATAGTATTTAGACTGAATTTAATAACTCATCACTCATAACCTAATTAGCATGGGTTAACTTTTTAAGCTGTTCTAAGGTATTGACAGCGCTACAATGAATAATAGGGGTGAATTCCTGTAAGTTAGTCACCATCACTTCAACCGCTTTATTATCTAGATTTAAGTGAACTACCGCAGCAGTGGTTTGATTAATATTCGCAATCCAATATTCAGTTCCATCTAACACATCAATTTTATTTTGTGACTCTAATTCAATTAATGCATGTTCCTTAGGACTGGCACAGCTAGAATCTATCATTGTTCTAGCCCGTTCTACCATCCGCCCTACAGATTCAGCCTGCCAATTGTGATCTTGCGCCAGTTGACAAATCTCTCTTAACTCCATTTGCCCAAATTTTGTAGATAAAGGCAAAATCTGTAATGAACCGTCGGATTTTAGGAAGATTTTAGTTGGTTTTAGAGTTGCAAACATCACTGTTCTCCAGACTATTGATAGTTAGCTCATGTGTTGATTCCATATCCTTATCATCTCAGACAATTCTATAGAAGTCAGTGACGATTAACAAGTTTAATGGTGATATCCTAGGATAATACTAGTGAGTTTAGATCTCTATCTAGAATGATCTCTGTCTCACTTCTATTGTGATCTCGATCAAATTTACGGCTCAACTATAGACTGAACCCTATAATATGGGCGCTCAATCAATCTATGTCAGATATGGCAAACGTAGCGCTTAGATCAACTCTGAACAATCTTGAAGAGTGCTTCCCAATCAAACTTAATATTAAGTAATCCGCAAAATTACTTATCATCTGTTATAGTGATTTCTGATCGTTGACCCATCAATAAAAACCTAAATATACAAGATTAGTGAATTATTGGTTTTATTTTAAAAAAAGATTCGGTTTGCTGGCAATATTCTCTCAATTACGCAGAAAATTTTTGCGGTCATGGCGGTTAATACTAATCGGCATCATCACTCTAATTATACTGACCAGTGTATCTGTATTTGGTCAACAACCTGTTACTGTTCGGTTTTTGGTTCAAGCAGCAGAGGCGAGTGATTTACAACCCTTAGTGAGCGACTTTAACGAAAAACACCCTGACATTAATTTAGAAATTGTTACAGGCCCGGCCAATACTAATTTAATTGAAGACTTATATACTTCAGCTTTTTTACTGGGCGATTCTCCTTATGATTTAGTTTATATGGATATCGTCTGGGTACAAAAATTTGCCGCTGCTGGATGGTTAAAGGATTTGTCTGAATTGGTTAAACCAGAGGAACTTCAACCTTATCTTGAAAGTGTGATTCAAGGGGGAAGCTATCAAGATAAACTTTACAGAATGCCGTTTCGTGCTGATGGGGGGATGCTGTATTATCGCACGGATTTACTGAAAAAAATTGGGGCAAATCCACCGGACACTTTTGAAGAGTTAATCCAAACTTCTAAAACGTTACAACAACAAGATTTAATCCCCTGGGGTTATGTTTGGCAAGGGAAACAATATGAAGGTTTATCTGCCATGTTTGTGGAAATTTTAGAAGGATATGGGGGGTTTTGGATTAACTCAGAGACCCAAGCTGTGGGACTGGATGAACCGGAAGCCATTCAAGCCGTTGAATTCCTGCGTCAAACCATCACAGAAGGGATTTCCCCAGAAGATGTTACCACTTATTCAGAAGAAGAAACCCGCTTACTATTTCAAAGTGGTCAAGCTGCTTTTTTACGCAATTGGCCGTATGTTTATGCCTTAGCCAGTGAGTCAGAAATTGCGGGTCAGTTTGCCATTAAACCCATGGTTCATATCCCCAGTTTAAATAGTGGCGCTTGTCTTGGGGGATGGGGTTTTGGAATCTCTAAAAGCTCTCCTCATTCTGATGCGGCTTGGCAGGTAATTCAATACTTTAATCAGGTTGATGTTCAACGTGATTTCTTCTTAAAAACTGGCTATGTTCCAGCCAGACAAGGCTTATTTACTGATGCTGAATTAGTGGCAAAATATCCGCACTTTCCTCGTTTATTAAATGTGATTGAAAATGCTGTGCTTCGTCCTCCTATTCCCCAATATGCTCAAGCCTCGGATATCCTGCAACGCTATCTCAGTGCGGCCTTAACCGGAAAAAGAACACCACCCGCTGCAATGAAAGCAGCCGCCCAGGAAACCCGAACTTTACTCGGAATTGAGTCTTAATCTGATGAAAACAAAAACCATTGCACAACGAGAACAACTCACAGGCTGGCTATTAATTGCGCCCGCTTTTATCCTACTAATATTAGTCTTTGTTTATCCGATTCTCCGGGCTTTTGTACTCAGCTTATATACAGAAAACTTAGGCACTCAATTACAACCTATTTTTTCCGGCTTTAATAATTATCAACGACTCCTGGGGGATGGTCGCTTTTGGCAGAGTTTATGGAATACTTCAATATTCACTTTAATTGCCATTACTATAGAATTAGTGATCGGTATGAGTATTGCTTTAGTCCTGAATCAAAGCTTTCGCGGACGAGGGTTTGTGCGGACAGTGGCGCTGATTCCTTGGGCATTACCTACTGCGGTGATGGGACTGGCTTGGGCTTGGATTTTTAACGGTCAATATGGGGTCGTCAATGACTTAATTCAACGCCTCGGTTTTATGGGAGAAAACTTAACCTGGCTTGGAGATCCCACTCGGGCGATGATGGCTTTAATTATTGCTGATGTTTGGAAAACAACCCCGTTTTTTGCCATTATTTTATTGGCGGGATTACAATCAATTTCCCAAGATTTATACGAAGCCCATAGTATTGATGGGGCAACCCCATTACAAAGTTTTCGCCAGATTACAATCCCCCTATTAATGCCGCAAATTATTATTGCTTTGCTGTTTCGATTTGCCCAAGCATTTGGCATTTTTGACCTGGTACAAGTGATGACGGGTGGGGGGCCTGCTGGCTCAACAGAAATGGTTTCTATCTATATCTACGCCACGGTGAGGCGTTATTTAGATTTTGGCTATGGGGCAGCTTTGGTTGTGGTCACATTTTTACTCTTAATTCTAGCCGTGGCGATCGCCGCCTTTATCTTATCAAAAAGTCGAGTTAATGTTATCGGAGTCAAATAAAATGCCTAATACTTCCCCAAGCAAAAAACGCACACCCATTCTACTTTGGATAGGAGTCATTTTAACAATTATATTTTGTCTAGCGCCTGTATTGTGGCAGTTACTCACTTCTTTTAAAACCAATGATGCCATTCAGGCAATTCCCACTATTTACTTCCCCAATGTTAATCAATTTACCCTGAATCATTATATTCAATTAGGTTTAACTTTTATACGATATATTTTTAATAGTGCGCTTGTGTCTTTGACTTCAACGGCGCTTTGTTTAGCGATTGGCGCACCTGCTGCCTATACACTGGCTCGGTTAAAGCTACCCGGAGAAAATATTATTTTATCCTTTGTTCTGATTGTCAGTTTATTTCCTTATGTTTTACTGTTTCTCGGCTTACTAGAAGTCGTAAAATTCTTTAACTTAGGCAACAACTATATCGCCTTAATTGTTCCTTATACCGCTATCAATTTACCTTTAACCTTACTCATTCTCCGCAGCTTCTTTCAACAACTCCCAAAAGATTTAGAAGATTCTGCTAAAATTGATGGCTATACGACTCTATCGATGTTATGGCATATTGTTTTACCCATGACAGTTCCAGCTTTAGTCACGACTGGAATTCTCACCTTTATTTTTGCTTGGAATGAGTTTATTTTTGCCCTCACCTTTATAACGAATGAATCCCTTTATACTATTCCGGTGGCTGTTGCCCAAATTGGTGGAAGTTCAGTCTATGAAATCCCCTATGGTCCGATTGCAGCGGCTACGGTGGCCGGGACTTTACCCTTAGTGATTTTAGTGCTTTTATTCCAACGACGGATTGTTCAAGGCATTACAGCCGGGGCCGTGAAAGGTTAATTAAATCAATTGCAATTCTCACAATTATATTATGGCTAAACTTGAATTAAACAGTCTTCGTAAACAATTTGGCTCTCAAATTGTCCCGGTTAAAGATATCACGATAGAAGTCGAGGATGGGGAATTTCTGACTTTGCTTGGCCCCTCTGGCTGCGGTAAATCGACTTTATTACGTCTGATAGCCGGACTCGAACAACCGACGAAAGGAACGGTTAAAATTGGCGGGCAAAATGTCACCTCGATTCCGCCGGGAAAACGTAATATTGCCATGGTGTTTCAAAGCTACGCCCTTTATCCTCATATGACGGTTTCTGATAATATTTCTGCGGCTTTGAAGTTACGGAAAATCCCCCCTGGAGAAATTCAACAACGAGTGTATCAAGTCGCGGAAAAATTAGGCTTAGAAGACTTACTCAATCGCAAACCCGGTCAACTTTCAGGCGGACAACGACAACGGGTGGCTTTAGCCCGTTCGTTAGTCAGGGAACCGGATGTTTTTCTGCTGGATGAACCTTTGAGTAATTTGGATGCATTATTAAGAGAACAAGTGCGGGCTGATTTAAAACAACTGTTTAATACCCAACAAAAGCCTGTTGTTTATGTCACCCATGACCAAACCGAAGCCATGACGCTGTCGAGTAAAATTGCGATTTTATATGATGGATATCTGCAACAACTCGCTTCACCTCATGAAATTTATACAACTCCCGCTAATCAATTTGTCGCTGGGTTTGTGGGGAGTCCACAGATGAATTTACTGCCGTTAAAAATAGAAAATAACAGTGCTGTTTTAGGAGAGCATCAAATTCCTTTGCCCCCCTCTTCTCAACTGAGATCGAGTTTAAAGCAAGGAATGATTACCCTCGGGATTCGTCCGGAAGATATTAAACTCACAACAGCAGAAGATCGCAATGGCATTGAAGGCCGAATTTTCTTGATTGAAGATTTAGGAAAAGAAAAGCTACTGAGTGTGCAAGTGAATCACTCCGAACAAACCTTGCGCCTAATGGTTCCAGCAGACCAAACTTGGGAGGGTGTTGGGGTGAAGTTAGTCCTGTCGCCTCAACAAACCCATTGGTTTAATAGTGAAACTGGGGAGAGAATTGAATGATTATGATCCCTAAATAGAGTTTGAGGCGATCAATTGATATAGACGCTGCTGCAGAAATGCTTTCACCTATTCTCTACCGAGACAGGCTGGTTTACATGATTTTTGCTGCTAATAATGTTAATAAATGTTAAATTATAAGAATATAGTCGTTTTACCGTAACCTATAAAGGAGAGAACTGAAGGAAGATAATGTTACATCAACCTATTTCCAACGATCGCGCTCTCAATCAATCCTTCTACCAAACACTGATTAATCACTTCATTGATCATTTAAATTCCACAACACAAACTTTAGTCGCAGATTGTCGTATTGGTATTGCGCCGAATGCTGCCGGGGTGAAAACCTTTTTTCTGATCGCCTCGGATGCCGCCACCGCCGATCAACTGATTCAACAGAAAAGCCATATCTTACACCAAATGCATAGCTTAATGGTGGGTATCGGACAACTGGCTATTTGTATCGAACCACAGCAAAATCCGACTGAACAAGCCCAATATAGTTCTTGCATTGAGAGTCAGTCGGACCACAGCTTACCCCAATATATGATGTGTCAGATTTTTCAGTTACCTGAAGTTTCTTAGAATGTTATGGACTGTCATTGATTTGAGTCGCGTGATTAACAGTTGTTTGACTGGGTTGAACTGCTGTTCGGGGAGTTGGGCCACGCTTGACGACTTCGCGAACTCGGTAAATCGGTCGATCTTGTGATTCATGATAGGTTCGCATCAGTAATTCTGCCAGCAAACCAAAGCAAAACAGTTGAATCCCGGTGATGGTCAATAACACGGAGAAATTGAGTAAAGGACGATTACCAATGGCTTCTCCCAAAACGTATTTCACAAAGGTCAAGTAACCACCGAAGGCAACTCCTAATACGAGGGAAATTAAACCCAGTAACCCAAATACGTGCATGGGTCGAGTCAGGAATTTTTTCATAAAAGAAATGGTTAGCAAATCCATCACGACTCGGAACGTACGGTCTATTCCGTATTTACTCTTACCATACTGACGCGCGTAATGTTTAACCGTGACTTCTGTGATTCTTGCGCCTTCAATGGCGGCCAAAGCAGGTAAAAAGCGGTGAAGTTCGCCGTACAGTTTCATATCTGCGGCGACATCGGCTCGATAGGCTTTGAGAGAACAACCGTAATCATGAAGCTTGACATCGGTCATTTTTCCAATCAAGCGATTGGCAATTCTTGAGGGCAAAACCCGGATAAAATAACTCTCATTTTTCTCTCGTCCTTTGCGCCAACCACTCACCACGTCATAGCCTTTATTTAACTCCTCGATCAGCATGGGAATATCGGCTGGATCGTTTTGCAAGTCTCCATCCAAGGTGACCACCACATCACCGACCGCATGATTAAACCCCGCCGACATGGCCGGAGTTTGACCATAGTTACGACGTAAGATAACAGCTTTGAGAAAAGAACGTTGAGCAGCTTCTTGTCTGAGTAAGTCTGTAGAGCCATCTGAAGAACCATCATCAACACAAATTAATTCATAGCTGTATTCAGTCGATCCCAAAGTTTCCTCAATTTTATCTAGTAGTTTGGGTATGCTTTCTACCTCGTTATAGATGGGAACCACAACTGAGACTTGAGGCTTTTGAGACGGCTCAGTCGGAGATGAGATCAGTTGATCAATTTGGGAAGTATTCATTTGATTTTGAGAAGCGATTAAGGATTACTGAGAAGTCCAAGTTATGTGAATGAATATCAAAGTAGGCAGATTCAAATTTTAGTGAAGTACGTTGAGAATTGACCCGTACGAGAGACATTCAGTTACCCTGATATATTCAAGACCGTCGATGTACATTAGCCTTCAGTCTTTAGTTTACTGCAATATGACGCTGATTATCATCATAGAGATTGACCATTTTCTGCTATCTTGTCTTTGAGAACATCAGGGTAATCAAATTCTTATCTGTTGATTCTGTCACTGTCTCCCGCAAATTAATAAGTTGATTCATTCACTTCATCGGCAGATTCAATTATGACTTAATCCGAATTAGAATTAACTAGAAAAACTTTCACTGGCTCGAATTCTAAACTTTGAAAAGTGGTCTGACTTTCTTGAGTAAAATCATCTCCAACTAAAGTTTCAAATATATTTTCTATTCCTGCTTGATCGCGGCAAAATAGCCAACAGACTAACCACAAACGGGATTCTACAACAGGAATATATTCGAGTTCTTGCTTAATTTCAGAGATCGATAACGAATCAAGGCTGGGTTTATTAATCGGATATAACGGAGCGGCTCCTTCGTAATATCGGGGTAAAGATTGATCAAAAAACCGCCTAGGGGAATAATAAACAATCACATCATTGGGCTGTTGGTTTTGTTGTAGCAACTGAGCTACACCTTGCCAATCATTACGGTACAAAGTAGTGTAATAATCTGTTAAACCCCCACTGACCGCAATTAAATAAGCCGCAATAATTGCGATCGCAGCAGGTTTGCGCCAATTCCAAACCACCAGAAAGCTACCCGCTACCAAGATCAAAAAGTAAGGGGCGATGAACATGAGGTAGCGAGGAAACCAAATTGAACCTTTCAGATAAGATACAACGAAAGTGGCGATCGCCGGGATAAACGCCCAAGCGGCTAACCATACCACCCGTTCTGAAGGATGCCGCAATACTGCCAGGACAGCCAGACCCAGTAGTCCACAAAGTAAAGCCGTAAATCCGGCATAAAATACTAATGTCAGGACTTGCCCTTGAGCAGTGAATAGATTACTCAGTAAAGAGGCATCTCCTAGCTCCCCTTTTTCGAGGAAAATTTGATTAGATTTGAGTAAATATCGCAATGGCCAATAGACCACAAACTGCGTGATCATCCCCACTACTTGTAAGATGCCGGGTTTGGAATACTCTCCCACCTGGCTCTCCATAAACTGGTCTGAAACGCCTCCGAAGGTCAACGCCCAAAATGGCGGCAGAAAGAATAAACCCGTAATGGCAAACCCGACAGCAAAAGTGAATAGAGTCCGAATTTTGGCGCGATAGGTCCAACAAACAATCAGTAAATCTGGCAATACAATCAGAACTGTATTGACATTGGTAATTAATAATGCGGTACGAGCCACTGTCCAACAGGCAAGCGATGGAAGTGTCGGATGTTCTAGGGCATAACTTAAGGCCAAAGTCCCGGCTAAACTCAGAAAACTCACCAAGGTATACATCCGAATTTCTTGGGAGTGATTGATAAATAAGGGCGATACTGCCATTAATAGGGCGGCAATTTCTCCCGTTGGCTTTCCGACTAAACGACGACCCAGTTGATAGGTTAAGAAGACACTGGCAATGCCTAAAATGACGGATAATCCTCTTAACCAGACATCGCTGGTACCCAGTTTCATCCAACCCGCGAGTAGTACGAAATAGAAGGGACGAACATAAGGTAATGTTAATAGCTCATTCAGGCGGCCAGCGTCCCCAATACTCAACATTTCATCGATCCAGAGGCTTTCTGTTCCCAGCTGATACAGCCGTAGTCCGGTGGCTAGCAACATAATCATCCCTATCGGTAGCCAAGGGGGGAGCTGAATCGCTTTGATGGCGGTCTGTCTTTGCTTCATAAGTGAAAATTCAATTGGAAAAATCGACTAGGAAGAAGAAACGATTGATTAATTCAGTTGTCCAAATTCTTTGATGCATCCCTGTATGGCGAATTGAGGCTAATCCTTAATCCAGTATATTCTTTATTACGATCATTTGAGACATGATCCGCATCGATTGCTCGTCTACCTAAAAAATAATATACTGTTAACTAACGGCGAATACTTATTGAATAACTTCTAAAACTTTTCTGTTGAATGGGATATTGGCTCAGGAGTTTTAAGAGAACACACTTACATTTTGTATTACTATCAACTTTTACTTTTGTCAACTTAGCTCATGATACATAATATCCGATATTATAGCGAAGTTACTGTATTTTTTGCCAATTACAAGAGACTTTACAATTGCTTTAATCAATAGTCAGGGTAAATAAAGATTCAGTAAAATTACGGTTATCTCTCAATCAAAATGCTACAACTAAATAGAGTGAAATTTTTATAAAATCTACTACATACATTATTGAGCTGGGTGTTGTCTACGTCGAACTCACAATATTTTGGGAGAATACGCATGACAGCTTTTCACATAGAAGCAGAAACTTTTAGTTCAGATGGCGGATACGTTACAAAAAGTAGAGACTTTGCAGACGGTGGGCAACTGATTCATCTGACAGAGTTACAAGGCACGGCTACCACCAGTTTTAGCGCAACCGCCGGAACATACGATGTGATTCTGCATCACTATGATGAATCAGATGGGCAAGGAAGCGTTAAAATTACTATCGGTGGCAGCGAGCAGGTTGTTACCCTAGATCAAGACAACGCCGGTTCTCGTCTTTCAGCGAATAATAAAATTGATACTTCTTTATTTCAAGGATTACAGATTAACCCCGGCGATAATATTGAAATTGTAGGCTTTATGAATGGGGCAGAAACAGTCGCCATTGATGGGATTGAATTTGTTCCGGTTGTTGTAGATCCAGTTGATACAATTGCCCCTACCGCTACACTGGCGGCTAATAACTTTACCACTAATCTTAATAGTGCTGATCCTTACACTTTTACTGTTACTTTTAGTGATAACGAAGCGATTGATGTTTCGACTTTAGATACAGCGATTACAGTTCAATATCAAAACCAAGTTAATCAAACTGTTAATTTTGCAGTCGATGATATTAATTTTGCAGTCGATGATAACAGTGATGGTTCACCTCGAGTTGCCACCTATACTTTAGATGCACCCGGAGGCAGTTGGGATACAAATGAAGCCGGAACTTATATAGTTTCTGTTGCGGGGACAGCGCTTGATACGAGTCGTAATCCTGTTGTTGCGGGGCCTCTCGGCAGTTTTGAAGTTAATGTCGAATCTGATCCGCCTACAATGGGTGAAACGGAGAGTTATGCATCTTCGACTCAACCTGTTTTAGCCCGACTCGATCAAGATTTTGCGATCCAACTAGAGTATGGTGAATCTTTTAAACTGATGCCACTCGGGGATTCTATTACTGCCGGAAAAGAAGATAATACTCAAAATGAAGCAGACAGGGAAGGATACCGTCGTTTCTTATACGAAGATTTAACAGCGCTTGGGTTAAATGTTGATTTTGTCGGATCCAAGAGTAATGGTAGAGATGGATTTGTTGACAAGGATCACCAAGGAGATCCCGGCATAGATATTAATGGGCTTGCCAGGAGTGTCACGAATGTAACGGATGCAGGAGAAGTCGGTACCTCGATCCAAACTAACAATCCTGATATTGTGTTGATGATGATTGGCACCAATAGTATGGGTGGCCTCAATCCGGAAGCTGGATTAAAGTCCGCAGAGAAGCTTGATGAAAACTTAACTCGTCGGCTATTTCAGCAGCTTTCACCCGAGAGCCATTTAATTGTTTCTAGTATTCCCCCGGTTACTATTGATCGCGACGACCCGACTGACTTTCAAGAGGATACTAAGCGTACAAACGATATTGAAGCGTTTAATGCTGAGCTACCTGGTATTGTAGATAAATACCAAGATGACGGAAAAAATATCTCTTTCGTTGATATCCGGGCAGGAGATAATGCCATCACGGAAGCTGATATGAGTCCACTTACAGTCGATAATGGTTTACATCCCACAGCAGGCGGCTACAGAAAGATCGCTGATTTTTATTATGACGCGGTGTTAGATGCTGTCGGAACCAGAAGCGACTTGACTAATGTTAGCAATATTGTCGGTTCGGACTTTAACGATACTATTGTGGGTAACGATAGCAATAACGAAATTCTGGGCGGGGAAGAAGATGACGAACTCACAGGCGGTGGCGGTGCCGATAAATTTATTTATACTGAACTGGCTGATGGTAGTGATATTCTGACAGATTTTAATCCCGCAGAAGGCGATATCTTCCAGATTCAGGCTAGTGGTTTTGTCGGCAGTGGTTTAACGGCAGGGGTTGCTCTCAGTAATGGCACAGCATCTGCTACAGGAGTGTTTGTCAGTGGCGTAAATCCTCAACCTATCGGCAATAGTGCTAACCTCCTTTACGATACCAGTACAGGTGTTCTTAGTATGGATATTGACGGGGTTGGAAATCAAAATTCTGTGATATTAGCGACTTTAGAAGGAATTCCAGCCTTGAGTGCAAATCAGTTTGAGATTGCTTAAATTTAGGTTAAATCAATCATGGTTCTACCAACCATCCCACCTTTGAGAATGACTTCAATTTTTCCCTGAAGCTGTTCTAAACGAATTGAATCAGACATTGTGGCTAAATTAGCGGGCTTCCATTGTGTCCCTAATTTAGCCCAAATTTGCGATCGCGCAGCTCGGCGGGAGCCGTATCGCTTCAAGCTAGAACATTCTACAGAATCTATACCAATTAAACTCACTCCCCGCAAAATAAACGGATAAACGCATCGAAGGGTAATTCTGCCCCGCCCACCAGTCCACAAGCGGTGACACAGCCGTTATATTGAGTCGATTTTATAACTGTTGCTAGGGTATTTCCGCCGACGGTATCAATTGCGGCTGCCATCGTTGTTTTAATAAGTTTTTACCACTATTATCATTGATTAAATCTCGATTAATTACAGTGGTTGCCCCGAGTTGTTTCAGCCATTGATCCGAGTCTGATTTACCTGTGGCGGAGACCACAATATCACCTAATTTAGATAAAATAGAGATTGCTAAACTACCCACACCTCCTGTTGCACCTGTGACTAAAATTTATCCTTCTTCGGGGGAAATACTCTGTTAAATTAAAGCATTAATACATAATCCGGCTGTTAGTCTAGCGGTTCCCCGGAGCATACTTTCTTCTAAAGTTAATCCGGCAGGTAAAGGAATAAGCCAAGCGGCAGAAACCCGAATATATTCCGCAAATCCGCCCCAAGTATTCATCCCTAAATCATAACCTGTGACCATCACTGGATCATCTTTTTTGTACTGAGAATTATTGCTTTCAACCACTGTCCCGGCTGCATCAATACCGGGAATATGGGGAAACTGTCTGGTAACTCCTGGATGCCCGGTCGCAGAAAGCGCATCTTTATAATTGAGAGAAGAATAAGCCACTCGAATTAAAACATCTCCGGCGGGGAGAGTATTAAAATCTTGTTCAACAATTGCAGATTAAAATTGCTTATCGTTTGTTTGATTAACTAAAAAGGCTTTAAAAGTTGGTGTCATATTATGGCTCAGTCGTTATAAATATTTGCGGTAAAATTAACGCCTATTACTTGAAATATTAGCGGTCTAAGCAAGCTTCAATTGTGGCTACAACAGATTCTGATAAACTCGGTAAATCATAGCCGCCTTCTAATCCAAATAGAATTTTATTTGTAATGAGGAAACAATATTTTGTCAATAATCCATAGTCAGTCGGATGTAAATTAATATTCGCTAAAGGATCATCTTTATTGGCATCATAACCCGCACTAACAATTAATAGATCGGGTTTAAAGTTTTGAAAAAAAGGAATGACATTTTGTTCAAATAAAGACTGATATAATTCGATGTTACTTCCCGGAAAAATTGGGAGATTTAAGACATTTTCATACAGTCCTTTTTCTGAAGCATCTCCTGTGCCGGGATAACAAGGAGATTGATGCAAAGAACAGTAAGCAATTTGAGGATTAGTTTCTACAATACTTTGAGTGCCGTTGCCATGATGCACATCCCAATCTAAAATTCCAACTCGCTCAATTGCGGGTTGTTCTAAAGCATAACTCGCTGCAATTGCTGCATTAGAAAATAAACAAAATCCCATGCCGCGATCGCGTTCTGCATGATGCCCTGGAGGACGCGCTAACACAAATGCTAATTGATTTTGTTGCGTCACTAAATCTACCCCCTCAAGCCAAGCACTCACCGCTAACATTGCCACCTCAAAGCTGCGAGGAGAAACAGGTGTATCCCCATCTAAATAACCACCATTATTGGCCGCTAAGTTCTTGATCTGACGAATATAACTGGGGGTATGAACAATTTCAATTTGTGCAATTAACCGCTCTAAACGCTGAGAAATCGGTGGAGGCGCAAGCCATTGTATTTGAGTTGCCCATACAACTGTTTTTAACATTTCAACAACGGCTTTTAACCGTTGCGGACGTTCGGGATGAAATGCACCTGTTTGATGATCTAAGAATTCATCAGAATAAATAATTGTTACCATGATTTGCTCCCTGTCAAGACGTGAGATAAAAAATTAATCAAACAGGCAATTAGCTGAAAATTAAATACCGTTTTATGCTATAATTTAGAAGGAATCAAGCATTATGATTGAAATCAAACTAAAGATAACTAAATTTTATCCCAATTACTGGGTTTAAAAAAACTAAATTTGGATGTTCACGGAGCAATTTATTCTATGACCACCTCACAATCCCGCATTATTCCTACCGATCTGCGCAATGAAATGCAGCAATCTTATCTAGAGTACGCCATGAGCGTGATCGTAGGTCGGGCGTTGCCTGATGCGCGGGATGGATTTAAACCCGTTCATCGTCGCATTCTCTACGCCATGCATGAACTGGGTTTATCACCGGACAGGCCGTTTCGTAAATGCGCCCGTGTGGTGGGAGAGGTGCTGGGTAAATACCACCCCCACGGTGATACAGCAGTTTACGATGCCCTGGTGCGGATGGCGCAAAATTTTTCGATGCGATCGCCACTGATCAACGGACATGGTAATTTTGGTTCGATTGACAACGATCCCCCAGCGGCAATGCGCTACACCGAGTGTCGTCTGCAAAGCCTCACCACCGATGCGATGCTCCAAGATATCGACGCAGAAACGGTCGGTTTCGCGGATAACTTTGATGGGTCGCAACAAGAACCCGTTGTTTTACCCGCCCGCATCCCTCAACTATTGCTCAATGGTTCATCGGGAATTGCTGTGGGAATGGCAACCAATATCCCCCCCCACAACTTAGGAGAATTGATTGATGGGTTAATTGCCTTAATTCATAATCCCGAGCTGAGTGATACCGATCTGATGCAATATATCCCCGGCCCGGACTTTCCCACAGGAGCAAAAATCCTCGGTAAAGCAGGCATCCGCGATGCCTACACCACCGGACGGGGTTCAATCACCATGCGCGGTGTCGCAGAAGTTGAAACCATCGAACATCGGGGACGACCCGACCGTGAAGCCATTATTATCACCGAACTCCCTTACCAAGTCAACAAAGCAGCGATGATTGAAAGAATCGCTGAAATGGTAAACGATAAACGCATCGAAGGGATCTCGGATATCCGGGATGAAAGCGATCGCAACGGGATGCGAATTGTGGTGGAATTACGCCGAGATGCCTATCCCCGCGTTGTTCTCAATAACCTCTACAAACAAACGCCGCTGCAAAGCAATTTCGGCGCAAATATGCTAGCGCTGGTTCATAGTAGACCGGAGCTATTAACCCTAAAACAGTTCCTTGATGTTTTCCTCGAATTCCGGGTTGAAACCATTCGCCGCCGTACCGAATATGAACTGCGAAAAGCTCAAGAACGGGATCATTTATTGCAAGGGTTACTAATTGCCCTGGGTAATTTAGATGCCATTATTCAACTGATTCGCCAAGCCGCTGATACCCCAACCGCCAAACAAGAATTAATTGATCGCTTTGAATTTTCTGAAGCCCAAGCCGATGCAATTCTACAAATGCAACTGCGGCGTTTGACAGCACTCGAAGCTCATAAAATCCAAGCAGAACATGAAGAACTTCAGGAAAAAATTACTGATTTAGAAGATATTCTAGCTCGTCGAGAACGGATTTTAGAAATTGTTGAAACTGAAGCAACAGTCCTCAAAGAAAAGCATGGAACACCGCGTAGAACCATCATTGAACCGGCAGAAGGCGAACTCGATGATACAGATTTAATTGCCAACGAACAGGCGATTATTCTATTAACTGAACAAGGCTACATGAAACGGATGCCAGTCAATACCTTTGATGCTCAAAACCGGGCAACACGCGGTAAATCTGGCACTAAAATGAAAGAAGATGACGGGGTGGAACATTTCCTCACTTGTTGCGATCACGATAGCGTTTTACTGTTTAGCGATCGCGGTGTCGTTTACTGTCTCAAAGCCTATCAAATTCCCGTCTCTTCCCGCACCGCCCGAGGCGTTCCCATCGTCCAAATGTTACCCATCCCCAAACACGAACGGATTACTTCTGTTGTAGCCGTTACAGAATTTACCGATGAAAATTATCTGGTAATGTTAACCAGTGGTGGGTTTATTAAAAAGACAGCATTATCTGCTTTTGCTAACATCAGAACAAACGGATTAATTGCAATTTCTTTAGCAGAAGGAGATCAACTTCGTTGGGTCAGACTCGCCACCGCAGAAGATAGTATTATCATTGGTTCTCGTCAAGGAATGGCAATTCATTTCAAAACCGATAATAAACAATTGCGTCCTTTGGGGCGGGCAACTCGTGGGGTTAAATCCATGAAATTAGCCAAAGATGACGAGTTGATTAGTATGGATATTTTCTCCAGTGTGATTACTTCCAAAATTGCAGAACAAACAGAAACCGAAGAAGACATTGTAGAAGTAGATGCAGAAACACAAACCGAAGAAGCGGTGATAGAAACTGATCCAGAAATTGCGGTTTTAGTCATTACCGCCGGAGGCTATGGTAAACGGGTTCCCGTCGATCAATTCCGCTTACAAAATCGGGCAGGTAAAGGCATTATTGCCATTAAATTTAAGTCTCATCTAGCCAGCGATCAAGTCGTAGGCTTGCAGATTGTAAATGACTTGGATGAACTGATGTTAATTACCAGTCGAGGCATTATTATCCGACAGGCAATTGATGCCATTCCGACTCAATCCCGCAGTGCAACCGGAGTCAGGGTTCAACGCTTAGACAAAGAAGATGCGATCGCCGCAGTTGCTTTAGTTCCCCCTTCTGAGGAATCTGAAGAAGAAATAAATTGACGTAAAATGGGGAATCATTCCAGGTTCCCCAATCGCAATCATGAATGATTTACTGATATTAGGGTTTAGTTTAATTATTCCCATCATTTCTGTTAATATTGCTCAACAGCAACCGTTAAGTGAAGTAGAAATCACTCAGGAATTGCAGAATTTATCGGGATGGGAACAGCAAGATCAAACGCTGGTTTATACCCATCAATTTAATAACTTTATTGAATCGGTGAATTTTGTCAACTGTTTAGTCGAACCAGCAGAAATGTTAAATCATCATCCAGATTTGAGTATTTCCTATAATCAAGTCACGATTAATTTAACCACTCATGATGCGGTCGGGTTAACGAATTTAGATTTTCAGTTAGCCGAAAAGATTAATCAGGTTTTGGAGGATTGGAGTTCGGAGAAGAGTTGTTTGGATTGAGAGATTAAAAGTATTAATTAACCACAGACACACAGAAAGTGAGATGGAGTGAGTTGAAACTGTACTGGATTATTACGTTTATTAGTGGGGTTTTAATGGGGCTGGGTGCTGAACCTTGGGGGGTTTGGATATTGCCTTGGGTGGCGTTTGTTCCGTTATGGTTAATTGTTATTCAACAGAGGGAAAAACAGCGTTTATTGATTGCTTCTGCTGTGGGTTGGGCAGTGGGTTATTATGGATTAACGATCTCTTGGATTACGGGGATTCATCCTATGACTTGGATGGGTGTTCCTTGGTGGCCGAGTTTAATCATTGCGCTATTTTGTTGGGCTGTTATTATTGCTTGGGGCATCGGATTAACAGTGGTTTGGGTGTGGTTATTTAATCGAGTTATTAATTTTTTAAACTATCAATTTAAGCGGAATAAATTATCAGAATTTGGGTTAATTTTTAGTCGAGTTTTGATGGGTACGGCGTTATGGTGTGGTTTAGAATTGCTTTGGAGTCAGACTCCGTTATGGTGGTCTTCTTTGGCTTATACTCAAAGTTACGGGAATTTAGCCATTCTTCATCTCGGGCAAATTTCGGGGCCAAATACTATTACGGCTGCGATTATTATGATTAATGGTTTAATTGCGGAAGGAATCTTTTTTAATCGAGTTAATCATTCAATCAAAAGTTTTAAATTCTATTTAATACCTATTCTTTTCTTTTTTATTTTTCAGGGTGTTGGTTTTTCTCTATACCGTCAACCGCTGAATGATTTACCGGAAAATGCAGTTAGAGTGGGTATTATTCAAGGTAATATCCCTAATAAAATTAAGCTTAATTCTATCGGATGGCAACGGGCAATTGATGGTTATACAAGCGGATATAAAGCTTTAGCAAGTCTTGGGGTAGATGTTGTAATTACACCGGAAACGGCTTTACCTTTTTTGTGGACAGAACGAACTCGGCGCAATAGTTCTTTTTATCAGGCCATTTTACAAGAAAAAGTATTGGCTTTTTTAGGCGGTTTTAGTCAAGCGGGAAAACGATTAACCAATAGTTTATTAGCGATTAATGGTGAGGGGGAAACCATTAGTCAATATGATAAAGTTAATTTAGTTCCTTTAGGCGAATATATTCCGTTTGAAAACATATTAGGAAAATGGATCGATCGGCTTTCTCCTTTAGATGCTCATTTAATTAAAGGCAAACCCAATCAACAATTTCAAACGCCTTTCGGACAAGTAATTGTGGGTATTTGTTATGATTCTGCTTTTTCCCGGCATTTTCAAAAACAGGCAAAAAAGGGTGGAGAATGGATTGTAACGGCTTCTAATGATGCTCATTATACCTCTACAATGTTAGCCCAACATCATGCACAAGATGTGATGAGAGCAATCGAAACGAGCCGCTGGACAGTGCGGGCAACTAATACCGGATATTCTGCTATTGTTAATCCAAAAGGTGAAACGCTCTGGATTTCTCAACAAGATACTTACACCACTCATACAGACCAAATTTATCGCCGGACAATTCCAACCCTTTATATTCGTTGGGGAGATTGGTTAACGCCTGTATTGATCAGTTTGAGTGGAATAATCATTCTATTATCTCTCCTTCTATAGACATAATTTTTAATGTTTTGTGTTCTACGATACTTCAAAATTGGATCAAAATACGATTAAACTGATTATGATTTATTTAATGATTGATTAAATTATGGGAAACTGCTTACTTAAGGATAATGCGTTCGTATCGCTTGGCCTTCGCCGTATCGCAGTGAAGATTCGAGATGCTCAACAAACAGATTTATCCTCTATTGTCGAGATATATAATGCCTCTGTACACGGGCGGATGGCGACGGCTGATTTAGAACCTGTCTCTGTGGAAAGTCGGCGACAATGGTATGAAGAACATCCCCCAGAAAGTCGGCCCATTTGGGTAATGGAAACAGAAGATAAAATTATTGGCTGGTTAAGTTTTCAGTCCTTTTATGGTCGTCCTGCTTATCAGAAAACGGCGGAAATTAGTATTTATATTCACCCAGCTTATCACGGTCAAGGGATTGGTAAAAAGTTATTAAATGAAGCTATTCAGCGTAGCCCACAACTGGGATTAAAAACATTAATGGCGTTTATCTTTGCTCATAATATCCCAAGTATTAAGCTATTTGAAAAATTGGGCTTTCAACAATGGGGATATTTACCTCGTGTTGCCCAGCTTGATGAGAGAGAACAAGATTTAACTATTTTTGGACTTCATTTAGATTGTTCAGAAACTACATTAAAGCCGTAAAACTTCCCGAGATTTTGCTACAACATCTTTAGGAAGAAATGGCTTAGTCATATATAAATCTGCGCCTACTTCAACCCCTTTTTGCTTATCAAGTTCTTGTCCTTTTGCAGTCAAGATAATAATATAAATATTTTGTAAACTAGGTTCATTTTTTACCAGATGGCAAACCTCTAAACCACTCATTTTTGGCATCATTACATCAAGAAAAACCAGATCGGGCTTTTCCTCTTGAATTATTTCTAATGCCTCTTGACCATTTTCAGCTAAAAGTAACTCAACGCCTTCATCTTCTAACTTTTCTAACACTTGTTCCATTAAAATCCGAATGTTAGGTTCGTCGTCAACAATCAAAATTTTCTTATCCACAGGTAAAGTATCTTAAAACTCATTATCAATTGTATCATTACTCTTTTTATCTGGGTCTCCCATTAAAATAAAAAAGATATTTTCTAGTCCTTTTTCAAATCGTAAACTTTTAACTAATTCACGTTGCGGTGATGGGACAGAATCAATAATAGTCATATTGGGCTGAGTAGAAATCAGTTGTTCAATACATTCGCGCTCATTTAACGTTTCCACTACATTATAACCTTGAGCTTGTAAAACTTGAGATAAAGTTGTTAAAGCAGAAGCATTTTGATCCACAACTAAAACATTCTTATTAGACTTACGCTGAGACAAGAGTAAATTCATCGTATCAAGCAGTCCAGCTTTATTAATAGGTTTGGTTAAATATTGATCGACTCCCGATTTATAGCCTTGATCGTAATCATCGACAATAGAAAGAATAATAATCGGAATATCCCGTGTCTCTGGATTATTTTTGAGAATAGATGTCACCTCAAATCCGTTAATTTGAGGCATCATAATATCTAAAATTATCAAATCGGGTTTTATTTCTTTGGCTTGATTGATGGCATCTAGTCCATTTTTTGCCTGTTGAACTTCATAGTTTTCATCTTCAAGAAACTGATAGAGAAACTCACGGATATGAGGATCATCATCTACAATTAAAATAACAAACTTTTCTTGAGTGGGAGAACGGGTTTCAATCTCTGGGTCTTCAATTTGAGTAATTGTACGATCAACATGAACCATTTCACGATTGAGGGTCGGCTGTCTATCTGTTGAAACAGGTAATGTAAAAGAAAAGTTACTCCCTTTGCCGAGAGTACTTTCTAAGAAGATCATACCACCATGATGCTCAATAATTTGTTTACAAATCGGTAACCCTAAACCCGTGCCTTTCGGTTTATCAGTTAAGGTTTCACCCACTTGTTTAAATTTATCAAAGACTTTGTCTTGATCGACTTGAGCAATCCCACCACCCGTATCAATTATACTCACCTTAATTTGGTGATTGTGCATTTTTGCCCGACAAGTAATCGATCCGTTTTCTGTAAACTTAACCGCATTAGAAAGTAAATTTATCATCACTTGAATTAAGCGATTGCGATCGGCAATGATTTGAGGTAATTCTGGTTCAATCTCTTCAATTACTGTTAAGTTATTCGTTTCAAATAATGAAGCGGTTGCTGCTAAAGCCTGATTAATAATCTCTTCAATAGAGACGTTTTGCATATTCCATTCTACCTTCCCCGCTTCCATTTTAGCAATATCTAAGACATCATTAATTAAGGTTGTTAGTCTTTCTGCTTCGGTAATAATAATATTGAGATTATTTTTAACTCGTCGGATGGTCTTTTTTATTTTTCGATCTTCATTGGGCAATAAGGGAAATAAATTTTCCTCTAATTTTTCTTGAGTAATAGAAGCAAACCCTAGGACTGAAGTTAGAGGAGTTCGTAACTCATGAGACACAGTTGCAATGAAATCAGTTTTCATCAAGTCAATTTTTTTCTCATTCGTAATATCACGAATTAAAAGTAGTGAACCGATGATTTCAGGTGTGGATTTTGAATTGATTTGCTGAGTAATTGCAGTCGCAACTGCCTGCCCCACTCGTTCATGAGGTAACTTTAATTCTGTACTTACAATGACTGAGGGATTGACTTTAGTTTGCTCAACTAATTCGGCTAACTCCGATCGACAAATCTTTTTGCAATTTTGAGAGAGTAGTTGAGTTGCGTTTAAATTAAGTAATTTTAAATAAGCTGGATTGTATCGGGTAATTTGACCCGTTTTATCGGTTACTAATAAACCATCCGTCAAGTTATTAATAATTGCAGTTAAATCCGCTAAAGTTTTTTCCTGTTTTGCATCTGCTAACTGACGATTGACTTGAGACAAAGAAAGCAACCAGCAACCGATTCCGAGTAATACCAATAATGCTATATAAAACAGCACAAATTCCTGCTGAGAGTTGTAATATTGACTATTCAGCGTATCTGAAGGAATATAGCTTAGAATTTTCCAAGCATAATCATTATTTTGGATAAATTCACTCCTGGAAAAACTTTTAAAATTAGCTGTTTGTATTTCTGTTAAAGGATAAATTGTTGTATAGGTAAACAGTCCATTTTCTGTTTGAAATTGTCCGAAATCAGTATTATTAATTGTTTGCCATTCTTGCGGAAAGTCGGCTTGAAATGTTTCGTCTTCCCGGTCAGGATACATAAACCCCCACTCATCTTCGGGTTTCAATCCTTTTAACCAAAATCCCTGATTATTTAACATTAAGAGCGTTTCCAAACGACTGACATTGTCAGGTTGAAAAGTATCAATAAAGTTTTGAGCTAAGTAATTTAGGATCATGATTCCCTGCTTTTGACCATTGTTATCATAGATAAAAATGGCGAAACGAATGACAGGTTTGAGAGGCTGCTCTATTTTACCCTGTTCAATATTAAGATCTAAAGGGGAAACAAAAATCTGTCCTGGCTGTTGTTTTAACGTGGCTTGAAACCAGTAACGATTTACTTTATCTTGTAATTTTTCATCCGGTACAATCTCGGGCTGACCCGAATTAAAATTAACTCGAATTACTTCTTTGCCTTTGAGATTGATTACACGAATTTGATCGTAAAGTTTTTCGTATTTAGAAAAAGAGAGATAATCCTGAGCTAACTCTTGTTTCCATTGCGAATTATCTGAAGAATTCTGATTAATCTGACCTAAGTTTTTTGTCAATTTTTGCTGAGTTGATAGAAAAAGTAAATCGGCTCTGATAAAGTCAAAGTCAACTTCTATTGTATGAGATTTGAGTTGAATCGTTTTATATTGATTAACTTTTATAGCAGTTTTTTTTATTCGCACATCAGCATAATAAAGGATAGCCAAAATACCACAAAGTATGATAGATAATGGCAAAAAAAATAGTAAGAATTTTTTAATTATTATTGAATAGCTTAATTCTGATTTTTTCATTGGATAGATTCCATATCTATAAATTCAGTATCTTTTTCCGATAGAGAAATTAACTGATTGAGGTCTGTATTCTTTATTTCTTTAGCCTGATTTATCAAAGAAAGATGAATAGGAATTTGAATCAAAAATTCTGTACCTTTCCCTGTTTCAGAAATACATTTAAGAATGCCACCATGTTTCTCTACAATAATTTGATGACTAATTGCCATCCCTAAACCCGTTCCCTTGCCAATCGGTTTTGTGGTGAAAAATGGATCATAGATTTTATTCAGTATTTTCTCTGGTATTCCTGGCCCATTATCCGCAATCTGAATTTCCACCCAATCACAATTTACCACTTGAGTTGAAATCCGAATGGTTGCCGTTTTCGGCGCTATATTAAACTCTATTATCGCATCAATAGCATTACTGAGAATATTCATAAATACTTGATTCAGTTGCCCTGGATAGCACTCAATATTAGGTAAATCACCATATTCTTTGATCACTTGAATTTCACTTTGATTTTTTTCTCCTTTTAAGCGATGGTTTAAGATTAATAAAGTATTATCAATGCCTTCATGCAGATCAACTAATTTTTTCTCAGCTTGACCTAAATGAGAGAAATTACGGAGTGAAGCTACAATTTCCTTAATCCGATTAGTGCCGATTTTGACTGAAGAAAATAACTGAGGTAAGTCTTTCAGCAAAAAATCTAATTCAATTGCTTCGATTGTTTCTTCAATTTCTGCAACAGGTTTAGGGTAGTTTTTTTGATAAAGAGAGAGGAGGGATAATAAATCATGAACATATTGATCGAAATATTCGAGATTGCCGTAAATAAAGCTCACAGGATTATTGATTTCATGGGCAATACCCGCCACCATTTTCCCTAAACTCGACATTTTTTCACTTTGCACTAATTGGGCTTGCGCTTGCTGTAGCTGTTCCAAAGCTTGCTGCAGTTTTTCCGCCTTTTCCTGAGCATTTTTAGCGGCTTCACAACTGCGCTTATATAATAAACCTTTTTCAAGAGCAGTAGAAGTTTGAGAGGCTAATAAAGTTAGAATATTTAAGTGTTCTGTTGTATAATTAATAAGAGATTTCCGAGAAACCGCGATTACTCCAATTATTTTTTCTTTGGTTTTTAAAGGCACACAAATGACAGAACTGAGTAGGTCATTACAATCTGTTAATGTCGGCTCAATCGCAATATCATTAATAATTGTTCCCTCGCCTTTTTCTAATAAAATATTCAGAATTCTTTGACTCAGTATTACCGACTGCTGTAAACAACAGATTGAACCTACCTTTGCTAAGAGATTAAAATTATAAGTTTTGGAATCAAGCAGATATATAAAGCCATAATCTGAGTCTAATAAACTGACTGCTTCTTGGATTAAATATTCAGCAACTTCATATGCATCTAGACTGGCATTAATTCGGGTTGAGATATTTTGAAGCAAATCAATTTCTTCATATTTTTCGAGTAATTCTTTTGCCAGAGATTTTTTATCATATTCTTGTTTTGCCGCATAAGAAATCACCGATGCCAGCACAGCAGATTTTTCATCTCCAAACACCCAGCCGATTAATTTTCCCGCCACTGTAATAGGATGTTTAGCAGTAGACGATTCGGGATGGGGAACAGTTCCCATTAATATTTCGCCGTTTGCTTGTTGAATACAAATTGAAGAATTAACCAGCTCAGCAGTTTGATTAATGACAATTTTTAAATCTGTTCTATTAATAATTTTTTTTAGATTAATAAGAGTCATAAGTTTGTTATGATATGTTTTGTGCTGATGAAGTCGCTGCTAAAGATAATAATTCTGTTCAGCATTCGGCTTGATAGGGGAAAACTGAATCTTAAATTAAGCTGGAGTTGAAACTCAAAAAAATATTAATCAACGTACCAAATCAGGGTATTAATTAGATTCATACACTACATTATAATATATTTGTAATTTCATATTTTCAAAAGCAACGATACTGATTTATTAACTGAAAAAATGTAATACATTATACAAAAATAATTTAGTAGGCCGGTATAGCGCTATGCCCAAGTCACCCAGTCAGATCTCGTGACGTTGCATGTAACGTCTGTACAGAAGTAGACGAAAAAAGGCTTTACGCTTTTAGCGAAGGCGGGAGGAACAGGCGAAAGTCGGCTATGAGTCAGTTTTAGGATTGAGTCATGTCAAACACCGATATGCGTAGTGCTTTAAGATTTGGAGCGGGTTGCTAAAAAAGTTATCATTTATGATGATTCAATTTTCATAATTTATATAAGTTCCTAAAGCTATTGATTAATACACTGATAAATATCATTCAATTTTGCTTTAACTGCTGGTGGCTTGGCGGTAAAACGAATATAAAATTGCTTTTCGGTTTGAGGTTTATCTAAAACTTTGGCGTAAATATCTTCTTTTAATTCAGCGACTTCACTAATTAAATTTATTTTAATATTTGTCAGCGCTTCGGGTAAAGTTTGGTTTTTTTTATCAGTCCTAATTAATGCTCCCTGTCGTGAAATTTCTTGAATCCATCCCGTATACAAAATTTTACTAATATGTTTACCTTCTAGAATTGTATATTGCAGTGAGATAGCTTCCTCAACCGGAAAATAGGCTTCCTCTTCTTTAGACAAAAACAGATTATATGATTCGCTAATTCCACTAATTTCATAAATTTTAATGGGTCGTTTAACCCCTTTGGGTTGAACTAATTTTTGATTTTCAACTTGAATAATCTCAACTCCGGCTTCTGTCAATGTCGATTCTGAAATCATAATTTGTCCGCCTGTTGTATAAGATTCAATCCGATAAGTTAAATTAACTTGACTACCCACAACACCATATTTTGTTCTTTTTTCGGAACCTAAATTACCCACAACTACTTCCCCTGTATTAATTCCAATCCCCATTTCTAAGGCTGACAATCCCCAATCTTCTAATTGCTGATTCACCGCAACCATCTCTAATTGCATCGCCACAGCACAAGCTACAGCCCGTTTAGCATCATCTGAGCGTTGATTGGGTGCGCCAAATAAAACTAAAATTCCATCACCCATAAATTCATCAATAGTTCCTTGATAAGCTGTAATCACATCCGCCATTTTCGAGAGATAAAAGTTTAGAATATTAACCACTTCTTCGGGCTGTAATCTTTCAGAAAGCGCAGTAAATCCTCTTAAATCTGAGGTTAAAATTGTAATTTTACGTCGTTCTCCTCCCAACTTTAATCCTTCTGGATGTTCTAATAAATTAGCAACAATTTCATCAGTTAAATATCGACCAAATGTTTTACGAATATCCCCCGCACTCCGAGCAATATAAGCAGTAATACTAAAACTTGCACCCATCAAGCCTAAAGTAGGCGGAATTACAGGCAGCCACCAACCCTTAACAAAAGCAAAATAAGTACTACTGAATAAAACAGTTAAAGTGATGATAAAAAAGCTAATTTGTTTGACGACAAACTGCTTCACTTTCCCGCTAGAACGCAATGTCCAGGTCAACGTTGCCCCCACACCCGACCCAAATAGAATTAATAACCATTCTATCGGTTCAGAAACTGTTTTAATTACAGGTCGATTCTCTAAAGCTGCACTCAAAATTTGACTGGTAATATGAGCATGAATTTCAACTCCACTCAGGCGTTGATTAGCAGATAAAGTATAGGGAGTATAAAATAAATCTTGAAAACTTTCTCCGACTGCACCGATTAAAATAATCCGATCTTCTGCCCAATCTGGAGGCACTTTTTGTTCTAAAATATCTTGTACAGAAACAGTTTCAAACCGAGAGGATTGATTACGATAATTTAAAAAAATCTGATAATCTCCGGCATCGGCGCGAATATAACCCCCATCATTGCTTTCAAAAGGAGTAAAAATAATTTCACCAAACTGCCACCAATTTTCAGTATCTGGCACAATTTGCGGGCTAATTCCTTCGGCGGAAAGATACAACATAGCTAGATACACCCCTAACCCATAAACGGTTTCTCCAGCGGGTGTATTAATCGCTAAAAAAGCGCGTCGAATTGTATTATCTTCATCCACCATAAAATCATTAGCCGCCACTTGTCCAAGTTGTTTCAAAACAGGGGGCGGTTTAACAGTTTCTCGGTCACTATCTCCAATTACTTTTTCAATACCCACTAAATTATCAGTCGATTCAAACACCTCTAATAACTGTTCATGACCGGGTTGAAAAGGTAAGTCTCGATAAATATCTAAACCAATGGCTCGAGGCTGCATTTTCACCAATTCTTGAATCAGTTGAGCATAAATTTCATCCGGCACATAACCTTGACCAATATATTGCATATCTGCTTCATCTAAGCCGACAATGGCAATCCGTTTGTCAATTGCTTCTGTGGGACGTAGACGTAAATATTGATCGAAAACAGACCATTCTAACGCTTCTAATAACCCTCCCCAGCGCAGCAAAATCACCGCCACTGTAACAATAGGAGTGGTGATCCAAACGCCGCGCCAATTCCAAAAGAGTTGTTTCAAGAGAATGATGAATGATGAATGGGATTTATGATTATAGCCCGTGGATTTTCACTCCCGTACTTTGGTTACATGTAACGTCACGACAGACTTATAACTTATAACTTATAACTTATAACTTATAACTCATTACTCATTACTCCAGTACTTTGGTTACATGTAACGTCACGACAGACTCATTACTCCTCTTACGGTACAACCAGCACTGTTTTGTTGAAAGAATAAATAACAATTAATTTTCAATCACAGGAACAGATGCAATTGCTTCTAATTCTACTGACTGTAGTAATTGTTCCCATTCTGTCGGATTAGATTCTCTTAAAGGCATCATTAACATCAAGGTATCTGGCCAAATTCGTTGCTGAGCGTAAAGTTCTGCTTGCTTCAGGGGGTCATTAGTGGCTTCAATTTGGGTTTTGAGATCATCACTTAAGGCGATGCGTTCAATCTCTCCTTGAATGGCTTCGTAAGCTGAGGGGTTTTCTTCACCACAATTCATGATGACTTGCCAAATATAGATTTTACCGACTTCTAACGCTACATCCTCCGGTAATGAGATTTGAACAATTCCCGGTGTTTCAGACAATTCTAAAGTATCGATATGAACATCATCACCGTTGTCATCGAGTAATAGAAACTCAGCCGTTGTAGCACTGGTTTGAGGAACGTACAGAAACCATTGAGGACGGACTGAAATCGTTTTTTGTATCTCCGGTTCTTTGGGCATTAGAACAGTCAGAGGCGTTTCTCCCTGGCTACAAACGGCTCTTGCACTACGACCTACGCTAACTCCTGTATCTCCATCTCCACTGCGAGTGCCACCGCCAGCGCTACTTTGAGCACCTTCACGTTCTGGGGCGGGAGGAAATTCTAAACTAAGTTGTAAAGTTGATTGTGATAAGTATGGACCTGCCGAAGTGACTGTTGTCGTCAATAAAACTGCTGCCGTTGTACCAATTGCTTGTAATAATTTGATTGACATTAAAACTGTACCTCCTGCAAACTATTTAATCTTAATTTCAAGTCGAAAACCCCTAATTCCGCATTCTGTGAATTTATTGACTAGATTGATTCTTCAGACCGAATCTTCTATCAATTGGTTCAAAAGAACCTATGCTTAATCACAGCACACAATACTGATGGTGTCACTGATTTAAACAAAAATTCGGTGTCATGGGTAAAGTGATGGTGAATATCGTCCCCTGACCTAATGTACTTTCTACTTGAAGCTGCCCACCATGAAGCTCAACAGAACGCTGGACAATTGCTAACCCGAGTCCTGTTCCGGGGACAGTACCCACATTTGCGGCTCTAAAGAAAGGTTTAAATAAATTTTGTTGATCTTCGGGAGAAATGCCAATTCCCTGATCTTCAACTTGAAAACAAATCGTTTCATCCTGAGCGATTAATCTTAACTCAATTAATCCACCTTTGGGAGAATATTTCACCGCATTAGACAAAAGATTATTTAATAGATGCCATAATAATTTTTCATCTAAACAAGCAGGCGTGCAATCTCCGTCATGTTGAAATCGAATTGTATAGCGATCGCAATAACTTATTTGCATCGATTCAACTAAATCCTGGCAAAAGCTAACAATATCTAATGCGGCTGGATTGAAAGTCGTCTGATAAGATTCCGAATGGGCGAGTGTTAAAATATCTTCGAGTAATTGATTTAAGCTATCTGTTGCTTTTTGAATTCGTTCTAGATGGCGATGTCGTTTATCTTCGCTCATTAACTGATTATAATCTTGCAATAAATGAGCTGAAATTTTAATAATAGAAATAGGCGTTCTTAAGTCATGAGAAGCCATCGAAAAATAATTGTTTTGCATCAAATGCTCTTTAGCCGCTTTTTGCTGTTGTTTTTCTGCTTTTTCAATTTCTTTTTTCATTGCTATCTCCGCCTGAGACCGAGAGAGCGCAATCTCAATAGTGACTTGTAATTCTTTAGCTTTAAACGGTTTAATGAGATATCCGAACGGTAAAGTACTACTGGCTCTTTTTAAAGTTTTATCATCGGCATTAGCTGTTAAATACACAATCGGAATGGCTAAGCGATCGCTAATTTTTTGAGCCGCCTCTACGCCATCGATTTCTCCTTGTAACATAATATCCATTAACACTAAATCCGGCTTCAATTGTTCTGCTAGATCCACAGCATCTTCACCAGAAGCAGCGATACTTGGCACGCAATAGCCCATATTGGTTAAAAGAATAGCAATATGTTCAGCAATAATTGCTTCGTCTTCAACGACCAAAATTTTGATATTTGACATCTAGTTTTATCCTCCTCTGCTCAAAGTTTGGGAAGATCTCATCTACTTCTTAGTATAGCTTCATGCTCTAAAAACATAGCAGGCTAATATTGTCTAATGGAATCTCAGTCAAAATAGGAATTAATAATTTATTATTGATCTATCAAGTTAAATCAATTCAAATCTTAACTACAACTATTAATAGTATGGACAAAATCTTTTAAAAAAATGACTCAGTCAGTCTCTACATTTTACAGCGATCTGAAGCGAGCGATCAAATTCAATCACTTATCAGTGACCTTCTGCTTTTTCTAATCACTCATTAAAATAATACCCAAGGTGAGTCACCCTCACCTATGAACTGTTTTTCTCTGTAACAGTCAAGGTTGTTGGGTCTGAGGGAGCAAACCAGAGAAACCGACTGGTGACTTGACCCAAAATTTGTTCAGAAGACATCCAGCCAAATGCACGACTATCAGTACTTTCTGCCGGGTTATCTCCCCGGACAAAACAAGCCCCATCTGCTCGGACTTCTGTAACCCGCTTGACAATTCGAGTTTGGGGTTTATAAGGATGTTGAGCGATAATAATATCTCCCGGTTGAGGATGGCGATGTTGATAGGCATGACAATTGACTAAAATTTCATCTCCCGGTTGCAGCAAAGGCAACATAGACAGTCCTGTCACACGAAACCGTCGGCGTTGTCGGCTGAGCCAGAGTAAGATATCACACAAGCTACTATCTTTTAGTGTCGGTTTATCCAACCCGTACATCATTCAAACCTATACCCACAATAATAGGCACGGCATGGCCGCGCCCACTCAACATAAACTAAAACAAACAGATTAGAGTCTATTTAGCTTGCTTTGACGAAGTCCACATTCCGGTCTTTGCTACCCCAGAACATATTATGGATCTTTTCTACTGCTGCCATTAATTCGTTGGCGTGTTCTACACTCACTTCAACCTTACAAGCAGAACACAGTTTAGCCGCTTTCCAGAATGTATCATGTAAATCAGGATACTTCTCTAAATGAACAGGCTTAAAGTAGTCAGTCCACAGAATGAGCAAGTCCTCTTTTGTTTTTTGAGCTTGTTCTTCTTTAATCGCAATGTAGCGAGATAAAGTATTGTGGTAAGCAATCATGGCTGCCTTATCGCTACTCTCCGGCGTTTCTAGATCCATGATCTTTTTAGTCATTGAGACAACCGCCTCAGCCGTAATTCTAGCTGAAGCCGGGTCATAAACCCCACAAGGGCCATCACAATGAGCTTCTACTTCCGGTGCGGGGAAGTAATTTTGTAAAGTTGTTACTATTTTTTTCAACATGGTAATAATTGCGCTAAGTTCTAAAGTGCTTTATTGGGGATACAGTCAAGATAAGTATTCCAGGCTAAACAATATAACATCTAAGTCATCGATTGCATGAGAATATGCTATATCGTTGCAGTTGACCACTTCACTGCCCTCTGTTTACTTATCCCCCCCATCCCCATTTAGTGTAGTGTGACTCTTGTTTCGATGCAAGACTTTTGAATCGGGAACGGGGAACCTTTCGACAGGCTCAAGGCGGCGCGGGTAACGGGGAGCGGGGAACGGGGAACCTTTCGACAGGCTCAAGGCGGCGCGGGGAACGGGTAGAGTTTATGATGATTGCCCGTGGGTATGAGTTCATAATTTATCATTCATCATTCATCATTCATAACTCATCATTCAATTTGGGTTGACTAATCTAACCAGTTTTTGTTTGACTTGAGTATCATAAACTCTCCATTTCATCTCAGAATATTCTTTATTTTCACTAAAGCCAGAAAGAAAGCCTAAAGGAATTTCAAAACCTCCCGCCTGACTGCGACCGCCGCCGAAAAACTTACCCGTTGCATCAGTACCGAATGCCTCTTTAATAAATTCATCCGGGTCAAGAGTAATTTTATTCGTTCTCAAAGAACCTGTAACTATCTCAACTTCATTAAAATCATCGTAAACAATACCATAAACAACAGCCGTATGAACGTTTTCTTCTGTTAACAAAAAGTCAGCCGCTTGCGGAATGGCATCTCGGTCATTCGCTCGTAAATAACCGACCCCTGAAATTGAAACATTATCCTGTATTTTACGATTAGATAACGCCCGTTCAATTACATCCATCACTCGTTTAGAGCGAGAAGACCGCAATACTGCATCGAGCAAGCCACTATCATAAAACTGACTTAAATAAGCTGCCGCTAAAAATTCTTCTCGTCCTGCTTGTCGTAATTGATTGGTATCTGATCTCAATCCATGCATCAAAGCAGTCGCACAGTTAACATGAGTTGTATTATTACTATCAAATTCAACTAAGCCCGCTTGGATATACTGAACTAAAATTGTGGCAGTTGCCTTAATTTGAGGACGAATATCTACAAACTCCGGTTTGAACTCTTGCTGTTGTAAGCTATGATGATCGATTAAAACAATCACCGGAACTTTGGCTTCGAGTACGACACCAGTGAGTTGACTGGTTGTCCCTTGACTATCTAGAAATACACATCCAGCGTAACTTGACAAATCCTGTTTTTTAGCTGCTTCCGATGTCCAGCGCTGTACGGGTAAGTTAGTCAGTTTGACTAAAGCAATATTTTCTTGATGACTCAGAGTTCCGCCATAAACAATATCGCAATCAATTTCAAATTGCTGAGCAATGAGTGCATAAGCCCAAGCCGAAGACAGGGCATCTGGGTCAGGAAAGTCCTGGATAATCACCAGGTGACGTTCTCCAGTATGTTGCCTGAGGACTTTTCGTAAGCTTTCTGACTTTTGAGGAACTGAAGTCGGTTCTAAATCACCGTTAGAAGAATGATTTTCTGCGACGATAGATGAGTTCACGCAATTAAAAAATAATAATAATTAAACTTAATTATAAAGGAAACCTCCCAAGTGATGACTCGAGAGGCCAGATAAAATCCGTTATAACTTTATTGAAGGGGATATCGGAAATTAGGGATTGATTATTGACTGTTCAAAATCCATCCGTTGCTTGACATTGTGGAGAAAGTAACCACTCATCATGGCTGAAGTTAATAAACGAGCTAGATTACTGCGATCTGTTGTAATTGTGACATCAAAATCTTCAGAGGGTAAGCCGCCCAGCATTTGCATTAAATTACGTTCCATAATTTGGGCAACCTCAGCATCCGGCTGAGATAATTTTGTCGCCACTTCTGGGTTGATAGACTGTACATATTGCCAAAGTTTATTCTCCCCAGAAGATGAACGATCAAACTGTTCTGCATTGCGATTTGATAAGTTCTTCATACTTTATTGCTGGTAACGACTGGCTAGGGCTTGATGTCTACCCTTTTAGAATAGCTCTGTTGATTGATTTCTCTACAGTGAGTAAAACCGAACTTTCTGGGGAGTTTTCCCACGGCTACAAGAAACTGCCCACACCTTTTCTCAAGATGCAGACAGCTTTGAGATCAATTCAATAGAATTTAGTAGCCTAAAGCATGGAGCGTTTTCTTGCCAGCAATTCCATCAGGATAGAGACCGTGATCGTATTGGAAGGCTTTGACCGCGTGCTTAGTGATATGGCCGTAGTAACCTGTTGTTTTAGCGTGGAAGTAACCATAATAGGCTAATTTATCCTGGAGCTTGGCAACGTCTTTGCCATAAGAACCGTGGGAATAGCTATGATACTTGGGCTTATGATCGTAGCTGGCTTTCTTATACTCATAAGAAGGCTTCTTCTCATAATAGCTATCCTTGTAGCAGCTCTTCTTACAGCCTCCTAAGCCCATAGCAGATGCTGTTTTCTTACCAACAACACCATCGGGATATAGACCGTAGTCGTATTGGAATGCTTTAACAGCGTGCTTAGTGATTTTGCCATAGTAGCCAGTGCTCTTGGCATAAAAATAACCGTAATCGGCTAATTTATCCTGAACCTCTACGACATCATAGCCGTAGTCACCATAATATAAGGCCGCTTGGGCCGCTTGGCTATTGCTGAGTACCGCAAAGCCGATGGCAGCAGATAAAACCGGGATCACGCAGGCACTTGTCCACTTCATGCCCCGAAATAGAACTAAACTTCCGTCCTTGGCTTCACGAGGAGCCTCGTACGCGGAAGCTAAGTGAGTGTAAGCTAATGTATCCATAAAATCCTCTACAAACTCCTCAAAACGCGCATTTAGCAGTTGATCAGGTAGGACTACTTTGATTGATTCCTACTACTGTCTAATATATAACCATTAAACCGCTAAAAGTCTAGAAGCAATATAACTCAAACTCGCTTTTTTATCAAAACTTAATCAAAGAAAGATTAAGCCTGTTTTTGGCAAATTCTTTTATCATACAACAACTTTCGGTTATTCCATTATTTTCAAGGAATTTATCAGATGAATTTTTATGTGGGTATCGACTTCGGCACAACGGGCGCTCGCTTAATTGTGATTAACCCTGAGTTAAGCGTTGAGTTTGAAACGGACTCTCTGTTTCCCCCTTCCACCCGCAGCAGCGATTGGCCATCTATCTGGAAAACAACTTTATTTAATTTATTACAAAAGATCCCTCAAAAATTATGCCGCCAAGTCAGCCGCATCGCCATCAACGGTACATCAGCAACAGTACTACTGTGTAATCATGCAGGCGTTCCCATAAAAGCCCCAATTTTCTATAATGATGGACGAGGGGCTGAGGTGATGCATCAAGTCAGGGCGATCGCCCCCCCCAACCATCCAGTACAAAGTGCCACTTCTAGTCTGGCAAAATTATTATGGTGGCACCAGACTAAACTCACAACAAAATACTCAAAATTAACGACAAATCAAGCGGATAATCAACCGCTGTATTTTTTGCATCAAGCCGATTGGCTCGGGTTTTTACTCCATGGAAAACTCGGAATTAGTGACTATCATAATACCTTAAAACTCGGCTACGATATCGTTAATTTTTGTTACCCACAATGGTTGATTCAAGGATTACAAAATTACTGTAATATGGCTTACCCTCAACTGCCTGATGTGGTTGCACCCGGTACTGCAATTAGTTCAGTGATACCAGAAGTTGCTAAAGATTTAGGCTTACCCACTCGCTGTCTAATTTGCGCCGGGACAACTGATAGTATTGCCGCTTTTCTCGCCAGCGGGGCAACAATTCCGGGGGAAGCCGTTACTTCACTTGGATCAACACTCGTCCTCAAACTCCTCAGCAAAATCCCCGTGTCGGATGCGCGTTATGGTATCTACAGCCATCGTCTTGGTAACTTATGGTTAACAGGCGGTGCGTCTAATACAGGGGGTGCAGTTTTGCGCCACTATTTCAGCGACTCACAACTCCAACACCTCAGCCGTCAAATTAATCCCACTCAAACCAGTCCATTCAAATACTATCCTTTACTCAAAGCAGGTGATCGCTTCCCCATCAATGACCCCAATCTTCAACCCCAACTTGAACCCCGGCCAGGTAACGATGTAGACTTTCTTCAGGGTTTACTCGAAAGTATGGCTCAGATCGAAGCCAAAGGTTATCAACTTTTACAAGACCTTGGCGCAACTCCCCCAACTTACATTTATACTGCCGGAGGCGGTGCTAAAAACCAGACCTGGACAACCCTACGACAACGATATTTAGGGGCAACTCTGAAGCCACCCATTCATACAGCCGCCGCTTACGGCACAGCATTACTGGCTTTGCGAGGAATTGCCAGCTTTGAGTAATCACCCGAAAATAGACAGATTATAGACACAATTTACAAAGAAAATCTATTTTGCACCAATTTTATGGGAGGATATATAAACTGTAACGAACAAATATAGTGATTGTCACTGAGATTTGTTCCCAGTCACCTTGAGGAAACACTAGGTTTGAGTCTATGAAGGTTGGCGATCGCGTTTGCGTCAAGCAATCTACTATTGTTTACACCCACCCAGATCACCGGAATCAACCCTGTGATATTAAAGGTTTATCGGGCGAAATTGTAGATATCTTAACAGATTGGAATGGTAGATCTATCAGTCCCAATCTCCCCATTTTGGTTCAGTTCAGCAAAAAGTTCAAAGTTCATTTTCGTCAGGAGGAATTAGAGACGGTTAATTAACTCTCAATATCAAATTCTCTTGCCGTTAATCTAATACAGATCGTCAAGAAATGACCCACACCCTTAGTCAGTCAGATTAGGAAGAAAGCACAGTTCTAAGTCCATTCCACACTAATCCAATGACTGCTAATCCCAGGATGGCAACCACCAAGATTAACAGCAATAATCCAGCAATGAGTAACAATACAAACCAGCGATTTGCTGGCTGTTGTTCGTCTGCTGGAAGTTCAAAATAACTCTCTAATAATTCTACATTTTTAACGTTCGCTTTCCAGGCCACATCAAAAACATCTCCTAAGACCGGAATTGTACCCGCGACGGTTTCTAAAGCAATATTGGTTGCCATCTGAACTAAAGTCTTTCGAGGGACACCAAATTCAAAGGCTTTGAACACAATATAAGCACTTAGGACTCCGCCAACGAGATCGCCACCCCCTGGGATTAATCCTAAAATCGGATCGAGTCCAATTCGGTAAGACGTACCCGGTATAGCGATAGCATTATCTAAAACGTTACTCAATTTACGCAGTTTTCGGACTGCTGGGGTAGAGGAGGATAAGGAGGATATGGTTTTTTTGGGGGAAATCATGATGTTAGAAGTAGTAATTGGAGTGGCGTTGCATTAAGAGTTAATAACTTTCATTTTCTCAGATCTCTTTCCCGAAAAATACCCCAATCGTTTTATGATGGGGAAGAATACATTAAAAATTGTTTAAGTTATAGTTAGATTCAGATGGCAACCATTCAATTTTCAAAAGGCATAGATGAGCCGGTCGTTCCTGATATTCGTTTAACTCGTTCTCGCAATCAACAAGAAGGGACAGCCACCTTCATTTTTGATAACCCTAACGCTTTAGCTGATGATTTTACAGGTGAAATCACAGGGATGTACATGATTGATGAAGAGGGAGAAATTATTACCCGTGAGGTTAAGGGTAAGTTTATTAACGGTAAAGCCGCCGCATTAGAAGTTCTTTATGTGATGCGTTCCCCAGAAGAATGGGATCGATTTATGCGGTTTATGAACCGTTATGCTGAGCAACAAGGGTTAGGATTTAATAAAAGTGAATCTTAGCTTGTGATCATGCCGCCTCTACCTCATTCAGATTTGACCTCTTTGCGCCTCAACTGTAGTGTGATTACAGTCAGCGATACTCGCACCTCAGCCACAGACAAAAGTGGTCAGATCATTCAACAGTTGCTGTCTGATGCTGCTCATTCTATTCAACATTATACTATCCTCAAAGATGAACCGATTGAAATTACTCAAACGGTGGTCAATTTATCTCAACGTTCAGATATTGATGTGATTATTCTCAATGGAGGGACCGGAATTGCGCCGCGAGATACTACTTATGAGAGTATTGTAAAGCTATTAGAAAAAACTTTACCGGGTTTTGGCGAATTGTTTCGAGTTCTGAGTTATCAAGAAATTGGATCTCGGGCGATCGCATCTCGGGCGATCGCGGGTATTTTCAAAGATAAATTAATCTTTTCTTTGCCCGGTTCGAGTAAAGGGGTTCATCTAGCAATGACTGCTTTAATTTTACCAGAATTGTCTCATCTGATGTCTCAATTGCACTCCTCAACTTCCTCAACATGAAGACAAAAAACCCCAATACTCAACCGATTAATCCTTGGAATTATAAACCTTGGTGGTGTCAACCTTGGTCTATTTTGTTAACCGGAATCAGTCTAATTAGCGGCAGTTGGCTTTTATTTAAAACTCTGTGGTTAACCTTACTCGTCGCTATCCCAGTGGGTGCTTGGATGGGCTTCTTTTTAATCATTTGGCCTCAACTGATGAAAGAGCAATACTCCACCTCAACCCAGGATTAAGCCTTTTCCAAAGGAGCCATTGTTAAGCCTTCGCGACTTAATTGAGTGTGATATAATTCGGCTTGTTCTTGCGGGCCGACCCACACCGTCGCCTGACCTTCATGGTGAACTTGATTTGTCAGTTTCCACGCTAAATCACTACTCATCGCTGGGATATATTTCATCAAACAATTAGCAACGTGCTGAAACGTGTTAAAATCGTCATCTAACACAATTACCTTGTAATTAGGATAGGGCTGGCGAACAATTTGTTTGGAACGACTTGGCGCTATACTCGGTGAAGAAGCCATAGCCTGAACCCGGTCGGCAATAGCAAAAGTCATCAATGATTCTGAAACGTTAACAGTGTAATCTGACGAGATATTCGTTTAAGTAATTTTGTCAACCTTAAAGGGACTTCACTCGTTAGTAAAGTAGTAAGCAATTAAACTAATATTCAGTATAGCACAAACTTAACCTCTACAGCTCCCCCTATACTTTATTGTTTGTGTGAACCTTATAGGAATTTTATTTATGGAACTCAACCCCATTATTGTTCCACCCACAACGGGGTCAACCCCTAAAGGATTATTCATTTTGATGCATGGCTGGGGAGCTAACGCTCAAGATTTAACCAGTTTGACAAGCTTACTCAATCTGCCTGATTATCAATTTATCTTTCCTGAAGCACCTTTTCCCCATCCTCAAGTTCCTTTAGGACGAGCCTGGTATGCTTTAGAAACATCACAACATATTGGACTGACTGAAAGTCGTTATGCCCTCAATCACTGGCTACAGTCCTTAGAAAAAATAACAGGTATCCCACCGCAGCGAACAATCTTAGGTGGATTTTCTCAAGGAGGAGCAATGACACTGGATGTGGGGCGAAACTTTCCGTTTGCGGGTTTAGTGGTATTGAGTGGCTATCTCCATTTTCAGCCCTCACCTCAACAGATGCCGATTTCCCCTATTTTAATCGTTCATGGTCAACTCGATCAAGTTGTCCCTCTGCAAGCGGCACAACAAGCCCGAGACCAATTTCAACAACTGGGTGCGTCTGTGAATTATCATGAAATCCAGATGGGACATGAAATTCGTCCAGAAGTGATTCAGTTAATACGAAGTTTTGTTATGGAAGTTATGCCAAAATTCCCTTAAAATTCTAATATAGAGTTAAGAAGTTCAAATCAGACTCTAACTTTGATCTAAACTTTAAGCAGACGTGAGACCTGGGAGGTAAGACTGATGGCAACGTTGACCCAATCCTCACCTGATATTTCCAAACTGACCCTAGAGGAAGTGGCTGCATTGGCTACTCGTTTGGAACAGGATGATTACGATACTCCTTTTGAGGGGTTAAATGATTGGCATTTACTCAGAAAAATTGCTTTTCAACGTCCAGAATTAGTTGAACCCTATCTCTACCTGCTAGATATAGAAGCCTACGACGAAGCCTAACCCGCTTTGAATGTCTGAAGTAGAGGCGTTCTCAATCTGAGCGTCTCTCTTATCAATGCCGATTTACAGATTAATGATTGATCTACCGAACTCCACTTCGACTGTTCCACGCAGAGTATTAATTGGAGTCAGTGGTGGAATTGCTGCATACAAAATTTGCCAGGTGGTTTCTTCGTTGGCAAAAGCGGGGGCAGATGTTCGAGTAATTTTAACCGATTCTGCTCAACAATTTGTTACTCCCCTCACTTTCGCGACTTTGGCTCGTCAGCCCGCCTATAGCGATCAAACTTTTTGGCAACAATTTCATGGTCGTCCCCTACATATTCAACTCGGAGAATGGGCAGAGGTATTTCTAATTGCTCCATTAACCGCTAATACTCTTGCTAAGTTGGCAATGGGAATGGCAGATAACTTACTCACCAATACGGTGCTCGCCTCCAGTTGTCCGGTGCTATTAGTCCCAGCGATGAACCGTCAAATGTGGCAACAGAAAGCCGTTCAACGCAATTGGCAACAACTTCTAGATGATCGGCGATTTCAAGGTATTGCGCCTGTGGCGGGGATATTGGCTTGCGATCGCCCCACAGATTATCCCGCAACAGAGCAATTGGGGCGCATGGCAGAACCAGAGCAAATATTAGCTCATTTGAATTCTTTGTTACACACCAACGCTAAGCAAGATTTAACGGGGAAACAGATTTTAGTCAGTGCAGGGGGAACAAGAGAATACTTTGATCCTGTTAGGTTTCTGGGAAATCCTTCGACCGGGAAAATGGGGATTGCAGTGGTTCAGGCAGCAGTTCATCGGGGCGCTTCTGTAACTTTAGTTCATGCCCCCATGCAGACGGAATTAATTGATTCATTACCCATGGTACACTGTGTTGCTGTTACCAGTGCGGCTGAGATGCATGCAGCTATACTACAAGAATTTCCTCATGCTGATATTACAGTAATGACGGCGGCTGTAGCGGATCTCACTCCGACAGAGTATTATTCCCAGAAAGTATCTAAGCAACAATTAAATACAAGGACTCTATTACAGCATACTGCTGATATTTTAGCAGAATTAGGTCGGAAAAAGCAACTTTTTCAACAAATAGTAGGGTTTGCAGCACAAACTGGAGAAATTGTAGCGCCAGCAATTGATAAATTAAAGCGAAAAAATTTAGATGCAATTGTAGCAAACCCAATCGACAAACCCCTTGCTGGCTTTGGGAGTGAGACGAATCAAGCTATTTTCATTCATACCGATGGAAGGCAACAAGAAGTAGCACGATGTAGTAAATTACAACTGGCTCATCAGTTATTCGATTTTGTCTTAAAATAAAAAATGATGATAAGCATAATATTAGCATGAATTCATCATGTCTTATTCGTTAAATAAATTAGATTTTTTTATAGTTAATTAGATTATTTTAAAATTCTGCATAACATAAATTTAATTTTAAAATAATTGATTAGATTAATGATTCTAAATATCAATAATTTAATTTTTACTAAATTAATGTATAGATCTATATTTTTACTATTACTTGTTAATTTACATTGATATAAAATAGCAATTTTAGGTTGAGCGCTCGTAATTTAGGTTAATATAGAATTCTCAATTCAGTTTTAACGGAGTAATGATTAATGGGTCTGAAAGCGTTAGACCTGTTCTGTGGAATGGGGGGTTTATCTTGGGGATTAAAATCTACAGCAAAGATTGAACCAATATGGGCAGTGGATAATTGTCAGTCTGCTCTTAATTTATATGGAGAGAATTGCCCTCGAACTAATTTACTTAATCTCAATCTTTCTAAAAAAGTAGAGGTTATAGAACTCATTGAAAACATAAAGTTTAATGGAGGCATTGATCTGATTGTTGGTGGTAGTCCTTGCAGAGGATTTACTCAAATTCGCAATGGTCAAGATCTGACTTTAGATCCTCATAATAATCTAGCGATTACATTTGCAAAAATTATTAAAGAGTTGACTCCAGTTGCTTTTATCTATGAAAATGTACCTCAAATAGAAAAGTCTAAAGTTTTTAAACAGTTTTTATCACAATTTAAAGGAAAAGCAGATTATTTGATTAGCTATAAAGTTTTAGAAGCAGCTAATTTTGGTAATCCTTCTCGACGCAGTAGGCTATTCGTAATAGGATTTAGATCAGATATTGGGCTGACTCCAAATATTCCTAGTGGCTTAAATATTTCTCATCATCAATTCTGGCTTCGCAGAAAACAGCAAGATGAGAATATTTTTTACTCATCAGGACTATCAGAAACTTGGCGTTCTATCCTTCTTGATCCTAATGATAAACGGTTAGTAAATGTTGAGCAAGCAATTTCTGATTTGCCAGTCTTAACAAAAAGAACAATTGGTGCTATACGTCCATATATAAGTTCACCTCAAAGTGCTTATCAACAATGGATAAGACAACAAGTTACTGAAACAGATGGTCATGTTGTACCTCAAATGCGACCTGCAACAAAAATAAGGCTGAAAGAGATAGTTCAAGGTGGAAATTGGCGAGATTTACCTCATCCTCTAACTTATAAAATTCCGTATAATAAACAGAGTGGCAAGCTCAAGCGTAGTCATTATAGTGCTTATCGTCGATTGTTATCTCAGGGGCATAGTCCAACTGTACAAGGGCATTCAGATTTTGCCTACCACTATCATTACGAAAGAGCACTTACACCTCGTGAGTTAGCTCGATTAATGAGCTTTACAGACGACTATAAATTAGGGCATCAATATCATCAGGTTGTTCAGGCAATTGGCAATGCTGTACCACCTATACTTGCTAAAGCCGTTGCATCATCAATTTTAGAACAGTTGAATTAATAATACAGATATAACTTGAGTAAGCTTGTTAATTAATTAATACTTTAGGGAACTCTATCTATAGAGCTTAACCCTGAATATCATATTCAAGCTAATACTATGTCAGAACTACCTCCATTGTCAAAAGAAATCTGTCATAAAATTTTGGGTGTTGAATATACTAATTTAATATCATCTGATTCATCTTGGGTAGAAGTATTTCAAAATAAAACGTCACCACAGGAAAATATTAATAATTCATGCTTTGAAGAAATACTGGAATCATCGAAAGTAATAATTACTCAAGAATGGAGTAATATATTTAGAGACACTTTTGCGGATTTAGAGTATAAAGAATATTTTATTCGTCTCATTGGATGTTTAAAAAAACACAAGCATCCTATAGAAATACACAGACTCGAAAAAGACCTGATTTATTTAATCAGCTTGGCTATTCAACAGAAAAAACAACTGATTTTTAGTTTTCCAGTTTCATCAGTTGCTTTAGGTATATTATCTATTGCTTTTTATGCTAGCTTGCCTCGGGAGTTAAGAGTAAATCCGGCTAATCAATCATCATTTAAAAAAAGAAACTTTATCATTTGGGTTCGACCTCAAAACAATGGTCAAATCTTAACCTTAAGAACAACTCAAGCATTCAATTTAAAGGATTACCAATATTCTTATTGTCAAATTAGCGATCAATTGACTTGTTTACCTATATACAATTTTGAGGAATCAGTTAATAGCAATAAAACAAGAGTTGTGATGGTTCGTTCGCTGTCTGAGGCAACTGAATTATTAAAAAAGTCTCAGTATTGTTCTTTTGTAGTTCTTGACGATCCATCTGGATGTACACATCGCTCTCCTTATCAATATGGAAACAAAACCTTTAAATTAACTAATCTTTGTCATCAAAAGCAAATTCCTTTAATTGGTATAATTCCTCCTTGGACAATGAAACATATTGAGTTTCAAGAAAATAAGAATCATTTAGGAATTCTACTCTGGCCAATTGACTTTTTTGCTTTGTATTCTTATCCCAAGGAAAAACGTCTTTTAGCAGGTTCTACGCAGAATATACATCCAATTGAGGAAAGCTGTTCAATAATTGAGAGAAAACGTCAATCTTTAAGAGAAGCCCAAGTAAATATTATGACTTTTAATTTTGAAACAGAAGATGAAGAAAGAATTGCTGAATTATTTCAAGAATCATCAGAACTATTACTTGAATTAGCTCAACAGCCTAAACTTCGTAAAATATGGGGTATAGGCTGGGAAATTTGGCGACATCTTGCGGCTCCAATTTTACCCTTTTATTTACTTTGGGAAAAATTTATAGAAAATGGTATGAAAAGATTGCAGCTTGCTACTCAAAAGTCTAAAATTGCTCAAGCTCAATCTTTATATGATATCCTCTATTCACTCATATTTAGATTACAAAAAATCAAGATCAACCCTTTTATTTCAAGAATTGAATCGGCTGTTCTCCATACTGTTGTAGCTGTTCATAATGCACATCAAGCAACTGCTTTAGAACAATTTTTAAAAGAAAAAAAGTGCTTAGTGTCATCTATTCAAATATTACCGATGAGTCAGATTCGAGATTTAGGTGGGGATAAACTGATTATAATAGGGCAACCTAAAGCCCGTTATCGTGATATCTTACAAACAACCTTTTTTTCAGAGATTGATGTATTGTTATGGTCAGTTTTAGCGAAGCGTGCAGAACGTTGGTGGAGTAATTTAGAGGTGGATGCTAGAGAATGGCATCGTAAAACCTGGTCAATATTAACAGAAGATAAACCAATAGGATGCTACGGATTTAGCCCTCATTACTCTAATGTTAAAATTATTCATCAAGGCACAGTTCAGGTCTCTAAAAAAATCAGTTTATTTCAGCTAGAAGAACGATTTAATCGCTTAAGTGGAGACAGTTTAAATTCTGCTTTAAGTAGCTCTGCTTATCAGGATTTAGAAGAATACTACGAAGTGGAATTTAAAGAAGGCTGGAAAATCCGAGTTCCGTCTAACAGTGAATTCTTGATGTTGCTGCGAAAACAAACTCATCTTGTCATTGTAAATGAATTGGTTGCTGAAACAAGAGTCGTATTATTTGATGGAATGAACCGTGAGGAATTATTTGCCGAGAAAGCAGGATTATTAGATGATACTAAAGTGAATTATTTTTATCGTATCAAATTAGATGTTTGGCGAGAGTTTGTTAAACAGAAAGTTAAACAAGTCGGTCTAGAAAAACTGTGTCGATATATTGCTTCTGAAACCGGTTATTCAATTGGTAAAGAAACTGTTCAGTACTATTGGATGAATGGCAACGATCTTTTGAGTTTGCCTCAGAAAAAAGAGCATTTCTTTTGGTTTATTCCACCATTATCCCGTTCAGACTTTGAAGAGTTTTGGCAAACAGCAAATAACTTGAGGAATAAACGCAGACAACTGGGTCAGGTGATTTCCGCTTGCGCTCAAGAAGGATGGACAGATAAAGAATCAGAGGAAGTGATTTTTCGACATCATCAAGTTTCTATCACTGTGGGTGAATTAAGGGAGGCTATGCAATTCTTAATTATTAAATCTTCCCCTAAATTGATTCGTCATCCTCCAATATTGCCCGTTAATCGCCTCTACCGAGACCATTTATAAATCCTAGTCAAATCAATATTGGATAAGGGTTTTATAAATTCTATTATATCGGTTATAAAATAAGCTGCAATCTATAAAAACAAGATAGATTACCGAGGAACCAGCCCCATGATTTCTGCTAAACTAAAAACATTAGGTAAAAAATAGACTAAACTTTCTAACAATATTAGCAAAAATATATTTATGAAAGAATCATATAATTCTGCTGAAAAAAATAAACCTGAATCCATCCTTGAAGATAACAATTTGAATGTACAAGATGCTGATAGGCAAAGTAAAAATCTAAAATTTGTAGAGAGCTTTTATAAAAGGATTCATGATCATCTTATAGGAATTTCAGAGCATCGCAGCTCTATTAGAGGTTCAACAGAACCGCGACGTTTAATACCCACTGGCTACCTATCTCCCCTAACACCATCCGCTACCGTACCCTACAGCAGTCAGCAACAGAATAATTTTCGCCCCAGTAATTGCGGCTTAGTAATTAATTTAGCATCAGACTGGGAGAATAATTTATTACCTATTCAATTAAAGATTCGTTTCAGTGTTTTTCTGCCCAAAATTGATTTAAGTAAAGTTGATGATAGGTCACTGCGTCCAATGTGGCAACGTTTTGATATTAGTACTGAGATCAATTCTACTATTCAAGATTTAGTGATTTCTAATTCTTCAACTCTAGTAGAACTCAATGATGAAATTGCTGAAAAACTCAAGAGCATAACTGAAGCACATCAAGCCGATCCAGTCGCTTGGTTATTTGGATTGAATCAGACTATTGATGATTTGACTGATTCAGAAGTTAACTATGCAAAGGAAAGTCTCATAGGATTACCAGCAGAATTACGACGACGCATTACTAATAAAAAAAAGAGAAAAAATAACAATGATTTATCTGCCGATATTGAGGTGAAATCCGGGGAAGTTTCACCTATTCAATTCAAAGTTAAGGTAGAAGTTCAAAAGCGAAATCTGGGAGGAAAAACAAGACTGCGCCTGTTTCTGAGAAATCAGAGTCAACAGATGGGTGGTTTTGGCGATCCGAGAGATACAGGTTTATTCGGATCTGGCTTAGAAGTGGAGTTATCTAAAGAATTATGGAAGCCGATAGAACTCTCTCGTTTCCAAATCTCTTATCAAGTTGACTCAGAAGTTTCAGCACAAGGCATTAACTGTACACCAGGATATGAGAAAAATCAGGATACAATTCGCATCTGGACTGAGTTTTTACCGATCCATTGGCAAAAGAGACTTTATACGGCTGGAATTCAAGCTCCTTTTAAGGATTTAGCTTCATCGGATGGAGATGCTGATTTTCAGGTACTCCAAGTGATTTTGAAGCAAATGCAAGAATACAAAGATCATTGGCAAGCTTTAATTGACCAAAAGCATCCTCAAACAGGCGGAAAAGAACATCATGCCGAAGCACAAAAAGATTTAGATAATTTTAAACAAGAAATTGCGCGTTTTGAGTTAGGTATTCAAGTTTTATCAGAGTCTAAATACTTTCTGTTGCGACGTTCATTTAATTTGATGAACGAGACATTTGCTGAGATTGATCAGAAGCGCAAAAAATGGGGAAAGGCTATGTATGAAAACTGGCGACCTTTCCAGATTGTTTATATTGTTTCTAATTTAGCTGCTTTAGCAGCACGAGAATGGAAGGAAGATTTTGATAACAATCCCTTGGCACAGATTGACCACGCTGCTGTTGTTCATTTTCCCACTGGGGGCGGTAAATCTGAGGCTGTTATGGGACTAATTCTGACTCAATCCTTTTTTGATCGTTTGCGGGGTCGAGATTGGGGTATTGTGGCTTGGTTGCGCTATCCTTTGCGTTTACTGACTTATCAACAGTTGCAGCGTTTTCTAGATACATTGGTAGTGGCTGATGAAGTGAGGAAAAAGCAACCAGATTTGATTAAAACTGCTGAATTTACAATCGGTTACTACGGCGGTCGAGACAACAGTCCTAATTCTCTCAAGTCTGTTCCTGATGAGCTTGGAAGGTATATCAAACAAGCTAAGAATAAAATGCAGGCGGCTCTAGGAAACAAAGCTCCTAAATATACAACCTTAGCAGATGTCGGCTACTACGTTCCCGAATCAATTCAGCAATATCGGATGGTAATGCGCTGTCCCTACTGTAAATCAGAAGAAGTTCATACTTTTATTGATGGGAAAACGAAAGAGCTTCGACATCGCTGTGGGCTTCTAAATAAACCTCTACCGGAAGGAGCTTGTGGTCGTGAAATTCCCCTCTATATTGTCGATGAAGATATCTACAGCCAACTGCCAACTTTATTAGTTGGAACTCTTGACAAAATTGCTAACATTACTTTTCGCCCTGCTAGTCGGACTTTATTTGGCGCTGTATCGGATACCTGCTCTGTACATGGTTTTGCAGCAAACAATACTTGCCATAAGCAAAATTCAGTCGGTGGATGTACTCGCAGAGATTTAAAATCACTTTCTATTCCCCCTGTTGACCCTGGTATCCCTTTGGTTTTCCAAGATGAACTCCACCTACTGCGAGAAGAATTAGGAACCTTTGATGGTCATTATGAAGCGCTGATTGATGCGATTCATCAAGAGCGAGGTGCAAACCGCCCTAAAGTTTTAGCCGCAACTGCCACCATTGAAGGAGCAGAGCAACAAACTAGGCATCTTTACTGGCGAGAATTGTCTCAATTTCCCGTTACAGGGCCTGCTCAGGGACGTAGTTTCTATGCTAATGAGCATAGCCATTATGTTACCAGAGGCTTTGTCGGATTGCGTCCAACAGCAGCGAATTCTCTAGATGCAGCAATGGCTTTGATTTTAGCACTACGGACAGAATTAGAAATTCTTCGCAGTAATCCTGCTAAGTTTAAAGCTGAGTATAAGCTAGCTGATTTAACTGACGCAGAATTCTTACAACTGGTTGATGAGCATGATTTGTGTTGTACCTATGTAAACTCTAAAAATGATGGATCTGATATTCGACGCTCTATTAATGAACAGGTAAAGGGTGGACTACGAGAAGAATTTGGAGAGGATAAAGCTAATGCAATGCTCCCAGAAGCAGTGACTCTCAGTGGCGATGATGGAATTGAAGTGGTGAAACAGGTTCTTAAACGAATGGAAACACCTCAAAAAGATCTAAATCCCGATAACCCAGAACGTTTGTCAGATGTGGTAGCAACCAGTTTAATTTCTCACGGGGTTGATATTGACCGCCTCAACTTAATGCTGTTTTATGGGTGGCCGAATACAACGGCAGAATATATTCAAGCGTCAAGCCGTGCGGGACGAGCTGTTCCTGGTTTAGTATTTATTTTATTCCGGCCTCAACGCGCACGGGAACGGGTAATTTTTGACTATTTCGGCAAGACCCATGAGTATTTGGATCAAATGGTAGAAGCTGTTCCCATCGACCGTTTTGCTCATAATGCACTCTATCGCACGGCTTTTGGTTTACTGCTGGGTCGTTTATTGCACATTGATGGGCCAGCGGCGCGACCAGGAAAGCAACAAATTGACTTAGCTCAACTGGATAAACTGGATAAATTATGGGAGTTAATTCGAGGAATTGGTCAGGGGCGATCGCCTATTAATATCAAGGCTATAATCGAAAAAATTTCAGCAACAGTTAACCCAGACGATTTACCCCAAGGAGAAGTTTTTCAAACTCCACTCAGTCAGTTAGAGGAAGCATTTGTCTCTCAAATTGAACGTATTGTACAAGACCCAAATGAAAAAAATCTTGTTACTTTTGGGTTGACCAAAGATGATATTGCTTATAATTTCCGTTTATTACTATCTCTACGTGATGTTGATGCCGGGATTAATATTCGAGGATACTAACTCTTTCATAGGAGACAATTAAAATGAATCAATCATCTTATACCCGTTCTAAAGGTCAAGTTTTACACCGTTTTGAACCCGGAAGTGTTGTCACTATTCCAGCCGGAACAATTGAAATATACCGTCATTTTGCCCGTCGCGTAGATAGCATTGGTAGAAAGCTACAAGATGCTGTCCGTCAAGAACTATATCGTTGGGAACATAAAGATGCTCAGATGAAGGCGTTTGAAAATCATACAGCAGAATGTGTTTTTGTCATCAGTCAATCAGTTAATGGAAAAAAATTAGATGTTCGAGAATGTGCCAAGTGCGGAGCTATTCGGGACATGAAACAATGGAGAGATGATAAAGACGCTCCTTGTCATCGTTGTAAACATCCGACTCTCAATGAAGTCCCTTTCGTTTTTGCCCATACTGATGGCACAATGATGCAATTAACTTCAGTGAAATGTCCTAAACATGAGTTAGATTACTTAGTTATAGAAAGGGGAGTGAATAAACGTTGGCGCTGCAAAATAAACGGCTGTGATCATGCCAAAAATATTGTCAGATCTGTTGCTAAAACTTCTATCATGAAAAGAACTGATGTGAGCGAGTTAGTCGAAGAGAAAACAGGAAAGCCACCCAATCAACACATGAAATTAACTAATGTTTCTGATAATAAGCTTCAGGTGATTCATTCTATTTCTCGTATTAACCCTACATCAAATATTGAGAAGTTTTTTAGTTATCCTGAGTCACTTGAGACTCTTTTAGCTATTCATTTAAATTATTTTAATGAGCAAGGCAAAAATATTTCTGAGTTAACAGACATTATACGGGTTCTGGGAAAAGGAACTCAGGAAGACCAAAAAGAATTAAATCAACTCATTCAAACATTGAAACTAAGTGGCTTAGATGATGCAAAAATCCAAACAATCTTAGAGAAAAATAAAGAAGTTAAAGAAAGTGATGCAGGAGGGCCGATTGTTAAACAGTTAAGAGAATCACTGACGAAAGTTTCTTCCAATACTCAGGATATATTAGGAGATGTTGAAGCAGAAAAAGAAGCACGCGATCGCGGAGAAAGCTTGACAAAAACTCAAGAAAATGCTTTAACACTACGAGAACAACTCAGTGACTATGCCGTTATTTTGGATCTACAGCGCGAAAGTTTAGATGAGGCAGTTACTCGCTTAGATAATATTAATTCTCCCTTTTGTAACAATCTTTCCGACGCAGAAAACTTAATGAAAAAGAGTCTAGGAATTAATCAGGTCATGGTAATTCAAGACTTACCTGTTTTACATATTGCCTACGGCTATACTCGTCTGTCTCACCAACCAGAAGCGGCTGTTTTATGGGCATTTGACCGAAAAAACTTTGATTTGGCTGGTGATGAACCTGAGGGTAACTGGATACCTATGCCGATTTATCAGCTCAAAACCGAGGCTCTTTTATTTCAATTTGATGCTCAACGCATTGTTAAATGGCTCCATGCCAATAATTTAGCTCCAGATCCAACCACTATCCCTGAACCTAGACTTTGGCTTCTAGAACATCATAGTCGAGTCACAAGCCGCAGTGGCCCTGGTTTTGATGATAATCTTTCTCCTGACTTTCTAATTCCCTGGTTAGTCAGTTCGGCGTTACATAGTGCTAATCATCTTTTAATTAAGGCGATCGCCGATCAAAGTAGCTTTGGTGAAACAGCTTTGTCCGAGCATCTCCTTTTGAGTCTCAATCGAACGATCATTTTTGTTAACCGTCTTCAAGAGTTTTCACTCGGAGGTCTGAAAACTTTCTTTGAGCAACGTCTAGACCAAGCCTTCAAAAGTCTCTTAGAAGAGCGCGGTGATTGTATGTTTGACCCCGACTGTGAAGAAAGGCTAGGTGGTGCTTGTGCTGGATGCTTGCACTTACCAGAAGTAGTTTGTCGTCTTTTCAACAATGCTCTCAGTCGTATCTTGCTTTACGGGGGTGAGGTGAGTGCAGATCTCGAAGGAATTGAAAGAACTCTTTGGCATAATCTACCTTCTGTCATTGGTAGAGAACAATTCATCGGTTTATGGGATAGTACTTTAGACTAAATGATGTTTTTGCTACTGACAATCCTGAGTTTAGGCTTTGTATAGCTTTGAATTTTGTTGAAGTCTTAGTAGAAGTATCTGACAAAGGACAAATAACAATCTCTCATTGGTACGGTTTCCACGAATTAGCACTCGTCGCGGTTGAGTGCTAAATTGACTCTTATGGAATTCGTACAGCTAGGCTTTAAAGATAATATATTATGGCTAAAATTGTTTCATTCAATGATGATTCACGGCGGGCAATAGAAAGAGGTGTCAATGCCCTCACAGATGCAGTTCGTGTCACTCTAGGCCCCAAAGGTCGTAATGTCCTGTTGGAAAGAAAATTTGGTGCGCCCGAAATTGTGAATGATGGGATTACCGTTACTAAAGAAATTGAACTCTCAGATCCCTTGGAAAATACAGGGGCAAAACTGATTCAAGAAGTGGCTTCCCAAACCAATGATATTGCAGGAGACGGGACTACAACCGCAGCAATTCTCGCTCAAGCTTTAATTCATGAAGGCTTAAAAAATGTCACAGCAGGTGCAAATCCTGTGGCCTTACGTCGGGGAATTGACAAAACGATTCAGGCGTTAGTGAAAGAAATTCAAGCCATTGCTAAACCCGTTGAAGGAGATGCGATCGCTCAAGTGGCAACCGTATCAGCAGGCAACGATGAAGAAGTAGGGCGGATGATTGCCCAAGCAATGGATAAAGTGACCAAAGATGGGGTGATTACCGTTGAAGAATCAAAATCTCTCTCAACAGAGTTAGATGTGGTTGAAGGGATGCAAATTGATCGAGGTTATTTATCTCCTTATTTTATTACCGACAATGAGCGGATGGTAACTGAATTTGAAAATGCTCGAATTTTGATTACTGATAAAAAGATTAGTAGCATTCAAGAACTGATTCCCGTATTAGAAAAAATTGCCCGCGAAGGACAGCCTCTACTGATTATTTCTGAAGATATTGATGGTGAAGCCTTAGCTACTTTGGTGGTGAATAAAGCCAGAGGAGTGTTAAATATAGCAGCAATTAAAGCACCCGGATTTGGCGAACGCCGCAAAGCGATGTTGCAAGATATCGCCATCCTAACAAATGCTCAAGTGATTTCTGAAGAAATTGGTTTAAGTTTAGATACCGTTACTTTAGATATGTTGGGAACAGCAACAAAGGTAATTGTAGAGAAAGATAATACAACGATTGTTGCTGAAAACAATACGCCGGGGGATGTGGAAAAACGGGTAGCACAATTACGCAAGCAATTGGCAGAAACCGACTCAGATTACGATAAAGAAAAGCTACAAGAACGGATTGCTAAATTAGCAGGTGGTGTGGCTGTGATTAAGGTTGGGGCAGCAACTGAAACTGAATTAAAATCTCGTAAGCTGCAAATTGAAGATGCACTGAATGCAACCAAAGCAGCGATTGAGGAAGGAATTGTCCCCGGTGGTGGTACAACCTTAATTCATCTGGCGAAAAAAGTAGATGAATTGTTAAGTCATCTTAGTGAAGAAGAAAAAGTCGGAGCCACAATTGTTGCTAAAGCATTAGAAGCGCCATTACGTCAAATTGCGACAAATGCAGGCGTTGAAGGTTCTGTGATTGTTGAAGAAGTTCGTCATAGCGAATTTAATGTCGGTTATAATGCCCTCAGCGATCAATGTGAAGACTTAATTGCGGCAGGGATTATTGACCCAGCAAAAGTCGTTCGTTCTGCTCTGCAAAATGCGGGTTCAGTTGCAGGTATGGTATTAACCACAGAAGCGATTGTTGTTGAAAAGCCGGAGAAGAAAGTGCCAATGCCAGGTGGTGATGATGGCATGGGCGGCATGGGCGGCATGGGCGGCATGGGCGGCATGGGCGGCATGGGCGGCATGGGCGGCATGGGTATGGGTGGTATGGGTATGGGCGGCATGGGTATGGGAATGATGTAATTTTTCCGAGTTTACCCAAACTACAATATCTTCATAGATTAACCCACAACGCCCGAAGTCACGGTTTCTCCCTTCAGATATAATTGGGAGTATCGTGACTTTGTTGGTTAATGCCATTTCGCCAAAGTTGAGACGGCACTTCGACAAGCGACAAATCAATTATCACTTTTGTATCTTGCCTATTTTAAAAGATGAGAGTATGTTTAAGGAAATGTATGATTACTTTTATTGGAGTGTTTAGCAATCGTGAATTCATCGAATAGCGCCACACCGCAAGATCTCAAAGCAGAAGTTCTACGCCTGCAAGAAGAATTAAAAATGCGAGATCAACTCGTGCAGCAGTTGTCTCAAGAGCTGTTTCGCCTCGTTAAAGGCAATGCTAACTTTACCCCTACCCCCGAAGTTTCCGAACAGCATCAACTCCAGATGAAGGCACTACGAAATCAATTGCAAGAGGTAGAACAGCAAGTTACATTTTATCAAGCGCAAATTACCGAACGAGACACAGAAGCTCATCAACTCAAGCAATCTGTTCAAGAGTTAACAGAACGCTCTATGATGTTAGAACAAGTTGTCCAAGAACTGCCAGAAGTTTATCGTCAGAAGTTCTCAGAACGCTTAGATGCTGTCTTACAAAAAGTAGAAATGTTACAGCGGGAAAATCGTCAACTTCACGCTGAGTTACAGAGTGTTAGTTATCGTCTGGCTCAGAAAAATCGTCGTCCCAATACATTAGACTTACCTACTTTTCAACCGGGGGGTTCGGGGACAGTGGAATTTCCCCAACTCAATAATGCTTGAACCCATTGATGCTAAAATAAATTTGCTCCTATATTAGAAAACTCCGGCGACCCTTTGAGTCTAACAGGAGTTTTCTGATGATGAAAAGCTAATAGGTTGTAACTCTATATGGTAAATTCCTCTGCTTCGCCTGGCTTGTGAGTTGATTTAAACTGAAGAGCTATAGTAAATTGATACTTGGGGTTTCATCCGGGTGATAGAGAATAGATGCATCAATCTTGCTGTTGTTAAGCAACTTTGAACTGAGATTGTGCAGAAAAGACAGTATCCAATTCATCAAAAACTTCAAACACTCGATCTAATTGAGTAATCTCCAGAATCAATTTTGCTGTGGCTGAGAGATTGCAAAGTACCAATTTACGGTCTTGACTACGAGCAGATTTTAGCACATTCACTAATATTCCTAAACCCGCACTATCAATAAAGCTGACATCACTCATGTCTATAATCCAAAGTCGGTGATGTTCTTGAATTAAGCTAATGAGTTGTTGCATTAACACTTTACCACCCGCTTCATCTAAACGAGACTGAGGCTGAAAAATAATGTGTTGGTTTGTACTCAAACACTCCATTGTTACGACTCCTAAAACGACGACAAAATAGTGAACCCACCCTGGCTTATTCATAAACTAAAGAATTAATTGCAGGGTATGAATCTACTGAGGTTTTCAGCCTTGTTTTGTTCCCATCATCAGATCATTGATTTGACAGAACCTTCTGGTGTGGGTATAAGTTTCCTTATGACCCAGGTGGACAAGATTACTAGTCAGAATTGGTATAGTAGACACGAATAGCCCAGAACTATAAAGTTTTTGTGAAGAAAACGCAAGAATTTCCTCATAATTTAATTATTTTTACATAATATTCTCCTTTTTCACCTCTAGGTATACCACTTCTTGATTTGTCACCCCTAACCCCAAGGACAATCCTGCGTTAGAGAGAAATAGCGAAGCCATCCAACATTCGCCTTCAAGTCAAGATATTATAGAACTATAAAGCTTTACGACAATTTGTGAAGGCAGCACAGAATGATATTTGAGTTTGTATCCTTAGACACAATTAAAGAAATTGCTCATCAATATGGCTATTGGGCTATTTTTCTGGGAATTACCCTAGAAAATACTGGCATTCCTCTACCGGGTGAAACCATTACTCTTGTCGGCGGCTTCCTCGCGGGTAGTGGCGAATTAGATTATTGGCTTGTCTTGGGTAGTGCCATTGCTGGGGCAATTTTAGGAGATAACTTTGGCTATTGGATTGGACGCTGGGGCGGGTGGCCGTTACTATTAAGATTAGGAAAGTTTTTTCGATTTTCTGATACCCAATTAGCTAAAGTTCGGACTCAATTCAGTGAGAATGCCGCAAAAGCTGTATTTTTTGGACGATTCGTTGCCCTACTACGAATTTTTGCTGGCCCCCTGGCTGGGATTGCTAAAATGCCCTATTGGAAATTTCTGTTATCTAATGCAGCAGGAGCCGCAACTTGGGCTTCAGTGATGGTCAGTTTAAGCTATTTTGTCGGACAGTATGTCTCTTTAGATGAATTAATTGGCTGGGTATCAGAATTTGCGATATTCGCATTACTCGCTGTTGTGGCTTGGATTGGAATTCCCGCTTGGTTAGAGTCTCGTAAAGCCAAAGATATAAGCTAAAACAAAATGCTCTAACGATAGAACGTAGTATTGTTGCTCATAAAGTGTTGAGTGTTGAGAATAGTAAAATGCTCCCACTCCAGTCTATATAGCAAGTCACGCTGGTTTATGACAAATCACCATTGTCATAAATTACTCAGAGCCTTGCAAAGCCAGGTATTTCTCCTTTCTGTTGCCCGTTGCCTGTGCGTAGCGCGATAACTCTAACAATTCATTAAACAAGTGTGATAGCCAATGTTTCAACTCTAACGTTCGGTAGAGACACAATAGAGTCTTCTTAGCGTTACCATTATTAAGGATTGTGTCAAATGCTGGTTTATGTCTGACTCTACCCACTCTGTCGATCTTCACGCTACTCATTCTACCAATGGTCATCACTTGCAACCCCTTTCTCTAGAAAATACCATCCGTATTCGGGGGGCTAGACAGCATAACCTGAAAAATATCAATCTAGAATTACCTCGCGATCGCTTAATTGTATTTACAGGGGTTTCGGGTTCGGGTAAATCTTCTTTAGCATTTGACACGATTTTTGCCGAGGGACAGCGTCGCTATGTAGAATCTCTCAGCGCTTATGCTCGTCAATTTTTAGGGCAATTAGATAAACCGGATGTCGATGCTATTGAAGGCTTAAGTCCTGCTATTTCTATCGATCAAAAATCTACTTCTCATAATCCCCGCTCTACTGTCGGAACCGTTACAGAAATCTACGACTATCTCAGATTGCTATTTGGTCGAGCCGGAATTCCTCATTGTCCGATTTGCGATCGCAATATTGCCCCCCAAACCATCGACCAGATGTGTGACCAGATCTTACAACTTCCAGATCGGACAAAATTCAATATCCTTGCCCCGGTGGTACGAGGTAAAAAGGGGACACATCGCAAGTTATTGTCCAGTTTAGCCGCTCAAGGATTTGTTCGCGTGAGAGTCGATGGCGAGATTTTTGACCTCTCAGATTCTATTGAGTTAGATAAAAATTATACACACACGATTGAAGTGGTGATCGATCGCTTAATTAAAAAGCCAGGTATAGAGGAACGTTTAGCAGACTCACTGGGAACTTGTCTACGTCAATCTACGGGGATTGCAGTTATTGACGTGATAAATGATACATCGAATACGGTAAGCGCGTCGCGGATTGATAGTAAGTATAACTCAAATAAGGCGAAAGTTGCAATATCTTCTACTGTGAAAGTCGCGGAAAAACCCGATAATTCCTATCAAGAAAGGCTGGAAAATTATCAGTTAGTTTTATCCGAAAACTTCGCTTGTCCAGAACATGGGGCAGTGATGGATGAATTGTCGCCTCGTTTATTTTCCTTCAATTCCCCTTATGGTGCTTGTCCCAGTTGTCATGGTTTAGGGCATCTACGGACATTTACCCCGGAAATGCTGATTCCTGACCCCAGTGAACCGCTGTATAACGCAATTGCACCTTGGGCTGGTAAGGAAAACAGCTATTATCTCAGTTTGCTACAGAGTGTGGGGGAATCGTTTGGGTTTGAACTGAATACGCCTTGGGAGAAATTGACAACGAAGCAACAAGACGTTTTATTACATGGGAGTGAGGAGCCGATTTGGATTGAAACCAATTCTCGTTATCGTGAAAACCAAGGATATTATCGTCCATTCGTGGGAATTATTCCGTTATTACAACGACAGTATAATGAGAGTAGTTCAGATGCTCAAAAACAAAAGTTAGAGCAATATTTAATTAATCAAGCCTGTGAAACTTGTCAAGGAAAACGTCTGAAAAAAGAAGCACTTTCAGTCCGAATTGGGCAGTCTTGTATTACTGATTTAACTGAAGTTTCGATTCAGGATTGTTGGGAACGAATTAATCAATTACAACTGAGCGAGCGCCAAGCAAAAATTGCGGAATTAGTCTTACGAGAAATACGGGCAAGATTGCAGTTTTTAATGGATGTCGGATTAGATTATTTAACCTTAGCTAGATCGGCTTCAACGTTATCTGGGGGAGAAGCACAACGTATTCGTTTAGCTACACAAATTGGGTCGGGTTTAACCGGGGTTTTATATGTTTTAGATGAACCCAGTATTGGTTTACATCAACGGGATAATGGACGACTGTTAAAGACGTTAATGAAATTGCGAGATTTAGGTAATACATTAATTGTCGTGGAGCATGATGAGGAAACGATTCGCGCTGCCGATTATTTAGTGGATATTGGTCCGAAAGCGGGGATACATGGGGGTGAAATTGTCGCAAAAGGCAGTTTAGAGAATCTGTTAACTTCAGATCGCTCTTTAACAGGGGCTTATTTATCGGGGAAACAACAAATATTGACTCCCTCTCAACGTAGAGAAGGAAACGGGAAAGTGATTACCCTGAAAAATGCCCATCGCAATAATTTACAGCAACTTGATGTTGAAATTCCTTTAGGTAAATTTGTCTGTATTACCGGGGTTTCGGGTTCAGGAAAATCAACCCTAATGAATGATTTACTTTATCCGGCTTTACAACATCATTTTAGTAAACGAGTTCCTTTTCCCAGTCAACTGAAAAGTATTAAAGGCTTGAAAGCGTTAGATAAAGTGATTGTAATTGATCAATCTCCTATTGGTCGCACACCTCGTTCTAACCCCGCGACTTATACCGGGATATTTGATGTGATTCGAGGTATTTTTGCTGAGACTATTGAAGCTAAAGCCAGAGGTTATAAGCCGGGGCGATTTTCATTTAATGTCAAAGGAGGACGGTGTGAAGCTTGCAGCGGACAGGGTGTAAATGTAATTGAAATGAATTTTTTACCGGATGTTTATGTGCAGTGTGAAGTGTGTAAAGGAGCGAGATATAATCGAGAAACGCTGCAAGTGAAATACAAGAATTATTCTATTGCAGATGTGTTGAATATGACGGTGGAAGAAGGATCGCAGGTATTTGAAAATATTCCTCGCGCTGCTAGCCGCTTACAAACTTTAGTTGATGTTGGCCTGGGTTATGTTCATTTAGGACAAGCTGCACCAACGCTTTCGGGGGGAGAAGCACAACGGGTAAAATTAGCCTCAGAACTGTCTAAACGGGCAACCGGAAAAACGTTATATTTAATTGATGAACCGACAACCGGACTCTCGTTTTATGATGTGCATCAACTGCTTAATGTGTTGCAACGATTGGTTGATAAAGGTAATTCCATGATGGTGATTGAACACAATTTAGATGTGATTCGCTCTAGCGATTGGGTGATTGATTTAGGCCCGGAAGGTGGCGATCGCGGTGGCGAAATTGTGGCAATGGGGACACCGGAAGTAGTCGCAGAGGTACAGCAGTCCCATACCGGAAAATACCTCAAACAAGTGTTAAAACAATATTCTCTGGCGGAGGCTTAAATCTTTAAAAAGAGATTGAATAACTTTCCCACTTATCAATTAAGCGTATAAGGTTTTTCCAGTATCCGGATCAAATAGTAGAATTTGATTAAAATCAAGCTGGACTGAAACGCGATCGCCTCTATTGAACTGTGTTGTTGCCGGAACCATAAACTGAATTAAGGCTTTTGAATCTGTAATAGCTTTCTCAGTAGAAATACAGGAACGAATTAAAATTTCTCGTCCTAATGGTTCAACAACTTCAACTTCTACCTGTATACTGACTCGATCTAATGCCCATACATCAGTTTGATCTTGATTTAACTGAGAATTATCACCTTCTAAGTTAATTTGTTCGGGTCGAATGCCTAAATTAAACCGTTGACCTTCTGTCGGTCGCAAACGTTCTCGAATACTAGCCGGACAAGCAAAAGATTGTTGACCCAACCAAAACAAACTATTACCGTAAGTAATGGGTAAAATATTCATCGGTGGATTACCGACAAACGTTGCCACCATCTGATTAACAGGTTTATTATAAACCGTTTGAGGCGATCCGATTTGCTGAATACGACCTTGATTTAAAATCACAATTTGATCCGCTAACGTCATCGCTTCGACTTGATCGTGAGTCACATAAATCGTCGTAATCCCGATATTTTGATGAAGCTGCTTTAATTCGGCCCGTGTATCATCTCGCAATTGAGCATCTAAATTCGATAACGGTTCATCCAATAAAAATACCTTCGGTTCACGCGCAATTGCCCGTCCTAATGCTACCCGTTGTTGTTGTCCGCCAGAAAGCTGTTTCGGTTTACGATTTAAGAGATGATCGATAGACAGCGACCCGGACACTTGATGGACTCGTTGCTGAATAGTAGATGAGTCTGCCCCGCGCATTTTCAAGCCAAAGGCTAAGTTTTCCGCTACCGTTAAATGAGGATATAAAGCATAATTTTGAAACACCATTGCCACATCTCGTTGACGGGCGGGTACATCATTGATCCACTGATTATCGATATAAAGATTACCGCTAGTGACAGTTTCCAAGCCCGCAATCATTCTCAGTAATGTTGATTTTCCGCAGCCTGACGGCCCCACCAAGACCCAAAACTCACCATTTGGAACTTCAAAGCTAATTTCTTCTAGGGCGCTTACCGTTTGATATCGCCGCGTTATATTGTCTAAGCGAACATTTGCCATAATGAAGTCAAAAGTCAGATCTCGTGACGTTACATGTCAGTTCTGTACTGCAAGTCAGAAGTTAGGGAATGTTATTTGCTAATTATTCAAACTGTAATTATAGATAGTGTAGAATACTATGCAAATGAAGACAGGTAAACTTAACCAATATTAGTGAAAACTTGATCTATAGTTGGAATTTAGAGAAAAAGCATCAATCTTTTGATTGATCAATGAAACGGACTTAACCTAATATTGAGAATTGACAGAGATATTCTATAAAAGTAGATTTGCTAACTCTGTTAAATTGTACAGCTTTTAATTATAGAGGAATATGACAATCTGATTGAATTATTAATGTAGCGGTTGGATAGCCTAACTCTCATAGGTCTTTCCAATTTCTATATCTAGACACTACTAAAATCTTGTATCAAGCTAAGGTTATTAGTATCAACTCCTTGAACAAAAGCAATGAGTTCATTTTGACCAGCAGTTGTGAGGAAAACTCCTGTCCCTGTGCCTGCCCCCGGTAATGTCAGGTTGTCAAGCCTATAGGTATCTCCTTCATAGAGGGCTATTATATCGTTTTCTAACGAACTAAAATCAGTAATGATGGCATAATCACTATTTCCGAATGCAGTATAGTAGGTCGTTGAACTATAACCAATCCAAAAAGAATCACTCCCTGGCCCCCCAGTCAAAGTATCAATTTCACCTGCACCGAAATTGAAATTAAAAAGATCAACACCCCAAATTGCATCATCTCCTAAATCACCAGAAACCAGATCATTTCCTTCACCACCATTAACTAAATCATCACCTTGCCCCAAAATACACTGTCATTTCCTGTATCTCCAAACAAACGATCTTCACCTAAGTTACCGAAAAGGAGATCATTACCGCCAATAGTATCAAGGAATGAATCACCCGATATATTATCATCACCCTGCCCTCCAAAGAGAACATCATTGCCCGCATCACCATATATACGATCTAATCCTTGATTACCATTGATCGTATCATCTCCAGCCGCCCCAGAGATAGTATCGTTTCCAAATAAGCCAAAAATCCTATTATTTACAAAGTCTCCAAATAGAGTATCTGATAGATCTGTACCTAGAATAGAAGTCATAGAATGCCCTTAGTTACTAATTGTATAACGCTATCGAGTTAGTGCTGAGTGACTCACTTTTTTACACGTACATATTTCTAACAAAGGGAAACTTATGTATTTTTTTACGATATTTTAGTAACTCGATAAAAGCTGACTAATTTTTAGGATGTTTTAGACAAGCATTAGTGATGAGGTAAATGATGCCTTGACGCAGTGTGACTTCAGCCCGATCGCTGCCTCTATTTTACAGAGAATAAATTAATGAATATCAGCAGATCAATATTACAGTTTACGATCAATTAATCAGCTATAGAAATAGGGAATAAAAAAGTGTTATTTCTCATTGGCTAATTGTTCCAATTCTTGTACCACCCGATCCAACTCCTCAACCACAGGAGTAACCTCAACTTGACGAAATGCTTCTAACATAGCTCGATAATACCAAAGAGTACCAGATTTTCCTCCATTAAATCGGTTCCAAATCTCCTCACCAACACGGCGATAATCTCGCACAATAGACCGGACATTGTAAAGCTTATCAGAAGCCGATACTAACCGCACAGAAGCGCTGGCTGTGGCAATATGGGCAATATAGGCTTCTTTTCGTTGCCGCCACGGGAGTTTAGGCTTACCATCCGACGAGTCGCTACAGCCTTCGACAATAGCGGTTACCGTCTCCCCAAAACGACGATAGATTTCATCTCGGGTGGCTTCTCCTCCCTGGTCTTCAATGGCATCATGGAGTAAGGCGGCGATCGCCTCGTCTTCGTTTGCCCCATATCCTAAAGCAATACTGGTGACACCGAGTAAATGGGTAATGTAGGGAATGCCCGATCCTTTGCGGGTTTGATCGGCGTGTAATTCTGTGGCGTAGGTGAGGGCTTCGGTGAAGCGAGATGATAACATTATAAAAAATTTTGAGGGGGATATCTTTATAGGATATGCTAAAAGTTTGACAATTGAGATCGCCCGATGATTTCAGGTCACAGTTCTCCCGGATGCAAGCTCCGGGAGCTGCTGTAACTTCGTCAATAATGCTATAAGAATAATTATCTTTTAACCAATGGATCGTTTTCGCGTTGAACTCATCAGTAAAACTCCTAATCCGCAGCAGGTAATTTATGCAGCAATGCATCAAGATTATACTGGGGAATTTGTCTATGATGGACGAGACTCTTGGCCGAATGAATCAGAATGTGGTGAAATTATTGTTAAACGATTATTAGCAGGAAATAGAGGCCACTATGGATGCTTTTCTGCCGATACTGAAGTGTTAACAGCAAAGGGATGGCTGGGGTTTCCTCTAGTTACGAAAGAGACTCAATTGTTGGCTGTAGATCCGAGTAAAGGATCGGCTCACTTTGAAATTCCCTCAGCAATTCAAGCTATAGAGTTTAATTCGGCAGATAAAATGTATTCTGTTGAAAGCCAATATCTTAATTTTTTAGTCACTCGGGATCATCGAATGTTAGTCAGCAGCCGCCAATCTGGGGGATCGTTTTCTTCTTGGCGGTTTGAGGAAGCTCGCGAAATTTATAATAAGCCTGTGCGGTATCTTCTTAATACCCACTTAGACGAAAGCCAAAGATTTATTCCTGAAATCCCTCCAGATATCGATCCGTTCACTACTTTTAAATTGGCTGGATTTTACTTCGGTGATGGGTTGCGTTCCCACAATATTAATCCAGGAGTTGTTAGGTTCAGAATTCGACGACCTCGAAAAATAGCGTATCTTAAGAGTTTAGGTTTACCTTTGTCAGAGATGAAAGGGGATCGTTATACAGTCCGAAGTGAAAGTTTAGCGTCATGGGTACATTCAAACTTTCAAGACGGTCAGCGCAAGACAATACCCGTTTGGATGTTAACACTTCCCTATGATCTGGTTGAGGCTTTCTGGGACGGGCTAAAAAATAGTGATGGTACGCGAGTAAAAGAGCAGTCATGGAGTTATGATTCGGTTGAGAAGGATGCACTCTCAATGGTTCAGGCAATTGCCCATATCAATGGTTTTTCTGCTAACATGACTTTGAATAATCCCAATGTTGGGGAAAGCCATGAGAATCATCGCCCCTGCTGGCGCTTAACAATTTCTGAGCATTCGACTCGCCGCGTAGAGTCTTGTCAGAAGAACCGTTCCCCTGGCGTTAAAGAAGATTGGGTGAATTATTCTGGAAAAGTTTATTGTGCAACAGTGTCAACCGGGGCATTGATGGTTCGTCGAAAGGGAAAAGTTGTAGTTCTTGGAAATTGTTTAGAACATCCTCAAATTGTGTTGAATTGTGGTTATTTTCCCCATAGTGTGATGCAGCAAGCCCGTACTCATCGGGTTGGAGTTTCTTTCGATTGTCAAAGTTTTAGGTATACTAGCCAACAGTTTCTCGCAGTTCTTAAGGGTAAAAAAGAGATTGAAGATGTGTTTTATTTACGCCCCGTTGGTAACTATCGCGATCGCAAAGGTAAGAATTATTATTATTCACTCCAACAACGAGAAAGTGATTTAAACTGGTGTGAAGATGCCATTAAACGTTATCAACAAGACATCGAAGCTGGCTTTGCTGAAGAACACGCCCGAGGAAAATTACCCTTTGATTATCGTCAGCATTTTGTCGTCAGTTTTAATCTAAGATCTTTATTACATTTCCTTGATTTAAGATCTAAAAAAGATGCTCAACTAGAAATTCAACAACTCTGTGATTTAATGTTACCCCATTTAGAAGCATGGGTTCCGGATGTGGCTGAATGGTATAAAAATACTCGTCTGGGAAAAGCAAGATTATCTCCTTAACATCTCGACTGCGCTCGATGTAAAATTTAAATAGTATGAAACTTAAAGTATTAAAACTGAATGAAGCTGCAATTTTGCCTCAATATGCAAAGGCTGAAGATGCCGGATTAGATTTATTTTCAATTGATGAAATTACCATAAAATCGGGAGAAAGTCAACTAATACATACGGGAATTGCGATTGAATTACCCCCGCAAACTGAAGCAACAGTCCGCCCTCGTAGCGGTTTAGCCCTCAAACATCAAATTACCGTTTTAAATACTCCAGGAACCATTGACGCGGGTTATAGAGGAGAAATTGGTGTTATCTTAATTAATCACGGGTTACAACCGTTTCAAGTCCTCAAAGGAATGAAAATTGCTCAACTTGTGATTTCACCGATTATTCGGGCAGAAATTGAAGCCGTTAATCAACTCAGTGTAACCGATAGAGGAGATAATGGGTTTGGGTCTACAGGACTCGTTGAAATTTAAAATAGTAACTTTAAATATGGATGATTTTTCTTCTCCCTATACACAGCCTCAGCGTCCGAGTTGGGATGAATACTTTTTAATGTTAGCAAAACTAACAGCAACGCGATCAACTTGTTTAGCCTTTCCGGTGGGTTCAGTGATTGTCAAAGATCGACAAGTTTTAGCAACGGGTTATAACGGTTCTCCTTCTGGTTCAGTTCATTGTACCACTCAAGGGTATTGTTATCCCGGTTTAAGTCGTTGTGATGCCAGTTCTACTTTACCTTCGCGGGCTATTCATGCAGAAGCAAACGCCATTGCCCAAGCCGCTAAACATGGTATTAGTTGTCAAGGGGCGAGTATTTATGTCACTTTAGAACCTTGTATATCTTGTTTAAAACTAATTATTTCAACCGGAATTAAACAAGTTTATTATGAAACGGTTTTTAATAGTGGTGAAAAGGCAATGGTGCGAGATTCTTTTCTACAAGATGGTTTAATTCAACTGCAACAAATTAAACTTTCAGAGGCGATCGCACACAATGCAGCCCTATTTTTATTAAGACCAACTTCTGTAAGAGATACAGCTTTATCTGAACCCGAGTAATTGAAATATTTTCCTATTGCCTATTTCCTAATGCAGCGCTATATCTTGGGTAAATCGATTAATTGTTAAGCGCACAATTGATAACCCTAAAATTATGAGAAATAAAATTAAGCCAATTGTACAAGCATAACCAATTTCTAAGCTTTGAAAGGCTTTTTCATAAATATAATATACTAATGTTTTAGAACTATTCACTGGACCCCCTTGAGTCATGACGTATACTTCTTCAAATACTTTTGTGGCAGAAATAGCTGAAATAACAGCGACTAAAATTAGATAAGGTTTGATTAAAGGTAATGTAATATCCCAATGTTGTTGCCATCCTTGTGAACCCTCTAAATTGGCTGCTTCATATAATTCTTGAGGAATAGATTGCAATCCTGCTAAATAGATTACCATATAATATCCTAATCCTTTCCAAATGGTGACTATCATTACACTAAATAAAGCTAGGTTTGGACTGGTTAACCAAGGAATACGAGGAATAGCAGATTCGGGGAGAATAAAAGAGAGAATATATTGTAAACTTTGATTTAAAAAACCCGTTTCTGAATATAACCATTTCCACGCTATCCCCGCTACAACCATTGAAATAATCACAGGAATATAGTAAATTGCCCGAAACCAATAAATTCCTTTTAGTTTTTGATTGACTAAAATAGCGAGTCCGAGTGGAATAATGACTAAAATAGGGACAACAATTAAAATATATAATAAAGTGTTTTGTAATGTTTTCCAGAAGGTAATATCATTCCATAATTGTTGAAAGTTTTGTAAGCCTATCCAAGTCGGCGGCTGCAATAAATCATAGTTAAAGAAACTAAGATAAAAGGCTTGTAATGCGGGGAAAAATACGGTTAGTCCGAGAAGAAATAAAGCGGGGAATAGAAATAGATAAGGGGTGAGTTTTCCTTTAGAAATCATTTTAATTCAGTTTTTAAAAACACCTGTAGAGACGTTAGATCTAACGTCCCTATCTCAAGATATGCTGGATTGTGAAAATACTATAGATCGACTATAGATTAAATTATCATAGCAGGTGATTTAATCAGATTTAAGTTGAGAAAATAGACTTTTCCAATCTCCTGGTTTATTACCGTTTTCTTCTGCTTTAACTTCAAAGGTAGTGTTACAAGCTTCTGGATAATTGAGGGCTTGAATACACAATTCGGCGATATCTTCTCGGCTAACTTGACCTTTTATTGTATCTCCTTGATCGACACTTAAAGCTTGAGATCCTGCTGCTTCAGTTAAGGCACAAGGACGAACAACAGTATAAGGAATGCCACTAGAACGTACGACATCTTCTCCTTTTAATTTCCAGGTTAAAATACCGCCCAACTGCTCGTTCATCCGCACAGCCGGGGGTTCTTCTTCGAGGTTTAATCCAGGTTTTCCGGGGCGAGTTACGCCTGCAGAACTCACTAAAACAAAGCGAGGTAATTTTTTGCCGCCATAGGCTTTCATTGATTCTATTTGTAGTTGAAAATTACCCGGTTTAAATTTAGGGTTAAGTTCACCATCATATTCAAACTTACTCAGCATGAGTTGAAATGAATAGATTTCTGTCGGATCAAAGGGCTGTCCATCTTTAACCGTTTTAGCCCGAAATACAGGAATTAATTCATTAAAAGGAATCCTTATTGTCATTTCAATATTGTTAACGGTATCAAAAGAATAACAATAAGCAATACTATCCCATTTCGGATCGTTACGAACAATAAATTTATATCGTTTTCCGTCTCCTTTTACTCGTAAATAAATTCCTTGATATTCAGATAAATTCAAAGAGGGTTCAAAATTACGACTCCGCACCGAAACAAACCCGCCCGAATTTTCTGTTGAAACATTGCCCGTAAATAATGCCCCCTGAGGAATGATCCGAATTGAACTTTCACTCACCCCTCCCATTACCACATCATCTAATGCACCCCAAGTTTCTTTTAAATCTTCTGATGGTTTGGTAAAATCAAAAATCAGTTTTTCCTGACTATTCTTAAGACGAATAGGAACAGCATTAATTAGATTTTGCATACCTTTGTATTCCACTAATTCCGGCACATCAACCACTTCGGGCATATAAAATTTAATCCCTTGATAATACTTTTCTCTATTGGGTGTATCTCCTTCAACCGGCTGAACCTTAGTTCCGGTACAATTAATAATAGCCGTGACATCTTTCATTAATTCCGGGGTTAAAGTTTCGGATAAAATAATATCTCCCTCAAATAATTCAACATTGTTTCCGAGTAGTTTTCTCGCCCTGTTTACGTCTCTGACTAACCCTCGTACTTTTATACCCCGTTGTTGCAGTCGTTGAATAATGCGCCGCCCCACTCCACCCGTCGCCCCTGTGACTAAAACCACCTCTGATGGCGGTTTAGGCTGGGGTTTATCTTGCCCTAACAGTTGCTGTAGCCAGCGAAAACTACCGAGAAATGGCACAACGCCAAAATATGATAAAGTTTCTAAAAATCGTCCTAGATTCCACTGAGATTTTTGTTGTTGACTCATATTAATTTTTTGACTTTTCTGTCAAGTGAACGGCTTAATCTATTAAAATATATTACAAATATCACGAAGCGGGCAGCATCAAGCGAAAGTCTGAAATCTTGATAAATCTAGTATTCTCTCAAAGCTTAGAATTGTAAATCTGTCAAATTCAGCAAACTGCTCATTAATGATTTGTGCTACGGTAAGGCAGTTAACCGTGGAGAAAACGAAATGGAAACTGTGGACTGGCAAAACGTGATTGCAGGAGGACTGGCAATTATTATTTTTTTTGGGGGACTGTTAATGATGTTTTCTAATATCTGGACAAGTGGCATTGGTCGAGATAAATAACATCCTCAGTTCAAAAAAGACATTTTATTAAAAATAGGCAATTAGAATGACTTTCTGGTACACGCTCAGTGAATTTTCACGACAACATTGTATCGCTATTTGTGCCTTTCTGGTTCCGGCAAACTTACTTGCCACCCTGCAAACCATGTTACTGGTTGGCACTCAGTCTACAGCCCGAAATCAACGCATCATGGTGAGTGTAGCCAGTCTTTACGCAGTCTTAATCGGGCTTCATGTTTACACCTGGTTTAGCATTGGTGTTGTCATGCCCCCGACTTATATTTTATTATTTCTCAGTACTGTTTGTTTAGGGATTAATACTTGGGCGATCGCACATCCAATGAGTTTAACTTATGGTATGCAAACCCTATTTAAATTCGTTCAAAAACTCCTCATTAATCTTCCCACAGTCAAACGTTTAAATTTAGAAAATTATCCTCAAAAAAGCTTTGTGTCTGGGTGGTTCAATTTCCCAAACCTCAAAACATTAATCAGACGTAACCTGATAAAATATCAAACTACGCCAGATTCAAATGTCAAATTAATGTAACGAATTTATCGCTGTTGTAAAATGGGTCGAACAATCCAATATCCCAAACCAAAAGCAGCAAAAATAATCAGTAAAATTGAAACAATTAACCACCAACCATTAAGTTCTGGGCGTTGAGTGCTTTTACTCGGTTTGAGATAACCCTCGGTTTGTTCTGTGAAAAGTTCTTCCGAGATCTTAGATGAGATTGGTCTTTTTGTATTAGGTAAAGAGACAGACATCTCCTCTTGAGTGGGTTGAGACGGTTGAGGAATGGGTTCAACTTGAGCTGAAGTCGAGGGGGCTGATAAGATTTTAGGAATCTTAATTGAGGTTTCTCTGGGCGGCTGACTCACATTCGCCGAGACAGCAGAGATTGAACTTTCATTGAAGTTTAATTGCTGTGCCGAATTAACCGCGCTTTGTAGTTGAACAGTGGCTTGAATAACGGTATTTAATTCTCGCCGCAATTGCTGATTTTGTTGTAGTAGTTGTTGGTTTTGAGCTTTGAGAGTATCAATGCTAGATTTAGAATTCTGTAACTCTGCAGTAATCTCGCGGTAAAGTGTAATGGGAACCGATGAAGAATAACCGCTTGTAGCAACAGGATTTTGATCGGAGACAGTATAATTATCCATAGGACTAATAGAGGATCTGTGATATAAGATGGTAAGATAAAGCTGAATCGAAGATAGCTTATTTATTTATAGAATAATTGCTATCAGAGCAATTTCAACAAAGTTTCCTTAAGAAATCAACCCAGCATTATCAGCATTCCTTGTATTGAGTCAAAGTGATTCGTGAAAATGAGTGAATTTTCTTCTGAACTAACCGCTCCACAGTCCGCCCCAAATGTCCCTGTCAAATATGGCGAACGGGAAATAGAAGAGGGACAACTGATCACGTTCCCGAATCCTCGGGTTGGACGACGCTATGAGATCCAAATTACACTGCCGGAGTTTACTTGTAAATGTCCTTTTTCCGGATATCCTGACTTTGCTACCCTCTATCTCAGTTATATTCCCAATGAACGGGTTGTGGAGTTGAAAGCAATTAAGCTTTATATCAATCGTTACCGCGATCAATATATTTCTCACGAAGAATCAATTAATCAGATCTTAGATGACTTCGTTGCGGCTTGTGACCCTTTAGAAGCAACCCTTAAAGGCGATTTTAACCCTCGGGGTAATGTTCATACCGTTGTCGAAGTCAAACACGTTCGTCAGGGGTGATCGTTTTGCTGTATTTACCTGATGGAAGTTGTGCCAAAACTTGAAGCCTGGATCACACTAGACTAGAGGGCGCATACAATGTGCCCCGACAACAGCCGACTACACCGATGTCTATGGATGCAAAACTGTAAATATAGATTTGATATTATTTCTGATTTTTCACCTTATACCCGTCATCTAAAGCGGATCATTCAAAAGAAAATATAAGGGATAACTCTGGTTTTCCGCAAAACCCAAAACACCGCGATCGCGATATTCAGAAATTAATTGTCTTTAACAATTCAATAGAAAAGTCGCTCCCCATTGGGTTAAATAAAAGACATCGGATACACAAATATTCCAATTGCTCAAAACTTCAATTATATTTTGTCCATCTAAAGCGACCACTCAGTATATTCTAAACTGTGAAGCATTCAAGCAGGCCTTGACTAGCTGTTCATTTTGAAAATCCGTGGGCATTGTATGATATAATAGTAGACTGTGTTGAATTCAAGCCAACCCATGCCAAAACTTAAAACTCGTAAAGCAGCCGCTCGACGCTTTAAAGCAACAGGAAGCGGTAAAATTGTCCGCCGCAAAGGATACAAAAGTCACCTGTTACAACATAAAAGCTCTGCTCGTAAACGTCGCCTTTCTAGAATGGCAGTCGTTAGCGAAGGAGATGCTAAAAATATTCGTTTAATGGCTCCCTATTTATAACAGTTTAAGCCTAAATCATAGATAAGGAATTAATTTACCATGCCCAGAGTTAAGCGCGGTAATGTTGCTCGCAAACGCCGCAAAAAAGTACTAAAACTTGCCAAAGGATTTAGAGGATCTCAATCGAAAAACTTCCGTATTGCTAACCAGCGGGTGATGCAAGCGCTGCGGAATGCTTACCGAGATCGTCGTCGTCGCAAACGGGATTTTCGGCGGTTGTGGATTACCCGGATTAATGCTGCTGCTCGGATGCACGGCATGAGTTACAGTCAGTTAATTAATAAACTGAAAAAGTCAGATATTCAACTCAACCGTAAAATGTTAGCTCAGCTTGCAGTAATTGATCCCAATGCTTTTGCTAAAGTCGTTGAACTGGCTGCAAGCTCTGCAGAGTAAAAACAAATTTAGTGGGTTGGGTTGAATGAAGTTAAACTCAATATGATATAAATTAAAGGACGGGATTTACTCTCGCCCTTGTTTATATTATGAAACAGTTTTTAATAGAATTTAAAGATCAAAATATGGATACTAATTTTGCAGTTTTTTATGTACTTTTACTGGTGATATTGTTACTGGGAGCAGGCTTTTTTGTCTTTCGTCAGATTTTGAAAACGCGGCGAGTTGAAACGACTTTATCTAAGTTACAAAAAAAGCTAACGACTGAACCCGGCACCGCTCAAGAATACTATGAATTGGGAAGTATTCTGAATGATAAACAACTCTATACTCAGGCGATCGCGGTATTTCAAAAAGCACTAAAAGCCGCCAAAGAAGAGCCAGCAGAAAATGTGGCAATGGTTCATAATGCATTAGGATATGCTCATTTTGCCAAAGAACAGTATGATATTGCAATTCGTCAGTATAAAGAAGCATTAAAATTTAACCGAAATTATGTGATTGCTTATAACAATTTAGGGGCAGCTTATGAACGAAAAAAATTGACCGCTCAAGCCTTAGAAACCTACAAACAATCTTTAAAACTCGATCCTAAAAATGATGTTGCTAAACGCCGATCGGAGTCTTTAGAAAAACGTATAGGAATTCCCACCTCAGAATCTACCCAATCTTCATAAAAAACTTATAATAACCTATATTCCGCAGGATAGATGGGAAAGCTATAGTATTTTTGAAACCGGGCATCCAATATGAGTCACTGGTTTAACATCCTTGAGGCGTACTACAAGAAAGCAGGTCAGTCTTAGTCCGACCTACTCAGGGAGCTAATTAGAAGTTTAAAGGAGAAGAAAAAGCCGTCCTAGAAGCGACGCAGTGAGCCTAGTCGAAGTGGACGGGGCTTGTATCCCATCACTCCTGTGACTAACCTAAATATTCAATATTAGATTGATCGTCTATTTTAAACCCAACTCTCGCTTTAATAAGTTAATCGAGTCTGTTGAGATGTAATTTTCACAGCAAATAAGCTGAGGTGGGCGGATAATATCGTCGCGGTTGGCAATGACAGCTTCTTTGACAGCTTCATAGCTGGCTTGATCGCAGAGAATCACCCGAGCACTACGAACGATAGCGTTAATTTTATAACTATCTGTCAACTGAGCGGTCATCACTAATACTTCTTCTCCTCGCAAACTATGGATAATCACCTCAGTTGCCCGCAGCAAGCCCGGACTAAGACTGACAATTCCCAGATAAGTGCCTTTGGTTAAGGTTTGAACCAATTCAATTTCTTTGGCAAAATCGTAAATATCAACCGGAATGACCCGCACAGCTAAGGGCGCTGCAATTTCTTCTGCTTGACCAATAAAGTAGCGACTGGTTACAACCGTCCCTGACGGAACCTGTTTAATGGTGGTCGCTAATTCTTCCATTGGCACAACCTGCACCGGAATACGCAAGGCTTGCTCTAGTTCTTGGGCCATCAGTTGAGCAATCCCGATATCTTGCATTTGAGCCGTAACTAATACCCGCGCACTACACCGCAGTCGCCAGTCAATTTCAGCTAGAAACAGTTCCCGAGACTCGCTGAGACTACACCCTTGAGCGAGTAAATCATCCAAACTTTGTTGAATAATATGATTAGCTTGAGGGTATTGTTCGAGGATAGGAGAACTCAGGGGAGATCCCCCCTCATGACCCAAAGCACGGACATAAATTCCCGATCCCGCTTGGGCTTCAACCAAACCATGATCTTCAAGTTGTCGATAGACCTTACTGATAGTATTGCGGTGTAGCCCTGTCTGCATCGCTAACTGGCGAGTACTGGGTAAACGATGTCCCGGTGGAAATTGCCGAGAAGCGATCGCAAAGCGAATTTGATTGAAAAGTTGATTTGACGCAGGAATATCACTGTCTGGCTGAATATAAAACTGAACCATAAAAGTCTCCTACCCTTAACCCCAAAATAAATATAAGTCACTGGCTATTTCTATTACCATTTGTGATATGTTTGTCTCAGACATCAACCGGATAAATCAGTTCAAGAATCAATAGCCTGTACTATTAAGTTTACTGGGAAATTTTAGCGAAGAAATTTAATAAACCCAACTAATTTAATCGAAAATTTCATAATCTTTGAGAATTATGGCCAATTTAGAAATTCGTACTGTTCCTATAACCATTTTTAACGGAGATCTAGAAATATCGGCTTATTTAGCTGAACCTATAACCGAAGGGTCATTTCCCGGTATCGTTGTCATCCAAGAAATATTCGGGGTCAATGCCCACATTCGAGAGGTGACTGAACGTATTGCTAAAGCGGGTTATGTAGCCATCGCCCCAGCCATTTATCAGCGAGTTGCACCCGGATTTGAAGTCGGTTATAGTTCTGAAGACTTAGTGTTAGGCCGTCAATACAAAGAACAAACCAAAGCCACAGAACTTTTAAGTGATATTCAGGCCACCATAGATTATCTTAAAACTTTACCCGATGTTAAACCCGGTGGTTTCGGGACAATCGGTTTCTGTTTTGGGGGCCATGTGGTTTATCTGGCTGCCACTTTACCTGAAATTAAAGCGACTGCTTCTTTCTATGGCGCAGGTATTGCTACCGGAACCCCAGGGGGTGGTCCTCCCACTCTAACCCGAACTTCAGACATCTCTGGTGTGATTTACGGCTTTTTCGGTACACAAGATCCCCTCATTCCTAACGGACAAGTGGATCTTATTGAAGCAGAGTTACAGAAACACAATATCCGCCACCAAATCTTCCGTTATCCTGCCACTCATGGATTTTTCTGCGATCGGCGCGATAGTTATAACCCAGAAGCCGCCACCGACGCTTGGACACACGTTAAGCAACTATTTCAGCAACAACTCTGAGGTTATGAGTAACAATGGCGACTTGCACTCAGCGCAAGGGAGTAACGGGTAAGGAGTCTGTCGTGACGTTACATGTAACGTCTGTAATTGAGTAGAGTTTATGATAATTGCCCGTGGGTATGAGTTGATCATTCATAACTCATCATTCATCATTCATAATTTACTACTCATTACTTAATTTCGCCTCTTAATTACCAATCCTGCACAGATTCGGCTATATTGAAGTATCCCAAGTGATTAGTTGGGACACAACCCAATCCAAGAAACAGTGTCGGATAAAAATCAGCCGACCTCAGTGAATCAATAGAAAATATTTGTGTTTGAGTTTTTTTAACTATGGCGACTAACGAAACTTCCTTCTCATTAGATGATTTTGCTAAAGCTTTAGATCAGCATGATTACGGATTACAGAAAGGACAAATTATCAGTGGTCAAGTGTTTGAATATGGTACAGATGGGGCGTATGTTGATATTGTCGGCGCGAAGTCTCCCGGATTTATTCCCCGCAAAGAAGCGGCTGTGGCTGAAGTAGATAATTTAGAGGAAGTTTTACCTTTAAAAGAAGAACGAGAGTTTTTAATTATTCGAGATCAAAATGCGGATGGTCAGGTGTTATTATCTATCCGACAATTAGAATTACAAAAAGTTTGGAATGAATTAGCAGATTCTGTAAAAAGTGGCCGATCTTTACAAGTTCAAGTCACAGGCGTAAACCGAGGCGGGGTGACTGTTGATGTAGACGGTTTGAGGGGATTTATTCCGCGATCGCATTTACTGGAACGAGATAATTTGAATCGTTTAATTGATGACTTATTAACCGTTAATATTATAGAGTTAGACCGCGATCGCAATAAATTAGTTTTGTCTCAACGCATGGCAACCGAAACTGTCGGCTTTAGTCAGCTTGAACAGGGGCAACTAGTTGAGGGAACAGTCAGTAGCGTCAAACCTTTTGGGGTATTCGTGGATTTAGACGGAGTCACAGGCTTAATTCATATTAAAGAAGTTAGCCAGAAATTTATTGAATCTTTAGCTGATTTATTCCCGGTTGGTGAATCTGTTAAAGCCTTAATTATTGACCTCGATGAAGGTCGCCGCCGTGTCTCTCTTTCCACACGATTATTAGAAAACTATCCCGGAGAAATGGTAGAAAAACTATCAGAAGTGATGGAATCTGCAGAAGCAAGGGCAGAAAGGGCAAAAAAATTAATTAGTTAATTATTATTTGAGGTAATATAATTGGGTTGAGTAATGAGTAACTCGTCATTGAGTATAAACTTTTGACGAGCATCATAACTCATCATTCATAATTCATCATTCATAACTTTTTACTACGGAGATCTTCAACAATTTCAATGGCAGCTTGAATATCAGTTAAGGCTTCGGTGAGATTGTCTGACCTAGCTTTTGTAAGAGCGATATTATTGAGAGTTATCGCTTCGCCTGCGCGTTGGCGTAGCCTCTCAAGAGTGAGAATCAGCAACTGCCCGCGATATAGGTAAAGCTTGGTCGTAATAGTTTAAAGCTTTCTGAAATTCCCCTAAGTCTGAGTAGATTCGACCCAGTAAAAGTGAAGCTGTGGCAGGTCCAACTTTAACACCTATCTGTTCATACAATGTTGCTGCTTTCTCAAAATAAGGAATTGCAGCCTGTAAAGATTCTGCTGTCCCTTGTTGAAATAGTTCATTTCCCCGTTTGTAGTTTGCTTCTGCTTCCTCTGCGGGGGACTGTGGGGCGTTCGCGGTTGGCTTCGCCTTGCGGTCTTCTGTATTAATTGCGGTGGGGTGAGTTGTAGGGGTTGGGCGATCGCGGCGGTATTGTAAAGGCACAGCGCTATAGCAATGCTCGATCCGGTTGGTGTGGCGATCATTTGACTCTCTTGCCCTCAGTTGCCTCTATTTTATATCTATTTCGGTGAGGGGCAACTTATGCAAGCAATAGGAAATCAGGTAGAGATGATTATGTATCCTTTATCAAGTGTACAAGTCTGCTTGCAATCTCCATGTTCGATTATCTTAAATTCGTAACCTCGATCACCTATTACTTGTTGTGACAAAACAATCCTAAGATGTTGGTTTTTTCCTAAGCCCAAATAGGTGGCAAAATTCTCTAAAACTTGACTAAATCTTGTCGGATTAACTTTTGGTAATACCCACCAGTAGGTTTTTCCAGATTCACCAACAGACAAAGCCGTACAACCAAGCCTATTGATATTGCGACTTGATTTATGCTATCGGAATTTCAGTCCCAGGTATCCAAACTCTTTATAGAGTAAGAAGATATGGGTATAAAGATAAAAAATTACAGTCTTTCTTTATGATGGAGTATCTATTTCTAACTTTAAAATTTCTTTGTGATATTTTAGTAAGTTCATCCGATGACTTACACTAACGTAAGTAATATTTAATGCTTTGAGTTGTTGATAAAGTAATTCTTCATTTTTAACATCTAATGCACTGGTGGCTTCGTCTAAAATTGCATAACTCGGTTGATAGATAAATAGACGAGCAAAAGCTAGGCGCTGTTGTTCTCCCATGGATAATATTCGACTCCAATCTGCAATCTTATCCAAATCTTCCAATTTTTCTACTAAATTTAAAAGATTGACTTTCTGTAAAATATCATATAATTTATTATCGTCAATATTGACTTCTGTTTGAGGATAAAGTAATTGATGACGTAAAGAACTTTCAAACACATAAGGGCGCTGGGGTAAGAATAAAATCTCTTCACGTTTGGGTCGAAAAATAACTCCCGATCCAGATTTTGATAAACCTGCTATTGCTCGTAACAGAGAACTTTTCCCTATTCCACTCTCTCCAATAATTAGGAGATTGTTGTGGGGAGAAACAGAAAAAGATAAGTTTTTGATAATTGTTCGTCGCTCATCTGGTGTTTTTAAGGAAAGATTTTGACAAGCTAGTTGTGAACTTTCAATAATTTCAATTGTTGTTTCTTTAGAATTTAAAGTATTAATCATTGCAATCGTTTGTTTTAATTTGTCTAAGCGATTAATAGTAGCGGCTAAAATACTAAGTTTATCGAGTTGGGCAATCATTAAAGTTAAAGCAATTAGAATCGTTTTAAATGCTGTTCCTGCTTGGGTAACTACTCCGACTTCCATTTCTCCAGACATAATCTGAGGCGCTAGAATTAAGCCGGGAACAATGAACGTTAGATATTGATAACTATTTTGAAAAATACCGAGATAGAGTTGCCATCGAATTAAATGTTTAAAGTTGATAAAAACTTGTATAAATTTATTCCAAACTTGATTCATCTCTTGATTTTGACCTTGATAAAAAGCAATAGATTCGGCTTGTTCTCGAATATGAATTAACCCATAACGTAAGTTAGCTTCTTTTTTGAGTTGCTGATAGTTTATCCCCACTAAAACTCGACCAAAAAATAAGGTAGCAAATAAAGTTCCAATGATGGAATAACTTACTAAAAAAATCATCAAAAACTTTGAAAGCACCCAAAGTGTACCCGTAAAGGCGATCATTTGAAGTGAGGAGTCCAGTAAAATAGAGAAGAAAATGACGAACTGTTGAGTGAATGTTTTAATGTCTTCAGAAATTCGTTGATCGGGATTATCAAGATCAGAATTTTCGCTGATAAAATAGAATGTGGCGTTTTCTAGATAATGATTTAAAAAATAATGGGTCAGCCATCGTCGCCAATAAAGGCTTAATTTAGCTTGACAATAAACTTTTAATCCAGCGCAAAGGGTTCCGATTAAGATTACTCCAATGAAGATCACTAATGATTGTTGAAAACGTTGAGTATCTTGTGCAACCAATGCGGATGTTATTTCTCCTAAAAAGATAGCAACGGCAACTAACAAGCCAGAAACAAGGGCTGATAAAATAATAATTAAAAAGAGTAAAGTAATTGCACCTAATTTTTCTGAAGAAAACCAGTAGAGATGGGTAATTGACCAAAGTTGTTTCCACAGTTTTAGGTTAATTTTCTTCATAATCAAATTTATATTGATGTGCGGGGAATAAACGCCAGTTAAAATCACTAGAAAGTTCTAGGACTTTTTGATGATATTTTAAGAGTGTAGGACGATGACCAACGCTAATTAGATGAATTGCTGTTTGGTGAAGAGATTGATAAAGTAATTCTTCGTTTTCTTGATCTAACGCGCTGGTGGCTTCATCTAAAATTGCATATTGTGGCTGATGTAATAGTAATCTGGCAAATGCAAGGCGTTGTTGTTCTCCAATAGAGAGAGTTTGTGACCATTTTTTAACGGAGTCTAAGCCACCGAATTGAGTCGAAAGATTGGGTAAATTGACTTGTTTAAGAACATGAAAAAGTTGCGGGTCGTTAAATTTATTTTCTGGGTGAGGATAGAGAAGTTGTTGACGTAAAGAACCTAAAATCATATAAGGACGTTGAGGTAGAAAAAACATCTGTTCTCGTTGGGGTCGAGTGATTTTTCCTTCTCCTGAAGTCCATAAACCTGCTATTGCACGTAATAAAGAACTTTTTCCAACTCCACTGGTTCCCGTAATTAATAAAGATTCATTTTTTTGAATAATAATTGATAAGTTTTGAATCAGTGTCTTTTGATAATCTGGCGTTTTTAAGGTGAGATTTTCTATTTTGAATGTGCTAGATTGTTTAATTTCTATCTGTTTGTTTTGGGGAACGCGCTCTAATGGTTTCAATGCTTGATTTAGAACAAATAAACGAGTCGTTGCAGCGGCTAAAGCACTTAATTGTTCTAATTCATTGATGATTAAACTAAGTGCAAACCAAATACGACCAAATGCAGATTCAGATTGAACAATTACCCCTATTTCTAATTGTCCGGATAAAATACCGGGTGCAAGAATTACAGCAGGTAAAATAAATGTGATGTATTGTAGGCTATTTTGAAATAAGCTAAGATTAAATTCCCATCGAATTAAGCGGTTAAAGTTTTGATAAACTTGAAAGAATCGATGATGGAGTTGTTGGGATGCTTGAGATTGACCTCGATACAGTGCGATGGCTTCGGCGTGATCTTGAACATGAACTAAACCATACCGAAGTTCGGCTTCTTTTTGCAGTTGAATATAATTTATTTTAGCTAAGTTTCGAGCAAAAATAACTGTCGCAATTAAAGTTCCAACTAAAGTATATAATATTAAAAATAGTGTTAAAAATTTAGAAATTGACCATAATAATCCAATAAAAAATATCAGTTGGATAATCGAACCAAAAACTAAAACTAAAAAATAGAGAGACTGTTGAGTAAAAGCTCGAACATCTTCAGAAATTCGTTGATCTGGGTTATCAATTTCAGGGTTACTATTAAGATGATAAAAAGCTTGATGCGCTAAATATCGTTCTAAAAAGTTGCGAGTCATCCAACGTCGCCAACGTAAGCTTAAGTCGGCTTGAACATAGTTATTGAATGCTAAACTGGGAACCCCAATGATAATTAAACCTAAAAAAAGTAATGTAGCTTGCCAAAATCGAGGATAATTTTGATCGGCAAGACCGGATAGAATTTCTCCTCTTTGTAATGTTTCTAAAATCAGAAATCCACTGCTAACAATGGATAAAAAAAATAGCAGTAACAGTATCCCTTTGGCTTTTTTTTGATGTCTTGAAAACCAATAGGGTTGAGCAATTGTCCAAAATTGCCGCCAGAATTGAGTATCAAACTGATTGTTCATTTAAAAATTAACGCGGTAATTAAAACCAATGGTTCGACCTCGACTAGGACGACGGTTATCATTACTACTTGCACCTAAAACTTGAGATTCTACTGGGAAATAAAAGTTATCAAATATATTTTCTATTCCTATATTTAGTTTTCCAGGGCCGATTTGAATACTACTAATTAAATCAACCACAGTATAACTATTCACAGCAGCCGGATCAATTTCATCATCAAATGCTCTATTGCGATCGCCAACAAAAAGCACTTGTAAACGATTAAACCAGCCTTTAACAAATTCACTTTCGACATAAGCGGTCACTTTTAAGGGTGAAATTTCTGTACTGGTAATTGATAGAAAATTATCATTATCTTCGATATCCACTTCACCTTCTTGCCAGCTTACAGTTCCCCCTAAACCTAACCAATTAAAGGGTTCCCAATCCACCGTTGCTTCTGCCCCATAAATACGCCGAGGAGCGCGTACAGGCAGGAATAAACCATCTCCATTATCGACAGAAACCACACCAAATTCTGAGTCATTATAAAAGCCTGCAACTGTAAATTCAAACTGACTCCAAGTGCCTCTAAACCCTATTTCATAGTTATTCACTTCTTGAGGTTGTAGTTCTTCCACATCATTAGAAACTGAAAATCCTTCTTCTGGAAATGTCAATAAATCACTAAATCGCTGAAGTGAAAACCCTTGAGAAAAGTTAATAAAAATATTAAAATTATCGGTAGCTTTGAAGACGGTTCCTAAGTTAAAAACAACATTATTAAAGCTTAAATCTCCCCCTTCTACATCAAATCCAAAAAAACTGGTATAACTTGGAATATCCACGTCAAATTTTGAATAACGTGCCCCGCCATTAATCACCCAATCATCCCCTAATTCCCATTTCGCTTGAGCAAAAACTCCTAATTCTCCAACAGTATATTCAGGAATAAAGGTTCTTTCATCAACTTTACGAATAGTTCGTCCGCCACTGGCATCAAATTCCTCAGCATCGACAATATCAAATGTATTACTCGGCTGATCATTTTTATAATCTGTTCCCCAAAATAGGCTAAATCCGTCAAATACAGGGGTATTCACTTGTAAGCGTCCGCCCCAATTTTGTACATCAATTTGACTGACATAAACTTCTTGTAATAGCACCCGACCGTCCTGAACCCCTTGAGATTCTGGCTTAGAAGTATAGTATCCTTGAACTAAAAATTCACTATTCAAAAATAAGCTATCGTGGCTATAAACAACATTCCCTAAAGTGGTGCGGTTAAATGCTGGTGTAGTTCCAATAAAATCTTGATTGCCGACTTCAATTGCCCTGGCTTTACTCGTTCCGGGTGGCAGCTCATTAACACTCTGATCGATAATTAAATTATTTTTTTGTCGCTCATTATCATAATAATTAAACGTTAAACTAAGTCGTTGTTCGTCTGTAAAATAAATCCCTACATTGGCTAAAACATTATAGGCTTCACTATTGTCTAAAGGACGGAAATTAAAGATAGGATCTCCTTCACCATCGTAATAAGTTCCTGTTTCCTCTCTTGATACATTCACCCGAACTCCGACTTTGGGTAACAGCGTTCCTGAGATAGAATATTCTATAACATTGCCAAAACTATCTCCCTCTAAAAATACATCCTCCGCCCCAGTTGCATCTACACCTACTCTGACATTTGTGACAAATTCTTCACTCGGTTTTCGAGTAATAAAATTAATCGTTCCCCCGGTGGCTTCTGAACCATAAATGGCGTTGGGACCTCGGATCACTTCAATTCTTTCAATTGCATCCGGAGAAATATTTAAAAATGATCCTCGAATACCGTTAGAGTCAACAGGAACACCATCTATTAAATAAGAAGGCGGTCTTCCCCGCAATGTTCCGTTTTGATTTCGTTGGATATCGGGAGGTGAAAATCCAGGAATTTCTCTTCCTAAAATTTGCCTTAAATTCGTTGACAAATTTCGCTGTTGTTCGATTTCTTCTCGGTCGATAATGCTAACTGAACGAGAAATATCTTCGGGTCTTTCTTCGGTTCGAGTAGCGGTTACGGTGATTTGAATAATTTCTTCAGGGGTAACAGATAAAACTAAACCTGTATCGGCTGGATTTACTGTTACGCTTGGGATAGCATTTTCCCCAACAATAATCACTTGAATTTGATTATTTGTGACTTGTTGAACCTGAACAGAAACAATACCTGTCCCTGGATTTTCAGTAATAAAATTTCCACCACCGGGTAAGGCTAAAACTGCGTTTTCTACTGTGGTTGTTAATGTATTTCCTTCCACAGTGGTTGAAGTTTGTAGGGGAGTTGCATTAACGGTTTCTAAGATAACATCTACCCCTCCAGGTATCGGATTTAAACCGACTCCGGTAATTTGTACAACTTCTGATTCAGCTTGAGTAATTTGAAAAGATTGAGGGGTATAAAATGAGAGTTGAGGAAAGAGATATCTCGCTTCTGTTAAGGGTTGTTCTATGGTTTGCAGATGAGAAAAAGTAGATGATTCTGGTGTATTTAAATTCCGGGTAACTGGCTGATTTACTGTTGATAAAATTACTGATTCTTCAGCTAAACTTTTAGTTTTTGAATCACAATAAACTGTTGATTTATCTTCAGAATTTGAGAGAATTGAATTCGGATGAAATGCCTCAGCTTGACGATGCTCACTTTCTTCGGGTAAACAATTAGACTCAGCCAGCGTAACAGGCATAACCCCCATACTCATCAAGGTTGTCCAGACCAATAACCGATAATTTGCACCGAATTTCATGAGAAACAATTGAGGCTGCTAAGTCCCCAGAATATAAAAGTAATACTAAAGATCAAAACCATAAAAACATCAGAAGCGAACCTGGTAATCTAATCGGCTTAAATCTGTACAGAAATAACACGACCTGCTAAATCTTCAGGCGATTGATTCACCACAGAGGCTAAGATTTGACCATTACCTGAAATTTCTGTATAGCTAATAACCCCGGAAGAATTAAATAAAGAACTCAGATTAAAAACCCCTTGTTCCGATAAGTCTGCTAAACCTAAATCAAACGGTAATAATCCAAAGTTAACTACATCTTCAATTGTTAGATTTTCTCTCTCCGCAAAGCTGAGGTTTCCGACAGTTAATCCGGGAGGTAATCCAATTAAATCGGTGTTATCAAAGTCTAAAATAAAATCACCATATTGATTCGCTCCTCCAGAAGGATCGGAACCTAAAACAAATACATCTGCACCTTCATTTCCGATTAAAAAATCTTCCGCTTTATCCCCTAACAAAGTATCATTTCCCAAGCCACCGACTAAAGCATCCTGGTCTTGACCACCAAATAACAAATCATTGCCATCGCCGCCGTCAAGATTGTCTAAGCCTTTATTGCCGTAGAGACTGTCATTTCCCGCATCTCCAAACAGTTCATCTTCTTCCTGGCCGCCGAATAAAGTGTCACTGCCGCCGCTACCAAAGAGTGTATCTCGGTCTTGATTTCCGTTCAATACATCGTTACCCACGGACCCTGTTACACTATCATTTCCACTCAAGGCTGCTAAACCGCCTGGGAAATTGGCGAGTTGTCCTGAAGAAACCGTGAAAATATCAGGGCCTGTTGTCAGTTGGAAGACGCTACCGGATGGATCAAAGCTACTGGTCATAGTTAATAATTTTTCTCAGTTAATTGAATCGTTTAGATATTATTTAATTAGATGGAAAGTCTATTTAGACTGATGTTGTTGACTCAAGTCGCTAGAGTCAAAATGAAAATTCACTTTACCCTGAATTTCAGATCGCAATGAATGGCTTCAACAGAATTTAGCTGACTCGCGATTGCAACTGTCCTCAAAATCTCTTTAATATTTCTCAAGTACTACAAAACCCCAAATAGTACTAAGTTTCATTTAACTAGACAAATCTTCTCCAGTCAAATGACTCATTCCAAATCGACTGAAGTCGGTAACAACCCAATTGTTGATTCGCCACAAAACCCTAATTAATGGCTGAAACCTATTAATAGTAGTCACTGTAGCCTATTAGTATCTGTTGGATGAGACTCAGCTTCAGCAAGATGACTCAACAGCGCTCAAGCGTAACAGATTCTATAGCCGCTTGTCAACTGCTAAAAAATATCAGAAATTAATTGATAATGCTTGTCATTTGCTAAAGTTCGTGGTAAAACAAAGAGCATCTGTGATCGATGTTATTGTTTTCCTCTAAAAGCGAGTTTAATGCAAGTTAGTGGTTTTGTACAAAGTGCAGGTATTGTGGCGTGGCCACTGCTTGTATTTTCAGTTGTAGTGATCGCCCTTGTGATCGAACGAGGTATTTTTTGGTTTCGCATCTGGCGACGACAAAGCCAAGTTGTGAGAAAATCTCTCAAACTTTACAAGTCTTATCCCAATCAAGCAATGGATCTGCTACAAAATAATGTAGATCTGCCCATTGCTCGGATTTTTCTGGAAGCCTTAGAACTCGATAACCCTAACCCAGAGGAATTTCGCCTAGCGATTGAGAGTGCCGCCCAAGCGGAGATTCCAGGTTTACGTCGTTTTAGTACTGTCTTTGATACCGTGATCGCAGTTTCTCCATTACTGGGATTACTCGGAACAGTTTTAGGACTAATTACTTCCTTTTCTTCACTGCGAATTGGTGATGTCGGAGGGAGTAGCAGTGCTGGTGTAACCGGGGGAATTGGAGAAGCCTTAGCATCAACCGTATTGGGATTAATTGTGGCAATTTTTACGGTGTTATTTGCTAATACTTTTAGAAGCTTTTATAAACGGCAAATTGCTTTAATTCAAGAATATGCAGGTCAACTTGAACTGTTGTATCGCCGTAAATATGAATACGATAAATTGCCCGAGAATCGTTCTGTGGTTCAGCAAGTTTTATAATAAATTTATTAGTTAATTCAATCAAGAAAAACGATGATTAATCTAATCGATGAGGATCTCGATAAACCCGCCGAAATTAATATTGTGCCGATGATTGATGTCATTTTCTCAATCTTGGCATTTTTTATCATTTCCACCCTATTTTTAACTCGTTCAGAAGGACTACCTGTAAATTTACCAAAAGCAGAGAGTTCTCAGCAACAGCAAACTGAACAAATTACAATCACAATTGATAGTACTGGAACAGTAGCGCTGAACCGGGAAAACTTAGAAGTTCAACAACTTAAAAATGCAGTACAGCGCCTAATTCCGGCGAATAATACTCGGATTGTAATTTTAAATGCAGACGAAACGGTGGCTCATGGAAAAGTTGTAGAAGTCATGGATAAAATTCGTCAGGTTGAAGGGGCAAAATTGGCGATCGCCACGAAGAAACCAGAGAATTCAGCGCCTCGCTTAGCAGATTAAAAAAACTAGATATAGATACAAAGTTTATTAACAAATTTAATCAGTCATTTTTTCAGTTATGAGTCTCTCAGAAACTTGCATTCAACAGCGAGAACAAGACGCACGAAAAATTAAACTCTGGCTGCTCAGTGGTTTAATGGCATCAGCCCTACTTCATGTGGGACTGCTGGCTTTAGCGTTTAGTGGTTTGCTGGACTCTGAACTCGAAATTCCTGAAGAAGACGCGATAGAATTTATTGTTATCGAAGAAGAAATTATAGAACCCGAACTCGAAGAAATACCCGAAGAACCCGAACCTATTGTCGAAGAAATACCCGAAGAAATTATAGAACCTGAACCCATTGTTGAAGAAATACCTGAAGAAATTGTAGAAGAAATTGCCCCTGTCGAACCTACTTTAGAACCGCAACAAACCACAGCATTCGCCCCTCCAATTCCGGCAGAAGCAGAACAATTTTCTGAACCCGAACCCCTGCCCGAACCTATAGTGGAGGAACCGCTCCCAGAACCGGAACCCGTGGTAGAAGATTACTTCCCTGAGCCAGAACCCATCCCAGAACCCGTTGCAGAAGACCCCTTCCCGGAACCCGTTACGCCCGTTGACGAAGTCATACCGCTGACGGAGACCTGGGAAGAACCCATCCCCGAACCCGTTGCCGCCCCGGAACCGTTTGTAGAAGAGCCTCTTCCGGAACCCGTTGCCGCCAACAATACAACCCCAGAACCCATGAGCAATATCCTAGATGGGTTTGAGGCAGACCAGCAGGAGACGATCCCCGCCCCTGACCCCTTTAATGCGGATACATCGCCCTTTGGGGAACCCGTGGAGCGCTCTCAACCCACTCAAGCTGCGGTACCTCAACCGGGAGCTGTGGGTTCTCCAGGAGGCATGGGAGACAGCTTTGAAGGCATCGGTAGCGGAGAAACGGGCATCGACAGTTCAAACCCCGGACAGGGAGATTTTGCCTTTGGGGACTCACCCTTGCAACAAAGTCCAGGGGGGTCAGATCCCGGTCGTCCGGAGGGTACAGACGAGGGAATGGGTAACGACCTGGGTAATGAAACCGACACTGCTTTTGCCGGAGGAGGGGGGAGCTGGGCTTGTTCTAGTAACTGCGATCCGGGATATCCCAGAAGCCTGAGAGATCTAGGAATTGAAGGAACGGCAACTGTACGAGTTTTTCTAGAAGCAAGTGGTCGAGTGACTCAACAAGAACTTGTCAACTCCAGTGGCAATACCGATATTGATCAAGCTGCCCTAGATGCCGCTTCTCGTATGAGGTTTGATCCGATAGATGGAGGGGGAAGTAGTTCAATTAGTGTAAACATTCAATTTCAATTAAACTAAAAAAATTACTATTAATTTAAAAATTGATAACCATGTTGCGTGTCATCTATCTATTAACAATTCCAATTTTATTAACCTTGACCACTGTTGTAAATGCGGATGAAATTACCACCGAAGATGGAACCCGTTGTGAAGGAGAAATCAGTAGTGGAAAACTCAACGGTCAAGGACTATGTGAATATCCAAATGGAGCCAAATATGAAGGGGAATTTGTAGAGGGAAAACCCGAAGGAGAGGGGGTTTATACTTTTGCGGATGGCGGTCGTTATCAAGGAGAATTTCAAGGGGGAGAAATACAAGGTCAAGGGGTCTGGGAATTTGCCAATGGCGATCGCTATGAAGGTGAAGTTGTCGCGGGTGAATTTCAAGGTCAAGGAGTGTTTGCTTCAGCCAATGGGGCGCGGTATGAGGGGGAATTTAACGCCGGGACTCCCAGTGGAAAGGGTAGTTATATTACACCCAATGGCGATCGCTGTGAGGGAGAGGTAGAAAACGGTCAACTCAATGGTCAAGGGGTTTGTGAATATTCCACCGGAAACCGTTACGAAGGGGAATTAGTCAATGGTCGTCGCCAAGGTCAAGGGGTTTATGTTTTAGCCAGTGGCGATCGCTATGAAGGGGAATTTAATAATGGAAAATTTAATGGTCAAGGCACTTACAATTATGCCGAAGGTGGACGCTACGAAGGAGAATTTAGCGATGGAAAATTTAATGGTCAAGGCGTTAGAGAATATGCTAATGGAAATCGTTATGAAGGAGCATTTACCGCAGGAGAACCGGATGGTCAAGGGGTTTTAACCTTTGCCAATGGAAATCGTTATGAAGGGCAATTTCAAGCTGGGAAAATGAACGGCCAAGGTACATATATTTTTGCCAATGGCGATCAGTGCGAAGGACAACTTCAAGACGGTAATTTTAATGGTCAAGCCACTTGTAAATATGCTGATGGCGATCAGTATGAAGGCGAGTTTAAAGATGGAAAAAAACACGGATCTGGAACCTATGTTTATGCAGACGGAACTCGTGTAGAGGGGACTTGGGAGGATGGTGAATTTAAACAATAATTTTAATTATAAATTATAAATAATAAATTATGAATTCATACCCACGGGCAATAATCATAAACTCCACTCCTTACTTATTACTTATTACTTATTACTTATTACTTATTACTTATTACTCCTGACTCGGTGACTCTTGACTCCTTACCCATTCCCCGTTCCCTACAATTATGAAATCAATCGACGAATTTTTATCAGAACTTTATCATTTAGATGTCAAGCTTTGGGTGGAAGACAAAGCCACAGCGGAAAAACGGCTACGCTTTAACGCACCAGAAGAAGTATTAACTGATGAATTTATTGCTGAAATTAAGCAACGTAAAGGTGAAATTATCGCCTTTCTTAGTGAGGTTCAACAGTCTATTCATCGTCCATCAACAGCCATTCAAACAGTCTCGCGGCAGCAAGATTTACCTCTGTCTTTTGCTCAACAGCGGCTGTGGTTTTTAGAACAATTACAACCCGATACGGCCACTTATAATATCCCAACAGCAGTCCGTTTAACCGGAGAGTTAAATATTGCAGTATTCCAGCAAAGTCTGAATGAAATTATCCGACGACACGAAATATTACGGACAAATTTTATTCTAAAAGATAATCAACCGATTCAGGTTATTTCTGCTGATGCTACCTTAACAATCAATCAGCTCGATCTACAATATTTAGAGACAAGCGAACAGGAAACAGAAGTCATTCGTTTAATGACTCAAGACGCACAAAAACCCTTTAATTTAGCTGAAGATTTATTATTACGAGTCACTTTATTAAAACTAAACCAAGCAGAATGTGTAGTATTATTCACCCTACATCATATTATTTCTGATGCTTGGTCAATGGAAATTTTAATTGATGAATGGGTAACACTCTATACAGCATTTTGTCAACAAAAACCGTCCGTTTTACCCAATCTTTCAATTCAATATGCAGACTTTGCCATCTGGCAACGGCAATGGTTACAAGGGGAAGTATTAGAGCAACAACTGTCTTATTGGAAGAATAAATTAAACGGAACTTTACCCATTTTACAACTGCCTACAGACTTTCCTCGCGCTCGGATTCAAACCTTTCAAGGAGCCAATCAAACCTTTGCATTTTCAGCGGATTTAACCAATCAAATTAAACATCTAGCTCAAACAGAAGGCGTTACATTATTTATCCTATTACTCACAGTATTAAAAGTCTTACTCTATCGTTATACGGGTTTAGAAGATATTATCATTGGTTCACCTGTTGCCAATCGCAACCGTAAACAAATAGAAGGATTAATAGGTTTCTTTGTCAATACTTTAGTGCTACGAAGTGATTTAAAAGGAAATCCTTCGTTTATAGAATTACTTGAGCGGGTTAAAACAACAACTTGGGAAGCTTATGACCATCAAGACTTACCCTTTGAAAAACTGGTCGAAGATATTCATCCGCAACGCGATCTGAGTTATAATCCTCTATTTCAGGTAAAGTTTAGACTAGAAAATGCACCCCAAACAGATTTTAAGTTACCGGGTTTAACCTTAAGTTCTCTCAAACAAACAAACCCCACAGCTAAGTTAGACTTAAGTGTAGATATTTACGAAACATCATCAGGATTAGTCGGCGGGTTTGAATATAACCGAGATTTATTTAAACCAGAAACTATTTCTCGTATGGTTGAACATTTTCAAATATTACTGGAGGAAATCATTAAAAATCCCGAGCAAAAAATAGGAGAATTATGCTTTTTAAGCCAAAAAGAACAGGATAAAATATTACAAGAATGGAACCAAACTAAAATTAAATATCAAGATAATCTCTGCTTTCATCACCTGTTTGAAGCACAAGTACAGAAAAACCCTAATGCAATTTCTCTGATTTTTCAAGACCAACAATTAACCTATCAAGAACTCAATCAACGCAGTAACCAACTGGCTCATTATTTAATTAAAAAAGGAGTTAAACCAGAAGTAAAGGTAGGAATTTGTGTTGAGCGTTCTTTTGATATGATTATTGCGCTTTTAGCAGTATTTAAAGCAGGCGGTGCTTATCTTCCTCTCGACTCCAACTATCCAGAAGAAAGACTTGCTTTCATGGTGGAAGACTCCCAAATTTCAGTATTATTAACCCAGTCTCATCTGTCTATTTCTAAAACCACTAGTTCAGACATCATTAACTTAGATCGAGATTGGAATTTAATCACTCAAGAGTCTCAAGAAAACCCTAAAGTTCAAGTTTCACCCGATAACCTAGCTTACCTAATTTATACTTCGGGTTCGACAGGAATTCCGAAAGGTGTTCTCATCCCTCACAGCGGTTTAGTTAATTTAACAGAAGACAAAATTCGCGTTTGTAAAGTCAATTCAAATAGCTGTATACTTCAGTTCTTTTCCTTCAGCTTTGATGCCTCTATTCCTGAAATTATCATGGCGTTAGGGAGTGGTGGAAAACTCTGTTTAGCACCCGTTGAAAGCTTACTTCCTGGATTAAATTTATTAGAACTTTTACAAGATAAAAATATTACTCATATTACCATTACCCCCTCCGCATTAGCTGCCACTCCTTTTGAAGATTTACCCGCATTAGAAATGGTGTTAGTGGGTGGAGAAGCACCCAGTGTTGATTTAATTGAAAAATGGTCAAAAAATCGACGTTTTATTAATGCTTATGGACCGACAGAAGTAACGGTTAATGCCAGTATGGTTGAGTGTGGAAATGGTCACTCAAATCAACCGATAATACGTCCGAGTACGAATAAACAACTGTATGTATTAGATGCTCATTTACAACCCGTTCCCGTCGGTGTTTTAGGTGAACTTTATATTGCGGGTGTAGGTTTAGCACGAGGCTATCTCAACCAGCCAGAAAAAACAGCACAGACATTTATTCCTAATCCTTTTTATTCTAAAACTGAAAAGAATAACACTTCAAATCGTTTGTATAAAACGGGAGATTTAGCCTGTTATTTACCCGATGGCAGCATTAAGCTATTTGGACGGATCGATCATCAAGTAAAAATTAGAGGATTTCGCATAGAACCGGGGGAAGTAGAAGTCTTATTAAACCCGCATCCAAAAATTAAAAATAGTGTCGTTATTGTTCAAGCAGAATCAGGAAAAGATAAAAAATTAGTGGCTTACTTTGTTTCTCAAGTCGATGTTCAATTAACCTCGAAAGAACTGCGAAGTTATCTAAAAGATAAGTTACCGGAATACATGATTCCTAGCCGTTTTATAGAATTAGAAACCATACCCCTAACTCCCAATGGAAAAGTAGATCATCAAGCCTTATCAACTCTGAAACAAGAGAATATCATATCCGAAGAATACGTTACGCCACGCACCCCTACCGAGGAGATATTAGCTGATATTTTTGCTGAAGTTTTGGAAGTAGAAAAGGTAGGAATTTATGACGACTTTTTTGAATTAGGCGGACATTCATTACTCGCGACTCAACTCATTGCCCAGTTACTGCCTCACTTTTCTGTCAATATAACCGTTGTAGATTTATTCGACGCACCTAATATTGCCAGTTTAGCAGAAGTTTTAGAGAAAAAACAAACAATATCCCAATTACAAACCCCGACAAATTTAGCAGAGGAGCGAGAAGAAATCGAATTTTAACTATGAATATATCCAACTCAAAACAACCTGTTTATCTTAAACAAAATGCTATTATAGAACCACTTTTTAATCAGTGGTACGCTTGGTCATATTTAATTCCACCCGTTACGGCTGCCATGTATGTGGCTAATTCTCATCTCAAAATACTGGAATCTTTTATTGCTGCGCCTCAAGTTCATATTGATGCTTTGAAAAGTCCAGCGATGCGAGGGGGACCCTTTATTCACTATGATGAAAGTCGCTTAGATGAAATTAAGGAATTACGAGAAAAAACAAAATATCAGTTAAACTCACTTTTAGAATTAGAACAAGCGATTAAAAATTTAGAAAAAATCCTCGCAGAAGAAGCAACAGGTTATTCTTTAGAACCGCTTTATTCAAAAGTACCTAAAGCGTTAAAAGGATATGTTGAATTAGTTTATGATCTGCAAAACCATCCGTCAATTCGATTAATAGAAGGACTGTTATATCGCAGCAAATATTATCAACCCGTTTCTCAAACTATCGCTTTATCTTTAGGAAATGTCGATCAGCGTTCTTTTGTACTCAGTACCCCTCGCTTAGCCGATAAAAATTGTTTACATTTAAACTTACCTTTTGCAGATAAACGGCTCGATAAATTAGCACAGATGAGAGAACAGCCACAAGCTTATCAAGAGATATTAGAACTGTTAGAAATCCCGCCTAAAGATGAACCATTATTTGATAAATTTTTCACCAAAAATCTTTTAAATCCGATTCATAAATATCAAGGAAATGATGTCAGAGTTCGTTATTTTGGTCATGCTTGTATTTTAATTGAAACTCAATCCGTTAGTATATTATGCGATCCATTAATTAGTTATCAATCTTCAGAAGGAATTCCGCGCTATAGTTATGCAGATTTACCGGAAACAATTGATTATGTTCTGATTACTCATAATCATCAAGATCATGTGATGTTTGAAACCTTATTACAGTTACGATATAAAATTAAAACTATTATCGTTCCGAAGAGTAATAAAGGCTCAATCATTGATCCATCCTTGAAGTTAATCTTACAACAAATTGGCTTTAATAATATTCGAGAAATTGATGAACTAGAAATGATTAATATTCCCGAAGGTGAGATAGTTAGCTTACCTGTTTTAGGGGAACATGGAGACTTAAATATTGCTACTAAAACTGCCTATTTAATCCAAGTTAAAAATCGATCTATTTTATGTGCGGCTGACTCTAATAATATTGAACCCCAACTTTATAATCATCTTTCTAGTTTAGTGAAAAGACTCGATATCTTGTTTATTGGAATGGAATGTGAAGGCGCACCTTATACCTGGGCTTATGGCGCATTATTAACTCAATCTATTCCTCGAAAAATCGCTCAAACTCGTCGGCTAGATGGTTCAAATAGCGAGAAAGCTATTCAACTCATTAATCAGTTAAATCCCCAACAGGTTTATATTTATGCAATGGGACAAGAACCCTGGCTAACGTTTATTACCTCTATTCAATATACCCCAGATTCTAAACCGATTCTAGAATCTAATCAAGTAATTGAATATTGTAAACGTCAAAATATTATCAGTAAACGGTTACTCGGATGTCAAGAAATGATTTTAGAATCCAGTTTAGAAAGCGCAGTGAATATCAATTTTTCTATTAATTTAGAGAACAATAATCAAGAGATACACATTTTCAATAATATGCCAGAAAAATATAAACCGATATCCGAGTTTTTATATAAACTTAGTCAACTTGATATTAAAATTTCTACAGAGGGCGATCGCATGAAATGTAACGCTCCGAAAGGAGTATTAACCTCAGAAATTAAAACTCAACTAAAAGAACGTAAACCTGAAATTATTCAGTATCTTAATAGCAAAAACCAACAAACTATTACTTTAGAGGATCTAAAATCTGATGCAATATTAGATGAAAGCATTTTTCCTCAAACTAAAGTGGTTTCATCCACTCCACCGCAAAATATTCTATTAACGGGAGCAACAGGTTTTTTAGGCAGCTTTTTACTCCATCAACTGTTACTGGAAACAGAAGCTCAAATTTACTGTTTAGTACGCAGTGAAACTCAAGAATTAGCAGAAAATAGGCTAATAAATGTTCTCAAGTCTGCTTCTTTGTGGGATAAATCATTTCAAGAAAGAATCACCGTTATCAAAGGAGATTTATCACAACCGCTGTTAGGTTTATCCTCAGAAAATTTTCTAAAACTCGCAAATCAGATTGATTTAATTTATCATAACGGCGCTTGGGTACATCACGCTTCCCCCTATTCATTGCTGAAACAAACCAACGTTTTAGGAACACAAGAAATTCTGCAATTGGCTTGTCAGTCTAAAACAAAACCTGTTCATTTTATGTCAACTGTAAGTGTATTTAACTTTAATGAATATTCTCAAGTTAAAGTAATAAATGAAATGGATAATTTAGAAATAGGTGAAGTTCCCAATGGTGGCTATGCTCAAAGTAAATGGGTCGCTGAAAAATTAATTAATATTGCGGCAAAACGCGGACTACCTACCTCTATTTATCGAATAGGCCCAATATCTGGAGATAGTCAAACTGGCTATTTCAATCAAAAGGATTTTCTCTATCGATTAATGTTAGGTTACATTCAACTCGGTAGCGCACCGCAAGGAGAAATGTTACTGGATATAATTCCCGTTGATTATGTTAGTAAAGCTGTTGTTCAACTCTCACAAAATCCGGAATCTATCGGGCAAGCATTTCATCTAATTCATTCTCAACCGGTGTCTTCTAATCTACTGTTTGAGCAGCTTTCTACAATGGGTTATCCCATTAAAAGAGTTGCTTATCAACAGTGGTACTCTGAACTATTAGAGATAGCAAAAGGTTCACCTGAACACGCACTTTATCCCTTAGTTTCTCTGTTTTCACCAACCTCTTCTCAAAAAGCAAAGGAAAAATCTATGAATCTTAAATTCAACTGTCAGAATACAATCAACGGTTTAGCTGAAACCTCAATTATCTGTCCAGCTATTGATGCTAATTTACTTAAAAATTATATCTCTCATTTAATCAGTCAAGGCAATTTATAGCAACTCTAAACAACCTTTGTAAACCCTTATTCACTCGGAGTTAAAATTACAATTATGGCTGCTAATATGAATCTACAAGAACGCTATAACGAATATGACAATTGGGCATGGTTATACAATACTACGATGGGGCCAGAATATTGTCAAAATCAACTTCAACCCCTAGAAAAAATGCTGCTGCCTCAGCTTCCTCAAAATGCAGCAATTCTCGATTTATGTTGTGGGACTGGACATTTAATGCAGAAATTGTGTGAAAAAGGCTATCAACTAACAGGGTTTGATGGTTCAGAAGAAATGCTAGAATACGCTCATCAAAACGCCCCAGAAGCTAAGTTTGTTCTGGGTGATGCTCGTCATTTTCAACTACCCAAATCTTTTGATGCAGTGTTTTCAACCAGTGCTTCTCTCAACCATATTATGGAGTTAGAAGAACTCAAAAGCGTGTTTCAAAATGTCTATTTATCCTTAAGAGAAAACGGCTTATTTTTCTTTGATATTAATCATCAAGGACAAATGGAAAAATGGTGGAAAGGTCACTTAGTAGAAGGAGAAATAGAAAAACATTTTGCTTGGGCGATTACTCCAACTTATAACAAAAATAATCAGTTCGGTGCTTTTAAAGTTCAAATTTATCAGGCTCCCAGTCAAAAAAGAACTTCGCCTTTAGGATTGATTCAAACACAGTTTAAATCTTTAATCTATAAACTCTTAAGCTTAAGAAAACTAACTCGATTTCGCCTCAAAGTTCTGAATCAGTTTTCCTCCTGGGAGAAAGATTGGAAGCCTTCAGAAATCATTTATAAAGTTCGAGGACATTCTGCCTCAGAAGTTCAACAGTTATTAGAAGAAACTGGCTTTACAGATATCGAAGTGCGGACAAATGAAGGAAACTTACCACTAGACAATAATCATTCGGCTTACTTTATTTGTCGAAAACCTGCAAATTAATAAACCATATTTCCTGATTTTCTTTCAAAATAACTCATTACCAAATTAGCCATGCAAGTGCAAAATAAAGATAAAACAAATTTACAGAAACAGCATATAGATGTACTGATTCAATCTTATATTCAACGTACACCCAAATCTAAACAATATGCTCAAAATCATCGTTCAGTCCTCGCCGATAAAAGTTCTTTAGGCTTAAGTTTTGACCCTCAATTAAAAGAAGCTTGCTACTCTATTGTAGCCGAACGTTCACTGGGTTCTCGTCTTTGGGATATTGACGGTAATGAATATATTGATATCTTAATGGGATTAGGAATAAACCTTTTAGGTCACAATCCTGATTTTGTTAAAACTGCTATTCAAGAACAACTAGAAAAAGGAATTCAAATCGGCCCTCAAGCTGAATTAGCCGGGGAAGTCGCTCAACTAGTGAGTGAATTAACCGGAATGGAACGGGTGACTTTTAGTAATACTGGAACCGAAGCAATAATGACCGCTATTCGGATAGCCAGAACCGCAACAAAACGCAAAAAAATTGTTGTTTTTACTAATTCTTATCATGGTCATAGCGACCAAACTTTAGTCCGAGCAAAACTGACTGAATATGCTAAAAAAGCCGCTCGTAGAACTTTAGATAAAAAAGGAAAATCTAACGGTTTATTATCGTTTGTTACCCGTCCTATTCAGTTTGGCTTAAAATCAACAATTGACCCTCAAGCTGTTCCCGCTGCACTCGGAATTCCTGCAAGTTTAGCCAAAGATGTTTTAGTGCTGGAATATAATAATCCTTACTCATTAAATGTAATTAAATCCAAAGGTAAAAATATAGCGGCGGTATTAGTTGAACCCGTACAAAGTCGCTCTCCTGAATTACAACCAAAAGAATTTATTCAACAGTTAAGAAACCTGACTCAAGCGCAAGGAATTGCATTAATATTTGATGAAATGGTCACAGGATTTCGGATTCATCCCGGCGGCGCTCAAGCTTGGTTTGGAATAGAAGCCGATATTGTCACTTATAGCAAAATTGTTGGGGGGGGTTTACCAATGTCTATTATGGCTGGAAAAGCAAAATATCTCGATAAAATAGATGGCGGAATGTGGAACTTTGGAGATGATTCTGCGCCTCAAGAAAAGACAACTTTTTTTGCCGGAACCTTCTGTAAACATCCGCTTTCTTTAGCCGCTGCCAAAGCTGAATTATCATATTTAAAAACTAAAGGTGCAAGCTTACAAGAACAGTTAAATCAACGCACTTTACAACTGGTTAATCGCTTGAATACTACTATGAACTCGGAAAATATACCCGTACAATTTACTCATTTTGGCTCTTTCTTTGCTATTTCTATGTCACAAAGCTCGATTTCTCCCTTAGCCATTAATTTACTCTCCTATCATTTACTAACTAAAGGAATTCATCTGCGTCGAGGTGATAAAGGAGGGTTCTTATCAACCGCTCATACTGAGGAGGATATTAATACTATTTTTAAAACATTTAAAGACAGTTTAATCGAACTCAAAACTGTTGGGATAATTCCTACTTAATTACTTCTGTTTAATATCAACAATTCTATTTAGGAGAAACTCAAGCATGAAAACAATGGGAAAATATTGCAAAGCTTATTCCATTCAAAAACTGCGTCAATTCAGTCAATGGACAGAAAACAAACAAAACACCCGCACCGAAACCAAAACGGTTGATGGTCAAGAAGTAGAAGTATCACGAGAACTGACAGAAGATGACTTTTTATACTTACAAGAAAACTATGTAGTCACCGATGGCATTTTTAAAGATGAAAACATCATTTTTGACAACATTACACCGGAATGGAAAGAATTCTGTGATACGGTTTTAAAATTTGAAGTTCCGGTTTATGAACCTGTAAATGTGACAGCAACATCTGCTGAAGTGGAAACAACAACATCTTAAATTTTACTCAAAATATCAAGGAGAAACATGGACGAATTAGTACAAAGACTCTCAGACGGAAAACATCCTGTTGAAGTGGGTTTAAGGCCTGAAAAAACGGTTTCTGCTTTCAAAGAAAGTATCGACCGAGACTATGTCTATATTAAATTTACTCAAACCAGAGGCGGAACAGAACTTGGGGTTAAACTCGATCAAAAAGCTTGTAACATTCAAACCGCTGACTTTGAAAAAGAAACAGGAATAGTTCATATTGAAGGTGATTTAACCTTGAATTATGTTAAAGTTCGCTGTATTGCGGATATTAACTTACAAACCTTAACAGGGGAAGGAAATCTAGAACCTGTCACCGAATTAACAGTTGCCTAATTTGATTCAATTTACTGTCAAAAAAACAATCTAAATTAAGTGGAGAATTACTACAAATGAACTCAGAAGAAGATTCTACAATTTATCGAGTTGTTGTTAATGAAGAAGAACAATATTCCATTTGGCCAGACTATCGAGAAATCCCCTTTGGATGGCGAGAGGTGGGTAAAAGTGGCCCCAAACAAGACTGTTTAGACTATATCAAAGAAGTCTGGACAGATATGCGCCCTCTCAGTTTGCGCCGAAAAATGGAGCAATTAGAAAAATCCTAAATTTCTTTAACCCGAAGAGAGGTTTTTTTCAACCTCTTTTCATTGAGATGGGCGGGATATTTTTAACATAATTAATCATCTCCTCAAATATGAGTGAAACTGATCCCAGCCCTCAACTAGATTTACTTGTTCCTTGGGATTTATATCCGGAATACTCGTTAAATGAAGTCGAACGAATTCAGGTTACCCAAGCCCTCAATTATTTATTAACCGCGCTCAACCAAACAATGATTGAAAATGCATTATCTTTTACTGTTCAAGCCTTACAAATATTAGAACCTGTGGAGACTTCTCCCGCTGAAATATCCACAACAAAATCATCGCTGAATACCTGGGAAGTTGAAGATTACGACCGCTATTTTCAGGTAAACCATGTTCAAACTCAACAACCTGCTCTCTGTCTGGTTAAAAGTGTTATTATTGCCAGTCAACAATTTTTAATTCTTTGTTTTAATAGTCAGAATCAATCGAATTCTACCTTTCAGAACTTAGATCCGATTCAAATTGAACAGCAAAAACAAGGTTTAATTAGTTACACTTATTTATTAGCAAGAACATTTGATATAGATTTAGAGAATAAAACATGATTCAAGACCATTCATTACAAATTTGGAAAGGATTTCACTGGTCATTTTTCGTGAATATCCAAGGTTTAACGATTTGCCTAAATCGACTGGAAAAATATCTGAATTCAGGCGATCTTTCTCAAGCTGAAATTGAACTAAAAACAGCCACAGAATTAATGTTAGCATCGGGTGCAGCAATGTCACTAGCGGGTAGCTTTAGTCGAGCTGAATATGAACAACATATTCGACCGATGATGGCACCTCCCAACGTTCAATCTGCTAACTTTAGTGGGTTAATGTCTTGGGATCATGCTTGGTTAATGAAAGTTTGGAAACGGCTGCGTCCTCACTTTAAAAATCTACCGACCGCATTACAACTGCAACATGAACAGTTTGTTCACGCTTATTTAGAGCTAGCAACCGCTCACAAAGCAGTCTGTCAAAAGTTTGGCGGAGATGAAACGGGCAGCTTACGTTTTGATCGCGCAAATGCGATTAATATTCTGGAGAAATTTGCAAATAGTCGTAGAAAGTTAATCGATCCAAAACGACAAATAGAAAGTAGTTGTCCATTTCATTAACAAATGGGGGGAGGATATCAACGCGGGATATAAATAAATCGTTTAACGTTAACTTTCCTCCCCAATCAACCCACTCTGATTAAACCAATGCTAAATCTTTTTCCATCTCCTCGGTGTATTCTCCCAAGCTAGCAGCACTATTGAATTTAGCCCGTTGCAACAGAAGTTTTTGGGCTGCGCTGACATTGGCATCCTCTCCCTTCCAATGTTCTAATGCGGGTTGCTGAATGGCGCGGGCATAAGAAAAAGTTACTCGCCAAGGACAGATATCAGCGTACTTAGCATTCATTGTATTCAAATGAGCACAAGAGCGTTCTTTACTTTGTCCACCCGACAAAAATGCGATCCCGGGGACTGTAGCCGGAACATTATTTCGCAGACATTGAACTGTCATTTCTGCCACCTGTTCAACACTGGCTTGAGTCGAACAACCCTTACCCGAAATCACCATGCTCGGCTTCAGAATCATTTGATCTAACGCTACTTTATTCAAACGCAATTGATCGAATACCGCCTGCAATGTTTCATCTGTCACTTCGTAACACTCTTCAATGGTGTGATCCCCATCAATTAACACTTCCGGTTCTACAATGGGTACTAATCCCCCTTCCTGACATAATGCCGCATATCGGGCTAAACCATGAGCATTCGCCTCAATACAAGTTGCGCTGGGAATACCATTACCAATCGTAATCACAGCCCGCCACTTGGCAAAACGAGCACCCATCTGATAATACTCGGCAATGCGATCGCGCAATCCATCTAGCCCTTCAGTCACCTTCTCATTCGGACATCGGGTCAGATCTTTTGCCCCGGTATCAACCTTAATCCCAATCATGATCCCCGCCTCTTGCATGACTTGGGTCAAAGGCTTGCCAGACTGACTAGACTGACGAATCGTTTCATCATACAGAATCGCACCACTGATGTAATCGCTTAAGTTAGGAGTGGTTAAAATCATCTCCCTGTAAGCTCTTCGACGATCTTCTGTCGTCGGAATACCTAGGTTTTCAAACCGCTTATTGCAAGTTCCATTGCTCTCATCCATTGCCAAAACCCCTTTACCCGGAGCCACCATCGCCTCGGCTGTTTTCCGTAATTCCTGAGCATAATTACTCATCTTGATTTTCTCCTGAAGAGACTAAACTTGAGATGCAAATATTATTGCAAATAATTCTCAAAAAGTCTATAATCAATTTGCTGAATATTCTATTGGGCTAATCGTCAAACCCTATGGAATTCTGTAACTTTCCTTGTGTGAACCCTTTGCTGATAAAGGGTTTCACCTTTTGTCTAGGTTAGGCCCCGGAAATATAGGTAAACCTGTTGGGCAGAAATATTTACAAAAATTCTTGATAACGACTATTAGCCTAAATCTAATCTATCTCAAATAGGAGTAATAAACCGTGAATGCTTCTGAACAAGCCAAAAGTATTGAATTCCTCAGTAAAATTGCCACTGTTATGAATTTATTCACCTCTGAATTTCCTGATACCTCAGTCGATCTCAGTCCCTGGCTGAAAAATACAGAAACAGCAAAATTTGATGATCCTGATTCCATCGATCTAGCATTTCACTTCCAACAGCGTAGTTTTGCTTGTCAAAGTCAATGCATCTTAATGCAGATTCGCCTGCCGCCAGCCTCAAAAGCCAATTCATACCGAAAAATGAGTATCGAACTTTCAGGACATGACTATACAGGACAACAATGGCGATTTGATACGACCCGGCAACACGTATTTTGGGGTCGAGTTTTGCCGCTACCAGAAGCAGAAGAAAAACTAAGACCACTCTGTATCACCATTCTCCAGTTATTTGAGCCAGCCAAGAAAAGCAGCACATCGGGACAATAAACGATTACTCTTTCAAATGAGCTGTCTTAACAGACCCCAGAGAGAGGAGACAGAGCAAATGACAAACAACAAGTAACGAATCACCAAATCAATCATGTTTAGCACAAACTTAGCATTTCCTCCATCGAATCAATCTGCAATCAATACGTTCAAACGTCGAGAAATCTTACCCTACAAAGAGATGACGCTGTGGCGGATTCAAACAGGAATCGTTCGTACTTTCAGCTCGACAGAAGAAGGTGACATCGTTACTTTAGGATTCTGGGGGCCTGGAGATGTTGTGGGTGAAGCCCTCGGCTGCATTCAGCCTTACCAGATAGAATGCTTGAGCGAAGTAAAAGCCTGTTGTCTGAAGTTAAACAAGCTTTGGCAAATTGAACTCGACCAAGGCTGGCATATCAATCAAGTGATGCTCGCTCATATTCATCAAACCCAAGAGTTATTACGAATTCGCAATGGAGAAGTCGCGCAGCGAGTCATGCAGCTATTACACTGCTTAGCTCACAAATTTGCTCGTCCGGTCGAGGGCGGACAAGTGCTTACAGTCCGACTGACTCATCAAGATATTGCCGATACCGTTGGCACATCGCGAGTCACCATTACCCGTGTATTGAATCAATTAGCCCAACAAGGTCAGATTCAGTGGATGCGTCAATATTTAGTGATTCCCATTGCTTAAAACACCCGTCACCCTGAGCAATGAGCGCAGTCGAATTGCACCCGAATGTTACAACGATCAATCTTACAAAAACCAATTTTTATTATTGCCCATCTCTTTGATAATTTATATCAACTCATTTCTCATTATTTCAAATATGAAACTACTTTTCAATACGATTTAGTGGTTTAATGTGAACAACCCGTTTTAATTTATAGATTTCTCAGTCCATTTTATCATTGGAATAAAGCACTAATGAGAGGTGTACAAAAGTTATCTTTATTCAGTTTATTGAGATAATCTGACGGGTATTGCTATCAGAAATTCTTTGTGAAACCATCTAAAACTTGTACAAACGTCTACAAGCGTGAAATCACTTCCCTCATTGTCTATAATAGCGCTCTTGCAATCGGTAGCAGGTAACGGGTGCTAGGATGAGCGAAATGTCCGCCCCTAATCTGCGTAGTGTTATACAACTTATTTAATTAAGTGATTGTTTGCCTTTCTCAAACACAACTCAAACTGATTAAGGCAGCAGTTACCAATCTCTAGAAATGAACCTCACTATAAAGTATTAAAGTAGCGCTTTAAATTAAAGTTGAAATTCTAAAAAATCCTGAATCTTAAACCCCCTCATTGTTTCAAGCTGCTGGCTGAGTTAAGCTTCAGGTAACCCACGACAGACTTTACAGAAGCTTTATAAAATTAAACCTCAACTTTACTATTACTTTACAAAATACTCCTATATTTTTTGATCGGCATTCTCTATAATGATTGTGCTGTTGAAACTCATTCTCAATTTTTAAAAAATCATAGATGAAAAAACATTCAACAGTTTATTGATAATCAGAGGGGTAACAGTTGAAAGTGAACCGTGAGATATTCAGATTTCTACGGTCAGCCTATTGGGTAGTCTTATAGAGCGATAAAAGCATAGTTAAACTGAAATCGAATAACAAAGTTTTTGCTGTTAACAACGATTAACCATTTATCCAATTAGTCATTTTATCTTTGTATATTTTTTAAAATGACTGGTTTTTGCAACGTTTTTTATGAATGCTGAACCCTTAATCGGCATTCATGCTTTGCTATTTGAGTGTAAAAATAATAGACAAGAATATTTAATCTAATAATCTATATTATCAAGATTTTCTAATTAGTTAATAGTTGTAATCTTATTGAGAATAATATATAGTTGTCGAAGTTGGCTAAATGAGATTGAATTTCAAAAAGAAATAAATATCCCAGCCGATAACAATACCTTATTGCTATCTAGTTATAAGTCAAAAAGCTAAGACAAAGCCTATAGATGTGTATAAATTTTTACATTGGATATCTACGCCGTTAGAAAGCATCCAACTGAACTAAGTAGGAATTTATAGCATCCTCTGCAATTAACAAACATTTCATCAGGAGATTTTATGGCAACTTTTTCCGTCAGTCCCGATACCTTATTTGAGTCAGAAGCAACCGTCGCAACATTTAACTTCGTATTGGATGAAGCTCCGCCCCCCGAAGGTGTGGTTGTAACTCTATCCGGAGATGTCGCTCAGTCCTTCACACAATTTAATCTGTTTGGTTTGAGCTTTTCGGGTCTAGCAGGTGCGCCTGAAGACTCATCCCCAAACATGGATTTTTCCCAGTTTGATGTCACAATTGTCGAGCAAACTGCATCTATCACTCTTCCTTTCTTTAATGATTTCACAGCGGAAGACCCTCAAGATGTAACATTCTCAGTCACCTCAAATGATGTCACGTTTGATGCGGGCGCCAACTCCACCGTCGTCACTTTTGCCGATGACCCCAGCGACATTAGTGGTCCTACACCCCAGGTGAGTCTGACAGCGAGTCCAACCGACCTAAATGAAGAAACTAGCGATGTTTTTACTCTTTCATTTAACGTCAGCGAACCCATTACAGAGCCATTGCTCGTCACTATTGATAGTGATGTAGCCCGCTCACTGGCTGAATTTGATGTATTTTCCCCAAGTGTCAGTTTTAACAATGCTCAGCTTGTTACAGCCAATGCTGATTCTAGCGGCTTAACTTTAGCATTAACCGGACAAAATGCCAGTGTCAGCTTACCTGTATTTAATGATGATGAAGATGAAGGGCCAGAAAGCATTACCTACACCCTTCAACCCAGTGATGCCTACACTATAGACCCAGGCGCTAGTGAGATTACCTTAACCATCACTGATGATGATGCTCCCCCACCGCCACCGCCTGTTAACACAGCCCCAGACGCAGATGATGATAGCTATAGCACCGAATTTGAAGCAGCCTTAACTGTTAATGCTCCGGGTGTATTGGGTAACGATACAGATGCAGATGGAGATGAATTAACTG
>JBARZE010000007.1:0-295666 GCA_049649525.1 Microcoleaceae cyanobacterium
CACGAGCGTAACGCTCACAACTTCCCCTTAGATTTAGCTTCTGTTGAATCTGCTCCCGTTATCAACAGCTAATTGATTAGACGTTGAATAACACAAACGCTCTCCTACGGGGGGGCGTTTTTTGTTGTCTATTAATATTACTCATAATCATTTAATAGACTTTTTTATTGATGCAGGATAACGGATAGAGGATTACTCATATTTTCCGCAAAACCCAAAACACCACGGTCGCGATGTTGATAGATTAATTCCCTTTGAGAATCAAATAAAAATGTGCCTCCCCGCTGGGTTAAATAAGCTGAATTGGGTACATAAGTATTCCAATTACTCAAAACTTCGGTCATATTCCGTAAGCGTAAAGTTGCTAATTCAAAAGGACGCTGAAAATCTTTTCCGCCAGCAGCGTTAAAAAAGGAACCTTTCATCGGCGGTAAAGGAGTATCTTTAATAACTTCATCATCACCGATTAATTGAGGCGCTTTGCGATCGCCTGTATAACCCCGAAAAACTTCTTTTAGAGTTCCCGGACTCCCAATACCTGCACACATCAGCATTAAATTGATCCAAGCTTTTTGTGAGTTAGATAACAAAGGAAAGTTGAGATTTAAACCCTGATAGAGCTTCAAACTTTCGTGAATTTCAGCTTTGGAATCGACGAATAACCATTCAGTAGGAAAGCCTGTATATTCACAAAACTTGAGACCAGAATCACGATTTCCGATGCCAACGGCACGAATAGTAATTCCTTTTGCAACGAGTTTTTCTCTTTCTCTTTGTATCCACCAAGCATATTCTAAACTATCAAAATCTCCTAACTGTGACCAAATCAGCACCAGTAATAGTGAAGCATTTGAGCAATTCTCTAAAATAGGTGTAATTTTGCCATCGCTGACTCGTAAGCGTTGAGTTTGATTCAAAATCGAGTAAATATTTGCCGTTTCTGAGATTGCTTGTGTATTCATTGTTATTATTTTTCCTAAGCCGGGTCAATATGCAAGACAAGTTAGCTGAGAAAGTCGAGAAATTGAGCAAGCTTAATTGCACCCTAAAGTCTAAACAAATCTATTGTGATTTGAAAGTTAGTATTACAAAGAACTGATGTTAGCCGCAACCCAGTCTGGTGCTTCTTGGGGAATTAAATGCCCAACGCCTTCAATTGTAATCAAATTAGCATTGGGTAGCAGATCGATCACATCGGTTTGAATCATATTGTAAGGAATTACAGGATCATCTTTAGAAGCCAACACCGTTACAGGAATTTGCAACTGCGACACAAGATCTGCAATTGAATGATTCATTCCTTGCAGCAGCCACCAGCGCCAAGCCGTTTGTTCGACATTTTGATGGGTTTGAATGATTAACGCCTGTTGTTGGTCATCTAAAGGCTGTTTGGTAGCATTTTTCAGAGTCGTTCTAGCATTTTCTGGACTCGGATGATTATTCAGCATTCGCTGTTTTTCCTCATCCGGCATCGGTTCAGTTGTAATGGGTGAAGGCGCAATTAAAACAACCCGCTGCGGGGGCTGGGAAATAGTTGCAGCCACTTGTAATGCCAGTTTACCTCCCATAGAATGTCCGATGAGTGTGTAATTTTCCAACTCAAGCTCTGCGATCGCCTGTGATATAGTCTCAGCATAGCGCTGTATAGTGGGCTGTTGAAGGGCAGGTGTTCCTCCGAAACCGGGTAGATTAAAAGCAATACAGCGATAATTGGGAAGTTGCCTCGCCACCCACTGCCAACTTTGGGCAGCACCACTAAAATAGTGTAAAAAGACTAAAGTTTGGTTTCCATTGCCCCATTCAACCCGAGAAAGGGTATTTGTTTCAGTTGACATTTTCACTTGTAATAATAGTCAGTTTTAATGATGGACTGTTGCGACTGAACCGCCGTCTACACGGTAGTTAGAACCGACAACAAAACTAGATTGTTGAGAACAAAGAAATGCAATCACAGCCGCGACTTCCTGGGCTTTTCCACGACGTTGTAAGACGAGGTGAGGTCGTTCTTCTTTGAGGAAACTGTCAATTGCTTGATCAAATTCTACCCCTAACTTTTCAGAACGTTCTTGCATCATTGCGTCTGTCATGGGTGTGGCAATAAATGCAGGAGAAACGGAGTTAATTAAGATGCCATCTTTGGCGTAAACTTTAGATAAATTTTTAGTTAAATTAAGTACTGCCGCTTTAGCCGCACAATAGGGCATTTCATCGGTATAAGGTTGAACTGCATCTTCTGAACCCACGAGTACAACTCGTCCCCAGCCAGCTTTCTGCATCAATGGAATAAAAGCACGACAGACTCGAACGGCAGCCATAAAATCGACTTCAATTGTTTCTAACCAGTCTTCATCTGTTAATTTTAAAAAATCTTTTTGAGCGCCTGTAATACCAGCACAGTTTACTAATATATCGACTGAACCGAACTGATTTATAATTTCTTGTTTGGCAGCTTCAACTGCTTCTAAATCTGTTAAGTCTGCTTGAACCGCAATGACTTCTCCAATTTTACTCACTTCCTCGACTGCTGATTTTAACTTTTCGGAAGTTTTATCGAGTAAAGCAATTTTTACTCCTTCCGTTGCCAGTAATTTAGCGGTCGCTTGCCCGATGCCTGAGTCGCCTCCAGTAATTAATGCGACTTTGCCCTTAATTCCAAAATCCATAACTTTTTCAGCAAGATTGATTCCGCTGATTATTGTAAAAAAGATATTGGTAATATTCCTCTACCCGAAGGAAGGTAAATTCATTTTCAATCCTAACTGATGATTTATAGTAGCATTCTTAATTTAACTTCAACTTAGCCACCACTGATGTGATTAATCGTAAAAATATTCCGATTTACAGTTAAGCGCAGGAAAAAATATCAAAAATTCACATAATCAAAAATAGCTAAAGCTTGACTCAGTATTTATCAAGATTAATTGCCGAAATCAGCCTATGAATTTCCGCTTGATTAAGTGATAGAATATAGCTTTCCTAATCAGTTATAACCTGACTTCTAATTTCTCAGGTTTTCTGGATTTTTAAGTACAATTTATAATAATCTGATAGAAAAGACTAGATTAGATATATTATTTAATTTACAGTTTAACATAAATCAGGGGAGTACTTCAGGGTTCAGCAGATGCTATAAACCCCAGATCTGTACCCTTTCCTGCATGAACTAAAGCCAGTTTCTGATAACGCTGGGCATGTTCAATTAATTCAGCCGCTTCAGCTTCAGAAACATCTCGCAATTTTTTAGCCGGGACCCCAGCCACCAACGAATATGGTGCAATATCCTTCGTGACCACCGCCCCAGCCCCAATAATACATCCAGTCCCGACCCGGACTCCATCTAAAATCACTCCCCCAATTCCAATCAAACTTCCCCGTTCAATATAAGCTGAATGAATCACTCCTTGATGACCCACTGTGACATATTCTTCTAATATGGTCGGTTTTCCTGGGTCGCCGTGAAGAATTGCCCCATCTTGAATATTACTACCGACACCAATAATAATTTTTTCAACATCACCCCGAATGACTGCGTTGTACCAAATACTGACCCCATTGGCCACTTCCACATTCCCAATAACGGTGGCGTTAGGGGCAACAAAAGCAGCTAAAGATAGATCGACTGGGGGCCAATAGCTGGGAGTGGGAAAAATAGGTTGATGCTCGTGACTCATAGAGATTGCAGTAGATTTACAATCAGGGAATAAAATTCCCCGGTTATAATAGAAGTCTACAAGCTACGGTGCGATCTCAATTTTAAAATCTCAATATGAATTCTGCTTTGCAGTATCCTATCTTTGGCCCAGAAATTCACTGTCCTCACTGTCGTCAGAAAATCGAGGCGTTAACTCTGACAGATACCTATCTCTGTCCGCGTCATGGTGCATTTGAGGCTGATCCCAAAACAAAAGATCTCGTACACTTGCAGTCAGGGCGGCACTGGCGGCAGTGGCAAGGACAATGGTATCGACAACACACCCACCCAGATGGGATTCGATTTGAGATTCATGAAGCCCTAGACCGCTTGCATACTGAGGGTTATCGAGCCACTCGGGTGATTATTGCTCAACGTTATCAAGATTTAATTAGCGCTTATCTTGATCCTTGTGCGTCTTGGCGCAGTGCCGCAGAGAAAAATCAACCCAAGTTATACGGTCTTCCGGTAGTATTTAGCCCCGACCCCAAGGATGAGCCTTGTTGGGATGTGATTAATTTTGATTTAGAAAAAGAACAAGGGGCACCGGTTCGATATCCCTATTTTCCCAGATTTTAACGTTATAGGAAACAAGTCAGAGCGTAAATTATGCTCAACCTGTTTTAACCAATGAATGATGCATCATGTTTCTATTCGCACAGCCAATATCCATCAGGCGATCGCCTTTTATCAACAACTCGGGTTTAGCGTTAATGAACGCTTTACTACAGGATATACTTTAGCCTGTTGGATGCAAGGAGAACAGGGAAGAATTGAATTGATTGAAATTCCTCAACCTAAACCTGCTCCTGATGCGTTTGGGGATGAACATTTTGTGGGATATTATCACTTGTCTTTTGATTTGACGGAAACGGCTTCAGATTTGCCAAATTGGTTAAACACGTTACAAGCTCAATTTAAGACTTTAACAGCAGAAAATCCAGATTTATATCAACCGTTAACTATTCTATTAGAACCGACTCAACAAATGATTGGAACCCATGTTTATGAGGTGACTTTTATTGCGGATACAGACGGTTTACCGCTCGAATTTATTCGGTTATTAAGTTAAGAATTGTTTTGAGGATGAAAAAGGAGAATGCTTAGGCGAGGAAGTAACGGGTAAGGGGTAGTGGGTAGCGGGTGAAGAGTAACAAACCCTGACTATAATTATAAATTCTACTCCCGTACAGATGTTACATTTAACGTCTCTACATAATTCATAATTCATAATTCATAATTCATATAGCGTGTATTGCCCCAAATTCCGGCTAAAATTAACCAACCGAAGGTATTTACCCGAAAATCAAATAAACTGACATCAGCTAAATTGAATAGGGTATAAACCACAAAAGCTAAGCCATAACTGAATAAAATTAGTTGGTCTGCTGGTTTTAGATTTTTTGTAATTAATGTTTGGGCAAACTTAGTTAAAATAAAGCCAATAATTCCGATAAAAAATAAGGTAATAGGTAGTCCGGTTTCTGCTGTTAACATCAGAAATAAGTTGTGAGGATGACCCATCCAAATATTCATTTTATCTTCATATATTGGGGTAAAACTTCGCAGTCCCCAACCTGTCCAAGGACGTTGTTGAGTGAGATTCCAAGCAAATTTCCATTGAGTTATTCTTAGGGTTTCTATGGGTCTTTCAAAGTTTTGATCTGTCAGACGTTGCCAAATGTAAGCAGGAACAATTAAACGTAAACTATTACTCAATGGAGAAGGGGCAAATGCTGCTCCTAAAACTGCGAGAATAGCGGATAATATTAATCCTATTAGCCATTTCCAGCTTAAATAAATGGCATAAATAAAAATAGTAAAAATAACTAATATCCAGGCATTACGAGAATAGGTAATAATTAAGGCTATTGCGGTTAATGAAAAGACGAGGATTAAAAAACTAAAAGGTTTAATTGAATGTATTTTTTTAGATTTTAATATAATTTGTAATTGTTCAATTAATAATCCCGTTGCTAATGTAAAAACGAGTAATAAATAGGCAGCTAGGATATTCGCATACATAAACACGGAAGACATTCGACCCGGTGGATTACCATTAAGGGGTAAAGTCCATCCTAAAATGCTTTGAATTTGTTCTCCTCCTGACCAACCGAGAAACTGTTGTCCTAAACCTAAGATAATAATAGGAATTGCGGGAATTATAATAATCCAGGATAGTTGTTTTAATTGTGTGGGGGTTTGAATGATTTCACTCAATGCTATAAATACAATAAAATAAGGAATAAAATTGCCTAAACCCAGTAAAGCTTCAATCGGATTTTGAGCTAAGATTGTCGTTAAAATTAAACATCCACTTAAAATAAATAAAGCTTGATTTAGGGGTTGTTTAATTATCAATTTAAACCGATATTTCCAGCTTAAAAAAACACCAATTAAAGTCAGTATAACCCCTAAATTGGGTAGCAACGGCAGCAGAAATATTCCCTTTTTAATCCACTGCCAACTCTTTTGCATATTAAAATAATTCTGTTGATGAATAATCATTTTTTAGAAGTGACTAAACTCGCAATTTTATAACAGTTTCTTCCGTTATCTTTAGCCGAATAGAGCGCTTTGTCTGCCGCTGCAATCAGTGTTTTTGGTAAAGTTTTAGCTGTCGGAATCAAACTAGAAATACCGATACTGAGGGTAAGCCTATCGCTGACTTCAGAATCTTGATGAGGAATATTGAGAGCCGCGATGCGGGCTTGAATTCGTTTAGCAATATTCACTGCACCCGCTTTATCCGTTTCGGGTAAAACGACCACAAATTCCTCGCCCCCGTAGCGGGCAACAAAATCAGGGACACGGTAAATCGCCTGCTTTAGTGCCTGGGCAACTTTAAATAAACACAAATCTCCTTGTTGATGACCGTAACGATCATTGTAGCGTTTAAAGTAATCAATATCGATTAATAGCAGAGATAAAGGCTGTTTAGAGCGATGCAGTCGTCGCCATTCTTGCTTTAATTGCCCATCAAATTTTCGTCGATTAGCGACCTGAGTTAAGGCATCTGTTTGGGCTAATTGTTCAAGTTTTATATTCGCATTTGCTAAAGCTTGAGTGCGCTGATTCACTTGTTTCTGTAATTCCCGGTTGTAATTTGCTTCTAGATCCTCCGCTTTTTTCCGAGTTGTAATATCCTGAAAAGTCACAATTGCATAGGTAACTTTTTCTCGATCATCTAATAATGGCGTTGCTTGAACTTCAAGAATAATATGGTTCTGGGTCGTTCGGATTTCTAAATCTTCAGTTTGAGCAAATTCACCAGCTAATGCCTTCATGGCAGGTAATTTTTCGGGTGGGTAAGGAATATCTGTACCGGCAATATAAACCTGATAATATTCAGCTTGCTCTTCTAACGTTGCCTCAGATGATATTTCTTTTTGTAGATATTTTTTACCGGTGGAATTCATATAAATTACTTGTCCGGTAGCAGCATGAATTGCTACACCAATCGGCAGACATTCTAAAAACTTTTGCAGACGCGCCTCACTCTCAAACAGTTGTTGATTTAACAATTTCATCCCTTGAAAAGACTCACTGAGGCGATGCTGCATCTGAGCAAATATATAACTGAGGTGTTGGATTTCCACTAGCGGGGTTTGGGGCAAAACAACGCTAAAGTTGTTCTGATTAATGGCGGAGACTGCTTTCTGCAACTGTATAATCGGTTGGTTAATCCATTTAGCCGTATAAACTCCTAGTCCCATCACTCCAACTAGGGCCACAGCGACCACAATTGCTGTCTTGTGAATATTTTTATAGATATTACCCATAAAATCTGTTTCGGGAACAGTTAGCACAATTAACCAATCCAACCCGTATTGGTCGCTGTAGGGAATCACTTTGGTAAAATAGCGCCTAGGACGAACCCTTTGGCTATCCGTGTCGGGAGGGCGTGCCGTAAACTGCAGGGATTGGGTTGTGTTGATTGTTGTTAAGTCTTGAGTTTGCTCTGAAATGGCCTCAGTGGTAGTGCGTATCAACCAATCCCGGCTTTTAATTGCCGCCAAACGAGTTAAAGCTTTGTTATCAGTATTTCGGGTAAAAAGTTGTTCTCGAGTAGAAGTCGCCACCAATTCCCCAGAGCGCTCCATAATGAAAATATGACCATTGGGTGAAAATGGCAGATTACTTAAGAATAAACTGAGCTGAAACAGAATTGTACCCGAACCGAAAACACCAATCAATTCGCCATTGCGATAAACGGGTGAAACAATTTTCATCCGCACAACAGATCGTTCAGTCGAGGGATAGATGGCTGTCCAAGATTGAGTATTCGGGGGTTGAGCGATGGCGTATTGATACCAAGGGAGATTTCTCGGCTCCCAATTGGGCAGTGTCTGAAGTAACTGTTTTCGTTGGCTGTTTTTATCGATCACAAAAGACTGACGCTTCTGTTGATCTTGGATAGAAAGAATCATTGATCCAGGCGTGGTCAAGTCTCCTTTTCTGTCTCGCTCCACAGCGATATATTGTCCGGTTGGGGAAATAAACGTCAGATCAGTGACATCTCTAAATGTCCGAATTTGTCGGCTTAATTCTGTTTCGAGGCTATCGCTATCCTGGACATCTAAACTACCCTGCCGAGTCGCTAAAGTATTTAAACTGACCAATTGAGCCGGGGTATGAATATAATCATCCAGGCGATGGGTCACCTGCTCAGCGGTTTGGGCGATCAACTGTTGAGCCAGCTCAGAAATAGCCTCCTGAGCGCTTCTGTAAGACAAATAACCCATTAACCCCGCAAAGCCACACACTTCGATCACGAAGGGTAAAACAAGGAGGGTACGGAGCCGAATTCGAGTCATAAGCGGGGTAATGCAGTCTGAGGGAGAGTCGTTGATGTTGAACTCGGGTCATTCATCAATTAGTCTATTGTCTTTATACGGGTTCCCAGGTCCATTCAGACCGGGTCAAACGAATTTGAGCCAGTGTAAAAATTGTAGGAATAATCCGAGCATAATTCGTAGAAACGCTTCGCCAGCCAATATCGGCTAAAAACCAGGTCCACATCAACGGCCCCAGAAATGCAAAAACACTGCGGGTTGTGCCATATCGAGCGGCTGAGAGGGCCATACCCCGACGTGCAGTCTGAGCTGTGACATAGGTCTGAAACTGAGCGGCTGCAGTCACTCCCCCTTTGACCAACGTTTGTCGCGCCACTTGATATTTAGCAAAATGAATGGCAAATTGACGCGCCAGTTGTTGTAAGATAACGGGCCTGAGAATTGAACTGACAGCCAAAGCACTGCCTGCTTTCATTAAGGGGCCCAGGGGATCTTTTTGAGCGGATAGGGGCAAAGGTTCGGGTAAGTTAGACTGAGCTAGCGCAGTTTGAACTCGTTGCGTTAACGCCTCTTGTTCAGAGGATGGTAGCTGTTTCCAAGCACGTCCCACCAAGGAAAGATATATCTCTGACTCTAAATCTGTCGTAGAAACTTCTTTAGAATAAGGAATTTTTAGATAACGACACACCTGAATTAAACTGTGACGATAAGTAATTTGATGAGTACGACCTCGTAACACCGTTAAGCCATCGGCCGCCAGATAACGAAATCGTTCTTCTAGTGCGTCTAGCCAAGCCGTGCGATCGCGGCTTTGAATATCGATCGGTTGAGGGGTATTGAAATAGTCTAATGGATTCAATCGGCGACTGAACAACAATTCGGTTAACTGTTGCAATTCTTCTTCTGTTGCCAACTCTAAAGCTGATCTAAGTTCATCCAAGGTCGATAACCTCCTTGCACACAGTATGTGTTTGCCCTTTATTTTAAGGGCGATTTGTTATTTATTGTTGCTCAATTATCTTTTGTTATCAGTAGATCCGTCATGTCAGGATGTGATTTAGTGTTCACTCGGGGCTATAAGGATTGGGTAAATAGAGACACATCGTCAAAGATTTATGACTCACTACTTACTACTCAATTACAGACGTTACATTTAACGTCATAACTTACTCGTTATGAGTTACATTCTCATATACCCCTTGATCGCGCTTGACAAGCCTGGTAAACCCAGCATCTCGATATTCTCTATCTGAGGTGGGAATGGCTAAATTAGGTGCACTCAAAAGGCGACGAACCGTAGCAGTTTCGGGGGTTTCCCCCAGATCCTGATTGGCTAACTGACAGAGTTGACCCCAGGTTTTCACCTTTCGACTGATGGGGTGCATCACTTCAAGTGTTTGGTTGTTTTCGGGACAGAAATAGTCGTAAATTGGCATAATTTAAGACTGAATATTACAGTGGATCATCTAACGGACAAGACTCTGTGATTCTCGTCATCAGAGACAATTTCTATGTTACCCCACGGGTCGGAGTTACTTATCACTTGTCACCTATGAAGCGTCAATATTACAATAATTTACAAAACTTCCTGGCGATTGCGGCTGACAACTGGTTACGGGGAAATTTTAAGCAAGAATATTTTAATCAAATTGCCCAAGATCAATTTAATCAATTTAATCAATTTTTTCACGCCCATCAATATCGGCCTCAGATTTTATTAATTGAGTCTGATCCGGTTCAATTTTTAGCCAGTTTTATTGCAGCAGTCGCGGCTCATTGTCCGATATTTCTCTCTAATCCTCATTGGCAAGAACTGGAGTGGCAACAAGTTTTTCAACAAATTAAACCTGATATTATTTTGGGCGAAATTACATTTCATCCGCCACAAACAGAAAAAGGCAACCATCATAACTTAGATAATTGTATTATGATTCCCACTGGGGGAACTTCGGGTCAAATTAAGTTTGCGGTTCATACCTGGAACACTTTAACCGCATCAGTCGAAGGATTTCAACAATATTTTAAACGATTACAGATTCATTCTTATTGTATTTTACCTTTATATCATGTTAGTGGTTTAATGCAATTTATCCGCTCTTTTATCACGGGTGGTCAGTTAGTGATTCAGCCGTTTAAAGCAGTAAATTCCGGTAATTTTATTAAGATTAATCCGGCTAATTTTTATATCTCTTTAGTTCCAACTCAACTGCAGCGATTATTACAAAGCCCTCAAACGACTCAATGGTTATCTCAATTCCATACTGTTTTACTCGGAGGCGCTCCTGCATGGCCAGAGCTTTTAGAACAAGCAAGAGCCGATCAAATTCGTCTAGCTCCCACTTATGGCATGACTGAAACGGCTTCTCAAATTGCCACCTTAAAACCGGAATATTTTCTAGCAGGTTATCAAAATTCAGGTCAGATTTTACCCCATGCTCAGATCAAAATTTTTAATGATAAAGGTGAGATTTTAACCAATAATAATATTGGCTTAGTTCAGATAAAAGCTGATTCTTTAATGCTGGGTTATTACAGTCAATTTTTTTATCCTGAAACTCGAATCAAATTATTAAAAACTGATGATTTGGGTTATTTAGATAAACAACAATATTTAACTATTATTGGACGGAATAGCGAAAAAATTATTACAGGAGGTGAAAATGTTTTTCCCGCAGAAATTGAAGCTGTTATTCGAGCCACAGGATTAGTTAAAGAAGTTTGTGTTATCGGTTTACCTAATACGGAATGGGGAGAAATTGTTACTGTTGTTTATACTCCTTTAATCTCTCAAAATAAACTAGATTACTTAAAGCAAAATTTAATAGAAAAACTTTCTAAATATAAACACCCTAAGCTATGGATTTCTGTTGATGAAATCCCCCGTAATTCTCAAGGGAAAATCAATCGTCAATCGTTGAAAAAGTGGGCTGAATCTCTGAATATGGATTAAAATATGAGTCATTATAGTAATCTTATCTAAGTTGTAAAAAAATATTATTGTAAAAAGCGATTGCCATAGGGCGCAGATCTCATTAGAATTAAACATTTTATAATTTTTACAGATATTGAAGTTTCTCACAAATCAAAACTGAATTGCTATATAATCCTATAGCAATCCGGCCAGGGTTTATAAAAATTCTCTATCGTCTTTCCTCTGTCTCATGAGTGTATTTGTGGTTCATTAAAAAAGTTTTCCTCTAAAATTTAACAATGCTATAAATATCTTAATTATCTATTAGTTATAAACCTCAGTAAATCGTTTTTATAATAGCAAAAATACTTGAACAAAATAGACTAAACTAACAATCATATAAACCGCAGCCTTCAGCATAATCTCATAAAGTTTAAAAACTAAATTAATGGCCTTGAAAAATAAAAAATTCCCGCTTTAGCATTTTTGCTGATTCTATATTCGATTTGCTAGTATTGTTTCTGTGAATAAAAAATGGTACTCTAATCAATTAGTCAAATGAGGTAGCAAGAAAATCCGTAATTGTTACCAGCTTTCCTCATCATTTATTTAGCAATAGGTTCAATAAAAATGGTACTAACACCGAATAGTGAATTAGGTTTACTGATTGGAGATGATTCTGCCGAATTAATCTCTCTCACACCAGGACAACTGACAGGTTTTCCCCTAGGTGTATTAACTTTGGGGGGAAATGATACTATCTTTGGATCAATAGATAGCGAACAAATTAATGGTAATCAAGATGAAGATCAAATATCTGGAAGCGGCGGAAATGATACCCTTTTCGGCGGTAAAAATAACGATGTTCTCGATGGACAAGCAGGGGATGATTTATTATTCGGAAATCTGAGTGCTGACTTAATGCGAGGTGGACAAGGAAACGACAATCTATTTGGCGGCGCAGATAATGATGTTTTATTTGGGGATTTTGGGAATGATTTGCTATCGGGTGATTTAGGGATTGATGTCGTTACGGGAGGCGAAGGCGCGGATATTTTTGCTTTACCTTCACGAGGGATTGATACAGACTTTATTTCTGATTTTGAAGATGGTATTGATTTAATGTTATTACCCCCAGCAATAGCATTCAGTCAACTTTCAATTACACCTCGCGGTAGCGATCAAACAGTGATTGCGTTGGGCACAGAAGAATTAGCCGTACTGGATGATATCTTACCCGATGCGATTACAACAGTTGATTTTGTTGGAAATAATAATAACGGCGGTGGAGATAATGGGGGTGGAGATAATGGGGGTGGTAATAATGGGGGTGAAATTCCTCGAGATAACGGCATTATTATCAGGCTAGATCGAGGGTTTTTATATGATGTTGACCTCGAAACACCTTTGCGAATTATGCCTTTGGGAGACTCAATTACAGAAGGACAAATTGATCGAAATATTCCCGATGCTCTTCAAGAAGGTTATCGGATTGGATTATGGAATCGATTGATTGAGTTTGGTATACCGTTCGATTTTGTTGGCTCAAATTCAAGTGGTACTGACAATTTACCCGATAAAGATCATGAAGGAAATTCAGGATTTAATACGAATCAAATTAGGACAGGTGTATCAAGTGAACCCGATAGTGGGGTGAATAATTGGATTCCTGCTGCTAATCCTAATATGATTCTATTGATGGTTGGGACTAATAATTCAGCCGATTCACCAGACGGTATGCTGACTGAGCTTGATCGATTAATTGATCAAATTCTTGATCGAAATAGCTATACTGGGGAATTGATCGTCAGTACTATTCCCCCAATTAATCCAGCGGGTCGATTTGAAGAACGGATTCCAAATGTTGAAGGGTATAATGCAGGAATTCCCACTTTGATTGATTCCTATATTCAACAAGGCATTAATAATATTTCTTTTGTTGATATGGTGAATGTTGCCAACGGTTTAACTGCCGCAGATATTACTCCGCCTCCCGATGATTCTGGCATTCACCCCACTGCCGCAGGTTATGAAAAAATTGCTGATTTTTGGTTTGATGCGATTCTCGATCAAGCGGGTACAACTGAAGGATTGAGCGATCCCAATAATGGCACGGGAACAGACTTTAATGATGTTATTGTCGGTAATGATCAAGGTAACTCGATTGAAGGTGGTTTAGGAATTGATCGTTTATCTGGTGGTGAAGGAGCAGATGCTTTTATTTACACTGCATCCAATCAAGGCTTAGATACTATTACGGATTTTAGTGCTGATGAAGGAGATGTTATCGCGATTTCCGCTAACGAATTTGGGGGAGGATTATTGCCTCAAACTCCTCTGAGTACAGTAGCTTCGGCGAGTGGAACGTTTGTTAGTGCTACAAACCCGACTCCGGTCGGAAATAGTGCTAATATCCTCTATAACAGCAATTCTGGTATTGTGAGTTTTGATGTTGATGGGGTTGGGGCTGAAGCGAGTGTAGAACTGGCATTACTGGTGGGTGCGCCAGAAATCAGTGTCAATCAGTTCTTGATCTTTTAAATGGTTGTTGGGTGCGCTATATTTCGTCCCTCAACAGTATACTCAAAACGCAAAAGACGGAAGAGCTTCATTCCTCCGTCTCAATCAGTTACTTTAATAGTCAGTTTTAAGATCGTTTCCGTTTCCGTTTACGCTGACTCACGCCAGCATCGGCGGGCAATCCAATCATGGTAACGACTTGATAGGGGCGCTGGTGTTCGAGCTGCTTGACTTCTGTATAGTCCATCCAGTGAATACAATCGACTGGACAAGTGTCAATCGCTTCTTGGATAGTCTCTTCTGAGTCGCCGTCTTGACGAAATACTCGCGATCGCCCATAATCTGGCTCGATATAAAAAGTATTATGAGCGACATGAGCACAGTGTTTGCAGCCAATACAGGTGGGTTCATCGACGTAAACCCCACGTTGACGCAAAGCGCCACCCAGTTCGGGTTCGAGTCCTGAACGCTGCTCACCATCGCGCAAAACCCCACCTAACTCGGGTTCGAGTCCTGAACGGTTTTGATCGGAATTTATTGATGATGCAGAGTCTTGAGACATTATGCACTCCAGCGTTGAACCACAAGGCGGATTGAACCGTCTTTGTTTTTTTGCTGATCGGTGATTTGAAAGCCTTGCTGAGCAGTCGTATTGACCACAGTATGATAGGCATAACGTTGGGTTACCTGGCTGATAAATTGATCGACCGGAACCGCTTGCTGCCAAAATTGTAAGTCAGACACCAGCTCATATTCTTTGCCATTCCAGGTAAAGCCGATATCATAACCGTTATTTTGTTCGATGCTAATTTCAGCCGGATAAGTTTGCCCTTGGTAACCCCGTACTGGGTTTGATCCGGATTTCCAATCAATCCCGAGATCATTTAAAGCGGCTTTCAAAGAAGTCAGATTGCGAATTTGGGTTTTAACTTGACTAAAGTGTGACATAATCGCAGATTTTGAATGAATTGAGTGAAATTTAAAGGATGTTTTGTTACCAATCGCTATAGCCCACATGGGTGGTTTCAGAATTGGATTGGTTTTGAGGTTGGGTAAAGTATTCAGAAGTTGTTTCCTGAGTTAGAACAACGCCCAACTCAGCTTCTATCGCCGCTGTCACTTCGGCACAAGAGCGACCGACAATGCCTGTCACTTTTTCTTGTACACGACCGTCTGGATAGATCACAAACTCTAAAGTTTCCATAGGATTTGTTGGATTTTAAGAGCTATTCGGGTTCTGGATCAACTTTCTTAAGAAAGAATAATCACACCTGGAGTTGCTGATACGGTTAGAACTGCCTCAATCTTTCCGTACATTAATTGTGACGAATTGATTAAGAACAAGTCATAACTTTACAAAAGTTATTAGTATTGTAAGCAAGCACATTAATTATACGTTAAGTTTCGCGTACATCTGCGATTGAGTCAAGCTTAACGAGAAACTTTTTCATTCTGTGTACTATTTGTATTGATCATTATAGAGAATCAGCCAGCGCATGAATTATACATTAAGTTTCACCTACCTTTGGGATTGAGTCAAGCTTAATGAGAATATTTTTCATTCTATGTCCGAGCTATATCGATGGCGCTATCGGATCAATCACTTCAAGTCTAGAATTTAGATCTTGTGTCAATTGCCGTTATCGGTCACAATTGCATATAACTATTTACTTTTTTTAACAAACTGACCTTAAATATCAAGGATAGTCTTTCAAACTTCATATTGATAAATTGCTATGCAAACACTTGTCCCCTCTCATCGATCTTCCATGCTCAAGGGTTCAGTTGTTCAACATCATTCCTTGAGAATTATTGCACTGGGAGATAGTTTAATTTATGGTTATGGTGATCCAGAAGGGGGCGGTTGGGTTGAACAACTCAGAAGGCGCTGGATGTCAGTTGAGAGTCCGGGTCATGTGCTGTATAATCTAGGCATTCGTGGCAATCGGACAGTACAGGTTTTAGAACGGCTCGAACATGAGTTTCGCGATCGCGGAGAATTACGAAATCGTGTTCCCGATTTAATCATTTTATCAGTCGGCGTGAATGATTCTGCCCGAGTCCAATCTCCTGGGGGACGCAATTATACAGATTTTCAACAGTTTCAAACCCAGGTTAATACACTACTGGCCACCGCTCAACAACTCTGTGCTGTCTTGTTTATCGGCATGACTCCGGTTGATGAAAGCAAAATGCCATTTCATGGCTGTTTATATTACAATCATGAAAATCAAGCTCAATATAAAGAAATTACTCGTCTGGCTTGTTTAGAACGACAAATTCCTTACTTAGATCTATTTCAAATCTGGTTAAATCGAGGTAACCCTTGGTGGCGATCGCGTTTAAGTTCAGATGGAATACATCCTAATACTTTAGGTTATCAATCAATTTTACAAGATGTTTCTAATTGGCAACCGCTATTAGAAATGACTCAATTGTAGAGAGGAAACAGGGAAAGTTATTCATATACGACTTTTCCCCATTCTCTCTAACTATCAACTAAGCGAAAAACAGCAAACCCCCAATCGTTATGATAATCCCAATTAACGCAATCCAAAGAAATTGATTATCTTCAGTATTGACTTGAGTTAAATCAAGCGGTTGAGATTGACTAGAAGTCGATTTTGAAGCCGATGATGTTGAAGATTTTCCCACGAACTTTTGAGAAGAATTTTCTTCTAATCGACTGGTATCGGGGAACTCAATTAAGCCCTTCATGTTATCACTCAACGGCGGAGCTTGTAAAATTTCAAGCAAACGCTTGGCTTGCTTACGGGTTTGATAATGGGTATGACGAGTCAGCTTTTGACATAAGGCAATTGCCTCTTGTTGTTGACCCAATGCTTGATAAGCAGTTGCCTGCCAAATTTGCACCTCACCCTCTAAGGGAGAGTTCTTTTCAACTTGTTGACAAGCCGCCTCAAAACACTGTAAAGATTGACGATAGCGCCCTCGTTCAAAGGCAACTTGACCCGCTTCGTATGCTGCTAAAACTGAATCAATCGGTTCTGAACTCACGGTTAAAATTCGTCGTAACTGTTGTCTGGCATTTGTTCAATATCCCGCTTAGATCCCAATAAATCAAGCTGATCGACTCGGATGACGGGTTTTGTCCGTTGAACCCCTGTACTGCGGTCTTGCCAGTGGTCAAACTTAAGAGATCCTTTGATCCCAATTAAACTACCTTTACGGACATAATTGGCTGCTATTTCAGCAGTTTTCCCCCAAATCTCAAGGCTAAACCAATCAGGCTCATCACTTCTACGAGTCCGGCGGTTAACTGCCAACGTCAGGTTACAAACCACATTACCCGATTCAAAATACTTTACTTCTGGATCTCGGCCGGCACGACCGACCAAAGTCACAATATTTAGACTCATTCCAACTAATTGATAAAGTTATTGATTATAGTACATTTATTGTATCTGATATCTGATTTACGCTTTTATCCTGAGATGCTCCGCCCAATACTGAACTACTGATTGTAAGCCTTAGATGGCTTTAATCAGAGGAATACAGGCCAGACTAAAGTGATAGGTTTCTCGGGTTGGGGAAATCGATCATCGCTCTGATGAGTTGGGATGTACCCTCTGTAACCGTAACAGTTGTCCACAACTCACCTCGTGGGTCGGCAATGCTGAGATCTCAGTTCAATATCAATTCTATTGGTTATTTGACTTCGGCTCAAACGACTGGACTATGGTAAACAAAACGTCATACAATCCACAAACAATAAGGTCATGCGGATTCTTCAATCTTTTTTAGATTTTAACACTCGGTTCTAGCTTGGGGGCATAAAAAGCTGTGGGTCTTTTCAATCGTTTTTCTATATCGCGGGACATGGGTATCGATCTCGGTACTGCCAATACTCTTGTGTATGTTTCGGGCAAAGGTATTGTTCTTCAAGAACCTTCTGTGGTGGCATTAGACCGAGAACATAAAATTCCGCTCGCCGTCGGAGAAGATGCCAAAAAAATGTTAGGTCGTACGCCCAATGATGTGATCGCCCTCAGACCGTTACGAGATGGTGTAATTGCAGACTTTGAGGCCACCGAACAGATGTTAAAGCATTTTATTCGGCGAGTGCATGAAGGTAAAACCCTCGTTGCCCCTCGAATTGTCATTGGTATTCCCAGTGGAGTCACAGGGGTTGAACGACGGGCAGTGATGGAAGCGGCAATTCAGGCAGGGGCGCGGGAAGTGCGTTTAATTGATGAACCAGTCGCCGCAGCGATTGGGGCAGGACTTCCGGTGAGCGATCCAACAGGTAATATGATTGTTGATATTGGCGGCGGTACAACTGAAGTTGCAGTACTGAGTTTACAGGGAACGGTGTTGAGTGAGTCAGTGCGGGTGGCAGGGGATGAATTGAATGAATCCATTATTATGTATATGAAAAAGGTTCATAACCTGATAGTGGGAGAACGAACCGCTGAAGAAATTAAAATTCAGATGGGATCTGCTTATCCTTCTGCTCAAGACGAAGATATTCTGATGGAAGTTCGCGGCATTCATCTATTATCCGGTTTACCCCGAACCGTGATGGTGAAAACAGCAGAAGTTCGCGAAAGTATGGCCGAACCCCTGTCTATTATTGTTGAGGCAATTAAACGCACTTTAGAACGAACTCCCCCAGAACTGGCAGCCGATATTATTGATCGAGGGATTATGTTAGCGGGCGGTGGAGCCTTGCTGAGGGGATTTGATACTTTAATTAGTCATGAGACCGGAATTATTACTCACGTCGCCGCAGACCCCCTTTCCTGCGTGGTATTGGGTACGGGTCGGGCTTTGGAAAACTACAAACAACTCGATCGGGTTTTCAGTGGACAATCTCAAACGGCATAGTAATGAGTAATGAGTAATGAGTAATGAGTAGAGTTTATGATAATTGCCCGTGGGTCATAATTCATAATTCATAATTCATAATTCATAATTCACAAAGTTTACAGTTAATCTATCAAGGCAATGAATACACACAGTTGGTGGAATCGATATGGTTCACAAATGCTACTGTTGGGATTAGCGGTATTAGCAGCATTTTTTGTACGGCAAACTCAAGGGGCAGCGTTATTTGAATTATATTATTGGGTAACAAAACCGTTTGAAACTATTACCGAACGTCTCGGTCAATCCCCGTCTCCTCAACCCTTTGAGCAACCTAAGATTCAGGAGTTAGAAGCGCGGGTTCAAGAGTTAGAGTCGCAAAATCAAAACTTACAAAAATTACTCAATTACGTCAAATCTAAACCCAATGATAAAGGAGTGGTTGCCCCTATTATTGCTCGTAGTCCAGATCATTGGTGGGAACAAGTTTTACTCGGACAAGGCAGCAACGAAGGCATCCAAGAAAATGATTTAGTTATGGGGCCGGGTGGTTTAGTCGGTCGAGTTTCCCACGTCACTCCCAATACTAGCAAAGTCTTACTGGTGAGTGACCCGAATAGTCGTATTGGGGTAGCAGTCAGTCGGACTCGGGAAATGGGTTTTCTACGGGGCAAAAATGACGGCGAAGGGGTGATGGAATTCTTTGAAAATATCCCGACAGTCAAGGTTGGGGATATCGTTGTCACTTCGGCATTTAGTCAAATTGTACCCGCCGGATGGCCGATTGGAAAAGTGATTTCAGTTGAACCCAACAAAGCCCCGGCCCCAGAAGCGGTGATTGAATTTTTTGTTCCTCTGGGTTCTGTGGAATGGGTTGTGATTTATCCTAACGTAAAATCCAGTGAAACAAAGAGTCGGTCGTGACGTTACATGTAACGTCTGTAATTGAGTAAGAAGTAAAAACCTTACGTGAAGAGCGCACACGCTACGCGAATAACTCTAATCATAAACCCCTACTATTGCCTACTTGCCAGATCCGCTGTTCCCTGTTCCCTATTGCCTAACTGATAATTCATAACTTCTGACTCATAATTAATCACTCATAATTAATCATTCATAATTCATTAAATTTAAAATCCCGTGTTTTCCCCAAAATTTCCCTTATACAACGGATGTATTGTTTTTGGATCGGCTATTTTTTGTACTTTATTAATGCAGGCACCGATGCCGTGGATAGAAGTATTTGATATCGGCCCTAACTGGATCTTAATTTGGCTGGTTACCTGGAGTATTAAACGCCCCATCTATCAGGCAGCCATTGGAGGATTGGCATTAGGATTAGTTCTTGATGGGATGAGTAGCCCGGTTCCAACTCATATTTATCCGATGGTAATTGTGGGAACTTTAACGGTTTTACTTTATCGAGTTTTTGTCAAGAAAATTCAAGAAGATTTTATTTCCGTTGCCCTCATTGTATTTGGTATGGCGATATTATTTGAAACCATGAGGGCATTACAATTTAGTCAAATCGGCGATCGCGCTCTTGCAGATCTCTGGGTCTATCAACAACAAGTCGCCCTCAGTTCGGCCATTCTCAGCAGCCTCTGGGCTCCTGTAATCCATTTTCCTCTACATCGGTGGTGGCGACTCATTAAAGCCCCTCATCCGCTAAAATCTAAGGTTTGAACTTTAGACGAGAATATCGATGCAGAAGCAAACTGATTTTGCCCAAATTGACGAAACAAGCCGCGTTCAGATCCTCAGTGAAGCGTTACCGTATATTCAAAAATTTGCCAATCGTGTGATCGTGGTAAAATACGGCGGTGCGGCGATGAAAGATAGCACCCTCAAAGATCAAGTCATGCGGGATATTGTACTGATGTCCTGTGTGGGTATTCGTCCTGTGGTGGTTCATGGCGGCGGCCCGGAGATTAACACTTGGCTAGGGAAATTAGGCATTGAAGCCCAGTTTAAGAACGGTTTACGGGTGACGGATGCGGCGACGATGGATGTGGTGGAAATGGTACTTGTGGGGCGGGTGAATAAAGAAATTGTTTCCCTAATTAACCGCGCTGGCGGATCGGCAGTAGGGCTATGTGGTAAGGATTCTAACTTAATTGTGGCTCGTCCTCAAGGGGATGAAGGAATTGGTTTTGTCGGAGAAGTTAATAGTGTTGATACTAAACTATTAGAATCTTTAGTGAATAGTGGTTATATTCCGGTTGTTTCGAGTGTGGCAGCCGATGAAAACGGGCAAGCTTATAATATTAATGCTGATACGGTTGCGGGTGAAATTGCCGCAGCTTTAGGGGCAGAAAAATTAATTCTGTTAACAGATACGGCTGGTATTTTAGAGGATTATAAAAATCCAGAGACATTAATTGCTAAACTGAATATTCAAGAAGCACGTCAATTAATTGAAACCGGAATTGTCGCAGGCGGCATGATTCCTAAAGTCAATTGTTGTGTTCGGAGTTTAGCCCAAGGTGTACGGGCTGCCCATATTTTAGATGGTCGAGTTCCCCATAGTTTATTACAAGAAATCTTTAGTGATTCTGGGGTGGGTAGTATGTTGGTGGCTTCAGAATTTACCTCCCGTTAATATGATTTAATCATCCTGTTGGGTGCGTCCATGACGCGCCTTTGACACTGATTATAATAAAAATGATTTAAAACATCATAACGAGTGACAGCAAATGACGTTAAATCCAGGACAAACGCTACACAATGGCAAATATACCATTAAGCAAGAACTGAAACGTCGTCAGTATGATATTACCTATTTAGCAGAAAGATCCGATGGTGAAAAGTGGGTGATTAAAACCCTTAATCCCGCTGTGTTAGCTGCGTTGACTCCAGATGAACGCGACAGACTCGAAAGTCTATTTTGGCAAGAAGCGATCAAAATTGCTAAATGTAGCGGCACACCTCATATTGTTAAGGCTGAGATGCCTTTTCAAGAGGGGGAAGTTGCCTATTTACCCATAGAATATTTAGATGCAAATAGTTTAGCAGAACGAGCTAAACCCATTCTCACAGAAGCGATCGCCCTCAAATATATGCGGCAAATTGGGGAAGCTTTAACTATTGTTCATCAGCAAGGTATTATCCATCGTGATATTTGTCCTGAGAATATCTTTTTACGAATTCAACAGGGAGAAATAGAGGCAGTTTTAACTAATTTTGGTTTAGCCTTAGATTGTGATGCAATTCTCAGTCAAACCCGAAAAAACGAATGTCGAGATGGGTTTTCTCCTATTGAACTTTATTCTAGTGGTCAAGCGGTGGGTTCCTATACCGATATCTATAGTTTGGCTGCAACGTTATATGAATTACTTACAGGAAAAGTTCCACCCAGTGCCGATAAACGTCAAATAGAGGGAGAAAAATTAATTTCGCCTCAAGCAGAAAATACAGCAATTTCTGGTAAAACAGCCAAAGCTATTTTAGCGGGAATGGCGTTATCAGCAGAGAAAAGACCTCAATCAGTAGAAGCTTGGTTAAAAAAATTAAATCTGAAAAAAATAACTAATGAATCTGCGAATAATCAAATTAATTGGGAAAAATGGGGTGTTATTTGGGCTGCTATTGGAGTTATCGTAGGTTTATTAGTAGGAATTCCGGCTTGGTTAACATTAAAATCTAATACTCCGCCTGAGACTCCTAACCCGCCAATTGTTCAACCTTCTCCTTAATGATATGCAGCAATGATTTGGCAACAAGATCAATTATTACAAGCTGGCAAATATCCCATCATACGCCAAATTGGGGGCGGTGGTTTTGGATTAACTTATCTGGCTGAAGATTATTCTTTCAACAGACAAGTAGTGATCAAAGCGCCAAACCAAGCATTTCAAGCCGATCAAGAATATCAAAAATTTGTTCGACGATTTCAACGCGAAGCAGAAGTCTTAGAGAAAATCTCTCATCCTAATGTAGTGCAGGTGATTGAATTCTTTCAAGCAGCGGGCATTCCCTGCCTCGTGATGGCTTATATTAATGGAGAAACCTTAAATCAACGGATTCGTGAGCAAGGGCCGCTTTCTGAAGCAGAAGCTGTAGAGCATTTTCGTACATTGGCAGCAGCGCTACAAACTGTTCACAAAATAGGCATGATTCACTGTGATATTCATCCCGGTAATATTATGCTGCAAAGGCAATCAAATAAGCCAGTATTAATTGATTTTGGTTCAGCAAAATTATTGCAACCCACCACAGTGACTATAACAACAACTGTTAATGACTTTACACCTTATGAACAACGTCAAGAAAAAAAGCGCAAACCGACTTTAGATGTATATGCTTTAGCTGCAACGTTATATTTTACTGTTACAGGTGAGAAACCTGAAGCCGCTATTGATCGAAAACTTTACGGAGATACACTAAAGTCACCACAGCAATATTATCCAGAATTAAGTAATTGGTTAAATCAAGCTATCTTAAAAGGAATGGCTTTAGAAGCAGAAGATCGTCCTCAGTCGATGCAAGAATGGCTAGGTTTATTGCATCCAACACAACCGAAAAAACCTAATAATCAACTCAATGAGTTCTCCTTTCCATTAATCCCGCTGAGTTTTGTATTATTGTTCTATACGTCAGTAGGTACTCTAGTCGGGCTAGGTAATAATGGGATTTGGGATTGGGTTTTAGTTCTAGTTTTGACTTTGTTTTTTGCTGGGCTTGCGGTTTTGGCTTCTGCGGTGGCTTGGGCTTGGCCTGTGGCTTGGGCTGTGTTTTGTGCTGTGTTTTGGGCTTGGTTTTGGGCTTGGTTTGGGGTTGTGTTTCTGGCTGTGTTTCTGGCTATGACTGTGGTTTCGGCTGGGAGTATTGACTCTCTCAAAAAACAGTATAATTTATGGTCAATTTTCCTAATTTTAGGAACTACTTCAACCCTAGGCTTAGTTTTAGGTAGTATTTTAAGTTGGTTTCTGAAGCTTTAGGGTTTTAGCTTACCATCTTAAATAAAACCATAATTGTTTTACTTAATCACACAATACTGCTAATACAAATATTAAATAATCATCTATCTTTTCTGTAAATTTTGGCGATACGCCTGATGGCAGACTTTGCCAACACAAAAAAAACAAATATTCATACAGTCGTAAGCCATCATAATAATATGGAAGACATGGTAGGTTAAGGATAGTCAGACTGACAAATAATTTTGAGTTTAGATGAGAGTATATTTGGATACCAGTGTATACAATCGCCCTTACGATGACCAAACCCAAGCTAAAATATACTTAGAAACTCAAGCTGTTCTCATTATCCTTAATTTAATAGAGACCCAACAGATAGAATCTGTCAACTCATCTGTATTAGAATATGAAAACCAGAAAAACCCTTTTCCTATCATTCAAAAATCTATTCAAAAATATCTCACCCAAGCCAGTTTCTTTCAACCCCTAACTGAAACAATCAGAATCAGAGCGAAACAACTTGAAGTAGATGGAATAAAACCTATCGATGCCCTCCATATTGCCAGCTTTGAAGCCTCACAATGTAGTTATTTCATCACCAGTGACAAACGATTGCTCAACCGTTCTGAATCCCTGGCTATTCCTGCCATAAATCCTGTTAAATTTATTGAGAGATTAGACAATGAAAACTAACCTAAATAATGACCAGCAAATTATACAAGAAGCCTTTGATGTTTTAATTGAAAACCTATCGCCTTCTAAAGTCAGTCGTTTTTGGAATATTTGTAAATTAGGCAGTGGGGACTATTCCCAACTCAAAGATCAGTTATTTGCGGAAGAAACTGTTGATAGTCTTTATGAGAAGATAAAAGCATCAGAAAAATTTACTTAATCACTATTTTTTATGTGTATATTGGCGATCAATAGTTTAGTTTAAACAAGGGACAATAGAATAAGAACAATCAAGGTTACATGAATTTAACAACCTCCCCTAGCCCCTCCTAAAAGGAGGGGAAGTGTGAAAAATATTTAAACTAATCAACGATAAAGACAAGAATTACTTGCCTTTCTCCTTTACATTTTTCACCCTTGGAGAAATTCAACACACCGGATAATATTAATTCTGTTGTATTACCTTTTTAACGGGGGCAGGTTTCTCAACTGAAGTAGACTTTTTGGGTTGTCCGGGTTGTTGAATTTCTAATGTCCGGACTCGGTTAATAGCTGCGGCTAATTCAAACCGTCGGAATAGGGCAAAATCTCCTTGCGGAAACGGGGTAATGACATCGAGTCCTTTCTCGGTAATATCCGCCATCACCTGATCCAAAATTGCGGGTAAATTTTGTGTCCCATCAATATAATGACGTTTTGCATAAACCATCGCCGCCGCGATCGCCCGTAATTGATCTTTTGAAACCAATTGTTCTACAGCAGATAAGTCTATCTCTTCTGAACCAAACATCACCTCATCGACATCCCGGACTTTAACCTGAACTTCCCGCCGTCCCCGACGAGGGTCTAAACTCTCTGAAACGGGAATACGTGGCTTAATAGTACCAAATTGTTCTCCCCCTTCTGGCGTTCGTCCAGTATCGTACTGACTGGCAATTTCTTTGGCTTTTGCGGTTAATTCACTCGGTTCAAAGTTCTCCATGGCAATAACAGTATCCGCCACATCAAAATAATCTCCGCTACCGCCCATGACTAAAATAGTAGATACGCCATAATCTGTATAAAGCTGCCGAACTTTATCGATAAATGGGGTAATGGGTTCAAGATCTTTAGCAATTAAGGCTTGCATCCGGCGATCGCGGATCATAAAATTGGTTGCGGCTGTATCTTCATCGACGAGTAACACGGGTTTATTGGCTTCCGTCTCTTCAGAAGATGATACCAACGCTTCTAAGGCTTCCATAATATTCGCAGCTTGGGAAGTACTACCGCTGGCGTTTTCAGTAGAAAATTCAACCGTAGATCGTCCTTGCGGCAGTTGGTTAATAAAGGGGGAAATATCCACCCCAGCTACACTCCGCCCATCTTCTGCCCGAATTTTAACCGCATCCGGGTTGGTGACGACAAATTCCCGCCCATCATCTGGCAGATGGTTATAAACCCCTAATTCAATGGCTTTGAGTAAGGTAGACTTACCATGATATCCCCCACCCACAATTAAAGTAATGCCTTGAGAAATACCCATTCCGGTAATATTTCCAGCGTTGGGGGCGTTTAACTCGACTTGCAATGACTCGGGAGACTGAAACGGTACATGATCGGCAGCTAAAGGACGATCATCAACGCCACTGCGTCGCGGTAAAATAGCGCCATTGGGAATAAAAGCGACTAACTGTTTTTCGGCCAACTGTTGCCGCAGACTCTCAGCATCTTCGACTGTTTCGACATGACGTTGACAAGCTTGCCCGTCTAAGTTTTGATATTTGAGGCTACGTTCCACAATAGCGGGAATATCATCACAAATCATTTCTGCTGCTTGCCGCCCCAATATATTACGTCCTCGGGCAGGGAGTCCCACGAAGAAGCGCATTTCTATCCCTTTTTCTTTGGTGGAGGGTTGGGGTTTAGCCCGTTGTAAGGCAGGGTTAGAATTCTCTTGTTTGGGGGCGGGTGGGGCAATATAAATAAAAGAAGCGGAAGTTCGATCTAATACTTCTTGTCCCATTTTTGTAACGGCGATCATCCCGCTTTTACCCGTACCGCGACGCATACTCACTTCCCGAGCGACGCGATCAAATTGCCGAATTAAATAATCTCTGAGGGCTATTTCTCGGATGGGATTATTATAGAGTTCGGGTGGAAAGCCTGCAATATTGGGGGAAATATGCACCCGAAACTTACTCGGCGCAGCGAAGGGATCGCCTTGAACATAATCAATAATTAATGTAAAATCTGGAAATTCATATTCTCCTTGAATATCTCTGTAAGCCTTATATGTTTTATTATCAAGGTCAAGTAAATTTCGACGTAAATCTTCTCTTGTATTCATTACTATAATCTCGAATAGCGAGCTTTTTACTTTAGTTTTAAAACTAAAGATTTTAATGGGTTTGCTGTGTTAATTTTTGAAGTCAGTAGTAGGGTGTTACCCCACAGAGTAACAACAGAGAAAGAAAGGCTTTCCCAAGATAGTGATTATTATATCAGAAAGTAGATAGCTTACCTCTACTTTTATGATTAATTCTGAATCTATTAGATAATATTTTGAAATCAAACTAAAATCAGAAACAGATTATTGTGATATTATTTTTTTCTTAAAAATACGTGAGTTTTATGATCTCCCTTAACCCCTCCTATAAAAATGGGAATCAGAAACAAATTTCACTGATTAACGATACGACTCAATCACGCCCTACTGCTAACATATTATGAATTTTATTGCCCTTCTCCCCCTCACCCACTTCGACCTTAAATAATAGTCCTAATAGCACACAGTTTCCCTCTCCTCTTAGGATAGGGTAGGGTGAGGTAAAAGGGAGAGTGAGGTGAGTAAATTCAGGTTAAAAATAGGATAAATACTATTAATTTTGAGTCAATAAATCTTGAACGATATTAAGAATTAGTTGGGCTGAACCGATAAAAAAAGGTTTATCCAAAGTATCTATTGTATCACTGGGTTGGTGATAATGAGAAGAACGTAATTCAGCCGTATCTGTAACTAAAACAGCCGGAATTCCTTTATACCAAAATGCGGCATGATCGCTGCGTAAAACATCGGGGGTGAGGACTCCTTTCAAGGGAACTGGGACTGTGACAATAGGCGGTAGATCAGTGGTAATTTTATTCCATTTTTGAAATACTTTTAACAAGTCTAAATGTTCAGCTTCTCCCACAACAGCTATAAATTCTCCTTTGTCTGGAGACTCCACTCCTGCCGTTTTTAAAAAAGAGTCTACTGATAACCCCGCTGGATAAGTTTGACAACCCGATGTATGACAAGCATAACCGACCATATCTAAAATAATCACACTTTTTAAACGGTCTAAATTTTCGGTTTGATTGACAAACGCAAAACTACCGAGAAGCCCGGTTTCTTCTTGATCAAAGAAAGCTAATTCAAAAGTTAAAGGTGTTTGAATATTTTTTAATAAACGAGCAATTTCTAATATTACGGCTATTCCTGTACCGTTATCGTCTGCGCCTGGAGAATTAATCACAGTATCGTAATGGGCTGCAATTAAAAATGAACCCGCATCAGGATTGTTACCCTTTTTTTCAGCCCAAATATTTACCCCGGTTTCAAATGGATATAAACGCGGAGAAAAACCAAAGCTTTGTAATTTTTCTACTAAATAATTTTGAATATAAGCCCGGTCAAAATCACTCGATCTTTCTCCAACAATTTCTGTTAAATATTCATAGAGTTGTTGGCTATCAATCTTAATTTTATCGTTTAAGAAAATAGGTGAATTAATTAAATTATTTTCTTCACTATTCTCTAATTCAATATTAGAAGATTTAACGGCAGAATTTAACTGTAATTCGATTGAATCTTTAGGATAAAATGATCCTAAAATAAATCCAGATAATACTATTAAAAATAGTAATAAAAAAATTAATTTTTTCATGGATGTGATTCTGAATCCCAATCAATAGGTTGATGTTGTATTGCCCAGTGATTTTCCTGACGAACTAAAATAGGCAATTGTAATTCATCTGCCCTGACTAATTGAGGATGTGGAGGCAGCCAGGGATAAGATTGAGGCTGAAATTCATGGCTTGTTTGTTTTAAGGTATTTAGCTTCTGTTGGAGATGAGCGTTTATCTGATTAATTTCAGTCGCTTGCTGACAGATTGTTGGCCAAAGTTTACGGGCTTGAACTCGATAAATTTGGGTTTGTTTAACAATCAATTGGGTTCGTTTTTTCTTGAGTCTTACCCGAGTCATTCTAAGATTTTGATTTAACTCTTTTAAGTTGACAGACAAACTGGCCACTTGTTCTGCTGTTTTTTGATTAAAAGCTTCTAAATCTTCGGTAGAATTGCTATCGGGAAAGATTAACTGAACTTGAAAGGCTGAACGTTGACGACATAAAATACTATATTCTGCTTGAATTTTCTCGACTTCTGCTTGAAGTTGATTCCATTCTGATTGTAGTTGTTGTAAATCTTGAGTCATGTGAATTATGAAGAAGGGAACAGGCAACAGGCAACAGAGTATGAATAATGATGTTAGTCATAAATTATTACTAGCAACTAATAACTAATAACTAACGACTAATAACTCCTTACTCTCCTGCAATACGATACCAACTTTCAACCGCACTACGATGAACTGTTAACCAACTGACTTGATTTTGTTGGGCAAGTTTGGCACAATCTTCATATTCGGGATGAATATTAAAAATGCGATCGCCATCAAACCCTACTTTAACCCGAACTGAACCATAAACGGTTTGAACGGTGTTGATTTTTCTCGCTAAAGCAGTACGCTGTTGTAAACAACGCCGAACCCCTAAAGTTGTGGTTTCTTTAAATAAAATAGTTTCACAAGCATCCATCACTTGTGGCGGACAAATAACAGTCAGTAATATCCCCTGACGCGACTTTTTCATGGTGACAGCTTGGGTAAACACATCGACTGCCCCAGCCTGAAATAATTGATCAAAAGTATAGGCGATCGCTTGCGGGCTAAGATCATCAATTTGAGTTTCCAATACCGCGATGGTTTCTTGCGTTTTATCTGTAGGGGTTGAAGTGGAAGCTGTCAAATGCACTTTATGCAGATGGGGTTGAGAATGAGAGTGAGTTTGAGTGGTCGAAATTTCTGTTTCCCCCAGCCATAATCGTAATATATTCGGAATGGGTAAATCTCGTGAACCTGCCCCTAAACCCACTTTTCGTAATATCATGGGTGGGGGAGAACCAAACTCAGTCGCTAAGGTAACCATCAGGGCTGCCCCGGTGGGGGTGACTAATTCTTTGTCAATACCGTTATGATAAATCGGAACTTGCCCTATTTCCATTAACTTTAACGTCGCTGGGGCCGGAACCGGTAATTGACCATGAGCTGCCCAAATTGTACCACCGCCTGTGGGTAAAGCAGAACAGTAGAGTTGTTCAATATTGAGATAGTCTAATCCGATACAAGTACCGACAATATCGACAATAGCATCGGTTGCCCCAACTTCATGAAAATGTACCTTTTCTGGGGCGATACCATGGACGGCTGCTTCTGAGGCGGCCAGTTGACGAAATACCGCTAAACTCCAAGTTTCTGCCCGTGGGGGTAGTTTAGCCTGCAAAATTATCTGTTCGATGTCTGGGAGGTGACGATGGGGCGTATGATGTGTATGGTGCGATGATGAGGGTAGCAGATCTACAAACATTTTTGTTGCAGCCTGACCATTACGATGAACTGTTTCGGCGCGGAGTTGATATTCTTCCGATATCCCCAGTAATGCCAGTTTTAAACGCAACTCATCTAAGGGAACTCCTGCATCTATTAGTGCTCCGAGGCACATATCCCCGGCAATTCCTGTCGGACATTGAAGATAAGCAACTTGAGTCATCGATTGTTTACTGCTGTTCACCTGTTAAATTTTAAGTTATGGCGACGTATTACGAAGTTCATCCACAAAATCCTCAAGAACGTACCATTCGTCAAATCGTTAAAGCACTCAAAGATGGAGCAGTAGTATTATATCCAACAGATACAGTGTACGCCATTGGCTGTGATTTGACCGTTAAATCTGCAGTCGAACGGGTGCGACAAATTAAACAACTGTCTAATGATAAACCCTTAACGTTTTTGTGTTCATCGCTGTCTAATATTGCGAATTATGCCGTTGTCAATGATGGGGCATATCGGATCATTAAACGGTTAATTCCGGGGAGTTTTACATTTGTTTTACCCACTACAAAGTTAGTGCCTCGGTTGGTGATGTCTCCGAAACAAAAAACCACTGGAATTCGAGTGCCTAATCATCCAGTTTGTTTGTCGATGATTGAGATACTGGGAAATCCAATTATTTCAACTTCAGCCCACATTACCAGCGAACAAGAAGGCCTTACCCCGGTCACCCGCCCGATAGATGGTTCTTTTGGTAAGGCTGAATTATTTGATTCATTGGATAGTTTTGTTGATGTGATTGTTGATGATACTTCCGATCCCGGTTATCAGGTTTCAACAATTTTAGATTTGACTAAAAATGATCCGGTTTTAATTCGTAAAGGTAAGGGCTGGGAAGAATTAACGGAGTTATTTTCAGAGGAAGAGTTAATGTAGTTGTTAGTTGTTAGTTGTTAGTTGTTAGTTGTTAGTCAATAGTTTTTAGTCAATAGTTTTTAGTTTTTAGTCAATAGTTTTTAGTTTGCTTACTCATAACTAACAACCAATAACTGTAGAGACGTAACATATTACGTCACGACAAACCTACAACTCATAACTAGCAATAATGTATTATATAATGCTGCAAGTAAATATACACCTCAGCATTAGCTAAAAATCTAGCAAGTCGCGAGTCATGTACTGAACAGATTGCTCTTATAGTTGCTCAAAGCCTTACACTATAGGTATTTCTCCCTTCTATTGCCTATTGCCTGTTCCCTATTCCCTGGCGCGTAGCACCATAATAACTTTGACCAAAACGGTTCATAGTGTACCAATTCCTGATACATTTACCGAGTATCAGCAAAACGAGAGTCCATATACGTGTATGAAAGTTTTAGTAATTGGTGGTGACGGCTACTGCGGATGGGCAACGGCTTTGTATCTGTCCAACAGAGGGTATGAAGTTGCCATTCTCGATAACTTAGTGCGGCGACACTGGGATCAACAGCTTTGTATTGAAACCTTAACTCCGATTGCTCCGATTCAAACTCGCTTGCAGCGTTGGAAGGATTTAACCGGAAAATCCATTGGCCTTTATATCGGCGATATTAACAATTACAGCTTCCTGATTGAGAGTTTATTGGAATTTGAACCGGATACGATTGTTCACTTCGGTGAGCAGCGTTCTGCACCGTTCTCAATGATTGACCGAGAACATGCCGTTTTAACCCAAGCTAACAATGTCATCGGGAACTTAAACATCCTGTATGCCATGCGGGAACATTTCCCAGATTGTCACCTAGTGAAATTGGGAACGATGGGTGAGTATGGTACCCCGAATATCGATATTGAAGAAGGTTATATTACCATCGAACATAACGGCCGTAAGGATACCCTACCCTATCCTAAACAACCCGGAAGCTTCTATCACCTCTCCAAGGTTCACGATAGCCACAATATTCACTTTGCGTGTAAAATCTGGGGTCTGCGGGCAACGGATTTAAACCAAGGGATTGTATATGGGGTGCTAACTGAAGAAACAGGCATGGATGAGCTGTTAATTAACCGTCTCGACTATGATGGTATTTTCGGAACTGCATTGAACCGTTTCTGTATTCAAGCAGCCATTGGTCACCCGTTAACGGTATACGGTAAAGGCGGACAAACTCGCGGATTATTAGATATTCGTGATACCGTGCGTTGTATGGAGCTTGCGATCGCCAACCCAGCCGACCGGGGCGAATTCCGCGTGTTTAACCAATTCACTGAGTTATTCAGCGTTAGTGATTTAGCGAATATGGTGCAAAAAGCGGGAGCAGATTTAGGATTAAAGGTTAAGATTGATAACTTAGAAAATCCTCGGGTTGAACTAGAAGAACATTATTTCAATGCCAAAAATACTAACTTGTTAGATTTAGGCTTACAACCTCACAAATTATCTGATTCTTTACTCGATTCTTTGCTCAACTTTGCTCAAAAGTATCAGCATCGGGTTGATAAAAATCAAATCTTACCGAAAGTCTCTTGGCGGAATCCGGGTTCCGCGAAAAAAAGTTAAATAGTTGGCTAAGAAATTGCAACTTTACGGACTTTATCCCCTGTTTCTTACGGGGGATATTTGTTAAAGAAGGCAATAGGGAACAGGCAATAGGCAATAGGTAAGAAAAGGCTTATAACATAGGGCTATTAGCAATTTTGGATGGAGATATTATATACAATGTCTGTACGATTTGTAAGTAAAGGAATAGTGATTTGCTATTTGTTGTTAGTCTATTAATGATTAATGGGAAGTTGAATAATAAATTCTGTACCCACTCCAACGGTTGAATGACACTCTAGTTTTCCTTTGTGTTTATCAATCACAATTTGACGAGCGATAGAAAGTCCTAAACCTGTGCCTTTTCCGACTACTTTTGTCGTATAGAGATGCTCAAATATCTTATTTTTAACAGCTTCCGGCATACCACAGCCATTATCTTTAATCTGAATATTGACAGATTTTTGAGTGGAATCTAACTCAGTTTTTAAAGTAATTTGATAAGGATTTTGTTTAATTTCAGCTATTAATTGCTTCTGACTCATCTCATCAAAAACATCGATAGCATTGGCTAAGATATTCATAAATACCTGGTTTAATTGTCCGGGAAAACCATTAATTTTCGGAAAGTTTCCATAATCTTTAATCACTTTAATTTCTGGACGCTTATCATTCGCTTTTAAACGATGTTTGAGAATTAATAAAGTACTATCTAACCCTTCATGTAAATCAAATTCCACCTTATTATCCTGATCGGCGCGAGAGAAAATTCGCATCGATTTACTAATGTCTTGAATTCGATTAACACCCGTTTTCATAGAAGTTACCATTTCCGGCAAATCTTCTAACAAATATTCTAATTCAATTTCTGAACCATAAGCCGTTACTTCTTCTCCGGGGGGATGATATTGTTGATAGAGTTCTAAATAACTCAGTAAGTCTGTTGTGGTTTCTTCTACTTGATTAATATTACCTGAAATAAAGCCCAAAGGATTATTAATTTCATGAGTAATACCGGACATCATTTCTCCTAAAGCAGACATTTTTTCGCTTTGTACGAGTTGAACTTGTGCCTCTTGGAGTTGAGTTAAAGACTGTTCTAATTGATGAGCATAATTCTGAGATTTACGATAAAGTTCGGCATTTTCTAATGAAATCGCAGCCTGAGAACAGAGTAGTTTTAAAACGTCTACTCGCTCTGGGGTAAATGCTTGAGTCATTAAGCGATTTTCTAAATAGAGAATGGCTAGTAATTTACCATGATTCAAAATAGGCAGACACAGTAAACTCTTCGGTTGTTGCTGAATTAAATACTCATCAGCAGCCCATTGAGATTGTTTCATTACCTCATCTATTACTATCGGTTGTAAGTAGCGTTTAACAGAATTAATCGGCTTAATTGGAACCTCTAAACTATTCTCAACGGCTATAGTATTGCGATCAATACTGATATTTTTATCGACTTCTAAAGATTGAGTGGCAACCGCTTCAATAGTAAGTTTTTCGTCTCGATTAAAGATTAACACACCTTTCGTTGCACCCGCATTTTCCAGGATAACTTGCATTAATTTGGTCATCAATTTGTCAAGTTCAATCTCTCCTGACAGAACCTGGGATGCTTTAATTACACTGGTTATATCAAGTAAATGGGTGCTGGTACTATTGGTAGATTGATAGCTTTGACTGCTGGTTTTAGTAAAAGTGTGTAAGGTATCAAGATGGGTTTGTTGCTGTTGCTGAAGAATGGGAGACAACAGTGATGGATATTGTTTTTCAAGCTGGTCAGTTTTAGCCTTTGCACCCCAACGGGCATAACAATAATAAGCTTCTATCATGTAGCCAACAGCAATTTTTTTCTTACCCCATTCTAGATAGAATTTAGCAACAAGTTCATTAGCAAGGGCTTCATCTTGGATATAACCATTTTCTTTTGCTCCGGTAATAGCACAATCGTATAACTCAATGGCTTGTGTTTTTTGCCCCAAAACTCTGCACTTTTCAGCTTCGACTAAATGCCATTTATGTAATGAATTCATTGGGGCAAAATCCGCCCATTTTTTCAGTTTTTTCTGATTTTTAGTGACTTGATGCAATAATTCTTTTCTTTCCGTTTTGGTGGCATTAAAGTAGACTGCAAGTCGGGTTAAAGAATCATATAGACAAAGCGGTACATTAGGCGATGCTGCCGTTCCTGCATCTTCATATTCTTTAAATTGGTTGGATGTTTTAATAGCACTCTCAAAATTACCGAATAAATATTTTAAGTAGAGTTGATCGACATAGGAGAAGTAAAGTCCAATATGGTCGCCTGTTTCAATCTGTCCTTGAACATCCTGGGCGACTGAATAATACGGGCCGTCGAGAATGCTAGGCTCTTGGGCTTTCCCAATTAAGTTATATACACATTGGTGATGAATATTATTGTAAACTAAAGCGTTCTTTTGCTTGGACTGGCTAATTGCTTCACCGTAGTGATGAAGGCTTTGCTCTAAATCAGAGAGTTCATATCCACTCAACAACGAATGCATACTCGCAGTCATGGCTGACCAAGCTGCATACTCCAAATCCCCTGTTTCTACTCCACTCTGATAGGCTTCCCGAATTCGAGCTACAGTTGATGTCAGGGGCTGTTTCCAGTGAGCGATAAAACAGTTAAGCATAAACACAGTTTTACAGCGAAGATTTTGGGCCTGAAATCGTTCTAATAATGCAATCGCTAACTGTCCAAACTCATAGCCCCCGTCAATATCCATTACAACCCCACAGAGAATGGCTCCATACCAGGTATAGGCAAAGGCTGATAACGGCATATTGCCATACTTGACTGATAAGTTCACTTGCTCGAATACCACCAAAGGTAATAACTTCGGTGCGCCCGTATAGGCAGCAGATAAAGCACTGGAGAGAATCCGCATCGCGGCTAATTTTTCCGGATGGGTCATGGTGGGTAAATGGATCAAGTCTTGGGTTTTTTTGCCTGTTAAAATTAGTTTGGTTTTGGCTAACCCGAGTAATGTCTGTATTTTATTAGGAGTTTGGGGTAAATTGATGCCGAGCTGTTTGAGAACATTAAGTGCAGTTTCAATCGCTTTTGAGAGCTTATTTTGTGCGAGATCAGCTTGAATTTGTGTCTCATAAATCGTGATTTTGTCAAGCAGGCTATGGGCAGATTCTAGGGTAGCATCAACGATAGTATCGAGTTGTTCAAATGCCCCATTCAAATACATTGCCTCTGCTGCCGCTTCATGTAAAGCGAGGGTTAATGTATATTGCGCGTGCCAACAATTATCCTCAAGTAATTTAATTCCTGTGGTGAGATAAGCAACGGCAGCATTATAAGCTGTGGCTGATTTCGCTTTATGTCCAGCAGCAAGATTTAACTCAGTGAGTTGCTGACGCGGTTCAGATTGAGTAATTAGAGATTGAGCAATATTGAGATGATTAACAATATCAAATAGTTTTTCTTCACGGTCTGAGTCTGAACTATTTTTAAGTAACAGTTGACCAATTTGTAAATGAGTGAGTTGTTTTTGGTTTTCCGGAATTAAAGAATAAGCTGCTTGTTGCACCCGGTCATGCAAAAAACGATATTTAGGATTAACTGTATCTTCTGTATTAGATTGTTCTACATCTTGGAAAAACTTATAAACTTTAGTCGTCGGTAAAATTAAACCCTCCTGCAATGCTTTCCACAATGCCGTTGCCGCATCAGTGGGTAATTGCTCACTCACAATTGCTAAGGTATTCAAATCAAACTGGTTACCGATTGCACTGGCTAACTTTAATATCTGTTGTGTCTCGGCGGGCAATTTCTGTAACTGCACTGCCATAAACTCCACCACATCATCAGTCAGTGCCAAGGTTTTGACTTGAACAATATCACATTCCCAATAACGGTGGTCACGGTTGAAGGTGATGTGTCCATCTTCATATAAAGCCTTGAGAAACTGGGTTGTGAAAAAAGGATTTCCTTTCGTTTTGTGATTAATTAATTCAGTTAGCGGTTGTGCCAATTGTATTGAACAATTCAACGTATCGGCAATCAAATGATTGCTATCTTCAAACGTCAAAGGTTTAAGAGTAATCGTATTAACAACTGCCTCGGCTTTTTTTAGTTCTTCAACAGTTAAAATAAATGGGTGAGTGGCTGACACTTCATTATCGCGATAAGCACCCAACATCAGCAAATAGTGACTATTATTCATCAATAGTTTAATTAACTCAAGTGATGCTGAATCTGCCCACTGCAAATCATCTAGAAATATGACGAGAGGATGGTCTTTTGTTGTAAATATTTCAACGAATTTTTGAAATAGTCGATTAAACCGATTTTGGGCAGCACTTCCTGAGAGTTCGGTAACGCTGGGTTGTTGACCAATAATCAATTCTAATTCAGGAATTACCTCAATTAAAACTTGCCCATTCTCACCTAATGCCTCAGTAATATTGTCTTGCCATTGTGCTAATTGTGTATCAGATTCACACAACAGTTGCCCGACTAAATCTCTGAAAGCTTGAACAAATGCAGATAAGGGAATATTACGATTAAATTGGTCAAATTTTCCTTTGATGAAATAGCCTTTTTGACGAGTAATGGGTTTATGAACAACATTGACTACTGCTGTTTTTCCAATCCCAGAAAATCCCGCAACTAGCATCATTTCTGAATTTCCTTCTGCTGTCCTCTCAAAGGCATCGAGTAATATCTGAACTTCTGAGTCACGTCCATAAAGCTTTTCCGGAATATTAAAACGGTCGCTAAGGTCACGTTGTCCCAGTTGAAATTCTACAATTTTTCCGGAATCTTTCCACTGAATTAAACACTGCTCTAAATCATGTTTTAATCCCATTGCACTTTGATAACGATCTTCAGCATTTTTTGCCATTAATTTAGCAACAATCTGAGATAAAATTATAGGGATATCACTTTTAATTTGATTAATCAATAGTGCAGGTTTTGCTAAGTGACAATGGACTAATTCCATCGGTTCATTTACTTGAAAAGGTAATTTTCCCGTGAATAATTCATATAAAGTAATTCCTAAAGAATAGAAATCTGTCCGATAATCAATACCTCGATTCATTCGTCCAGTTTGTTCTGGGGCAATATAAGCGAGTGTTCCTTCTAATACATTGGGATTCTGGATTTCTTGGGTTTCTCTTGGTAATAAAGAAGCTATACTAAAGTCAATTAACCAAATCTGTTTAGATATCGGATGAATTAGGATATTAGCAGGTTTAATATCTTTGTGAATGATACGAGCGTGATGTAAATTGTGTAAAATTTCGGCTAATTGTATCGCAATATTCAGTATTTCTACGAAGGTGAGGGAGTATTTTTGAACATATTCTTGTAGAGACATACCCCCACAATCTGCCATCGTTAAGATATAGCTATTATTGTAAGGTTCTAAGCTATCGGGACGAACAATACCTGGAATCTTTAAATATTTAGTAATCGTGTATTGATTACGGAATTGTAATAATTCATCAAAGCTGGGATACTGATTTTGCAGAATCTTAAGGATAACTGACTGACTATCTGATATGCGGGTAGCTCGATAAACGATAGTTTTAGAGCCTGTATGTAGACAGTCTAAGATTTGATAATTTGGTAAATTTAATAATGGCTGTTGCTTTAACATTTTTATTATGACTTTTGCTACCTTGATCAATCAGGTTTCCCAAACAGTCATAAAAAATATACTATCAAATTCTATGTTTAAAACTTCAGCTTACTTAAGTATACTGAGGTTTATTTTGTCAATTTATCATCCATGAGTCGGTCAGATTGGGATAAATATTGACAGCAAAAGTTGAGATGAAGCGAGTCATCTCCATAAAATTACTCAGTTTATTACTTCACAGAGCTATTACTAAATTCTGTCGGCAATCGTCTTGAAATCGTCAAATTAACGTGATTAATAGCTTACGAAATTGTTAACGCAATTTTTCCCATCATTCCCCCAGCTTCTAATAAATGATGAGCTTCTGCTGCTTTTTCTAATGGAAACGTTTGATTGAGATGAATTTTAAGTTTTCCTTGATCAATTAAACGGGCAGATTGTTGTAAAATTTTAGCTTGATCTTTTTGTTCTTCTACTAATCGCTGTAACATCGGAGTTAGCATCAATTCTAAGCCAATTCGTAAGTTTCTTAACCGCGCCTGTTTTAAATTCCCAATGCGGGTATCGGGTTCTAGAATTGTAACTAAATCTCCATACAATTTAACAGCAGGAATCGTTTTGTAAAAGGTATCTTGACCAACCGTATCAAATGCTAAGTCTACCCCTTCTCCATCTGTCCACTGTAAGATTTGTTGGACAAAGTCCGTTTCTTTGTAGTTAATGACTAAATCTACCCCAAGTTGCTGGACAAATGCTGCACTTTCTGCTGAACTCACGGTCGTTGCTACTTCAGCCCCTTGTAATTTGGCCAGTTGCACGGCAATATGACCCACACCGCCAGCGCCTGCATGAATCAGCACTCGTTGCCCCGGCTGTAATTTTCCCCGGTCATACAATGATTCCCAGGCGGTAATCAAAATTAAGGGAGTAGCGGCGGCTTCGGCAAAACTAATCGATTGGGGTTTGAGACTGACAAACTGTTCTTCAACGACAGTATATTCAGCGTAGTTACCCGTTTCATCCCCTAAACCCCCATCACAAAAGTAGACTGCGTCCCCCACCTGAAATTGAGTCACACCTTCGCCCACGGCTTCAATCATGCCAGCCCCATCACAGCCTAAAATAGCGGGCATTTTTTCGGGGTAAAAGCTACCTCGACGGCGAAGCTTGGTATCAATGGGATTAACTCCCGCTGCTTTGAGTTTGACTAAAATTTCTGTATTACTTTTGATTTTAGGTTTGGGAACTTCCCGCAATTGCAAAACTTCTGGTATTCCGGGTTGAGTCATTAAAACAGCTTTCATGGGGCAAGCGTTGTGCTTCATCTGGTTAATTACCTATTTAAAACTGTAACGCGATATTCTCCCCCTTTTTGATCAAAATGTATTTTAATTTGTAGTCATCTCAGGAAGTGAGTAAAGGGTAAAGGGGAACGGGTAGTGTTTTTGATGATCGCCCCTGGGTTTTTACTCCTTACTCAATTACAGACGTTGCATGCAACATCTCTACATACTCCTTACTCTTTACTTCTGTCCTATTGGCAAAATTTACAGCGTTAAAGATTGAGTCTGGTTTTCAATCACATTGGCTAAGTCTTGCAGGAATGAAGCTGCATCTGCACCATAAATGATGCGATGATCGCAGGTAATATTGACTTGCATTTGTCGTTTGACCCCAAACAAACCGTCGGGAGTGGCGACTACTTGAGGACGAGACGCACCGATGGCTAAAATTGATCCTTGTCCGGGGGGTAAAATCGCATCAAAACGATCGACACCAAACATTCCTAAATTAGAAAGGGTAAAGTTACCGCTATTATATTCTTCCGGTTGTAGCTGTTTGGCTCGGGAACGGTTGACTAAATCTTTCCATGTGCGAGATAGAGAATAAATATCTAACTGATCTGCATTTTGCAATACTGGGGTAATTAAGCCACCGTCTGGCATAGCAACGGCAACCGAAACGTTAATACTACTGGCGTATTGAATACCCGACTCGACGTAACTGGCAGTGAGTAAGGGATGTTTTTGTAATGTTACCGCGACCGCTTTGGCCAGTAATGCGGTCATTGTTACCCCTTTGGGCTTAATTTGTTTATACAACTGATCTAATGTATCGGTTGTAATGGTGTAGCCCACTCGAAAACAAGGTACGGCTAAACTGGCATTCATATTCCGTACCACTGCATTTTGCATGGTATTCATTGCCACCACTTGTCCTGGGGTGGCAGCGGTTGCGACAGGGGCTAACGTCGGCGGTGGGGCAACGGGGGCGATCGCAACAGGTTGAGAAGTAGGTTGAGGGGTCGGTTGAGGGGCTGTGGGGGTTTTTCCACCTGCGGCTTCGACATCTTCGGCAATAATCCGACCGTGGGGACCTGTGCCTTTGAGTTGACTTAAGTCTACTTTTAATTCTTTTGCCAATTTTCGAGCGCGAGGAGAGGCGACTGTCCGGCCATTACGGCGACCTGGGGTTTCTCGTGAGGGGGTGGTTGTTGAGGGGGGTTGAGGCGCTTTTACGGAGGTCTCTGAGGTAGGTGTGGGTGTTTTTACCCCACCACTTAAGCTGGCGGCCTGCTCTTTTGCGGTTTCTATTTCTGCTTCGGTTTCAGCAATGAGGGCAATGGTTTTCCCGACTTCGGCGGCTTCTCCTTCGGGGACAATAATGGTGGCGAGATACCCTTCGTAAAAGGCTTCAACGTCCATATCGGCTTTGTCCGACTCGACAACCAGGACAGTTTCACCTTTTTCAACTTTATCCCCGGCAGACTTTTGCCAAGAAACGATTTTACCCTCGGTCATGGTTGAACTGAGGGCAGGCATAAAGACTTCGTGTATCATGTGATTTATTGATAGTTTTGTGAGAATGAGCAGAAAATATCATATCAGGATTAGGTTAAGAATTTGACCCCCACGAGGGAGTCCCCGTTACCTGTTTAATTCGATCTAAACATCGCCGCGAATCTCTTCAATTACGCCATCGCGCAATAAAACTTCTACCTGCATTTTCTGAATTAAATTTTCACCCGGTTCAATGGTAAAAATACTTTCAATTTGCCCTTGACTGACTTCTTGCTCAAGTTCGAGGGTTTGCACTTGTTGGAGTTGTTGCAAGCTTTGATTTTTCTGATCTAAGAGTTTACTTTTCTGTTCATTGACTTGAAGTTGAATATTTTCAATTTGTTGCAGGGTTTCTGGGCCGACGGGTTGTAAGTTTTGCTTTTTCACTTCAGCAATCATTCGCTGTCCCTGCATTTCTAACTGTTGCAGTTGACCATCGACTTGATTAATCTGGACTTGTAGTTGTTGTTGGGCTTCTTCTTTCCATCGTGGGGTAACAATCGCTTTGACATTTATTGCACGTTTGAGCAAAAGTTGAAGATTGGGATTATCCATAGGAGGTTACAGTATTGTTGCTAGCATTAAAGTCATACAGAACTTGTGCGGAACGTTAAGTTACAGGGCATACATCTGATCAATGAGATCCTGATACTGTTCCTGGACTACAGAACGCTTAATCTTTAAGGTTTGAGTCATCATTCCATTCTCAGTCGAGAACGGTTCTAAAATCAAGCGAAACGATACAATCCGATCATCTGGGCGATAACTGGGACGATTTTTCACTTCCCGATTTAGTTCTTGGCGAAATAGATCTTGTACGGGTTTACTCTTATAGTCTATTAATGAGGCTTTGGCTAAGGGTTGTTGAGTGTTGGCCCATTGCTTCAAGGCATCGAGATTGGGAACAATCAATGCCCCCAAGGCTTTTTGATCTTGACCCACTAGCAGAATTTGGTCAATATAAGGACTACGGGCGCAAGCATCTTCAATCGGTTGAGGTTCAATATTTTCACCATTAGTCAATACAATCGTATCTTTCGCCCGTCCTGTCAAGACTAAGTCATTATCGGCTGTCAACCAACCTAAATCCCCTGTATTAAACCAGCCTTGCCGATCTAGGACTTGGGCTGTGGCGGTAGGATTTTCAAAATAACCTTTCATCACTTGAGGTCCTCGCGCCATCACTAAGCCTTTGTGTCTGGTGGGTAAGGGTTGACGAGTTTCGGGGTCTACAATTTGCAGTTCTGTTTCGGCGATGGGTTTTCCGGCTGAACCTCTGAGGTTATAGTTAAATCGTCGAGCGGTTAATACAGGGGCAGTTTCGGTTAAGCCATATCCGACTAACAGTTCAACTCCGACAATTTCAAAGAAGTTTTCTAAATGCATTCCCAATGAACCGCCGCCACTAATTGCGGCTTTGAGTTCTCCACCTGTTGCTTGACGGACTTTTTGATAAACTAATTTATTGCCTAATTTGTGTAAGGGGGCAAGTAAACTTGTTTGTAATTGAGTGAGTAATTTTTGCATCTGTGATCTAGAAGCATCAAGGGTTAGTTGATTGAGTTGCCGACGGGCTAAAATATATTGCTCGCTGGTCTTAAAGAAGAATTGAATTAATTTTTGGCGAGTCGGAGATTGTTCACGAAATTGTTTTTGTGCCGCTTCATAAATTGATTCCCAAAGACGCGGGACGCTTGTCATATAAAGCGGTTTAAATTCTTTCAAATCTTGTTTAAAGTATCGGATATTCGTATAGACAATTTTGCACCCTCGAGATAAAACATAATATTGCCCTACTCGACCAAAAGAATGCCAAGTGGGTAAAATACTGAGGAAACAATCACCTATATCAGGTTGGATAATTTCTGTAATCGCACGAATTTGATGTAATAAATTACCATGAGTTAGCATCACGCCTTTCGGTTTACCTGTTGTCCCGGATGTATAGAGTAATGTGGCAAGTGTATCCGGTTGAACATTAAAAGGATTTCTGAGAGTAGTATCTTCTCCTAAGTTTAGGAGTTGGGAGAAATTGACCACCGGAATAGTCGGAGTTTGTTCGAGTTGTGGTTCTTCATCTGAGAGTAAAACAATAAATTTTATCGGTAAATCTTCAATGATTGCTCGTAATTTTTTGAGTAAACCAAAGTTTTCAACAATTAGCCCTGTGCTTCCACTATTTTTCAGGATAAAACCTAATTCAATTGGGTCGGCTGCCCCGCCTCGAACCACATCCGCAGCTCCGGCTGTCATAATCCCTTGATCGGCAATTAACCATCGTGGACTATCATCAGCGAATAAGGCAATTCTTGGGGGAATCGGATCAGTTGTCGGTTCAATCCCGAGGCTTTGCAAACCTGCCGCAAACTGTTGAATTTGTATCCATAAATCCCGATAAGTCAACAGGGTTACAGGCGTGGCATGGGGATCGTGTAAGGCTATAGTCTCCCCTGCCTTATGAACTAAAGTCGGCCAGATTTCGGGTAGCGATCGCGCAGATTGATACATGGAATTAGATGTGTAGGAGTTCTTCATCAAAAGTTCGTGGGTTCAGAGATTACAATCAGGGTGGAAATATTAGACTAAGAGCGATGATGTCTTGTTTATATCTATCCTAAACTGATGTGCAGCTTAACCAGACTTTGTTCTACTTACTCAATTGTCTATCTATTATTTTAAATTTTCTATTCTGTTTGCGGATAAGTCTTTTTGCTATATCACTTCTTCTTCTTTTTAGTTCGTCTAATCATTATTGGTTATTTAAATTCGAGAAACTATGATAATAAATTATAAAAGTGAGAAAATCATGACAATGTAACTAAAAGTTAAGCGTCATTAGACAACGGAAATATAGGGGTTGACAAGCCCAGGCAAAAAGTAGTAATATTTTGTCAAGTAATAAACTGCCATTCGTGTATCTATATTATTGAGATTTAGGGAAAATAAATTCTCAAACCCTAGTAAAACTGAATCCACTCTACACAATATCGGATTTTGAAGGGCATTTGAGACAGTGAGAATACGACCTGCGATCGCAAATTTTCTAAAAAGCACGATTTGACAAAATTACAAAAATGTGCATTACCCTCAACTGAATAAAGTGTTGTAAACAATTTCATCTGTGATTAAACTCCCCGTTTAAAATAATGTTTGCTGCGGTACAACAGAATGGATTGTCCTATAACTGATGAAAAAACTGATCAACCACCCAGATGATGTGGTTCGGGAAAGTTTAGCAGGCATGGCTCTAGCCCATGCTGACTTAATTAGTGTGCATTTTGATCCCCATTTTATCTATCGTTGTGATGCCCCCATACAGCAGAAGGTAGCGATTATTTCCGGTGGCGGTAGCGGACATGAACCGATGCATGGTGGATTTGTGGGGATAGGGATGTTAGATGCAGCCTGTCCGGGGGAAATTTTTACTTCTCCGACTCCCGATCAAATCTTAGCCGCAGCCCAAAAAGTGAATGGAAATCGGGGTATTTTAAATATCGTTAAAAACTATTCTGGGGATATAATGAATTTCGAGATGGCGGCTGAATTAATGCAGGCCGAAAACATCTCAGTTGCGAACATTTTAATTGATGATGATATTGCAGTTAAAGATAGTCTGTTTACTCAAGGCAGAAGAGGAGTAGGAACCACGATTTTAGCAGAGAAAATTTGTGGGGCAGCCGCAGTTGCTGGATATGATTTGAATGCAGTTGCCGAACTTTGTCGTCGTGTGAATTTAAATGGGCGGAGTTTGGGTTTGGGTTTGACTTCTTGTATTGTTCCCGCCAAAGGGAGTCCGACTTTTCAATTAGAAGAAAATCAAATAGAATTTGGCATAGGGATTCATGGAGAACCAGGCAGAGAACGAATAAATTTAAAATCAGCCAATGAATTAACAGAAATGTTAACGTTATCGATTTTAGAGGATGTGGGTTATACTCGCACTATCCGAGAATGGGATAACGAGAAAGCGCAATGGCGAGAGATAGAATTAACGGATATTCCATTTAAAACGGGAGATCATATTCTCGCTTTTGTGAATAGTATGGGAGGCACACCTTTATCAGAGTTATATATAGTTTATCGAAAATTAGCAGAGGTTTGTCAACAGAAAGGTTTTAAGATTGTTCGTAATTTGATTGGTAATTATATGACTTCTTTGGAAATGCAGGGATGCTCTATTACATTGCTGAAACTCGATGATGAGTTGATGAAATTATGGGATGCGCCCGTGAACACACCTGCTTTACGATGGGGAATTTAAGGATAAGGAATGAAAGCCAAAATAAGAGATACTGAACTTTATTTTGATGTGGAAGGATCGGGGTTAGTGGTTAAAGGCGATCGCCTACAAGAAAAACCGATTGCTTTTGTGATTCATGGCGGCCCCGGCGCGGATCATACTTCTTATAAACCGACGTTTTCTCATTTAACTTCAACCTTACAATTGGTTTATTTTGACCATCGAGGACAAGGACGTTCAGCCAGAGGAGATAAAGCCACTTATACCCTAGAAAATAATGTCGAAGATATGGAAGCCTTGCGCCAATATTTAGGCTTAGATCAAATTGTTTTAATCGGTACTTCTTATGGGGGGATGGTAGCATTGAGTTATGCGAGTCGTTATCCTCAAAATGTTTCGGATTTAATTGTTATTGCAACGGCGGCTAACTCAGAATTCTTATCTAAGGCAAAACAGAATTTAGCCCAAAATGGTACGCCTGAACAAATTGAAATCGCTGAATATCTGTGGCAAGGCAATTTTGCCAATGAAGCCCAACTCCAACAATACTTTCAGATTTTAGGGCCGTTGTATGCCTTGAATTATAATCCGGTTGCGACGGCAAAAGCTTGGAAACGAACTATTTTATCTGTGGATGCAATTAATATCGCCTTCGGAGGATTTTTACGATCTTATAATATCCTCGATCAACTGCACAATATTACAGCCCCGACTTTAATCTTAGCAGGGCAACAAGATTGGATTTGTCCGCCGGAATGTTCAATCAAAATTGCTAAGGCTATTCCTCAGGCAGAATTCACTATTTTTGAGAATTGCGGTCATTTAATTCGAGTCGATCAACCCAAAGCGCTGTTAAATGCAATCACTCAATTTATGATTAAAAATTACCCCGAATTAAAATAGGTGTTATGTTGACTCAATCTCAAATTTTACAAGGATTTCAAAATATTATTACAGTGATTACTGAGAATAAGGATAATCTCACAGAACTTGATGCGGCTATTGGCGATGGAGATCATGGGATTAATCTAAATCGGGGATGGCAAAAGGTTCAAACTCAATTACCCAGTTTAAAAGATAAAGATATTGGCGGTATTTTCAAAACTGTTAGTATGACCTTGATTTCTACAATTGGAGGGGCAAGCGGGCCGTTGTATGGTACGATGTTTCTGCGCGCCAGTATGGTCACCATAGGAAAGTCCGAACTGAATGAATCAGATATGGTAAAACTGTTTCAGGCTTTTGTAGAAGGTGTCGTTACCCGTGGCAAAGCCGCAGTAGGAGATAAAACAATGTTAGATACTTTGCAACCCGCCGCTGCAGCGTTTGAAGCCTCTATCGCCTCCGGAAATACTCTGCCCAACGCTCTACAGCAAGCCATTCAAGCCGCTGAAAACGGTATGAATCAAACTTTTCCTCTGGTGGCAAAAAAAGGGCGTGCCAGTTATCTGGGGGAACGCAGCAAAAATCATCTCGATCCAGGTGCCGTCTCAACTTATTTAATCTTAAAGGCATTATTTGCTATAAATTAAAATAGTATAAAATCAGATAATAAACCATTCTCAATAAATATTCTTCCATTTCAATACAAAATACATCTTTTTGAAACAGGGACAATAAAGATTATTTATAATTGAATCAATAGATTAAAGAAATTAAATCCCTATAAAATAAGACAAAATTAAATAATATAAATTTAACTTAATTTCTTCGCAAGTTGACAGACGACGGAATCATAAATTAAGGATTTTCAGTTAAATTTATTTCAAATAAGGGAAAAAATGGGTGAACTAAGTACTACAATATAGATCTCAAGTTTAGAAAGTTAGCAATATTATTGTGGTGACTCCTGACTTATCCGCTTCATCGTTCCAATTTGATTCCATTGAATCTGCCTTAGCCGACTTGAAAGCAGGACGCTGTATAGTCGTCGTCGATGATGAACATCGAGAAAATGAAGGAGATCTCATTTGTGCCGCTCAATTTGCTACCCCAGACATGATTAACTTTATGGCGGTTCAAGCCCGTGGATTAATCTGTTTAGCGTTAAACGGCGATCGCCTGGATCAATTAGAACTTCCCCTAATGGTATCCAAGAATACAGACAGCAATCAAACCGCTTTTACGGTCAGTATTGATGCGGCACCGGATATGGGGGTAACCACAGGCATTTCCGCTGAAGATCGCGCCCGAACCATACAAGTAGCAATTAACCCCGCGACTCAAGCTGAAGATCTGCGCCGTCCGGGTCATATTTTCCCATTACGGGCAAGAGTTGGGGGTGTATTAAAACGGGCAGGTCATACAGAAGCGGCGGTAGACTTGTCTCGACTGGCGGGGTTACATCCGAGTGGAGTCATCTGTGAAATTCAAAATCCGGATGGTTCAATGGCAAGGCTGCCAGAATTAATTGAATATGCCAAAACCCATCAGCTTAAACTTGTTAGTATAGCCGATCTAATTAGTTATCGCCTGCAACACGATCGCTTTGTCTATCGCGAAGCCATTGCTAAATTACCGACTCAGTTTGGTGAGTTTTCCATTTATGCCTACCGTAATACAATGGATAATACCGAACACGTTGCCATTGTCAAGGGCGATCCGACGCAATTTAAGCATCAACCCGTAATGGTTCGAGTCCATTCTGAATGTCTCACCGGAGATGGGTTTGGATCTTTACGATGTGACTGTCGGATGCAGCTACAAACCGCCTTAAAAATGATTGAATATGCCGGGGCGGGTGTGGTGGTTTATCTGCGGCAAGAAGGGCGGGGAATTGGGTTAATTAATAAGTTAAAAGCCTATTCTTTGCAAGATTTAGGCTTAGATACAGTCGAAGCCAACGAACGCTTAGGATTTCCCGCAGACTTAAGAAATTATGGCATGGGGGCACAAATTCTCAATGATATTGGGGTGAAACAAATTCAGTTAATTACGAATAATCCTCGTAAAATTGCCGGGTTAAAAGGCTATGGAATTGAAATTGTAGATCGTTTACCCTTATTAATTGAAGCGACTGATTATAATTCTGTATATTTAGAAACCAAAGCCAAAAAACTAGGTCATTTTCTCCTACAAACTTACTTAGTCACGGTAGCCCTGCAATGGGATGAATCGGCTAAACAATCTAAGACCCCATCTGAGGATGATTTATCTGTTGTATTACCTGAAACTGTAAAATCTGTAACTCGATATTCTACTCAACTCGAAGCCCTGAGAAACTTAGCCCAAACCCATGATTTGTCCCTCAGAGAAGAAACCCGCCCGGTGACGGTTGCTTTATTTGGTCGCACTTCAACTGTGTTTCACCTGGGTTTAGATCAAGCCAATTTAACCACAACAGATTGGTATCAAGATTGGGATCATCCTTATGTTAAAGGAATTGTAACCGTATTAAATGAAATTGCCCGCTGGCCGGAGTTAAAAAAATTAGAGTTTGTCGTAGCAGATGGAAATGATCCCTTAACCAACTTAAAAGTTCAATTAAAACGAGAAATTTTCCCTTTATCTCAACAACCGAGTTCAGTTTGCGATCGCCTGCAACTCCAACGCATTTATAGTTTTACCTAAGAAACACTTATTTATAGTAACTTTTATAGTAACTTTGGACAAATCGGTATTTCTATAACAAATTCTGTGCCTTGATTCACAGTAGAATGACAATAAAGATGACCTTGATGCTTGTCAATAATAATTTGATAACTAATTGAAAGACCTAAGCCTGTTCCTTTGCCCACAGGTTTTGTGGTAAAAAAGGGATCAAATAAGCGTTGACAAACTGTTTCACTCATACCCGAACCGTTATCCGTAATATGAATCGAAATCCAGTTTTCTTTACAGACTTTTGTCTGAATTTTAATGATGCTAGGATCAGATATTTCTCCAGTTAATAATAGCGGCTGATTTCGTTCATCCAAGGCATCAATTGCATTACTTAAAATATTCATAAAAACTTGATTTAATGGCCCCGGATAACAATCAATGAAAGGCAGTTGACCATAATCTCGGATAATCTTAATTCCAGGATAACCTAGCCTTCCTTTCAAGCGATTATTCAGAATCATTAACGTACTCTCAATGCCTTCATGAATATCTGCACTTTTCAATTCTGCTTCATCTAAACGAGAGAAATTCCGTAAAGATTTAACAATTTCCCGAATTCGTTTAGTGCCTACTTCCATCGAATTCAGCAACTTAATTAAATCCGTTTCAAGGAAGTCTAAATCTATCTCTTCAATTTCTTTATTAATTTCGTCTGGTGGGTTAGGATAATATTTTTTATAGAGTTGAACTAATCCGAGTAAATCTTTAGTATACTCACTAGTATGATGTAAATTACCATGAATAAAGTTAACAGGATTATTAATTTCATGAGCAATTCCTGCCACCATTTGACCTAAAGAAGACATTTTTTCACTTTGAATAATTTGTGCTTGAGCGCGTTTAAGTTCTTTTAAAGTTTGCTTTAGAACTTTGTTTTTCTCTCGTAATAATGCTTCAGACTGCTGCACAATCGCCTCAGCTTCATGACGTTTTGTAATATCTCGAGAAACTCCTAAGATACCAATAATTTCTCCATTTTCATCTGTTAACGGTAGTTTTTGAGTATCTAAAATACGGATAGAGCCATCCACAGTGGTTGCTGGATCAGAAGGATTATGAATTACTTCTCCGTTTAATACTCGTTGATCATCGTTGCGAAACCCCCGAATTCCTTTCTCCGGATCTCCAAAAACTTGTTCAAGAGGAAACCCTAATTGTAAATCATCCTTACCGACTATTTCTTCAGGAGACAGGTTAAAAGCTGCCGCTAAGCTTTTGTTGACTAAGATAAATTGAAAATCACGATTTTTCAGAAAAATCCAATCGGGAGTAGAATCAATTATACCCTGAAGTAACTGTTGAGAACGCTGTGTTTCTTTGAATGCAGCTTTTAATGCTCTTTCTGCAAGTTTACGATCGCGAATTTCTAGTAATAATTGTTCTTGAGTATAACTTAATTCTTGAAATGCTAAAGTTTTATATTGAAGCTGTTTTTCTAACTCATTATTATTCACCATCACTTTACCCGCTAAGGGACGTAATAACAATAGTATTATCCCCGTTCCGAGCAGAATTAAAATAATAATAATGCTACCCACTTTGAACACAAGCTGATGCACGGGTGCATAAAGTTCTCGACTCTGAATTCCGATGACAAATCCCCAGTTTGTTCTAGAAATGGATTCAAATGCGACTAGTTTTTGCGAAAATAGAGTAGGTTGAGAATTTAAGAGTCCAGATTTTTTTTGAGTGGCTTTATTTAAGGCTTTAAGTAATGAATTTAGCGGTAATTCATCCGGGTTTTCTAAAGGTACAAATAATTTTACTTGATCTGATTGAATAGTACCGAGTGTCATTTCTCCAGTTTTTTCTAAATTGCTATCATCTCTAATAATTTTTTCTATGGCAGTGAAGTTAAATAAAACTAAGTCTGTACCTATTCGTTGATTATTGTAGATAATGGGAGCTGCGATGACAAAATAAGAGTTTCCTTGAAATTGAATAGGATTATAAATTTTAGGGGTTTGAGTCTCTAAATCAGGAATCATGCCCGAAGTTTGATCAATTGCTAAACCCAGTTGTACTAATAATTGTCCACTCTTGTCAAAGCGACTCATTCCAACAATATCTTTTGACGGGTTTAAGGCATCTTGTAATATAGGAGATATAATTTCAATCGCTCGATCGCGAGGAATTTGTTGTTGATTATACTGAATTAAAATTTGACGTGCTGTTGTGCGACTGGTAATCTGCTCAGCAATATCTTCATAACGGTTCAGCAACGCCTCAATCTTCAATACACGAGTGTGTAGAGCCAACTGCAAGTTTTGTTTTTTATTTTCTGTGAGTTGATTGTAAAGCGGAAAAATACCGATAACCGCAACCAATATCCCAACGATTAAAATTCCAATTGCCGAAGAAAAAATCAGAACTTGCTGTAGTTGCTTTGTCTTCATCTGATTGATTGATTATTCTGGTAGATCAGCGGCAACATTCAGGGTCGTCAACTCATTTATAGCCTTCCCAATTGAGACAAGAATTTCCTACAATTTAGGTTGGGTATGCCGATTAATCTATTTTAAAACAGTTTTTGAGACAATTCGTGTTTTTTTCCGGTCAGCTTCAGATAGTTCTTCTCCTGATTGTAAGCGAGTTGCACTGGTTTGTAGCACTGTTGCGGCACTTTTATCCCCCATTTGTAGTGCAGTTTGAGCCGCCGTTTGCAACATCGTGGCAGCGCCGGACCTATCTCCTTGTTGTAATTTTGTTTCTGCAATTTGGGTTTGACGATACTTGGCTAAAGATAAAATATGCTGTTGAACTTGCGGATTGCTAGAAGGCTGATATTGAGAAACCACATTAGCTTCGATCATAACGGATTCAGAATAGAGATTTTCTGCCCCTAAAGCCGGATCATCATAACGCACCATAACTTGAGCAATCGCATTTCTCCCCGGAGGTAATTGTCCAATATAAAGATTGGCTAAAATCACCCGTTCAGTATCGGTCATTAAATCCCCTAAGCGGACTAAATATTGATCACCTTGTTGTTGAATCGGTAATTCTATGGTATCGGGCGCGACTTGGGCAACGGGTTTAAGTTCTGCTAGTCGTACTTTTGGCATGAGTGAGAATGTTAAATAAGCATTGGTTAAACCCACCGATTGCATCCGGGTAAATAAGCGGCTAAATTCATCAATCGCTTGATCGGGATATTCAATATAAGCTAGCGCCCCGCTCCCGGCATCGGCAATTTCTTCTAAGACATCTTGATTCCAATCATCCCCAAATCCAAAGGTATTTAAGGTTAAATTATAATCGGCTGCTAATCTTGCCATTTTTAAACAGCGAATATTATCCCCATGTTCATTTTCACCATCTGTGAGTAAAAACGCTTGAGAAATCCGTTCTTGCTTGCCTTTGCCTAGTTCTTCTATACCTAATCTTAATCCTTCATCAATTGCGGTACCGCCTGAAGTTCTGAGGCGATTAATTTGCCGCTTAATTTTTTCTGGATCGTCAATATCTTGGTTAGGAATTAATACTTTTGCCCGATGATCAAATACGACCACAGAAATTCGATCCCCCGGTTGGAGGCGATCGATTAACTCGGCTGCGGCTTGTTTTACGGTTTCCAGGGGTCTACCACTCATCGACCCACTGTGATCTAAAATTAAGCATAAATTGAGGGGAACATGGGGACGGGCAGCACTGGCTAAAGCTGAGACAGAAATGGATAACTGACGCTGTACGGTTCCCTGGGTAGCATCGAGATTAGGATCATTGAGAATCGGCTGTATACTAACGTTCATGGGAGTGATTTTGACTTGCGCTACTATTTCTTATAAGGATAGCTTCATTTAACCAAGCTACAATTCATGAAGAGTTCACCAAATATAATACTGTGCAATCACCATATTCTTACACTGATAGTCCAATGCGGACTCCCCCGCCCGATTTACAGTCCTTACTGTTGAAGGAAAGGATTGTTTATTTGGGGTTGCCGTTATATTCTTCTGACGATCTCAAGCGCCAAGTTGGGATTGATGTCACCGAATTGATTATCGCCCAACTGCTATTTTTGCAGTTTGATGATCCAGAAAAACCGATCTATTTCTATATCAACTCTACCGGAACATCCTGGTATGGTGGCGATGCCATCGGGTTTGAAACCGAAGCCTTTGCCATCTGCGATACCATTAATTACGTTAAGCCTCCGGTTCATACCATCTGTATTGGTCAGGCGATGGGTACTGCTGCGATGATTTTGGCGGCAGGAACTAAAGGATATCGGGCGAGTTTACCCCATGCCACAATTGTGTTGAATCAAGCCAAAAGTGGGGCTCGGGGTCAAGCTACCGATATTCAAATTCGGGCAAAAGAAGTGTTAGAAAACCGTCAAACCTTCCTCGAAATTCTGGCAAAAAATACCGGTCAATCTGTTGAGAAAATTCAAAAAGATACAGATCGGATGTTCTACATGACCCCCGACACGGCAAAAGAATACGGTTTAATTGATCGGGTTTTAGAAAGCCGTAAAGAGTTACCGAAAGCGGTCGCAACGCTTTAAATTCAGTTCATTGATTCAATCATTTAACAAAGGTCAATCTTATGCCAATTGGTATTCCAAAAGTTCCTTATCGTCTTCCGGGTAGTCAATACGAACAATGGGTCGATATCTACACCCGTTTAAACCAGGAACGAATTTTGTTTCTCGGTCAAGAAGTCAATGATGGCATTGCCAACAGTCTGGTGGCATCGATGCTGTATTTAGACTCCGATGACCCAAATAAACCGATTTATCTTTACATCAACTCTCCTGGGGGTTCTGTGACCGCTGGCATGGCAATTTACGATACCATGCAATACATCAAATCAGACGTGATTACGATTTGTGTCGGTTTAGCCGCCTCGATGGGATCATTTCTGTTAGCGGCTGGCACCAAAGGAAAGCGTTTAGCCCTGCCCCATGCCCGGATTATGATTCACCAACCTATGGGAGGAACTCGGGGTCAGGCAACTGATATTGAAATCGAAGCCAAAGAAATTCTGCGAATTCGCGGTTTATTGAATAGTATTCTCGCTGAACAAGCAGGACAACCGATTGATAAAATCGAGAAGGATACAGACCGAGATTACTTTATGTCTGCCCAGGAGGCAAAAGAGTACGGTTTAATCGATCAAGTGATCGAAGAACGCCCGGTTTAACGCTATGAATTTAGTGTTATGGATAAAGTTCCTTTAGAATAGGGAATAATTGCTGTAGGGACGTTTACCCAAAGCGTCTCTACTGTTTATGGGCGTGAATGGGTTTGAATCACACAACATCAATGGACACAGTTAATTACTATCGAAAATTAGGGTTACAATCTGGGGCGAGTTTACAGGAAGTCAAGGCTTCTTATCGCCGTTTAGCCCGTGTTTATCATCCTGATGTGAATCCGGATAATTTACAAGCAAGAGATCAATTTATTGCGATCACAGAGGCTTATCAATATCTGTTAACAGTTGCGCCATTAGCCTCAGAAACATCCCGTCAATCTCAAGTCAGACCCTCACCCGTTCCTACCTATTATCGTCCCGTTAAGCCTCAAGTTACACGAAAACAGCCTTCGGTTAAATTTAATCCCAATCTCAGCCCAACTGAACAAAAGCTCAAAGAAAATGCTTATCAGCAACTCCAATTTTTACTAAAATATCGACGATTTCCTCGGGCGATCGCTTTAGTAGAAGGCTTAGCCCAACGGATTCCTCAAGATGTAGAAATTCGTCAATGGCAAGCGATTAGCTATCAACGTTGGGGACGACATTTAATTAAAGAACGCCAAGTAGACAAAGCCAGAAGTTATTTGAAAAAGGCGTTGAGAACTGATCCTCATAATCGGACGTTATGGGCTGAAGTTGAGCGGGATTTTCGCCGTTTAGAACAAATTTATTAATTGTGTCTTGAAGTGGGGTGAGCTGATGATTGCGAGTAAAATTTCCCACAATTGGTCTAACTCTTCAGGGACAAGATCGCGCTGATGATCGGGTTAAATGCAATGTTGTTGTCTATCAAAAATCCCAAAAGGACAATCTTTTCCAGTGGTGATAATACCTGACAAAATCGGTGTATCAGAGAATGTCTACTGAGAGAGGACAGTTCATTGTTGAGTAATATCGAAACATCTCGTACTTATATATAATCAGTCAGTCAGTAGATTGTATCTGGGGGGGCTGAAGTCTCAATTGTGAAAATACCATAAAATATTAAGTACAGTTTGTTCACTTCAAGGATTCTACCTGGTAGGTCTGCTTAGATGTGGGCAACATCAACAGTTTTAGATGCCAGACTCGAACTAAAATTAAATTTAACTTCTTAACAGTCTGAGCGGTTCAACCCAGAAATATTGTTTAAATGGCACATCTCAATCCCTCAACCCTTCGTCGGCTCCAAAGTTTACCCCAGATGCCAAGTGTGTGGGAAGGCGATCGCCGTTTGCTGTCTGAAGATTCAACCCCAGAGATAGACCCAGAGTTTGAAACGAGCGATGAATGCATTATCTGGGTAGATGGTTCTGAAGGTATTGTCCGAGCGATGGATATGGTCTCAACCGATGTCGGCATCGAAGCGGTTGTCAGAACCCTATTACGGGCGATGGAGCATCCTCAAAGTCCAACTCTCTCAGCACGTCCTCAAAAAATCGTTGTCCGCGATCGCGAAATTCAGTTTTTCTTACGGGGTGCTTTACAAGAACTAGGGATTGTGATTGAGTATGTACCTCATTTACCTTTGATTGATGAAATTTTTCGCGGTTTACAAGAAGTCGCCGAAAGCCGCCCGCCTCAGTTACCGCCTGGTTATACTTCTTGTTTAGCTCAAAAAGCATACGCAATTTGGAAAGATGCCCCGTGGAAAAGTTTAGCAGAACATCAAATTATTGCAGTTGAATTAAATTGCTTTGATGTTGAAACCTTATATATTTCTACTTTAGGAAAGTTGGGAATGGATTATGGGGTATTAATGTACCGTTCTATGGAGTCTTTAAAACAGTTTCGCCAAAGAATCGTCAGTCATGATCCAACGGATAATTTGGAGGAAGCTTTTTTAACTCAAGATTGTCTCTTCGTCACGTTTGATCGAATTGACCAAGGGTTTGATGATGAGGATGAGGAAGATCTTAATTTAGAAGCGTTACCGAGTTCTGAAATTCAACCCAGTTTTGGCAACTTGCATCCGTTAGAAGGGTTACGCTCTGTGCTGTATGAGGAGGAGGCTGGGGCTGTTTTTCTGGCATTAGAGGCATTTCATCGGTTTCTACGCAGTAGTCACGCTCAACTGCAAGATGATGAATTTCCTGAAATTACTCGTAAATATCGAATTGCAACTCCTGTAGAAAACCCGGAAAAAAAATTGATCTCGGTGCAAGTCTCTACTTTACCCGATCTCGCCGATGAACTTTATGAAATGGTGAGTCTGGTTGAAACAGATGAATCTGAGGAGTTGCAGGTAGAAGTTCCCATTTTACGGGATGATTTAGTGCCGCCAAAAACGTTTTTGAGTTTAGCAATGATTCCTTGGGAGACAACAGAATATCTCCGACATCACACTCAGTTTCATCAAGGGGTAAGTGGGGAGATGGAGCAAACAGGAGAAGGTTTACCAATTATACTGTTGCAAACCACAAAACCGAAAGCTCAAATCATGATCCAAAGTTTGAAAGCAGCCGGAGGACTCACAGGGATTTGCTTTAATCCGGGTGAAGATCCAATGGGCGGTAATCAGTATGATCTGAGCATTTTACAAACTCAAGATGGGGATTTGCATCTGGTGGGAGAGTTTCTCGAAGATGATCCGGTTCATCAGCAGGCAAAACAGAAGTGGGAACAGCGTTGTGAACAGACGAAGGGTTGGTGTGGTTTAGTGATTGCCATGGGGGCAACAGGTGCGTCTAAGGGTCAACCGGGACTTAAGCATATGATGGCGTTGTTGGAGGTGCGATCGCTGTCTGGTGAAGATTTAGGACTGGGTCTGTTGGAGTTAATGTCGATGCCGTAATTTGGGAATGCTCAAGCCTCTCTCCAAGACTTAGGGAATCATTCATGTTTGAGAGAGGTCGTGTGGGTAATTTTAAATCCCGACTAATTTTTCGCTGAGATCCCACATCCGTTCAGCTTTTTCATCATCACGGGCTTGGGGAGATACTTTTTGTACAAAGGATTGACGATCTTTTTTCTGACGATTTCCCCAACTCCAATAGATGCCAGATTGTTTGTATTCAGGACCTGCGACGACATCTGCTACTCTTTCGCCTGCTAGGTCTTGAGAGACATATCCACCCGTGATATTTTTTTGGAACCAGGGAAAGATTTTCTGAAACAGAGGATAATGGTTGCGGAATAGGGGGGTATCTGCAACACAGCCGGGATAGAGTGAACTAAAAGTAATTCCCGTAGACTCATGATAACGACGATGCAATTCTCGCATGGTTAAGACATTGCAAACTTTGCTATCTTTGTAGGCTTTGACGGGTTCAAATTGCTTACCATCAATCATGGAAACTGGGGCTTTAAATCCGGCGGCAAATCCATCGAGATTTCCTAAGTCTGGACGGGGTGGTATTTTTCCGCCTAGTTCATCGGGGTTATGGGTCACAGTCCCCAAAATTACAAGTCGTTTATCTGGGGCGGGTGAATTCTTCAAATCCTCTAGCATCAGATTGCACAGTAGGAAATGACCCAAATGATTGGTGGCAACACTTAACTCGTACCCTTCTGGGCTGCGGAGGGGTTCTTTAAGTAATGGCATATAAATTGCTGCGTTGCAAACTAAAGCTGATAAGGGTCTACCAATATTTCTAAATTTCTGCACAAATTTTTGCACACTGTCTAAGGACGCTAGATCAATCTGCATTAAGTTGTAATTCTCTTTTGGAATTCCCACACTTTGGGCGGCAGCTTCAGCTTTTGTGAGATTCCGACAGGCCATTACCACGTACCATCCTCGATCTGCTAAAGCTTTTGCGGCGTACAAACCGACTCCAGAGGAGGCACCGGTGATCACGACGGTTGATTTGTGATGTTGATCCATATTATTTCAGACGACCTTGATCGCTGCTGAGTATTTTCAACTATGATCTCATATCATTCGACCAGACTCGACAAGTTGAGCTTGATTCGTAACGGTTGGTAACACTCAGTTTGCAATTGTTCCTAGTATCTTCTAAATTACACTCAACCATAAAAAAAAACGCCCACAAACTTATGGGCGCTCTAATCAGGGTGCATCTACTATACTTATGGATTATAGCCGTGATGGGTGAGACCCCACAAGCTAATTTACAAAACTTTACACTTTAACTCCTGTATTGTGTTCTAAGCTTAGAAAAACTAATGACCCCTACCCTTATTGGTCGCTGGCAAACCCGTCTACTGCTCTTCACTACAGTGGGTGTTTTAGTGACTCTACCCTTCTGTTTTGGATATTTTGGTACAATGCCGAGTTGGATTTATTTATGGATTCTGGGATATTTGGCTATTTTTGGTCTGATTTGGGATCGGCTTTACATTTACTTACAGAACTTTCGCTGGGATCGTGACTGGCCGGGAATATTTCAATTGCTTGCCGGAATTTGGGAAGCTGGATTTTTGATCATTATAGTCAAAGTCTTGCCTTTGCCTGGAATTGCGGCAGAGGGCTTAAATCTGCAGATATTTGTCTTGCACTATAGTTTAGTTTGGATTGCCATGTATATTGCTTCTCAAACTGTGATGCGAATTTTATTTCCTCACTGGCGATTTAGAGGGGGATGTTGGTTTTGAGTGGGTGAGAAAAGCATCTCGGATTTTCTTGTATAATAATTGAGATTATGTCATGCTCCGGCTTGAGCGGTTGGGCGAAACTCAAATACACAACACAACCATGTCAGAAGAAACCAAGTCTAGTGCGAAAGCGAAAAAGGAAAAACCACCAGCCGTTGAGGATAAACCCTTTTCAGATTTTATTGAACAGGACTATCTCCCCGCATTGCAAGAAGCATTAAGCAATCAAGGAATTGAAGATTTAGAGCTAAAATTTAGCAAGGAAAAATTACCTGCCAGTTTAGGAACTTCTGCCGAATGTTGGCAAGTTATGGGTCAATGGCAAGATGGGCAACGGCAATTTAATGTCTATTTTCCGAACGAAGATATTAAGGCTCAGAAAGTCTTTTCTTGCAGCACAAACGGTTCTAAACCTAGTGTGATTGAGCCATTTCTAGGAGATGAGCGGAAAATCACATTATCTCTGTTAGTTTTTGGGGTTGTACAGCGCCTTAATGCTCAAAAGTGGTTAACTTGGAATTAAATTTAAGTTGGTAATAGTAAACACTTTTCTAGTCATTAAATAAATTAACCCAAAAAAAACCTCTACTTTAGGGTAGAGGCTTGTTTTTTTATGCTAAGTTAATCCAGTTGAATGGTTAACCAAACTTGCCTGCCGTTGAGGCAATTAAGAAGGCAGCATAGGTCAGAATATAGCCAACAGTAAAGTGAACTAAACCAATCAAGCGACCTTGAACGATGGACATAGCAACGGGCTTATCTTTCCAGCGAACTAAGTTAGCTAGAGGAGTCCGTTCGTGTGCCCAAACTAGGGTTTCGATCAGCTCTTGCCAGTAACCACGCCAGGAGATTAAGAACATGAAACCAGTTGCCCAGACCAGGTGTCCGAAGAGGAACATCCAAGCCCAAACGGACAGGTTATTGGTTCCGTAGGGGTTATATCCATTAATCAACTGAGAGGAGTTGAGCCAGAGATAATCTCGGAACCAACCCATGAGGTAAGTGGAGGATTCATTAAATTGAGCCACATTACCTTGCCAAATACCAAGGTGTTTCCAGTGCCAGTAGAAGGTTAACCAGCCCAAGGTATTGAGCATCCAGAACATGGCAAGGTAGAAGGAATCCCAAGCAGAGATATCGCAAGTACCGCCACGACCGGGGCCGTCACAAGGGAAGGAGTAACCGAAGTCTTTCTTATCGGGCATTAACTTGGAACCCCGAGCATCTAACGCACCTTTGACTAAGATCAAAGTGGTGGTGTGTAGACCTAAAGCGATCGCATGGTGAACTAGGAAGTCACCAGGGCCAATGGTTAAGAACAGAGAGTTACTACCAGAATTGATTGCATCTAACCAACCCGGTAACCAAACGTTAGCGTGATTAGGCCATGCAGTGGTTGCAATACTATCCGCATTAGATAGCAATACATCCATACCGTATAGGGCTTTACCGGAAGCTGCCTGAACGAACTGAGCGAATACAGGCTCAATCAGGATTTGTTTCTCCGGAGTACCGAAAGCAACGACTACGTCATTGTGAACATAAATTCCTAAGGTATGGAAACCGAGGAATAGAGAAACCCAGCTTAAGTGAGAAATCAGGGCTTCTTTATGTTGAAGCATCCGATCTAACACATTACCTTTGTTGGCTTCTGCATCATAATCCCGTACCAGGAAGATCGCACCGTGAGCGAACGCACCGACCATTAAGAAGCCGGCAATGTACTGGTGGTGAGTATAGAGTGCAGCTTGGGTGGTGTAAGCCCGCGCCATAAAGGCATAAGGCGGCAAAGCATACATGTGTTGAGCCACCAAAGAGGTGATCACACCCAACGAAGCCAAAGCTAAAGCTAACTGGAAGTGCAGAGAATTATTCAGGGTATCGTATAACCCTTGATGAGGCAGATTAAACTGACCTTGATTCTTCACACCAAACAGTGGATCTTTGGAGTTGAGCATCTCTTTAATGCTGTGACCAATTCCAAAGTTGGTGCGGTACATATGACCAGCAATGATGAAGATGACTGCGATCGCCAAATGGTGATGCGCCATATCCGTCAACCACAAGGATTCAGTTTGAGGGTGAAATCCTCCCAAGAAGGTGAGAATCGCCGTTCCTGAACCCGTTGCAGTACCGAACACATGGCTTGTTGTATCTGGATTTTGAGCATAAACGCCCCAATTTCCAGTAAAGAAGGGAGCCAAACCCGCCGGATGAGGCAGGGTGGTGAGGAAGTTATCCCAACCCACGTGTTGTCCCCGAGATTCAGGGATTGCTACGTGTACCAAGTGTCCAGTCCAAGCCAAGGAGCTAACCCCAAACAGTCCAGCCAAGTGATGATTCAGCCGAGATTCAGCATTTTTGAACCAAGAGAGGCTAGGACGATATTTAGGTTGTAAGTGCAGCCAGCCTGCAAATAAGAAGATTGCAGATAACAGCAACAAGAAGATAGCGCCTTGGTAGAGATCGCCATTGGTTCTCATGCCAATGGTGTACCACCAGTGATAAACGCCAGAGTAAGTGACGTTAACGGGGTTAGAAGCACCAGCTTGGGTAAATGCATCTACTGCAGGTGCTCCGAATTGAGGATCCCAAATTGCGTGAGCAATGGGACGAACATTTAACGGATCTTTAATCCACTGTTCAAAGTTACCTTGCCAGGCGACATGGAACAGGCTGCCAGAAGTCCAGAGAAAAATGATTGCAATGTGACCAAAGTGGGAAGCAAAAATCTTTTGATAAAGATTTTCCTCGGTCATGCCATCATGAGTCTCAAAATCATGGGCTGTGGCAATCCCGTACCAAATCCGACGGGTGGTCGGGTCTTGGGCCAAGTCCTGGCTAAATTTTGGGAATTTGGTTGCCATAAGTCATAACTAAACTTTATTCTCTTCCAATTCCGCTCAAAGAATTTAGAGTCAACCGGATGATTAATCCATCACCCTAAAACTTGAGCGGAAAATTTGTGATCAACCAACTGATATGATGTGCGCATGGAAGAATGCCCAGGTGGTGGCAATTCCTCCTAGGAGGTAGTGAGCTACCCCAACAGCTCGACCTTGAATGATGCTCAGAGCACGAGGCTGGATTGCCGGAGCAACCTTCAGCTTATTGTGCGCCCAAACAATCGATTCGATCAGCTCTTGCCAATATCCCCGACCACTGAATAGGAACATCAGGCTGAATGCCCAAACGAAGTGAGCTCCAAGGAAGATTAAGCCATAAGCCGATAAGGCTGAGCCATAGGAGGTGATAACCTGAGATGCTTGTGCCCAGAGGAAATCACGCAACCATCCATTAATGGTAATGGCACTTTGAGCAAAGTTACCATTAGTGATGTGAGAAATGGTGCCATCTGGATCGACCGTTCCCCACACATCTGACTGCATCTTCCAACTAAAGTGGAAAATCACAATCGATAGAGAGTTATACATCCAGAACAGACCGAGGAATACGTGGTCCCAACCAGAAACTTGGCAAGTACCACCCCGTCCAGGGCCGTCACAAGGGAAGCGGAACCCTAGTTCACTTTTATCTGGAACTAAGCGAGAACTCCGAGCGTATAGAACGCCTTTGAGAAGAATCAGAGCAGTTACGTGAATGGTAAAGGCATGGATATGGTGAACCATAAAGTCCGCCGTACCTAAAGTGATTGGCATCATTGCCACTTTACCGCCCACTGCAACAACATCACCACCAAAGGCTGGACTAACACTTGCCAGTGCATTCGGTGCTGTCACACCCGGTGCTAATGCGTGTATATTTTGAACCCACTGGGCAAAGATGGGCTGCAACTGAATTCCTGTGTCGGAAAACATATCTTGGGGACGACCAAATGCACGCATGGTGTCATTATGGACATACAATCCGAAGCTGTGGAAGCCCAAGAAGATACAAACCCAGTTCAAGTGAGAGATAATTGCATCTCGGTGACGAATTACCCGATCCAACAAGTTATTGACATTCTTAGCTGGATCATAATCCCGCACCATGAAAATGGCAGCGTGCGCCCCAGCACCGACGATTAAGAATCCGCCGATCCAAATATGGTGTGTGAACAAGCACAACTGGGTAGCATAATCCGTTGCAATGTAAGGATAAGGCGGCATCGCGTACATGTGGTGAGCCACAATGATGCTGAGAGATCCTAACATCGCTAGATTAATCGCTAGCTGTGCATGCCAAGAAGTGGTGAGGATTTCATACAGGCCTTTGTGACCTTCTCCGGTCAAGGGACCTCTATGATTCTCTAGGATTTCTTTCATGCTGTGACCAATGCCCCAGTTGGTCCGGTACATATGGCCCGCAATGATGAAGAGCACTGCTAGGGCAAGGTGATGGTGTGCTGTGTCAGATAGCCACAAGCCACCCGTTGTTGGATTGAGTCCCCCTTTGAACGTGAGGAAATCTGAATAGACACCCCAGTCTAAAGTGAAGAAAGGTTTTAAGCCTTGGGCAAAACTGGGATATAACTCCGCCATTAAGTCCTTGTTCAAAATGAACTCATGGGGCAGAGGGATATCAGCGGGGGCAACCCCAGAATCCAGTAGCTTATTGATGGGTAAGGACACATGAATTTGGTGACCTGCCCAACCTAAGCAGCCTAAGCCGAGTAATCCAGCGAGGTGGTGGTTCATCATCGACTCGACATTCTGGAACCATTCCAGTTTGGGAGCTTTTTTATGATAGTGGAACCATCCAGCGAACAGCATCAAACCAGCCATCACTAAGCCACCGATGGCGGTGCAGTAAAGCTGATATTCATTTGTAATGCCGCTAGCACGCCAGAGTTGGAATAAACCAGAGGTGATTTGAATCCCCTGGAAACCGCCTCCAACCTCTCCGTTTAAAATTTCTTGGCCAAAGATTGGCCAAACTACTTGAGCACTTGGTTTGATGGCCAAGGGGTTGGTCAACCAAGCCTCATAGTTTGAAAACTTCGCACCGTGAAAATATGCCCCACTTAGCCAGATAAAAATTACAGCTAAATGACCGAAGTGGGCGCTAAATATTTTGCGCGAAATATCTTCTAAATCGTTTGTATGTGTATCAAAGTCGTGAGCGTCGGCGTGCAGGTTCCAAATCCAGGTGGTGGTACTTGGTCCCTTTGCAAGGTCTCGTCGGAAATGGCCGGGTTTTGCCCATCTCTCGAAAGAGGTTGGGGTGGGGTCATTATCGACAGTAACCTTGGCTTTGGCCTCCGGCTCTGGAGGACTGATGGTCATCGAGACTCTCCTCTCCGTCTGACAGAAAAACTTAAAATGTTGTGGATTCTGAAACAAGTTTTATAACTGTTTCAAAACCGTTCACAAATGTTAGCGGTTAACTAATCATTTGCTGTGCGTCTAACAGAACTTCTTTGTTTGTTGCTGTTTGACAATCTAGTTGCTAACTTTAGCGCTAATCTTGTCTTAATAGCAACTTATAATCTGTAAAAGATTGTGAAGTAACTGCTGTATATAAATGATATATCATCTTTCCGAATCAAACGACCTTGGGTTGTTAACAATAATTAAATTCGCTATAACCTTTGTTTATCAATGCTTATAGCCTGAAAGCGACTCATTGTTACGGAAGTCTTTACCGGATTTTTTAACAAAACTTAAAACTAGCAGAGAAAAAGATAACTTTTATTACAGTAATGTAGAGAATACAGGACAGTGATACATTCAAACAGGGCCGTGCCGTACTTCTACTTTGTTGCACCAATCAGCATTTATGACGACCCATGATAAATAAGAGAACGGCTCAGAAAATCATGTTTTTGGACAAAACTTTCTGAGCTATTTTATATAACGGTGTGAAGTTAATTGTTCTGTTGGGCTATAGTTTTCCATGAAAGACTGTTCGACAATACTGGATAGAGGTTTCTCAAATATGATGAATCTGCTGCGTTGGAATCAGTGGCAAACTTTAGCAAATCGAAGTTTAACCTACTTAATAGTCCTTTGGGTGGGCTTGAGCTTAGTGGCTTGTTCGACCGACGATCTCTCAGAAACCACGCTTCCTACAGTAACGCCCCCACAACTGAAGCAATCAATTATAGAAGTTTCTCCTCCAGTTGCCGTTCAGAAACTGTATCAAACCTTAAATCAATATCAACCGCAAGTTAAGATCATTACTCCCCGCCCGGATCAAGTGTTAGAGGATAATACCGTTACCCTTGAGTTAGAAGTTGAAGACTTACCTATTTTTCGGGAAGACACCGTCGGTTTAGGGCCACACTTACAAGTGATTTTGGACGATCGACCGACTCAAGCCATCTATAATCTTGACCAACCTCTGACTTTCAAAGACCTTGAACCGGGGACTCACACCATTAGAGTCTTTGCTGCTTATCCCTGGGACGAAAGCTATAAAAATGAATCAGCTTATGACCAAACTGTATTTCATTTGTTTACTCGCACCCCGACCAATCATCCCGATCTCAATCAACCGTTGCTGACTCTCAATCAACCGACAGGGACTTATGGTGCAGAACCCATATTAATAGACTTTTACTTAGCTAATCTCCCCCAACGCTTGGTTAATTCAGAAGATCTAGTCGAAGCCGGGCCTGACTGGCAGGTTGAAATGACCCTCAACGGTGAACGCTATATGATTGACCAATGGCAACCCATATATATAAAAGGTGTTAAATCAGGCAAGAATTGGATTCAACTTCAATATTTGGATAGACAGGGACAACCCCTTAACAATGTTTATAACAATACGACAAACGTTTTTACTTACGATCCTGAAGTCAGTAACGCTTTAGCTCAACTATTCCAAGGAGAATTATCCGCCGATCAGCTTCAAGCCATTGTTGATCCAGATTATGTTTATGAAGTTCCTACCCCAGTTATAGAAACAGAAGACATAGAAGCCGCAGATGAAAATGCGGTTGAACCGACTGTATTAGAAGAAAATGAAAGTGAACTGACTTTAGAAGAGACAGTAGAGGAATCTGAGGAAGCAAATTCTCCTGAAACTACCGAAGCTGAAGAACCTATCTCTGATGATACGGCAGCAGCGATTGAAGAAACAATTGATGAGACTATTGAAGGACTCGAAACCTTGAAAGAATTAATTCTTGAAGAGGAGAATACTGAAAGTATTGAAACAACCATTGATGAAACGGTTGAGGAGTTAGAACAAGAGGATAATGCAGATGATCTTGAAGCTGTACTTGAGGATAATCTTACTGAAGCAATAGAGGAAGCAGAAATATTAGAAGAGCCTATTTTACCAGAAGAAGAGATTGAGGAGACAGAGGCGGCAATAGAGGAAGCAGAAATATTAGAATAATTTATTGCTGAAGCGGACGATATTGAGGAAACATAAACTTTAGAAGAATTTATGACTGAAGCAACGGTTGAAGAGGAATAAGTTCCAGAAGCTATTGAAGTAGAAGAAGATAACCCTGATGCCATTGATGCAATGCTTGAAGACAGCGTCAATCTAACAGTCATGGAGATTGATCAAACATCTGACGCACCGATTATCACAGAAGAATCTATCTTAAGAAGACACAACAATAGAAGAGAAAATCCCAGAACTTCCTGAAGAAGTTATTGTAATTGATGATAATCTTGAGATTGTTGCTGAAGAAAGTTCAGAAGCTTCTTAGGTAGAAAAATCTGAATTAGAAGGATGGTTTAACGCAATTATTAAACGAATAAAACAGCAATTTTTACAATAATAATTTGTTTCAATGACCCCACCTCAAACGCTAAAATATATAGTATCTTCAAATCAGAGTTTAACTTCAAAATTTGTAGAATCAGTGACGATTTTAGAAGAAACTCTACCCAGAAAATCAACACCGAATAAACTATCTTAATTGAGAGAATAGTTCAACTCAATTTTAAACAAGATTCAGCTTGATGCAGCTTGATAAAGATTCGGTATAAGATTAGCCTAATGCCAAACTGGGTTTAACAATTGCGGGAACCATCCGAGAACAGGCCATTCTTCCCCCATATAGATTCCGGGCAACTGGCCCTACTTGCAATGCAGCAAATCCACCCATCATAAAACATTCACAACCGGGTAGTCTTAAATGTTCATCTAATATGGGTAAACCTTTAACAATTTCTGTGGGGTAAGTCTGTAAAATATTCCGCAGTAACGGGTGTTGAGTGACATCAAATTTCGTCCCTGTCGCTAACCAAATTCGATCAAAACTATGAAACTCTCCGTTATCACATTCAACTTGCCATTGTGACTGCCAATAGGCTTTAATCACCTGACAGCTTTCTTGCAGAATTAACTGTCCTTGACGAATTGCTCGTCTCAATTTTAACATCATTGCCGGAGTGATTGAGCCTCCATTGCGTGCCTGTTGAATCAATGCAGCGCGATGATGCCAATTTAACTCCGCTGCAAATCCTTTCAGGTATTTTGGCCCCAACCAACCCGGTTCAGCATCAAATAATTTCTCTTGTAATGTCCGCCTTGTGATTAATGTTACCGTTGCCCCCCGTTTAATTGCCCCCATTGCCAAATGACCACTGCTTAAGCCGCCACCAATCATTAAGATCTGTTTTCCGGCTAAATTAAGAGTTCGTAAGTCTACCTGTTGGGCGTGACAGAGGGACTCAGGAGGATAATTCGCCTGAATTTGATTTACCCAAGCGGGAAACTGCGTCATTCCCCCACCCGTTGCTAAAACAACTCTGCGGGCAATAATTAAACGTCCATCTGCTAAAACCAACTGAAAACCAGGTCGTCCCAACTGCTGAGTCGGTAAAATTTGTACCACTTTCGCGGGGTAAACTTGATGCTGTAATTGCCAGCGTTGAATCACATCCTGACAAAATTCTTGAAATAACTGAGTTCCAGGTAAATCATAAGGAGGGAATAATTCGTGAGAACGATTCTCAGCAAATCTTCGCAGGGCAAAAGGGTCAGGGTCAGGGTGATGAACAGCAGGAGACCGTAAGTGAAGAATGTCCTGGGCAGCAAATTGCTGTTGCCATTGACTCAACCAAGCCCCACTCGGGTCGAATACCATCAATTTCGGTCGCAGTTTCGCCCGTTTCTGTAACAGATGAGTCACTAATGTCAAGGCTTGTGGCCCTGCACCGACAATTGCAACTTCAATCCGACTGGGTAAAGTCTTGTCCCACATAACAAGCTGGCTTAATTTTGATAATGATTATCATTATTACACAGACTATATGGTGCTAGGGGTAGTTTTTCCTGTTTAGCTTGGAGTTAAGATGGAGAATTAATTATTTGTTTTGATAGTTAATGCGGTCACTTTTCTAACTGATCTACAAATTTGAGGCGATCGCCCTTTTAAGTGCTTTATAGAAACTATGCGATCGCTTAATGATTTTCTGAATTACTCTTCTTCGGTTTCGATGCTTTTATTCTCCACTTTTCCGACGAGATTATAGCGCGATCGCTTATTTTTTTCAGTTTACTTTCTGCTTCTTGAGCCATTGCCAATATTGCTTTTAATTCTAATTCATTATATATATTTTATTCCTCTTCATTCAAACCCGTTTCGGCTAGTTGCATCATTTGTAATATTTATAGTTTTTCCTATAATGTTGGCATAATTTTAAAACCAATCTAGTCATCTCGATAATTATTGCCTCAAATTGATGGAATAATGGGATAAACACTATCGCTTTTGAGAACATTATTTTAATTGTTGTATGGCGATTTGGAAAATAAACCATGAAGAAAATAGTTTTCTGTGTAACGAACGCAACCCAACCATTCTAGACTTTGCAGCAGTTCCTGTAACTGAGTCGGCTCGTGAAAAATTTTAACGACATGATATGTTCGACCATCATTTAATTTTCGCTCCGAATAACCCTGTTTATTCAAGGGTGCATGGTTTTGAGCAGTAGATTTTTGGGTAAATAAGCTATCTACAAAAAAGACTCGTCCATTTGGTTTTAAAGCCTCTTCCACCATCTGCTAGAAAGATGCAAATTTTTCCATTGGAATGTGAGAAAGCCAAAACCCAAAAAATATGAAGTCAAATTGTTGCTTGGGAGTCCAGTTAAATAAGTCGGCAACAATATATTCTATGGACATAGAACCAATACGCTGTTGACTGTTGTAAATAGCTTCTGGTGAAGCATCTACCACAGTCAGATGAGTCGCAACAGGAGCGAGATGTTGAGTCCACAAACCCGTTCCGCAAGCCAGTTCTAAAATATCTCCTGATGGTGCAGTAGCCCGAAGTGCTGTTTCTACCTGATAAACTTCAGAAAACCACTGCCGACGATGTTCTTCACCCCGATCATAACGCCCTTGTCGGAAAAACCACTCGTCGTATTCTGAAGCACGTTTGCGATAATATTGGATTTGCTCTTGTAAGATATCAGATTGCATTAGATACAGGCTTTCTAACTACAATTAAAATTGTAATTAATGTTATTATGCAATTAAAATCTCAAGCAATCGCTCTAATCATTTTTTAAATTACTACTTTTAAGTTTGGATGTTTTTATAAAGTTATTATAGATATAATTATTATCATACTTAAGAATACGCGAATTAGTACGGGCAATATTAAGCGCAATTGAAGGAAATATCGCAGCATTAGAAGCGGTGTTGGCAGATATCACCCGCCAGCGTGTCAAGGCAGAGGCATTGTATATTTCGGGCGATATCGTTTGTAACAAACCTGAGGGTAGAATCAAGCCAGAAGAAATAAACTTCTCTAGGCCCGATTTTACCTAATCTATTTTTGATGATATTTTCAACAATTAAAATAGAGCGGCTCCAGCTTCGGCTACAGCATGGTCTTGCTCTCCCGACCCCCCACTAACTCCAATTCCACCGACTACTTGTCCTTCACTGTAAAGGGGTATTCCCCCTGCAAAAATCATGATTTTGCCATTATTGGAGGCGTGAATCCCGAAAAATTGTCCTCCTGATTGACTCTGTTCGGCTAAATCTTTGGTAGCCAGATCGAACGCCCGCGAAGTATACGCTTTTTTAATTGAGATATCGATACTTCCGATCCAAGCCCCATCCATTCGTACATGGGCTACTAAATTTCCTCCCCCATCCACTACTGCTATATTCATGGGCTGACCGATTTCGAGTGCTTTTTTTTCCGCTGCACTAATTACTCTTCTGGCATCTTCTAATGTAACCACTAATTCCTCCATTGGATCTGACCTTAGATATCTGTTAATTTACCTTATCAGGCGAAGATATGTTAAAAAAGTTTTAAGTATACTAGCGAGCTACAGACTGTCATGCGACATCATTATTATGATCTCTAAGTCTCAGTCAATCTAGGAATCAATTGCGCTAAATTACAAAGACGATGGCGAGAATCGAGTGGGTCTTGAATAATACTCCATCCAGTTTGACCAAACGCATCGGGTCTCAAACCCTATCGTTCTACGACGGTTAACCTCAATATCTCTCATATTCGTTTTGATCCATATTTAGTTCTTATCTAATTAAGCCTTAAGAGAAATATTTTTCTACTTCTAAAACACTTTTGCCAAAACAATCATTTACGATCTCTGTAACGCGACCGCTGTTTAAGTTGGGCAAAGAATTGCTGAGAGTTAATTCTAAATATCCTGAATCGCGATAAACAAAGAATCTAATTTGATTGTTTTCCCACAGCCAAACTTCGGCAATCTTTAAGTACTGATATTTAGTTAAATCATCAATACTCACTGATGTTAGATTTATTTCTACTGCTAGATCTGGCTTATCTTTGTCTATCCCAAAACAGTAAGCTACGTCAGGTTCTTTCCCTTCTCTTCCTTCTTCCTTGAGGGTCGTTTGATTAAAGCTGAAAACAGGAATATCAAGATTGCGACAATACGCCAGAATAATCAACCTGATATAATCACCAATCAATTCATGGTTACGTCCTGGGGACATAATTGTAATTACTCCATTGCGAAATGAGACTCGTTTACTTGGCAAATCTAAACTAATATATTCAGCCCAAGTCGTATTAGTAATTGTGGTAATGCGATCGCTTTTTTGTGTTCCAATGCTTAACATTTTTACTTAGGGGATATAGTTTTTTGATTCTTTACCTATTTTATATTTTAGCCAAGATAGTAACCAATAGATCAGCGCACTGACTTTAATATCCAAAAACACTGACACTTATGATTCGGAGCTTGTTTTTAAAGTATTGCGACAATCATCTAATAAAATATCAAAAGATTTAGCAACTTTCCAAGGATTTTTGCCAGTTAAGATAGTGGTAACTATAACTGCCTCATGGGGGTTTCTGCCTGTTGACTTCACTACTGAAATTGCTTCTTTGTTAGATAATCCTCTTTTAGCAACTAACCAAGCTGATAAGATTTGTCCTGTACGTCCAATTCCCCCAGAACAATGGACTACAGCTCGTTTGTTTTGTTGTTCTGCTGCTATGAGAAAAGGCAAAGTTTTTTCGATTAACGTATTGCGCTCAACAAAATGGAAGTCTTTGATCGGTGTCCAACAAACTTTCTCTTCACCAAATTTTTGTTTATAATTATTAAGCAAGTCTGAGTATTTTGATAATTGGCTTTGTGTAAGTAAGCAACAAACTCGATCTATATCTTGATTCTGCATAAATTCGATCCACTCAGAAACTTTTGAATTGCTATATCCAGGTCTTGCAGCACCAAATACAGTCTGTTCTGTTTCTGAAGCAGGGGCAAATTTGTACATATTGTATTCTTTAGTCAAGAGTTAAACACTCTACTTATCATTCATAGCTAAATATTAGCTTTAATTGCGATCGCCGCCATCTAAACTCTCTTTCAACTCAGTTATACTCATCGCCCCAACATCTCCTTGCTGGCGAGTACGAATACTCAAACACTGGGTTTCAACCAAAAGTTGGTAATCTTCCATACTCTCTCTCCTTGCTTATGAACAGTTTTCACTAAGTCCTCATTTTAAAACATAATTTTTCATGATAAGTATCAATGATCGAGCCAATTAACCAAAAGTGCAGTGGGAATCATCGGTAACATCGGTAGCAAGCAAATTAACCATTGATTCCAGGTTAAAGATGCAGTCTCAAATAAAACATTCATCACACCCCACTGACTAAAAAGCACTTGCAAGATAATGGCGGTCGCAATTCCCAGCAGTAGAATTGGGGCAGGAGCGATTTCATTAGTGCGACCTCGCAGATATTCAACAATATTTTTCCCTAATTGGCTAATACTGATTAGATAAACTATCCTTGCTGCGACAAGAGCTTGAATTGCCATAGTACGAGCCACTGCAATATCTCCTGTGGTGGAGTTTGCCCACTCAAATATGCCGAAAATTAAAATCCAATTGAAAACCGACACTATCAGAATACGGCGCAGTAGTTTGGGAGTTAGTAAAGGTTCATTAGGGTTGCGGGGCGGTTTTTCCATCATCCCTGGGGATTTAGGTTCAAAGGCGAGGGGAACTGTCATAGTGATGGAGTTAATCATATTCAGCCAGAGAATTTGTAGCGATAAAATCGGTAAATCCCTTGCCAGTAAAGCACTAATTAAAATTGTCATTGATTCACCCCCATTGACGGGGAGTAAAAAGGCGATCGCTTTGCGGAGGTTCTGATAAACGGTGCGCCCTTCTTCTACCGCAGCTTCAATGGAGGCAAAGTTATCATCCGTCAAGAGCATATCAGCAGATTCTCGTGCTACTTCTGTACCACCTTTACCCATAGCAATACCGATATCTGCCTGTTTGAGGGCTGGGGCATCGTTCACCCCATCTCCTGTCATGGCGACAATATTCCCTTGAGCTTGTAGGGCTTCTACTAATTGCAGCTTTTGTGCTGGGGCAACTCTGGCAAACACCGATCCTTCAATAGCAGCATTCTCCATTTCCGATTGATTCATCGGAGTTAGTTCTTGACCCCCAAAGGCAATCACATCCCCATTCGTTTGAATTCCCATGCGCTTGGCGATCGCTCTTGCCGTGGCAATGTGATCCCCTGTAATCATCTTGACTCGGATTCCCGCCGACTGACAGGCATGGACTGCTGCGATCGCTTCGGGACGGGGTGGATCGATCATCCCCTGTAACCCCAGAAACACTAAATCCCTAGCAATGTCCTCATGATCGATGGCATGCTGATGAGGGGAGGCTGTTTTTTGGGCAAATGCTAAGACTCGTAAACCTTGTCCTGCCATAGCTTCAACTTCTTGTTTAATCTGGGCAGCATCCGCCGCGATCGCTTGTCCTGAGGCATCCAGCATCTGATGACATCGACTGAGTAATGCTTCCACCGAACCCTTGACATAAATCATTCGGGATTCCCCATCATGGAGGGTTGCCATATACTGATAGTCCGACTCAAAGGGAATAGAATCTAACCGAGGTTGAACCGCCGTTAAACCTCCCTGACTCAATCCTGCCTTTTCCCCCACAGTAATTAATGCTCCTTCTGTAGGATCTCCCTCTACTGACCAATCTGTACCCTTTTGCTTTAATTGGGAGTCGTTACAAAGGATGCCCGCCATCAAACAGCTTGCTAAAACGGGAGGTAGGTTGTCTCCCTCAAAGGCAATCTGATTATTGTCATTGTCTCTCGAAGTAATCTCCCCTTTGGGACTGTAACCCCCACCACTAACTCGATAATGCTTTGTCCCTGCATAAATTTCCTGAACGGTCATCTGGTTTTCCGTCAATGTTCCTGTTTTATCAGAACAAATTACCGTGGCACTACCCAAAGCTTCCACTGCGGGCAATTTCCGAATGATTGCGTTGCGTTTTGCCATACGGTTGACCCCGATCGCCAGGGTAATAGTTACCACCGCAGGTAAACCTTCAGGAATGGCACTCACTGACAAAGCCACTGCTGCTTCAAACATCTGAACCCAAGACTCACCCTGTCCCAATCCCACTACAAAGGTAAAAGCCGCCAAAGCCAAGATGCCATAGATCAGAGTGTGACTAAATTTCTCAAATTTGCGGGTAAGGGGAGTGGTGAGACTGACTCGATTGCTCATTGACTGGGAAATCTGCCCCACCTCAGTCGCATTGGCGATCGCGACTACTATTCCCTTTCCCTGTCCAAAGGTAACAAAACTACCCGCATAAGCCATATTGTGCCGTTCTGCCAGGGGTGTATCATCCCCAAGAACCTGAGTAGATTTCTCAACGGGAAGGGATTCTCCTGTCAAGGCGGATTCATCCACTTGTAAGTTCCGAAGTCGTAATAATCGTAGATCTGCTGGTACTTTATCTCCCGATGCCAGCATAACTATGTCCCCTGGCACTAAGTCTTGTGAGGAAATTCGTAGGGGTTGTCCCTCCCGTAGCACAGTAGTTTCAGTGGTTACTGCTTTAGCCAGAGATGCGATCGCTCCTTCTGCCTTAGCTTCTTGTATATAGCCGATAATGGCATTAATTAAGGTGACTCCCCAGATTACCGATGCGTTTGTCCAAGAACCAAGAAATGCTTTGACAATCCCCGCTAATATCAAAATATAGAGCAAGGGCTGATTAAATTGCAGTAAAAATCTCAGCCAGGCAGGTTTTCCAGGCTTAAACTGCAATTCATTTTTGCCATACTGTTGATAACGGAGTGCCACTTCCTCAGAAGTTAGTCCATTCTCTGCACTACTTGCCAAACCCTCTACAATTTCATGGCTAGAAAGTGCGTGATAAGAAAGGGAGGGAGATGGATGATTGGGAATCTTATTCATCTCAAGTATTTTCCAGATGGATCTTAAATTATTATTTTAAAACTTTCAATCTAATCAATTCTTTTAAACTCCGCCAACAGTTGAATCACTGCTTGGCTACTTCCGTTACTATTTAATTTAAACCATTTGCCACTTCATCTCTTGACCTGCCCATAAAGGAACGAGTCCAGATTCAGGAAATGGAATTTCATCAGGAATACGCCAGGTTGTTTTGGTCAAAGTAATCTGTTCGCTATTGCGGGGGAGTTGATAAAAATCAGGTCCATAAAAACTGGCAAAAGCTTCAAGTTTATCGAGGGAATTAGCCCTCTCAAACGCTTCTGCATATAACTCCATGGCGTGGAGAGCGGAATAACAACCCGCGCAGCCACAGGAACTTTCTTTGCGATTGCGGGGATGGGGCGCGCTATCGGTGCCTAGAAAAAACTTGGGATTGCCAGATGTTGCGGCTTGCAAAAGTGCCAGACGATGCTTCTCTCGTTTCAAAATGGGTAAACAGTAAAAATGGGGCTGAATGCCACCTTGGAATATAATATTACGGCTAAACAATAGATGTTGTGGCGTAATGGTTGCAGCGATCTTGTTGGTTGAGAGGACAAACTCCACAGCATCGGCAGTGGTAATGTGTTCGAGTACGACCCGCAGGTTAGGAAATCTTTCCTTGAGGGGGATCAAATGTTTCTCGATAAAAACTTTCTCGCGGTCAAATATATCAACATCTTTATTAGTCACTTCCCCATGTAGTAATAACGGTATATCTACCTGCTGCATCACTTCAAAAACGCGATCGCACTTTTGAATGTCCGTCACACCGAAATCTGAATTGGTGGTTGCACCCGCAGGATAGTACTTTACTGCTTTGATAAACTGGGATGCTTTAGCTGCGATCATTTCTTCCGGGCTGGTATTGTCGGTGAGATAGAGAGTCATCAGTGGCTCAAACTGTTTGCCCGTGGGAATTGCTGCGATAATGCGATCGCGATAGGCAGCAGCATCAGCTACTGAGCGGATTGGAGGCTTTAAATTCGGCATAATGATAGCACGGGCAAACTGACGGACTGTATGGGGCAAAACTGCCTTGAGTGCTTCGCCGTCGCGTAGATGTAGATGCCAGTCATCGGGTCGGGTGAGAGTAAGATTTTCCATTTTTCTATCATAAAATACATACTACAGTCCGCTCCAGCCGGGTTGTTAGGTGGCGATTGTTTCATATGTTAAACCGCCATGTCCAGTCTCTCGGTGCATATTCTGATTCATCATCAAGTGATGGCAGATGTGCCTGTAAGCACTTCAAAACTATTTCAGGAACAGCAGACCCATACGGATTAGCAATAAATATCTTCATTGGGAAATCTTCATCTTGCCCATAGTCAAGGGGATGACGGCAAGGAAGTATTAACGGTTCATCTCTGGTGGCACGAATTAGTTGATGAAGATGACCAATAATTATGACTCCATCAACGCTAGGAAACCGTAATATTTCTCCGTTCATATCCTGAGCAAAAGAATTAGGAGTGAACAGTCCAGAAAAAGGATGCATTAGAGATGCGATAGGTTCATGAACATATTCATCCCATACAATTACTAAAATAGAAGAAAAATTATTATTCTCTTGCTTAAAAGGTGCAAATTTTTCTTCAGCGCTAACCAAAAAATCTTTGACTGGATTATCTCTAGGAGAAGTTACACCTCCGTCTGCGCCAGGAAATTTTTCAGCAACATTCTTTGGAAAAATTCTGGCATGAAATTGCAAAGAATTTTCGGAACGTTGCCGAATATGATTTAAGAGCGATGGGGCTTTGACTTCTACACCAATTTGATAGTCATCATTCTGAACAATTATTTCAGGATTCTTTTTACCTCCATTCACTGGTGTCGGCTCCCAACGAAATGAAGCGCCACAAGACCAATCAAAACTAACTACCTGCCGAATTACATGTAGTTCGGCAAGCCGTTGTATTAATTGCTCATAGTGAGGTTCATATTTTTCTTTGCCGGAAATTGAGGCTAGAGCATCAATCATTTTCTTGGTGAATCCGGGAATATATTGCTCACAATCGAGACATGCTCGAAGTACAGAGTCTGAAAGTGGATGCTGAAAAGGTTGTGAAAAGTGGTAGCTAAACCAATGCCAGCGTTTGAAGAAGTTGGACTCAAATAGATGCATATGTAATTCCCACAAATCCATATGGCTCTTCTCACTCCGACCACTCTTTACCTTTACAGTATATCAATATCAAACCGAGACAGCACTTTATCAATGGGACAAGCAAAGGGTTGCGCCGTTCGTTATTGCATACCCTTTCATAACTTCATCTAGGGCGTATTATTAGTTAGGAGACATATAATATAGGCGATCGCCACCCTAAATTAGCAAGGGGTGAGTTAGTTTGGTAAACTCTTATCCCACATAAAAAAATTAGCTAAATTTTGATAATGATTATCATTCTTATGTATACTCTATACTATGGAATCGTTCAAAAGTGCAACCCATGTTGATTGTTGCGATCGCAGGTCTTCCGGGTTCTGGCAAAACCCACTGGATTAGAGAACAACTCACCCAAGCCCAATCCCCTATCCGGTATTTCAATCCGGGTAATGGTTCTGTTGCCATTGATAGCATTGCCCTGAGTACCGCCTTTCCTCAACTGCAAGTCTTGACCGAGGGTCAGGAGTCTGAATTATTTACCACGGGGACAGACACCACCACCTACATTGAACTGCCCTGGCATCTGGAATTATCTACCCTCGAACCGTTATTGCAGTCTCTCAACTGTCAACGAGTTGCAATGATGCCCTTGACTGAGGAGATAAATAATTGGGCAGATGAGAAGGTTTTAGGAAATCAAGCCGCCCAAGATTATTTGAGTCTGGTTGAATCTCGAATATCTCAACTGCAAATTCAGCGGGGATTATTAACCGGAGAAATTATTGACTGGGCGAGTTTAACCACATTTTGGTTTGAACTGATTCATGGGGCTTATGGAGAAGTGATTCGGGCAAAAGCAATTTTTGATATTGCAAGTGGAGAATCAATTTATGGTGATTTTGTCGCTGGAACAGTCAATCAAGAATTTGTTGCCCTCGATTTACCCCAATGGTTAGAGGGCAGACCCCAGCGATTTAGTGGATTTGAAATTGTCGGTCAAGACTTAGAAAAAGCAGCAATTACCCAAACCATTAAAGACTGTTGTTTACCTGAATCCCATATTGAAGCTTATCAACAACAAATGAAACAGTCATTAGAACAAATTGAGGAAATCGCCCCATGAAAATTGCAGTCATGTCTTGTATTCACGGCAACTATGAAGCCTTAAATGCAGTTTTATTAGATATTGATAAACAGAAAGCTGAAAAAATTTATTGTCTCGGGGATTTAGTCGGTTATGGCCCTTTTCCCCATGCTGTAGTTGAACAAATTCGATCTTTAGAAATTCCAACCGTTCAAGGGTGTTGGGATGAGGATATTGTCGAAGGACTAAATGCTTGTGAATGTAGTTATCCGTCTCTACTGGCTGAACATAGAGGGAAACTAGCCCATGAATGGACTCATCAAAATATTTATCCCGAAACCCGTGAATATTTAGCCCAATTACCGGAAGTTTTAAAAGTCGATAATCTTTGTTTTGTCCATGGTTCGCCTCAGAGTAACCATGAATATTTATTGCCAGAAATTGATGCTTTTAGCGCCCTAGAACGGGTGTTGTCGGCTGAAGCAGATGTTCTTTTTTGTGGTCATACTCATGTTCCCTATGTTCGTCGATTAGATGAAGGAAAAATGCAAGTTAAAGTGAGTCAATTTAAAGCAGATTCAAATAGTCAAAATAAGCAATTTACAACGCCATTAAAACGAATAATTAATGCAGGTTCTGTGGGAGAACCCCGTCATGGTCGTCCCAATGCCACTTATGTGATTTATGAGACAGAAACAGAAGAAATAATTCTGAGGGAAGTAGAATATGATTATCAAAAAACCTGTCAAGCTATTATTGATAAAGGATTGCCTGAAATATTTGCTTGGCGTTTAGCTAGAGGGTTAGAATTTGCAGAAAAAGCCGATGACCCGACTCATGTTTGTGAACGTTAAAGATTAACTGAATTGGGATTAAAATCATGTGGGTAATTTTAAGCGGAATTGAAGGAAACTTAACAGCTTATAAAGCGGTTCTCCGAGATATTAAACAACAGCAAGTTGAGGTTGAACAACTCTATATTCTTGGAGATTTAATCGGCCCGAACCCTGAGAGTGAAGCGTTAGTTCAGTTCGTTCGACAATCTGTAAAATCTGGACAACTTCAACCTCAAGTTTGTATGGGATGGTGGGAAGAACAATGTTTTAATTTACATGGTTTAGGAAGCAATGCTGAAGCCAAAGAATTAACCCAAAAATATGATGCAGAAACGATTCAACTATTGTGGAATTCTGTTTCCCGTGAAACCGTACAATGGTTAAGACAACAACATTTTGGTTTCTTTGAATTAGACTGTTTACTGATTCATGGAACGAGCGTTAGTGTCAGCGAAGAATTAACCCCTGAAACACCCCCTTGGAAAATATTAGACCGACTACAAAGAATGGAGGCAAATCAGTTATTTTGTGGTCGTTCTGGTCAAACTTTTGAGTATCAATTACAGCAGAGTTCTATTTCTTCAACCGTGTCAACTTTAGACGGGCAAAAAGCCCCCCAAACCCTCACAATTTCAGAAAAACGCATGATTGGGGTGGGTTCAGTGGGTCGCTATCCGGGAACAGCAACCTACACCTTCTACAACCCCTATTCTAATCAAGTGAAATTTCAGACAGTTGATTATGACCCTGCCATCAAAACAATTCCAACTCATACTAATTCTTTATCAAATCTTCCGATAAGAAAGCGCTAATTATCCATGACAGTCACATCCTGTATGACCACAGCCACTAGAACCCTCAGCATGACCATTGGCGCAGGCTTCAGAACAGTAATATTCACCCTCTTTCTCAATAGCCGTTTCAGGATTAACAACACAGACACAGGGTTCACAGGCGCATTTGACTTTAACAGCAGTTGTCATGATTTCTTATTCCTTTCGTTATTTTTCTGTCTTTCAGCTTACCTAATATTTAAACAATTGGAGGTGAAGTTTACTTTTTTTAATACTTAACTCTAACAATGATAATCATTATTATTTTGTATAAAATTAAAGACATAAAAACTAGAATCATTCTCAATTTTTATTCAAGATTCACGATGGAAAACAATTCAGGAGAAACTTAAATAAATGGAAACAACAACATCATTGATTCCCCACTTTCCCAAACGAGGAATGCCCGTCACGATTATTACAGGATTTTTAGGCAGTGGAAAAACGACTTTACTGAATCAAATTCTAGAAAATAAACAGGATTTAAAAGTAGCTGTTTTAGTGAATGAGTTGGGTGATATTAATATTGATGCTCAACTGCTCATTTCTACAGATGATGATATGGTTGAGTTAAGTAATGGCTGTATTTGTTGTACCATTAATGAAGGATTAATCGATGCCGTTTATCGAGTTATAGAGCGAGAAGAACAAGTAGATTATATGGTGATTGAAACCACAGGCGTTGCCGATCCATTACCCATTATTTTAACATTTTTAGGAACTGAACTACGAGAGTTAACTCGCCTAGATTCTGTCATCAGTATAGTGGATGCAGAAAGCTTTACACCCGACCATTTTGACAGTGAAGCTGCCCTCAAACAAATTACCTACAGTGATGTTGTCATCCTCAATAAAACTGATCTCGCATCTGTCTCAAAAATTGAAGAGTTAGAACAGTATATTACAGTTATAAAACAGAGTGCAAGAATTCTTAAAAGTGAGTACGGTCAAGTTCCTTTACCATTAATATTAGATGTTGAATTAACACCCATTGAACAGTATCAAGTTGAAGAAGAACATCACCATCATGAACATCACCATCACCATTCCGAACATTTAGATGAAGAAGAACATCATCATCATGAACATCACCATCACCATTCCGAACACTTAGATAACGATGGTTTTGTCTCCCTTTCATTTCAAAGTAATTACCCATTTGATTTAGATAAATTTGAAATATTTTTAACCGAAGAAATGCCAACAACGGTATTTCGGGCAAAAGGAATTCTCTGGTTCAATCAAAGTGAAAATCGCCACATTTTTCAACTGAGTGGGCCTCGATATGATATTAAAACAGAGGACTGGTTAGAGCTCCCTAAGAACCAAGTTGTGTTTATTGGTCGTCATCTTGACACGGATAAAATGCACCAGCAGTTAACAGACTGTTTAGTGTCAAATGAAGCTGAATTAGCAGAGATACCTCGTGTTTCATCAATTAATGCCAACAGCAGTATTTTAGATTGAAGCCATTCTCTTGAAATCCTAGACATTGAAGCATAAAATATTCAATATTCCTGAAGTAGTTACTGCTGATTCTAATTCTGTTTATTCGTAGGTAAGGGATTCTTTAAGCTCCCTTACCCTGATAATTCAATCTATTAGCACGGCTGAGCCTACTTCTAAATGTATTCAATAATATAGTCAAAAACTACGAGATTGCCATTTTCGAGTTTGAGCTTGTCCAATACTTGCAAGGGCATTGAGTTGAGCGACTTGACTTTTTAATTGCTCAATTGTTTGATTTTGTTGTTGTATTTGATGCTGTAATTGATGATAAGTTTCTTGAGGGACTCTTTGATGAAGTTGTTGTTTCAAGCTTTCAGTTGTGTTTCGATATTGTTGCAATTCTTGCTGTAAATGGTGATAGTCTGCTTGAGAAATACTGGGTTCAGTCTGAGATCCTAATGTTGAAGCTTGCTGTAATTTCTGCTGTAGATTTTCAACAGTTTGCTGATTTTGTTGTAATTGTTGTTTAAGCTGATTATGTTCTGCTTGAGAAACACTGGGTTCAGTCTGAGATCCTAATGTTGAAGCTTGCTGTAATTTCTGCTGTAGATTTTCAACAGTTTGCTGATTTTGTTGTAATTTATTTTTTAATTTTTCATATTCCTCAAGAGAAATACTCTGTTGTAACTGTGTTTCTAAGGCCTGAATTTTATCCGTATAAAGTTGCTCTTGCTCTTCATTTTTAGCGACGACTTTAGCTGACTCGGCTTCAGTATTTATCTGGTTAGTATCTGCCGCAGTTTGTTGTGCATTTGTCTGGGGTTTTCCGTCAGGAGAAATTACAAATTCACCCTTAGCCAGACGATCTACAAATTCGGAACGTGATATTCCCAGTTGCTGGGCTGCATCATTTAACCGCTGTGCACTAGTAGATGAAAGAGATACCCCAACTTTAACTTTACTATTGGAATTTGTTGTAGAAAAACCACGCTTTTTCTTTCCTGCCATAGCCCTAATCCTCAATGACTTAATAATAGTTAGGACTTACGCACTATCATAAATTAATTCAGGCTGAGTTGATGAGTGTTTAGGAGAGTCAATTTTTCAAGGTATGAATATACACTAGATCTCCTACAGTTGATCACCTGTGTCTAAACTCTGGTGATTGATAATGTGACGTAAGCACTACTTAAGAGTAGTATAATGGACAAATGTAACAAAAAAAGATATAAGTTTTGTAAAGTACTGGTTACAGTGTCAACCGGCTTGGGATCACTCTCAAAAACATCTCGCTGAGAAATTCCGAGAATAATTACTTCGGCTTAAATCAGCAGGATTCTTGTACAGTTAATATAGGATAAGCGACAGAAAACTCAGACCATAGCTTCGGCATTCTCTGAGTTGTTTGTGCTTCTATCGCATGGGTAGTGTCACGGGAAAATGACGATGGCAAACAAAAAAAGTTTAGGAGATATCGTTCGCGAAGAGGTACAAAAACCTCAACAACCTCTAGAGACTGCGGTTGGGGTGCAGTCTACTCAAGCAATACCTGCCTCAACTCGTCGTAAAAATCCAACTAAAGCGGATTTAGAACAGATGATATCGGAGTTAAAATTGACTCTAGAAGAGGCTCAAGATAGCGAATGCACGCTTCAGGAAAAAGTTATGGAGTTGCAAACGATGTTGCAGAATAAAGATGAACGGCTCACAGAGCTGAAGCAGAATTTAGAACAAATTGAAGCACTCAAGCAGGAATTAGGAGAAGTACAAAACACTGCATTAGAGCTTTCCGAGGCGAATACTCAACTCGTACAAGAGCTTGACACCCTCAAAACCACCCCAGCACCACTCGAACCCATTCAACCTCAAAAAACATATCTACCTCAGTTAGTTCAGCGTCCAGAACACGCTCTGACTCAACCGGGGGGAGATGAAGACTTTGCTCAGAATACGTGGTTATTATAACGCAGGAGCGATCGCCAGACCTGGGGTCAATTGCGCCAGCGTTTTTTTTTAATTTTCGGCCAATAACCAATAATAAATAATACATCCAGTTTTCACAGTTCCCAATCCTTCCTATAATTAATCTTGATTCCAAATGATTGGTACTGATTATGGGTTTTGCAGATTTGTCCATCGCAGAAATTGCAGCGGATCACAATGTCCCAGTCGAAGAGGTCCTCAATCTATGTGATCGCTTAGGAGTTGCTTACAAACATCCTCAAACCCGTTTGGCACTCGAGGATGCAAAAGCAATTATGTCAATAATTATGGCTCAACAATCCTCTTCTGAGTCGTCTCAGTCTGGTTGAATAGGGCTAAATAACTTTCTGACATCCCTCATCTGTTGTCACACCTCAAAACTCACATATCATCGCTCAAACTGACAAGATTGAGTCATCAATGATGTCCAACTCTAGCACAGGGTCGATCTCTGATAGTGTGGTCAGAGCTTTGACAAACTACCCATAACAAAGGACGATTAATAAATCACTGTTGATTTGCAATCGTTGATCCCTCAAATTTGAGCTGCGTTTGACGAGGTGATTATTTGAGTTGAATTGATTGAGCGTTTGCTTAAATGTTTAAGGAGAACCATGTTTAAAAGATGCATTTGGCTGGCTGTTGCCACTGTATTTTTCACGTTTCAAATGTTCGTTAATAGCGCGTCTGCTATTGAACTGACAGAAGAACTTCGCACGTTTCCTCTCAATGAACAAGGGGAGACAACCGTTGTTAGTTTGAAAGAACTCAAACAAGGGAAAAAACTATTCAATTATGCCTGTGCTCAATGTCATGCATTGGGTGTTACAAAAACTAATCCCGATGTTAACTTAAGCCCGGACTCGCTTTCGGGTGCTGTTCCCAATCGGAACAATATTGCAGGGATTGTTGACTACATGAAAAACCCCACAACCTATGATGGGTTTGAAGAGATTTCTGAGTTACATCCTAGTCTCAAGAGTTCCGATATTTATCCGAAAATGAGAAATTTAACCGAAGATGATCTCTATGCCATTGCAGGTTATATTCTGTTGCAACCTAAAGTTCGGGGTACACAATGGGGCGGCGGTAAATACTTGCGCTAAGCTCAAATCATGACATAATTTTAGACTTTAGATTTTGGGGTTTAGGTTCAACTTATTTTTAATATCTCGGCAAATCTTAGTTGTTATGCGATCGAGACGTTACATGTAGCGTTTTTACATCAAATGTCTGGCTTTAATTAAGTTGCTGTTGTGAGAATTATTAAAAAGATAAATAATATTTAAATTCTGAGATCTAAAGTCTAAAGTATTAAACAGCAGAAAATTAGCAATTAATCATTACTGCAATCTGTCGTTATTCAAAATATGTACTCAATCATTAATATTTTTTGTACTATTATTTAATTATTGACTATCCGTTATGAAAATTATAAATTTTATCCGATTCTCACTGATTACTTTCATGATTGGAATCAATTTTTTCATCTTTAATTTTCCCGCTCATGCGGCTTCAATTGACCCCATCATTCGTCGTTATTTTGGGACTGAACCGGTTGAGGTCAAGTATGATAATCAAGGTAATACTCATCAGTTTACTATAGAACAATTCAACGAAGGCAAAGAACTGTTTGATAGTAGTTGTATCAACTGCCATGCTGGGGGTTTGAATTTTCTTTATCCTGGGGTTTCTTTATCATTAAAAGATTTACAAGGCGCAACTCCCCCGCGAGATACAATTAGCCGCTTAATTGACTATATGAGATATCCCTTAAGTTATGATGGCAGCGATACTAACTATTCGTGTCGGCAAGTTTCGGAAGATTGGATGCCACAGCCGACTGCTGAAAAGTTAGCCGCTTATATTTTATATTCGGCTGAAGTGGTTCCTGAATGGGGTATACCTCAAAAATCACCATTTGATTTCTAATTCATTTCTAAGAATTTTCTAGAATCTGTTCGAGAAACACTTTCACCTTTTCCATATTCATTTTGACAGTCTGAGAAAAAAGACTATCACAAGGAACGTTTTTAACAAGATAAGTCCTTAAAAACAGAATAGTCCAATCTGCAATCATTTGAATCGCAAGACTTTGTTCGAGGGTTGATAACTGACTTTCTATGGGGCCTGCTATAGGCTGAGGAACATCTGTAATCCCATAATGATTCACTCCCTGTAACATCATAAACGCTTTGGGTAATGTCTCAATTTTTTCGTAAGCTTGCTGAGTCACTTCTGGAGGAATAATTGTATCTAAATCCCCTGCAATTAATCCCAAAGGAATATTAATATTATTGATTAATGTTGAGGTATCTTGTCGAGATAACGCATTGCTGCCAAAGAAAACACCTGCTGCTAATTCAGGCGGTCGATGATACTGATAACCTGTAACAGGATTAAGATGAATTTCATTACAAATCGCTTCTATTCCTGTAATTCCACCACAAGAGTGACCCAATAAGACTAATTTTTTAATATCAATCCATTCACAGGGAAACTTTAAAGTATTTACACTAATTTTTACAGCTTCAAAAATATCAATAACTTGCTTTAATTCCGGTGCTAGATAATCTCTCCCCTCCGGTTTATGGTTAGGAACCATGACAACAAAACCAGAACTGGCAATGTGAGTCGCAAATTGACTATAGTCAGATTTATCAACTTCAAACCCTTGTAAAAATAACGCCAAAGGATAATTAAGAGAATTTCCGGCTGCCGGATGACAAGCTGGATAATAAAGATCAACTGTATCACCATTTGTCTGTATCCTCATCTGTTCGTGTATGACCGCTAGAGGGGAAAAGGAAAAAGAATAGTTCATCGTATTATTTTTGATTCAACCGTTTCAAACAATGTCAACGAAGGCTAACAGAACAGACCATTTAAGCCTATAATTCCCTACCTGAGTCTGAGGATATACCTTACAATCAAGATTTAGTGTTTATCACAAATTATTTATGAGTCCAGAAACCTTAGTTAAATCAGCCTCCACTGCACAAGGACAACCTTATAACCCGGAAGAATTTGACGCTCATGTAATGCGGACTTATGGCCGTTTTCCGCTGGCTTTAGAACGGGGCGAAGGTTGCCGAGTATGGGATACAGACGGAAAAGAATACCTAGATTTTGTTGCGGGAATTGCAACTTGTACTTTAGGACATGCTCATCCCGCCTTAATTGAGGCCGTCACCCAGCAAATTCAAACTTTGCATCATGTCTCTAATTTGTACTATATTCCAGTTCAAGGAGAATTAGCCAAGTGGTTAACCCATCATTCTTGTGCCGATAAAGTCTTTTTCTGTAATTCTGGCGCAGAAGCCAACGAAGGCGCAATTAAACTGGCTCGTAAATATGCTCATGACAAACGACAGATTGAAAATCCGATTATTTTAACCGCGAATGCCAGTTTTCATGGTCGGACATTAGCCACTATTACCGCCACCGGACAACCTAAATATCAAAAAGGGTTTAGTCCTTTAGTTCCCGGCTTTGCTTATGTTCCTTACAATGACATTGAAGCGTTAGAAACCACTATCGCAGAACTGGATAAAAATCAACCCCAAGTCGCAGCCATTATGCTGGAACCGTTACAGGGAGAAGGGGGAGTCCGTCCAGGTCAGCTTGACTATTTCCGCCGTGTCCGGGAAATTTGCGACGAAAAAGGCATTTTACTAATCTTAGATGAAGTTCAAGTTGGGATGGGCCGTAGCGGTCAAATTTGGGGTTATGAAAACCTCGGTATTGAACCCGATATCTTTACCTCAGCCAAAGGGTTAGGGGGCGGAATTCCCATCGGAGCATTGATGTGTAAGGCTTCTTGTAATGTGTTTGAACCGGGCAGCCATGCCAGTACATTTGGCGGTAACCCGTTTGTTTGTGCCGTCGCTTTGAAAGTTTGTAACACATTAGAACAGGAAAATATCTTAGAAAATGTGCGTCAACGGGGTGAACAACTGCGGGCAAATTTAAATGAAATTGCCGCTAAATATCCGAATTTAATTGCAGAAGTGCGAGGATGGGGTTTAATTAATGGGATAGAACTTCAGGCCGACATTGAATTAACCTCGATTGAAATTGTCAAAGCTGCAATGGAAGCTGGAGTATTACTTGTTCCTGCTGGCCCTAAAGTGGTTCGGTTTGTACCGCCTTTAATTGTGACAGAGGCAGAGGTCAATCAAGCGACTGAAGCGGTAGACGCAGCTTTAGCAAAATTAGCTTAGCGATAAATGTGTTGTCGTTTTTGTATTTTCCAGAACGTCTGTAACTTCTTCTGAATCTCATCTATTCTGTACTCAGTTTTGTAATAGCTTTCTGCACTCAATCGCTTTATTTTGAGATGTAATTAGCTAACATTTTTGAGTATAGGATAGATAGATAGGTAAAACGATAATATTTAAAATAATCAAATATTAATATTCATAAATATATCAAAATAACGTACTCAAAAATTTATTTTTGTGATCCTTTTAACCTAAACTATGAGAATGGTTATCACAGAGAGGATAGTGTCATTTCCCAGAAATAGGTAAAGTGTCGTAGCAAAGCGTACATACGGCGAGAGTAAGTAGGCCCAAAGTCACTTTTTACTGTAAAATGATAATCATTATCACTCTAAGTTAAAATCTCCAACTGGGGACACCTAAAACCATGTCTATTTTTAAAAACCTAGCTGCATTTTTACTTCAACAGAGTCATCACGCTTATTTCGTCAGTATTACAGCATTTCTGATGATATTTTCGACAGGTTGTAACTCAACAACAGAAACGACACAACCAACAGAGACAACAGAAACGATACAGATAACAGAACAAAATACCTCTCCGGCGGAAATTGTAACCACGATTTTTCCCATGTATCTATTCACAAAAGGAGTCACTGGCGCGGAAGCTGAAGTTGAGTTACTTGTCTCCCCTAATACGAATATTCACAATTATCAAGCTTCTCCGGGTAATATTCGTTCCGTTGCAGAAGCTGAAATATTAATTAAAAATGGTTTAGGAATAGAAGAATTTCTGGAAAAATTAATTACAAATGCTGGAAATGCTCAACTTCAGCAAATTAACGCTAGTCAAGGTATTGAAGTATTAGAAGAAGAACATGATGAAGATCATTCTCATGCTCATTCTCATGCTCATGAAGAAGGTAACCCTCATGTCTGGCTTGACCCGATTTTAGCACAACAGCAAGTCGAAAATATTCGAGATGGACTGATTGCTATAAATCCAGATAACGCTCAAACTTATGAGAATAACGCAGCCGCTTATCTACAAAAAATGCAACAGCTTCATCAACAATTTGAAACGCAATTATCTGCTGTAGAAGGATGTCGGTTTATTTCCTTTCACAATGCCTATCCTTATCTAGCAGAACGTTATAACCTACAACAAATCGCAGTGATAGAACTTCCGGAAGATAGTTTATCTCCCCAGGATATTCAACAAGTAATCAATACCGCAGATCAGTATAATGTCAAAGCATTGTTATCTGAATCTGGTATTAGTGACAGCCGCTTGCAGCAAATTTCAAACGATACTGGACTACCTATCAAAACTCTCGATCCGATAGAAAATGGAGATCTTAATCCGCAATACTATTTTACAGCAATGGAGAAAAACTTAGAGATATTAACAGAAGTTTGTCAGTAGTATTTTATCGCCTAATTTCCCATATCCACCCTCGTTTATACGCTTTTCTGAGATTAATAAAATTATTATTTTCTAACTTATTTTTTAGTATTTCTGAAGGACGAAATACAAATATTTGAGTATCATTTGACTGAGAAAAAGGTGGCATAAAGCCGCGAGAAACCAGTTGTAAATTAACCGTTGAATTGAGTTGATGAGACAGGGATAAGATCCGACCGGGCTCCTCATCACTAATCACTAAAGGATTTTGTGCCTGATTAATAATCTCCGCAACTTGAGGAATATAACGACTTTTTGCATAGCTTTTATTCCACCAAACCGCATGAATAGATCGAGTCGCAATAGAAACGATTCCCAATGATAATAAAAAAGCGAATATGAATTTCCAAAGCCATTTTTTATGGAGTTTCAATGTTAATAAATAAGCGATAGTAATTTGAATGCCTAAATAACAAGGAATTGCATATCGAGCAATACTTGAACGTCGTCCCCCAAGTAAAATATCAGGTAATATTAAAGCCATCCCTAAAACCCCTATTAAAGTCATGATAAATAACCAAACTTTCGGAGGTTTTGTACGAATTAAAGTGTAAATAGCATAACCGATTAAAAACAAGAAAAAATATAATGTAGGATTAAATAAACTGGTTCCTTGATTAACATCAAAAAATAAACGACCTAAATTTAATCCCCAAAATAACGGCAATCCTTCACGAGGGACTGCTGTCGATTTTGTATTATCAATAAAATCTGATAAGTTTTTAAAAACAATCCATAACCAGGGAAAAAATAGCAGTAAACTAAAAAGAGAATAAAAACAATAGGAATAAAATTGATACAGTTGTTTTTTTATAGAAATAAATAGCACATAAATTCCTTGTCCGATATTAACAAAAGCAGAAAAAGGATGAGTATATAATCCCAAAGCAACCGTCAGACTATAAATTAACCAATAGAAAGACTTTGAATGATTAACTCGTAATGCTTGTAATAAAGCCGCACTCGAATATAAAGTGGTTACCGTCCATAAACTATATTCTCTGGCTTCTTGTGCATAAATTAGATGAAATGGAGAAATAGCCAATAAACTAATAGCAATTAAACCGACAGTATGGGATTGAAATAATTCCCAACATAACCAATACATTGCAGGAAAAGCTAGTAAACTAATAATCGCAGATAAGCTTCTAATGCTAGTAACAGAATGAGGAAAAACTTGTAACCAAAATCGCGCTAATAAATAATATAATGGAGAATGTTCAGGATGCTGAGCTAAGGCTTCTATTACATCGTCTAACTGTTTTTCTGCAGTGGGATATTGATAGGTTTCAACAAAATCACCGACTTGAACAATTTCAGAGGTATAAATAGTTTCAACTAATTCTGATTTAGTATATCCTGAAATTCTTAAAGAAGTTTGAGTTTCATCATACCAATAAACCGGATGACCTAAATTAAAAAAACGAAATCCTATACCAATAATAATTATAATAATTAGAAGTTTTTTATATATTCTAGATAAAGATAAATCTGCCAGCATCCTAATATTCAAAAAATGACTCACACAACAGTGTTATTCTACATTGAAGTGCTTCAGTTAAAACAATTTGTTTAAATTATTATTAAATGCAAAATTATATAAATACACCTTGTCAACCCTGCAAGAGTAAAAAGCAATCTCTAGATGATTATCATCTTCCGTTTTTAATTGATGAATATCTGCATAAATTTGAACAGTCTTATCATATAGAAAATCAATGGTGGAGCGGTCAAAGTATTAACTGGGAAAAAGCCGTAATAAAAGCCTGGAAATCGAGACTATGGCATGGTAAAATGCATCCCCATCAACACCAAGTCGCTCATAAGTTACCCGAGGGTTTATAAATAGCATGAAGTGATAATAAACAATCACGAGAATTTCAATATTTTCAGAGTTTATATGATTAGATGAAGAGCGTTACAAAACCAGTTAAAGGTTTAGGTATGACAACGGCGTATGATGTTGCAAAACGTTTAGGCGCTTGGCTATAATTAGAACCGACTGTAGTGTATTTACACGCGGGGACTGCTGAGGGAGCCAGGAAATTAGGCATAGAAGGAGAGACTGCCAGTCTGAGTCAATTTCCGCCAGAAATTCAAGCAATAGGGACAATTCATGCATAACATTCCTGATGTATTTATAAACATCAAATCCCTTTTAAAATTAACTAGAATTTGAGCTAAAATTAATTTTTCTGTTGCGGCTATTCATCGAACCAGCCAGATTAATCATATTGAGTCCAGTTTAACTCAAATCATATCTAGTTTGTATAATTATTTTGTCACCCAATGATTTAACATGAGCTTTGTCAAACAGTATAAACTTGAAAAATTCAATCTAGGCTTTTTCCCCTCAACCCATAGTTTCTCTACTACTCTGGATAGATTGAGTAATATTGAGAAACGCTAAATTATACCTTAAGAGGTTGTGTTATATCCGGAGATAAAGTTAATCTAGTAATTATAGGGTGTAATTATCCTGGTGTAGCTATTCTGGAGGACAAACGGATGAAAACCATGTCCAAAGCGTTAATCGGATTATCAACTGTTCTGCTGTCTGTGAGCCTGTCTCATACTGCTCAAGCAAATAACCCAGATCACGTTCAACAGCTCCTAGAAACCGGGTTTTGTCAAGGATGTGACCTCAGCGGAGCAGATTTACAAGCGGCTCATTTGCTTGGGGCAGACTTGCGGGATGCAGACTTAACAGGTGCGAATTTAGCCAACGCAAACCTGGAAGGAGCAGATTTAAAAGGTGCGAATTTAGAAGGAGCCAATTTAGAGGGAACCTTTTTAAATAGTGCTGAATTAAATAATGCGAATTTAGCAGTGGCTAACTTAAGTAATGCTAACTTAATTCAAGCTAATTTAACAGGGGCGAATCTGCTGGGAAGCAACTTAGAAGGAACCCAAATGATCGCTAATTCATCGGCTGAATTACAAAATTTAAGTATTAGCCGCGATCCTAATAAATTAGTGTTTCCGATGGGTGGCGCTGAATTCGGTGAAGCTTTCAGATACACCCAAGAGTACCTCAATCAGCTATCCGCACCGATTCAATTGAATTCTACTGATAATCTAAATAATAATATCCCCTGGAGTTCTCCGGCAATTGAGCAGGAGTCAAATTTAGAACAAACTGATAGAAACCCGAATGGCTTAGGAATTCGTTTCTAATCGGTTATTTGGTATTGGGTTAAGCAACGTTTAGGGTTGAATCGCAATCAATGAATAACCTAATACCAATTGTTGTATATATTTATTATTTTAAGTTAAAAAGCTATTCACACACTGTTTAGTGCTGTATCAACTTGTTGAAATAGTGTTTCTAACGCATTAGAGTTATCTAAAATCACATCAGCTTGCTGACATTTCTCGTGCAAAGACATTTGGCTATCAATTCTAGCTTGTGCTTGTTGAGGTGTGAGGGAACCAGGGTGGCGTTGGAGTAGTCTCGATAACTGTTGCTGTAGAGAACAGTATACCACCCAAATTTCAGTCACTAAATCCCTCATCTCAGCTTCAAACAATAGCGGAATGACTAAAACGGCTGTATTTTGTATATTTTGCTGCTGAAATCGGGTAATCTCTTGAGAGAAGCGATCGCGTACAAAAGGATGAATTTGCTGTTCTATCCAATGCCGCTCAGTGAGGTTATCAAATATAATTTTACCCAGTTGCTGTCGATTGAGTTGATTGTCAGGTTGTAAGATGGCTGAACCATAACGCTGAACAATCCGATCTAAAATAGCTGAACCGGGTTGAACTGCAGCCCTAGCGTACAAGTCTGCATCCCAAATGGGTATATTGTAGGTTTGCCCAAGGTAGTTCGCTACTGTGGTTTTCCCCGTGCTAATTCCGCCAGTTAAACCAATTAAACGCATAAGTGTTATTGTAGAAGAGAGAAATCAGTCAGGATAAGAATGTTACCGAAAGAAACAGTCTAATTCTCCACTGATCATATGTTATATAAAATTTGCTAACCTGCAAAATTCATCTAAAATAATCAGATGCTAACTTAATTTTATCACTGAATAGTTTAGGGTTGATAATTGTTGATTAGCAAGGGTTACCCATTACTTTTAACACTAACTCAGGGAAAAAGAGAAAAAAGATTTTGTTGTATTACAGTTAGTTTTTACAAAATTTAAACTTCTCTATTAAATCAAATGCATCAATACTAATCATAACTAATTACCACCCAAAATGGGCTATCTAGGGAGGTTGAATGATGGAACCAGGTACAGCGGCGCGATCGGTCTTCATCAATTTATCTCGTATAGGAATAATTTCTTTAAGCAGTATTCTGTTTTCTGATATCTTTCTATGGAAAAATGCAATAGCGCAACCCATTATTCCAGAACCCAATAGCACAAATACCCAGGTTAATTCTATTGAAAATCGCTTCGATGTTACGGGTGGAACTTTCTCAAGGAATGGCAGTAACTTATTTCATAGTTTTACAGAGTTTAACATAGAATCAGGTCAAGCTGTACACTTTGTTTCTAATCCGGAAGTCGAGAATATTTTAACTCGGGTAGTCGGAGGAAATCCTTCAATAATTAATGGATTATTACAAGTCGTTGGGGGAAATTCTAACTTATTTTTCATGAATCCGGCTGGTGTAATTTTTGGGGCAGAAGCGAGTTTAAATATTCCGGCTGCATTAACAGTAACGACTGCAACTCGCATAGGATTTGAACCCGGTTGGTTTAATGCTTTTGGTAATAATAATTATTCTAATTTAATCGGAAATCCGAATACATTTCAGTTTGCTTTAGAGGAATCTGGATCAATTGTTAATGCCGGAAAACTACAGCTTCAGCCCGGACAGAATTTAACCTTGCTTGGCGGAACAATTATTAATACCGGAGAACTGATGGTTTCTGGGGGTAAAATTACCTTGGCTGCAGTAGAAGAAGCCGGGATCATTCGTTTGAGTCAGACTGGACATTTATTAAACTTAGAAATTGATTCAACAGCAATTAATCCCACAGAAAATGAAATCACTTTAGTTCCTTTATCATTACCCGAATTATTAACGGGAAAAAGTGAATTAATCGCCTCAGACGTAACAGTTTTAGCCGATGGCACAGTTCAACTCACAGCTTCTGCAACTCCCATTCCCATAGATTCTGGAACCACAATTGTGTCAGGTGTTGTAGATGTTTCTCAAAAAGATGAACATCAAAATATTAGTGGAGAGATTAATATTTTAGGGCAAACGGTTGGGCTAATTGATACTGAAATTAATGCGTCTGGATTGACCGGAGGAGGGACTATCAGAATTGGGGGAGATTATCGCGGTGGTAGTAATTTACCGCAAGCCAATCGAACTATCATTGATTCTAATTCAAATATCATTGCTGATGCTTGGCAAAGTGGAAATGGCGGCGAAGTGATTATTTGGTCACAAGATTTAACTCGCTTTTTGGGCAATATTAGCGCCCAAAGTTCCACCGCAAATGGGGGATTTGTGGAAATTTCGAGCAAAGATTATTTAGAAGTCAGTGGCAGTGTCAATTTACAAGGAGTTAATGATTCAGTCGGCACTTTATTGTTAGATCCTCGTAATATCACAATTGTTGATGCGAATAATCCAGTAGAAACTGAAAACCCATTTATTGACAGTCAATTGTTAGTGGAAGAAAGTTCTAATAATTATACTCTCTCCGAAAGAACCCTAGAAAGTTTAGGGGAAACAGCAGACGTGATTTTAGAAGCAGAAAATAATATTGAAATTGAGGATTTAGGAGATAATTCACTCAATTTACGAGCCACAACGGGTTCAGTCACTTTTACGGCTGATGCTGATGGAGATGGCAGTGGGTCATTTTCGATGAATTTAGACGATACAATTCAAACTAACGGCGGTTCAGTAACCATTAATGGAGTCGGTATTCGCACAGGAAATATTATCACCCAAGGCGGAGAAATTAACCTGCAAGCGACTGGAAATGGTAATTTAACCACATCTAATTTATCAACAGCGACCTCATCTAATCTCAGTGGTAACATTACTCTCACCACAGATCAAGGCTCAATTAGAACAGGCAATTTAATCACAGACAGTTTTACACAAAGCGGTGAAATACGAGTCAGAAGTGGCGATCGCATTCAACTCGGAGAACTTTCCACTCAAGCCAATGACCCGATATTTGGACAAGGAGGACAAGTCCGGATCGAAGGAGTGAATGATATTCAACTCGACTCCATTAACACAGCCAGCGGCCAAGCCGGAGGAGATATTTTCATCAACACTCAACGCGGAAATATTGCTTTTGCCACTCAATCTGCTTTTAGTATTGATAGTAGTTCTGTTAATGGCGGCGGCGGTAATATTGAAATGAGCGCTTCAGAACGTTTAAATATCGGTTTAATTGAAGCCAGAGGCGAGCAAACAGGGGGTAATATTCTGCTCACAGCAGAGGTTGAATTAACCGTTGGGGAAATGATCACAGGTCAATTTAACCCGTCTGTATTCACTTCAGAAGCCACCTCCGTAGACGTAGAATTAGAACCCCATAGTAATATCATCCTCAGCAGTGACGAGATTAATTTAACTCGAAATCTGACAGGATCTGGGAATTTATTACTACAACCCACAACCAATGCCCAAGATATCGCCGTTGGCGGAATAGACAATGATTCGACCTTAACTCAAAATTTAACCGAGAATGAACTCGCCCAAATTCAAGATGGTTTTACTCAAATTGTTATTGGAGGCTTAGACAGCGAAGGGACCGTCACTATTGCTGGAGATGTTACCTTTCAAGATCCGGTTGTATTGCGATCGCCTTTGGGTCGGATTTTAACCTCAGAAAATTCACTCACCCTCACCGGAATAGATAATGCGAGTTTCACCTTAGAAGCAAGGGAAGAAATTACAGTCGGTAATTTAATTACAGCAGGAGAAGATATTTCTCTCACCAGTCAATTCGGTGAAATTACCACTGGAGTTTTACAAACTGTATCTGAAAGTTCTCTACCTGAAAATTCTAATAATTTAGACACTAATACCACGATTCGCATTACGGGTCGTGAGATTAATTTTACAGGGGGAAGCAACTCAATTCAAAGCCAAGGTGAACTCATTTTACAACCCCCCAGTAATAGTCAGGCAATCCGATTAGGAGATCCTATAGAAACGGATGCGCTCGATTTAAGTCTATCAGATTTAGATGCGATTTCAGACGGGTTTGAACAGATTACTATTGGTCGATCTCGCAGTAATAGTTCTATTAGTTGGAGAAATGATTTAATTTTTAGCGATCCGGTTTTATTACAAGTTCCTCAAGGAGAAGGAAGTATTTCTGGAGATGGTAATATTCGTGGAGTAGATGATGCTAGTTTCACTATAAATGCAGCAGCAGATATTAATATTGGTCAAATTGCCACAGATGGTCCCGAGATTAAAATTAATAGTGATGGTGAAATTATAACAGAGAACTTATTATCAGCTCAAAGCGTTGAAATCAGTGCAGAACAAAATATTACGACAGGAAATATTATTACTGATCAACTGATTCGTTTAACCAGTTCTGCAGGTCAGGTTACCACAGAAAACTTACAAATTACCCCAAATAATCAATTGAATGCAGCAGTTAGAATTAATAGTTTTGGGAATCTGACGACGGGCGGGATTCAAACGACTGTTCCCAATGCAGCCGGAGGTGATATTTTACTGTTTAGTGAAACGGGAACGATTCAAACAAACGACTTAAATTCATCGGGTTATAATAGTGGGGGAGATATTACCATTTCAGCAGGGAATCAGATTACGACAGGACAAATTAGTGCGAATTCACAAACACAAAATGGTGGGGATATTCGTCTGTCTTCTCCGCAAGATATTGAAGTAGAATCTATTCGCACAGAAGGTCAGCAACAAGGCGGAATTATCTCTATTATCACCGATAAATTCTTTCGGGCAACAGGTACATTTACAGCGGCTAATCAACAACCCGCGAGTTTATCAGCACTCGGAAAAGAAGCGGCAGGTCAGGCCACTATTGAGCAAGGAGGAGAGGCATTTAATACTCCATTTATTATTGGAGATGCCACCTTAAATGGAACAGCTTCTCAAATTATTACAGGCATTAATACACCTCAATCTCCACCAATTCCTCCGCCTAATTCAGAGAATCAAAATACTCCTTCAGTTCCTCCCAATACAGAGAATCAGAACCCAACAAATCCTAATATTGATCCAGAGAATACTCCAAACAATCCACAACCCGTAGAAGAGGCGATCGCTCCAGAATTGACGATTGAGCCGATTTTAGATACAGATTTAGATGAAAATCCATCCCCAGAAATTACTGACAATAGTGAGCAAACACTTGAACCCGATACTTCGATAGAAAATAGTCAAGAATTGATATTTACAGTAGAACCTGGAACAATTGCTAATAATCAAATTTCTCAATCTCCATTGATGACATCCATCTTACAAGTCGATTCTTCCCATGGTCAGGAATTTGTAAATTATTTAGGAAATCAAGCCGATAAAAACTTAACCACTCATCAAAGTATCGATCAAACCTTAAATAACATTACTCGCTTAACCGGACATAAACCTGCTATCCTCTATGTTTCAATACAGCAAAATCAATTAGAAATTAGATTATTATTGCCCGAGGGTCAACCGATATTTAAGCGGATCGATGTTCCAAAACAAGAATTATTGAAAATTGCCCGCACCTTTACCAATCAAATTCGTCTCCCTCGCAATTTTAATAATAAAGCTTATTTGCAGACGGGTGAAAAACTTTATAATTGGTTAATTTCCCCCATAGAAAAAGAGTTAAAAGCACAAGGAATTAATACTTTAATCTTTTCAATGGATTCCGGTTTAAGAACAATTCCTATTGCTGCTTTATATGATGGCGAACAATTTTTAATGGAAAAATATAGTTTAGGATTAATTCCCAGTTTAAGCTTAACCGATACCAGTTATGTTAATTTAAAACAGTCAAAAGTCTTAGCAATGGGGGCTTCCTATTTTTCCGATCCCACTCAACAATCACTCCCGGCTGTGCCTTTGGAATTAAACTTAATTGTCGATGCCAATAGCTGGCCGGGTCAACTCTTTTTAAATGAGGAATTCACAGTTGAAAACCTAAAAAATCAACGATATCAACAGCAATATGAAATTATCCATTTAGCAACTCATGGTGAATTTTTAGCAGGAGGTGCAGAACAGTCTTATATTCAATTTTGGGATCAAAAATTGGGGTTAAATGAATTGCGAAGCCTGAAACTGAATCAACCCCCAGTTGAATTATTAGTTCTCAGCGCCTGTACAACGGCTGTGGGAGACGAAAAAGCAGAATTAGGGTTTGCAGGCCTAGCAGTGCAGGCGGGGGTTAAATCAGCTTTAGCCAGCCTGTGGTACGTTAGCGATGCCGGAACTCTGGGGTTAATGACAACTTTTTACCAGGCATTACTGACTTCTCCGATTAAAGCAGAGGCCCTGCGACAGGCACAACTGGCTATGTTAAACGGGCAAGTTCGTCTCGATAACGGGCAGCTCATTTATAACCAAAGCGTGATTGAATTACCCCCTGAAATGGCTCGACGAGATCATGGAGATTTATCCCACCCGTTTTATTGGGCAGGGTTTACCATGATTGGTAGTCCTTGGTAATACAGGTATAGACAACCGGAATATTGATCTGTTTTTAGATAAAATGTATGATCTTCATTCTTTTTTCCAGAAATCTTTAAGTAATTAGAATTAATTGCCCTATAGTCAAAGCTAATTTTTGTTATCGTTTCTATTTCATCTGTTTTCCGGGAATAATAGATTAAATTCTGGATCATTATATCTAGATGAGTTAGCCAAAAATTCAGGTATTAATTAGAGAAAAGTATAATGAAAACTGCATTAATTTGTGGCGTATCAGGACAAGATGGGGCTTACTTAGCATCCTATTTATTAAATCAAGGCTACAGCGTTTGTGGCACCTCGCGCGATGCTCAGATGTCATCGTTTCGGAACTTATCTCGTTTGGGAATTCGAGAACAAATTAAACTTGAATCGATGTCTCTAAGAGATTTTCGTAGTGTGTTACAGGTATTAACCAAAGTTCAACCCGATGAAGTCTATAATTTAGCGGCGCAAAGTTCTGTGGGTTTATCCTTTAACCAACCGGTTGAAACCCTTGAAAGTATTGCCACCGGAACATTAAACTTATTAGAAGCGATTCGATTTACCGGGGCAAATATCAAGTTTTATAATGCGGGTTCGAGTGAATGTTTTGGTAACACAGGGGACACACCCGCCGATGAAAATACCCCCTTTCGTCCCCGTAGTCCCTACGCTGTAGCAAAATCCGCAGCATTCTGGGAAGTGGCAAATTATCGAGAAGCCTACAACTTATTTGCCTGTTCTGGTATACTATTTAACCATGATTCTCCGCTGCGTCCGGCTCGGTTTGTCACCCAAAAAATTGTACGGGCGGCGGCTCAAATTGCGGCGGGTAGTGTAGAAAAACTATATTTAGGCAATATCTCGGTTCAACGAGATTGGGGTTGGGCACCTGAATATATTGAAGCGATGCATCGGATGTTACAAGCTGAACAAGCGGATGATTATATTATTGCCACAGGTCAAACCTATTCTTTAGAAGCCTTTGTTGCCCAGGCATTTGAATGCGTTGGCTTAAACTGGCAAGATCATGTAGAAGTCGATCGGAGTTTATATCGCCCGACAGATATTGCAGTGGGACGGGCAAACCCGAAGAAAGCGGAACGTCAGTTAGGTTGGAAAGCTAAATATGCCATGCCAGATGTGGTGCAGATGATGTTAAAAGCAATACAGGAATAACTGTTAAAAACTCTAATATATTAATGTAGGGTGCGTCAATGACACACCCTGGAGAAACAAATTTATTCCTCTTCCGTTACATCGTCGGCTCCCTCATCAATTGCATCTACAGGCGCAACTGAATTGGCTGAAACCACTGCACCACCAGCGAGTTCCGAACGAACTTGTTGTTGAATTTTCTCGGTAAATTCCGGGTTTTCTTCCATATAAATAATTGCTTTTTCCCGACCCTGACCAATATTATCACCCTGATAACTATACCAAGATCCTTTGCGTTTAATCACCCCCGTTTCTTCAGCTAAATCAACTAAACAACCAATGGTGGAAATCCCTTTACCAAAGATAATGTCAAATTCAGCAATCCGAAATGGAGGAGCGACTTTATTTTTCGCCACCTTAACTTTAGCCCGAATTCCATACTCATCTGAACCTTTCTTCAAAGTTTGAACCCGACGAATATCTAAACGGACCGAGGAATAAAACTTCAGGGCATTTCCCCCTGTGGTGGTTTCTGGGTTACCATAAACGACACCAATTTTCTGACGCAGTTGGTTAAGGAAAATCACCGTACAGCCAGACTTACCAATATTTCCGGTAATTTTTCGTAACGCCTGACTCATTAACCGCGCTTGCAACCCCATGTGAGAGTCGCCCATATCCCCCTCAATTTCTGCCCGAGGCACTAACGCGGCAACCGAGTCAATCACCACAATATCAACCGCAACCGAACGCACCAGTTGATCGACGACCTCTAAAGCCATTTCTCCCGTATCGGGTTGTGAAACGAGTAAATTTTCGATATCAACCCCCAGAGCCGCCGCGTAGGTGGGGTCAAGGGCGTGTTCAGCATCGACAAAGGCAGCAATTCCCCCGGCTTTTTGAATCTCGGAAATCGCATGCAGCGCTAAAGTCGTTTTACCAGAACTTTCAGGCCCATAAATCTCGACAACCCGACCTTTGGGGATCCCGCCCCCCAATGCTAAATCTAAAGTTAATGCACCACTAGAAATGGTTTCTACCTTCATCCGAGGCGCATCACCTAAACGGACAATTGCACCTTTACCGAAATTGCGCTCAATTTGATTGAGAACTAAACTTAAAGCTTTTTGCTTTTCAGGGTCGTCTTTAATCTGAATCGCCATGAATTATTATCCTATAAAGTGTTAATCAGAAGTTATTATTCATTGATCCTCATCTTAACCCGCTCTTATCCTGGGCTGAGGAATCCTATAATATTATCTACGTTAGCGTAGGTGAAGCCAGAATCGGTGGGGAGCGCAATAAATTTCTTTTCATGCGGTGATAGAGTCTGATGTGAGAGCTAATATCTTATCAAATTTTGATGTTTTCGTCAATCCTAGCCACAGCTTTCAGTTTAAAAAATTATAAAACTTAAACCCAGGATACTCAGTTTTAACAGACTATATAGAACCCTCAAGCGGATCTATACAAAAATATATTCATCCTTTAGTCCCAACAGCGAAGCCAACCGCGACCGTATGAGTTTTCACCCAGAGGGCTTTCCACATCACACATGAATCACATTACGAAGTTGCCCTCAGACGCGCATCAAGAGAAATGTCGGTTAAAGTCATTTCCCCTTCAGTATCAATCTATAGACTTCTGCGATCGCCTTTGGCATTTGAGCAGATAAGTTTCAGAAAAAGATTCTAACGATTCAAGTTACACCCATTCACCTGATTAAGTGAAGTCGTATGCCTCATCACTATAGTTACAGTCTGCTTAAAGTTAATTTTTAGGAAGTTATAACCGATCAATTTATCAGAGAAAGTCGGAAAAATCATATTTATTTTGAATAATAAATAATCTAATTTATCAAATAGTTAAAAATAAATTATTAGCTAAATAGCATATAATAGTTATAAGAAATGAACTGATATCTAAGTTTAATCGCTTTGAGAGAAATTTTAATATTATATATTTTTAATTAATTTGATAAAAATGTAGATTATTAGAGCATAAAATAATCAGCAAAAACACTAAAAAAGATCAATTCATAAAAAGAACTACGATAACAGAGATTATTCAATTTAATTGAGATTATGTTACTTTTACAAAGAATAAAATAGAAAGCTTGAAATCTATTTAATCTCGATTGTTTGAGCTATTCTTACAAATAAAGGGGTTGGCAAAAAAATAGAACTAGACTTATTCATTATAGAGCAAATTATTATAGAAAAATACTGCGGTAAAATCAGTTTGAATTCAACTTTAAGTAAGGGAAGAGAATTTACTATCGAAATTCCATTAAAGAGTCAGTTATAAATCAACAAAATATTAAATTACTTGTTGATATTTGCGAATTTTGACAATAATGTGTTAGCAGATAAGATGGAATCTATATTTATGGAAAAAACTCTAAATTTTATATTATTAATCTATGAAAAGCCGTCAGGTGCTGCTACTCTATCGCAAAGGAAGACGGGATTTCCGAGGTCAAAACCTTAGAGGTCAGTCATTTCGGGGTCAAAACTTATCCGGAGCTGACTTTAGCTACGCCGATCTTCAAGGGGCGAATTTTTATAGAGCCAATTTACAAAATAGTCAGTTTCGTGGAATTAAAGCAGGACTGCAAAAACGCTGGAAGATTATTTTATTATTAATGTCCTGGTTACTATCAGTGTTTTCGGGTTTAGGACTGGTTTTAATTAGTTACTTTACCCTACTGGTACTCAATCTTTCTAACCCCAATGATAGCAGCGCTGGCTGGAATACTTTACTGTTAACAATTGCATTTGTTTTTATTGCAATTCGTCAATTGATTGGTGGTAGCTTCGGCACTATTGCTGCGACTGTTGTGGTTGCTGTCATTGGCATCATTACTAGTGCCACGGCTGGAATGATCGAGATGGCAACCTTTGTCGGTACCCTGGGAATTGCTGCAGCTTTAGCCGGATTTGCGATCGCGGTTGTATTAACCTCAGCCGTTGCCTTCGCCGTAGGGTTTTTGGTCTCTCCGGTGGTGGCGATTTTGCTCGCAACTGCACGAACTTTGGCAGTGGCTACTATTGCCAGTTTAATTGCTTCTTACATCTCAGGAGGAGTGGGTGCGGTAGTCATCGCCGCTTCGGTTTCTGTTAGCTTTTTCTTCGATTATTTAGGATGGCGATCGCTAGAAGGAGAAGGACGATATGCGGGTATTCAAACCATTGCTGTCAATTTAGCAGCCGTTGGTGGTACCAGTTTTCGCCGGACAAATTTAACAGATACAGATTTCACTAATGCGATTATTCCTAGTACTGATTTTGGTCAAGCGAAGCTAGATCGAACCTGTTGGAAAGGGGTCAAATATTTTGATCGAATTCGTACAGGAAATACTTATTTAAAATCTAAATTAATCAGAGAATTACTGCGGACAGGTCGAGGAGAAAATCAGAATTTTAATCATCAAGATTTACGTTGGCTCAACTTACAAGGTGCAAACTTAAAAAATGCTAGTTTTATGAGTGCAAATCTCAGTCATAGTAATCTAAAAAAGGCGAATTTATCGGGTGCCAGATTAATTAGAACACAATTAGATAAGACAGATTTAACTAATACTATTCTAACCCGAGCTTTTATTCAGAATTGGATTATTACAACTCGTACAAAGCTAGATGGTATTGAGTGTGATTATATCTTTATGCGGCTACCTTCCCCGAATAATATTGATCAAAATCCGCACCGTCAGCCTGAGAATTGGAATCAAATCTTTCAGCCCGGAGAGTTTACCGAATTAACCTTAAAGAAATTATATTATCGTTTTGATCCTAATAAAACACAAATTCAATCAATACGAACAATATTACAAACACCTGAATTATATCCGGTTTCTGCTCGTCTTTCTCTCAGTGAGATTAAAATAGTTATCGATTTTTGGATAGAAAATTTATCTTCTCTTGATATTGATTCTCACGTTATTCTTCAACTCAGACAAGTAAATGAAATTATAAATAAGATTGATAATTATCCTCAAGCAGAACAAAAATGGCTACATTTTATAGAAAAAATAGAACAATTAGAGCAAGATCAGTCTATAAAAGTTGCAATTTTTATATTATTAGCCTGGGATCAAATTGGTCAACTTGAATCTAATTTAAATAATACTTAGAAATATATTATAGAATTACTGAATTTTATTATTTTATCTTTTTCCCGGTTATAAATCAAGGATTGCTATTCTCATTTAGTCAGCTTTTCCACTACTTTGTCCTACCTGTAGATTAAATATATAAAATTAAATTTAGTAAAATATGACTAAGAATTAAAATAATTAAAAACTATTTTTTTCAAGGAATATTATTTTATAATTTTAAGCCTTTAATAACCAAAGATAGTAACAGTCGCTCCAGTTAGTGATTAATTTTGTAGAGATATTCAATTAAATACCTCTACACATTTACTCCTCTGTTTATCTATTAATTACTAACATCTTCTACATTGCTGAGGTTAAACAAGAACGGGACGCTACTTTGAGAATCTCCTCCCATTACCAATACTTTCGGCATCTGAGCGCCACCGGATTTCCAAGCTTCAATCGCTTCTTTTTGTAGTACCAATTCACCCCCCTGAGCTTTGAGGGTTTCAGCTAACAAGCGTTGAGCTTCTGCTTTACCCTGAGCGCGGTTAATGTCGGCTTGAGCTTGTTGTTCGGCTTCTTGAGCAACATAAATGGCACGACGAGAACGCTGTTCAGCAATTTGCTTTTCTTCAACTGCTTTCGCAAATTCAGGAGAAAATGCCAAATCAATGACACTGGTATCTAGCACAATAATGCCATACTTTTTCAAGCGTTGATCGAGAGCTTCATCAAAGTCAGATTTTAGCTCAATCCGCTTAGTTACCGCTTCTTCAATGGTTCGCTTAGCCGCAGCTACCTTAAAAGATTCTTGGGTTTGGGGAGCAATCACCTTAGAAACCACGTTTTGTAAGGTTCCCTGTTCACGTCGAATTGTCACCACTTGAATTGGATCTAAGCGAAAGTTAATCGCAAAACTGGCAGAAAGTTGTTGTAAATCTTTAGTAGAACTTTGCGCCGGAACTTCAAACTTCTGAACAGTGACATCATAAACATCAACAGCAGAGACTAAAGGTGGCTTAAAATGTATCCCTTCTAACAGCGCTCCCGGTTGGGCTTTCCCTAAAATACTTAAAACCCCTGCCTGTCCAGGATTAATGATGATAAAACAATTGAGTGCCACTAGCACCACAGCGGCAATTAAACCGCCAATCAGAATAGCGGGTAAACCTTGTTGGGGTTCTGCTCGTTTCAAAACTGAAACTCCTTTTAACAATTAACAGTATTGAGATCTCTACAACGAGTGTGTAGTCTGAATTCCCTGAAATCACTCAGGGATCTCTCCCATACCCTGTTATTTTATCTGATAGCACACAAGATGGGGGTTGAGCCGTTAAGGCTTAAGCATTAGTTTACGCGCTAGAGATCTCAATTGAATACATTCTATTCTGCTGCACCCGCCCGTTTTCTCATCCATAGCGCGATCGCAGTTAAAAATAATAACCCCAAAATTCCGGCTAATGGATTATTATCAATTCCTGTCACCCAGGTTGGTACTTGTTGAGAAATTTGACTCCATTTTCCGACATTAATTAAATAATAACCACCAACCAAACCACCATGAAATCCAATCGGGAAACCTAGCCGTCCATTTGGAGTGGTAGAAGTCGGGGTGGATAATTTTCCCCAAGCGAGTATTAAACCCAATAATACTAATCCCGGAAATTGTAATATTGTGCGATAAATTTCTCCTGGGGGTTTAATAAAATGCAGAATAGCGAAAATAATACTACAGATCCATACCGTTTTTTGCCGAGAATAGTCTCGTCGTAATTCATCGAGTAACCAACCGCGAAACAGTAATTCTTCCGCTAAACCAATCCCCAACGCTACGGCGAAACCTTCTAGGATAAATACAGGACTCGTCTGAATCGATTGTATAATCTGCGATCTATCCCATATCCGCCATCCTAGACTTGATTCAAGTCCAAATAGAACAAATAAACTCAACCCACCGAAACTGAACCCTTTAATGCTCTCTCGAATATTGCGTTGAGACCATTCTAAACCGTAATGTTGCAGGAGTTGAGGCTGTTGATAAATCTGTTTTCCCCAATAACGAATTAAAGCAATAAATTCTAGGTATAAAGCAATCAGCGTTACAATACTGACCCAGTTGCGCTCACCTGCTAAGGTATACAGGGGAATTGCGATTGGACTCCATAATACCAACAAGGCGATCGCAAACACTAACAACCGCACAGGTGCTGAAAACTGGGAAATTGAACGTAGGCTAAATTTCAAAACTTGTAAATGAGGGCAGTATTAACAATCATCGTTCACATTAAATCTTAACGCTGCCCCATCAACTTTACTCATCCGGTTCAATAGTGCTGCTTAACCCATGATTTTTCAGAGTTTCGCAGTAAAACTCAGCGTGTTCTTGAGCGCAAGTAATGACTAATGCAATTCCACTCTGATGAGCTTCCATCATAATACTCACCGCTTGGGGCTGAGTCAAACTCGGTACAGTACTCATTAGTGTCTGTACCACATACTCCATGCCGTTGAAATCATCATTATGAAGTAACACACGATAGCGGGGCGCAAGCTTACGAGTTGTAGAACGCTTCTCTAAAGTTTCTACAGACACAATTTCCTCTCCTTAATATACAAATACTTTAACGATCACCCAAGGATTTTGACAAGCATGAGTTACATATTACATAGTGTAATCAAACATTTCAAGACAGACAAGGTAAATTAGCTCAAAATCTGTGAAGCCATAAACAAATTAGGGTTTGAGCGGCATCAGCTCAAAAGACTAAGGTCTGTTAGATCCGAAATTTAGGGAATCTAGCTACAATAATCAGTAGAAGTCTGCTATCAACTCAGTTTAGACACATCGCGGCCAATAGCGCCCCATAGCAAATTCAGAAAATATGAGACGTAAACCCCCAACCACTATCAGATCCTCACTGTTTAACTACACTACTATGGCTGTGGTGGCAGGAGTGCTTATTTTAGGAATTGGAATTGGTATTGCCATTAGCTCTACTGCAACTTTTACCCCGGAAAATGTGGCATCGAGTGAATTTATTGATCGCAGTTCACCCAATACAGAAACCTGTATTCGCTTTGGGGCCAGTGCAATGGTGACAGATATGCGAGTATTTGTCACCCTCAACCCTTTCAATGTTTATGTCACTCAGCCCAAAATACAACCGGGTTGTGTCTTAAGAACCAGTAACTGGACTATTCTGAAGCAACGAGATTTAATTTCTTCTGCAGAGGAACGAGACTGCAAACAACACATGAATACCTTTGGATTTACTGGAGAACTGGAAACTGAACCCGAAATCAGTTGCATTTATCAAAATGATAGCGACGAGAACTTATTTCTTAATCAACCCGGCATGATGCCTGCTCGTCCTCGACCTGAATCTGACCAATTTTAAACTTTGGGTTTCAGTAATAGAAAAAGGGTGCGTCACTCACCTAAAAAAGGGGTTTAAAGCCTACGCGCATAGCGGCACAAAAGCTGAGAACCGCAACGCAATAGTGAACCGCAAACGCCCTTGAAGGACGACTTTTTGGCTTTGATTCTGATTGATACCAAATTACTGTACAGTAATAGCATGAAACAACGATTTAAGTACAGATCTTATCCAACAGACGAGCAAAAAGTGTCCTTATCAAAATTATTTGGATGTACTCGTGTCGTTGGGAATGATGCTGTCAATCGTTGTATAGATGCCTATGTAGAAGACGGTCAAAAACCCTCTAATAGCCTACTCCAAAAAGAACTAATTACTCAAGCTAAATTAACCCAAGAAAGAGAAGGGTTATCAGAGGTTTCAGTTGTTCCACTTCAACAAAGTTTGAATGATTTGAATCGGGCTTATCAAATTTTTTTAAACTCCTGTCAAGGCAAGAGAACAGGGGAAAGAGTAAAATCTCCTAGATTTAAGTCAAAAAAATCTCGACCATCAGCTAGATTTACTCTCAGAGGGTTTAAGGTGAATCAGCATAATCTTTACTTAGCTAAAATAGGTATAGTCAAGATGAATTGGAGTCGGAAATTACCTGATGAACCCACCATAGTAACCCTCATCAAAGATACTGCGTCTAGGTATTTTGTAAGTTTTGTAGTTGAGATTAACCCGACTCTTTTACCAAAGAGGGATAAAAGTTGGAGAATTGATTTAGGCATGATTGATTTTGCGACTTTTGATGATGGGACAAAAGTTAAAGCTGCTAAATCTTTAAAAAAGAGGTTAAAAAGATTAAGTAAACTACAACGTCATTGTGAAGTAGCCAGAATAAAAGTAGCGATACTTCATGCAAAAATTCAAGACACCAGAACCGACTTTCTTCCTCAGTTATCAACTACAGTAATTCAGGAAAAAAAACTGATTGCTTTAGAAGATTTGAATGTTACTGGAATTATGAAAAACCGTAAGTTATCTCGTGCTATCTCAGATTTAGGATGGCGCAGTTTTAGGACTATGTTAGAGGCTAAAGCTGAGATTTACGATCTATATTTTCGAGTAATTGATCGATGGGAACCCAGATCTCAGAAATGTTCATGTTGTGGAAAAAAAGGGGGCAAAAAAGAGCTTTCAATTAGAGAGTGGACTTGCCTTTTTTGTGGTGCAGAACATGATAGAGACGTTAATACCTCAAAAAACATTTTAAACGTCGCCGGAAGACATTCGCAGACCAACAATGGACGTGGAGGAAGATGTAAGACTATCGATATCGTAACAGTATCCAATGAAACGTCAACCACCCTGCCCATTTCACGGCGGGGAGGATGTCAAGTACCCTATTATTTTTTGATTAAAATTTTCAATACGATTAATCAGTTGGAGTCATCGAAAATCGGTCAATCTTGAGGGTTGGGTAACCTCGAAAAATATAGAAAGGCAATTAAATAATTGTAATTCAGTTAAAAGACTGTAAATTTTTGTAAAGAAAAGGTGGTACAATCTTAACTAATTATACAGAATTGAGATCAATTTAGGGTTAAGTGTCAATAACTTTTTGGATGACAAACGGGGTTAATTATACTACTGTTAAAGTTTAATTCAGAGCAGTTGAGCAAAGCCAATCCTAAGCCTGCAACCATTCACCCTGTTTAAGTCTGAATTCTAAGTTCTGATCATTCTGAGTTTAGAAGCCAAAACTAACAATAACATGATGCAAAACAATTCCCCAAACACTGAGCCAACCGCAGTTCCTTTATCCCCAGCAGATAAACCAGAAGAAGCGTGCGGTGTTTTTGGTGTTTATGCTCCCGGCGAAGATGTGGCAAAGCTAACTTATTTTGGATTGTTTGCCCTCCAACACCGGGGCCAAGAATCTGCCGGAATTGCAACCTTTAATCAGGGAAAAATCCAACTTCATAAAGATATGGGGCTAGTGTCTCAAGTCTTTAGTGAGTCCATTCTCAACGAACTAACCGGAGAACTAGCCATAGGACATACCCGCTATTCTACTACTGGCTCGAGCAAAGCTGCTAACGCTCAACCGGCTATTGCTGAAACTCGCCTCGGAACAGTGGCTGTCGCTCATAATGGCAACTTAGTCAATGTAGCTGAGTTACGCCAGGAATTAGCTAATCGTCAATTGGATTTTGTCACCACAACAGATACAGAACTGATTGCGTTGGCGATCGCCTCTGAAGTGAATTCGGGTAAAAGTTGGCTCGATGGATGTATTAGTGCATTTCATCTCTGTCGAGGAGCATTTAGCTTAACAATTGCGACTCCAGAAGGGTTAATGGGAGTGCGCGATCCTCACGGAGTCAGACCACTGGTAATTGGAACCTTAGAAAACCACCAGCAGCGCTATGTTTTGGCTTCTGAAACCTGTGGATTGGATATTATCGGGGCAGATTATTTACGGGATGTTGAACCGGGGGAATTGGTTTGGATTACGGATGCGGGGATGTCTTCGTTTCACTGGAGTCAGAAACCCGAACGGAAATTATGTATCTTTGAAATGATTTATTTCTCCCGACCAGACAGTATGGTGGAAGGAGAAACGCTGTATAATTATCGTCGCCGCATCGGCCAGGTATTAGCCAAAGAATCATTCGTCGAGGCAGACATGGTCATTGGCGTACCGGACTCAGGAATTCCAGCGGCAATTGGATTTTCCCAAGCTTCAGGTATTCCCTACGCAGAGGGACTGATTAAAAATCGCTATGTGGGCCGGACTTTTATTCAACCGACTCAAAAGATGCGCGAGACGGGGATTCGGATGAAGTTAAACCCACTGAAAGATGTATTACAAGGACAACGAGTTATTATTGTCGATGATTCGATTGTCCGCGGTACCACCAGTCGAAAAATTGTTAAAGCATTAAGGGATGCGGGAGCAACTGAAGTTCACATGAGAATTTCTTCTCCCCCTGTAACTCATCCTTGTTTTTATGGCATTGATACCGATAATCAAGATCATTTGATAGCAGCCACTAAATCAGTTGAAGAAATTGCCGAACAGATTGGGGTAGATTCTTTAGCTTATCTCAGTTGGGCCGGAATGCTACGCGCCACTGAAACTGATCCTAATACTTTTTGTTCTGCCTGCTTCACGGGAGATTATCCGATTAAGGTTCCAGAACCGTTAAAGCGTTCAAAACTGATGTTAGAAGAACCTGTGAAAATTTAAATTGATATCAAAAATATAGAGACGTTTGATGGAACGTCTCTACAGTAATAATCTCTACAGTAATCAGAGAATTATAAAGCGTTAGCCCCCGATACAACCTCTAGCAGTTCTTGAGTAATTGCCGCCTGACGAGCTTTATTGTAAGATAACGTCAAAGTCTTTACCAACTCACTGGCGTTCTCACTCGCATTACTCATGGCGGTCATCCGTGCCGCTAATTCACTGGCGGTAGATTCTTGCCAAGCTCTCAGAATTTGATTTCTCAGATACAAGGGTAACAATGCATCCAAAATTTGAACCGGGGCTTGTTCAAATAACATATCCCGAGGAAAAGGATCGGCTTGAATTTCTACTTTTTCACGAGTCACTTCAAAGCGACCATCCCGAGAAGTCAGGCGGAAAATCTCATCGTCTTGAACTTCTAAGCCTTGAGGATCAAGAGGAAGTAACGTTTGAATCACAGGCCGTGAACTAATGAGTGAAACAAACTTTGTATAAATCAGTTCAACTCGATCAACTTCCCCAGATAAAAACCAAGACAAGACTTGATCAATGGCCGCAAATAAATCGTCGTTACTCGGTTGCTTTTCGGGAGAACTATAACTATTCTTAATAGACACCTGACGGCGTTTAAAGTATTGGTTGGCCTTTTGACCGACAATTAAGTAGCTATAGTCGAGTCCTTCTGCTTCTAACTCTTGAGCGCGTTGTTCAGCCCGTTTAATGATGTTGGCATTATAGGTACCGCACAATCCCCGATTTCCCGAAATCACAAACAAGCCAACTTTTTTAACCTCTCGCTTTTCCAATAAAGGAGATTCTACATCTTCAAAAACTAGACGAGATTGCAACCCATACAAAACGCTGGCTAAGCGATCGGCAAACGGACGAGTGGCGAGTACTTGTTCTTGGGCGCGGCGAACTTTGGCCGAGGCAACTAAGCGCATTGCCTCGGTAATTTTTTTGGTGTTTTTAACAGATGAGATGCGATCGCGAATCGCTTTTAAGTTTGACATAACCGTCTCAATAATGAGTAAAAATTGGTCATTGGTCGTTAGTCATCTATTTGAATACAAGCAACAAATGACGTTAGCGTTGCCTGTGCATGACTCACATAATAACCAATGACACCGGATCAATTAAGCAGAGACTAAGAAACTTTGCTTATGTTCAGCAATGGCTTCTTTGAGCAGATTTTCTGCTTCTTCAGTTAAAACCTTTTGACCTTGAATGATTTCAACGTACTTCGGTTTACTGGTTTTCAGGTATTCCCGCAAACCCATTGCGAAGCTAGTGATTTTCTCAACCGGAATCTCATCTAAAAGACCATTGACCCCAGCGTAAATAATGGCAACTTGTTCAAACAATTGCAAGGGAGAGTTTTGGGGTTGCTTCAGCAATTCCTGTAACCGTTCACCCCGTGCCAACTGTTGACGAGTAGCATCGTCTAAGTCAGAGGCAAATTGAGAGAATGCTGCGAGTTCGGCAAATTGAGCCAGTTCTAGTTTAATCTTACCCGCAACTTTCTTAATCGCTTTGGTTTGTGCCGCCGATCCTACCCGAGATACAGAAATCCCTGCATTCACCGCCGGACGTAAACCGGAGTTGAATAAGTCAGAAGATAAGAAAATCTGACCATCGGTAATAGAAATCACGTTGGTGGGAATATAAGCCGAAACGTCACCCGCTTGAGTTTCGATGATGGGTAGGGCTGTCATACTACCGCCGCCGAGTTCATCATTGAGTTTAGCCGCCCGTTCTAACAAGCGAGAGTGGAGATAGAATACATCCCCCGGATAAGCTTCACGTCCGGGTGGGCGACGTAGCAAGAGGGAAACTTGACGGTAAGCTTGAGCTTGCTTGGACAAATCATCATAAATTACCAAGGTATGACGACCTTTGTACATGAAATATTCAGCAATCGCTGCGCCTGCGTAAGGAGCCAGATATTGTAGGGTTGCTGGGTCACTGGCGTTGGCTGCCACGATGACGGTATATTCTAATGCACCTTTAGCTTCTAAAGTGGCTGCAACTTGGGCTACAGTGGACGCTTTTTGACCAATCGCAACGTAAACACAGATTACGTCTTCTTCTTTCTGGTTAATAATCGTATCAATGGCGATCGCGGTTTTCCCGGTTTGACGGTCACCAATGATCAGTTCGCGTTGACCCCGACCGATAGGAATCATGGCATCAATTGCGGTAATTCCGGTTTGCATGGGTTCACAAACCGATTGACGCTCAATAATCCCGGGGGCTGCAGATTCAATCAAACGAGTTTCATCAGTTTGAAGATCGCCTTTACCATCAATCGGGCGGGCGAGGGTATCAACGACTCGTCCGAGCAGTGCTTCTCCGACTGGAATTTGAGCAATTCTACCCGTGGCTTTAACCACAGAACCTTCTTCAATGTTGCGGCCTTCTCCCATCAATACCACACCAACGTTATCTTCTTCTAAGTTGAAGGCAACGCCAATGGTACCATCTTGAAATTCCAGCAGCTCAGAAGCCATGACTTGGTCTAAGCCATATACGCGGGCAATTCCATCACCCACTTGTAGTACACTCCCGACATTAGAGACTTTAACATCTTGGTCGTACTGTTCAATCTGCTGCTGAATAATATTGCTAATTTCGTCAGGTCTAATTGCTACCATGAATCCTCTTGTTTGTCTTGTTAATGATTAGTTTGAACGCTGAATATCAAGTAACGGATACATCCGTTTTTGTGTAAAAATTAAATCGCTCAGGACAAGAAAAATCGAGAGATTTAGCTTAAATTTACACCAATCCGCCGCAGTTGTCCCCGGATGCTGGCATCAATCACTCGAGAACCCATTTTAATAACGACCCCACCAATCAAACTGGGATCAATTTTAGTTTGGATTTCGACATCAGTGGCATTGGTAATTTGTTTAACTCGCTGAACTAAAGCGTCTTTTTGGCCATCGTTTAATTCAACCGTCGAAGTCACTTCAGCCAGCACAGTTTGATTCAGTTTGCGTAACAATGCTAAATATTGTTGACCAATGCGATCTAAATATAAAATCCGGCTGCGATCGACGAGAAGCATTAGGAAATTCCGCAGATAGGAATTCACTTGATCCCCAACAACTTGAGAAATTACCGCTTTTTTGTCGTCTGTTTTAATCACTGGATTGGCGAGAAACTGTTGTAACTCTTCTGAATTATCCAGTAAATTCAGCAAGCTGCGAACATTATCTCCGATTTCATCCGTTAAATTTTTAGACTGAGCTAAAGACATTAACGCAGTCGCATAAGGTTCTGCGACTTCACCTGCAATCATGCTCATGAGTCACCTCCTAACATTGCTAAACTGCGATCGACTAATTGTTCCTGGGCATTTTGATCGAGGCGTTGTTTAATTTGATTCTCTGCCCGTTCTAATGCCATTGCAGCCACTTGCGCTCGTAACTGAGCAATCACCCGCTTTTGTTCGGCATCAACTTCTTTATTGGCAGTTGCTTTCATCCGTTCAACATCAATGGCTGCTTGCTCGGCAATATTTGCTTTAAGAACTTTAGCCCGTTCTTCAGCATCAGAGCGAATTCGTTCAGCTTCAGCTTGAGCTTGAGTTAAGTTTTGCTGTTGTTGAGCCAAAGCAGTTGCGGCTTTCTGCTGACGTTGCTCGGCATCTTTAATTGCCTCTTCGATTTCGGCGCGTCTTTTACTGAGGATATTCCCCAGAAAACCTCGCCCAAAATAAAATAATACTCCGATGATGATGGCGAGATTTATCAGATTGGTTTCTAATATATCAAAATTTAAACCATAACCACCTTCTGCGCTAGCTTCTGTTGCTAGCAATACCACATTCCCCATGATTTTTGGCTCATAACTGCATTGCGTGCATATTTCAATCTTTAAACTTTCAATAACGTTGAATCAATTCTCAATTGTTATTGTAGGTATTTAATTAGCTAACTCAGATCCCAATAATTTGCTAACTATCTGATGAGAAAGAGCATCAACTTGGGATTCTAAAGCAATGAGTGCTTGTTGTTTTTGCTGCTCTATTTCTTGAGCAACTTTTTCCCTTGCTTGTTGTGCTTCTTGTTGAGCTGCTGCCATTTGATCGGCTGCCACTTTTTGGGCTTCGGCTTGAGCATTAGCAATTAATTCTTGAGATTTTCTCCGAGTCATTGCTAACTCTTGCTCATATTGTTCTGCTAACTTCTCAGCTTTACTCAATCGCTCTTTAGCATCAAGTTTTTTACCACTGATATATTCAGATCTTGAATCAATTGCTTCTCCTAAAGGTTTATAGAAAACTTGATTCAAGATGAAAGCAAGGATAATGATTTGAACAGCCATTAAGGGGAGCGTTGCATTAAAGTCAAACAATCCGCCTTCTGCTGTTGCCTCTTCAACGGCGAGTAAAATTGTCCAATACATTCTCTTTTTTGCACATACGTGAGCGAACACTAATTTCAATTTGTCAGATTCCAGATCTCAGACAGTTTTACCATCTAAAATCTGAAATCTAAACCGTGAAATGATTAGGCAAACGGATTAGCAAATAATAATACTAGTGCGATTACCAGACCATAAATTGTCAACGCTTCCATAAACGCCAAACTTAACAGTAATGTTCCGCGAATTTTTCCTTCCGCTTCAGGCTGACGTGCAATCCCTTCTACAGCTTGACCTGCAGCATTACCTTGACCAATACCAGGGCCAATTGCACCTAAACCAACAGCTAAAGCAGCAGCTAAAACGGACGCAGCAGTTGTTAATGATGATTCCATGATTTTTTTTTACCTAAACTAAAAAAGTGAACAACTGAAATTTAAAAGATTCAGCAGTTAGTTCCCTCATAATTCTATCAGCTAATGAGCAGTAAACTAATAGTTATTTATGAGGACATTTGATGGGGATTAGTCATGATGTTCTTCACCATGTCCCTCGATTGCTTCTCCAATATATGCCGCAGCTAGAGTTGCAAAAATTAACGCTTGGATTGCACTTGTAAATAATCCCAGAGCCATCACAGGAAGTGGTACAAATAATGGCACGAGCAAAACCAATACGGCGACCACTAATTCATCTGCTAAGATATTTCCAAAAAGTCGGAAACTCAGAGATAAAGGTTTAGTAAAGTCTTCCAAGATATTAATAGGCAATAAGATGGGAGTGGGTTCAATATACTTGAGTAAATAGCCCAATCCCCGCTTACTGAAACCTGCATAAAAATATGCTAACGAGGTCAGTAATGCCAATGCTACAGTCGTATTAATGTCGTTGGTGGGGGCAGCAAGTTCACCGCCTGGAAGGTGAATCAGTTTCCAAGGAATTAATGCCCCAGACCAGTTCGACACAAAGATAAACAGGAATAGTGTACCGACAAAAGGTACCCAAGGACGATATTCTTTTTCCCCAATTTGATCTTTGGCTAAATTGCGAATAAATTCCAAGGCATATTCCATGAAATTCTGCAAGCCACTAGGAATTCGCTGAATATTTCGAGTCGCGGCAAATGAAACAATGAGCAAAACTGCTATCACAAACCAAGAGGTTAAAAACACTTGTCCGTGAACTTTCAAGTTACCCACCTGCCAGTACAGATGACTACCGACTTCTAATTCAGCAAATAGGGGATAATACGTTAAGCTGGTTAAAAGGTCAAACATTTCTATTCAGGAGATTTCCCCTACAATTAATAGCCGTTGTTTACTCCGACGACAGCCTGATATGCTTAAGAATCGGGCTTAAGTACCGTTCGGATAGCATAGAGAATGAGTGCTGCTTTATAGGTGAGAAACCCGAGGAAAACTGGCATGATTTCGAGCTGTTTCCATTGAGTCGCTACAATCATTAGTCCAGCAAACACAGCGAGTCGATTTTTACTCAGCCCGCCTTGCTGGCCTAAGCGCTCAACATCTCTACCCAACATTCTTAAGTAAACCACACTAACGATTGCCCCAAGCAAGTAGTTGAGAGCAATTTTCAGGGGATAAAAGCAGCAAACTGTAACAAAGATAGCCGCTGTCACAACTGCTGTAATCAGTAACAACTCCCGTTGCAATTGATAATACTCTTCCATAGAAGAGTCTACCGCCACCGATGGAGTGGTCGTTTCTGATGATTCCCCAGATTGAGGGGTTGGTTCTACAGGCGCGTCTGACGAGTTCACTAAAATTTAGAATTTAACGCAGGTGACTGGCTGCGTTCTACAGGCCACCAAAAATCATATCACGGAACGGCAACAATACTTAAAATAAAATTAACGTTTCTAGAAAATGTGGCGAAAATTAGCTAATTAGTTGACAAACTAAGAATGAAGACTCAAAAAAGCGCAATATCTTAAGTAAACTGTTGATTGATATCGAATGGGATTAAATATTAGCATACAAGGTGAAAAATCACAAGTTTTTAGTAGAGATGATTTGGGAGTTTAGGAATAAATTACCAGTTATGATTCTTATCCCCAAGTCTCCCTGTCCTCTTAATCTCCCTTTTTAAAAGTATTAAGAGAAAATAAAAGAGACGCTCACGGTTGAACGTCTCCTTAGTTAACAGAATGAATTAAATCCTTTTAGAAACGGAATTGAGTCCGTAAGGTTCCCACAACAATCGTATCGTTGTTGTCATTGTGGTCAGGATTTGTTACCACGAATACACCCGGTGTAATCGCAATGAAATCATTCAATTGATAACGATAGAAAGCTTCAATATGAATGGTGGTGTCGTTGTCTTCTAAGGCATCGATATCATGACTGGTGACTTTAGGCGGCATACCTACAATCAGACCACCGAGATCTCCTTCACTGAAGGCATCAGGAAACGCCAGGAAAGCAGCCCAGTTGAGAATCGTTGCATCGCCATTACCGCCATTCTTCTGGTCAGCCCAGGTAGCACCAAACCAACCGCCGAACTCCAGTCCGTTTACAATTCCCCAATTCATCTCCAAACCGAGGTTATCGGTGGTGGTGGCATTATTTCCGAATGGCCGACTGGCAATAAAACTACCCGTGCTACCCGTGATATCAACATCACCATTGCTAGAATAGCGACGGTTATAAGAAACGCCGAAGGTAAAGTTATCGACAGGCGAGATAACAAACTGAGCGGCTGCGGTGTGGCTACCATTAAATATACCCGATCCATCATCAGCGTTGGCAGTATCATTAGCCAAATAACCGAGGTTAAGTTGGAAAGCGTCACTAAAGGCATACTTGAATACTAACCCACCTCCTTCAGCCCCGCCTCGGTAAACGGTGGGGTTATATCGAGCAAAACGAGAGACAATCCCCGCACCCGGACTAGAAAAGCCGCTGGGGGTGACGGGGTCCTGTAAGTCGTCTAAGTCTAAGCTACTTGCCCCAATTAATACCTGACCTTTATCGTTAAATACCGGGAAACTATAGACCAAATCATCTAAGGTCACATTCCCATCAGTATTGCCCTCAAGACTTTGACGAGCCATTAAGGTATTGGTTAGAGCCTGACTGCCAAAGTTGGGAACATTAACCATTTGCAGACGAGTCCGCAGGCGATCTTTTCCGGTAAAGCTGGTATCGAAGTTGAGACGAACCCGATAACCGACATAAGTTTGGGTGGGGTCATCATTGTCTCCAACTAACCCTGTACCATCGGGGCCTTGATCGCCATTGACGTTGTATAACGCTCGCTCACCAAAGCTGTCACCTACTTGGAAAATGGCTTCCCCACTCAGTTTAGTGGTGGTGGAGAATTGATTGGCTTCCAGTTCAGCGGTGCGTGCTTCGAGAGCCAAAACCCGACCCCGCAGAGCAGCGAGTTCGGCGGCAAATTCTTCTTGTAAACGTTGTAATACAGCTAAATCTTCACGGGTAACGAGATTTGCAACAGAAGCAGCAATCAGTTCATTCACCCGCTCTAAACAGGCGTTTAAACCCGCAGCAAACTCATAACGAGTCATTGCCCGGTTGCCTTTGTAAGTTCCGTCAGGATAACCTGCAATACAACCGTAGCGTTCAACCAAGGACTGTAGCGCTTGGAAAGCCCAGTCTGTGGGTTGTACGTCAGATAATTGAGAGACAGAAGTCACCTGTTCCATGCTTTCGGCTTCGTCAGCATAGATAGTGATCTGTTCAAGTTCAGATATTCCGACATCTGTTGTCTCTTCCATCTGAGCCATTTGGTACTCATCCGATTGAGAAACAGAAAATTCTGGACTGCTAATTTGAGCTGGAGCCGAGCCATTGACTGCAACTGGCATCTGTGTTAAGACTTCTGCTTGTTCTGTTGCAGAGTCCAATACAGATACTGATTGCTCAGATGAAGCTTCAGTTGCTAGAGCAGCACTCGACAAGGCAAGGGTTACCCCAAGAATCCCAGAACTTTGCTTCAGCACGTTCAATAAAATCTTGTTCATCATCTCTAATCTCACACCGACCTAAAAATAACACAAAGCAAGGGAATCCCCAGCTCGCTTAAACCAATCTTACCATACCATAATCGTGATTTTCTGAAAGTCAGGAAGTGCTGAAATTCCTATCAATAGTAGGAATAGACGGCTTTAAGGGATAGCTGAAATTAGCCAAAATTTTAGCTAAATAATTTGTTTAGAATTTAAGCGACGAATGGCAACAACCGCAGGGATTGGTGGATCATTGGGTTGCTTTCCGGGCCAATTAGAACCGAGCGGGACTTGACGGGTTTGGATAAATCTTTCTCCTGTGGTTGTCGTCAGGGCAAATTGTCGGGTTTCGCTCTGCGAGTTTTGACGCATCCCATTGGCTTCTCCGGGGTGTTGAGCCGCCACAAATAGGGTTTGCTGGTCTGGCGTAAAGAAAGGGCCGCATAATTCGCATTCTACGGGGCCTGTGGCGAATAAATGAGCGGTTCCGGCAGCCTCTCCAGTCGTGGGGAAAAACCACAGAGAATTATTACCATAAATCCCGAGAATTTCTTTAGAATTCATCGCTTCCCCAGATTCGTTCATCCGTTCCATTGAGACCGATTGATTGTGCATACTAGTCGAAATATCTGTCACCATCCACAAGTTCCCTTGAGCGTCGAATTCGAGGTTATCTGGGTTAGAAAATCCGACTCCTCCATCCGCGACTTCTCCACCTGTGGCGAACATTTGCCAGCGGAATTTTTTGGCGTTGGGTTGATTTCTGTTCTCAACGAGGCGCATAATCCAACCGGACTCATAAGGAGTGGTTCCATCTGGCCCGCTAAAAATTTGTTGGTCAGGCCCTCCTGTCTCCCCGCTAGCAAAGCCGGAAGTAAAGGCAATAAATAACGACCCATCGGCTGCCACATCCGTATCTTCCGGACGAGCAGTACAAGTTGCCCCAACGGCACTGGCTGCTAAATGAGCATCAATCAAAATTGCCCCCTGAATTTCTTCGGGAGTCCCTGTATAGAGATCGGCGAGGGTTTTAAATGAGGCGCGATAAGTTTCGATTTCCCGATCATCACTGACTGCGATCGTGCCGCCTTCGGGTCGTTTGGGTAGACAAATCATACCCCCCACATGAGTACTGGGTAAGTTGGGGTTAACGGGTGTTTTGGGTGTCAATGGAATCCAAGTGCCTGTCCCATCGGGATTAAATTGAGCCGCATACAATATCCCATTTTCCAGTAAGGCAGAATTAGCTTTATCTTGGGGATCTTTCACCTTGTCTTTGCTGACAAATTTATATAAATGGCCGCCTCGGCGATCGCATCCTGAATAAAAAGCTAAAGGTTTACCTGCTTCAACCCGAATGCCTACTGCTTCGTGGCGATAGCGTCCCAGCCAGGTATGTTTTGTGCCATAATCTTCGGGGTTGGCTGGATCTACTTCTACAATCCAACCGTATTTATTCCCCGCCAGTCCGAAGACATTCCCCATGCCGCCGAGTTTAGTCGAAAAGGGTTTTACGGATGGATTAACCGCAGTCCCATCCGGATAGACAGACTCTGGAACATAGGTTTGAAAGTTTTCTTCCGCACTCAATACCGTTCCCCAGGGAGTTGTTCCTCCGGCGCAGTTACCGAATGTGCCAATAATGCGATCGCCGAGGCGGTCATCATAACCCTGTCCCTTTTTGCGAAACACAGCAACCCCAGGCCCGGTAGACTGGAGATAACGTCCATCCATCCATCCCGATAATCCGGTTATACGGCGGTCTAAATTTGAGTAAGTTCGTTCCCACTGAGCGTCTGAGTTTTGCCGAATTGAAATCACTCCAATTCCCAGGTCACTTAACCCGGCTTGAGAGAGTTCTAAAATTGTTTTTCGTAAAGCAGATTGAGCGGGTAAAGCAAAGGCATTTACCTTAGTTTTGCCAAGAGATTTGAGTTGTTTTTCTAATTGGGCAATGGGTAAATCTTGACCGATAATCTGTTTGTAAGCCGATAACCAAGTGCGGGGACTAATATACTCAAAATTAATCGTGAGTAGTCCTTCGTTTTCCCCGGTAGGAATAAAAGACAGATAGTCATTATTGTAACCAAAGTGACCATTCCCAACTGGATCGCCCCAAGCCGCAATCACATCATAAGTAAAGCCTTCGGGTAAGACTAAATCATCAATGATTTCGTAGGTTTCGTACGCTTGAATTTGTTGTTGAGTTGTTTTATAACTAATTTCAACTAATGTTTGATTCGGGTCAAACTGAACCTCTGTTCCTAACGGAATGGGGCCAGCTAAGGGTTGAAAGGGAACAAGGGTTTTCCCCTGTATCGAGCCTGTGGTTTGCGAGTTGACAAACGGCAGATGGCCATGGCAAGACGGCAAAGCGATTGCACCAGCGCTGGCAACTGCTAAGCCGATAAAATCACGACGGTTAATGTTCATATAAGCTAGTATCGAGTCAACTGAAACTGAGTTTAAATGTCGAGATTCCGGTTGAATTTTTTATTCAATTGTATCTTTTATCCAAATCGATAACCAAATCCTCTTACGGTTACGATATACTCGGGACTGCTGGGTTTAAGTTCGATTTTTTCTCGTAGCCAACGGATGTGAACATCAACCGTTTTACTGTCTCCAATAAAATCCGGCCCCCAAATCAAATCAAGCAGTTGTTCGCGAGACCATACTCGCTTCGGATAACTCATAAACAACTCTAGTAATCGAAATTGTTTGGGAGAAAGCTTCACATCTTCACCGCGAATTTCAACCCGGCATTCCTCCTGATATAAAGTAATCTGTTTGTATTGCAACATCGTCGGGTTAGGAAGTTGACCAAGGCGTTGACGACGCATTAAGGCCCGACAACGAGCGACGAACTCCCGGATGCCAAAAGGTTTTGTTAGGTGATCGTCAGCTCCGGATTCTAAATAGAAAGCACAGTTACTTGCTGTCTCTTGTGTGCCAATAATCAGAATAGGAACAGAGATTCCTTGATGTCGTAACATCCGACACAGATCAAGACCGTTCACTGAGTCTAGTATCAGTAGGTTAAAGGAAAAATTGCTTAAGTTAGAGGTTGCTGCTTGCAAAGAAGGTAAAACATCACGGCTCTCTTGAGCAACGACAACATCATATCCTTGTTCTTTCAACGCTAAAAACAGCATATCTTGCCAAGGACTTTCGTGTTCTAGCAGTAAAATTTGACCTGTATACTTAACATCAGCCTTGTAAGACGCTGGGCTCAAATCGGGGGAAAACATAGGTCAATCAAAATTTATAGGTTGGATAGGATGCAATTGAGTTGAGCTAGGACAATAGACTATGAACTAGCTCGCTTTGTAGAGATTTAACCTACAACTATCCATCCAACGTAAGTATGTTTCCAGTTATTAATTGAGCTAAGCTGAGCAATTAATGGTTGCTCAAAAGCTAAAGAGTTACAGTAATTTATCACAAGACTGTGAATCGGAGCTGTTCTCAGTTTAGACGCTAGCTGCCCTAGCATATTTGACTCCTAACGAGTTGCAGTGAGTAATCGAAGTATAGCTTTCGCTCATGATCGTATGATTAATAGGTTAAGATTAGGTAAAGAAAAGGTTATCTTTGGGTTAATTTTTTAAGAGGGCTTTGGATGATTGATTCTAGCTGCTTGCAAAGAGAGAAAATGGAGGGGTTCGTCCAATGATGAAATCAAGACAAATGCACTTGACATTGAGACGAATTTAGTTTGAATCGAAGCAGGATGAAGACCATTTGATATGATTTTCTTGGGAAATTCTTAACTTATTATATAATGCTACTACATTTGTGTACTTGGCCGGAAGTTGAAGCCTATCTCGAGCAATCGACGGGTATCATTATTCCGATAGGTTCAACCGAACAACACGGGCCAACAGGATTAATCGGTACAGATGCGATTTGTGCAGAAGCGATCGCCAAAGGTACAGCAGAGGCAACCCAAACTTTAGTCGGGCCAACTATTAATGTGGGGATGGCATTGCATCATACCGCATTTCCCGGAACCATTAGCTACAAACCCACGACTTTAATCTTAGTTGTCAAAGAAACTGTTACGGCTTTAGCGCGAGTCGGGTTTACCCATTTTTTCTTTATTAATGGTCATGGGGGAAATATCGCGACGTTAAAAGCGGCATTTTCCGAAACTTACGCCGAGTTAGCCGATCTAAATTTACCCCACGCAGACAAAGTCCGATGTCGCATTGGGAATTGGTTTATGTGTGGGTCTGTTTACAAGCTGGCCAAAGAATTGTATGGCAACCAAGAAGGATCTCATGCCACCCCGAGTGAAGTAGCGGTGACTCAATATGTTTATCCAGAGTCAATTAAAAATGTACCCCTCTCTCCTGAAGTGGCAGCTTCTGGACATCCGATTTATGGCGCGGCTGATTTTCGTCGTCATTACCCTGATGGCCGCATGGGATCAAATCCAGCATTAGCAACTCCTGAAGCGGGACAACAACTCTATGAAGCGGCAGTTAAAGATTTAAGCAAAACTTATCTTGAGTTTCTTGATAGCAACTAACCATCGCTCAATAATCTATCCCATGCCAATTACTTGTATTTAATTACTGACCTCAATTGCATTTGTACTCAGGTTTTTTGAAGTTATCACTTTTCCAGTAATATTTTGGAGGTACACATGAATCTTTTAATTGCTATTACTAACTATGGTTTTGCAGCATCTTCATAAACCGACAAAAATTTTAACTTATTTTTCTAATTTACTCAGTCAAGATGGAGTAATCATTACGACATTAGTGAATACGGATCGTTCTCATTGGCCGACTAAAAGGTATCTTGCTGCTGTCAGAGATAATCCCTTTAGTCCTTTTGATGAATCAGTCACAGATAGAAGCTTTCAAGGATTAGGAATACATTTAACCAATAGCACTTAGTACTATTGGTTAGGACAATATAATCTGATGAGGTTTAATTCTAGAGTCAATAGACTTCAGAGAAAAAAATATCAATCACATATTTGCGTAGCGCTATAAAGGTAACAACTCAAGTATCTGAGTCCAATTACAATCTAGCTTGTTCTCTTGCTTTCTCAAGCCCAGCTTCAAACAAATCCGTGGCATAATTCCAAGTATACTTATGAGCAGTTTGATAGGCAGCCTCAGACATGCTTTGCCAGTCCGCCTCAGAAAGACTGAGGATGTGTACTAATCGATCAGCTAAAGCTTCGGCATCACCCACAGGAACAATATAGCCATTGACCCCATCTTGAACCGTATTCATCGGTCCACTCACTTTTGTAGAGACGACTGGACAACAACAAGCCATTGCTTCAAGCGGTGGAAGATGAAATCCTTCCTGCAAACTACCACAAAGCCAAACATCACATTGAGCATAAATATCCCGAATTTGATCCTGAGGGGGTCTTTTAATAAATGTTGCCCCAGGTGGCAATGGTAAATCAGAAGAAGGGTCATTAAAACCAAAGGCAATTAAATGAAGATTAGGAATTTTCTCGCTCGCCAACTGAATTGCTTTGAGGCTAGTGTCACATCCTTTCCAATAAATATCAGAATACAATAATCCTACTGTTGGTACTTTTTGTTTTGTCCGAAGCGGCGCATGAAATAGGTCTGTATCTACCCCATTCGGAACAACAGAACAGTTACAATCTCCAAACTGGTCGCACATTAAATCGGATAACCACTGATGAGTAATTTTGTGTATTGGCAGACGATAGGTGGCTTCGACTCTATCTTTGGGGGTATAGTCATATATCTCATAATTCTGAATGAAGTATACTTTCGCTCCTTTCTTGGCAGACAAACTAGCAACCCATTCAGCCGTTTCCCACCAAGCTGCAACGACGACATCTGCATCAGGTACATCAGCATCTGTGACAGCATCTGTGTGGGGTAGAATCTGTCGAGGAATGTCGGTATTATCAAAGTAAGATGCTGGATTTTTTGGAGTATTAATCCAACCTTGACCTTTAACTAAAGAACGTAGTTGATCCTTTAAACTAGGTTGGGGTATGGCAGGAGACACAATAAGTACTTCGTGACCTCGCTTCTGTAAATTCTCCGCATGTTTGGCAATGACACGGACTCCACCTCGAAGACTCATCCAGCGTTTCAGGATAAATGTGATTTTCATGAGCTTTAAGTCCTATTTCAGAATATTTAACGAGAATCTCTGTAACAGATAGACTGAGGATGTGCTGTAACTTTAATGTAGCATTACGCCATTATATACAACGATATAAAAATGTGTTGCCTTGGTTTAATGAAAGCGGCTTAGACATCAATTCTCTGACTTACTTAATTGAGGGCAGTTGGAGAAAAAAGGCTCGGTTATTTGTGACACGAAAAACTACTCGCGTATCTAAAAATTTTATGATTATTGCCAAAAAAGGTCACTAAATCAATTGCAGGAAGGTAGATTAAAAAAATTCCTGCATTCTTTTTCGTTGGCGTGGTTTTTATCTGCCTGCCTCAATTCAGGGGTTTTGCGCTAAGGATTTTTAGTAAATTTGTAGACGCAATGACGCGATCGCCAGTAAGATGCAGAAAAGATTGGTAACGTTAGTGATTTCTCACCAGTCTAAGGAATAATTGTGTTAGACATCAAGCAAATTCGCAGAAAACCACAAGCGGTTCAACAAAGCCTCAACCGTCGGGGTAATTATGACTTGCAACCCTTGTTAGAATGGGACGAGCAGCGCCGCAGTTTAGAACAGCAACGGGTACAACTCGAAACCCGCAGTAATGAAATTGGTAAGTTAGTTGGACAGCAAATTCAATCAGGCAGTGACCCCAAAAGTGCTGAAATTCAAGCTTTAAAAGACGAAGGTCAAGAAATAAAAGTTCGTTTGAGTGAACTTGATCCCCAAGAAAAGCAACTGCAAGCCGAAATTGAACAGTTTTTACTCACTATCCCCAATTTACCCAGTGAGTCTACTCCTGATGGTAAAAATGAAGCGGATAATGTAGAAGTGAAGCGCTGGGGAGATGAATATAAATCAGATAATGACAAGATTTTACCCCATTGGGAAATTGGTGAAAAACTCGGTATTTTGAATTTTGAACGGGCGGTTAAAATAGCTCAAAGTCGCTTTGTGACGTTGATGGGGGCGGGGGCCGCTTTGGAACGGGCGTTAATGCAGTTTATGTTAGATCGCCATAGCGCCAATGGTTATACTGAGGTGATGCCGCCGTTATTGGTGAATAGTGAAAGTTTGAAAGGCACCGGACAACTCCCGAAGTTTGCCGAAGAGAGTTTTAAATGTAGTGAGGATGACTTATGGTTAATTCCTACTTCGGAAGTGTCGATGATGAATTTATATCGAGATGAGATTTTAGAAGCAGAAAAACTACCGATTTATCATTGTGCATTTAGTCCTTGTTTTCGCCGAGAGGCGGGGAGTTATGGTAAGGATACTCGCGGGTTAATTCGGTTGCATCAATTCCATAAAGTCGAACTGGTTAAGTTGGTTCACCCAGATGAGTCGGAAGCTGAACATCAAAAATTAGTGGCTGATGCAGAAGATATTTTACAACAGTTGAAATTGCCTTATCGGGTGCTGGAATTGTGTACTGGAGATTTAGGTTTTTCGGCTACCAAATGTTATGACTTAGAAGTTTGGTTACCCGCTTCGGGGCAGTATCGGGAAATTTCAAGCTGTTCTAATGTGAAAGATTTTCAAGCCAGACGGGCGAATATTCGCTTCAAAGAAGCCAAAACTGATCAGAAGAAAAAAAAGAAAACAGAGTTTGTTCATGCCCTCAACGGCTCAGGATTGGCGATTGGGAGAACGATGGCAGCAATTTTAGAAAATTATCAGCAACCCGACGGTACGGTTCAAGTTCCCGAAGTTTTACAACCTTATTTGAAACGAGAATTATTGTAACCGTTTTCTCATATTCCTCCTCCAATGTAAAATTTTATTGCAATGATCACTCTGGGCAAGACATAGGGATGTACTTGACATATATTCAGGTTGTCTAAAAGTTGTCTCTTTTAGTGAACTGAATGTAGTTAACTACTATACTGAAATCTACAGAGGTGGATCAATGAAGCTTGATAATAACCCCATTCATCAATCAACTCAACCTTCACAACCAAAGAATAACAAAGTTGCTCCTAAAAAACTCAAGAACAAGATTTTTTGGGGAGTTTCTTTCTTATTTTATGCCTTAATTATTAGTGGCGGAGTCGCATTTATTAACCGCTATAAAGTATCGGAAGAAATGCAAATTACTGTTGATGAGTTTTCCGCAAAACAATATCCCGCAGAGCCCGCAAACTACAGTACTGTTTATAATCGTTATGGAAATCGTCAGCTTAAAATCATTGAAAAAGAGAACAATCACTTTGATTTTATATTAGAACCGACTGATTCTAGAACAGCAAAAATTGTTATTAAAAATATTAACTTAGAGCTTTTTGTTCCGAAAGTTCCAGAAGTTGCAAAAAATGATAATAATTTAGAACTGATTTCTTTAGTCAGTCGAGAATGGAATCGACAGCAAGTTAGCTTTCCCTCTGATTCAGAACATTTAGAAATTACTGGGGGAGATGGATTTGAAAAAGAGAATTTATACAGTGTTGAATTAGCGCGAAATTGTCTCAATTCTGGGTTATGGGAAGTCTTTTTGAATGTCGAAGAACAGGGTAATAAAGCACAATATTATCATGGGTGGTTTGATTTTCCTTTAGGGCAATACAAAAAAGTCTTTGAAAATATTAATTCTATTTCTTATTGGAAGCATTGGCTAAGATTAGAAAAATGGCAAAATCCAGCAGGTAAAACCCTTGACTTAGAGTTATTAAGAACAGTGATAACTGAAGTAGAAGTAGAGGCTGATTTCCCTGAAGATGAACGGATTATTATCGCTGGGGAACAAACCCGAAAAATTAGAAATATCATCGCGAAAAATTTGATTACTTGGAAAGATTTTTATCAAAAAAATAATCAAGTTCGCTTCGCCACTTTCCGCAAACCCGGTTTTTATGACCCTAAAACACCTTGGGGAAATCAATATTGGAGAATTGGTCAGTTTGAAAAAGCCATTTTAAGAGATATTCAGTCTCAAACTAATAATCAAGAATTACAAGAAATTGAGTTAGTTTTTAGTGATACTCGTAATGGTGATACAAATAAAATTATTGTTGGGGGTATTGATTTACAAGCAATTCCTCAGCTTCCCACCACAGAATACAATAAAGGATTATATCGACCTATTGGTATTTCTCTGACTCCATTTAGTCAAAGCTATGAAGAATTAAAAGAAAATCCACCTGAAAATTTAACTTATTATAGTGCGATTTTAGATGCAGAGAATCGCTGGATAGATAATCATAGTTTTGGGGTAGATGGAGTCGTCATGCACCGAGATGCACAAAATCCTAATTTATTACACGCTTACTTACTATCTTATGAACGACATACCTTGATTTCACATTATTTAATTGACTTAGAAAATCGATTTTCAGCCTCAGCAAATGATGCTACTACGATTCCAGCACAACCTATCAATCAGGCAGTTCAAGCAACATCTGAAGATTCAGAAATACAGCCTATTTTTATTATTCCGACAGAACAACAATGGTCATGTTATCACCAAGGAAAAGGCGGAAAAGCTTGTTTTCTACCCTCAGACTCTGAGGCAAAACCATCCGAAAGTTAATCACAGTAGTCATAAAAAAACGAGTTGATATTGAAATGTTGAGTTGAAACCCGTCTATATCAACAGGTTCAAACTGTCAATGATTTGACGGCTTAACTCTTGTGTCGATATTGATTCAAGCTGTAAAATTTCTCAGAACTTTAGTAAAATTTAGAAAATATTTGTGGTCTCAACTGCTTTAAAAGCCAATTAGCGGTAAAATAAAGTTTCCTGCGGAGATTAAGATGACACTGAAGCAAGTTTTTTTAGGTATTCTCACCCTACTCGCTATCGCCATTATGGGAGGTTCGTTACTAAGTAGTGTAACTCAGCCTCAAATTCAAAGTCGTTTGGAATTGTATCAAACTAATTTATTATTGCATGCCAGTGAGTGGCAAACTGAAACTAATTCTAATCCTAGTTTGACTACTATCAAGCAAGGAATTATAGGAGAAAATGGCATTAAAACAGCATTAAAACAGTATGAAGAAATTCAAGAATCAACTCAAACTAGCTTAAATCAAGCTCAAGCGTTGCCTGAACTGACAGATACTTCTGAACTCAACAATATTCGTAATTTACTGACAGAAGTTACCCTGAAAACAGGAATATTACAAGCAGCGACGGGTGAAATTGACTCGGCTTTATCTAATTGGAATAGAGTTATAGAAGGCGAAGTAAATAAGACCCGCTCACTAGCTGTTGAAACAGCGCAAGTTCTATCCGGAATATGGAGCCAACAGGCTCGAATCTTACCGAATTCTGAGTCCATTCTGAGTCAAAATTTAGACGGCTGGTTTCGTTATAAATCATTAAGTCAACTCTATCAAATACAAGAACGAAAACAAGCTTTAGTAAGTTTACAAGCCCAAGAACAATCAATTGCTGAGCAAGCTTTAACTAAGCTTATTATTATTAGTGCGATTCCGGGAATTGGATTATTTTTAGGCACTCTATTACTCATTGGTTTAGTCGTGCAGTGGTTACTGAAGCGGAAAGACTCAATTTTAGCCCGTAATAGCAGTACTCAATGGTTAGTTCCGTGGAATTGGGAAATTATTCTTCAAGTATTTCTAGTCGGATTTTTCTTAGTTGGACAACTAGTCGTTCCCATTATATTTTCTCTAGTTTTCCAATCATTTAATCTACAGCCTGCGACTTTTGCACCTCGTTCTCAGGCAATTTATGTACTCATTACCTATCTTATTTTAATGTCAGGCGGATTATCGGTTTTATACTTTTCTATTCGCTCTTTTTTCCCTTTACCAGAAGAATGGTTTAAGTTTAATTGGCGCGGTAACTGGTTTTTATGGGGGGTTGGCGGCTATTTAACGGCCTTACCATTAGTGATTATCGTCTCACTTTTGAATCAACAAATTTGGGATGGACAAGGAGGGAGTAATCCGATTTTACCGATTGCTTTAGAAAATCGAGATAGCTTAGCATTATTCATCTTTTTTATTACAGCTTCTGTTGCAGCGCCTCTATTTGAAGAAATATTTTTTAGAGGGTTTCTCTTGCCATCTTTGACCCGATATTTACCCGTTTGGGGCGCAATTTTACTCAGTAGTTTAATCTTTGCAGCGGCACATTTAAATATTTCTGAAGTTATTCCTTTAACCACATTAGGAGTGCTTCTAGGTTTTGTTTATACTCGTTCTAGGAATTTATTATCCTCAATATTACTTCATGGACTATGGAATAGTGGTACATTGCTCAGCTTATATATTTTGGGAAGTGGTACAAATTAAGCATATTAATCTTTCTATAGGTAGAAGTAGTGTAGCTCATTCTCAGCTATAGTAATTGCTAAGGTATAAACTATCTTAGTAAGAGGGCTTAAAAATGTCTGGCTCAGTTAAAGAGAAGATTAATATAAACTTACAAAAAGCGAAAGCAGAAGGTCAACTACGCTCTGAACGAATCCGAGAAATTGTAACTGAGGCTTTTGACCAAACAAAATCAGAAGTTAAAGAAGGTTCTGGAGAACTCAAACAAGCTGTTCAGGATGCGATTTCTGCTGTCACTGAAGTTTTGGGTGATAAAGGTGGAGAAATTAAAGAAGAAATTACAGCAACGATTGAAGGCGTGATTGAAGGAATTAGCCGGACTCGACGCAAATCCATCAGTGAAACTCAAGATGAAGTTAAAGCACTTCAGCAAAAAATAGACACAGAAGAAATTCAATTAGAAAAAGATATTGAAATAACTCTCGATGAAATTTCTGAGTCTAGTCAAGACAAATCAGAACAGGTCAAAGAAGCGGTTGAATCAACTGTTAAAAATATTAAAAATAGCGAAGAGGTGGCGTTAATGAAAAAACGATACGCTCAACTTAAATCACAGTTAGCCGTTGCTCAAGCTAATTTAGCTGCACGGTATGGCGAACAATATGACCAAGTACAAGAGTATTTAGATGAAGCAAAAACTTGGTATGACCGTGCGAAAGAACAGCCGGAGGTAGTGACTGATAAAGTTGAAAAGAAACGCAGTGAATTTGAGCGTAAATTTGGGGAAGCTGGAAAAATTATTGCTCAGAAAGAACGGAAAATTCAGCGACAATTAAAAGAGCTCTGGGATGATTTAGTTGAGATTTTTAAAAATCAATCAGAAAATAAGCCACCCAAAACATAACCACCCGTAGGGGCGCATGCTATGCGCCCAAATTAATCAATCGTATACGCCCAAATTGACTGTATTTCATATTAATAACCCAGCCGTTGCAGCAACAATTAAATTAGTTAATATCGCACCAATCATCGCTCGAATTCCCAGTTGAGCCAGTTCACTCCGACGCTGAGGCGCAATGCCACTCAGTCCACCAATTTGAATCCCTACAGAACCGATATTGGCAAAGCTACACAGGGCAAACGTTGCAATTTTACTACCTCGTTGAGATAAAGCATTATTTCTAATTAATTCCCCTAAATCAATATAAGCAATAAACTCATTTAAAATAATTTTTTTACCAATTAATGCCCCGACTGAACTGGCATCTGCTAGAGGAACACCTGTTAGAATCGCGACAGGATAAAGTAAAATTCCAAGTATGAAGTTTAATGATAATTCAGGATAACCAAACCATCCACCAATTCCCGATAACATGGCGTTAAAGAATGCAATTAAACCCAAAAAAGCAATAATAATTGCTGCGATATTTAGTGCCAATTTTGCCCCCTCCAATGCACCAGCCGCCGCCGCATCAACCAGATTAATTGCTGTTTTTTCAATATTTAGCTGTAATGTACCAGCCGTTTCCGGTTTTTCAGTTTCCGGATAGACTAATTTAGACATTCCTAAAGCACAAGGAGCAGCCATAACAGAAGCTGTAATTAAATCCTGGGCAGGCATTCCAAAGGAAATATAAGCCGCTAAAACACTACCCGCGATAGTCGCTAGTCCTCCTGTCATCACCGTGTTTAATTCAGATAAAGTCATGTTAGAAATAAACGGTTTAACCAGTAAAGGTGCTTCCGTCATACCGATAAAAATATTAGCGGCATTTGAGAGAGATTCTGCGCCTGAAGTTTGCGTGGTTTTCTGCATGACCCAAGCCACAACTTTAACGATTTGTTGAAGTAAACCCAGGTAATAAAGAATAGAAACAAACGCAGAAAAGAAAATAATAATCGGTAAAATCTTGAATGCAAATAAATGTTGTTCGTAGTCTGCTCCGAAGACAAATTGTGCGCCAACATCGGAAAATTCTAAAAACGTGGTAACTTCTTCACCCACCCAACTAATGACTTGATAAGCGAGAGGAACTCTTAAAATAATGACTGCAATAATTAATTGTAAGGCAATTCCCCACAAAACAGGCCGCCATTTAACAGCATTTCGATTATTTGAAATTAAATAACCAATGCCAATAAAAATTAAAATTCCACATAAAGAAGTTACCCGTTCTATCACAATAATTTCCTCAGTAATTACTAATTAAATTGAAACGTCATAAATACAAAGCGAAGAATAAATACTCCAGCCAAAATCCAAGTTAACTTGGGTACTTCTTGTGCTTTTCCTTGAAAGGTTTTAATTAGAGGATAGCTAATAAAGCCAATGGATAATCCTTCTGCTATTGAATAAGTAAGCGGAATCATAAATAAAGTTAAGAAAGCCGGAATGGCTTCCCCTAAATCCTGCCAGTTAATCTGGCGAATATTAGCCAGCATAAAGACTCCAACAATGACTAAAGTCGGTGCTGTGGCATAAGCGGGGATTGCTTGAATTAGAGGAATAAAAAAGATAGAAAAGCAGAGTAATATAGCCGTCACAAGAGCTGTAAATCCGCTTCTTCCTCCTTCCGAAACACCCGAGGCAGACTCAATATAACTGGTGACACTAGATGTTCCGAGAATAGCCCCAGCACTGGTGGCTACAGCATCAGCCATTAATGCTTTATTCGCTCTAGGTAGTTCACCTTGCTGATTAATATAACCGACCTTCATTCCTAATCCTGTTAAGGTTCCAATTGTATCAAATAAATCCACAAATAAAAACACAAATGTAATCGCAATAAAGTTGAGGAGGTTATTAAAATTTAGATTAGTAATGCCTACAATAGCTTGACCAAATAGATGTTTAGGAAAAGGAGGGATTTCAAATAACCCGGTTGGCCAGGATGTAATATTAAAAATCCAGCCTAATAATGCTGTCGATAAAATTCCTAATAATAATGCACCTTTAACTCGCCTCACGACAAATGCTGAAGTGATAAATAATCCAATGATAGCTATTATTGTTGTGGGTTCTTTCAAGCTGCCTAATGCTGTTTTTGTTACTTGATTTGCAATAATAATTCCAGCACCTCCGGTTTCAGGATTTCCGGACAAACCAATGTAAGCAATAAACAAACCAATGCCAGCAGCCATTGCATTTTTTAATGATAAAGGAATTGCTTTAATAATTTGACGACGGATATCTGTCAGGGTTAAAATAATAAAGATTAATCCTTCAATAAAAACAGCAGATAACCCTAACCTCCAATCAATTCCTAACCCTAAAACCACAGTATAAGCAAAAAATGCATTTAATCCCATTCCTGGGGCTTGTGCAAACGGATATTTTGCTAAACAAGCCATCATTGAAGTACCAATAGCAGCAGATATTCCAGTTGCCACCACTAATTCTGAAAATAAATCACCTGATTGATTTAGAAAAATAGCATCTGATAAAATTAAAGGATTAACAACTAAAATATAAGCCATTGTCATAAAAGTTGTTATTCCAGCTAAAATCTCTGTGCGAAAATTAGTCTGAAGCTGGTTAAAATTAAAGTAGCGAGCAATTGTACTTTTCCAGCTTGAAAGAGAGCTTCGAGGATTAGGGTTCATCTAAATCTGGATAAATATGTTTTTATATTTTATAAGACTCGATTAATAATTGTTTGTCAAGTATTTTACCAAGTTGAGCTAGACTTTACTTAACAATAAACTAAATTTTTCATTCTGGGATTAATTTATGAATAATTCAACTCAATCAAATCCCCAAATCATCGGTTTTAGAGGTGCTTTCTTAGACTGTGTTGACGATCCTTTTTACACTTCAGAATCAGAAAGTATTCGATATATTTCAGATGGGTTAATGGTAGTTGAAAAAGGCTTAATTAAAGATTTTGGTTTGTATCAGGATTTACAGCATAAATATATAGATATACCTATCACTTCTTATGATGATTTCTTAATTTTACCGGGTTTAATTGATCTTCATGTGCATTATCCTCAAACTGAAATGATTGTTGCTTATGGAGAACAACTCTTAGAATGGTTAAATAAATATACATTTCCAACAGAAGCTAAATTTAAAAACCCTGAATATGCTGAAAAAATTGCATCTTTCTTTTTAGATGAATTACTCAGAAATGGAACAACTACTGCTTTAGTTTTAGCGGCTGTTTTCCCCGAGTCAGTAGATGCTTTTTTTCAAGCCGCTCAACAGCGCAATTTAAGAATGATTTCGGGGAAAGTAATGATGGATAGAAATGCGCCAGAAAACTTACTCGACACAGCGAAAACTTCTTATGAAGAGAGTCAAAAACTGATTCAAAGATGGCATCAAAAAGATCGTTTACTCTATGCTGTAACTCCTCGGTTTGCTATTACTTCTACACCTGAACAATTAAGTTTAGCAGGACAGCTTATACAAGAATATTCAGATGTTTATCTCCATACTCATTTATCTGAAAATAAACAAGAATTAGAGTTTACAGCAGAATTATATCCTGAATGCTCAGATTATTTAGAAGTCTATGAAAAGTTTGATCTAGTCACAAATAGATCGATATTTGCTCATGGAATTTATTTATCTAATTCTGAATTTCATCGACTGTCTCAAGCACAATCAACTATTGCTTTTTGCCCCACATCTAACTTATTTATCGGGAGTGGTTTATTTAAACTTAATCAAGCAAAATCCTATGAGCATCCAATTCCAGTCGGTTTGGGAACAGATGTCGGTGGAGGAAGTAGTTTTTCACTCTTGAGAACAGCTCATGAAGCCTATAAAGTGACTCATCTACAAGGAACAGTATTTTCTGGTTTACAAGGATTATTCTTAGCGACTTTAGGGGCAGCTAAAGCTTTATCTTTAGATGATAAAATTGGTAATTTTGAAATCGGGAAAGAAGCAGATTTTATTGTAGTCAACCCTCAACAAACACCTTTGATGCAATTACGAACTCAAGCTACTTATCCAGCTAAAACTTTTGAAGATATTGCTGATATCGCTTTTGTTTTAATGATGCTAGGGGATGATAGAGTGGTGCAGGCAACCTATATTTTAGGGGAATTAGCCTATCAACAAAATAAAGATGAATAAATTATCTACAACTTTAATATATTATCCAAAATTGATTTTATTGTATTCTGTTTGATAAAATTTTTATATAATTACGAGAAGAAGGACTTAAAATTGGAAAGTCAAGTCAAATTTAATCTCTCCTCATCTCAACTCAGAGATTGGGTCAAAAAAGCAAAACAAAAAAGCAAGCAAGGTAACCTTCCTCGATATATTCCACAACTCGCTCAAGTAGATGCTGAAGCTTTTGCTGTTTGTATTTTATCTCAAGCTAACTCAATTAAAATAGCAGGAGATGCAACTCATCACTTCCCCTTAATGAGTGTAATTAAGCCTTTTCTATTACTGTATTTATTGGTTGAACAAGGAACAGAAACTATTTTTAATCGAGTCGGGTTAGAACCTTCTGAATATCCCTACAATTCTTTAGATCAATTACAAGCAGATGGCGGAAAACCTCGTAATCCCATGATTAATAGTGGTGCAATTACACTCGCTGATTTAATTGCAGAAAAAACGGCGATCGCACGCTGTGAAACCCTGCGAATTTGGTTAAATCATTGGGGAAATTGTCAGCTTTTTTTAGATGAATCTGTATATCAATCTGTTGCATCTTTACCCAATCCTAATAATCAAGCTTTAACTCAAACGTTGCTGCAGTCGGGTCAAATTCAAGATGCAGAAATTGCCTTAGAAACCTATAATTTAATCTGTTGCTTATCCGGTACAGTCACTGATTTAGCCAAATTGGGGATGATGCTCGTTCAACCCCCTCAGTTAATAGGGGCCCAACCTGGTACAATTGTTAAAGCCTTGATGATGACTTGCGGTTTATATCAAGCGTCGGCTCAATTTGCGGTCAAAGTCGGGTTGCCAACGAAGTCAGGAGTCAGCGGCGCTGTGTTGTCTGTTATTCCGGGTCAAGGCGCGATCGCCTCTTACAGTCCCCCCTTAGATGCTCAGGGTAACTCCATCGGAGGAGTCTATCTGATTGCAGAAATAGCTCAGGCATTGAATTTAAGTGTGTTTATTTAAATTAAAATAAAAATCTAATTTTATAATTTCTCTAGAAGCGTAAAAAAATAGTTAACGAAGCTTAACCTTTCGTAACAACGTCGTAGCATGGTATTAAGTACATCTACGGACTTGACAAATTGCTTGTATTATGAATAGCGAGGTGAGCCAGAATCAAATTAATCTGCAACAGCTAAGCGCACAGGAGTTACTTTCTTTGTACACTGAAGGTCGGCGAGATTTTAGCCAGGTTAACTTAAGTCAAGTTGATCTGTTTGAAACTAGCTTAGAAGAGATTAATCTGCAACAAAGCAATCTAAATCAAGTCTATATGCCTTATGCTAATCTTAGTAGCGGAGATCTTTCCAACGTTACAATGACTGATGCTGAATTGGGGGATACACAGCTTTCTCGAGTGAATTTATCCCAGGCCAATTTACAAGGCAGTAATTTATCTCGTGCTAACCTTCGTTATGCTAATTTACAAGATGCTAATTTAGCGTTTGTTAACTTGCAGGGAGCTGATTTGTATAAAGCAAATTTAAATGGTGCTGATTTGAGAAATACAGATTTAAGTAGTGCTAATCTTGAAAAAACTAGTTTAAAAGGTGCTAATTTATCCGGATGTAATTTATTTCGGGCAAAACATGCTGATTTAAGTAATGCTGACTGCGATCAAACGACTATTAGTCCAGAAGGATATTAATCTGTTTTGTTTTGCGTAATATTTTTGGTCGGACTTCAGAAGTTATGAGTTATGAGTAGAGTTTATGATTATTGCCCGTGGGTATGAATTCATCATTCATCATTCATCATTCATCATTCATCATTCATCATGTCTTCTCGATACATTTTATTTTACAAACCTTATGATGTTCTTTGTCAATTCAGCGATCCACAATCTGATAGAATAACTTTAAAAGATTATATTCCCGTACCGTCTGTTTATGCAGTTGGTCGTTTAGATCGAGATAGTGAGGGATTATTATTACTCACAAATGATGGTAAAGTTCAACATCGTTTAAGTCATCCTCGATTTCATCATCCTCGCACCTATTGGGTTCAAGTCGAACGCATTCCCCATCAACAAGCTTTGCAACAGTTACAAGACGGTGTGCAAATCAAAGATTATTGTACCAGACCTGCCCAGGTAAAACTATTACCCTCTCAACCCACCTTAGCGCCACGTAATCCCCCGATCCGTTTCCGCAAAACTGTTCCTACAGCTTGGTTAGAAATGACTTTAACCGAGGGTCGTAACCGTCAAGTCCGGCGGATGACAGCGGCTGTAGGCTTTCCGACATTACGCCTGGTGAGAGTGGCGATCGCAATTCTTCAACTGTCAGGACTCGAACCCGGCCAATGGCGCGATCTCAGCCCCGAGGAAATCAATCAACTCCTGCAATACTTGAAAAGCTATTGATTAACCACAAGTTGGGGACTTTTGACAAAAGAATCTAAAATCAGTTGAGTGGTTGCTGAATTCAGCGAGACAAACACCTGGTAAAGATGACATAGCCTTAAAATAGCATCAAGTGACCCTGAATTAGAGGCAGCGATCAACGGATCTTCGAGGTTAATTAAAGCCTTAACCTTTCCGAGAATAATTTGTGAACCAATTGTATTAGAACCTCCGACTAAAAGGTAAGGATTAATAATTTGAACAGGTTGAGAGAGTTCTGATTGAATGATTTCTCCAATTTTAGGAGATGTCAATAAAGAAAAGCGAGAGATAATTTCTTGATTTTCTAAAATTAAATTAATTAAATTCGATGTTTGACTGGGAGCCGCAATTAAAACTAAACTATCTTGATGTTGAGTCTGTCCATTTTTAAACATTTGTTTGAGAGCAGACTGAGCAGCAATGTGAATTAATCTCACTGCCAGATGAGGATTTTTCTGCTTGAGTTTATCAATATCGTCAAATGTCATAATTGCAATTGTGCCATCACTTGCTGCAATATAATCAGCTTTGCGAGGTGTAGACTGTACTAAAGCAATTTCCCCTAAAAAATCTCCCGGAATCCGACTGGGATTATCGAGGTAATCATCCATAATGCTGACTTCACCCTCTAGAATAATGCCAAACGCTGTATCTTTTGACTTCTGCGGCATAATCACCTGTAAATCAAAAAATTTATGAATAGAAAAATATTCACTAATAATATCAACTTCTTCTGTATAAAAACCTTTGAGAATTTCGAGTTCTAGAAAAATATCTGACTTATTCGGCATAGTAAATTTCTCCAAAAACAGCTCTAATAAAAGTTTGATATATCAATCCCGTTTTGGCTAAAAGCTTCCATCAATAATATCAAAAAAATTCTGATATTATCGAGCAGTTTTTTTATACCTGCAAAACTCCAGACTCTATCAAATACAACTTGAATTGATTTTTCACAACAGCCCAGCCCATAAACTCACTCCTAACATCGACAATAACAGAATTGACAAGGGTGAGAATTAACATGAAAATAAAACTCAAATATAGCTTAAAGTTTCATGAGTTTGTCCCCGTTTCAATCTTTTGAGCCGATCGCGGCGATCGCAACGACACCAGAAGCTGCTCAACAACTCTACCCACTGTGTTCATCTCTTGATGCTGTCCTCTATGTTCCCCCGTCTTTAGGGCATTTAAAAGGAACTCAAGTATACACTAACTCCTTAAAAACTCATATTGCCGATCTCTGGCAAACTCATCAAGCTCTGATTTTTGGTTTAGCCTGTGGTGCAGTGGTTCGACTAATTGCCCCTTTATTAGAACATAAATCCGTTGACCCGGCAGTTGTTGTGATCGATCAACAAGGTAAATTTGTAATTAGTCTCTGCAGTAATCATCAAGGTCAAGCGGATCAACTGACTCAGCTACTGGCACAACAATTGGGAGCAAGTCCGGTTCTCACAGGCGCTGCAACAGCGTTAGACTTTGTCGGAATTGATCAATTAGGGGTTGCGTGGGGTTGGCAACGGGGACTGGGAGACTGGACAAAAGTCAGCGCGGCTTTTGCACACCATGCCCCAATTGAAGTGGTTCAGGAAGCGGGTTCTGAGTTATGGCAAACGGCTTTACCCCCCGAACACTCGTTAAATTTTATCCCCACTTCTGGTGTAGCAGCTAAAATTTGGATCAGTCCAACACAGCGGCAATGGGATAAAGAGGCTGAAATTCCGCAAATTCAATGGCATCCGAGAGTATTATGGCTTGGAGTGGGTTGCGAACGTAATACCCCCCGCAGTGTGATTGAAACCGCCATCGAAAACGCTTTACACACTCAAAGTTTAGCTTCGGCTGCTGTTGCAGGTATTGCCACCCTGGATATTAAAGCCGATGAAATAGGACTAGTAGAACTTTGTCAGGATCGCAACTGGCCGTTACGCACCTTTACACCCCTAGAATTACGGTCAATTTCTGTCCCTCATCCGTCTGAGATAGTCCAACAAGCGGTGGGGACTCCGAGTGTAGCAGAAGCCGCTGCCTTGAAGGTTGCCGCAGTCGAACAATTACGAGTCACAAAACAAATTTATCGCAGTTCTTCTCAACAGAACGAAATAGGTGAAGCTGTAACTGTGGCGATCGCAGAGGCTCAACAAGAGTATATCGGTAGAACAGGTCAATTATGGTTAGTGGGAACCGGCCCCGGCCAGTTGTCTCAGATCACCCCTGCGGCTCAAACCGCCATCATCAAGGCTGATGTGGTGATTGGATATTCTCTGTATCTGGACTTAATTGCCCCGTTACGCCGTCCGGGACAGGTGATTGAAACCTACCCTATTACCCAAGAACGCCAACGCTGTGAGCGGGCAATTTCCTTGGCTAAATGGGGATTAACCGTGGCGGTAGTGTCTTCCGGGGATTGTGGGATTTATGGCATGGCGGGACTGGTGTTTGAACAACTTCGCGCTCAAAATTGGGATGGCAAAACTCCGCAAGTTGAAGTATTTCCCGGTATTAGTGCGGTGCAGGCTGCGGCTTCTCGGGTGGGTGCGCCGTTAATGCATGATTTTTGTACGATTAGTTTAAGTGATTTGTTGACCCCTTGGGAGGTGATAGAACAGCGGTTAATAGCAGCGGCTCAAGCTGACTTTGTCTGTGCATTATACAATCCGCGATCGCGTACCCGTACAAAACCGTTTATTCAAGCGCGGACTATTTTTCTCAAATATCGTCCCCCGCAAACCCCGGTGGCATTAATTCGCTCAGCGTATCGTGAAGATGAACAAATTACCCTGACTACTTTAGCGCAGTTGGATCAAATTAAAGTAGATATGTTAACCACAGTATTGATTGGGAATCAAAGTACTCAGTATTATCAAGATTGGATGATTACCCCAAGAGGTTATAACGCTGTGCCGACGTAATTTCAACCTAATAGAGGCAGCGCCGAGAGATATTTTGAGTCATCAGTAAAGATTACTTCAGCGAGTGTTTGTCGCCCGGTCCCATCGAAAAAATATCTGATCAAATTTTAAATTAATGATTGATTAGCTGCCCACCTCATAATATTAACGAGTCTGACTCTTAAAATTGTGGGTAATTTTCAATAAAAATATTCATTAATTATTTTCCCAATCATCCTCTTGCCAATTGTCCTCTTCCCATCCTTGCTCTTCTTCTGGTTCTAAGTCAGTATCAGAGAACTCATCTGTTGAGTCTAATTCAGAATTTTCTAGGTTTTCTTCCATGTCCGAATCTGGATTATCTGAATTATCCTCCTCGTTTTCTGTGGGTAATTCAGCAGTTTGCATACTTTGATAAACGAGCTGTGATACATTACGAATCAGATATTCAGCATCAGAATCACCATCGCGACGACCGACTAAAACAGCCAGTAGATACCGCTTCCCATTGGCCATATCAACCAGTCCAACATCAGCTAAAACTGAATTAAGCGTCCCTGTTTTATGGGCAATAATCGCGTCATTACCAATACCACTAGGCAGTAAAGCATTATTCTCCGTTTGTTCCATAATATGAAACATCCGATCGCGCGATCGCATCGAAACCAAACCCCCTTGATTGACCTGAGTCAAAACACTCAATAAATCCCGAGGACTGGTTTTATTTGCGCCCGGTAAATCTGGCAAGAGATTCCGCAACACTGTATTTTTCAACCCCCAGTCCATAAACTTCTTATTTAAAGCTTCTGGCCCCCCTAAACGGTCAATTAACATATTAGTGGCGGTGTTATCACTGATGGCAATCATTTTAGTCGCAGTTTCCAGCGCCGTGTATTGACTGCCACTGGGTTGATATTGCATATCCCCAGATCCCCCAGCAATGTGTTGATCTTCCATTGTCAAGATTTCATCTAAGCGAATTTCTCCTGTATCTACTGCTTGGAAAAATGCGACTAGAATCGGAACTTTGATCGTACTGGCCGATGGAAAAGAAGCTGGCCCTTCTATATCCACGTAGGCCCCTGTATTGAGATCGACAAACATTAAACCCAAGTTAAGCTGAGATAGACCACCCGCTAAATTGGTGATGGCGTTTTTAAGAGCTTTATCTTCTTGATGCAGTTGCAACTCTAGGGGAATAGTTCGTGCAGCCCCAGACGGCGAGGATTTAGAGACCGCGTTATCTCCAGAAACCATGCTAGATTCAGCAAATTGAGTCGATCCACCTAAACGTCCGAGAGAACTCAATACCGATAAAACAGTCCCGGAAAGAACTCCAATTCCTATCCCCAGAATCAGTAGCCTTGCGCCATAAACCATGGGTGAAGTGCGGCGGCCTTTGCGGCGATAAACTGCCTGAGATGAAACAGGAGATAGAGTTTGTGTGGTTTGAGGTTTTGTGGTTTGAGGTTTTGTGGTTTGAGGGCGCTTAACCTGCGCTATAGGAGCAATATCACGAGAAGATAAACGACGGCGCGGCAAGGGCTGGGTTTTGGATTTTGGTTTTCGTCGCCCTGACCTAGAAACTGAAGGTTTAGGGCTTTTCAAAGGTTGAGGTGGAGTGGGTGAGGGTTGAGGAGTCGGCTGAGCAAGCGGTTGTGTTTCGGGATCAACCTTGGGGGTCAACGGCAAAGTTGGACTGTTGGCAACGGGCCCTGGGGTTTTAGCTTTAGATCGACGACGACGACGATTCGGTTGAGCTGAATTGCCATCCTGAGATGATCGTCCCTGACGAACTGCCTTAGAACGATTAGTCGAAATCAGAGATAAAAACGACGAACGCGAAGACCGCTGAGCCACACCAAATACCTACGAATAAATGACAGTTATGTGTTGAAAGACGGTAGATAAACGAGGATAATCGCCTGATCTGCTGTAACTTTAATAGCAAAGTTTGATTAGGATTTCAAAAGCCGCGTTGGAGGCTATAAATCACTGGGGTTATCTTCTGAATTACTAGAGGACGCTCTCAGGGTATCATGATCTGACGATTCTTGTTGAGTGGTTAATGCCCACTTCACCTGGGACAGAATCCCCCGTAACATAGCAACTTCGCTATCCGATAAATTAGCTCGATTGAATAATCGACGAAACTTTTCCATACGACGACGAGATGTATGAGAATAGAGATAACCAATGTCTAATAATAGCGCTTCTAACTGCTGATAATATCCTTCTAATGCCTCTATTGGTGCAAGAGATTGCTCGGATTCTATTAAATTGATTTGCGGATCAACAGATACAATCAATTGGGATTGATCCCCAGTGGTTTGCGCTTGTGAATCGAGGGTGACAAGCTGAAATAGTTCATAACAGCAAACGGCTACAGCTTGAGCTAAATTTAGCACAGGATAAACTGAACTCGACGGAATACGGATGAATCGTTGAGCATAATACAATTCTTCGTTACTGAGTCCGCGATCTTCTGGGCCAAAAATCAAGGCGGATGCTCCTTCGAGTAGCCACGGTAACGCCTGTCTGGGAGTCTCTAGAGGGGTTTCTAAGCTCCGAGTCCGAGCAGTAGTGGCAATCGCTCTTTGACAGCCTTGTAGCGCCTCTGGCAGGGTGGAAGCGATTATAGTATTCTCTAAGATATCCACGGCATGAACCGCCATTCTTTGGGCCTCATCCGCCATCGGTTCACAATGAGGATTCACCAATACTAACTGTTGTAAACCCATATTTTTCATAATTCTTGCGACTGAACCTATATTCAGCGCCCCAGCGGGTTCAACCAGGACAATTCTTATTTTTGTTAAGGCCGATCCAGATACCATTCCCACATCTTTAAGTTGCTATTGGCTATCTTCTCATATCATCGAGGGGTTGATTAAGAGTGAGTTTAAGATGGGTTTGCTGTTGCCGAGCAACTTCAGAGTTAGGATAATAATATTTACTTTTAGTTATTATAGAGAGAATTATGAGCGATCGCGATACTGTATTAGAACTGGTAAAACAATTACCACCCGATATTTCATTACAAGAAATTATCCGAAGAATTGAATTATTGCAGAGTCAATTATCTCAGTCTGAAACTGAATATTCTTTGCGTGGAACCGTCATACAATACATTAATCCAACCGAACCTGTAGACGAAAATGAGTGGGAAGTGATTCAATGATTGTATTGGATACCCACATTTGGATTTGGTGGATTAATGGTGATCCTCAACTGACACAAGAGTATCAAGACTATATTCAAAGTCAGGAATCTCAAGGTCTAGGTATCAGTATAATTTCATGCTGGGAAATTGCCAAGTTGGTTGAACGCAATAGATTAATCTTATCCATTCCAGTTGATCAATGGTTAGATCAAGCTCTTGCATATCCAGGGATCTGTCTTTTAGATCTTACCCCAAACATTTGTGTAGAGTCTACTCAACTTCCCGGTAAATTTCATCGAGATCCAGCCGATCAAATGATTGTCGCAACAGCACGAGTTTATGATTGTTCTTTAGTTACAATGGATAGTAAAATTCTCAGCTATATTCATGTTCAAACGCAACCATCAGCTAGCTCATAACTTAAATGTAGAGATGATCAAAGGCTACTGATACTGAGTTTAATCAACAGATTCTATTTGTAGTGCTACTGTGAACTGATCGGAACCCACCATCTGCGACTGACTCAAAGCAATATCAGCTTGCTTACCGAACAACATATCCTCTAATACTTCTAATCGTTCAACGAGTTGTTGATAGGTTTCTGCGGAAAGAATAACATGGCTAGGACTAGACTCTTCTGTTAACAGAATGGGTTCTTGTTTTGCACGATCAAACACTTCTCTATAGTGTCCGAAGTGCATCATTCATGGTGTAACTTTACATAACTGGGTTAAATGGGATTATTAATGTGAGTTGGTACAATTATATCAGTGTAGTCGCTATTTTGATTATGTTCATATTCATTGCTTATACACCCCTGTTATCAAATTTTTCTAACTGTTTATGCGCCCATTCCCTCAGCTTTTCATCAGGATCATTAATAGCGCGATCGCGTAAAAAAGGCAAAGTTTTAGGATGATTGGGATAGTTTTTAATTATTGCTTCTAATGCAGTTCGTCGCGGGTTTGTAATAAAACCCAATCCAGCTTGACTATATTCAAAAGGATCATTGATAGCGCGATCGCAAAATAGTTCAAATAGTTCTGGATCATCTTTATAGTGTTGTGCTAGTGCCTCGACTGCTGTAACTCGGACACGCAAATTATCATCCCTTGTAGCGTGGGTTTTGAGAATAGTTAAAGTTTCGGAGTCATCTTTAAAGTTTTCTACCAGTGCTTGGACTGCTGCATCTCGGACACGCCAATCTTCATCAGTGGTAGCGCGGGTTTTGAGCCAGGTTAAAGTGTCAGGATTATCTTTATAGGCATCAGCAAGTACTTTGACTGCTGCATCTCGGACACGCCAATCTTCATCAGTGGTAGCGCGGGTTTTGAGCCAGGTTAAAGTGTCAGGATTATCTTGATAAGCCTGAGCCAGTTCCTCTACTGCTATGTATCTGACAAACCAATGTTCATCACTGTGGACGCAGGTTTCGAGAATACTAACAGTTTCAGGATAATGTTTAAAACCACGAGCTAATTCCTGTATTGTTGCATATCGTACCTTCCAATTTTCATGGCTCATAGGCTGAGTTTTGAGCCAGGTTAAAGTGTCAGGATAATGTTTAAAACCACGAGCTAATTCCTCCAATGCAGCACACTGGACATTCTTATTGTCATTACTCATAATGCAGGTTTTGAGCCATGTAAGAGTTTCAGGGTTTTCTTTCCAAGTATTGGCAATAATTTTAAGCGCTTCGGTACGAATCTCTTCAATCTTTTGAGCTAACGTCATATTTCTTAATACTCTTATATTTGGTATATTCATATATTCGTGGTCAATTGAATCGTAACTAATATCGTAACTAATTAAACTTTCTATTCTTGTAAACAGTTCATTATCAATCTTTGCGATGGAAGAACGGTTTCTAACTTCTAACAAACATTCTGCTGCCAGAAACAAATTAATAAATTTATCTGCTTCTCCCTCCTGCGCCATCAAATATTCCAATACTTTGCCAATAAACTTAGGATCTAACATTCCCGCCATCAACCGCAAGACTTCGTGCCATGCTTCATCTCGCCAATGTTCGGCATAAACCTTTACTAAATCTTCTTCTGAAAGCGATCGCTCTTTTTCAAACTGCCAAACAAATTGCCAAGCACAGAAATACTCTAAAAATGTGCGATGGATAAATGCATAAAAATCACCACCGACATCACATAAAATGAAATTACGCGATCGCAATTGTTCAATTACAGCGCGGGCAATAGTCCGGGCATTGCTGACAATATCCTGTAGATAGTCTTGTAAAATACGTTCTAAATTCTCTCGACTAATCAGGTTTCCTGCTAACCCTTTTTCGTTGTCTTGCATGAAAAATGCCACCCGCCGCAGCATTTCTTGTTTATCTTTATAGTCAATCGTTAACGGATCAATTTTCTTATCTTGTAATGCCCGTTCAATATCCCATTGATGCAATAATACCCGTGAGGCTTGATTATAAAGTTCAGCGCGATCACGAGGCAGTTCTTGATTCCGATTTAGAATCGCCATCATGGTAAGTAATAGAGGATTTCCGGCTAATTCTCGGATGGCTGAGGAGTTAGAAATCGCTTGTTTAAGGCGATCGCGTTTACGGATTTTATCGGCTTCGTCATTAAAGGTTAATTCATGCCATTTTTGCATAAACTCTTCGATTTGTTCCTCTTCCAAATCTTGCAACATAAAATGGCGGAATTCTGCATCTCTTAACTTTTGGGCTTTATAACCAATCACACGGGAGGTAACAATAGCGCGAACTTTAGGATAATTATTAGTGAAGCGATGAATATCGGTAATCACTTCTTCTCGTTGCGCCGGATCGAAGACTTCATCTAAGCCATCAAATAATACTAAAACATTGCCCTGTTGCAGTCGAGAATGAAGTTCTTGTTGAGGAAAATGACAAATTACATTGCCATGATGGAAGAATTCCAGGATATTTTTACACTTGTTTTCTTGTTTATCACGGGCATAAGTTCGCAATTCAATTAACAAAGGAATATAATAATTAGGTAATTTTTCCGGGGAAAGTTTTGCCCAATCTAACGCTAAATATTGCAATAACGTTGATTTACCCGAACCTGGATCGCCTAAAACGACTAAATATTTATAATTAGGATTATTAACAACTTCTAGAATAGATTGAATAGACTGTTGAGAATAGAGGCTGCGTCGTTGTTCTAATTCTTCTATCGAAACGTCTCGATCAATTTCACCCTGTTCTTTTAGTTGTCTAAAATATTCTTTCGGTATTTCATAAACCTGGGGTAAGTATTCCTGACATTCTCGTACATTCTGAGGTACAAAAATATTCCACAGTTTCAGTGTATTATAAGCACATCCCGTTGTATCGAGGCTTTCTAAGTTAAGATTGCCATACTTTTCTCGAATCCCTTCCTGATGTCTATTTAAATCAAAATCAGGTTGAACCACAACAGCTTCTGCTATTTTATCTAAATTCTGAGAATCTAAAATTTCTCGTAATTCAGGTATTTCTTGAATAATCGCTTTTACTTTTTTCCGATATCGCTTACTGACTCTTTCCCAGTTAAATTCATCGGGTAAGGTTTTTGACTGTAATTGTTTCCAAATCTGTTGAAGAGTTCTAGTATCAACTGAGTCTGTAATAAATGCGCTGCCTAATATTTCAGCAACCTGTTTATTCTTAATAAACTCTTCCAGGAAATAAGAATATTGACGAATAGTGGTATCATCTAAATCAGCATCTTCTAATTCTTGTTGAATCAGCTTTAAGAATTCTGTAATCGCTTTTCCGGTAGCAATTTGAATCGGTTCTTTTTGTGGTAATCGTAGAATGTTCGAGAGGCAGCTTTTGAAAAAATCTTTAACGTAATCTTTAGCTGCATCTTTTGCTAATTCTTCTAAAATCGGTTTAAATACAAAGCCAACCGCTTGGTTTACCCCCCATAAAGCTAACCATTCCATAACACTTTATCACTCATTCACAAGTCCTCACTTCTATTATATGAGATCGTAATAATGATTGGAGTGATATTGAATAGCTTTTAATTTTTTATTCTATCTAAACTTTACTTTTTGTGATATTCTAATCGTAATTGAGTGATATTTTTATCCGCTTCAAAAAAACTATCTCGCTTAATTTCTGTTAACCCTAACTGTTGAAATTGATTCAGTTCTCCTTCAGACAATGCCCAGGGCGGGCCATCGGGGGCAGCTTCTGTTTCTCGATAACGAGTTACCATGAGTAATGTACCGTTTTCTGCGAGTAAATCAGCAATAGCTTTAATGGTTTGCATTCGCATATTTAATGGTAAAGCTTGAATAGTACGAGATTCTAAGACAAAATCATAGGCCTTTTTCCAATCCGGATTAAGATTAAATAAATCAGCCACTTGATAATTTACAGTGGAATTAGGAAATCTGTTTTTACACCATTCAACTGCAGTGGGAGAGATATCAAAAGCAGTGACTTGAAAGCCTAATTTTGCTAAACTTTCAGCATCGTCTCCTAACCCACAACCGACAACAATAGCCGTTTTTCCGGTAGCGTCTAAAGAGTTATTTTCTAACCAATTTTGAATATATGTATGTGCGGTAGATTGCGCCCAGGGAACTTGAGAAACTGCGCCGTTTGCATCTTGATACAGAGTTTCAAACCATCCGGTGGGATTAGATTTTTCTACAGCTTCTGTTGCTAAGTTTTTAACTTTTTGACGTAATTGTTCGATTGATTGTTCAGAGGTCATAATTTTAAATTAGAATGAGGTCGTTTTCTGTAGAGATATTCCAGGTTTTGTAGAGACGTTACATGTAACGTCCCTAGGATAATTTTATTAAATTAACGATTATACTCTTGAGTCAGAGATAACAAACGTTCGCTAATTTCTGAGGTTAATTGATCGGAACTTTCATAACGCCAGCGCCAATTCCCCTCGTTAATACTGGGATCATTCATCCGGGCTTCATGACCTAATCCTAAAGTATCTTGCAGAGGAATAATCGCTTGATTTGCCACTGAACTAAGGGCATATTTAATTAATTCCCAATGAATTTCTGAGATTTCTTCGGGTGAATTAAAACCGAGATATTTAGCAGCATTTTGTTTTTCTTCTTGACTCGCTGTTTCCCACCATCCTAACGCTGTATCATTATCATGAGTTCCCGTATAAACTAAACAGTTTTCTACATGATTATGAACGAGATAAGCATGATCTTCGCCACCACCAAAGGCGAATTGTAAAATTTTCATGCCGGGGAAGTCAAAAGCATCCCGTAACTCCTCAACTTCGGGGGTGATAATGCCTAAATCTTCCGCCAGTACAGGCAGACTTCCTAAACTTTGACGTAAGGTTTCAAAGAAGTCTTTGCCGGGGGCTAAAATCCATTCTCCATTCATTGCAGTTGTTTCTCCGCCGGGAACCCGCCAGTAAGCTTCAAAGCCACGAAAATGATCGATTCGGACTAAATCAGCATAGGCTAAAGTGGCTTTAAATCGATCAATCCACCATTTATAATTGGTTTGTTTCAATGCATCCCAATCATAGACGGGATTGCCCCACAGTTGCCCTGTTGCACTGAAATAATCGGGGGGAACACCCGCAATATACAACGGTTCTAATGTCTCAGGATCGAGTTGAAAATTCTTAGGTGCTGCCCAAACATCAGAACTATTATAACAGACATAAATCGAAATATCGCCGATAATTTGAATGTTTTTATTATTGGCATATTCCCGCAGTTTAGACCACTGTTCAAAGAATTTAAATTGTAAAAACTTATGATACAGAGTCTCATCTTTCAGTTCTTCGGCTTTGGCTTTTAAGGCTTCGGGTTGACGATGGGCTAAAGCATAATCCCACTGATTCCAAGGATTACCGTTATTCTCTTCTAATAGTGCCATAAATAAGGCATAATCTTCTAGCCAGTAAGAGTATTCCTCACAGAATTTATCAAACTCAGCCGGAATTTTGGAGTCTTTAAATCGCTGGTAAGCTGTTTTTAAAAACTGCATTTTGTGGGGAATCACCCGATCAAAATTAACGCGGGTCGGAACCACGTCATCCGTTTGGGGTAAAGGCTTTAATTCCTCTGCTTTGAGTAATCCCTCTTCGACTAATTGTTCTAAACTAATCATTAAAGGATTCCCCGCAAAGGTGCTAAAGTTCATAATATAGGGGGAATGTTCATATCCTGTTGGCCCCAAGGGCAAAATTTGCCACAATTTTTGACCACTTTTTTCGAGGAAGTCGATAAACTCATAGGCAGACTGTCCCAAATCACCAATTCCGTGGGGGCTGGGTAAGCTAGTTGGATGGAGTAATATGCCGCTGGCTCGTTCAAATGTCATAATAAAATACCTCAATCAAATCAATTTAGGACAACTTGAAATTCTGTTACCATGAATTCTACCCTACAAAGGCTGCATTCTTTGTCAGTCTGAGCTGAGGGTGAATTCTACATTATTTTCTCACAGAAGACTAAAATAGTAATCTATCGGCAGTCTATACTGTCTGAGAAGCAGTTACCGGGTCTAACTGTATTAACGATTTCAACAGGATCACAGACAGAAAAATAGTAAACTTGATCAATACTTATTTTTTAGTGAAGGAATGGGTAACCTGTTGTTATTAAAATTGAGTCAACATTACCTGATGAAATTTCATCCCATTTTGTCTGAACTCAACTACAATTCATTTTAGCGGTATATCCCTAACCTCCTCGTATGCTTATCAAAAAAACAACACAGCCTCTACGGTGGCAGCAAACTAAATATTCTCCTTTAACGCGGCAGCTAGATGTGTTTTCGGCGGCTGGAAAATTTATGTTTTTCTTGTGGTGGGATCGTTTATGGGTGAATAATACTTCAACTCAAAAACGGCGGCGGGCGAAATGGCTAGTAAAAACAATGCTGGATTTAGGGCCAACTTTTATTAAGATTGGACAATCTCTCTCAACACGGGCTGATATTTTACCCTTAGAATATGTGGAAGAATTAGAACAATTACAAGATAAAGTTCCAGCGTTTAATACAGCCGATGCGATTGCTATTATAGAGGCGGAATTGGGTAATTCTTTATTTAGTTTATATCGAGATTTTAATGAACATCCGTTAGCCGCAGCGAGTTTAGGACAAGTGCATCGGGCGCGACTTCATACAGGAGAAGAAGTTGTTGTAAAAGTGCAACGTCCGGGTTTACAGCAGTTGTTTGATATGGATGTTTTAGCTGTTGGAAAAGTGATTCAATTTTGTCAGCGTTTCTTTCCTTGGGCAAGACTATATGATTTAGATGAAATTTATAATGAATTTTTCATGATTTTATATCAGGAAATAGATTATATTAAAGAAGCTAAAAATGCAGATCGATTTCGGGAGAACTTTAAAGATTATTCTCATATCGTTGTTCCTAATATTCATTGGAGTCATGCCAGTCATAAAGTTTTGACTTTGGAATATATGCCGGGAATAAAAATCGATAATCGCGAACAACTAGAAGCAGCAGGAATCAATATTAAACGACTGAATCAAATGGGGATTTGTTGTTATTTGAAACAAATTTTACAAGATGGCTTTTTCCAAGCCGATCCCCATCCCGGTAATATTGCAGTTAGTCCTAATGGTAGTATGATTTTTTATGACTTTGGTATGATGGCGGAAGTCAAACCGATGGCAAAAGATCAGATGATTAAGACCTTTTTTGCTGTGTTACGAAAAGATGCAGATGTGGTTTTAAATAGTTTAATTGATATTGGATTAATTGAACCGATTTCAGATATGACTCCGGTGAAACGGTTGTTGAGATTCATGCTGGATGAATTTACAGAAAAGCCGATTGATTTTCATGCGTTTAATGAAATCAAAGAAGAAGTTTATGTGATGTTTGAACAGCAACCCTTTAGACTTCCAGCACAAATGACGTTTATTTTAAAGTCTTTAACTACCTTAGATGGAATTGCCCGAACCCTCGATCCGCAATACAATCTAGTTATTAGTGCTACCCCATTTATTCAAAGTGTAACGACTACTAAAGGAAATAAATTAGGGGTGAAAGAACTTGTTAAACAAGCTAAAGAATTTGTGCAATTTAAGTTACAACAACCGAGTAAATCGGAAAGCTTAGTTCAGCGATTAGAACAACGAATAGAGGAAGGCGAACTCAAATTTAAAGTGCGTTCAATAGAGAGTGAAAAAGCCCTCAGGCGCGTGAATTTAGCCCTAAAAACATTGATTCATGGCTGTTGGACTGGATTTGTCATTTTATCTGCTTCTGTGCTAGTTGTCGGCAATTATAAGACATTAGCAATGATCGCTTTTATGATGGCAGGTTTAGGAATATTCTTGTTTTTGCGATCGCTTGTAAATTTATCAATCCGAGAACGCTTAGATCGAATGGCAGAATAGTATCATAAAAAGCACGATTTACGGTACAATTAAAATCAAGAGAACGAAGTAAAATAGAATGATAGAAACCCTAAAACCTAGAATTAAGTTTCTCAAACAACCCACTTCTCAAGCTTGGGTAGAACAAGCGATCGCCAATTTAGATACAGTGTTAATTGACCATTCTCATTGCGAAAGAAAAGCCGCAGGGGCAGCAATTAATTTAATGTTTCGCTATCCTTCGAGTACAAAATTAGTTCGGGCGTTAACTGCGATCGCCAAAGAAGAATTAGAACATTTTGAACAAGTTAATCAATGGTTAGAACGGCGTGAAATTGCCATGCAACCCCTTAATTCTCCCCCTTATGCTGCTAAATTAAACAAACAAGTTCGACGAAATGAACCGGAAAGAATGTTAGATTTTTTATTAATGTATGGATTAATTGAAGCTAGGAGTCATGAACGGTTAGGCTTAATTGCAGAACATTGCCCTGAACCGGAATTAGCTCGTTTTTATCGGGGTTTAATGGCATCAGAAGCCCGTCATTATGGGGCATATTATATTTTAGCCACTACTTATTTTGACACTGAAATTGTCAATCAACGCTTAGAAGAAATGGCAACAGTTGAAAGCGAAATACTCGCGACACTGCATCCTGAACCCCGAATTCATAGTTAAGTATTTTCATGATAATAATGCAGTATAAAGATTATATTATTCGTCCTTGGGAAGTCGGCGATCGCAAAATTGTTGTGAATTTAATTACTAATATTTTAGCAGAATATGGATTAACTTCTGAACCGGGTGATGCAGATAAAGATGTGGAAAAAGTCGAAGAATTTTATTTAAAAACAGGGGGAGAGTTTTGGGTTATTGAAAAATCTGATAATATTGTAGGCAGCGCTGCTTATTATCCGATAAAGCGGGGAAATCATGCGGTTGAAATTAGGAAAATGTATTTAATTCCTGAAGTGCGCGGACAAGGTTTAGGAAATTTTTTATTAAGAGAATTAGAGACGAAAATTAAATCCCGAGGCTTTCAAGAAATTTATATCGAAACAGCAACTATTCTTAAAGAAGCAGTTAAGTTATATGAAAGTTGTGGCTATCAACCGACTACAGGAGTTGAAACAAAACGTTGTGATTTAGTTTATAAAAAAGTTTTTATATCCTGTTAAGATAGAATCTGTATCCTCAAAAATTGTATCTTAAACCTTATTATTAACTTTAGAATGAAACATTCCTTTCTTTTGAATTTATGTAGCTTCTCATTAGGATTTATATTTTGTTTCCCTATTGTCAGTTTAGCAAACCCTATTAATAACTTACCTGAATCAGTCATTGTTCGCTCTTCAACACAGACTGATATTTTACAACAATTAGAGCAAGCTGATGTGATTTACTTAGGAGAAACTCACAACGAAATAGCCGATCATCAAGCTCAACTCAAAATTATTCAAGCACTTTATCAGAAAAATCCTAAAATTGCAATCGGTTTTGAAATGTTTCAACGCCCTTATCAAACAGTTTTAGATCAATATATTGCAGGAAATATTACAGAAGAACAACTTATAGAACAAAGTGAATATAATCAACGCTGGGGTTTTCCTTGGAAATATTATGCAGATATTTTGCGTTTTACTCAACAGCAGCAGTTACCAATTTTAGCATTAAATACACCGACAGAAATTACTCGAAAAGTAGCACAGGAAGGCTTAGAAACTTTAACAGACGAGGAGAAGCAGTATATTCCACCCTTTGAGGAAATTCAAACAGATAATGCAGACTATCGTCAAATGCTGCAATTCGTTTATCAGCAACATCATCATGGTGGACAGGGTAATAGTAGTGCTTTTGATAACTTCTTTTTAGCTCAAGTTTTGTGGGATGAAACCATGGCAGAGAAAGTTGCTGAATTTGTTGCTCAAAATCCAGGTTATCAAGTCGTTGTACTGGTTGGGAAAGGACATATTATTTATGATTACGGAATTCCTAGTCGAGTCGAACGACGATTAAATTCTAACAATTTTACTCAGTATTCTATCTTATTTCAATCTGATGATGAAGATCCTATTTCTCCCACAGAAAATATTGCGGACTTTATTTGGAAGCATGAAGAATGAGTATCTACCATTGACCGAATCATCTATGTTAACCTATTTATATGCCGAACCTGACTTGAAAACTTGCTAAAAACAGGTCATTCAAGACATTATTGCAAGGGACTTTGTCGCCCGAAAAAACTATTCTACCTCATCATAGTCAACGAATTGCTAAAAAGTTAATTCAGCTTGACAACAGTAGACTTGACATCAACAAAAATAAATCTTAAATTTAATCAATTAAAATATTATTAATTTAGGGATAGTGAAACCATTTATTATTAGTTGCAGTGTCCTCGTTACTTTCGTATCTACTTTTCAAGCTCGTGTTGAAGCCTCTGTCTTCCGGACTCAGTTTCAAACAGATTCAGCTTATTTAGTGGTTGAAGTTTTAGATGAGGATTTGATTCATTTTGAAATATCAAATAACAGTCTACCGCCTTCTTTGAATCAGCCGCTTTATACTTCCCCAATGGTGTTGAAAACGGATTATTTGGGGCCATCTAACGTATTACAACAATTTAATATTATTCAAACCCGCGAACTAAAAATTGAGGTGATTCCGGATACACTTTGTATTCGGGCGTATGACAGGCAAAAATCAGATGCATTTTTAACAGAAATTTGTCCTTTTTATCAGGCAGAATCGATTCAAGGATTTCAAATAGAACCGGGAGAAATAGAAAATATTTATGGCCTCGGACAACAGTTTAAAAAATTGGGTTCAGCCGATGGAGATTGGACAGCGTTAGGGGTGAGAGATGGCTTAGAATTTGGTAATGGATTTCAAGGTTTTCAGGATGCTGCGGTCGGTAATATTCAAATTCCAGTGTTTTATGCAGTCGGACAAAATAATCTAAATTATGCTGTTTTTATTGATAATATTTATAAGCAGCGTTGGGACTGGACGACTTCTCCTTGGCAAGTACAAATGCCGGGTAATCCTTTACGATTTTACCTCATGAGTGGTGCAGATTTACCCGATTTACGTGCAGATTTTATGGAATTAACAGGTCGTCCACCTGTTCCTCCGCGTAAAGCTTTTGGACTGTGGGTATCCGAATTTGGTTATGATAATTGGGAAGAAATTGATCGACTAAAAACCGGATTACGAGATAATAATTTCCCGGTAGATGGGTTTGTTTTAGATCTTAATTGGTTTGGGGGAGTGGCTTTAAATAACCCGAGTCAAAGTAATATGGGAAGGTTAGATTGGGATCAAAATCAGACTGATTTTCTGCGTAACAATTCCTATAGTTTCCCAAATCCTGATGATAAAATTCAAGACTATGCAGATGAATATATTGCTTTAGCTGCGATTGAAGAATCTTATTTAGCAAATACAGTTGATACTTTTACTGAATTGCCGCCGGATTTAAGCGTTTATCAGCGAACAAATGGCGAATGTAACTATCAGCAGCAATTGAACCCCATTACAGATATTGAAGGGTTTTGGGGAATTGGTCGGATGATTGATTGGTCAGATCCTGAAGCGGGAGAATGGATTCATAAAAATCGTCGTTTTCCTAACTTAATTGAAAAAGGAATTCATGTTCATTGGACTGATTTAGGAGAGCCGGAAAATTATCAAAGTTCAGGCTGTTATGACGGAGTTAAAAATACTGGCAAGGAACGAAAAATAGAACACGCTGATATTCATAATCTCTATAATTTCTTATGGAATCAGTCCATTTGGCAAGGGTACTTTGATGGGCCAAATCAACAAGATAATTTAGGAATAATTAACCCTCGTCCTCTAATTTTGACCCGTTCAGGTACGGCTGGAACTCAACGTTATGGTACAGCAATGTGGTCGGGTGATATAGCCTCAAATTTACAATCTCTTGCGACTCATTTTAACGCCATGATGCACATGAGCTTTTCTGGAATTGATTATTATGGTTCTGATATTGGCGGATTTCGCCGAGAAGTGATGCCATTTAATGATAAACAGGGGTCTTATCGAGGTTATGAAGATGAATTATACACTCAATGGTTTGCTAATGGAAGTTGGTTTGATGTTCCGATTCGTCCTCATACAGATAATGAGTTTGTTAAAGTGAATCCCCCTTATCAAACCTCACCTCATCTTGTGGGAAAATTAGATAGTAATTTAGCTAATCTTCGTCAACGCTACGAACTAATTCCTTATTATTATTCCTTAGCTTATCGCGCTTATTTATATGGTGAACCTGTGATTGCACCGCCTGTATTTTACTATCAAAATGATCGAAATCTGCGGCAGATGGGCGCTCAAAAATTAATCGGTAAAAATATTCTAGTTGGAGTCGTTGCTCAACATGGAGAATACGAACGGGATGTGTATTTACCGACGGGAGAATGGATTAATTATCACTCTAATGAAACGGCTAAAAGTGAGGGAGAATGGGTTAAAAATATCCCTATTTATCGCAATAGCATTTTACGTCTACCTACCTTCGTCAAAGCCGGGTCTATTCTGCCGTTAATGGTGGTCGAGCGGGATACTTTAGATGCTTTTGGACACCGCAAAGAGGAACAACAAAAAAGAGATGAATTACGACTTCGGATTTATGCCGATGAAACCGCTTCTCAATTTACTTTGTATGAAGATGATGGAAAAACATTAAATTATCAAGATAATGGTAGACCAATTTATGATTATCGAACGACTGAAATTTCTCAACAGCAGCAGCAAAATACAGTCATCGTTAAAATTGAGCCTGGGATTAATATAAATAATCTAGATGGCTTTGAGGGGGCGAATAATCGTCGCGCTAATGAAATTGAGTTAATTGTAGACAATGCTGAAGCCACTACCGTACGACTCAATAATCAACCTTTAACTCAATACTCTTCTTTGCTGAAATTTCGATTATCCGAGAGTGGCTGGTACAATGCTGGCAATAACAAAATTTTTGCTAAATCCGATGAAATTGCTGTAGAAAGTCTGAAAGAATTTGAGTTTGAATTACAGTCAATTTCTCCTAAAACGTCCGTTAATTTTGTCTGTGATAATATCTCACTCAATGCTGCTCGAGTTGATGTCGTTGGGAGTTTACCTGAATTAGGAAATTGGGATATTAATTCAGCACTTCCACTCGATCCCAGCATTAATTATGAGTATATAATTAATCCTCCCCAAAGTGATAATCGCCCTGGTCCCCATACACCGATTTGGACAGGAATAATTGACAATCTACCGCCCAATCAAGCATTTGAATGGAAGTGTATTCAACGTAATTCTGATGGGGAAATCATCACCCAACCCGGAGATAACAACACCCACACCACCAGAAGCAGTGGTTATAGTGGACGCAGTTATGGTCAGTTTTAGTACAATCGACTGAGGACATAGTCGGATAGTTCAATTAACACTCCACGAGACTCAGAAGCAGGCAGCTTAGAGATACATTCAACTGCTTTTTGAGCATGATGAGCTGCTAATTCACGGGTTTTCTGGATGGCTGAACTATCTTTAATTAAATCGAGAGCTTGTTCTAAATCTCCCTCTTGAGCAAATTCTCGTTCAATTAAAGTTTCTAAGTAAGGTTGTTCTTGCAAAGCATAGAGAGTAGGGGCGGTTAAATTTCCACTACTTAAATCCGTTGCGGCAGGTTTTCCTAAATCTTTGGTTGAACCCGTAAAGTCGAGAATATCATCTACAATCTGAAAAGCTAATCCAATATTACGACCATACTCGTATAACTCCTCAACGAGTTCATCCGAAACCTGACTGAGAACACCTGCTGCTTTGGAACTATTGGCAATTAAAGAAGCAGTTTTGTAATAACTTTTTTCTAAATAAGCCTCGATGGATAAACTCGTATCAAATCGATTTAGTCCTTGCTGAATTTCTCCTTCTGCCAAATCCATAATCACTTGGGACAATAGCTTCACCACCGTTAGATTATCTAGATTGGCTAAATACCAAGAAGACTGAGCGAATAAAAAATCTCCGGCTAATACCGCAACACGGTTACTAAACAAGCTATGAACCGTTGGTATGCCCCGGCGGAGTTCCGATTCATCCACAATATCATCATGAACCAGGCTTGCCGTATGAATCATCTCTGTGATTTCAGCTAGTCGGCGATGCTTTGGAGTAATCTCCTGATTGAGTAAAGTTGCCCGTGAAATCAACAGAACAATAGCAGGGCGCACCCGTTTTCCTTGAACACTAAACAGATGCTCTGCTGCTGCATACAGGATAGGGTGACGAGCACCGACAAGCTGCTTGAGATTATCCGTTAATAATTGTAAGTCTGTTTCAACAGGGGAAAATAAGAGAGTGCGAGAGGTCATGGATAGGCCGACTCAGGCTTGAGTTTAACAAAATTTTACATATTATAATCTTATTTTAGGCTATGGCTTTAAAATCGGGAAGTTGTTTAAAAGACAAGTTGCAAAAGTGGCCCATTTTACCATTCCTGGCCCTCATGCCCTGTTTTGAGATTTCCATCAGAATTTTTCTGTACTGAAGTTCCTGAAACGTTTAATTTTATTGAGATCTGAATCGATTAGTGTCATGCTGTCGTCTCAAAATTTCTGTTTTTCTGCTATCTAAGTTACAATCTCCAAAAAAAGTGTGGTATAATCCGGTAGGATAATCGCGTTATTAGCTGAAACATAATAACCTGTAACTCTCCCGAGTGGGAAAAATACAGGCTACTACTTCTGAGTGCATTGTCTTTAGTTTTCTTAGAACTTTGACCCGCAACTTTTTTGTCAAACGTTAACGCAAAATCCGAGCAGTTCGCTTGGCTAACATCAAAAGCAAATATACAGTTAGAATATATGCGGCCGCTAGCATCGGGATCATTAGGGGAAGATTGAAGTTGATCATAGTCGCAGCAAATAACAAAGAGAGGAGCAAAAAAAATACGAAATTCTGACGAAACAAGAGTTTAAAGCACACTACTTTGGGCGCTTTGAATTACAGAGGCGATCGCATTATTTTGGCAGCCCAACCTCATCCCCATATAGGGGAATAATGAGGGTACTGGTAACCTACTTTTCCTGACCACTATGTAGTTCTCAAACACTCCTACACCTGAATGCCAGAGCTACCGTCGGCAACTCATCTATTATCTCTAGGAGCTACTTGATCTATGACGGAGAGGAGCCAATAAATGACTATCACTCTGTCACTCAATATTTTTTGCAGTGGCCGGTATCTATATTATTAGACGACTCGCCTTAGCTGCCCTTGATGTGTAGAATTATTTAAACTCTCAATTATTAACATAACATAGAACCTGCAGATTTGAGTAATTTTTTAGAAAAAATTTGTCATCAATTGATTAATTTTCGGATCAATTTTTTGATTTCAAGCAAAATATGACTGCGGGTTGAAGATTAAGATTTTTGATTCGGGGTAAAATTTCAATCAATCTCTGGCAGTTGTTATCTGTGAGGGATTGTATTTGAGTCGAAAGCGCTCTTAGTCACATCAGTGTAATGTCACTCTCAACAACAAAAGAGGTGAGGCGGATTTATTTGCCAGCGGCTGTGACGGGCTTAGTATTTCTACCCAAGTCAACCCGCAAAGAAGATAAATAGCCCCACTCTAATATCCCATGTGTTAACTGTCAGGTCCTATCGCTTCATACAATCATCGCAACCCAGCGCCATATTCTGTTAGCCAATAGCGGCAGAAACTGACTGAGATAGAGTGTGTTATTCAAAGTATAAACTTCTGTTAAATTGGTCTTAATTTATCCCGATCTTCGATGGTGTAACAATACCGCTTTACCCTTAGAAGCTAACAACTCGATATTGAGATCTCAATAGTATTGATGCTCAATTATCATCGTCATCATAGCCACTTCTCTTATCATCACCCAATAATCGCCCCACTGTAAACCCAAAGCATTTGCATCCGTCTGAGGCTTGGAGTCATCAATATGATCGGCAAATAATCACACAGTGGAGAAAATCAATCTACGATTCGCTTGTCCCTTAATCGGGGCCACTTTACTAAAGCTTTACAAAACTATGATATAACTTTAACAAAGCTTGTTGACCAAAATTGGCAATCTCCCTTAAGATATACTCCAGTAGATAATAACTGAATTGATCTATTTTAATAGCTATCCGCCTCTAAGTATGCCGGATGTAATCCTCAAGGGTGCGCTTTACTCTTCTATACCAATTTTGATGCTTTTGTTAAATAAAGCTGAGGTTTGCTCCTGATATCCTTCAAAACTTAGAGAATGTTCGTATAATCCTTGAACTTTATTCTTTTAGATAAATGATGTTACCTCAGCCTCAAATTCAAATTCAAGATAATCTTAAACAAACTCTTTCTCAGATCTTACAAACTGGTCAAATTACCCGTGACGATCAATATCAGTTATGGAATTTAATGTCTTCTAATACTTGTTTAAGTTTTGAGGAACAGAAAGGAATTACAAAGATTATTGATGGTTTGCAACAGGGACTATTCAAGGTAATAGATTAGCCGAAGTAAACTATTACAATTTTTGATAAAGTATCAAGAAATAGCTTGATAAGCTGTCTCTATAGGTAATAGAGCTTTTGTCTGCTCGATAAAATTAAGTTTTTACTAAATTAGCTAAAATCAAACGCTAAAACATCTGCTATTAGTGAGATCATTAATTGAAATTCAGTTGAACTTTTAAGTATTTTATATTATTTTATTGAAAAGATAAACATCATCTCGAAGATAACTGAGTTCAAACTGAGGAAGTTGATACAATTCTCTCACTAAATCTTGGGCAAATTCAGAGTTACTATTCCAGCCTGGATAACGAGTATTAAGTAATATATAATCAAAACTATTTAAGTTGGGAGGAATAGCAGCATTAGTTAATTCAATTGTTAGGCGATGAGACAAATGAGGTGCTAGATTAGCTGTGGTTAAGACACTAGCATCCGGTGTAACCTGTTGAATGGCTTCTCTATTGGCTTTCCAGGTATCAAGTTTATCGAGATATTTTGCTCCTAAATAACCAAACTTTGCTAAACTAATAAAGCCAACAATTGCCCAAATTAAAGCTAACATTTCTAGGGCTTTAGATGATTTTAGATTTAATTTTTTTGAGACGGGTAATGAATAGAAAACGGTTAAAATTTTTCGACCTAAACACCAATTTTCTGCTGCTAAGCAATAAATTACAGCTAAAATCAAAAAAGGTACAATAGGAAGGGAATATTGATGAATTAAGTCTCGTTGAGCATCAATATTAGAAAGAATATTTTTAGCAAGAATGGGAATAGCTACAATTAAAGGAGCTAGGTTTTGAGGAGATAGCCATAAAATAACGGGTGAAAATAATAATATAAAATATTCTAAGGTTTTGAAAGATAAAATTCGTCCTAATATGAGATAAGGTTTAAGGAACAAATTAAGAATGATTTCGTATACAGACTCTCCTAAATAAAGATATCGTCCCACACCCCCCGGCCCTTCACCATCTTTGTAATAAGGAATAATGCCTTGAATTGCAATAATAAACCAACCCATACCCAGTAATAGTGCAACTAAGCCATATTTCCGTTTTTTCTCAAAGAAAAGCAACCAAAATCCCATTGGTGCAACTGTTAAAGTCAGTGCATCTTTACACCCCAATATCCAAATAATCGCTAAACAAAACCAGATCATTTTATCAAGTTTTGCGGCCAAAATAGCCCCCAACAAAGCAGGCACTGCCATCACTTCTGGATGAAAATCAAATAAATTAATATTAAAAATCAGAGGATACAGTAAATAAACCATGACAACAGCTATTGATAAGCGTTGATTTAATCCAGCTTGACGGGCTAAACCCCAAGTCGGATAAACACCTAAAGCCAGGGAAATAGCTTGAATAAACAGTAGCCAATAAACAGAAGGGTAAATCCAATAAAATAAACTAACAGGATACATTGCCCAAGCCGCATGATTCCCCAGATGATGAATATTTAAGAAAGAAGAAATAGGCGGTTTTCCTTGACTAATTAGATAAGCGACTTGATCGTAAATTCCGAGTTCAAAAGCAGTAGAATGAAAGAGAATATGTCTGATCGCACTGCAACAGAATAAAATAATTGTGGCAATAATAAATAAGACAGTCACTGAATCAAATTGTATTGATTTTTTGTGTGAATGTTTAATCTTGTCTTCAGAATAATCACTCATAGCTTTACGATTTTATTTCCGGAGAAAGTAGTAAATTACGATTAAAAACAATCACATCATCCTGTTGATAAGCAATGAAAAATTGTGAATTGATCGAAAGCTGCTGAAATAATTCTAGGCTGGTTTCAGCCGTATCTGGCCAAGGATAACGCAAATTTAATATAATTTGTTCAAAATCACTCAAATTAGTCTCGGGTGAAATTTGGCTGAATAATTTAATCGTCTGTCGATGGGTTAAATGAGGTGCGAGTTGATTATCCGTCAAAACAGTAGTTTCAGGTTGAATTTGTGCGATCGCTTCTCGTGTGGCAGCCCAAGTATCAAGGCGTTGAATATACGTCCCAAACCGACCATATTTACCGTAAACTAAGAAGATGAGAAGTGACCAAACAATAATTAATTTTGCCGTTGGTAATGGCGCAATTGATCCGGTTGTTGTCGGAGGATAGCCAATATGTGGGATTTTGTACCAAAGCTGCTTAATTGTACGCCAAAGTATCCATTCTTCAGATTTTAAACTATCAATCACTGCCAACAGCAGAAAAGGAATCACAGGCAGAGAATATTGATAAGCGAGGCTACGTTGAAAAGGAATATCAGATAAACTGTTAATAATTAGAGTGGGAATAGCCGGAATTAGGGCAATTAATGCATGGGGAGACAGCCAAAAAATAACGGGCAAAATCAGCTTAAATAGATAATCTAGCGTCGATCCTGAAACTAATCTTCCTAAGACTAAATGAGGTTTGAGAATAAAATTTTTCAGGATTTCTCCCACTGATGTCCCGAGATAACTGTAGCGCCAGACCCCCTCAACTTCCCGACCACTAAACTGGGGAATCATCCACTGAGTGACGATAATAAACCATCCTATACCCAAAGCGATCGCAATCAAACCCAAATTACGGCGTTTCTCAAACATAAATAGCCAAAACCCTAGGGCCAAAACCGTTAACGATAATACCGCTTTGCATCCCAAAACCCAAACAATAGCAGCACAAAACCATAAAATTTGTTGGCGTTTTGCGGCTAAAATTGCTCCCAATAACGCAGGCAGTGCCATCACTTCTGGGTGAAAATCAAATAAATTGAGATTAAACACCACCGGATAGAGTAAATATATGGCTGCCATAGCGATTGAGAGCCGTTCATTTAACCCGATAAAACGCGCTAAGCGCCAACTCAATCCCCCGCCCATCGATAAGGCGATCGCCTGTATAATCAGCAGCCAATACACGCTAGGATAGATTTTGTACAACAATCCTAAAGGATAAACCGCCCACGCCCCATGATTTCCTAAATGATGAAAGCCTAAAATTGAAGAAATAGGCGCTTCTCCTTGACTAATGAGATAACTGACCTGATCGTAAATCCCTAAGTCATAGGCGGTCGATTGAAACATTTCATGGCGCAGACTGCTACAAACCAGGAAAATTGCTAGAGCGCTGAGTATCATCCATTTTAGGACAGCAGGGGTCGAGGTTGACGGCTTTTGGACATCTGAAGACTCAGGAAAAGTTGCCATTAAAATTTAATCAGCAGATTAATATCGGACTTTATCCTACATGATCTGCGGTATCCTCTAACATCGCCATGATAAAAGCGACCACAATTGTTATCGCTGCAGTCGCTTGAAATGAAGTTAAAATATTAACGCGATCAGTTAGTCATAAACCTGGGCTGAACTCATATCAGATGGCCCCCCTTTAACTCTAGCTTTTGCTTTAGCTGCACTGCGCTTCAGGGCTTGTAAACGGGATTCATAACGCAAACGTTCCCGCTTTTTGGGGGTTTGTTCGACCAAGCTTTTTAAGGCACTACCGAGACTTTTATAAGCATTTGGCAAGGTGTAACCAAAACGAGTAGCGATGGCGATCGCTTTTTCATCAGCTTCAATTGATTCTTGCATTGTCTTTTCGCCGTTATTTTTCTGGTAAAGGCGATATCCTGAAATCCCACACAATCCTAAAGCCAACAGCAGCAATAATCCATCCTGTACCCACAACTCCCCGACTGCACCCCCTAAACCAATTGCCAGTGCTGCCATTTCCCAGCCATCTTTCGGGATTGTATCGTTTTGAATGCGAGCAACTTCATGCCAAAATAATAAATTTCGCTGATCCATTGCTAGTTGTTCCCAGCGTACTAAATCAATTTGAACCTCAACTTGATCTTTACCAATTTCTTCGCTACGAATCAAAGGAGGATTAATTTCGACCGTTTTTTCCACTGTTACCCAGCTTTGCAACTCAGGCGGAAGAATTCCTTTTAGTCGCCGAAGTTCACTCATTTCGGCTCGGGCTGTGGAAGTTGCATAAGATGTCATTGTTGTGACTCGATTATACTTCTAGATCTACTCATTATAGATGCTTTCATCTTACTCCATTGTCAATGCTTAATTTCTGTTAATCAGGGTCGGATTACCCCCCTTAATGCTTGGGCTATTTCCTTTTCCCAGGTAAATTGTTAGGGTGAGACAAGAAAGACTTGGGGACAAGGAAGACTTCGCCGACTTGGGAGTTTTTCCGATCATCTCAATGGATGAAAAGCCCTGCTCTTAATGCTAATATGACTAGCGTTAGTGGAGTTGAAGTAATACACCTGCCAACATTAATAGCATCACCCAACTGCTGAGACTGGCGAGAGGTTGGTCAGATTCTCCCACCAGCCACCCAGGTAAACGAGTTGTCGGGGAAGTGATGAATCGTTGTTCTGTTAGGGTAATCCCCCAAATCCAAGCCGCGTGTAATCCGATGGGTAGCCCCAGAGAACCTCGATCGCAGAAACGGGCTATCGTCAGAACCATTCCCATTAACCATAACCCAGGCAGTTGGGGTATAGTCCCTTGCCAATTCCACAGAAGATGAGAGAGCGCAAAAATAGTACTGACAATTGCCGAAGCAACCCAGACAGAATAATCCTGGTGCAGTTGAAATTGCAGAAAGCCACGAAAAACCAACTCTTCTGTGATACTAATCCAAAAAGCAACTAATCCCACAGATAAGATCGATCCCACATTCAGGGGTTGAGTTTCGCCCTTCAAAGGCTGTTGCCAATCTGTAGCCCCTAATTTCCACATGACAGTGTACAACAGCCCCAAACTTAATCCCCCGAGCATCAACCCAAAACCGATTGAAATAGCCACTTCACCACTCACCCACAAACCATAGTCGAGAAAGGTAGTCTGTTCTAGATGAGTCATACCCACTAGCAAAACTGGGGCAATGAGGTAGAGTGAAGCCAGTAAAACAATTTTTTGCTGAGGAGTAAGGGGTTGGGTTGGGTGCCAATTGAGTAGAATTGCACTCACCACTGCAATTGGCAGCCAAATACCGACCCAGATCAGGAAAAAGATCAAGACTTTAATCAGCGCGGGTTGATGCATCAGCCACGAGAGTTCCATACAACAATTGCTGATTCTTTACTGATTATTCCATATCATCTTCATCGACTGCACCATTGAGAGTTTTTTCAGATTCATCAACTTGAATCAGATGAATATGCTTGTATCCTAACTTGATATCAAACTCATCACCCGGCTGTAAACCCATCTCTTTTGTGTAGGTTGAACCAATAACAATTTGACCATTTTTGTGAACACTGACCATGTAAGTTGGCTCTCGACCCCGACCGTCTTTATTACCATCAGGACTGAGAGGAATTCCTCGGGCTTTTAGCAGTGCATCATAAAAATCCGTCAGATTAACCCGCACTTGGTCTTCTTTTGTTAATGTGTAATATCCACATTCTTTTGCCGTTTCTCGCCTCGGTCTATCAGACAACTCTTTAACTTTTTGAAGCAATGCCTTTCCCGTTAAAGGAACTGGATCAGATTGAGCCATTTTCTCAGAATCTCCTTTCGTGTATTTACTGGATCTGTTGAGTTTAAATTTCTCAAACAGGCCTACAAAATAATATATCCTTAAACTTCAAGATTTGACAAAAAATTTTTCTTTTTTTCTCTTTTGTCTATCTCAGGCTGAAATTACCTAAAATGCAAAAAAGCCAGCCATCAAATAAATTTTCTACACCCCACTCTCGGAAAAAACTCATCCAACAAACTCAACCCGTCAGCCTGCCACAGTTATAAAATTTGACTCAGAAGATCAGTAATTTGACTCATTTATCAGTCAAGCATCGCCTAAAATACCGCTGTTTTAAAATAGCTCAAACCTCATGCAAATAAGGAGTTTAGGCTATTTATTAGTCATTTACCACCCATAGCAATCGGGTTCTTACGCTTAAGCCCTATTTGGGTGAGTCTGAGTAGAATATTCAGTAATTTTCACCTAACTGTCTGCTGTCTTTATTTGAGAGGGACTCTCAACTGAACACAATAGAATACAAATTACGAGGATTTGATTACAGGTCGCAGATTCTCTGTTTCAGATTTATTCCTGTAATTAACATATTCGACGATTGATCAAACAGATTGACCGGAGACGACCCATCAATTTTCATTGAATCACCTGATTTAGGAAACAAGTCAAACTACAATTACTCTTAATCTCAGTTAAAAAAAGTACCTTTTTGATTCAGATCGGCTACATCTTTTGAGTCATAATCTGGATCAATTTTTGTCCTAGATCATCTTCACTCACTCCTGAAAATCAAAACGTGACAAAAGTTAAAGGAAGTCAAGTTTCTTGAACGAGCTTGACCTCAATCTTTTTTGAGCAAAGATTTAGATCAATCTCAATTCTACCCGTCTGATGCCATCATCTAACGCGATTCAACTGTTATCGTCATCAATTGAAGTGATAGGTTGCTCTCCCGGGTAATTACCCTGAGATAGTCTCTATCTGATTAACTGAATCAAGTAATTTTCTTTGAGGATTGTAGCTGTTTGATGATTTGATAAATTTCGGGCAGACGTTTACGAATCGCTGAAATCTTCAAATACAATGAATTAGGAATCGCAGGGGAATCTGAAACCACTTCTCCGGCTTTAACTCGGCCATGAATTCCAGTTTGTGCGGTGGCGATCGCCCCATCTCCTACTTTGGCTTGATTCGCCACTCCGACTTGACCCCCAAGCAACACCTGATTACCAATCGTTACCCCTCCAGCGAGCCCGACTTGAGCCGCTATTGCACAATTTTGACCAATCTGACAACCATGACCGATATGGACCAAGTTATCTAACTTTGTATTTTGGCGAATACGGGTTTCACCGACTGCAGGACGATCTACCGCGCTATTACACCCGACTTCTACCCCATCCTCTAATATCACTTGTCCCGATTGTTGCATTTTGTACCAGCCTGTGGCAGTGGGGACAAACCCAAATCCTTCCGCACCAATCACCGCACCGCTATGAATCACACAATCTTTACCGATAATGGTTCGTTCATGAATTGTTGCATTCGCGTGTAATATTGTCCCATCGCCCAGTTGGACTTCTGGATAAATCACAACATTGCCGTGAAGACAGACTCGATCCGCGATTTGGACATTTGCTGAAATCACCACATGTGGCCCGATATAAACTTCAGACCCAATTTTTGCCGTCGGATCGATTACAGCAGTGGGATGAATCTGAGGTGAGGGCAGATAAGGCTGATAAAATAAGGCGATCGCAGCGGCAAATAACAATCTAGGTTCATTTGTACTCACCCAGGCCATGTCACGTTGAGTTGCTTGAGTTTGTAGGGTCTCATCGTCGGGCAAAATCAAAGCAGAGGCGTTAGTTTGACGGAGGTAAGAGGCAAATTTCCGCCCTTCAATATAACTCAATGTCCCAGGCGTAGCGGTTTCAATTGCGGCCACACCGATAATATCCGGCTCAATTCCATCTGAGTTGGTCAACTGATATTGAATAATTTGGGGTGCCAGTTGTTCGATCAGTTGACTGAACTTCATGATTGATTTAGACTGTCAATTTTTTGCTGATAATTGAGCGTTGTAGCTTGTTAATCGTAGCACTAATGCATGACAATTAAACATTCAAGCTCAAAACAACAAACTGAAGACAGAGATGAATTTGTTTCGGGCAATTGAACTGCTGAAAACACAATAACTTACACGATGAATAATAGAGTGACTGGTCACCCCAATTAATTGACTCAAACCCGCAATCTCCTCGATTATCGATTACAATTGATTGAACTCCTCTCTCTTCAGAGACTTGACAAAATGTATGATTGAGTTGAGCTAAAATAAGTTTCAACTTTTATGAAAATTATCGCTTGATTCACCAGCATCTACGACTGATTGCAGTTGCGCCAAACTTTGATGAGCGTTTGATCATACTCTGTACCCATCATTAATTTCTGCGGCGAGAAATTGCCATTATCTTTGCTGAGGGAACGTACAATAAAGGCGATAACGGTATGGCTCGATTTAGTATAGAGCATTTTACTATCGTAGTAAACACATTTGACTTGATCGTTAATTAGAGTATGACTGTTGCATCGTTCTCAAAAGAAACAGAATATTTCTTAAGATGACTGAATTTTCGCAGGTGATGCACTCCGGAAAGAGAAATGAGTACTGCTGTAATGAGAAGAGAGAAACTGCCATAAAAAATAGTAGAGACATTCTACAGAACATCTCTACCCAAGTCATATCCAATGACTAAAGATGATTATTGAGAAGTTGCCTGCTGATTTTGCTTAGCAGCAATCTGCTGTAATAATACTTCTAGAGCTTTAGCATATTGTGGATCATCTGTTGTACCAATTTTAGTGCGATCTTGTCTGAGATCTTCACGTTGTTGTTCGGTTAATTCCACATTAAAATCCGGTTGAATACCTTCATTATTGATATCGCGACCGCTGGGTGTAAAATATTTAGCAATAGTTACAGCTAAGCCTGAACCATTTCCTAGTTCGCGCACAGACTGAACTAAGCCTTTACCAAAAGTTTTCGTTCCCACCAATACTGCCCGCTCATTATCCTGCAGCGCACCGGATAAAATCTCACTCGCACTGGCCGATCCCCCATCAACCAAAACCACCAAAGGTGCATCTGTTAATGCCCGATTATTGGCTTGTTGACGATCTTGTTCTCCCCGACGATCGACTGTCGAGACGATATCTCCCTGTTTGAGCCACATCCGGGCAATATCAATACTGGAAAATAATAATCCCCCAGGATTCGATCGCAGGTCTAAAATATAACCGGTTACGTCTTGTTGTTCGAGTTGCTCAATCGCCTCTTCCATTTCCTCGGAGGCATTGGCACTAAAGGTATTCAGACGAATATAACCAATATTACCTGTAGAACTTTCTTTTGTCGCCGAGCGAACCGGATGAATTTCAATTTTATCGCGTGTAATGGGATAATCAATCTCTTGTTCACCCCGTTTAATCGTTAACACGACCTGAGTCCCAATGGGGCCACGAATTAATTGAACGGCTTGATTAATATCCATCCCCTTGGTACTATTGCCATCAATTTCTGTAATAATATCTTGCGCTTGTACCCCAGCATCAAAAGCAGGTGAATCTTCAATCGGAGAGATGACAATTAATTTGTCTGTTTCTTCATCCTGTGTTAACTGAATTCCGACCCCAGTTAATTCTCCTGAGGTATCAATCTGCATATTCTTAAACTCTTCCGGGTCCATGAAGCGAGTATAGGGATCTTCCAGCTTCTCCAGCATTTCTCGAATGGCATCATAAGCTTGTTCCTCATTTGTATAATCTCGGCTTAAATAATCGTTACGGACATTTTTCCAATCGACTTGGTTAAATGTGCCATCAACATAACTTTTATCGATAATTTGCCAAACTTCATCAATCAAGTCCTTTGGGCTTTCCCGGAAGGATGCCTGACTCGAAAGATGAATGCCTGCACCAACAACAGCCACAGCCGTTAGCATGACTGCGGTTGTACCTACAACAATTCCACTTCTAGAGATAACCATCTGTATTGCTGAACTGGAAGAAATTCACTGTACTCTTCATTATGCACAATCTTGCATAGAGCGTGCAGGGCCGTTAAGAGTCATTTGTTATTGATTATCTATGATTTTTCAGAGCTTACAGGGGAAAGATTCAACCCTACACTTACCCCTGCGCCTTAATTCGGAGAAATTATCAGTCTGAATGATTGACTGTTTTTCATCACAAAAATGACAAAATAAATAATATCCTTAAGGCTCGACCCAACGTCCATCAGATTTAATTAAACTAATCAATTCTTCTACTCCGAAATCTTCGGGAACTTTTTTGATTTCCTCTCGCCCTCGGTAAAGAGAAATATAACCCGGTTGTTTACCCACATAACCATAATCTGCATCAGCCATTTCTCCTGGGCCATTAACAATACAACCCATCACAGCAATATCTAACCCCGTCAGGTGTTTAGTTGCTTCGCGAACTTTGTGCAGAACTTCTTCTAAATTAAATAAGGTACGACCACAAGAAGGACACGCGACGTATTCCACCATGGTTTTTCGCAGTCCCAAAGCTTGGAGGATACTGTAACAGACCGGAATTTCCTTCTCGGGGGCTTCTGTCAAGGAAACTCGAATTGTATCCCCAATGCCTGCGGCTAACAACGTCCCAATTCCGGCTGTCGATTTAATCCGGCCATATTCTCCATCTCCGGCTTCAGTGACCCCTAAATGCAAGGGATAATCCATACCCAACTCATCCATGCGTCGAACCATTAACCGATAAGCGGCTAACATAACCGGAACCCGTGAAGCTTTGAGAGAAATAACGATATTATAAAAATCAAACGATTCACAAATACGGATAAACTCTAAGGCCGACTCTACCATCCCCAATGGAGTATCCCCATAAGTAAATAGCATTCGTTCAGCCAGAGATCCATGATTAACCCCAATTCGTAGCGCTTTGTCTTGATCGCGGAGTGAAATAATTAAAGGTTTGAGGGTTTGGCGAATTTGTTCACCAATCTCATTAAACTCAGTTTCTGTATATTCGGTTCGGTCAGATTTCGGTTTCTCAAATACATATAATCCGGGGTTGACGCGCACCTTATCAACGTGTTTGGCAACCTCTAAAGCGATTTTCATACCGTTGTGGTGAACATCAGCCACCAAAGGAACAGATTGATAGGTTTGTTCGAGTTGCTGTCTAATTTTACCCACAGCTTTGGCATGACCCACACTCGGAACCGTTACCCGGACAATCTCACAGCCAATTTCATGTAAGCGACGAATCGCTGCAACCGCTCCTTGAATGTCCATTGTATCTTCATTAATCATCGATTGCACCACCACAGGATGACCGCCGCCGATGGTGACATTTCCCACTTTCACCGGCCGCGTATTACGGCGATGAATCATTGTATCGACGGGCTGTTGACTCAAGGGTTTGTCCGATGGTTTGGGTAAAGTTTGCATAATTTAATTTTTATATAACCGCTATATGATCTCAAATTTTATTTCCCTAAATTCGGGAAGATTTCACAGACAGATGCAATTGCAATAGCGCCAAGCGAGGAAAATTACATCAACTCAACGGATCAACAATTGCTAGTCATTATAGATTATAGGTGAGGCTGAGTTCTGAAGAAAATTACTCACAATCCCTCAGGCGGAAAACTCTAAAAAACGGTATTTTTCTAAAGCCTCAACCATAGGATATCGCCTATTTTCCGGCTGAGCTTGATAGCATTTCGGCAAACTTTCCTGCCTCAGACAATAACCAAACCATCCCCGAGACTCAATTGGGTATTTGATCGTCTCTTCTAGTGAATGAAATCCTACCTCTGACATAGCGAGACTTTTAAAAGATAAAGCTTTGTACCCATATACTGGTGATGGATGGGAAATGTGTTCTAGATTTATGGAGTATCCGAACTTGAGCGAGAATCATCCCCCCTCATCAACCTTATCAAGCATGCCTCGTCAGGAATTACGGGAACTGGTGCGATCGCAACTTCAAGTCTTACTCGAACGCGGAGATCTTCAAGCCGCTAAAGCAATTTTGGTGCCTGTCCAACCCGCAGATATTGCCGAGGCAATTGAAGGCTTACCGGAAACAATGCAAGTGATTGCGTTTCGTCTGTTGTCGAAAGATGAGGCGATAGAAGTCTATGAACAACTCGACTCCAGCGTCCAACAGTCCTTGTGTGAGAAGTTTAAGCGCCAGGAAGTGATCGATATTGTCGATAAAATGTCCCCAGACGACCGGGTCAGACTGTTTGAAGAGCTTCCCGCTGCTGTGGTGCGGCGCATAGTAGAACAACTCAGTACAACAGAACGACGGGCGACTGCTTTACTATTGGGTTATGAAGCAGGTACTGCTGGCCGAGTCATGACACCGGAGTATCTTTCCCTGAAGGAGAACTACACGGTTGCTCAAAGTTTAGAACGGATTCGTAGTTTAGCCTATGTTACAGAAACGATTTATTCTTTATATGTCACCGATGCAGATCGAAAGTTGATCGGAATTTTATCGTTACGGGATTTAGTCACCGCTCAACTCAATCAAACCATTGGTGAAATATTAAGCCGAGATTTTGTCTGTGTTCAAACCGATACTGACCAAGAAGAGGTGGCGCGTATTATTCAACGATATGACTTTCTGGCGGTTCCGGTGGTCGATAGCGAACAGCGACTGGTGGGAATTATTACGGTTGATGATATCCTCGATATTCTCCAAGAAGAAACCACAGAAGATATTTATGCTCTCAGCGGGGTGCAGTCAGAAGGAGATAATTACTTTCAAGCCAGTATATTGACAGTTGCACGACGACGGGTGGTGTGGTTATTGGTTTTATTGCTTACCAATAGTGTTACGGGTTCTATTCTCAAAACTCAGCAGGATATTATTCAACAGGTGGTGTCGTTATCTTTCTTTATTCCATTGTTGACGGGAACGGGGGGAAATGTGGGGGCGCAATCTTCGACTGTTGTCATTCGAGGGATGAATACGGATGAAATTCGCGCTCTGGGGCCAGCTCAAGTCGTGTGGCGAGAGGCTTTGGCGGGAATGTTACTGGGAACTATTCTGGGTGTTCTGGCGACGGCTTGGGCGAGTTTATTTGTCGTTGATGGGAATTGGTCTGTTGCGATTTCAGTCGGTTTAAGTTTAGTGGCCATTTCGGTTTTAGCTTCGGTTGCGGGTTCTTCCTTACCCTTTTTATTCCGTCGTCTCAACTTAGATCCAGCGTTAATGTCTGCCCCTTTTATTACAACGGCTGTTGATGTTTTAGGAGTGTTGATTTATTTCAATTTGGCGCGGTTTATTTTGCAACTTTGAATCCCATACCCGATAAAAAATAGTCATGAACCCATGATGCTTTATTTTCAGGTTCAAGGAGCAATGACTTGATTTAAGTATTTGGATTTTTTAGCTCAACTCAATTACAACTCTATAGTTATTTGTTTTTTCTCTGACTGACTGTATATATTGACGTTGATCCACTGCTATCGGTAATTTTTATGATGAGGAAAACGCTTAATTTTTATTTTTAAATGATACTTAAAGCATAAGTTATATTATTATATTTATTGTCCTTAAATAAAAACTGTAAAATATATAAATATTCTGCTAATTTTACAAAAAATTTTCATAATTTACAAAAGCTTGAAGAATAACTCTGACTACAGTGATAGATTGAAAATACAGAAGTTGCAATATATAACTGGCTGAGTTTATTCCTCAATTATCAATGAAAAACCAACTCGATACTCAAGACTTTGATCGGCTTTGTTCTTTACTAACAGCATTAAATCTTTCTACAGAATTACTCGAAATTGAAGGATTAAGTGCCGCTCAACAAGAACATCTGCAAATTCTACGACAAATTATTTTTCAAATTAATCGGTTGTTTAATCTCCTCGACTAATTGTCCCTTTTCCTCCTTGGCGAAATCGATCTCTCGTATCAAGAGATACTGGAAAAACAAACGGAAGTATTGTAAAGTATTGTGTATTACTCTTAATATCTCCCTTCCTCAGTTAACCCAAGCATTTACACAATGTTGTACGGTTAGCTCCTGTAATGCCAAGGAAATTATCCTCATGTCAGATCGCTCAAATCAGCAATCTCTTCATCACGTCGTTATTGTCGGTGGCGGGTTCGGTGGATTATATGCAGCTAATATTCTCGGACGAGCACCTGTAAAAGTCACCTTAGTCGATAAGCGCAATTTTCACTTATTCCAACCTCTGCTGTACCAAGTCGCAACCGGAAGTCTATCAGCGGGAGATATTGCTTCTCCCCTGAGATCAGTATTAAGTCGCCACAAAAATACTCAAGTTTTGACCGGGGAAGTAGTCGATCTCAAACCCGAAGAAAATCAACTGGTTTTACGAGATTCTCAACTCAAATACGATAGTTTGATTGTGGCAACAGGAGTCAGTCATCATTACTTTGGCAACGACCAATGGGCAGATTCCGCACCCGGTCTAAAAACCGTTGAAGATGCCTTAGAAATGCGAAAGCGGATATTCTCTGCCTTTGAAGCCGCCGAAAAAGAACCAGACCCAGAAAAACGTAAAGCGTTACTCACATTTGTTGTAGTCGGTGGTGGCCCAACTGGAGTCGAACTTGCCGGGGCGTTGGCTGAAATTGCTTACCGCACATTACGAGACAATTTCCGTAATATCGATACCGCAGAAACCAAAATTCTGTTATTAGAAGGAATGGATCGAGTGCTACCGCCCTACGCGCCTGATTTGTCTCAAAAAGCTGAAGCAGATTTAGTCGATCTCGGGGTAACAGTTAGAACCAAAACCCTAGTGACCAATATAGAAGGGGACATTGTTACGGTTAAATCTGGAGATCAAACCGAGCAAATTGCAGCAAAAACGGTTCTCTGGGCCGCAGGAGTCAAAGCTTCACCGATGGGAAAAGCGATCGCTGAACGTACAGGGGCTGAATTAGACCGTGTCGGACGGGTAATGGTTGAATCTAACCTGAGCGTACCGAAGCATCCTAATATTTTTGTGATTGGTGATTTAGCCCACTTCGCCCATCAAGGAGAACGACCATTACCCGGTGTTGCCCCGGTCGCTCAACAGCAAGGGATTTACGTGGCTAAGCTGATTAAGAAGCGTCTCAAGGCTCAAACTTTAGCCCCATTCAAATATAAAGATTACGGTAGTTTGGCGGTGATTGGTCGTAACAAAGCAGTAGTCGATCTCAAGTTTGCCCGCTTCTCCGGTATTATGGCTTGGCTGGCGTGGGTCTTTGTGCATGTACTCTTCTTAATTGAATTTGACAATAAAATTATTGTGATGATTCAGTGGGCTTGGCGATACTTTACAGGTCAAGGGGGAGCGTGTTTAATTACCAACCTCGATCCAGTAGAAGAAAACCAGACAGAAGAAACAGTCGCACCAGCCACCTCTTCTGTGCAGATGTCCGGTTAAGGTGATAACGCTTGATCAATTGATTCAGTTAATCCCACATTGACTTTTTCAGATGAAGAATGAGATGTGGGATATTAATGATCTATCAAAATTGTCTAATTAATATGGCATAATCAAAGCCAAACCGAATCAAAATTGATCGACGATGAGCCAGCTTTTAGATGGACGTTATAAAATCCTTGAAGTCCTTGATTCAAGCGAGTTAGGAACAGCCTATCTGGCTCAAGATACTCGTCGTCCTGGAGAGTTTTTGTGCTTTGTTAAACATCTACACTTATCGGCTGAAGATCCACAACTGATTGAAATTGCTCGCCGTCGGTTTCAACAAGAGGCGCAAACGTTAGAAAAACTATCTCAACATGACCGCATTCCCAAGTTACTGGCTTATTTTGAGGAATATCAGGACTTTTACATGATTGAGTCCTATGTTGCGGGTCAGTCTTTGATGAGTGAGATTGTAGCGGGTCATCCCCTTTCAGAATTACACGTTACAAGTATTCTGTGGGAAATCTTAGAAATTTTAAGCTTTATTCATCAAAAAGGGGTGATTCATCGAGATATTAAACCCAGTAATATTATTCGACGCGAATCAGATAATCAGTTAGTTTTAATTGACTTTGGTGCGATCAAAGAAATTCAATTAGAAAATAATCATAATCCCCCAACGGCTCGAATTGGCACAATTGAGTATATGCCTGTTGAGCAGTTTGAATGTCATCCTCATTTTAATAGTGATATTTATACATTAGGAATTATTGCAATTCAAGCTTTGACGGGACTTCCTGTCTATGAATTACGCAAATTACGGGAAAGAAACGAGCAAGATTCTCGTGAAATAGTGTGGCGACATCTAGCCATTGTCAGTTCAGAATTGGGGGATATTCTGGATAAAATGGTTTGTTACGATTACCAAGCACGCTATCAGTCGGCGGATGAAGTTTTAGCAGATTTAAAAAAAATTCGTTTTCATTCTCAAACTCTTACCAGTCGTCAGGAAACTTATCGAGAAGAAGCCCAACGTTGCGCTAGTCATCGCGGAGATATTTCTGTGGTTGGACGCAAGATTTTAGAGGAATTACGCCTCAATTTAGAACTGTCTTTAGAAGAGACAGAAGCAATTGAAGACGAGATTCTCAACCCTTATCGAAAATATAAGCAAAAAGGAGAACGTTACGAACAGGCTGTGATTGCAGCGATGAAACAGCAATATCCTTTTACTCCAGAAACGTGGGAAGAGCTTAAACGTTTACAACAGCTTTTAGAAATTAATGATGATGATGCATTGTATATTGAATCCCAAGTTTTACCTCAATCTTGGTTTGATCGTTTACGGAGTAAAAAGGTTCAAGATTTATCTCAAGGTAATATTCCTCAACCTTTCAAGCCTTCTAACAATTTCAATCAAGCTCGATATTTTATCATTATAGTTGGCGTTATTTTACTATCAATATTAGGATTAATTTTTGCTGGATATCAGTATCTACAATGGCGAGAAGTTCAGCGACAACGGCAGCAATTAGAAGCGCAAGAAATCGAACGAATTCAAGCACTATTAAGTCAGAAAAGATATGATGATTGTTTAAATGAAGTGGTCAATATTACTCAAGATTCTAGTCAATATATCGTCGCTCAATCTTTAGTTAAAAAATGCCAAGATGCGATTAATTGGCGCTTAGTCACTCCTCAAGAAATCGGTCAACATTTAGGGGCGGTTGGTACGGTTGCATTTAGTCCGAATGGTGAGATTTTAGCCACAGGCAGCCGAGATCAAACCATTAAGTTATGGAACGTAGAAACAGGGGATTTAGTGGAAACTTTGACAGGAGATGGTTCACCCATTTGGTCGGTTGATTTTAGCCCCAGTGGTTCAGATTTAGCGGCGGGTAGTTATTATTGGAGAATCTTAGAATGGAATCTAGAAACCGGTGAATCTTATATTCCTTTACAACAAAATGGTGCTATTTGGTCGGTTAAAATTAGCCCAGATGAACGTTTAGTTGCTAGTGCCAGTAGCGATCAAACGGTCAAAGTTTGGGATAGGCTAAGTGGTTATATTTTGTATGATTTTATCGCTCATAATGATATTGTTTATACCGTTGATTGGACTCCTAATGGTCGGGTTTTAGTCAGTGGTTCTAAAGATAAAACAATTAAAGTGATTGATATCAATACAGGAACGATTTTGTACTCTTTAATAGGTCATTCCGATCAAGTTCGTTCTGTTAAAATTAGTTCAGATGGTAAAATATTGATCAGTGGTAGTTATGATGATACAATCAAAGTTTGGAATTTAGAAACGGGTCAACTCATTCATACTTTAGTAGGACATTCTGGTGATATTTTATCAGTTGATATTAGTCCGGATAATCAAATTATCGCCAGTGGAAGTCGGGACCGAACCATTAAGTTATGGAACTTACAAACTGCGGAATTACTCAGTACATTAACTGGACATACTAATGAGGTTTATTCAGTTCATTTTAGTCCAGATGGTCAAGCTTTAGCCAGTGGGAGTAAAGACCGAACCGTTAAAATATGGCGGCGTTAAGATACATCACTAATTCCTCATGATTTCGATTAATGACTAAATTAACCCATTCATTCAGACTTAATCGGCAACTCAATTAAAAATTCAGTCCCTTTTCCAATTGCTGAGTTACAAATTAGTTGACCGCCATGTTTTTCTACAACTATTTGATGGGCAATTGCTAAGCCTAAACCTGTTCCCTTTCCGACTGCTTTCGTTGTAAATAAGTGATCGAAAATCCTATTTTTAACAGCTTCTGGCATTCCTTTACCATTATCACTGATTCGGATTGTAATCGTATTTTTTCCTATCATTTTAGTTTGAATGATAATCATTTGAGGTTGATATTTTGACTCAGTAAAACTAATGTGTTGAGCCATTTCCTCAAACATATCAATTCCATTAGCTAAAATATTCATAAATACTTGATTTAACTGTCCGGGGAAACAGTCAATTAAAGGCAATTCATCATAATCTTGAATTACCTCAATTGCCGGACGATATTCCGAGGCTTTCAGACGATATTTAAGAATTAATAGCGTACTATCAATACCATCATGAATATTTGCACTAACTTTACAATCTGTATCGGCACGAGAAAACGTTCTGAGGCTAGTACTAATTCCTTTAATTCGCTCAGTTGCTCCTTGCATCGATGTTAATAGTAAAGGTAAATCTTCTCGGATAAATTCTAAGTCAATTTCATCCGCATTTTCGAGTATTGGAGTAGCGGTATTGGGGTGATGTTGCTGATAGAGTTCTATATGTTCAAGTAAATCTTGGATATAATCTTTAGCATTACTAATACTACCATTGAGAAAACCCAGTGGATTATTAATTTCATGAGCAACGCCTGCCACTAAATTACCCAATGCTGACATCTTTTCTGATTGTATAACTTGTGCCTGACTTTGCTTTAGCTGAAGGAAAGCATTTTCTAACGCTTCGTTTTTTTCCTCTAAGAGTTTCTCAGCCACTTTGCGATCAGAAATATCCCGCGACATACAAAGCACTTTATTATTTTCCATCGGAATAATTCGAGCATCAAACCAAACCATTTGATCGCCAATTAATAAGTCATACTCAACGGAAACAGTATGATGAGCATTGAGTGCTTGCTGAATTTTACTCACGAAAAAATCGGCAAAATCTAATGGTAAAGCTTCATGAATGGTTTTACCAATCAAATCAGATGAGGGTCGATATAAAAGAGAACTAGAACAAGGTGCAATTTTAAGGTATTTTCCATTACCATCTAATACAATCAGGACATCCTCCATGGCTGTAAATATTGCCAGTAATTCTGCTTGTGAAGCTTGTAAAGCCGTTTCAGCCGCTTTTCTATCCGTAATGTCAACAGTTGTTAGAATAATTCGGTGAATGTGATTGGCTTCATTTCTAATAGGATTAAGAGTGGTTAACCACCATATATCTTTACCTTGGAAAGGAATAAGTTCTTCATAGGAAATTGTAGTTCCGGATGCTATAGAGTGCTGAAAGTCTTTTCTAATAATAGAACCCTTAGTATTACCAAATACTTCTTCTGGCGTTTTACCCATCACTTCTTTATTCTGAATACCCGTTAAATTTTCAAGTATTGGGTTCCATCCGGCATATTTAAAATTACCCGATTCTGTAATATCAATAACACAGATTCCTTGACCGACACCTTCATAAATACTGCGTAAAAAGAGTTCATTTTCATGTAGTTGATATTCAGCCGCTTTGCGATCGCTAATATCGATGGCTAATCCTTCTAATCTTAATAAATTCCCGGCTTCATCGAATACACCTTGACCTTTTTCCCAAACCCACTTTTCTTGACCCTCTCTTGTATAAATTCGATAGGATATTTCAAAATGCTGATGATTTTTTATTGCGTTTTTTACAGCAATTTCTACCATTTCGACATCATCAGGATGGATTAAATCTACATAGGAAATCACACGATTTTTAATCAATTCTTCTTGACTATAGCCTGTAACCTCATAACAACCTTCACTAATAAAGTACATTGTCCAGTATTCATCGTTAGCACAGGAATAAGCCATGCCTGGAAGATTGTCAAACAGTCTTGTCATTTGATGCTGACTGTCTTGAAGCTCGGAATAAAGCTTAGCATTTTCAATTGAAATGGCAGCCTGAACACAGATAACATTTAATAATTCTACCCGCTCACGAGTAAACGCTCCAGTAATAAGATTATTCTCTAAATACAAGATTGCAACAATTTTATCCTGTCGCATAATAGGAGTACAAAGGATACTTTTAGGTTGGTGTTTAATCAGATAAGCGTTTGTTAATAAAGTAGAATAATTTTCAGCATCAGCAATGATAATAGCTTCAAGATTACGTTTAACCTGATGAATTAACGCGGCCGGAATATTGTGACTATCGTAGACAGAAATAGAGTCTATCTGTACAGGTTGATTAATATGAGCAACTGCTTCTAAAAACCACTCCTGTTGACGCGGCATCAGTAAAATAGCTTTAGTAGCCCCAGCATTTTCGAGTACAGTTTGCAGTAATATTGCTAACAGTTGATTTAGTTCAATTTCACTCGACAGTGCTTGAGAAGTTTTGAGAACGGTTTCAAGATCAAGAATAGCAGAAATACTTGTACTACCAGAGCTTGAAGGCTGAGCTATAGAAGTATTAATTGAGGTCAACCCTGGGATTGCAAATACTGTCTCAGTAGCCGATAATGCGATTTGCTGCTGTTGTAAAATGGGTGCTAGTAGTTGAGGATAACGTTGTTCTAAGTCTTGAATTTTTGCTTTTGCACCCCAGCGACTGTAGCAATAATAAGCTTGAGTGAGATAATCTTGAGCAATTTTTTCTTTACCCCAATTGAGATAAAATTTAGCAGTAAGTTCATTTGCCAAAGCTTCTTCTTGAATATATTTGTATTCTTTTGTAAGAGTAATGGCGCGATCATAAAGTTCAATTGCCTCTGATTTTTGTCCTAAAACTCGATAGCGCTCAGCTTCGACTAAATTATACTTATGTTGATGATTCATCGGGGCATAATCCGCCCATTCAGATAGAATAGTTTGATGGGTTTCCACTCGGGCAAGAGTATCTGCTTGTTCTATTTCTGACTGTGTAGAATACAGTGCCAAGTAAGTTAATCCTGCATAAAAATGGAAAACTGGAGTAAAAAATGATCCTCCTGTTGCCATTAAATAGAGGTTAGCTTCGGCGATATAATCTAAAGCCTTAGTATAGTTACCAAACAGATAAGCCAGCATCAATTTATAAATATATGCAAAACCCAGGGCTGTGACTTCATTATCCTGATGATGCTTGGGAAACATTACTGTTTCATCGTAGTTATTGCCGCTGAAGATATCCGGTTGATCGACAATTTCAGTTAAATTCTGCAGCACTTGTTGTGTCATCTTCAGATAAGCTAGCGGAGAATATTGCTTGATTTGAGTTAAGACAACACAGTAATTTTCGATTTCGGGTTGCCAATCATCTAGATAGACTCCAGCAAATAAATTAGTGAATATATCATTAGAGATGCAGTAGCCAGCATACAGAAAGTTACCGGTTTCCATTCCCGCTAGATAGCCCTCTTTTAGAGTAGGAATTGTTGTCCTCAGTGCTTCGTGGCGATGCTGAAGAAAACCACTAAATAGAAGTAAAGTTAAAGACTTAAATTCTCGCGCATTAAAGCGATCGAGTAAATTCAGTGCGACTTGTCCAAAGCAATAACCCCTTTCCGACTCTCCTAAAAAAGCAGATAGCACCATGCCATAACCGACATACCCAATAATTGATGCAGATGTATTGCCAAATTGCAGTGATAAACTCACCATTGTCGAGCAAAGTAGGGGTAGCAAGGTAGGCTTTGCCAGAAAAATGGGGGCAAACAACATGGCTGACACTTGCATCGCCGCAATAGTTTGTCGATCGCTCATCACGGGCAGATCAATTAATTCCTCGATCTGTTTGCCTTGGAGTTGTGAGGCAAGAGTTTGTAATGCTTTACCCGTCAAGGCATCCGAGGCTTCAGAGGAGAATTCAACCCCGAGTTGTCTCAGGACATTTTCACCCACTGCGATCGCTTCAGACATCTGACTCTGGCTTGTCAGGGCATTGATTTGAATCTGATAAATTTTAACTTTAGCGAGAATCGTCTCAGCTTGTTGTAACACTGTGGCTGCTATGGCTTCCATACTCTCAAACTCACCATTTAAGTAAGCCATTTCTGCCGCAACTACATGAAGATTTAGGGTTAATTCATATTGAGTTTGCCAGCAATTTGTACTGAGTAACTCAAGTCCGGCTTGCACAAAACGTATGGCAGCCGAATATGCTGTAGCCTTTCTGGCTTTCTCTGCGGCAGCTAAGTTCAGTCGGGCTAAGGCTTCTCGATCTTCTGCTATAGTAATTAATTCAGTTGCTAAATTCAAATGTCCGACAATATCAAATAGTTTTTCTTGACGATCTAACTCTGAAGTATTTTTAAGTAATAGTTGACCAATTTGTAGATGAGTTGCTTGTTTCTGATGTTCAGGAATTAAAGAATAAGCTGCCTGTTGGACTCGGTCATGCAAAAAGCGATATTGTGGATTAACTGTATCTTCTGTATTAGACTGTTCTACATCTTGAAAAAACTTATAAACTTGAGTGGTTGGCAGAATTAAACCGTCTTGCAATGCTTTCCACAGTGCTGTTGCGGTATCGGTGTTAGATTGTTGTGAAATAATTGCTAATGTGTTTAAATCAAATTGATTACCGATTGCACCGCCTAACTTTAGCATTTGTTGTGTTTCGGCGGGCAATTTCTGCAACTGCAACGCCATAAATTCCACCACATCCGAGGTGAGAGATAAGGAATTGATTTCAGCGATATCACATTCCCAGTAGCGGCACTCTGGATTAAATTTAATTTGTCCATCTTCATACAAAGCTTTGAGAAACTGGGTTGTAAAAAAGGGATTTCCTTTTGTTTTTTGATAAACGAGTTGACTCAGCGGTTGAGCGATTTCTAATGAACAATTTAAGGTATCTGCGACTAAATGATTAATTTCATTAGATTTTAGCGCTTTAAGCGTAATTGTATTAATAACTACTTCTGCTTTTCTCAGTTCTTCTACTGTCATGATAAATGGATGAACAGGTGAAACCTCGTTATCTCGATAAGCGCCTAGTATTAATAAATACTTGCTTTCATTCATTAAGAGTTTAATTAACTCGAGTGAGGCTAAATCCGCCCACTGTAAATCATCTAAAAAGATAACTAAGGGATGTTCTACTGTTGTAAAGACTTTAATAAAATTTTTAAATAATAAATTGAATCGATTTTGTGCTGCATTTCCTGACAGTTCCGGTGCATCCGGTTGTATACCAATAATATTTTCTAATTCCGGAATAACTTCAATTAAAACTTGTCCGTTTTCCCCAACTGCGGCTAAAATTTTATTTTTCCATTGCTGTATATTTCTATCATTTTCACTAGATAATTGTCCGATTAAATCTCGGAAGGCTTGCACAAATGCAGACAGGGGAATATCACGATTAAACTGATCGAATTTTCCCTTAATAAAATAACCTGAGTCACGAGTAATGGGTTGATGCACAACATTTACAACTGCTGTTTTCCCAATCCCAGAAATTCCTGCAATTAGCATGATCTCTGAGTTAAAAACCGGATTTCCGTTTGCTTCTGTTGCTATTGTTTCTTGGCTAATTCTTTGAAAAGTATTTAATAATTGATTAACTTCAGATTCCCGTCCATATAGTTTTTCTGGAATTAAGAACCGATCGCTTAAATCCCGTTGTCCTAATTCAAAGCTATTAATTTCTCTAGTATTTTTCCATTGAATTAGACAGTGTTCTAAATCAAACTTTAACCCCAAACTACTTTGATAACGGTCTTCAGCATTTTTTGCTATCAATTTAGCAACTATCCGAGAGATCGTGACGGGAATATCAGTATTAACTTGATGAACTAATAGTGCAGATCTTGCTAAATGATAATGGATTAATTCCATCGGAGAACTAGTTTTAAAAGGTAACTCTCCTGTGATTAATTCATATAAAGTAATCCCTAAAGAATAGAAATCCGTTCGATAATCAATTCCCCGATTCATTCGCCCGGTTTGTTCAGGAGAAATGTATGCTAATGTTCCTTCTAATATATTGGGGTTTTGGATTTCTTGAGTTTCTTTCGGCAACAGTGAAGCAATACTAAAATCAATCAGTTTAACCTGCTTTGACTGAGGATGAATCAGAATATTAGCGGGTTTTATATCTTTGTGAATAATACGAGATTGATGTAATTCGTGTAAACTATGAGCCAGTTGAATCGCAATATTCAGTATATCTACCAGGGAGAGAGATTGTTTTTTAACATACTGTTGTAGAGAAATTCCGCCATAATCTTCCATCACCAAGATATAGCTATTTTTATAAGGTTCTAAGCTTTCTGGATGAACAATACCTGGGATATTTAAGTTTGTAGTAATAATGTATTGATTGCGAAATTGTAATAGTTCATGAAAGCTAGGATACTGATTGCGTAAAAGCTTGAGGATAACAAGTTTAGCGTCTGCAATTCGTTCTGCACGATAAACTAGAGTCTTTGAACCACTATGTAGACAGTCAAGTATTTTATAATTCTGAAATTCTGACAGTTGTTCAGTTTGAAACATCTTGTGATTCTCCTTCCTGCTGTTGGCTGTCTACCTCAACCAGGGTTCCCAAATCACCATTTTAGATATAAACTTTTTCAGAATAAATTTAGTTTACTCATACATATCTTCGTCTTCCAATCCTGGGCGAGGCATCGGACGCATTTTAACTTTATTCAATTGACGCAAACTCACGCCGCCAATAACAGCAAAAATTAAAGCTATCCAGCCCACAATCGGTTGTAATAATAGGAAACCACCCACGGCAAATAATGCGCCAAATAATAATAAAATCGCGGCTAAGACTTTCTGAATATCTGTGGTTAAATCTTGGGCGGGTAATACTCCCGTTTGTAGGCGTTGGGTTTGCCAACCGATACCCCCCGGACGGGCTAAACGATAAAAAGCTTCTAAGGTTTCTGGAGATTCTGGTGGGGTTAAAAATAAGACAATTACCCATAACGCGGTGACACAAACGGTAATAAACAGGATGCGTGAACCAAAATCTTCGATAGTTAATGCCGGAACTAAACTGGTTGCCATCCCTACCAAAAAGCTGGCCACAATCGCGGTTAATTCAGCCGCAGCGTTAATTCTCCACCAAAACCAGCGCAACATCAAAATCAGTCCTGAACCTGTTCCAATGGCAATTACAAGGCGGAAAACGGTGGCAACATCGGTGGCGAAAAAGGCAGCTATTGCCCCTAAAGCGGTGACGATAACAGAAGAGAATCGACCAATAAACACTAATTCTGATTGACTGGCATCGGGTTTAATAAAGCGTAAATATAAATCATTGGTAATAAAAGAAGCGCCCCAATTAATCGAAGTCGAAACGGTACTCATGAAGGCGGCGAGTAACGAAGCAACGACAATTCCTAAGATTCCCGGCGGCAAGAAATCCATCATTAATTTGGGATAACCTAATTCTTTATCGGCTAAATCAGGATACAAAACAATCGAGGCTAAAGCGACTAAAATCCACGGCCAAGTCCGAATCACATAATGCATAATATTAAACGTCCAGGCGGCTTTTTCTGCTTCAATTTCGTTTTTCGCTGCGGCAAACCGTTGGACAAATTCCCCACCGCCATCACTGCGTCGCCAAGACCACCATTGAATGGCAATATAAGCAAAAAAGGTACTGGCTGTAATTCCGGCTGTTTTACTAAAACTAATGAAGCTATTTTCCTCACCTAACGTTACTGGAAATAACGATAAAATATCTTTATCGGGGGAAACAATAGCGATTTTTTCGACAAGGGCATCAATTCCCCCCACACTACTTAAAGCAAAAAAGGCAACTACAATTGCCCCAAATAATGCTAGGAAAAATTGAAAGAAATCTGTTGCAACAACTCCCCATAATCCTGCTAAACCCGCATAAATTAAGACAAAAATACTAACACCGACTACACTAAAAAGCTTTAAATTGGTATCATCTGCCGCAAATCCTAATGTTTGCCAAATTTCTAACGCATCCACCACTTTTACCATCGCCAGCATCGCATATCCAATGGCAATACAATTCATCGGGACGGCAAAAATAAACGCTTTAACCCCACGTAAAACTGCCCCCATATTGCCGCCATACCGCAATTCAGTTAACTCTGCATCGGTGAGTACTTCTGAACGTCGCCACATTCGGGCAAAGATATAAATCATAATCACATGGGAAATGCCAAACGTCCACCATTCCCAGTTTCCGGCTATGCCTCTATTGGCTACGACTCCGGTAATATATAGCGGCGTATCAATGGAAAACGTTGTGGCTGCCATGCTGATGCCCGCTAACCACCAAGGAAGCGATCGCCCCGATACAAAAAAGTCTGCCAAACTTTTCGATCCTTTTCGAGAGAGGTATAACCCCATCCCCATTGTTAAGATGAGATATAACAGAACAATCAGCCAATCAATCAGTTGCATAAGTTAGCGGAAAATGCAGTAATAGCATTCTAGAGTCTACAGCTTTGCTATCGACTGTCGCAACTGTTGTTCTGCTGCAATTTCATCAATGGCGGCTTTAATCAGAAATTCATATAATGTTGTTTTCAGCAAAAATGGAAAATTAAAACTGTTTTAAACTGCTGGATCTGCATTATTTTGTAATTGCTCAAATAGTGCAACGCAGTGGTTAGGCTATGGATAAATTAGGCGAGTATTGCATTATTTGTGAGGTCTTGAATGACGTAAGTATTCCGACCTTTTCGCTTTGCTTGATAAAGCAGTTGATCGCTAAACTGTAATAAGGTTTCTAAGGAACTACTAGCATCAGGAATTAAGGTAGCAACCCCTAAGCTAATTGTTACAAAACCAGTTGCTTTAGAGTGTGTGTGAGGAATTTTTAGATCTCGAATTGCCATAACAATAGCTTTTGAAACACGCTCAGCTCCTACACTATTCGTATTCGGTAAAACCACAGCAAATTCTTCACCACCATAACGGGCAACTAAGTCTAAATTGATTCGAGTCACTTCTCTAATAGCACGAGCTAGCTTTTCTAAACATTTATCTCCCGCCAAATGACCATATGTATCGTTGTAGCTTTTGAAGTAGTCTACATCACACATAATCAGAGATAAAGGTTTAGCAAGATCTGACAATCGCTGCCATTCCTGAGTTAGGAATTCATTAAATTTACGACGATTGACAACCTGTGTTAAGTGATCTACTGTAGATAAATAGGTAAGTTCTGTATTGGCAGTTTGTAGTTTTTGATTCAGTTGATGCAATTCATCGGTCTGGCGATCGATCACCTCCTGCATTACTTCCATAACATGATACATTTCAGCCGGATCGAGCATTTTCATCATTTGAGATTGAGTCACAATTCCGGCTAATTCACCTGTCGGATGGGAAATTACCAGTCGGCGTACACCCAATTCATGCATGCGTTGATTAACATTCCAAAGAGAGTCCTGGGGCTGCATTGTAGAGAGGGGTGCACTCATCACACTTTCCGCCGAAATCTGAGCTAAATCTAAACCCATTTGATGAAAACGGACAATATCACGCTCAGTAATAATTCCCATTGGAGTAAGAGTGTGATGATCGATAATAACAATACAACTAATACGATTATCCGCCATTTTTTGAGACAACATTATCACCGACTCGTTAGGCAATCCATGGATTACCTGACGAATCATCACATCAGCGACCCGAATATAACGTAGTAAATATTCTGGCTTTAGCAGTTTTCTGATGCTTTGAGGAGTAATAATTCCTAAAAGCTGGCCTCGATCGTCTAAAACCGGAAGATGTCGAATTTTATTTTTAGTTAAAAGCTTTGACAGCGTGAAAATATCTTGAGTCTCAGAAACTTGAATAGTAATAATTTTTTGTGTCATTACTTCCGCTAAAATCTGAGTTTGAAGCAGTGTATTATTAGCCGTAATTCGGACAATATCTCGTTCAGTGAAAATCCCTAGAAGTTTTCGATTCTCGATAATTAGCACACAAGATTCTCTAGCCTCGGACATCATTTCAATTGCCTGCTGAATCGAGGCTGATGGCGGCAAAGCTAGAAAAGAAGTCTGAACTAAGAGATCACGATTTGTTTGTGATTCCATGATGATGATTTACCAAAAGTGTATAAGCCTCGTGAGGGGTAGATGTCTTGCTAGAAGATCGCTTGTGAAGTTGATTTAATTATAGCTGAACCTAACCCCTTGACCTTTCTCGGCAACACAATTTACTGATTTATAAATATTTGATCGCAAAACAGTTTGCAATTTATTCCTCTTTTCTCTCTGTGTCCTAATCACCTAGTTGGTTCATGATCTTCGATTTATTGCCGCTTCATAAACCTTTTGATTTGCCTTGACTGACTTTTCTAAATCCACCATCGGATTCGGATAATCCACCCCTAAACGCACATTAAACTTCTTTTGTTCCTCCGATGAAAGCTTCCACGGTGTATGAACTTTATCCCCCGGAATTCCTGCTAACTCCGGCAACCAATGCCGCACGTAATCTCCTTTCTTATCATAATCTTTTGCTTGTTTGGGAATATTAAAATAGCGAAAACCCCTCGCATCATTCCCAACGCCTGCTGTATAATTCCAGTTTCCCCAATTACTACAAACATCATAATCAATTAACACAGATTCAAACCATTCTGCTCCCATTTGCCAATTAATTCCTAAATTTTTAGTTAAGAAACTAGCGACGTTTTGCCGTCCTCGGTTTGACATAAATCCTGTTGCGGCTATCTCCCGCATATTGGCATCAATAAACGGAAATCCTGTCATCCCGGTGCGCCATTGTTCAAACTGTTTTTCATTCTCTTTCCAGGGAATATCAATCCCTTGTAAACCCGATTGACGGAATATTTTATTCCCATGTTTGAGGCAAATAAACCGAAAATAATCTCGCCATAATAACTCAAAAATGAGCCAATAAGTTGAGTCATTTTTAACTCTTTGTTCTTCGTATTCTTCAACTTGATCGTAAATATAACGAGGCGATAAACACCCTAAAGCTAACCAAGCGGAAAATTTAGAAGAATAATTTGCCCCGAGTAAACCATTACGAGTTTGTTTATAATCTTTTAGACAATTCTGTTGCCAAAAATAATCTTTCAGTCGTTCAATTCCGGCTGTTTCTCCGCCGTGAAAGTGTAAAACACCTCGTTCATCTACGGCAGGTAATTCTAATCCAAAATCTTGTAATGTCGGTAATTCACCCCGTTCTATTTCGGGTAAACTAGGTAACTGTTGAGGCGTTGGGAAAGATTGGTAAGGACTACTATTTTTCTCAACTTGTTTACGAAATTGGGTAAAAACTTCAGGTAATTGTTTAATTTTAAACGGTAAATCATTGATATCATAAAGTGTTGAACCCCAACAGGCTTTTAAGTTTACTCCCATTGGTTTTAAAGTATTTTCTAATACTTTTTCTACAGCTATTTCTTCTGCGGTTACTTCTTGATAATAATAAACACTATCAATTTCTAAAGCTTTAACGATTTCTGGAATAACTTCTTCAGGTAATCCTGGACGAATGATTAAATCACTCCCTAAGTTTTGTAGAGATTGGCGTAAATCAGCAACACTTTCGATTAAAAATTGAGCGCGAAATTCGCCTGTTTTAGGAAAGCCATAAGAGGTTTCTCCAAATTGCCGAGGATCAAAACAATAAACCGGAATAATTTCAGCCTTTGCTTTAACTGCTAAATGTAAAGGCTCATGATCGTGAATTCGTAAGTCGTTACGATACCAAATTAAAATGCGTTTTTCGCTCACAGTTCGTTTAAAATTTATATAATATCAATATCGTCTTATTTTAACATTTTTGACAGCAAAAATAAACGTTAAAGAAATCGAGATAAATCAAATTCTTCCGGGGTTGATAAGCCGCGATCGCGTTCTGCTATTAGTAGTAATAATATCTGAGTGGTATAATCTACTGAGCCGCGTAATTCTTCTTGTAAAATATCTAATCCACCATTGGCATATTCTTCAAAAATCTGAGTTTTTAATGTTTCGGCTTCCGAATTAAACGGAGATAAAAGTGCTGTATCTTCTGTTTCAGATAACATCATTAACTTAATTGCTAAATCATATCCTCTTGAAACAAATACTTCCATAGAAATCGGGGCGGGTTCCCGCTTAGAAACTATTTCAACAGCGACTCTCTTTTGACGTTTTAACCCTAACATTGCAGCAAACACAACCACATCTGCATAAGTTTGAAATGGCCCTATTTTACCTTCTGATTCAGTTAAAGACTTAACAAATTCTGCTTTTTCTTTTGCAATCCGAACTCGATTCAATGACATAATTATGAATGATGAATTGTGAGGGTCAATTGATAATTGATAATTACTTTTATACGGGCGCATTGAATGCGCCCCTACGAGTCTCCATCTCTGTTTAATTCTATCTCAGATGAATCCTCGACTGGATCTTCTGAAGTTTGAACTGCTTCGGGTGAATCTGGGAGTACTTCATTACTATCTGAGATATCACTCATCTCAGTTAATAGTTCAGAATCTATCTCAGTTTCAATCAAACGAATTTGGATTTTTTCTAATCGAGGTCCTTCAGCCGCAGCTATCGTCATTTCCAGGTTTTGATAATTTAAAACTTCCCCTTTGGTGGGTATTTTTTGGAGTTGATCGATGATAAAACCCGCTAAAGTTTGATACTCTTCGGTTAAGGGTAAAGTGAGGTTCAATAATTCATTAACTTCTTCAATATCTAACTGTGCTTGTACCAGGAAAGTTTGCTCATCAATATATTGTAGTTTGACTTCTTCGGCTTGAGTCGGTTCGGCGCTATCGCCAATAATTTCAGCGACTAAATCTTGAATGGTCACGAGTCCGGCTGTACCGCCAAATTCATCAACGATAATCACCATTTCAGTATTGGCCCGCTGCATTAAGGGTAACAATTCACTGAGGAGAATTTGTTCTGAGATAAACCGGGCAGGACGAACCCAAGGTTCGAGTGAAGTATCAGCAGATAAAATTCTTTCAGCTAAAGGTTTTGCTAAATCTTTGAAGTCTACAATTCCGACAATATCATCTAAAGATTCTCCCATGACCGGATAGCGAGAATGTCCTGAGACTGCGGCTTCATCTAACAAGCTTTGAAAAGTGGCATCTCTGGGGAGGGCGACAATACTGGTACGAGGGATCATCACTTCTTCGGCTGCCACATCCCCAAATTCAAACACATTATTGAGGAGTTGTCGTTCTTCTGCTTCTAAACCCGTAGACTCGGTTGAAGTGGCGATAATTAACTGTAACTCTTCTGGGGTCACACGGGTGTAAGGTTCTCCGGTAAACGTCATGCCGCCTAAGTGGAGTAACCAACGAGTGGACTGATTTAACGCCCAGACAAAGGGCCGAAAAAAGCGGGCAATTGCTAAACTCGGAGGGGCAAGCAACCGCGCCAACTGTTCGGGATAGAGTAATGCGACCGATTTGGGATAGAGTTCACCGAGAACAATTTGTAGGTAAGCAATGGCAACAAATGTCAGTAGGGGAATGGCAACGGAATGAGATAAAGTAGACTGAATTTGGGGGGTAACGGGAAGATAGGATAACCAGCTTCTGAGGGCAACCGCAACGGTTCCTTCAGCGATCCATCCCAACGCTAAACTAGAGAGGGTAATGCCAAATTGAGTCGTTGACAACAATAAATCAATCCGTCGCTGTAGCTTTTGAACACTACGGGCTGGGGCATCTCCCGCGTCTACCAGTTGACTGATCCGCGATCGCCGTACCGACACCATAGAAAATTCAGCCGTCACGAAAAATGCGTTAATCGCGATCAGCAGAAATACCGCAAGGAGTCGCACCAGCATATCATTGAAAGTGAGGGTCATGATTTAATGAATTATCCCCCGAATGTTCATTTTTTCAGTCTCCACAAAGTAATGAGAGGAAACGAAATGCTGACAAGCGTAGCTATTATTAGCATAGGGGGATTAATTATAGGGATTTATTGAATGATAGGAATGCCAGACATTTGTAACTGTAAGTTTTGGTCTGGATAATCGGTTAAACTCATTGCCAGTTCATCAGCATTCTCTAAAAGAACGGTTGGAATACTGACAATACCGCTGTAAACCTTATTATCCGGTGGAACTTGTCCGGGCAACTCATCTACACTAGCACTTAATGCCCGGCCTTTATCATCTGTGACATTGAGAAAACTGTAAAGAAAACGAACAGATTCTTCTCCTTCGTTTTTCAAGCTGACTTTTAACCTGAGAGTGGTTCCTTTGCGACTGGCAGAAGTCACTTGCATGGTAATTCCCCCATCTCGGCTGACAATGGGAAAGACCGAAGAAGAATTAGACGCAGCAGGTTTGGGTGTCGGTTGCGGATCGGATACAGAAGTTGATGCGACAGCCACTGTCCCTTCCTCTGCTTTGCCTTCCATCTGCTGTTTTATGCTTTTGAGAATATCGTCTTCCTTCAGCATTTGGACGCTTTCCGAACGTTCACCATTGCTTTTTTTGCCCGTGAGGTGACTCGGGCGCATATCCGGTTGGCTAATTTCTTTCAAAGCTTCTCGGCCTAGCTTGTATCCCCAACTAGAACTGAATAGTCCGGCCCCAAACATCATTATTAGCAGAACAACCGTAAGTATGACAGTAGAGTTCAATCGCATCCTCCTCTCGAGTGTGGTGTGTATAAATGTTCTAACTGCCTATGCGTCATAAGTATATTAGCAGTCTGTTGAGTTAAATGCATCGCCATAAATGTAATCATTTAAGCAGTTGAATCAAATTTATAGTTTATTCAGAAGCAATTTATGCTATATTCTACCTGAGGATAACTTCTAGTTTAACTCACTTCGTTAAACAGTTGGAAGTATTCGACTATAGCGCCCTTGGCCGATTGGGGAGGCAGCGAACTCATAATTCGCCTTCAGGCTGGTTCGATCCCAGCAGGGCGCATTCTTAGCACTGACAGCATGGCTCGATTGTTTAACCTGATTAATGAGTGATGAATGCTTCTGATGGGAGCAATTCTGCCTGTGAGTCCTTGAATAAATTCTTTAATGGGCGTTGATGTTGATCGAGTTAACTTATATTAGTTAACAGACTTGATTAGATCCAATAATGTCAAAGCCAATTCAGTTATGACAAGCATCATAAGCCGATCTGTGAAAAATCTGTTTCGCTACACTAATCAATGGTTTCGACGAACTCCGGAAAGGGCGCTGGATCAAGCTTATGATGCCGCGTTGAAAATTCGTTCGATAGAAATTGAGCATTTTAACGGAAAACCCATTTCTACAGATACAAGCGATTATGGCGATCGCGTCAATAATTATTTTAAATCTGAATTAAAACAATCTCTCAATATTATTCAAACTCGTCTGGCAGAATTCAATATGAGCCGTTCTATTTTTGGGCTTTCTGAGTCTTTGAATGGAAGGCAAACCAATAACAGCTTTGATGTAGAAGCTGAATTCAATGAATTTAGAACCTCAGACAGCTTTTCAATTTGTTATGAAAAGTTGAACTATATTGATTCAGTGATTATATCATATCAGCCTCCTGCCAAAAAGACTTCTAAACAGTCTAAAGCATTGGTTAAAGTGCCTCAACCCCCGAATTTTGCTGTGATTTCTCAATCTGATTCGCAGCCCTATAATTCAATGAGTAAAAATTATAATGAGCCGGGTATTCCAACTACAGATAATAACTTGAAAGAAGAACTGACTGAAGGCTCAGATACCAGTTTTTTACCCCGCTCTTTACTCAGAACTTTTGGTCGAATTCGTCGAGAACTTAATCCAGAATCGGAAGATGAGGTTCTCAAGAAATATCGAAAATCTAAAGTTAAAACGATTATCTCCATTCGGTTTGTTTTACTCTTAATTTTAATTCCTTTACTGACTCAGCAACTGAGTAAGAATTTTTTAGTGGGGCCAATTGTTGATTCAGTTTGGCATCAGGAACAGCAAGAAACCTTCTTCAATTTAGATATGGAAGAAGAAGCGTTTATGGAATTACATCGTTATCAGGAACGGTTAGAATTTAAAAAAATGATTGGAATACTTCCTGATATTACGGACGAAGAAATTGAAGCAGAAATGAAACAGAAAGCCCAAGAACTAGCCGGAGAATATCAAAGCTTGGGTTCAGATGCCATCAAAAATGTTTTTGCAGATATTTTCTCAGTTGTCGCTTTTGGTGTAATTATCTATACAAACCGCAAGGAAGTAGATATTTTAAAGTCTTTTATGGGCGATTTAATTTATGGCTTAAGTGACAGTGCTAAAGCATTTATTATTATTCTGTTAACAGATATGTTTGTGGGTTTCCACTCTCCTCATGGATGGGAAGTTATATTAGAAAGCATTGCCCGACATTTTGGCTTACCTGAAAATCGAGATTTTAACTTTCTATTCATTGCCACATTTCCAGTGATTTTAGATGCTGTTTTCAAATACTGGATTTTCCGTTATCTTAACCGAAGTTCACCCTCTGCTGTTTCTACTTATAAGACAATGAATGAGTAATGAATTATGAATTATGAATTATGAATTATGAATTCATACCCACGGGCAATGATCATAAACTCTATTCATGACTCATTACTCAATTACAGACGTTACATGTAACGTCTCTACATATTCCTTACTCTCCTATCTTTCAAATCTTCTGGACGATCAATATCCGATAATGGAGGTAAATTTCCAATACTTAAATTAAGGGGTTGACAGCGGGCTAAAGTTTGTTCTAAAACTCGCTCAGTTCCCCAATCAATATCTTGAAAAAGTTGAGGAATAGATCGCCTTAAACCCATTAAATAATAGCCGCCATCTGTGGCTGTACCGATGACTAAATCTTGTTGTTTTAATGTATCAAAAGCTTGGTTTAAAATGTCTGAATTTAAATCAATACAATCTGTTCCTACAATAATAATTGCTGTTAATTTTCGCTCAAATCCTATTTGAAAACTTTGATTCATGCGATCGCCTAAATCTCCATTTCCTTGTAAATTATAAGTTAAATCTTCCCCTAACCAATTCTGCATTTGAGATAAGGAGCCGCCAGTATATCGAACTTCTAAAGAAATTGAGCGAGACTGGATCAATTCTCGTCCCGTGTTAACCGTTTTTTGTGCCATTTGACGATGAAGCTGAGCCGCCCCAACAGCGCCTAAAGCTGGAATTAATCGAGTTTTAGTTTGACCCGGTTGAGGATAACGAGTGAAAATAATGAGATGTTCCATCTGATAATAATATTGCCTATAAAATTACTGTAATCTAATGGATGGTAATTTCAACTAAAGTATTTTTCCTTAATTCTTAATTCCTGTTGTTGTAATTCCCTGAATAAACTGTCGCTGACCGATTAAGAATAAAATTAATACAGGTAATGTGGCAATCACAACAGCCGCCATTAATAATGACCAATCATTTGTAAACTGTTCTTGAAACTCCGCTAAAGCCAGTTGAACCGTTCTTAATTCTGGCCGAGTTGTAAACACCAAAGGTTTAAATAAATCATTCCATTCTCCGATAAATGTAAATAGAAATAACGTCACTAACGCCGGACGAGAACAAGGAATTAAGACTTTCCATAAAACCTGCCATCGACTCGCACCATCGAGGGTCGCCGCTTCTTCTAATTCTTTGGGAATGGTGAGAAAATATTGACGCATCAGAAAAATACCAAAGCCATTCACTGCGGTGGGTAAAATCAATGCACCGTAAGTATTTAATAAATGTCCCCATTTCAACACGAGAAATATTGGGATCACCAGTAATTGAAAGGGAATCACCAATGTAGCAATCACTAACAATAGTACAAGCTGCCGTCCCCGGAATTCTAAGCGAGCTAAGGCATAACCCGCTAAAGCTGATGTCACCACTTGCAACGCAGTCACGGCTAAGGCGACTAGGGTAGAGTTGGCAAACGCCAGTAAAAAGTTACCCTTTGCCCAAGCTTGTTGATAGTAAGCCCAGGTGAAATGGGTTGTCTCAGCACTTTCTGCCCCAGAGAAGGAGGTCCATAATACTACTGCTAACGGTAACAGAACAAATATTGCCCCGAACACCAACAACAGCGAAATGAGTTTCTCGGGAGTGATAAGCGGGTTTAAGATTTTTTTCATAAGATGTTTGAGGGGTAAGCATCACATTGAATAAAGCGGAACTTATGAAAACAGTAAGATTTAGTTGGGCCAGTGGCAAATCTGTCAAGATCGAGGGATTAAACTAGCCAATTATTCGATTAAATAGTTAAAGTAATCAGTATGTGAACCTACTCCACTTTCCCCAAGTTAGAGTATGTCCTTGAGAATAGCTTGAACCCCTAAGATGACCCGCTGTCAAATTGGGCTAATGTTCAAGTTAAATCAACACTAAGGCAACTTAGAGGTAGCAGTCCCAAAAACCACCTCGGTAGAAGGGGAGAGATTTAACCAGTCTACTTGAATGGCTGGTGGAATACACAATCTATCGGGTAACCCTTTGTCTCTCTGGCACAGTCGGCAACAAGGTCAACCATTTAGGCGAGGTAAAACTCTGACAATGACCGCAACTGCGGTTAAATGGTAAATAGATCGGAGGCTGATAAGAGATGCTCGACAGACTGTCGCTAGAGATATTTCTAGTCATTAGATCTTTAAGTCTGTGGGTCGGTTGGGGACAAATAGGGACAGTTTAAGGGTTGTGTGTACCCAGAAGGTCACGTTTGATGATGCTGAACCGATTTTGGCTCATGAGGCGCTTGGGAGTTAATTCTGCACATTATACACTTATCCGGTTTGCACCTGTTTAACTACAAAATCTATGGAATTTTAACCCGTAGAAATGTCAATATATTTGTGATGAGGAAATAGTAAACTTATGCAACAGCTTGAAATCACCCCAGAAATTGATTTTCATACTGATACTTACAAAGATGCTTACAGCCGAATTAATGCAGTTGTGATTGAAGGCGAACAAGAAGCCCATGACAATTACATTCAACTTGGGGAGATGCTGTCTGATAAAAAAGAGGAGCTAATCCGTTTAGCTAAAATGGAAAAGCGCCACATGAAAGGGTTTCAAGCCTGTGGTCGCAATTTAGAAGTGACTGCGGATATGGAATACGCGCAGGAGTTTTTTGCACAACTTCATGGTAATTTCCAAACGGCAGCCGAGTCAGGAAAAGTGGTGACGTGCTTGTTGATTCAATCACTCATTATTGAGTGCTTTGCGATCGCCGCTTACCATATCTATATTCCGGTTGCTGACCCCTTTGCCCGCAAAATCACTGAAGGTGTGGTAAAAGACGAGTATACTCATCTCAACTTTGGTGAAGAATGGCTTAAAGCTAACTTTGAAGACTCTAAGGCTGAATTAGAAGAAGCTAATCGTCAAAATCTCCCTATTGTTTGGAAAATGCTCAATAAAGTTGAAGCAGATGCCGCTACTCTAGGGATGCCGAAAGAAGACTTAGTGGAAGACTTTATGATTGCCTACGGAGAAGCCCTGAGTAATATTGGGTTTACCACTCGCGATATTATGCGGATGTCAGCTTATGGGCTCACTGGGGCTTAATTGATTCATTGAAGAGATACAGGGGATTGTGAGTGAGTCATCCATAACCAGTGACGGGTCACTAATGACTCCAGGTCCCCTTTTCTTTTAGAATGTAAAGATTTGAAAATCTCCAAAATTAACGAAGCAGTTGCAAAGTTGTTAGGGGAGAAAGTTAACTTCGGAATTACAATCACATTATGTTTGGTCTAATTGGTCATTTGACAAGCTTAAACCATGCTCAAGCTGTAGCACGAGATTTAGGTTATCCAGGATATGGCGATCAAGGATTAGATTTTTGGTGTAGCGCCCCTCCTTTAGTGGTGGATGAAATTAAGGTCACTAGCATTACAGGTCAAGTTATCGAGGGGATCTATGTCGAATCTTGTTTCTTACCAGAAATGTTAGCAAATCGCCGCGTCAAAGCTGCAACCCGTAAAGTGATTAATGCTATGGCTCATGTCCAAAAGCATGGCATCAATATTACCGCTTTAGGTGGATTCTCTTCGATTATTTTTGAAAATTTTAAGCTTGAGAATATTAAACAAGTTCGTAATATCCAGTTAGAATTTGAACGCTTCACCACCGGAAATACTCACACAGCTTACATTATTTGCCGTCAGGTGGAACAAATGGCACCGCGCTTAGGGATAGACTTATCTCAAGCAACTGTTGCTGTCTGTGGCGCTACAGGAGACATTGGCAGTGCCGTCTGTCGCTGGTTTAATAGTTGTACAGATGTGAAAGAATTGTTGCTTGTCGCGCGCGATCGCGAACGGTTAGAAAATTTACAAACGGAACTCGGACGCGGTAAAATCCAAGGGTTACAAGAAGCACTACCCGAAGCCGATATTGTGGTCTGGGTTGCGAGTATGCCGAAAGGGGTGGAAATTGATCCTCAAAGCTTAAAACAGCCCTGTTTGCTGATCGATGGGGGTTATCCTAAAAATATGTCTTCTGCTCTGCAACATCCGGGAATTTGTGTGGTAGAAGGAGGTATTGTGGAGCATTCTCTTGATATTGACTGGAAAATTATGAAACTGGTTAATATGCAAGCCCCAGCCCGTCAATTATTTGCCTGTTTTGCCGAGTCGATGTTATTGGAATTTGAGAAAATTCATACCAATTTCTCTTGGGGACGAAATCAAATTACAGTCGATAAAATGAAGCATATCGGTGAAATTTCGCTGAAGCATGGCTTTAAGCCACTATTGCAGTCCGTCTAAAATTTTAACCAAATACTGAGCAATTCGAGACGCTGCACCGGGTTTTCCGAGGCGGCGTTGTCCATTTTCAGCTATTATTTTTAGCTGTTGCGGATCTTGCCATAACGATAGCAAAATTTCTGTGACTTGACTCGGTTGTGATACAACTTTTAATGATAGTCCGAGTAACCGACTTTGGGCTTCTGCAAACTTTGGGGTAAATTGTGGCCCAATTCCTGGAATGGCGATCGCGGGTTTTCCTAACCCCACAAATTGTTCTGTTGCTGTCCCTGCCATAGCAATAGCTATTTCTCCCGCATCCAAACAAGCATTAAATTCTGAAGTTAAAATGAGTTTAGCATTTTTATCATGAAATACAAGATCGGTAGAATTGAGTTGATAGGGTAACGCTTCAAAACCTTGTAATTCTTGCCAGTTTTCCGCCCTTAAACTTTGACAAAAGGGAGTTAAGTCTAACGCCGGGGCGATCGCCGCAAATAATACTATTTTTTTTGGTAATATTAAACGTTGAGAATTAATCGTGTTAATTATAGCCGTAATTGCTTGTAAAATAATATCCCAATTCTGATACGCTTCTGGAATTCGTGAACCGGGTAATAACGTTAAAGTTAAAGTATTAGTATTATCCCGAAATTGCCGCCACTTAGACACGGTTTCCGGCGGCTGTAACTCATCCATCATCGGGTTACCCGCATCCACCACCGGAATAGACCATTGACTTAAAATTTCCGCCGTTAAAGTGTCCCTCGGAAACACCGCTTTACAGCGCTGACGACTGATTAACCACCGTTCCCAGGGCAGATAATCCGAGCCAGACCATCCCTCCCATTTTTCCGGCCAAGAAGCGCGAGAAAGCCATCCTTGTTCGTCTCGCAGATAATATTCTGACTTTGCTGTCCCCACAAAAGCATAAGGCGCACCACTCACCCAAGCCATCAATAGCGGCACAATATCCCCCACCGCTAAAATCATACCGCCCTGTGTTGCCCAATTGCGGACGGCTTTAATTTGTCCTAATGTTAACCCAATTAACCCTTGATTAATATCTCGGATAAATTGCATTCCATCCATATAAATAAATCCCCCGGATGGCATAGATTTTACCACACTAATAATCGGAACATTTTCGAGTTTTTTATACGCTTGCCCTGTCCCCACTATTGGCAATGCAGCAATTTGAGGAGGATCTTTGAGTTGTTGTAATTGCTGTAAAATTTGAACCGCGATCGCATCTTCTCCATGACCATTACTTAAACACAGTAGCCTCACCGTTTTCTCCTAAATCTGAGTTTTTGATTGACCGATTTATCCTTATCAGTTTAAAGGATAATGATGAAAATTTTCTCAATCTAAATTCTCTATTTTGGCAGATAGAGGCTATATGATGTACAGCTTTTCCTAGATGACTATAGTTTTAAAAATGTTATGAAGAATGTTGTAAATACTGTTGACATTCATATTTTATATAGGTTAACCTAAGGTTAACTAAAAGTTAACAAACAATAAATCAATAATTAATTGTCTCAGTGCGAGAGTGTTTATCTTCTATTTCACTGTCATAGTTTTAGGTTTAACTACTGATGTAATCGCTTAACTATGCTGTAAGTGTATAGTAAATTTTTGAATCTAAATATTTAATTTATATCCAATCCTCAATGAAACATCAGCAAGATTTAGTATTGAATCAATCTAACGATTTACAGTCAGATTTTTGTGGTTTCAAACTTTCTATTTCTCCGAGAAAAGTAACTGGCTTTCTTCTTATTGTAGTCGGAGTCCTTGTTATTCTTTCTCTAATCAGTCAGCTAGCAGTTAATTTGTTACCCAGCTTTCCCTTGGGAGGACTTAGAGCATTTATTGCATCTAAACTATCTGTCGATCAAGAACAAAGTTTCCCCGCTTTATACTCTTCTATTAGTTTATTTTTCTGCTCTATTTTATTTTTAATTATTGCTCAAAATAAATCAAAAACAAAAGATAAATACACTGTATTTTGGAAAAACCTATTTGTAATTTTTACTTTATTAGCGCTAGATGAGTTATTAAGTTTTCATGAATATCTCTCAAATCCCTTGCGTAAGCTTGGTTTCGATGGCATTTTCCATTATGCTTGGGTAATCCCAGGCTTTCTTATAGTCGGGATATTTTGTATAGTTTTTTATCGATTTTTTCAGCATTTACCCCGCTATATGAAGCGCTATACTTTGTGGGCAATGTTGACCTTTATAGGTGGCGCTATTTTTGTAGAGACAGTCGGTGGATATTATCAATATCTCCATGGAAAAAATAGTATCGGTTATTTGTTGATTGCGACAACAGAAGAAGTGATGGAAATGATAGGCGTTATTATCTTAATTCATGGGTTACTAACTTATATTGAAAAAACGGGAATTAACAAAATTAATTTTCAACTGAATGTATCTCAATCCCATTCCGGTAACTCTCAGCAAAAATAATAGAATTAGATGGGTGAAAAACAACATTCCGGTTAATTGCGAGGTAGAAAGAGGTATAGTGAGGCAGTAAATTGAGGTGCATTAAGTAACTTTTGTAATTGGGTTAAAATCTGCACCGCGTTGACCTAGTCTGGCGTAAGCAGTATCGCATCTTCTCCTTAACTATTACTTAAACACAATAATCTCACCGTTTTCTCCTCAATCTAAATTTTTCCATTCACTAATTTATATGCATCAGTTTATAACTTATTAGACTTGATAAGCTATTTAACAATTATATATTTTAATATAAACTTCGTTCAAGTATTTATCACAATCTGTAATTTTACGGATTTCCCTAAATATTTAATTACACAATTTCCGTAAAACTATCGTTATAGAATCCCGATCTCTCTGTTTAATATAGAAATAAGTCATGAGGGATATAAAGCTATGAATTATAATCGAAAATTAGCTAAAAACTTTTATCGTTTTAGTTTGCTATCTTTGCTCACAACAACGGCTTTAATAGCATCTACCCCCCCCCGAAATTATCAAGTATTAGCTCAAGAACATAGTGGTTGTTTTATGGTCGATCATGCTAATAGAGTTATTAGTTTAAATGGGATGTGTCCTTCTGACGAAAATAGTCAAGCTTTAGCAAGAGCCACTCAAGAAGTAAATGGAATTGTTTTAACAAATCCAGTAATACAAGAAGGGTTTGTGCTGGGAAAGATTACGAATGTTCAGGATAAAGTTATTAATATTTCTAGGATTGTATTACAGTTTGAAGACAATAAGACAGGTGACGTTGTCACGACTACAGGTTTTGATGTTACAGCTTACTTAAGTCCCGGTCAAAATCGTGAATTTAGATCGCAGCTTTCAGAAACTTTTGATTTAGGTGGTCGCAAAGAATCTGAAATAACACCAATATTTGTGGGCTGGGAATAAAGACTATTTTGACTCGTTTGACTTTAAAACAACAGGTAAAGACGATGAAACACAAAAAATTAACTGTAGCTGTACTTATTTCAGCATTATCTGCTATGCTCCACCAAAGTGTAGTTGCTCAATCCTTATCTAACTCCTCTGGATGCTACTGGACGAATTCTTCAGGAGAAGTGATGGGAATTTCTTCTCGTTTATGTGGTCGTCAGCCAACAATTACTACTTCACCGAAACCACAAACAACAGCAGATAAGTTTATTCAAGCATATAAAGATGCAGCCGAAGAATTTTCTCAGGATCCTCTAACTAAAAATCTTGTGCTGAGAACAATTGAAATGTCACCAGAGGCAGAAATTATTAAAGCTAAAGCTGTATGCAAGGATTTAAGTTCTGGACTATCTTTAGAGCAGATTTTGGAACAACCAGCAGCAGAATTAAACGAAGAGGAAAACGGAGCAACTTACAGGGCAAATTTTCAGTTAGTTATTCTTCGTCATTCTTTAGCCATGGAATACTACTGTCCGCAGTTTCAATCCTAAGTTAATCAAAAACTCAATACCCAACTAGTAACTCACTGGTTGGGTTTCATTATATAATGATATTTGATTCTGTTCTTCTCTATTATCATATTGCTTATTCACTGATATTGTAATAGTAAGCGTTTATTTTAAATAATTTAACGTTCAAATTGATAGAATGTATAATATATGAAACAGAGCTAAGAATAGCTAAAAAATAATTTTGATAACAATGAAAACATTAATAACACTAAAAATAGAACGATTTATTGAAAATGAAGCAGAGTATTTTATCGCTACCAGTGATGATTTACAAGGATTAGTTGCTGAAGGTAAAACTTTGCAAGAAGCAATAGAAATTGCTGAAGATGTGGCAAGGAACTTATTGGCTTTAGAAAAAGAAATGAATCATAACTTGCAGTTAGAAGATATACCTTCTCAATTTGAGTACCCGCTCATTATGGAGGTATAATGGGGATATTAGCAGGTTTTTCTTATAAAAAGACTACTAAAAAGTTAGGTAAATTAGGCTTTGTTTTTTATCGATCAGGCAAAGGGGATCATGAAATTTGGTATAATCCAGAAACTCAACAAAGAACAACAATTCCTCATCATCGAGAAATTAAAGAGGGAACGTTAAGAAATATTTTAAAACAAGCTCAAGTTGATGTTAATGTTTTTTTAGATATTTAGGCGTAAAAATCAACTAAAATTAGATTCAGGAAAAGATGAACCATTCACCTCTAGACTAATTTCTGCCTTAATTTCACAGTTTATCCACTACCCAGCATATTCTCAGCCATTATTCAGGTAACTAAGCTGGAATAATTGATATATCGATTAACTATAGGTAGAGTGATGGCTATTGAATACGATATTGTAATTATCGGCGGTGGGTCGGGTGGTTTGGTGGTTGCCAGTGCCGCCGCCCAACTGAAAGCCAAAGTGGCCTTAGTCGAACGCGATCGCCTCGGTGGGGACTGTTTATGGTATGGTTGTGTTCCCAGTAAGTCTCTCATTCATGCCTCTCGCGTCGCGTATGAGGTGAAAAATGCCAGTCGCTTCGGTATCCATACCAACCCCCCAGATATTGAGTTTGCCAAGGCTATTGGTCATGTCCAGAAGGTGATCAAAACTATTGAACCCCATGACTCCCCGGAACGGTTTCGCGGGTTAGGGGTTGAGGTAATTTTCGGAGACGGTAAGTTTATAGATGGCGATACATTTGAAGTCAATGACCGACAATTGAAAGCCAGGGCGTTTGTGGTTTCTACTGGATCTCGTCCGGCTATTCCCCCTATTGAAGGTTTAAAAGAAGCGGGTTTCTTAACCAATGAAAAGGTGTTTTCTTTAACCCAACGTCCTAATTCTTTAGCCATTATTGGGGCGGGGCCAATTGGTTGTGAGTTAGGACAAGCGTTTTCTCGTTTGGGATCGGAAGTGACGATAATTAACAGTCGAGATATTATTTTACCGAAAGAAGATCCAGAAGCGGCAAAAGTGGTTGAAGATCAGTTTATTGCAGAAGGAATTAATATTTTATCTCAGTCTCGGGCAGATCGAGTTGAAGTCATAGACGGTAAAAAACATCTATTTTGTGGTGGAAAACAGGTTATTGTTGATGAAATTTTAGTTTCAGCCGGACGACAGCCAAATGTAGAATCTTTAAATTTAGAAGCGGCTGGGGTTGCTGTGGGTAAAAAAGGAATTCAAGTGAATCAAAAACTGCAAACTACCAATTCTAAAATCTATGCTTGTGGGGATGTTGTTGGCGGTTATCAATTTACTCATGTTGCCGGATATGAAGCCGTCGTGGTATTAACCAATGCCTTATTTTTGCCTATTAGTAAAGCCAATTATCGAGTGATTCCATGGGCAACTTTTACTGCTCCTGAATTAGCCAGAGTCGGGTTAACAGAAGATCAAGCAATAGAAAGATATGGTAAAGATGTGTATGTTTTAAAACAGGATTTTTCCGGGGTAGATCGGGCGCAGGCAGAAGCGGCAACACAAGGATTTGGGAAGATTATTACACGGGGAAATGGCGAGATTTTAGGGGCGCATTTAGTCGGGCCGTCTGCTGGAGAATTAATCCATGAAATTGTACTGGCGATGTCGAATAAGTTAAAAGTTTCTGCGTTAACGGGAATTCATATTTATCCGACGTTATCGGAAGTGAATAGTAAAGCCGGATTGTTACTCAAAAAAAGGAAGTTTGCAGAAAATAAATGGCAGCAAAATCTACTTGAAAAATTCTTTAATTGGCGGCGATCTATTTTTTAATCAAGTAGAAATTTGACGAAGGAGAGATACTCCTTTATCCCTCCTTTTATCGGCTATAGTTTCTAATTTAGAGTCAAGATTCAGTGAATATAAGCTGTTCACATCATTCAAATTTTCCTATTATTATTATTTTTTTTGTATCCAATAGTTTGACTTGCAGCCCATATTCCAAATGCCAATATTCCCAGTTTAAAATTAGGTTCAGGGATGGATGAAGCATCTAATGTTTGTAATGCAGCATCTGCAATTAATTGGTTAGCTGCTGTTGTGACGTGCTGAGCATCCCAGAATAAAAATTCATCTGGATTTGTACATTCAATTAACAAACAACCATTAGTAACATTGGTTAAATTAAATGTTTCTGGATTATTGAATACATCTGTAAATAAAGCATTCAAATCAAATGAGATCAAATTAATATCCGGCGCTAAACCTGTCGTTAAATCATCAATTTCAGCCGCCAGTGCTGTATTATGTTCTGCGGATAAAGTATTTAATCTATTAGTAATTCCTGGTTCTGCTTGATTAGCATTTAATGCAACAGGAGTATCTCCTAAGTTCGGCAAATTTACAACCACAATATTCTCAGCACCAACATTTGCTAAAGCAGTAATAGCATTGGATATATTATTAATCGATACTGTAGAAGAAGTTAAGGGTTCAAATGTACTTTCTGTGGGTAGATAATCATTTGATCCAGCCCAGATAATATACAATGCATCTGCATCTGCTATTGTGCTAAAATTTGCTGTAAACAAACTAATTTGATCTGGTAAACCGGGTAAATCAGGTGCTGTTGGAAAGGCTAAAGAAACCGTGTTTTCTCCTCCAGTTGTTGCCCCCCCAAAGGCAAAATTAATTCCTTCTGTTGGGATAGTGTTCTCTAGCACTACATCAGAATAAGTCGCCGGATTTAATCCTAAATCTTCTGCTAAATAATCGATCCAAATTAAGCCATTAGAAAATCTTCCTTCAAAATAAGGTGGGCTGGGAGGAATGGAGTTTAATGTAAAATCAAAAACATTTCCTGTATCGGAAAGACTATCCCCAAAAATGTATATTTCTGTAAAGTTTGCGGCGATGGCTTTTAAGGGCAATATTACGGAAATGACGGAAATTCCGGCTGCAATAAATTGTTTTTTCATGAAATTACGCTGAGAATACTCTCTTCATTAGGAGTGAAAGTTAAACGAGATTACAAATCCAAGTTTTAGTAATATAATGTCTCAGTCGCTAAAAATTAACTAAGAAATCATTTAATAAATCACAGATTCATTTTTTCATCACCAAAACTTGATACGCTTCGTAAAAGACTATGAGTAATAATCTTGGTTGAATTGTTTTCTATTACATCAGAAATAGAGATTAATTACAATCCTATTTTTTTAATTGTTAGTTATATTAAAACGTATATAAAATAATGTAAGTGTGATTGAGCTAAATGCATTTAAAATTATTGTCTTAAAATCTGATAAATAAACTCAATTTAATCAATATTTATTAATTAATTATGATTGAAAATAATTACTAAAATATTAATCTGTTTGTTATAAGCAGTTATCACTCTTAAATGTATCTGACTCAATTCGTGCATCGAGAGTCGCACTAAAATTAATTAAAAATGAAGGGATATAGTCAAACGACTCAAGAAGATTATAAGTTGGTTTATTGATTGCCACCATAAATCAAAATAAAAGGCAGGCTGATTGGCGTGTCAATACTGGATTAATCCAAATCCTCTTGATGTTTTGGGGGATGGTGTCTCTTGGGTGCGGAATTTTATGGGTTAAACCCTAAACAAGTTTTGAAAACTGTATATTTTGCTACAGTTATCCAGCTATGTTTGAGGGAAGTTTAAACAGTCATTCTATAAATATTGAGTTAGAGTTAAATATGACGGGAAACAGAATTTTTAACCACGACATTATGCACTGTACTCATGATGCGGTGTTGGGTAATTATCTGTATTCTGGTAGGGTGCTGGGAATGACAGAGCCGGACGATCTGATTCAGTTACATCCAGATTTAAAACCCCAGTGGCAAGCCATTACAGCTCATTACGATAGAATAGGCTTAAATTATAGTCAAAATCCAATTTGGGATGTTTCTTTCGATCGCTTGAAGGATTATCCTAACTACCAACCTTCAGTCTTTATTTTTGGTGATGCAATTCATGAAGACAGTAAAGATGATGATTGGTTTCGCAATCAAAATAAAGATTGGCAAAATGTAGTCGAGTTTATCAATTCTAAAAACAATTTTATTCGTCTGGCTGAAGAGTTAGATGTAAAGGTGCCACGGACTTTGTGTGCGGAAAATAAGGCTCAGCTCAAAGAGTATGACAATATTCCCTATCCTTGCTATCTCAAGCCTGCGGTATCGGTAGATGGAGTCGGAATCTATCGTTGTGCTAATTCAGAAGAACTAAATCAGGCATTAATCAAGCTCGATGATAACATTCATTTGCAGCTACAGCAAGAGGTGACGGCGACTAAGTTTCTGAACCTTCAATATCAGGTTGAAAATGAAGTTAAACCATTAGCTGCGACAGAGCAAATATTGGACGGCTTTGCTCACCAAGGTAATCGTTACCCGACGGCTTATCAACCCTGGGAATTAGTCGATCCAATGGCGAAGTGGATGGGTGAAAAAGGCATGAAGGGAATTTTTGCGTTTGATGTCGCCGTAGTCGAAACTAATAATAATGTCGATTATTTTGCGATTGAATGCAATCCTCGTTTTAATGGCGCTTCTTACCCGACAGGAATTGCTCATAAGCTGAAGATTGATAGTTGGTGTAGCGACAATTTTCAGACTAAATATCGCTCTGTTGATCAAATTGATCTCGAAGATTTAGAATATAACCCCGAAACGGGTATAGGAGCAATTATCGTGAATTGGGGTACTGTACTCGTCGGCAAACTAGGAATGCTATTAGCAGGTTCGATTAAACAACAGGAAGAATTGCGGCAATTGCTCAAACAAAAGCTAAATTAGGAATGAGGTTATCTCTCACATTTTTTAGTTAGTTATAAGTTTTTCCTCCTCATTTAATAATTCACTCTCCATAGCGACACTCATTTGATCTAACCATTCAATTAATGATTCTAACTGTTTGCCTGCATTCATCGCTCCTAAACCTCGGACTGTTACTTTTCCGGGACTATAAACAAATCTGGTTTTTAAATGATCGGCTAAGTGTTGTTTGAGTAAATTCCAGGCGGGTTCCTCCATCGGTGTTTCTAATAAAACGTGTTGTTTGCCATCCGGTTTTATCCGAGAAAACCCTAACTTTTTAGCGATTTGTTTGAGTTCCATTACCCGAATTAATTGTTGTGCGGGTGTGGGAACTGGGCCGTAACGGTCGCACCAATCTTCCTCTAAACGGCTTAATTCATCACGGCTTTGACAGGCGGCAACTTGGCGATAAGCACTCATTTTTTGGTCGCTATCGGGAATATAATCAGCGGGAATAAACGCAGTTAAACTCAGATCAATTTGAGTATCATCAACTTGGGGTATTTCTTGACCCTTGACTTCTTGAATGGCTTCTTGTAACATCTCAGAATATAAATCAAAGCCAATCGTATTCATTTGTCCTGATTGTTCTGCCCCTAAAATATCACCTGCGCCGCGTATTTCTAAGTCTCGCATTGCGAGTTGATAACCCGATCCGAGTTGAGTAAATTCTTGAATTGCCCTTAATCTTTTGCGGGCATCATCTGTTAAAGCCGCCCGTCCATCTGCGGTTACCGGATAGAATAACCAAGCATGGGCTTGTATTCCCGCCCGCCCCACACGACCTCTAAGTTGATACAATTGCGCTAAGCCAAACTTTTGGGCATTTTCAACTAGAATAGTATTAACGCGGGGAATATCTAAACCGGATTCAATAATTGTTGTACAGACTAATATATCAGCTTCTCCGGCACTAAATGTTAACATAATGGATTCTAATTCATTGGCTTCCATTTGTCCGTGAGCGATTAATATTTTAGCCGTGGGAACCATCTCCCGAATTTGGGCAGAGGTTTCTTCAATTCCTTCAATTCTTGGCACTACATAAAACACCTGTCCGCCTCGATCTAATTCTTGGCGAATGGCGGTTCTAATGCTTTCTGGGTTATAAGGTGAAAGATGAGTTTGTATGGGGCGACGAGAGGGTGGCGGTGTGGTAATTAAGCTCATTTCTCGTATCCCTGAAAGCGCCATATATAAGGTTCTGGGGATGGGAGTCGCGGTTAATGTTAACACATCTAAATGAGTTTTCATCGCCTTAATTTTCTCTTTTTGATTCACCCCAAACCGTTGTTCTTCATCGACCACTAATAAACCCAAACTTTTAAAATTAATCGTTTTACTTAAAAGCGACTGAGTGCCGACGACAATATCAATTTCACCTGTGGCTAAACGCTGTTGAATTTCCTTTTTTTCGGCTGTTGTGCGGAAGCGATTTAATAACGCAATTTCAATCGGATAAGGGGCAAATCGTTCTTTTAAAGTATGATAATGTTGTTGAGTTAAAATAGTGGTTGGCGCTAAAAATGCCACCTGTTTACTAGAAGTAACGGCTTTAAAAATAGCCCGAATTGCCACTTCTGTTTTACCAAATCCCACATCACCACAAACTAAGCGATCCATCGGACGTTCGCTTTCCATATCCCGTTTCACATCTTGAGTAGATTTTAATTGATCGGGTGTGGGTTGATAAGGAAAAGAATCCTCCATTTCCTGCTGCCAAGGGGTATCTATGGGATAACTAAACCCGGTTTGTTGTCCGCGCTGGGCATAAAGTTTTAATAAATCTACCGCTAACTTTTTCAGGGATTTCTGAACTTTATTCTTGGCTTTTTCCCAAGTTTTTCCGGTTAATTTATTTAACTGAGGAACTTTACCCCCAGTTGAACGAAATCGCGATAAACTCCCCACTTGATCCGCTACCACTCTTAGCAACCCATCGGCATATTTTAAAACTAAATAATCTCGGGTTTCATTATTCAGAGTTAAGCCTTCTAACTTAATAAATTTACCAATTCCATGTTGACGATGAACGACATAATCTCCCGGACGTAATTTATGGGGATCGACTTGTTTAGAAGCCGCACGCCGACGTTTACGAATATAACTGGGTGTGGCGAGAGAATGCTGACCATAAAATTCACGATCGGTAACTATTACTAACCGAAAAGTCGGTAAAATAAACCCTTCTAATTCAGCCAGTCCCGTATATTTTAATGCAACAGGCGTATTTTTAATTAAGCTATCAATAGCCGGATAATCTTTCGGGTTCGGTACAAATTTCGCCGGACAATCATGTTCTGAAAGTAGCGCCACAGAACGACTGGGTTGAGCCGAAATCAAGAAGGTTGTAAAATGGCGATCGCGTTCTTCCCGGATTAATTCTGCTAATTTCGCAAATTGATGAGGTAAAACCGGAACCGGACGACTGGATAAATTTAACGGTGAAGTATCAACAAAACTACTCTGATATTCCGCTAATTCAGATAGAAATAAATGATCGAATTGCTGTTTAATCGCATCTAAAGAATCAGTAAACGAACGATGACGCAAGGGTGAAGTTTGATCCCATTGTTCAGCGACGTGTTCATACCATCGCCCGCCGTGGGCTGCACATTGATCGGGTTCATCAATGGTAACTAAGGTATATTCAGATAAATAATCGAGTAGGGAAACAAACTGATCAATTTTCAGTTCTTCTGTACCCATTCCCCAAGGTTCATAACTCGTGGGTGTTAAAATTAATTGTTCAATTTTATCGAGCGATCGCTGGGTTGAAGGGTCAAATTCCCGAATTTGTTCTAATTCATCCCCAAACCATTCTAAGCGCACCGGAAGTTCTGCCGCCACCGGAAACACGTCAATAATATCCCCCCGCCGACTCCATTGACCCTCTGTTTCCACCAACGAAACCCGCTCATAGCCCAGCTTCGCCAGCTCGTGGTCAATCGTTTTCGAGTCCCAGGTCATCCCCCTTGTCCAGGTCAAACAATAGGGTTTAAAGGCGATTTGAGGGGGCAAATGAGGTTGTAAAGCCCGTTCTGTAGCGACAACGGCAATATTGGGTTGAGTTTCGCTATGATGATCTTCTCTAACGACTAAATCGGCTAACACCTGTAACTGTCCCCAAGTCATCTCCTCAGAATAAGACGGTTCATAAGGTGATCCTTCAGATGTCGGGTAAAAATGGACCGTTTCCCAACCCATGGCTTCGAGTTGGGCAGACCATCGCCCCGCTTCTTCTAGGGTGGCTGTGACGACAAATAAATTTAATCCCGCTTTCTGGGCTAACGCTGAAGTCACCAATCCTTTGGGCAGTCGAGGCAGTCCATTGAGATAGAGGGATTGTTGTTGATTCAGTTGGGTTAGCAGTTCATGAGTTAAAGGGGATTGCCCTAATGCCCGAACTATCGCGGAAAAGCTCATAGATGGATAAATTGGGTGCGGGTGAGATGATCTTTAAATATTTTGACATATTCCCAGCGTTAAGCTTGGCTATAATGAAATCGAATTACCTTTTTGATGGATTGGAAGCCCGCCTCGATCGCGTAGTTTGGTGTCGAATCGTTTACAAACTTAAAAAATGATCACTTCTGCCCTTCCCCTCACTCTCCCGCCTCTTGAAAACGGCGATAAACTCACCCGTCATGAATTCGAGCAGCGTTACGCCGCCATGCCAGAGGTTAAAAAAGCTGAACTCGTTGAAGGATTTGTATACATGGCTTCTCCCCTGCACGCTAAAGCTCACGCCGAACCCCACGCTCATGTTATCGGATGGCTTGTTGCATACATTGCAGCTACCTCCGGTGTACAATTGCTTGATAACGCAACGGTTCGACTTGATAGTGATAACGAAGTTCAGCCCGATGCCTTGCTGCGAATTGAAGAAAACGGACAATCTATTATCAGTAAGGATGATTACGTTGAAGGTGCACCCGAATTAATAGTTGAAATCGCCGCTAGCAGCGCTTCGATTGATTTAACTCAAAAATTCAATGTTTATCGTCGTAACCAAGTTCAGGAATATCTCGTCTGGCGGGTTTATGATGGGGAATTTGATTGGTTTTGTTTAAAAGAAGGCAAATATATTCCTTTGCAACCGAACGCAGCCGGAATTTTTTGTTCAGTCGTATTTCCAGGGTTGTGGCTCGAGAAATCAGCCTTGTTATCGGGCGATCTGGCAATCGTTTTATCGGTACTGCAACAAGGTTTAACAACACCAGAACATCAAAGTTTTGTAGACTAAGATTGGATTAATTCGGCGATCGCTTCGACTAAGATATTCGCTTCGATGGGTTTGGCTAAATGTCGTTGAAAACCACTCTCTATCGCTTTTTTTCGGTCTATCTCTCTAGCATAAGCAGTTAAGGCGATGGCGGGTAAATTAACGGCAGAATAACGACGGCGAACTTGTTGAATGAAGTCATAACCATCCACCTCTGGCATGGCAATATCACTCACTAACAGATCAAATGAGGGTTGATTTTCCAGTTGAGTCATTGCTTCTGTGACTTTCGCAACTGCCACCACTTCTGCGCCATAGTCTTTAAGAATTAAACTTACAAATGTCCGCGCATCTGGTTCATCTTCAACCAGTAAAATTCTAGCGGCTTCTAGTTTCGGCAATATGGGTCGATGGGAATTTTCGTCTAATGGTTGGTCTGGGGACGCTTCTGAGGTTAGCCGAGGTAATAGAAGAGTAAATGTTGTGCCTTTACCAACTCCCCCACTCTCCACCGCCACCTCACCCCCGTGCATTTCAATCATATAGCGAACAATGGATAACCCCAATCCTAAACCGCCTTGTTGTCGTTTGCTAGTTTGTTCAACTTGGCGAAACCGTTCAAATACATAAGGTAAATCTTCCGTTGCAATTCCTTGACCAGTATCTTTAACTTGAATTTGAATTTGGTCTGAAACTCGTTGGGCTTCTACGGTAATTTTACCTTTGGCTGGGGTAAACTTAATGGCATTAACCAGTAAATTCCAAATCACCTGTTGTAGGCGGTTAGGGTCAGCCGATATCTGTCCAATTTTTGGGTCGCAACAGAGTTGAAGTTGAATGTCTTTGCTGTTAGCCGTGGGACGAATACTGTCTATAGCTGCATTAATGGCTTGACAGGGATTGAGTGGAATCATATTTAATTTCACTTTCCCTTGGATAATCCGAGAGACATCCAAAATATCCCCAATCAGTTGATTTTGGGCTTGGGCATTGCGGTCAATGGTTTCTATGGCTTGGGCTTGCATTTCTGCACTGAGTCGCCCTTGGCGCAACAGTTGTAGCCATCCCAATATGGCATTGAGGGGGGTTCGCAGTTCATGGGAAAGGGTGGCGAGAAACTCATCTTTGAGGCGGCTGGCATCTTCTGCTTGTTGTTGGGCGGCTTGGGCTTGCTGCAGTAATTTGACTCGTTCAATTTCAGCAAGTTTATCATCGCTAATATCTTCTAAAGATCCTTCATAATAAAGAATATTGCCTTGTTCATTTTGAACTGCTCTAATTGTATGACGCACCCAAATTGGGATACCATCGCGGCGATATAATTCCGTTTCAAAATTTTTAATTGTTCCTTTAACTTGCAGCACTTTTTGCCAAGTTTGTTGATGTTCTGAATCAACATGAATATCAATAACATTTTGACGGAGAATGTCTTCTAAATTATCATAACCCAGCATTTTAATAAAAGCGGGGTTAGCTTCTATCACTTCCCCAGTTGGAGTCATGCGATATAAGCCAATGGGTACCCCATCAAATAGGCGACGATAACGATTTTCAATTTCTTTTCGGGCTTGTCGTTGTTGGTCTAATTCCCACAAAGAACGCACCGAAGCAGCAAGCTGAGCGAAATGTTTCGGGGATTTAATTACATAATCATCTAAACCCGCTTTCATGGCTTTGACTGCGATTTCTTCGTTGCCTGTACCCGTAAACATTACAATTGGGCAGAGGGGATATTTTGATTTGACTTGATGTAAAATCTTTAAGCCTGTTGTCCAAAGTAGTTGATAATCGGTGATAATAAAATTAAAGTTACCCCGCTCCAGAACACGATCGAGATCTTTTTGATTTAACGGTTCAATCACTTCAAATTCCTTGATCTCACGCTTGAGCAAGCGCAGAACCAACTGACGGTCATTAGCATTATCATCGATTAATAATAATCTAAAGGGAGAAGATGTCATAAAAATTTAAATATTAATCAAGCATAGAATAGTTCAGGCTACAAGAGCTTCATCGCTCCATTTAAATTCCATAGAGAGATTTTCGAGAATATCATGTAGTAATGTGGTTTAGCACACCGCAGACACCTTAATATTTTAATAGTTTGAACCCAGTGGATTCTCTAATTGAACCTTAATTTTTTATAAAATTTATCTGGGGGAATCTTCCAATGTATTAGGTTTTTCGTTAAGCTGCAGCCAATACACATTAATCAAATTGACTAAATGTACTAACTCTTCAAATGCGATGGGTTTAACCAGATAAGAATTAATCCCCACTTCGTAGGCTTTATTCACATCTGAACTCTCTTTAGAGGCGGTGAGGGCAACAATTAATAACCGTTTTAAACGAGGTTGCTGCCGTAGCCATTGCAAGACTTCTAATCCAGAACGACGAGGCAGTTTTAAATCTAGTAAAATGAGTTCTGGTAGGGGCTGGTTTTCGTTTTCTAATAATTGATAAAAGTAAGTAATCGCCGCATCTCCGTCCTGAATCACCGTTAAAGTGGGTTCAAAGTTAGCCTGTCGAAAGGCACGCCGAATTAAAATTATATCATTGGGATCATCTTCTACTAATAAAATAGAATCCAAATTATTTGACATTTTTAAGCTTTCAGCCAACTAGAGGAAAGGAGATTTAATAGTTTAATAATTAACTTTTATACAAAACTCCAATGTAGTCTGTCAAGCTGTACCCCATATAATCCTTGCTTTTCCGCGATTTAGGGACTGATGAAGTAAAAATCCTGGATTATAAGCGATTTTAGGAGCATAACACTATTCAATCCTGTTATCAGTACGCTACCGTACAAAAGCTGTTAATTTCGCTCAATCTGGCGACGGGCTGAGGAGTCGATTTCGTTCGGAACACACAGTGCTATAACATTCACAAGCAAATGATTCTAGGGCGGATGCATTCAGAATCGTAATTTGTCCTCGCTGAGTCTGAATCATTCCTGCTTGTTGCAGTCGGCCAAGCGCTTCTGTGATCCCAGCCCGTCGAGTTCCCAGCATACTGGCGATAAACTCTTGAGTCAGCATAAATTCGTTAGAAAGGACACAGTCTCGGGCGGTCAATAGCCAACGGGCGAGGCGTTTATCAATCACATGATGGCGGTTACAGGCAGCAGTTTGACTGACTTGGGTTAACAAGGCTTGAGTATGTAACAGTAAAAGCTGTTGTAACTTTCCCCCTTGTTGGAAATGATGCATCAGTTTTTCCGGTTCAATTCTTAAGGCGCTTCCAGCCAGTTGGACAATCCCACGATGAATCATCGACTTTCCCCCCAGAAAGACGGGATAACCTAAAACCCCCTCATTACCCACTAAACCGACTTCTGTTGTATCACCATTTTCTAAGATAGAAACCAGAGAAATAGCGGCCTGTTGAGGAAAATAGACCCATTTCAGTACTTCTTTGGGTTCGCATAGCACCTCACCTAAAATCAAAGGAACTTCCATCAGGTCGGGGGCTAAAGATTTATACTCCGCAGCCGGCAGACTCGCTAACAGTTTATTGTGGAGAAGCATTAAGATTGGTTTTTTGATAATTAGTGATAATTTGGTGGTATTACTCTCCCCGATCGCAGGATGAGGAGGGGCTTACCCGCTGCGGTAATTCAATCCAAAAGCGACTGCCAGAATTTGGGGTGGACTCTACGCCATACTGTCCACCTAAGCGTCTAATACCTCGTCGTACAATTGCTAAGCCAATGCCTGTACCGGGATAAGTTTCACCGCCATGCAACCGTTCAAACACACGGAAAATCCGATCATAATATTCAGACTGAATCCCAATACCGTTATCTTCAATCCATAGTCGCACGTTTGCACCCTGCTTTTCTGTACGAATCCGTACACTAGGCTGATTTTCATCCGCAATAAATTTGAGTGCATTGCTCAACAGATTGAAGATCACTTGTAATAAAATGGTTTGATTGCCAATCACTTCATCCAAGGGTTCAATCACTGTAATTTGTGCTTGTTTTTGCTCAATCTGCTGCTCGAGTTGTTCTAGGGCTTGAGTAATAACTTCTGAGAGTTGAACCGGATAGTGACGAATTTCAACTTGAGTTAAACGACTATAGGCAAGTAAATCTTGAATTAAATGATCGAGTTGTTGAGCCGAACCCACTAAGCGTTGAGCATAATCAACCCCGACTTCATCGAGGCAGTTGCTATAATCTTCGAGTAACGCTGTGGCAAAGCCTTGAATGGAACGTAAAGGCGCTCGTAAATCATGGGAAACAGAATAAGTAAACGCTTCAAGTTCCTGATTAACTTCTTGAATTTCAGCCGTTCGTTGTGCCACTCGCTGTTCTAACTCCGCTGCATACTGCCGAACTGTGCGATATAAATGGGTTTGGTTGAGGGCAATTGCCACTTGATCGCTAACTTCATTAACAATCTCATATTGTTCGGTGCTAAAGCTTTCTGGTGCAGGTGTCCATAACTTTAAAAATCCCAGTAACTGTTGTCCGGCCCGCAAAGGTACACACAGAAAATGAGTTAACTGTTCTGATGCATATTTTTGAATATGGTCTGAATCTTCCGAAGATAATGACAAATCTGCAACAAAGTAGGATTGCTCCTGTTGCAGCCGCTGAATTAACGGTTGCATTGACTGCAAAGAAAAATTTGTCTGGATATTAACACTTTCGTGGCCTTGTGTGACTAAGATTTGCCCCATTTGGCTGGCTAAATCAACCATCGCAATAGTAATTCGTTGACAAGGAACGAGCTGGCACAAGCTTTTAATTGCTGCTCTTGCGACTGTTTCCGGTTCAAGATCGCTTAAAATCGCTTTATCAAGCTGATGTAGATTTTCCAATCGTTTCAGGGACTGTCCCACGGTTTCCTCCAGTTGTTTGCGCTCGCTGATATCCTCGATCACAGAAATGAAATATTTGGGCTGAGCATCACTGTCTCGAACTAGGGAAACCGTTAAATTAATCCAGATGATTGAGCTATCTTTTCGCAAATAGCGTTTTTCTAGAGTATAGGTCTTGATTTTTCCAGCCAGTAGTTGATGAGCCAGTTGTAAATCGGTTTCGATATCCTCCGGGTAGGTAATTTGCTGAAACGTTTTTTGCTGTAATTCTTCTGGGGAATAACCCAAAATTTCACACAGTTTTTGATTGACTCGTAGCCATTGACCGAGGTTATCTGATGTTGCCCCCAAATGAGCAATACCGACAGCGGCTTGCTCAAAAGTAGCTCGAAATCGCGCTTCACTTTCACGCAAAAGTATTTCCGCCTGTTTGATATCTGTAATATCCTTTGCCATAGAAATCACTGCCCGTCTGCCATCAGGTAATCGTCCCAGAGGTGCAGTACTAAAATCCCAGATCCGAGTTTCACCGGTGGCTGTGGTCACCTCAAACTCCCCCTCGTCAACTTTGTCCTCCAATTCATAGAGTTGTTGAATTTCAGCTTGAACATCTTGCTGACGGTGTCTGTGTGCTTTTTCACACCATTTAACAATAGTGTTGATTTCAGATTGAGGATAACCACTCATCTGACTACAACTATGACTGAGATAAATAATTTCGCCATCTTCCCCATGGATGAAAACAGGAAAAGGTGCGTTTATAATTGCTCGTCGTAATCTTTCTTCACTGTCGCGTAATTCAGATTCAATTTGTTGACGTTGATCAATTTCTTGAGTGAGTTGTTGATTAATTTTTAAGAGTTGAGCCGTCCTTTTATCAACAATGGCTTCTAATTGCTGATTCAGTTTTTCTAGTTTTGCCGCCGCCTGAACCTGTGGTGTGATATCTTTTGCTAACATCAGCGCCTGAGTGATCTTACCTGTATGATCCACAATCGGAGTCAATGTCATTTCATAGTGGTATTGTTGTTGTTGAGCTGTCTTAAAAGCTTCAGTCACACAAACAGTTTCTCCAGCCAATGCACGAGACCACAGTTGTTTGGCTCTCTTCTGATGCTTAGGAAAATCAGCTAGCAGTGCTGCCACATTAGCACCCGGAAGATATTGTTGACCAAAGATTGATTCAAAGGCTTCTTGATTTTTGCTATTGCCAAGAATAATCGTTAAATTGCGATCCACAACTGCCGCAGCATCATTAGTTTGATTCAGCAAAGTCTGAAATAAAGGATCAAAGATTAACGCATTATCCAGCGTATTCAAACGTTTTTGCAACTGTGCCTTCGCTAACGCCTGCTGACGGCTTTTTGCTGCTAAACCAACGATTATAGTCAGTAATAAGATTATCAGAATAATCAAGTTCATTCGTTTGCTCAGATAGCCAATGATTCTTATCGATCTATCAATAAAACTTAGTTCTTTAACATTTTTTTTATAACCTAAGTTGGAGACTAGTGTTTTTTAAGGTAGCACAAAATATCAATGAACAGATGAATCATTCTGAGGTTAAAAGGTTAAAAAAATCTATAGTTGACAGCTATTTCCAACTCAGTAGGGCAAATTTTTATAAAAATTTAATTAAATCCAATTTGTAGAAGCGCCTAGAAAAAGTAATATTTTAAGTATTAAGGAAAATTAAGTTTTGTGTTAACTATTTTTACTGCTGATTAAGTATTTAGACTTAGGATCTTCAGAACAGAAGAGATAACCCTCGGGAGGTAGTGATATGAAAGCTGTTAAATTATGAAATTATTAAAAATTTTATTCTTACCTCGACGCAATATATCACTTGTTTTTTCGGACCTCTAAGCCGATCCAGACAGAACTTTAATCCGTTTGATCGAGTATTTATTCAAATAGTTTATATCAGATTTAATTATGATCGGGTTAGAGGTCACTTAAATGAGTGACTATTCAATTAATAGTAATTTGAGTAAAATAAAATGAAAGACTCTAGAAATATTTCAGACAGACATAACGAACAGTAACTCAAAATTATAGAGATTGCTTATAGATAAATTTAGCTCTATTTTGCATAAAGTTTGTAAATAAATCTGTCTGATTTTACCAGGATGAATCTACCAAAAAGGTCTTAAACAGATTAAGTTCAAAGGTAAATCATGACACTATTTAATGGTACAGACTTCAATGATGTAATTGCTCCGAACCTAGCAAATCCTTTTACAATTACAGGGGATATTGTTCTTTTTAGCAGCGTAACGCCCTTAGATCCGAGTATATTTGTGGGTGATGACCTGATTAATGGTCTCGCTGGAGATGATATCTTGGGAGGAGGAGATGGCGATGATCGCATTAATGGCGGTGATGGAATTGATAATCTCCAAGGTGATAATGGCAGTGATACCTTAGATGGCGGACAGGGGTTAAATAATCTGCTTGATGGCGGCACGGGTGATGAGATAGATTTTGTTACTTATGAGAATGATACAGGTTTCATCACTGTTAATCTCAATTTTGGTACTGGATTTGCTGCGGGACGTTCAGATATTCTATCTAATATTACAGGCGTTATTGGTTCAGTTGTCGGTACGAATACCCTGACTGGAGATAACAATAATAATGTGCTTCGAGGCGGTAATCTCAATGACGTTATTAATGGCGGTGGTGGCGGGGATACCTTAGAAGGCGGCAATGGTAACAATAACCTCACAGGTGGGGCAGGGAGTGATTTACTTAAAGCAGGCATCGGAAACGATACTTACAATATTGATTTTGTCGCCCTCGCAGGTGGGACTCAAATTGAAGATGCAGGCGGAATTGATAGCCTAGCCTTTAGTCCTGCCTTAACCTTAGTAGCAGCGCCTCCTAATGTCGGTATAGTGGGTATGGGACGCAGTGGTGAAAACTTGCTGATCGATATTAGTCAAGATGGCATCATTAACCCAGCCGATGATCTGACTATTATTAACTTCTATGCTAACGCAACGGATAATACTGCCGGGACTGGTTTTATTGAAACGGTGAGTAACTTGCCCGGAAATACAATTCTCAATTTAGTTGAAATTATTCCCAGCGTGACGGTGACGACACCCACTGCTAATAATACGACTCCCGGTTTACCTGTTGCGGGAATTACGCCCTTTAGCCCTTTAGATTTACCCACAGGCGAACAACTTTATCTATTCTCTAATGAACCCGACTTTGAGTCTATTCCCGCCGCTGCTGCGGGTCGTCAAGTCCTGGCTTTATCCGGTAATGATAACGTAACGGGAAGTAATGGCGCAGATGATGTGGGGGGAAATAAAGGGGCAGATACTCTCAACGGTGGTAGCGGCAATGATACGTTGCGAGGGGGTCAAGGATCTGATTTAGTTAACGGTGAGGCGAATGATGATTTGTTGAATGGTAACCAGGATAATGATACCCTCAACGGTGGTCTAGGCAATGATATCGTTCGGGGTGGTAAAGGTGCAGATGTATTATCGGGGAATGTTGGGAATGATTTCTTAATTGGCGATCGCGACCAAGACATTCTCACAGGGGGTGCAGGATCGGATACATTTGTACTGGTGGGGGGTAATGCGGCAGCTAATAGCTTAGATGAAGCGGATCTAATTACTGACTTTGTTCCGGGAAGCGATCAGATTATGCTGACTGATGGTTTAGCCTTTGGGGATCTGAGTTTAACTCAAGTTGAACTGCAAGTTAATGGCGGCGCATCTGTAATGTCTATTGCTATTCAAGCACCCGATAGTAGTTATCTCGGTATTGTACAGAATTCTTTAGGTTTAGTCTTTACTGACTTTATTGTAGAAGATCCCAATATCACGATGTTAGGTTAATTCGGGAAAAGGAAACGGGGAAAAGGGAACAGAGAGAAGTTAGAAGTCAGATTGTTTACCAAGTCTCTGTTATCTCCCTATCTCCTCATCTCCTAAGTCTCTGTTATCTCCCTATCTCCCCACTCCCTGAACCTTAAATCGTAACGCCTAATGCACCCGCACCAGCGGCGGCGACGGCAGAAACTAAAGCGGTGATGAATAACCACCAAGAGGCAACAGAAGCGGCTTTACGGGTATTTTCCAGTTGTTGTTCTGCTTGCATTTTGGCTTGTTCAACTTGCAATTGTGCTTGTCGTTGAATCCGTTCAGCCTTTTGCAGGACGCGAGTTCGAGTCATTTCCACTTGGTCAATAATGCGGTTAGCATCTGCCTCAGAAACGTCCTCGCGAGAACTCATTAACGCCACCAACGTATCGCGATCAAACTGAGATAAACGATCTTGTAAGGCATCGAACCCGGCTTGAGGATCGTCAAATACAGTACGCAGGTCGCGGCGAATGCCTTCGTAATTCAGTTCTGGGCGATCTAAACTGTTGAGATAATCCCGAATTTGATCCAGTACCCGATCAATGACAGATTGGATCTGCTGACGAACCATCTGCAACTGTCCTAGCACTTTATCCCGTGTCTGCATAATTTGATCGACAATTTGCTGGACTTCTTCTTCTGAGACATCATCCCGTTGAGACAACAACGCTACTAATGTATTGCGATCAAAATGAGACAGTCGGAGTTTGAGGCTTTCCATCCCAGCTTGGGGATCGTTGAGCAACAGTTTAACATCTCGCTCAATTCCAGCCGGACTCAGTTCTGCTTTATCTGTCGAACGTAAATAGTCTGCAATTGTCTCTTTGAAATCAACCGCTTTTTGTTGAGTCCGACGGGCTAAGCGTTTGGGAGATTTGGCGATCTCATTTAAGGTTTCTTGAACCTGATCGATAGTTTGATTAACTTGATCTTCACTGAGATCTTTTCGTTGTGTCAACAGTTGCACTAAAGTATCACGATCCATTCTCGCTAAGCGTCTGCGAACTGCTTTAGCGCCGAGTTTGGGGTCTTCTAATAATAACTTCAGATCCCGCTGAATGCCTTCAGGGTTGAGTTCGGGTTTACCTGTTTGCCGCAGATAATTACTGAGGGCATCTTTAGCTTGTTCGTATTGTTGTTGCGCTTGTCCTGCTAACTCTTGAGGTTGATAACGAACCCGAGTCCAGGTGCGTTCAACATCGTTAAGAATTTGATTGACTTGCGCCTCGTCTACATCTCCGCGTTGAGACAGTAACTGGACTAACGTATCTCGGTTAAACCGGGAAACCCGAGCGCGAATTGCTCTTGATCCTGCTTTAGGATCTTCGACAAGTAATTTTAACTCCCGTTCAATTGCTTTAGGATTGAGTTCAGATTTACCCGTATCGCGCAGATGAGACTGAAGTTTCAACCACTGTGCTTCTGCTTTAGCCAGTACAGCCGCATTGAGTTCTTTCGACTCTCGTAAGACTTGCTCTTTAGCGAGTTCTAACTCATTAACAATGGCAGAAATTTCAACCGCATCTATACCATCAGCCCGTTGTTGTAAGATGCGCTCAAATGTTGGACGATCTAACTGTTCTAAACGATAGGTTAATTGTTCGTGACTGGCTTCTGTATCTTTGAGTAAGGATTTAAAATTCAGTTGAATTTTCTCTGGGGTTAAGCCTGTTTTTGGTGTTGTCAGTAGATAGTCTTCTACTTGTGCCAACAACTCAATGGTCATTTCCCGTTCATGAGCGGCTTGTGCTTGAGCCAAGGCTTCGAGACGAATACCATCGAGTAATGTGGCTAAATGATCGATTCTCTCCTGGGTTAATAGTCCTTTTTGGCTTAACCAGTCTACAAAATCTGAGCGACTAATTTGATCCAATGCTTCGGCAACAAAAGCCGGATCTGCATCACGATCGTAAATCACATGACGAAATTGCTGTTCTATATTTTGATCTTTAAGTTGCCACATATGGCTATTGAGCAGATAATTCTCAATATCTGAACGGACTGTGGTGCTGGGTTGGTCGTCACTGACGGTGGCAACGGCTTTATCCTTTGTTTCAACCAACTTACCTTGCGCTTCTTTCAATTTAGAAGAGATTTTCTCTACATCTAAATCTGACAAGTCAGTGCGCCCCATCACCATACCCATCATGCTATTAAAGCTCATCATCAGACGCTGTTTGATGGAGTTTGAATCTCCCGAGTCAGAAGAGTCAGAGGAAGAGTCTTGTCCGAGTTGTGAGGTCAAATCATCCAGTTTTTGAGAGAGTTCTGAACCGAGTAATTGCTTACGTGAAGCGCTTTTGAGATAATCAATTATGTCTGAACTTCCACCTTTTTTAGAAGATTGACCGACTGTTTTCTTCCAAGCACTTTCTAATTCTTTTGAAACTTGACGTACTTGTTTTTTAGATAGATCGCTACGGCTACTGACCAATTCTTCAATGGTTTCGCGGTCTAATGTGGGTAAAGAGCCATCCGGTGAGGCTTTGACTAAGTCTGAGTTGGTTAAAATATTTTCAAATTCTGAGCGAACTTGTTTAAGATCAATATCAGGAGAACGTACTCCATCAAGATAGTCTTCTACTTTTTCTCGAATAGACATCGGATCGACAAAACCCGTAAATTCATTACGGACTGCCGCCGCTGCTGCCTCTGCTGTTTTAACCACTTGTTGACTGCTGGCTTTGGCACCAATTGCTGCCATTGCGGTTCCAAATACAGCCTGGAAGCCGGAGGTGGCGGTATTAACGACTGATCCCACTAATGAACCCGCTGTGGTCGAACTCACCCAGACCATCGAACAGAAATAAGTTCCCCAAATCACTAACCCCATAATTGCGCCGGAGAGGGGGGAGACAAATAAACTCAGTTTAACGGCAAATAAAGCAGCTAAAAATAGGGCAATACTGACGCTGACTAGCGTTCCTAACCCAAGAACTATACCAATTTTTCGTAAGCCATTTGATCCGCTTGAACTACTTGAGGAATGGGAATCACTTGATCCTCCCAAGGCAGAGATACCAATTGCAACACCAAGGTTGGTCATTAACAGTTGGAAAGCAAAGGCTAAAATTACCCCGGTGACTAAAGCGGTAAAAAATTGCGGCCCACTAAATAGCATCGCCGAATTTTCCATGGCTTCGGGGTCAGGTTCGACAATAACTTGAGCTATCCTCAAGAGAGTTGAATCAAGTCGCAGCAGCATAAGATTTTGAATCATTGGTTGAGTGATTTGGAAATAGATAATCAAGTTTATTTTTGCCGTGGATACTATTGACAAGCTGTACAAAATGTCAGTCTATCTCTGAATATTTGATTAATCATATTCTGAAGCTTCAGAATATATATAACGACTGAATTTTTTTGTATGTTTTATCCATAGAGACTGTCACCATTATCAGCAATGAATGTACATCTCTCAAACTTGTCCAGCTTTAAGTCGGAATTTACTTGAGAGCCAGTGATAGCCAAGTTTATCTTTTTAATTAAGATAAGTCTTAGTTTCTCCACAAAGGGTATTATGAATCCTAAAAGTAGATTTTACCTCTTTCTCAAGGATGAAACTTTAGGAGATTGATGAATCTCTACCCAATGGTATAAATCAGACCAGTAAGAATGATGAATAATCAAATCTCAATGATCAATGCTCGCTAATCAGCCGATTGTGGGACTAAAGCTTGAGTCGGGTTATTTCTAATACGCTGATGAGCCAGCAGGGGTTGTTATTACTAATAATTTTTCCCGTCAGTTAGATGAATTGGGATTTCATACTTCGCTATGTCGGGCTTAGTCAGGTTAGATTTGACTTGAGAGCCAGCTTCACGCACAGCCCGATTAATCCGGAGCGTAGATACCCCTAAAACATCACGGGTGATGAGGCTTTCTCATGCTCAAGTTTTGCGTGAAATTAATCTACAATATTTTTTTTTGAACCGCAGTGGCCGGGACTCGGTCTATACCGTTAATAGAAAAGCTGCCGATCTTAGGAGATTAGCAGCACTGGATATACTCCATTAAATTTGTAGAATCCCAATTATATAGACTGACAAATGACTGTTTTTGCTCCCTCGGCTTCAATTTTTTGTGTCTTGCTGTTCTATCGGTGGTAATTTAGGCAGGGGCTGTTGAGTGTTGAGCAGTCTGTCTGAGGGGCTTGCTGGGTTGGATGAGTCGGGTGTAAATGGCGATCGCCCCTGAGCTTTGGTGAGTAGATCGACTGTGTCTCCCAGGGCTGTTGTTAAGCTATTGCGGGTTTCTTGATGACTGGTAATTTCTTCTTCTAAAGATTCATTAAGCTGGCGAATGGTTTCTCGGGCGCGATCGCGTTCTAACATGACGCTTTTGAGTTTAGCTTTTAATTCTTCGGCATCTTGAAGTTGATCGAGTTCTCGCTGTATGGTCACTTTGGTGAGAATCTCATTTTGCGGAATGGATAACTTCTGTTGCAGTTGTGCAATTTCTGCCTCAAGAAGAGCCAAAGTGGACTGATAACGTTCAGTTTCTTCTCGTCGCTGTTGAGCTTCGGTACTATAAAGTTTTCGCCATTGCTGAGCGCTGTCGAGAGCCGTATCGCGATCGCGCTGCATTGTTGAGAGTTGCTGTTGCAACCGCTTAATTTCATCCAACCACTGCCGAACATCCTGAGTCATTGTATTGAAAAAGACGATATTGTAATCAACGAAGAACCGATCGGGTAGCCATTTTCCCAGACTACCGTTTAACGGCAGAAAATCACATCCTTCTTGAAGATTGAATTAATTAGGATAAACCTATTGGGTACAATCTACAATGAGACTAGCTTCGATGGTGAGCTTTGCTCTGTTATACCTCATATGGATTGAGATTGGGTTAAACTTTTTATGCTGTTGAGTGTTCATCGACTGATTGAAGATCTAGCAGAACAGGTTGCTCAATGGATAGTATTCCTGTTTCAGAAAATTCGGCAACCGTTTGCTGGTGGTGAGAAGGAGTCAGAGCGCCGCTCTCCTGTTGTACCTGAGTCTGACCCGAACCCTAGAGATGAAGACTCATCGGCTGTCGGACAACCTGTTTATGCTGCCGCAGAGCAAGCGGCCGACGGTATCATTCGGCTGGGTCAGGTTTTGGCCCGTGGACTGAAAACGATTCCGAGACGACTCGCTCGCTATTTTCAATTTTTACGATATCTCAACTGGACAACAATTAAAACAGTTGCAGTTTGTACAGCTCGACAGCGCTTGGGTGGCTTTTCGGCTGAAATGGCTTTTCAGTCTATGCTGGCTTTGTTTCCTGCTTTACTGGCTATTTTGGCCGCTATCAGCTTATCTGAATCTCTGCAATCTATTTTATATGATATCGCCAGTTTGTTAGCCGAGATTGCCCCAGAACAAGTCCGTCAGTTAATTTCTCGGCAATTGATTATTAACCGTAGTCCTCAGGTATTTTCTTTTAGCTTTATTCTGGCAATTTGGTTATTTTCCAGCGTGATCAGTTCGGCAATGGCGGCACTGAATCATATTCATCATGTTAGCCGCGCTCACGCTCGTCCGTTTTGGCGAGCCAAATTAATTGCAATTGCACTAGCAGTCGGGAGTTTAACGTTACTCGTTCTTGCTTCTGGACTCGTTTTTGTGAGTGATTTAATTGTAGAAACTCTAGCTCGTAAAAGCTGCATCTTGGAAACGGTTGGAAGTTGTCCGATCGATCAAATTAGTCTATGTTTGGAGCAACCTCCGGTACAAAGCTGTGTACTCGAAGAAACCCTTTCTTCTAACTGGCTTAAATTACGCTGGCCGATTACACTCGGGGTGGTTTCAATTAATTTTGCTTTGATTTATCGTTACGGCCCCAGCTATCGAAAACCTGGAACTCCCATCGTACCGGGTGCAATTTTATCTGCGATTTTATGGGCGTTCTTATCGAATTTGTTTCGATTATATGTTTATCATTTTGGTAACTACAATTTGACTTATGGCACAATTGGTACATTTATTATCTTGCTTTTGTGGCTTTATATTTGCTGTTTGGTGATGTTAATTGGCGATCAACTCAATGTAACGGTCGGGGAAGCGATCAGACGAAAAACTCACAGTAATAGTACTGATGCTAAAAAAGGTATCAGGCTGGAGAAATAACCTAATACCTTAACGATTAAAATGATATAACTCTAAGAATTCCAGACAATTGTGGGTTGTTGAGTGGGTTTAAATTGAGTGGGAAAATCAGGTTGAACGTTATAAGCAATACCGCGATATTTTAGAGGAACTTGTGGTGTGCTTAAAGCTGTTACAGGGCGACGACAATTGTAAGTTAAACCCCGATATGTAGCCAATGTTGCTGTTTCGACGACGGGAAATAAACTATTATTAGAGTTGTAAGCAATACCACGATAAACCAGTTTCATCTTCATTGAGCTCCGAATAAGGTTGATGTGATGTCAATGTGGCTCGTTTTGATTGACAGGTTGGCTGTGAGAAAGGTAGCTGCAACTGCCATCTCACACAGCCAGGACAGGGGATAATCATGATCCCCCAGAGATCAAAGACTAGACGTAGTCGATGTAAGCGGCGTTAAGATCCAGTGAGCTTGACCCAACAACTCGAGTCACCAACTCATCAATACCGTCGTTGTAAACGCCATCACTATTGCTATCGAGGTAGATACCTGTGTTACCATCGGTGGAATTGGTGACATAATTATTGGCAGTGCCTTGTAATTGAATCATATCGTTCGCACTATCAAAGCCTTCAATAGTGATAAAGGTGCTGAAGTCACTATCCAATTCAGCAATTAACAGGTCGTCACCCGCACCGCCAAACAGCAGATCGTTACCACCGTTACCGATGAGAGTATCGTTGCCATCACCCCCAAATAGTTGGTCATCCTTAATGCTGCCAATTAACAAGTCATCACCCACACCGCCATCAGCAATAATAGAAACATTGGCATGGCGAGCATCAAGAATATCGTGACCCTCACCACCATTAAAGGTGACGCCGTGAGCATCCGTTGCGCTTAAGTCATTGACTGTCAGGGTATCGTCACCGCCGCCGCCATTAATTTCAGCCTGTTCGGTATGATTAATATCTAGTTGAAAATTACCCAGGTTGAGGCGTTCAAATTTCACCCGCTCTCCGTTGGCTTCGAGTAAGAAGTCATCCCCCAGATCAACAGCGCCATTAACTTCTACAGTATCGTTGCCATCGGCTCCTTCCATTAAGTCGCTGCCGTCACCATTATTCCAGATAAAGCGATCGTCACCCGATCCGGCGAACATCAGATCATCACCTTTATTACCAATTAAGGTATCATTGCAATTCCCACCGTTGAGGGTATCAACATCCGAACTGCCTTTGAGTAAGTCATCTCCGGCATCTCCGAAAGCCTCCAGCGGTGTAGCCGAGTCACTGGCATCGACGGTATCATTACCCGCACCACCGTTAACAACGACTTTCAAAACATCGGTCGCGGTTAAATCATTAATATCGACATTATCGTCACCCCCGCCACCATTGATCTCGAACTTTTCAACGTCATCAACATCGAGGGTGAAGAGACCTAAGTTAAGACGGTCAAACTGCGCTCGTTGTCCGTTGGCTTGTAGGCGGAAGTCATCCCCGGCAGCGTTAGCACCATTAACTTCAACAGTATCGCGACCATTGCCCCCTTCCATTAAATCACTGCCATCGCCATTATTCCAAATCATCCGGTCATCACCCCGGCCAGCAAATAGAAGGTCATCGCCGAGATCGCCTTGCATGATATCGTCACCTTCGTTACCGATGAGGATATCAAGCTGGTCGCCACCTTTGAGGGTATCGTCACCTGCAAAACCCACTAAAAAATCAATTCCTGCACCACCTTGTAAGTTGTCGTTACCTGCATCACCGAATAAAATAGCCATCTGTCAATGCTCCTTTGGTAGAGGTGTTTGAGTTGATGATTGAGTATCATCTGTGCTCTGTAGCGCGACATATCTCTGGCTAATTTCAGCTTATGCAGGTTGAATGAGTGAGATTGTCAATTTTAGTCTTCTCTTTGTTTATTAATAGTATTTTGCGTCGAAAGCTTTGATATTGCTTTATTTCAGGCGTTTAAGTCAAGAAAACGTCTCCTTATATTAAGGAAAATAGTAATATAAACTGATTTGTGATTATTTTTGTTAAAATTCGCGATCAATATAACATTAACTGGCGATCAGTATTTTGGCATTTTGTGACTTAGATCGCGGTGAAAACAAACTCAGCCTGCAAAGAAAGTATTAAGTCAGTAGGTGAAGAAACAGACAACATTTTCATCTCATCCCTCAACTTTAGTTATGCTATTGAGAGCGACTTAGATTTTTGGCATCAGCTAGCGTTACGATTAAGATCGATCAACGATCTGTCACTGGTATGAGTTTGCTGAGGTCGAGCATCTCAAGTGATGGAAGCGAATGAAATATATTAATACTCAAATCCTAGATATAATTGATAGGAGATGTATTGCTCTTGGAGGGTGCTGACAAGTTAGTCGGTTAAGTTCGCTACAAATTTTATTGATAAATTGAGCGGATTTATCCTTAATGTTATGAAAAACTATATTAAAAGATTTATTTTTTTAGACAAAAGCTAGCATTTGTATCGCTTAATTTCGCATTCTATCATATCAAAAAAAAACAAATATTAAATCATTCACATTTTGCATGATGAATGTCTAGGGGAGCATTTGAGAAATCAGTAAATTCTTTTTAATTCATTTCAGTATTATCTATGCTCGTCTTAGCGAATTATCAACGTTTGAAACAGATTTATCAAAGCAATAACTCAATTGTTTACCGAGGTATCCGAACCTCCGATCAACAACCTATTATTTTAAAATTGTTGAAACAAGATTATCCAAATCGGGAAGAGATACTACGTTATCAACAAGAATATGAAATCACTCAACGAACTGATTTAGAGGGGATTTGTCAATCATTTAGCTTAGAAAATTATCACAATACTTTTTTTATTACTTTTGAAGATATTGGAGGAAAGTCTCTAAATATTTGGATGGATCAGGGCTTATTTAAACTAGAAGATATATTAAAAATTGCTCAAGCGATTACAGAAATATTAATAAAAGTTCATCGTGCTAATATTATTCACAAAGATATTAATCCTTATAATATTATTTATCATCTCCAAACTCAAGAAGTAAAATTAATTGATTTTGGAATTTCAACAATTTTATCTCAAGAAAATTATACTTTACAAATTCCTAATTTATTAGAGGGAACATTGGCTTATATGTCCCCAGAACAAACAGGGAGAATCAACTGCTGTGTTGATTATCGAACTGATTTATATTCATTAGGCGTAACTTTATATGAGTTATTAACGGGTCAACTTCCTTTTCAGACTAATCATCCATTAGAGTTAGTACATTGTCACATTGCTAAACAGCCTTTATCCCCCATAGAAATTAATTCTGCAATTCCGCAAGAGGTTTCTAATATTGTGATGAAACTAATGGCAAAAACTGCTGAAGAACGCTATCAAAGTGCGGTGGGAGTCAAAGCAGATTTAGAATATTGTTTGAGTCAATTACATCAAAATCAGCAGATTTCTCGTTTTCAGTTAGCTCGTTATGATATTAACAATCAGTTTAAAATACCAAACAAGTTGTATGGTCGAGAATCAGAGATTCAACAGTTAATCAGTGCATTGGAACGAGCATCTGAACAGCAAGAAATGATGCTTGTTGCCGGATATTCAGGAATTGGTAAATCTGTATTAGTGCAAGAATTTTATAAAAATATTACTCAGAAATGTAGCTATTTTATATCTGGTAAATTTGAGCAATATCAGCGAGAAATTCCCTATAGTGCAATAGTCAATGCTTTTAAAGAGTTAGTCAAACAACTTTTTATGAAAACGGAAGTAGAATTAAAAACTTATAGAGACAATATCTTATCGGCTATTGGAGCGAATGGACAAGTTCTGATTGATATTATTCCTGAAATTCAATTAATTATTGGTCAGCAACCCCCGGTTCCAAAATTAGAAACGACAGAAAGTTTAAATCGATTTAATTTAGTTTTTCAAAATTTTATTCAAGTATTTACTACACCTTTCCAACCATTAGTGATCTTTCTGGATGATTTACAATGGGCAGATAGTGCATCTTTAAAACTTATTCAAGTCTTAATCAGTCATCGCTCACCGGGACTATTATTGATTGGGGCTTATCGAGATAATGAGGTGAATTCAGGGCATATTTTACGAGCAATTATTGAAGAAATAACAAGAAATGGATTAATGGTTACTCAAGTTAATTTGTCTTCTTTAAATTTAACCATAATTACTCAAATTATTGTTGATACATTATATTGTCCTTCCGAGCTGGCCCAATGCTTAGCCGATCTTTTATTTTTTAAAACGAGAGGAAATCCCTTTTTTATTAAAGAATTTTTCAATTTTTTATATACAGAAAAGCTAATTGAATTTGATTTTAATACGTTAGAATGGAATTGTAAATTAGCAGAAATCGAGCAACAAAATTTTACAGATAATATTATTGAGTTGATGTCTATCAAAATAAATAAATTAACAGAAGAAATACAAGCGACTTTGAAAATGGCCGCCTGTATTGGAAATCGGTTTGATTTAAAAACTTTAGCCCAAAGTAGTGAACAATCAATTCAGCAGACCGCTCGAAATTTATGGGGCGCAATTACTGCAGGTTTAATTATACCAATTAACCACATTAAGTGGGCAAAACTCGCTTTAACAGAAGGAGAATTAGTTGATGAAGAATTACCTGAATATAAATTTGTTCATGACCAAGTTCAGCAAGCAGCAATTTCTTTAATTACTCCACTAAATAAACCTAAAATTCATCATAAGATTGGTAAAATACTTTTAAAAAATACAGATATTCAGAAACAGCAAGAGCAAATATTTGATATTGTTAATCAACTTAATTTAGGGCGGTCGCTGATTTCAAGTCAATCAGAAATAGAGCAACTACTGCATCTCAACCTAGAAGCGGGTAAAAAAGCAAAAGCATCTAATGCTTATAAATCAGCATTTAATTATTTACAGACAGGGCAAGATTTAGTCACGAAACATGATTGGGATTGCCACTACAAATTAGTATTATCTCTTTATACAGAAGCAGCAGAAACAGCTTATCTAGAAGGACAGTTTAAGCAAATGGAAAGAATAATTACTATTGTCCAACTTCGAGCTGAAACGGCTCTAGATCAAGCTAAAATCATTGAAGTTAAAATTCTAGCATTAATTGCTCAAGGTCAACCAGAGCAAGCGATTTTAACAGGAATCACTTTTTTAAAAAAATTAAATATTATAGTTCCATATCGAGCAAATCAAATCAATTTAGTACTCAGTTTATTGGAAGTGAAAATAGCATTATTTGGAAAAAAAGTGCAAGATTTAGTCAATTTACCCCTGATAAGCGATCCGGATAAACGAGTCGCTTTGCAAATTTTATCAAAAATGAATTCAGCAGCTTATCTGGTGGGTTCTAATCTGTTTCCTCTAATTGCATTTAAGCAAGTTGCATTATCTCTTAAATACGGAAACTGTGCTGAGTCTATTTATGCTTATAGTGTTTATGGATTAGTTTCGTGTGGGGTTACGGGAGAGATTGAATCAGGCTTTCAATTTGGACAGCTTGCACTAAAGCTTTTAAACAAATTCAATACAAAAGCCATTCAAGCTAAAGTAATTTTTGTAGTTAATGCTTTTATTAATCATTGGAAAAATTCGGCTACATCGACTTTAAATCATTTATTAGACGCTTATCACACTGGATTAGAAACCGGAGAGTTGGAGTATGCAACTTATGCACTTCATGTGTATTGTTTAATTGCATATTTCAGTGGACAAGAGTTATCTAAGCTTGAATCTCAAATGAGCACTTATACTGACGTAATGACTCAATTGAATCAAGAACAATCACTTCGTATGCATCAAAGTTATTATTGTGCGGTACTTTACTTATTAGATAAAACTGAATCTCCTTCTTTACAAGAGTTAGAGATCAAAACAGAAAATTGTTATGATATTTATCTTAATAGAATGATTCTGAGTTATTTATTTGAGCAATATGATCAAGCGCTTGTAAATGCAGTCGAAGTAGAAAAATATATGCAGAGTGCTACAGCCAGCTTATCCATTCCATATTTTTATTTCTATGATTCTTTAAATCGATTGGCATTATGTGAGGAAGTATCCTTTTTACAGCGAACAAAACATCTGAGAATAATTAGACGAAATCAAAAAAAAATTAGGAAGTGGATGCATCATTCTCCCACGAATTACTCACATAAGTATTTATTGATTCAAGCAGAACAATGTCGAGTGCTGGGTAAAAATATACGAGCGATGGATTATTACGATCAAGCGATTCAAACTGCTAAAGAAAATAATTATCTGAATGAAGTGGCAATTACTGCTGAACTAACGACCAAATTTTATCTTTCTCAAGGAAAAAAAATAGTGGCTAAAGCTTATTTACAAGAAGCTTATTATTACTATCAACAATGGGGGGCGATGGCTAAAGTCAAACACTTAGAAAATAAATATCATTATTTAACGGCAATCACTCAAGTGGGAAGTAATAAGAGCAACACAACTCAGATTAGTAGCAGTACTCGTTCAGATACTAATTTAGATAACGCTACACTTATTAAAGCATCTCAGGCGATTTCAAGTAATATTTTACTAGACCAGTTTCTTTCTAATTTAATGGAAATTTTAATGGAAAATGCAGGATCACAAACAGGCTGTTTAATTCTAATCAAACAGGATAAATTAGTAATTGAAGCCAGGGGTATATTTGACCCAAAAGAAATTGAAGTATTACAATCTATTCCCATAGAAAATTATAAAAACTTATCTCAGTCAATTGTCAATTATGTGTTGAGAACGAAAGAAATAGTTGTTTTGCATGATGCGGTGAATACAGGAGATTTTGTGAAAGATTCTTATATTCAAGCTAATCATCCTAAGTCTATTTTATGTGCGCCGCTGATTCATCAGGGTCAATTAGTGAGTATTGTCTATTTAGAAAATAACTTAACAACTGGTGCTTTCACTCCCGCAAAAGTTAATATTTTGCAACTCTTATCAGGACAAGCAGCCATCTCAATTGAAAATGCGAAGTTGTATACTGAAGTACGGGAAAATGAAAGCCGATTTGCTCAATTTTTAGAAGCAATGCCTGTTGGTGTAGGAATTATTGATGCTTCTGGAAAACCTTATTATACTAATCGAATTGCTCAACAATTACTAGGAGAAAGATTAAACTATAGCTTAAGTAATGAGCAATTTGCGGTGATGACACAAGCTTATTTAGCCGGAACACAACAGCTTTATCCTGTAGAACAAATGCCTATTATTCAAGCATTAAAAGGAGAAAGTACCAGGATTGATGATTTAGAAATTCATCGCGGAGATCAGATTATTCCCTTAGAAGTTTTGGGAATGCCGATTTATGATGAAAAGGGAAACATTATTTATGCAATTGCAGCTTTTCAGGATATTACTGAACGTAAAAAAGCAGAAGCTGAACGTCAAAAATTTATGAATGAACTATTTAACCTCAATCAAGCTTATGAAAGATTTGTACCCGGTCAATTTCTTCAATTTTTAAATAAAAACAGCATTGTTGATGTTCAACTCGGTGACCAAGTTCAATTAGAAATGTCAGTCTTGTTTTCTGATATTCGTAACTTTACAACCCTCTCTGAGCTGATGACACCGACTGAAAACTTTCAGTTTATTAACTCATATTTAAGTCAGATGGAACCTGTGATTACAGCTCATCAAGGATTTATTGATAAATATATTGGTGATGCGATTATGGCACTGTTTAGCGGTGCTGCAGATAATGCCGTTCAAGCTGCAATTGCTATGCTTGATCAACTTCAAAAATATAATCAATCTTTAAGCAATATAGGTTTAAATCCGATTCAAATTGGGATTGGAATTAATACGGGTTCGTTGATGTTAGGAACCGTTGGTGGCGAAAGAAGGATGGAAGGGACAGTGATTAGTGATGCGGTGAATTTGGCTGCGCGAATTGAAAGTTTAACGAAAGAATATGGCATATCATTATTAATTTCACAACAAACGTTCTCTCGGTTACAAAACCCCGATGATTATGCGATTCGTCAAGTCGATCAAGTTAGGGTTAAAGGAAAATCTGAATTAGTGACTGTTTATGAAGTATTTGATGCAGATCCACCGACTGTAAAAGAGAAAAAGCTAGCGACTTTACCGCTGTTTACTAAGGCTTATTCAGATTACCATTGTCAAGCCTTCTTACAAGCTGCACAACGCTTTGAGGAGTGTCTAAAACAAAATCCAGGAGATCGAATCGCACGGATTTATTTAAAGCGATCTCACGCTAAATTATAAATATTTAATTTTATTGTAATCCCAGTTTAGAGAATAGATAAAAATAAGAATAACCAAAAATATAAAATATATTAACTGAAATCATTAATCCTTTACCGATGGGAGAATTCACGAAGGAAAATGACCAAATTGTCCCCAGAAGTACTAAAATTATTTCAATAAAAGCAACAATATTACCGTAGTGTTTAGGGTCCCAATATGAAAAAGGGCTGATAAAGCGATAATTACTCAGTGGGAAAAAGTGGCGATGAGCATCATCATGATGGACGGGTAAATCAAATAAGGAATGTAAAATTAAGCTAATGCACAAAACTTGTACAATTTCCCATTTAAATAATAAGGCGATAATTAATCCAATTAAAGCTAAAGGAATAGAATGAAATAAAGCAACAATATCCTGTGTTACTGGATAATAATAAGCTTCTGACCAAATTTTATTTTCTGGCATTTTAGCAATAAATTTTGCCCAACCATAAAAGATAAAAATAGGAACATCCGGTAATATTCCGCCTAAAACAATAATTAAATTCGCTTGAGGAGAAATCGTTTTTCCGAGTAGGGCTAAATTGAGAATAGCATGACTGGGTGTATTCATTAATTAGCTATTATAAAAGTCCGTAAATTCGCTGAATTAAAGCAGGTGCTTGTAAAACCCCCTCAAATCTATCCACCGGTTTTCCTTGCTTAAATAATACCAAAGTCGGTAACGCCATGATATTATATTGAGAGGCAATTTGTGGGTATTTATCTGTATCAATTTTAACAACTTGAATTTGTTCTTTCATTTCCTGATTGACTTGTTCTAAAATCGGAGCCATCATCTGGCAAGGCCCGCACCAAGTGGCATAAAAATCGACTAAAACAGGTTTATCAGACTGATTTAATAAGTCCTGAAAGTTGGTAAATGTTTTTTTCGCTGACATAGGAAATCCTTAAATTTGTGAATGTTTTGATTATAAGTCATCGATTACAAAGTTGTACATGATTTTCCGAATTTATTAATTAATCACTGCTGTAATTTTCCCACCCATTGAGGTCATCTCTTTTTTTTGTCACCATTAACCGATATGATAATAAAATTTGAAAATTGATTATCATTGAAGGACGCTAAAAATGGAAATTTTACCCGAATCTATCCAACAACTCAAAGGTCAAGTTGCTTTAATTACAGGCGGGTCGCGGGGAATTGGTCGCGCTATTGCGATCGCATTGGCAACAGAAGGTGCAGATATTGTCGTCAACTATGCTAATTCTAGTACGGCAGCGGAGCAAGTCGTTACTGAGATTACAGAGGCCGGAGGAAATGCTATTGCTTTACAAGCCGATGTTTCTGATGTCGATCAAGTGGATAATTTAATTAAAAATGTTGTTGAAAAATGGAAAAAAATTGATATTCTAGTCAATAATGCCGGGATTACTCGCGATACTTTGCTATTACGAATGAAGCCCGAAGATTGGCAAGCCGTGATTAATTTAAATTTAACTGGGGTCTTTCTTTGTACGCGGGCGGTGAGTAAAATGATGTTAAAACAACGCTCGGGTCGAATTATTAATATTGCCTCTGTTGCGGGACAAATGGGAAATCCGGGTCAAGCAAATTATAGTGCTGCTAAAGCCGGGGTTATTGGTTTAACTAAAACTTTAGCAAAAGAATTCGCCAGTCGAGGCGTATTAGTGAATGCAGTTGCGCCTGGATTTATTGCCACTGATATGACGAAAGAGTTGAAAAATACTGAAGAAATCCTCAAATTTATTCCCCTTGGACGCTATGGAAAAGCCGAAGAAGTTGCCGGAATGGTAAGGTTTTTAGCAGCAGATTCTGCGGCTCAATATATCACGGGGCAAGTGTTTAATGTTGATGGCGGTATGGTAATGGCTTAATTTATTCTTGTCTTTTCCAATCTTGAATCTTCCAAGTATTTAAATCCCATGGGGTTAATTCTACTCCGGTAATTGTGTTACTGACTCCGGCAACTTCTGCCCGATGAATTAGAGGAATAACAATCTGATTTTGAACCAGTAAATTGTTCATTTCAATAATCATCTGAGTTCGTTTTTCGGGGTCTATTTCTGTATTAGATTGTTGCCATAATTGATCGTATTCAGGATTACAATATCGAGAGGGATTATCCCCGATCCAATTATTAGATTTTTGGGGGACTTCATCACAGGTATAGGTTTTTAAATACGACCCCGGATCTGGATTAGTGTTGCCTGTTGTATACATTTGTAAGTCAGCTTGAAATCGTTCAACTGTTTCTGAATTACCGGGATCTCCTGAAAAATAAACACTCGGATCAATACTTTTGAGTTCGACTTGAATTCCAATTGATTCTAACGACTGTTTAATCACTTCTTGAGTTTTTTGTCGCAAGGGATTAACTGAAGTTTGAAACAAAACATTCATTTCTACCCCATCTTTATCTCTTATTCCATTATTATTACTATCTTCCCATCCCGCTTGATCCAGTAATGCGGCAGCTTGTTCTAAATTAAATTCAAACTCAGTATTATCAGAAACATATTGTTGGGGTGCGACAATAAAATTCGCCGTTGGTTTTCCGGTTGCGCCATATAATTGATTGGCAATGGTTTCTCTATCAATTGCTAAACTAAAGGCTTGACGAACTTGAGGATCACTAAAAAAAGGATGAGGAAATTCTAAACTAGATTTTTCCCCCTCATTTGTTGCCCGATTGGGATCAGTTTGATTAATTAAAACCCGTTCCATTAATGCCCCAAAATTTGAAATTAATCGCCCTTTTCCAACTGCTTCTAATCGATTTAATACATTAGCCTCCACTTGAAGATTATAAGCAAAATCTGCATCTTCCGTTTGTAAAATAGCCCTCGCAGCCGATGTCGCATCTCCGCCGCCTTTGAGTTGAATTTGTTGAAAATGAGGCGTTTCTGTCGAACGGAAATGAGGGTTTGGTTCATAAATCACCACATCTCCTGGTTTAAATTCAACGACTCGATAAGCACCCGTTCCCACAGGCATTAAATTAGCCGGGGCTTGGCGAGAATTAATCCCGTTATAATCTTGAAAGATATGGCGCGGTAAAATCATTCCTTCCGTACCCACAAATACAAGAAACCAAGCCGGAGTCACCTGTTTAAACTGTATTTTAACCGTATAATCATCTAACTTTTCGACTTTTTCTATGACTTGATAAGTTCCGGCAGTCGCTGCCCCGACATCTGGGTTGGTTAAAAACTGGTGAGTAAATACGACATCATCTGCGGTAAAAGGCGTACCATCTGACCATTTTATCCCTTGTTTTAACTTCCAAGTGACTGATTTTCCATCAGCGGCTACTGCGCCATTTTCTATTGTTGGAATTTCTGCGGCGAGGAAAGGAATTAATTCCCCATTGGCGTTAAAACTGGCTAAAGGTTCAAGGGTAATACGACTGGCTTCTGAATCTTTAAAACCACTTGAAAGATGAGGATTAAGAATAGTTGGTGCTTGCCAATAGAGTAATCTCAGGGTATTTTGTGAGGTTTGTAGAGAATCTGTTGATTGATTGACAGCAGAATTACAAGCAGTTAATCCCAAAAAATTAATAAAAAGAATAAATTGGATAAAAAATTGCGGCTTACAAAGATTAATCAAGTTCATTTTAGTTAACTGATTGAGATTGTGAGTTGTTCTGACTTTGATGATTGGAATTTAGGGTAATAGTATTTTTATTCCGGTCAAAGTACAGTTTTTGCTGTGGAATACCGATATTAATTCCAGCTTGATCAAAGGCTTGTTTAACTCGATAGCGAAATTCTCGACCGACTGCCCACTGTTGTAATGGAGGCGTTTTAATTAAAGCGCGGATTGTAATTCCTGTATGGTCTAATTTATCGACACCTAAAATTGATAAAGGTTCTAAGAATAAGTTATTCCAGTCAGATTCTTGCTGCATTTCTTCTGCAATAGATTCGAGAATATTCATCACTTTATCGAGGTCAGAATCATAAGCAACGACAACTTCAAAGTTAACCCGCGACCAATCTTTCGTCATGTTAATTACAGTTCCAATTAAACCATTAGGAATAGTAATGAGTTCTCCATTTAAGTTGCGTAACTCCGTAATATATAAATTCATTTTTTCGACAACACCTGAAACGTCACCCACTGCAATTACATCTCCCAAAACATAGCGATCTGTTAATAAAATTAACGCGCCATTGAAAAAGTCTTTGATCATATTTTGAGAAAAATAGGTAACCAATAAACCAATAAATCCGGCACTAGCAATTAAGTGGGTTGGAACTCCGAGTAACTGTATTGTCCAGAAAAAACCCAATGTCCAAAATAGAGTAGTGGTTGCTTTTTTTATAGCTGGAGAATAGGTATTGACTCGCAGAGAATAGCGTTTTTCTGTAGGATTTGTTAGTTGTTCTTCTTCTGCCCAACGATTTAATAAGTGATCTGTAAAAAAGTCACTGATCCGATCGGCGAGGGTGACAAACAACCAAATTATAGGGAGAATAATCACTTGAATGAGAAGAATTTGTTCATAATCACGAGTTTCAGGATAGATCGTAAACATCGAAGCAATCCCAAAAAACCAGAGGAATAACTGTACCCAAAATAACAGAATCCTAACTAAATAAATAAAATTTTGTTGCTGTTTTAAGATGTTTTGTCGTTTTAAGGTAAAAATCGGTATTTTCTCTAGAAAAGCTTGAGCTTGTAAGGAAAGGGCGAGTTGAGCCAGAGGTACATTCCATAATAAAGCTGAGAAAGGTTGACGAGAAGATTGAGCTTTATGTTGAGTTTTATTAGTTTTTATATTGGCTTTAATTGCTTTATGAATAATTGACTCAGGATCAACTTGAAGAGATTGATACAGTTGATGTAATTCACGACGTTTATAACGGTAAGTTTTTCGCACTCGTTGCTGGACTAACCAAACCGCTAAACTCAGCGCTAATACGAATAAAAATCTGCGTAAAATACGCCATAATCTGCGGAGAGGATTATTCGCAATTTCCAGTCTTTCTTGGATGGATGCCGTTAACTGCTTCTGGATATTTTCTTGCCAAGTTGCCGCGAGATCTGGGATAGATTGAGCCGCATAAAGACTATCTAAGCGAGTAACAGTCAGTATTTTTTGCTGAGTGATTCCGGGTTGTCGGGGAGCATAAATCACTGTTTCACCGTTAAGTATTCCAGTTTTTATCTCTACAGAATTCGCCTTAAAATTATCAGGAAGCTGAGAAGTGTTTTGTTGATTTGAGTTAGATTCTGATTGTTTTTTTTCTATAATATTACCGACTTGAGAAGGAATTTCTTGTGCTTGGGATAAATCGGGTGTGAATTGAGTGACAGGAAAATCATCAACTAATAGTTTGACTCTAGATCTAATAATTCGCCTTATTGTACTTTGAATTTTACTAGCTCGCACATCGGCACTAAAATATGCACTATCATTCTCTCTTGCCTCTGGATAAGAAGCGACTGTTAATACTTCTTTTCCATCAATAATCACATTACTACAAATAACCTCCCCACAAGAATAAGTTCGATTTAGATTCCAAATTGATTTACTGTTATCTGCTTGAGATGCAGTTGTAGGAGGTAAAAAGGTAAATTGTGCAACAACAGATGAAGAAGAGAGTAAGATTAAACTAAAGGTTAGAATAGCAATGAGAAGCGAGCGAAAGATTGGTAATTTTATTTTCATAATTGAATGAATATCAAGGAATTAAGATTAAGGACGTTTCCAGTTTTTAATATCCCAGGTATTAGCATCCCAAGGAGAAGGTTCAATTCCAGTTAATTGATTACTGACTCCATTAGCATTAGCCCTGTCAATAATCGGTAAGACTGCAACTTCTGATTGAAGCAATTCATCCATTTGTCGAAATAATTCTGCTCGCTTTTCTGTGTCTAATTCGGTACTTGCTTGCTGCCAGAGTTTGTCATACTCAGGATTACAATATCGGCCATAATTTGGCTTTTGCCAGTTGTTTTCTTTCTGGGCAATTTCTTCACAAGTCCACCACTTCATGTGAGGCCCCGGATCGGGACTATCGTTACCCGTATTATACTCTTGCAAATCGGCATAAAAATGATTTAAGGTTTCTGTATTGGCGGGATCTCCAGAGAAGAAAACACCCGCATCAATACTTTTTAATTCCACACTAATCCCAATTGTTTCTAATCCTTGTTTAACAATTTCTTGGGTTTTTTGACGGACTGGATTAACAGAAGTTTGAAATAAAACATTCATCTCAACCCCATCTTTATCTCGCACCCCATTTCCGTTACTGTCTTTCCACCCGGCCTCATCTAATAAAGTGGCTGCTTTCTCTAAGTTAAATTCATAAGAAATATTATCAGATTTATAAATAGCAGGAGCGACTAATAATTGAGCTGTCGGGCGACCTGTAGGGCCATAAAGCTGTGTTGCAATTGTTTCTCTATCAACTGCTAAATTAAAAGCCTGACGCACTTTTTTATCCGTTAAAAAGGGGTGAGGAAATTCTACACTAGATCGTTCCCCGTCTTCTGTGGCTTGATTTGGATCGGTAAAATTGATCATAATCCGTTCAACATAGGGGCCGAAATTTGCAACAACTTTTCCCTGTCCTGCTGCTTCTAATTGCTTTAATATATTAGCTTCTACTTGTAGGTTATAAGCATAGTCTGCATCCCCCGTTTGTAGGACAGCCCGCGCTGCTGAAGTGGCATCTCCGCCCCCTTTTAATTCTACTCGTTGAAAATGAGGTTTACCCGCTTCCCAATAGTTAGAATTGGGTTCATAAATAATAATATCTCCCGGCTTAAATTCAACCACTTGATAAGGACCTGTACCAATGGGTTTTTGATTTGCGGCGGCTTCGCGAATATTTGCACCATTATAATCTTGAAAAATGTGTTGAGGCAGAATCATGCCATTTTGTCCGGTAAAGGGAACTGCCCAGCCTGGAGTGACATCTTTAAAAGTAATTTTAACGGTATAATCATCAATCGCTTCTACTGTTTGGATCGTAGAATAATATTCTTGACTTGCTGCCGCCACGTCCGGATTCTTAATTAATTCATAGGTGAAAATAACATCTTCAGCCGTGAAAGGTTCCCCATCTGCCCATTGAACATTTTGCTTAAGCTTCCAAGTCACGGATTTTCCATCCGCCGCAACGCCGCCATTTTCAATTGAGGGAATTTCTGCTGCTAAAAAGGGGACTAATTGATCGTTTTGGTCGTAACTGGCTAAGGGTTCATACACCACTCGTGCCGCGTCAAAATCTTTAAACCCTGTGGCTAAATGGGGATTTAAAATAGTGGGAGCTTGCCAATATAATAACCGAAGAACCTGTTGATTTTCTGGGGTGATAGAACTTTGCTGATTCCCTGGACTACAAGCCGAAATCATCATAGGAATCACTAAGCTTGTAAAAAATAGGGTCGGGTGGAGCAAACGACGACCTAGATTCAAAATAGTCCTCCGTGAGAGTGGGTTGGATTAAATAATTATTACCTGCTGTTTTTAAGGTAAAATAACCGTCATTATTATATAGCAATCTGTAGACGTATTGGGGAAAAAATATGAGAGTAAACAGAGATAGAATAAGTGTTTCAAAGGTTCTGTCTGTTTGGTAACTTTTTCCATAAAACTTAAGATTGCCAGAATCGACACGGCTTAATAAATTGTTATCAGAATCTAAAAAATTGTAAAAAAGCGACTCAAATATAGAAGAAACTGAGATAATTTAATCAGTTGAATTTTACCTGTGAGTTGAAAATGTATAACAAAATTTTAGTGGCCGTTGACCATTCTCCTATTGCTAAACCTGTGTTTGAATCGGCTTTAAAATTGGCAGAATTAGCCGGAAGTGAGTTAATTTTACTGCACGTTCTTTCAAAAGATGCTGACGATAGCCCCCTGAGTTTTGCCCCGGTATCACTGAGTTATAGTCCAGAAATTATGGAACAATACCAAAAAGAATGGAAGACCTTTGTCGAGAATTGTACAAAAGATCTTGAATCGATGTCACAACAAGCAGAAGCACAGGGTGTTAAAGCAGAAGTCGTACAAACCCAAGGGAACCCAGGGCGGATTATTTGTCAGTATGCGACTGATAATAATGTTGATTTAATTATGATGGGACGCAGAGGACATTCTACCTTGAGTGAAATGTTTGTGGGAAGTGTGAGCAGTTATGTATTGCATCGCTGTCATTGTAGTGTACAAATTGTGCAATCTTAATCGATTAATTCAGATTTTCAATATTAATCCGTGGGTCAACGGCTTTGAGGAGTAAATCTGCTAATAAGTTGCCGATAATTAACATTAATGCACTCATCATTAAGCCTGCCATGACTAAATATAAATCTTGTTGTCTAACGGCTTCTAACATCAGTTTTCCCAGTCCTGGCCAGTTAAAAAATGTTTCGGCAATAAAAGCGCCACTGAGTAAACTCGCAAATTCAAATCCGAGTAAAGTAATCAGTGGATTGACTGCATTTCTGAGGGCATGAATATAAATCACTCGGTTTTCCGGTAATCCTTTAGCGCGGGCCGTTTTAATATAATCTTGACGCAAAACATCGAGTAATTGTCCTCGCATTAATCGTTGTAATCCAGCAAAACTAGTTACACTTAAAGCTAAGGTGGGTAAAATCATGTGCCAAATCAAATCAGCCGCTTTTCCAAAGATGGATAAATCCGGATAATCAATACTGGTCATGCCGCCCACCGGAAATAAAGGAGAGGTATTTTGTGCTAGATAAAGCAACAATAAGGCCGTAATAAAGCTAGGAAATCCTTGTCCGGTATAACTGACTAATTGTAACCCACGATCTAAGGAGCGGTTTTGATTAATTGCAGCAACAATTCCCAGAGGAATGGCAATTGCCCAAGTAATAATAAGTGAAGAAATTGCCAGTAATAAAGTCGCACTGACTCGTTCAGCCAGTAAAGCCGATACGGGGCGCTGATTGGCAAAACTAAACCCAAAATCACCCCGAGTCACAATTTGGGTTAACCAGTTAATGTATTGTCGGACAGGATGCTGATCTAAGCCAAACTTTTCAGTCAGTTGATTGAGGGTTTCTTGAGAAATTTGTGGATTTTGACTCAGGGTATCGATGTAATTGCCGGGTGCTAATTGGGTAATGGTAAAACACAATGCAGAAGCCAATAACAGAGTTAAGAGTGCTTGTAATACCCGTTTGCCAATATAAACTAGCGTGGTTGAACTCATGATGAACGATATGTTTTAAATACAAATCAATTAAACAGCAAAAAAAGTAATTGTTGAGAGCGCTATTGAGGGTTAATTCTTTATTTTCAATCGTACTGAACTAAACTGATAATGGGTACATCGGGTAAATATTGTCGGCCATTTAAAGCCAATAATTCGATGATAAAACCATAACCGACTAATTCACACTCTGCCCGTTGCACCAGTTCAGCGGTGGCTTTGGCAGTGCCGCCTGTGGCAATAAGATCATCAATAATTAAGACCCGACTTCCCGGAGGCATGGCATCAAGATGCATTTCTAAACAATCCTGACCATACTCTAAATCATAATTAATCCGATGAACCGCGCCCGGTAATTTTCCCGGTTTTCGTACAGGGATAAATCCGACCCCCAACTGATAAGCTAAAGGCATGCCAAATAAGAACCCTCTAGATTCCATCCCCACAATATAATCAGGAGAAAAAGGCCGACATTGTTCACACAAGCGGTCGATGGTGTGGCGCAGTCCCTCGGCATTAGCCAGCAACGTTGTAATATCTCGAAAAGTAATACCGGGTTTGGGAAAATCAGCAATATCGCGAATCAGTGATTTTAAATCCATCAATTGTGTTACCTCTGTAAAATGAGTCAGTCGTTCACGCCCGCAAGCCTGCCAGTTCCCGGCAACTTTGATATGATGAGGATGCAGACACCCTCAAATATCTTAACGAGCCATTGACAGCAATTTTGTCATCAAAGCTGTTAGATTATATAGTGAAATCTTTGTCTGGCTGTAATACTGGTATAAATTCCGGAATTTAGGGAAAGCTTAGATAATATTATTGAATATTGTTGATCAAACTCGGTACGTTGCAATTGTAAACGAAGCGCAAAAATGGTTACAGATCTGTCTCAAACCCCCTCAACCCCGGTTGTGCTTGATAGCTTACCCAATCTCCCCGTTTCTAAAAAGGGGTGTCCCCGGCGTGTTCGTATTCAGCTTGATTTGCTGTTGCTTGCGATTGAAGCTTTATATCTCGGCGGTGCTGAACACATGCTAAGCTTAGCCAAAGAGCTAGATATAACAGATTTAATTCAAAATCGAGTGGTACTTTGGCGAGTCCGCAGTACAAACCCTCTACGACGCTATAGTCAACGCCGCCCCCTCACCTCATCTGAAGCCAAAGCATTAGTTTTAATTATTTGTAATTTAGGACGACGCTTAACGGTTCGGATTCGTCAGTTACTGATAGATTATGAACAGATGACAAAAAAGCAGATTCCCCTCGAACAGCATTTACAACTCTCGACCTATTTACAACAATTTCGGGCGCATTTCCGCAGTCGGATGAACCCCCGCCGCGCCGGAGTAATGGCTTACAATACGGATGAAAAGCTGAATCAGTTGGCCATTGACTTATTAGAAAAACTACTCTTCTGCACAGGAACTTCTGGGGTACAGCGACTCTGGGTTAGTTTATTTGATGGCGAATTAGCAGATTAAGCCAGCGTTTCTATCAATATCGTTCTAACTTGATAAAAATCAGACTATAGTTAGATGAATTGATCGGTTCTCACTGCTAGATTAAGATAAACATTATTCAATCATTACTCTGTTTAATATAAAGCTGATGTCAATTCAATTGAAAGTTCCAAGTATCGTATGTCAGGGTTGTGTCGATACTATCACTAACGTGATTAAAACTGAAGACTCAAAAGCCAACGTTGATGTGAGTTTAGAAGAAAAACTGGTGACTGTCGATGCCAGTATGTCTAAGGAGTCCGTGAAACAATTGATTACCGCTGCGGGTCACGAAGTCGCAGATTAACTCACGCCTCAGCAGTGATGGCAAACTTACCCCGAACTTCTCTCCCTCTGCCTCCCCACTACCTAGCGAGTCAGGTGGGGAGAATTTGGCGTGTGCCTTACCAACAACAGGTAACAGAAGCGATCGCCTGGGCAACTCAGCATCACATTCTACCCGCAAGTCAAGATCAACATCGGGTCGGTTTATTACTGATGGATGTCCAAAAATACCTTCTGTATTCCTGAATTTGAACTGTTTGTGGGGGGACGTTCACCGACAAGGGGCAGTAGAAGATAATCAACGTCTATTTACTCGAAGACTGTACAACTGCGGTTGTTGTTCCGGGCGTGATAGATTATACGGAACAAGCTAATACGACCTTTGAACGGTTTGCTGCGGCGGGAATGCACCGAATACAGGCGGCGGAGTGGGGATAGGGAATAATCAGTAAAGAGTCGGGAACATTATGGCGATCTGATTGCAGACGAATCAGGCATAGTGTTCATAACTAACCGACAAGCTAATTGTGTCGCGTACAATTGATTTATATTATCTTCGTATGACACAGGATAACAAATCGCGCACAATTCCTATCATGAAACAAATTAAAACAGATAAACCCACTCCTCAAACCACAACAGACGATATCGCTATTATTGCGGAAGATGTTCATAAATGGTACAGCAATCATTTTCATGTTTTGCAAGGAGTCAGTCTTTCTGTGAGACGGGGAGAGGTTGTCGTCATTATGGGGCCAAGTGGATCGGGAAAATCGACGTTTATCCGAACATTTAATGCCCTAGAAGAATTCCAGCAAGGAAAGATTATGATTGACGGCATTAGCTTATCCCACGACTTAAAAAATATCGAAGAAATTCGTAAAGAAGTTGGGATGGTATTTCAACAATTTAATCTCTTTCCTCACTTAACGATTCTACAAAATGTGACTTTAGCCCCGATTTGGGTGAGACGATGGCCAAAAGCAAAAGCTGAAGAAGTGGCACTTCAATTATTAGAAAGAGTTGGAATTTTAGAACAAGCAAAGAAATTTCCCGGTCAATTATCCGGGGGACAACAACAACGGGTAGCTATTGCTAGAGCGTTGGCGATGCAGCCGAAAATTATGTTATTTGATGAACCCACATCTGCTCTTGATCCTGAGATGGTACGGGAAGTGTTAGATGTAATGCGGACTTTAGCTGGGGAAGGAATGACAATGGTTTGTGTGACTCATGAGGTCGGGTTTGCCCGTGAAGTGGCAGATCGAGTCGTGTTGATGGCAGATGGTGTTTTAGTCGAAGAAGCCACACCTGATGCCTTTTTTAATCATCCTAAAGAAGAACGAACGAAGAAATTTTTATCACAAATTATTTAAGTCTAAAAGAGGTGCTTTAGTCATCTCTACAACAATGAGATAAATTGATAAAAAATAAATTTTAGTTCGTTGGATAGAGCCTCACAACACGTTACTCTAAAGCGCTTGCCATTAGATAGTAATGACTCGTCAGATCAAATGTGCAATTGAGGTGTCAGGGATGAGAGCTAAAAACGGGCAACAGCTTTGTCGGCCAATTTGTCGTAATCATCGTCAAGCAAACAAAGGCAAATACCGTTATTCATCAACTCTCCGTCTGTTTTGCCGGGATAATTCGAGCCGGAACACCAACTGCGACACCCGAGGCGGGAATATCACAGAGAACCACTGCATTCGCTCCAATTTTAGCATGATCCCCAATCTTCACCTTTCTGATGATTTTGGCCCCAGCGCCAATATCAACATGACCCCCAATTTCTACATCAGAAACAATCGTTACTTGTTGGAAAATTAGACAGTTACAACCAATTACCGCTTTTGGGTGAATGATAATTCCATTGGGATGAATTAACAATAACCCACCGCCAAGCTGACAGTTTAAAGGAATATCTGCACCTGAAACCACACTCCAAAATCGATGTTCCAGAACATGTATTTTTGTAAAATATTTAGCGAAAATACTATTTTGCTTTTGGCGACGTTGGTATTGGCGAATTGACTTAAGCAGTTGTTTACTCGGAGACCACCAACGCTCTACTTTTTCTCTACTCCAGTCAGGTTGTGATGCAGAAATAGTCTGGGGTTTAGATAATATTTGATTAGTACTCATATCATTAGTAATTGCTACAGCATTAATAACAACAAAAATAGCAGATTACCCTAGTCCTTGACCTCTAGATATAAATTAATGATTGACTCCAATCAATAGTTCTTTGTTATAGGGGTGAAGGCTTAGCGATCGCACAATAGTACTCTAGTCTACTTGGTCAAAGAATCATTACTAACCATCAATTCGTTTAGCCAGAAAACTAAAGTAATTTTAGACAAAGCTGATTTAATTCAAAATATACCAGAGTCTATTATCAATCGTCAATATTATTTTATTCTATAGTAAAAAAATATCCGAGTAAATATAACGAACCACATAATACAGTTAATTCATGTTCACCAGAAAAAGCGATATCTAAGGCATCCTTTAAATCGGGATAACATTTAACTTGTGCTAGCTCTGGACAAATTTGTAAGGCTAATTTAGCCAGGTTTTTAGGTTTGGCTGAACTATGATCGGGTACAGGAACTAAATATAAATGATCGCCCGGTTGTAATAATGCTTGAAAAATATCAACATGATCTTTAGTCGATAACATTCCCATCACCCAACTAACAGATTGATGAGGAATCGTATCAATATATTGACGTAAAACTGCAGCCGCTGCTGGGTTATGAGCGCCATCAATTAATAACTGATTGTTTCGCCATTGTGTCCATTGAATGCGTCCTAACCACTCCGTATTTTTCATGCCTTGCCAAATCGCATCTGCTGAAATTTGCCAGCCTTGCTGTTGTATATTTTTTAAAGTGGCGATGGCGATCGCTGAATTTGATTGTTGAATATTTCCCTGTAAAGATAAAGGGTATTCTATCCCTTGATAAATAGCAGTGGTGAGTGTTTGATCTTGAGATTTGATTGTTGCGGGTTTCACCCAAGTGACTGGACAATTCAAAGCTTCAATTCGCTGTTTCACAACTGCTTTGGCGGAGTCGGGAAGTTGTCCAATCATAGCCGGACATCCGGGTTTAAGAATTCCCGCTTTTTCTCCTGCAATATCAGCCACTGTCGGCCCCAAACGTTGCCAATGTTCTAAACTAATAGAAGTAATCACTGTGACCAGTGGATGATCGCAAACATTGGTTGCATCTAAGCGTCCTCCTAAACCGACTTCAATCACCGCAATATCGACTTGTTGCTGTGCAAAATAGAGCCATGCTGCGGCTGTAATCACTTCAAATTGAGTCGGAGAAGGTTCATCCGGTGAAATGGCGGCTTCAACTTGTTGTAAAATATTAATTAAATCTGAGGCTAAAATCGGTTTTTGATTCAGACAAATTCGTTCTGTCCAATCGACTAAGTGAGGTGAAGTATAACGTCCCACCCGATAGCCGGCTGCGGTTAAAACAGAAGATAAATAAGCACAAACTGAACCTTTACCATTAGTCCCGGCTACATGAATAATCGGAACTTGATGATGAGGATTTCCTAGATTAGCGAGTAATTGATTAATTCGTTCTAAGCCTAAATGAACACCAAAGCGCTGATAGCGTTCTAGAAAAGTGTTAATCGTATTAATAATGTATGGATGATTAGTCATTTCTGATAGCTAAAGTGACAGACTCTCAAGATTAATCAAAGAGAGTTATTTAAGATATAAGCCGACACTAACTACCCACCACCCTACCCGCTATTGCCCTATTAAAAACTAATAAATCACAGATTAATCGCTCTCTTGGTTCATTTTAGCCAATACAGATTGCAATCTCGCACGAGGAATATAGGGCCATCCTCCCTCTGTTTCAATTTCCTTGAGTAAATGATAGAGTTGCTGACGATTTTGGGGCAAAACCTCTTGAAATAAGCCCTCACGGATCTGTCGATGGCTAGATTCTAAGGTTCGGAGGATTTTTAACAGTGCCACACCGTTTCCTTGCGCCCCCGAGGCGATGGCAGAAATCTTTTGTTGCAGTAATTCTAACTCCGATTGTAATGTTTCAAGGTCGAAATCTACATTATTCTCACTCATGGTTTCGTCTAATCGCACAAAGGGAACAATCAACACTCTCACAGGAATTGAAGAAGCATCATAAGTAACTTAGCTTAAGTCGGTTTGCCTAAGCAATAGAAAATCTAGTCATGACTGATAAAAAGGGTCAAAACCCGTGTAAAATGCAGAATTGGACGGTCTCAAAAATAGCAAACATAAAATTGTTCAGTAAAGCGGCTGTGAAAAGTCAACGATGACTGTTTGATTTTAAGCCGCTGAGAGAATGTCACATATCGATTTTGGATATAGAGGTTGAAAATGAGATATCGCGCTGTCATTGCTACACTTTTAGCAGTCTGCTTGAGTGTGTTAACTGCTTGCTCAGAAAGCCCAGAAAGCAAAAGCCCCGAGCTTTTGACTTATGATGACATTAGAAATACCGGTTTAGCAGTCAATTGCCCTAGTTTACCCGAAACGGCTAGAGGTTCAATTCCATTAGATTCCGGCAAATCCTACTCAATTAGTGGTTTGTGTTTACAACCGACAACCTACTTTGTCGAAGAAGAAGGGAGTAAACGCAAAGAAGCCGAATTCATTGAAGGGAAATTGTTAACTCGCTTTACCTATAGTTTAGATCAAGTGGGCGGATCGCTGGATCTCGACGACAATGGAGTATTGACTTTTACAGAAGAATATGGTATAGACTTCCAGCCGATCACTGTATTGCTTCCCGGCGGAGAACAGGTACCGTTCTTATTTACCGTTAAAGAGTTAGTGGCCAGCACAGAACCCGGTGTCACTAGCATCAATACATCAACTGACTTTGAAGGAGATTATGATGTTCCTTCTTATCGGGGTGCTACTTTCCTCGATCCCAAAGGTCGGGGTGTCGCTTCGGGTTACGACAATGCCGTTGCTTTACCTGCGGTAGCAGATACATTTGAAGAGGCAAATATTAAGCAAGCTGATACCGTCACCAATGCGGGTCATATCTCCTTGAAAGTGTCTAAGGTTGATAATCAAACCGGAGAAATTGCTGGAGTTTTTGAATCTGAACAGCCTTCTGATAATGATTTAGGGGCAAAAGAATCGGTTAACGTCAAAGTTCGAGGCTTATTTTATGCTCAAATTGATGAAGCATAAATACACTCAATAACTTTAAATAAACTTTTTTCACTAGAGACGTTCACCAAACGAGCGTCTCTATTATTTTGTTTGGGGTCGTATATTGATCGGGCGGCTTGAGAAGTAATGTGTTCTTTTAATGATTTTTCTAATTATGATAGTGATTCAAAATAGTTTGACGCAATTAAAAAGGTATTTTATGCCGGATTTAATTGAAAATCAAATGTAAATCAATATAAAATATTAAGTGATCGCGATCGCCTCAATCCCCTTATTTTTAAAATTTGCTAAAATTAAGGATATGGCAAGATTAGCAGATATTACTCTGGCATAAGTTATACTGCTGTCACTCATTTAAACGATAGCCGATTAAATTTATAACGATTATACTATTAAATTATTAACTACAATTATTAAAAATGAAACAGATTAACGCTTCTAAATCCCCTCACTTACTTCAAGAAATTCAATGGGTAACCAATCCATTAGAATACATGGATACTTGTTTTGAGCGATACGGCGATATATTTAATACAGGGATTGTTGGTAAATCTAATGAATTAATTTTTGTTTGTCATCCTGAAGGAATTCAAGAATTACTCACCCGTGATACAAAAGAATTTGAGGCACCCGGTCGAGTTAATGGGATTCTAAAACCATTACTCGGTGAAAAGTCTTTAATTTTATTAGATGAGAAAGAACATCGACGACAACGAAAATTATTAATGCCTCCCTTTCATGGCGAGAGAATGCGGAATTATGGTCAACTGATTATTAAGATTGCAGAACAAATTAGTAGTAAATGGGGACAAAATCAACCTTTTATTGCTCGAGATTCGATGCAAGAAATTTCGTTAATTGTGATCTTACAGACTGTTTTTGGGATGTATGAAGGAGAGCGGTTTCAAAAAATTAAAGCATTGCTGACTTCTTTACTCGCTGTTACCGATTCTCCCTTTAGTTCTAGTTTATTATTCTTCCCCATTTTACAGAAAGATTTAGGGGCTTGGAGTCCTTGGGGACGATTTGTACGACAGCGCCAACAAATTGATCAATTGCTGTTTGCAGAAATAGAAGAACGTCGTCAACACAGTAATGAAAACCGCCAAGATATCCTCAGTTTGATGATGGCGGCGCGGGATGAAAACGGTGAACCGATGAGTGATATTGAGTTGCGTGATGAATTATTAACATTACTATTTGCGGGTCATGAAACCACAGCAACAGCTTTAGCTTGGTCATTATATTGGGTACATCAACAACCGGAAATCTATCAAAAACTAATTCAAGAATTGGATAGTTTGCCAGCAGATGTTGACCCGATGACAATTTTCAAATTACCCTATTTAACAGCCGTTTGTCAGGAAACATTACGCATTTATCCGGTAGGGATGTTAACATTCCCACGGGTGGCAAAACAACCCACAACTCTTATGGGATATCCCATTGATACTGATGCTGGTGTAGTCGGTTGTATTTATCTGCTTCATCGTCATCCTGAGATTTATCCTGAACCGGAAAAATTCAAACCCGAACGATTTTTAGAGCGTAAGTTTTCACCCTATGAATATTTACCTTTTGGCGGTGGAGTTCGTCAATGTATTGGCATGGCGCTAGCTCAATTTGAAATGAAGTTAGTGTTAGCAACAATTTTACGTCAAAATGAATTACAACTGGCTGAAAAACGCCCGGTCAAAGCAGCGCGTCGGGGTGTTACTTTGTCTCCATTAGGAGGAATTAAAATGAAAATGAAAGGTAAACGGACTTTAAACTCTAAATCTGTTGCTGTTTCTAATTCAGTTTGAGTCACTGCTGTATCTGACGTAAAGTTTAGAGAAATTTGATAAAATAATTAGAGTAAAGCTTGTAATCTCGAATTCATCAGATTCATTTTATGATGGAAATTAACACAACTCTACCTGAATCTCTGGCACAGGCTCTGGAAATTTATACAAGAGAACAAGTGATTAAACCGAATACTAATACTGTTATTCAAACTGCTTTAGAAGAATTTCTGGCTCAACGAGGATATTTTACATCAGTGAAAAAAACACTGCGAATTAAACCGGCTTCTTTAGAAAGTGGTTTTACTAATACATCTATTAATCACGATCAAGTTCTAACTTCCCAACTGCTGAGTGTTGCTGTTTCTTGAGGCTTCTAACTTCCGGCGAATTACTGCTTGAACTTTCTCATCAAAGTCAGGATCGTTAGGATTTGCAATGACTCTGAGAGGACGCTGGTTAATTCTATCTAAATAGGCTTGAAAAGCTGCTTTATCTCCTCGATGCTTGAGAAAATACTGCTTTAATTCAGCCTTAGACATTGCATTATAATTAATTTGACTCATCAGCAACACCTCCAGATACGATGTATGATACGTTATTTATTATCGTCAGAGTAAAATTTACTAATTTAGTTCAATCGGTGTAGAAACTATGGACAATCAGTTATCTTTGGATACCGACAAAATTTATAGCTTTTACGACAAATATGTCAAGGAGCATGGTATTAGTGCAGGCTGGTCTACAACGGAGAGTGCGACCAACGCTTATACAGAAACTTCAAACTGTTCAGCTCAGAAATGGGATCGATTTGGTAATGTTCTTGATGTGGGTTCAGGAGAAGGACACTTGTTACAATTTCTACGTCAAAAACGGGGCTTCACAGGAAGTTACACCGGAATTGAGTTATTAGATTTTTTTCATCAGAAAGCGATTGAACGATATGGAAATATGAATAATGCACAATTCATTTATGGAGACTTCCTGAGTTATGATTTTGGTCAAGATAAATTTGATTGGGTAATTTCGTTAGGTTCTTTTTCTGTAAAGCAGCCTCAACAGCATGAGTTTGATCTAGCGTTTTGTCGTAAGATGATCAACTTGGCTGAATACGGAGTGAGTATATTCTTAAATGATATTAATCAGATGAGACCCAATAGACTTGAAGAAGTTCCTGAATTGGCTGCCCATGATATAAATGATTTTGTATCTATGGTTCAGTAGAACTTTACGACATCGAAAATAGAAATAAAAAACTATCCTAATGAAAAGTCACAAGCTACAATGATTCATGTTATTTTATAATTCTAACTCATTCATTTCTCAGTGCTTATTCTGAGTAGGTTTGGATAAAAGGCTAGACTCTTTAGTTGAGTTGCAGTGAGCATTACGCTCACTTAAATGTCTGATTTCTAGTTTGAGTGAATAGGGACACAACATATTGTTATGCCCCTAGAAAATATTACAGATTATTCAAACCCTTCAATGGGTGCAAACCCTTGACGTTGAATGTTTTCTGTAATGGTGCGAGGTTCGAGGAATTGCAATAAATAATCGGGTCCTCCGGCTTTTGAACCAACACCGGAAAGCTTAAAGCCACCGAAGGGTTGACGAGACACAATTGCCCCAGTAATACTTCGGTTAATGTACAAATTTCCGACTTCAAAATCTGCTTTTGCTTGTTCAATATGAGACGGTGTACGAGAATATAATCCTCCGGTTAATGCAAAGTTTGTGCCATTAGCAATGTCAATTGCTTCATTGAAATTCTTCGCTTTAGTCACGGCTAAAACAGGGCCAAATATTTCTTCTTGGGCGATTTTTGCATCGGGAGAAATATTTTTAAAAACCGTGGGGGGAACGAAATATCCGGTTTCTGGGGCATCAACTTGAATGGCGAGTTCTCCTTCTTGTTTACCCGTTTCAATGTATTCTTTAATCCGTTGTTGGGCTTTAGCATCAATCACTGGCCCGACAAAGGTGCTAGGATCAGTTGCATCCCCCACATTAAGCGATCGCACGGCTTCAGTTAATCGGTTAACAAAGGCATCATAAACGGGTTCTAAAACAATCACACGGGAACAAGCAGAACATTTTTGTCCACTATAACCAAAGGCAGAATAAACCACCCCAGCAACCGCTTGATCGAGGTCGGCACTTTCATCAACAACGATGGCATTCTTACCGCCCATTTCCGCAATAACGCGCTTTAAATGTTTTTGTCCAGGGCGTAAAATAGCGGCTTCAGCGTAAATTTGACAGCCGACTTCTTGAGACCCGGTGAAGGTTATCATGTGAACATCGGGATGTTTGACGAGGTGAGATCCGACGGTAGAACCTTTACAGGGAATATATTGAAATACGCCGTTTGGAATGCCAGCATCGACTAAAATTTCGGTAATTTTTGCGGCAATAACTGAAGAGACTTCAGCGGGTTTTAACAGGGTACAATTACCAGTGACCAGAGAAGCCACGGTCATCCCAACCGGAATAGCTAAGGGGAAATTCCAAGGAGAAATAACAACAGAAATACCCCGAGGTTGATAATGATAACGGTCGGTTTCTCCAGCGGTATCATAATTATATCCTTGATCTAAGCGTTCCATTTCATCGGCATAATAGCGACAAAAATCGATTGCTTCTGATACTTCTGGATCGGATTGAGATAAGGTTTTACCCACTTCATAAGCCATCCAAGCGCACAATTCATAGCGCCGTTGTTCCATTAATTCGGCAGCTTTGCGTAAAATTCCGGCCCGTTCTCGGACGGGTGTACGTTTCCAAGTTTGAAAGGCATCTTTGGCGGCTTGAATTGCAAGGTCTGCTTGTTCAATGCTAATTAACCCTATTTTTCCAACAATTTCTGTCGGCTGACAAGGGTTAACAGAATCGACTAAGTTTTCGCTATTTTCCCGTTGACCATTAATTAAAGGTAGATAAGTTTTACCCAGTTGTGAATGAATATTTTCTAAAGCTTTTAATGCTTTTTCTCGTTGAATAGGATTAGAAAAATCGCTATCTGCCGCGTTCGGAAAAACGGGTTTCCAAGTTTGAGAAATTCGGCTTTCAAGATTTCCTTGAGGCGGAGATAACAGTTCATCAGCTGGGCGTTGTTCTTGGCTTTGTCGCAGGAATGAACTATTGGCTGTATTTTCTAATAACCGTCGAATTAAATAGGACATTCCCGGTAATAAATCCCCGTAAGGACAATACATCCGCACCCGATATCCTTTCTGGGCTAATGCTTTTGCCAGTGGGTCACCCATGCCATATAAAACCTGCATTTCAAAGGCACGACGGGGAACATTTAAGGTTTCTGCAACGGCAATGGCTTTGGCTTGAGAACGGACATTATGACTACCAATGGCTGAATAAATATATTGATGATTTTCTAACATCAATTGGGTAATTTCTTCATAGTTGGCATCGGTGGCTGCTTTGTCATTGTAGACAGGTTGGGGCCAATCATTCTGCATCGCTTTGATAGTTTCTTGATCCCAATATGCTCCTTTTACTAAGCGAACGGTTACCGGATGACCTCGCAATTTAGCCCATTCAATAATCCCTTCTAAGTCTTTCTTAGAATCCCGTAAATAGGCTTGAATGGTCATGCCAATATCGGTACGACTGCGGAATTCTTCTTCCATTAATATATTTTTTAAAATGCTTAAAGTTTGGTCTTTATAAGCATATTGTTCCATGTCAAAATGAACCGCTGCCCCGACTTCTTTTGCCCGACGCAGTAGTATACGAACACGCTCACTTACCTTAGCTTCACTGCCTTTAATATCAAGCGGATCAAATTGAGAATAAAAAGCCGTTAATTTAACAGAAACCTGTACTCTTGAAAGCGGTTTATCATCGGCTTCATCAATTTGAGGAACAGGTGACCACTTTTGCGCCGCTTCACTTAATTTTTCCATGAGTTCCAGATAGCTATTGAGATAAGCTTCAGCTTCTGTTTCGGTAATGACTGCTTCTCCCAATAAATCTACTGTGAATGCTAATTTATCTTTCCGCAGCTTTTCTAAGGTTTTAATCACTTGCGGAATCGTGTCTCCTGCGATATATTTATGAGCTAGAGTTTCAACCGCAGGGGCAACCGTTGTGGCAGCCAGTTTACCCGGAGCAGAATCGGGGTTAGCAAAGTTTAATAGATTTTTAAGCAAATCGGGAAGTTCGACTGCTTCAGTGGTTAGATATTCTTGTAAATGAGCGGCAATTTCAGGCTTGCTGCGTAGGGCTGGTAAACAGTCAATAAAATGGAATAATTGGACTCGTAAACCGGGGTTCGACATGGTCCAATCTAGGAGTTTATCATCGAGGCGCATTTGATTTTGTAATTGACTCAAAAAAGAGCGTTTTTTCTCCTGAGTCGCTGCCAAGAGTTGTTTAGCAATTTCTTGTGTTTTAGCTTCGTATTTTGCGGGTATTTGTGTGACCATGGATAATGTTTCTCCAATAATAATTCAGTATCAGCAATCAGAAAAAGCAATTGGGTGAAAAATGACTTTTTTCTCGCTTAATAATAGCTTATTTATTTTATTGTACCTCGAAATCTTAAACTGTTCTTAGTATTTTAAAATACTGTAATAAAAAACTATTACACTCAGAGATTAATTTTAAAAATCTGGATATTAGTACTTGATTTATTACTTATTTTCTGCTGAGCGTTAGCTAGCTCAACTCTAATATATATTTCGTAGACTAAAAGATAATCTCAGAATTGAGGAGCAGTAAAAATTAATTATTTTACTCTCAAAAAAAATTATATTTAGATCATTGACTAAATCAGATTATTGACCTGTCAATGCATCTATCTGATTAGAACAATTATTCCAGACTACTTTCTAATGTAGCTAATACTTGATTAATTTCTTCAAGCTTGATAGATAAATGGTATTGTTCAGATTTAAACTGTTCTGAAGGTTGGGCAATTAATGGAATTACAGGTGTTTGTTCTAATTGCTTTAAATAAATCTTTGTTTGTTTTCTTGCTTTTTTAAGAGATTCTGGACTGTCATTTTTACTGATTACTTCAATTTTAATCCTTTTAAGCTGAACTTGATTTAAGTTTTTTTGCTGAATTTGCTTAATCCAGGCGACACTACCAGTACTCAATGCTGCAATAATTAAACCCAACATTGAAATTTGAAACTTAGACATGATGCATCCCTCAAATCCTAGCAGTCTATATATTTAGAATAATTGAGTTTTTGAGGTCTGATATCCTATTCTCAGAGAATCTTAACTTAATTTAAAAATATAAGCTTTCTCACTAATAATAATTAAAAATTATTAAGATTAGTCAGTAATTAAGCGATTTAAAGATCTCTAATCCGTTGAGTCAAGTTACCGAGATTAGATACATTATATCTGACTTTATATGCTGATAATGCTTCAACTCATTTATCTACGACGACGAGTGCGGCGAGAACGACGGCGAATAGGGCGACGATTTCTATAAATAATTACAGGCTGTTTTTCTTTAATAATTATAGGCTGTACATCGTCTTCAGGAATCTCTGTTATATTTTCTATCTCTTCTAATTCATCATTGATTTCTAAGCTAGGCTGCAGTTGCTGGGCGACTTCTAAAGCCAAGTTTTTTGTTGTAATATTGCCTTCTTTGTCCAGTAATTTAGCAGCTTGTTTTAAATCATTGACTGCTTTTTGGTTGTCTCCCATTTCTGCATAAATAAATCCTCGATCTAAATAAGCAAAAGAATAATCAGGATTCAATTTAATTGCTTGATTATAATCAATGAGTGCTATTTTTAATTCTCCTTTTTGCAGATATTCATCACCTCTGTAATAATAAGCCTCTGCAAAATTCGGTTGAACTTCAATCGCTTTATTATAGTTAGCAATAGCGGATTGATGACTATTTAATTTGGCATAAGCCACTCCACGATTTAGATATAGCTTAGTTTCTCCTGGATTAATTGCTATTGCTTGATTTAAAGTGATAATTGCTGTTTGATAATCTTCTAATTCAATTTGTTGTATTGCTTGACGATTTAATAGATTTGCTTGTTCGGCTTTTTGATATTGTTGTTGAATCAGTAAATAGTTATTTTTATATTGTGTCAATTTTTGTTGAGCTTCTACAAAATCAGAACTTTCTGGAGGGATTTTTTCTAATACTTGAATTGCCTGTTGCCATCTTTGCTGCGCGGTTTGCCATGTTGATTGAGGATGAGGAGGATTTTGAACTAGCTGAGATGCTTCCCATGCCAACTTTTTCGCCTTTTCTAAACTTGTTACTCTATTTTTGATTGTTTCTGATTTATCCTTAACTATAGTGCTTTCAGTAACAGTATCTGATGCTTGATTTTGATGAATTAATTCACAAGAAACAGTGCTAATTCCTAGCAAAATACTGATTAGAGTGTTAGAAAATCTCATTTGATATCTCCTTAACTTCAAAATGCCATAAATCTTGTGAATATAGTATATTTTTATCAAAAATTAGTCATTCTATATTCAACAATTACACAGCTTACATATTCTTGATCTGACTCTCTTAAAGAATTAGTTTTCCCACAGATCACTCAGATGATAAACCTAATATTCGTTAAATTTCTTAACCTTTTATCCCTCTGCGCGTTTGTTAGGATGATATATTAGTTTAAGTTAGGCTTCTTTCGCGATCGGGAAACGCCGCAAATTATTAATTTATGCCACAACAACTGCTACTACATCTATGGGCTTCAATCAGCTTTATACTCTAGTTAAAGCCCAATATTAAACCAATTATTCGCGGGAAACTAACCACCAGTTAGCAAACTTCTTTAGATACATTATATGGGGCTGCCAAAACCGTTGCCCGACGACGAGTCAAATCAATGAGAAATAGACGGTTGAACATTCAAATATTTGCAGCGGGATAACAAGTTTTACGGATTAGAAGTTATGGATGCAGTTCAACCAGGAACCGTTGAATTGGGTCATACTTCTAGTTATTATTAGATCGGTAAATATCCGGCTTTATTCTTTGCTACTGCTGTTTTGTTTGGGTGAAATGCCCAACAACGAATGCATGGTGATATCAAGCAGAAGGAAATGAAGCAATTAATCAAGTTAAACTCAACTCCGAGAATATAGTCCAGAGATTTTACAAGCAGCAGAAAAAATTAGTTTTGATTGATTTAAAGAAGCTGCCGCTAAAAGTTCATCTTTTAAATAAGTTGATCAAAATTATAAACAATTTCGAGATACAATATATTTGTGGCATTCCGTTAGTGAGCTAGGATATAGTCAATTGTCTATTTCTCGTTTTGTTAAATAAATTAATATGATTTAAAAGCAACTTTGATAAAATAAAAACTGGTTATTTGTAATTAATAAATTATTAAAATGAAACGCCGCAAACTTTTAGGATATGCTGCCACAGGGGCTGTAACCACGGCTGCAGTTTCTGCCTGTACCTCCTCTGAAACTTCCTCTAATTCTACTTCCACAGAAGGTGGATTACCTAGCCTCAGATGGAAAATGGCAACCAGTTGGCCGACTTCTTTAAAAACCCTTTACGGGGCGGCTGAAATGGTCGCTCAACGAGTCAGTGAAATGACCGATGGACGATTCACAATTCAGGTGTTTTCTGCTGGGGAAATTGTGCCGGGTTTAGAAGTATTAGATGCGGTTCAACAAGGAACAGTTGAATGTGGTCATTCTGCGAGTTATTATTATATCGGAAAAAATCCAGCTTTAGCATTTGGAACTTGTGTCCCATTTGGATTAAATGCCCAACAACAAAATGCTTGGTTATATCAAGGGGGCGGTATAGAAATGATGCATAAACTCTATGCTGATTTTAATACGATTGCGTTTCCGGCGGGAAACTCTGGGGTACAAATGGGAGGTTGGTTTAAGCGAGAAGTCAATACGGTTGATGATTTAAAAGGGTTGAAAATGCGAATCCCAGGGCTTGGCGGACAGGTTTTAGCCCGCTTAGGGGTGAATGTTCAAGTGTTACCTGGCGGGGAAATTTTCCTAGCATTAGACCGAGGAGCAATTGATGCGGCTGAATGGGTCGGGCCGTTTGATGATGAAAAATTAGGTTTGAATAAAGCAGCGCAATTTTATTATTATCCGGGATGGTGGGAGCCGGGTTCTAGTTTTGATTTACAGATTAATTTAAATGCCTGGAATAGGTTACCGACAGAATATCAAGAAATCCTCAAAGCCGCTGCTGAGGATACAAATATTAATACTTTAGCGACTTATGATAGTGAAAATCCTCAAGCCTTAAAACGATTAATTGAAAGTGGGACACAACTACGGGCTTATAGTCCAGAAATCATGGAAGCCGCCCAAATACAAGCCTTTGAATTGTATGAAGAAAATGCCAGTAAAGATGCAACTTTCAAGGAAATTTATCAACAGTGGAAACAATTCCGAGAAAGTATTTATCAGTGGCATGCGGTGAGTGAATATAGTTATGGTAACTTTGCTGTTTCTCCTGCATTACAAGCCTTACAAAACCCCAATTAATTCTACAAAAATTACTGCTTTTGATAGCGTAACTGCTTCACAATTTGTTTAAGATTTCGGTCGGTTCGGGCTTCTTCTTGGTAGCGCGGATTAATTGCAATTGCTTTTTCTAGATTTTCTGAGGCTAATTCTGATTTTTCTTGCATGGCACAGCAAATCGCTTTATTGTAATAAGCATCGGCGTGTTGGGGCTGAATTTTTAATGTTTGATTAAAGCTTTCTAAGGCTTCTTGAGGACGATTTAACTGCATTAAAGTATAGCCTTTATAATTCCACGCTTTGGCTGAACTGGGATCTATTTCTATAGATTTATCAAAGGATTTAACCGCTTCTTCATACTTCTCAATCACCTGTAACGCCATGCCTCGGTTGAGCCATGCAACGGCATCATCTGGCTTTAATTGAACTGCTCGATCAAAAGATTCATAAGCGGCTTCATGCTGTTGTAAAATCCCTAAAGAAACCCCTCGATCTACCCAGGCTTGATGGTAGTCTGGTTTTAATGCTAAAGCCTGTTCATAGGAAGTAATCGCATCTTCATGACGTTTGAGTCGTCTTAATGTCATGCCTCGGTTTAACCATGCTTTGTGATGTTGGGGTTGCATTTGTATTGCTTTGTCATAAGCCACAAAAGCTTTTTCGTAACTTCCTTCTGAAAAGAGAAGATTTCCCTGAATCACAAAATCTTCAACATCTAAAAACAGTTCGGGTTGATTTGATTTAACTTTCTCAATTTGTTCAGTTAATTGATTGACTCGATCTAAAACTTCGGAAATCGCTTTTTCAGCAATAAAAGTCGGTGAAATCTCTGCGAGTTGTTGAATTATTTTATCTTTTTCTGCTTTCGCATCCGATTGAATATCAGCAATTTGTTCAGCTAAAGTGGCTTCAAATTTATCTAATTTTTCAAATGTAATATTTTTGCGATCGCGTAATGCAGACTTAAATTCAGATAGTTGTGTTCCCGCTTCTTCCTGAGAAGTATTCACGACTTGTAATAGCTTTTCATACTGACTTTGTATCCCAGTTTGTGCGGCTGTTGCCTGGGTTTTAAACTCAGTTTCAAGCTGTTTTAAGCTTTCTGAATGCTGGTCTTTCTGAGTTGTTAAACTCGATTTTGCTTGAGAAAATTCTGTAATATATTCAGTTTCCAACTGTTTGAGTGTCTGATATTTCTGTTGGACTCTTTCTTGAATTTTACCTTGTGCTTCTGCCAGTTGTGCCGCCAAAGCTTGACCCACTTGTTCTAATTCTTGTAAAGATTGTTCAAGCTTAGCTTTAGCTTTTTGTTCTGTTAATGTCCGAATTTCCATTAACTGCGGCGTAAATTCTGCTTCCATTCCTTGCAGATTTTCTAAAATAATATCTCGTTGTTTTTGAGTTTCTTTTTGTAACTCTGCTAACTGTTTAGCAAACTCCAACTCTGCTTGTTTCCAACCCTTAACAATACCAGCTTTTTGTCCGGTTAAATCCGCTTGAACTGTTGATATTTTTTGTTTTAATTCTGACCCCATCGTTTCAATACTTTGTAACATCAACTCGCGCTTTTCTGTCGTTTTGTTCTCAATAGCGGCTAACTGTTGATTCACCTCTGCTTCCGAACCTTTCAAGGTTTTTAGGGTACTTTCTTTATTTTCAATCGCTTCTGTTTTCAGTTGAGAAAATTCCGCTGTCAATTGTTCTTCTGCTTCCTGTAGTTCTTTGAAGATTTCATCCTGTTGTTTTTGTGCTGTCTTCTGTAATTCAGTTAACTGAGTCACAAACTTTTCTTCTAACTGTTGCTGAGTTTCTGCTGCTTGCTTTAGCTGATTTTCTAACTCTCCTAAAGCTTGTTCTTTTGATTTGACAAACTCTGCTTGATTTTTTTCTAAATCCCCTACAGCTTGTTGTTTTAACTCCACTAATTCTGCTTGATTTTTGTCAAAACCATCTAAAGTTTGTTGCTTTGACTCCACTAACTCAGACTTTAACTGATTAAAATTCTCTACCGCCTGTTTTTTAGCCTGTACTAATTCCGATTGTAACTGCTGAAATCCAGTAACCGTTTGTTGTTTCGACTGTACTAAATCCGATTGTAACGCTTCAAATTGATCTCGTTTGATCTCTAAACCTTGCTGAAATTGATCGGCTTGTTGATCTAACTCTGCGGTCAAATCCTCTGTACTTTGCAATACGGCTTCAAGTTTACGATTTCCGGTAGTAATGCGATGTTCTAAATCACCCAATTCATTCAAATGACTTTCGACAATTCCCGTCACCTCGTGAATCACAGAACGGCGCAATATCCATAATGCCACCATCGCACCCGTTAATAAAATCGCCAGCAAACCCAACATCAAATTAAACAACAACATAGTTCGGCTAAAAATCCGGTCAGCCTCAGCCGCCTGTGTTTCCTGAGCGGCGCGTAGGCGTTCGAGTTCTTGCTGTTGTTGTGAAAGGGTTTGTGTCGGTGTTTCTGGAGTTTGCGCTCTTAGAATGGGTTGAGAGGTCAGGCTGGCTGCCAACAGCAACGTAGGGAGAATTAAACCATTTCTGATTAAGTAGATCAATACAGCTTGACTTTTCGACTTCATCGCAACTCCTTTGATTCGGGGATGATGATTGAAACAATACATCGGTTCAGCAGATATCTGAATTTTAACCCAGTTTGCTAAACCCACTCTTTTCTAGTGTACAAAAACTATGAATCAACTATTATAGCGCAATGCTTCATCAGGCCATCGTGAAGAAAAAAATTCATCAACTCATAGAGATAGAGTTGAATTTGTCCTGACTCAGGCTACTACAATTTAATATTTGTAACTTCTAAAGAGTCTCTAATAATTCTATCTTTTCTATATTTCAATTGCAACGATTCCTCCGAGATCATCGCTATTTTCTCTCTAGCAACCAATAAGTCGTCATTTCTCCTTTGCCTTTCACCTCAATATCCCCCCGTCTTTCTAAGTGATATTTATCTTTTAGTTGTTCATAAGTAGCTTGAGTCACCTGAATTTTTCCGGCTTCTCCAGTTGACTCCATCCGATAAGCAATATTTACCGCATCTCCCCATAAATCATAGATAAATTTTTTCGTACCAATCACCCCAGCCACAGCAGTCCCTGTATTAATGCCAATCCGAACTTGTAAGGTTTCTCCCTGGTCAAACAGAAAATGATCCACCGCCACTTGCATCGACAGTGCCATATCAGCAATCACTTCGGCATGATCTTCGCGTAAAATTGGCAGTCCTGCCGCCACCATATAAGCATCACCAATTGTTTTAATTTTTTCTAAATCTAACACTTCAGCCAATTGATCGAATGTCGAAAAAATATGATTGAGTAATTTGACTAATTCCATGGGGTTAAGCCGTTCAGATAGAGGGGTAAAGCCAACAATATCAGCAAATAAAATCGTCACCTCATCAAATTTTTCAGCAATCACTTCTCCTTTAGTTTGCTTCAACTGTTCTGCTATTTTTTGAGGTAAGATATTTAACAGTAATCGTTCGGATTTTTCCTGTTCAACTCGCAATGCTTGTTCGGCTAAACGACGTTCTGTCGTATCGGTGGCAACAGAAAGTATTTCAATCAGGTCCCCTGCTCGATCATAAATCGGTTGATTGACCCAAGTCACCCAAACTCGCTTACCATCACGGCAAATATTTTCATTTTCATAGATTGAATATTTCTCAGGATGTTGACAAACCTCCTGAGCGAGCCGACTTATATCTCGGCCAGAAGTTTCTACCTTGGGAATCAAAGTCTCAAGTTTTTGACCAATAATTTCGGCTTCGGAGTAACCAAAAAACTCTAAACCATAAGCATTAATAAATCGAATATATCCTTCAGCATCCCAGCGAATAATCACCGAACTAACATTTTGAATAATATGACGATATTTTTCTTCATTTCTTCTCAATTCTCCTTCCATTTGCTTACGAGGAGTAATATCCTCACAGACCCAAACTACTGTTTTTTCAGATAAAGGAGAAATAGTGGCTGAAAACCAAAGATCGCGTTGTTCAACTTTTAAACTATATTCTACTTTAGTTGTTTGTTTCGTTTGCAATGTCCAATTAATATGTTCTAATAATCGCTCTGCTTCTGCCGGAGGTAATTGCTGGTGAAGTGTTTTACCAATTAGTTGATCTAGAAAATGTGAGAAACGAGATAAATTAGTCGGCGCAATTTGTAAGCAACATCCAGTTTGATCAATAACCATCACAACTTCTGTCATCGCGGCAAATAATGCTTTCATTCCGGCTTCCGTTTTTTTCTGTTGTAAAACAGTACCAAGCTGAGTCGTTACGGTTGAAATCAGTTGCGTGTATCGTTCATTTTCCGGTTGAGAATCTGTAATAAAAAAGACAAATACTGCTAACACCGGAGAGTGAATATTTTGACCCAATAAATAGGTAGAATCAGACAGATTAAACAGAGATTGAGAACCATAAATGACTTGTTCTTGAGTTGTAGAAATTAAATCTTCTGGCTGATAAACCGGATTTCCGATAATTGGCACCCCAAAGCGAGCGCGAAATCCGTAATTTTTGGCGGGATGTTGAACTAAATGAGAATAAGTAACAGGGGAAATCGTTCTGCAATCTAAATTTTGATAAATATCAGGAATCCATTCTGTTTTTTTTGTTTGCCAAACTCGCCCCGCAATGCCTTCTCCGGGTTGAAATGTAATGCCTTTTAAATGATGACGAAATTGATGAATTGAAGCGATTTCTTCTGGTTTTTTATCCTGACAATTACAATACCAAATCGGACTACATTCTAATACGGTTTCATCGACAGAAGGTAACCAAACCTCACCATAAGTCCAGTTAGTTAGTTGACAAAGAGATTGCAAAGCAATTTCTATAGCGGTTTCAAAGTTAGGTGCAGAACTAATGGCTTGGCTTAAATTGAGCAGAAATTGTAGTTCTTCTTCCATCCATTGTAATCTGATAACTTGCTGATGAAGTTTATGATTAATGGTTAGTAATTCCGCCGTTCTTTCAATCACTTTTCTTTCTAAATCGGCGTTGAGGCGTTTTAAATCTCGATTTTGTTGAGCCAGTTGTAAATCTTGTCGATATCGTCGAATGGCTTCTTGAACAGTTAATTGTAAATCTAGTTCATCCCAAGGTTTAGTAATGTAGCGATATAAGTTAGTTTGTTGAATAACAGACTCGAAATTTTGGGGGTTAAGATTTCCCGTTAATAAAATTTTTAAAGTTTGAGGAAGTTGATGATGAAGAGTGCGTAATAATTCACTTCCTGTAATACCCGGCAGATTATAATCTACAATCAAAACAGCAATTTCATATCCCTCAAGCAGCAACTCTTCAATCACTTCTAAAGCCTCTTCTGCTGTTTCTGCCATCACAATTTCTTCTTGGCTATCCAAGCAGCGGCTAAGCTGTTCTGCGAGAACATCTAATACCAATCGTTCATCATCAACACAGACAATTGCTAGGGAATTCATGAATCACTTTAACGCTGATGAAATAATTTGAACGAGTTCTTCTTCATTCCAGGGTTTGTACAAACAATAGTCTAAATTGGCTTGTTCTTTAGCGCGAATAATTGCTGCTTCATCGGCTTGTCCAGTTAACATGACAGTGACAATATCTGGAAATCTTTGATGAATTTGAATTAAAAAGTCATCTCCTTTGATACCCGGCATTAACCAATCTGAGATAATAGTTAAAATTTCAATTTCCTCTGCTTGCAACTCTTCGATAATCTCCCAAGCTTCTTCGACACATTCAGCCGTTTCATACAAATATTGATTACCAAATCGCCGTTTAAGCTGTTCTTTAAGGCTATCGAGTACAATCACCTCATCATCGACACATAAAATTGCTTTACTTGACATAATTTGCTTCAGTTTAAATCACCCAAAATTTATCGCATCAGTTCTGTTTCTTCCTGACTCTAGTTAGTCAGTTGAAGATGATAGCTACTACTCCTGTGTGATTGGTAACCACACTTCAAACACAGTCTGTTTGGGGTGGCTTTTGACTTTAACTTTACCCTGATGTTTATCAATAATTTTTTGCACAATATCTAAACCTAAGCCACTCCCTTCGCCCACAGGTTTTGTGGTAAAGAAGGGTTCAAATATTTTATCCTGAATCTCAGGCGCAATGCCACACCCTGTATCACCCACTTCCACAACAACATGATTATCCTGCTTAAAGATAGAGAGATTGAGTGTGCCTTGGTTGTCCATGGCTTGAATGGCGTTATGAATCAAATTTGTCCACACCTGGTTAAGTTCGTCTGGATAACCCTCAATTGCGGGAACGGGTTGATGAGAACGAATCACTGTAATCCCGTGTTTGAGTTGATTATGGTAGAGTTCGAGTACAGTTTCTAAACTCTCTATCACCTGCACAAATTGTTTCTCTCCAGTTTGATCATAGCGAGCATAGCGCTTAAGTGCAAATACAACTTTTGCCGCTCGCTCAACGGCTTGCATAATCGTTTGATTATTAACTTGGATGCGATTTATATTATAAGTGATTTGCAATAGCCAATCGAGATCGGGATCTTTTAAAAGAACTAAAAATGGCTCAATATTATCATAAATATTAATATCAACTAATGTATCAGCAATTCGCCGAGCTTCTTTAATGCCTTCTGTTTGTAGCTGTTGAGTGAGATTGCGTTTAAATTGTCGTTTTTCTCGAGGTGAAATGAGATGGGTTTTCTGAATGGCTCGTTTCAAGAATTCTAAAAACAGAGTTTGTTGGTTTTCTTGAGCGAATCGTTGTAAAAGTTTGGGTAAAGCGGATAAAAACTCATCCATTGCAATCGAACTATTACTACTCGATGCTTGAATTGCACCGAGTGGAGTATTTACTTCATGAGCAATACTGGCGACAAGCTGCCCTAAAGCTGCCATTTTCTCAGACTTAATAATATGTTCTTGAGCAATTTTTAATTCTTCTATTGCATGAGACAGTTCTATATTTTTAACTCTAAAACGTTCTTGTAATAATTTATTTTCTAAATGAGTTTCAACTCGAGCAATCACTTCATGAGCATTAAACGGTTTGGTAATATAGTCTACTCCTCCAATAGAAAATGCTTTAACTTTATCGATCACTTCATGCAAGGCACTAATAAAAATGATAGGTATTTCCCGCGTTTGTTCATTAGATTTTAACTGCTTGCAAACTTCATAACCATCCATGTCCGGCATCATGATATCGAGTAAAATTAGATCCGGGATGGCGGCGGTAATTCCGGCTAATGCGATTCTACCACTGGGTAATGCCCGCACTTTATATCCTTTATGACTCAAAAGATTAACGAGTAACCTTAAATTGGCTGGGGTATCATCAATGACTAAAATATCTCCGCGATAAGTATTAGATTGTTGCTGTTTTTCCATAAAGCTATTTTCTACCTTATCAGTAACGTGATTAATGAACTAGAGAAGTGAAGCCAGTCGATGATCGGCTGATTAATGCTGTTATAACAATAAAATAAACAATCAGTCACTCATTGCTATAACTCCTATTAATATAAATTCCCAAATCATGGATAAATAGTAAAGATATTCGCTTCTAAATCCCAGACGGGTTCAAATTTTTAACTCCTGTTTGAGTTGATGAATAACCGTATCTTTATCGACTTGATTAAGAATCTCTTGTATGACGGTATCAATGCCAAATTCACCCCAGGTACAGCCTTGTTCGAGATAAACTTGAGCAGCTTTACCGACCGTATACGTGCCGTAAGCCGCAATAGAGGCTTGAGTGATGGCAACCCCAGCATAGGTTGAAATATCTGTGGCTAACCCCGCCGCACTTTTACCAAAGCCGAGTAATAAACCACTCCCTAATTCTGCCAGTAACATGCCGCCCGAACTGAGTAAAATTTTCTGTAATAATTTTCCGGCTTCATAACTCGTCATCGGTAAACCATATAATCGAGCTAGAGAACGAATCAGTAATAAATCCGCCATCGAAGTGCCCAATACATCTAAAATGGCAATGGGATTAAACGCCACCGCCAAGGCTTTATACTTGGTAAATTGCCAAATTAAATCATCTGCTTCAACTTGTTGCAATTGCACCGTTTCATAAGCGATGGTTTTCTCTGCGGACCGGGCTTGAACCAATGCATTCAGTGCCAATAGCGATCGCCCTTCTCGCCGCAATGTACTGACAATAATCTGGCGTAATTCTTCAATATTGGGGGGTTGAGCTTCCCATTGAGAACTGACTCGACCATCAGGCCATTGCACCCGTACTGGTATTGGGGCAGGTTCAGCCGCTACTTTCACCACCTCTAAGACGGCCTGACTCAGCCGAGAAGGCGCTTTCAAAGGAATTTTTGAGGTTTTGGCCTCGGATACCACTTGCCGCAGATTCTCGATAATTGCGACTTGTTCGGCTTCGGTATACAAATCAATTTTATTAAACACCACAATTAAGGGTTTTTGCGCCAACCGCAGTTCACACAAGGCATCGTGTTCGGTGCGGGTCAAATCTCCGGAGACCACAAACAAAATTAAATCCGCTTGCCGGGTCACCTCCCGTGCCATGTCTCCCCGCACTTCTCCCCCGACTTCATCCAATCCCGGTGTATCAATTAATTCGACGGGAATGATGTTATCTTGCGAACCGTTACCCGTCACCACATCCCAACGTACCGAACGTGGCCATTGCGTCACCCCATTTAGCGGGCCTGTTTGCAATAAACTTTCTCCGAGTAACGCATTTAACACGGCCGATTTTCCCCGACTGACTAAACCAAAAACCGCAATCCGAATTAAACATTGATCCAACTTTTTTAAACTCGCGTTTAATATGTCTAACTGAGTTTGTAGCGTCGCTTGCAATTCTGTATCTTTGCCTTTTTGTCGCCGCATTTGGGAAATCCGAGACAAAGACTGGCGTAAACTGTTACGGGCGTGCTGAATGTGGTTATTTTGTGAGTCAGGAGAAACCATGCTTAGTATCGCTATTAACAATAAATCAATCTTTTGCCGTCATCGCAGATGGGGTGATCCTCCTAGTTTAAAATTTCTCTCAATGCGGCTTCAAGCTGGGGATATTTATATTCAAATCCGGTTTGTTGGGTTTGTTTGGGTAAGACTTGCTGACCTTCTAATACCAACTGAGCCGCATCTCCCAGTATTGCTTCTAAGGCAAAAGCAGGCACGGGTAACCAAGAGGGACGATTAATCACTTTACCTAAAGTTTGGCAGAATTCCTTCATTTTAACTGGATTGGGAGCGGTACCATTGTAAACTCCTGCCATTTCTGAATGAGTCAAACTATAAATAATTAAGTTGACCAAATCATCGCGATGCACCCAAGAAAACCACTGATTTCCGTCTCCCAGTGGCCCTCCGGCAAAGAGTTTAAACGGAGTTAACATTTTTCCTAATGCCCCGCCCATTCCCATCACCAAACCCACCCGAATAATCACGAGTCTTGTACCGCTATCTTTGACTTTACTCGCGGCTGTTTCCCATTTTTTACAGACTTCAGCCAGAAAATCATTTCCACTGGGACTGGTTTCATCAAAAGTCGCGGTTTCACTGGTGCCATAATAGCCAATGGCTGAAGCATTCACCAATACTGCGGGTTTGGGATCGGATTTTGCAATGGCACTGACTAAATTTTCGGTCAGTTTAACCCGACTCTCAATAATTTCTTGTTTGCGTTGAGGTGTCCAACGTTCGTCGGCTAAAGCAGCCCCGGCTAAATTGACTACACCCTCACAGCCCGCGATCGCATCTTGCCAGGGACCTGGTTGAGTGGGGGTATAACTGACAATTTCCAGTTGAGGATAAGCCGATTTTGGGAAGACTCGTTGGGCTTTCTCTGAGTTACGAGTCAATACTAATGGTTGATGTCCTATTGCGCTTAACCGTTGGACTAAACGACTGCCAACAAAGCCTGTAGCACCTGTAATTGCAACTTTCATTAATCAGATCGCTCATAAAATAAGTTGTTATTCTCACTTAAACCACAGCTTAAGCTTGTCCTTGATTATAGAAGACAACTGAGCCATAGTCCTCGTGATTAGGGTTGAGGGATCGGTTAATATTTTGGGGTTCACATAGCAGTACTGCGATCAATACTTCTAAAGGAATAGATCAACTTCATGGCAGATTAGATTAAATTAATCTTCTTCATCAATAATAGAACTGCGGTCTAAAATTAATAAATTCCTTAATTGATCGGTATCGAGTTGGGTTAACCAATCTTCTCCGCCACCGACGACTTGTTCGGCTAATGCTTTTTTACTTTCAATTAAATCATGAATTTTTTCTTCTAAAGTTCCGGTACACACAAATTTATGAACTTGAACATTGCGGGTTTGACCAATTCTAAATACCCGATCTGTTGCCTGATTTTCAACGGCTGGGTTCCACCATCTATCAAAGTGAAAAACATGATTAGCCCGAGTTAAGTTTAATCCGACGCCTCCGGCTTTTAACGATAAAATAAAAATCGGCGGGCCTTGTGGATCGTGCTGAAATTGATCGATCATTTCTTCCCGTTTATTTTTACGAGTTGCACCATATAAAAATAGTACTTTCCGATTGAGTTGTTGTTCTAAATAGGGTTGTAATAACTTTCCCCATTCGGCAAATTGAGTGAAAATTAATGCGCGATCGCCTTCATCAATCACCTCTTCTAACATCTCATTTAAGCGTTTGAGTTTACCGGAGTGTTGAGCCGAAAGAGATTTTTTAGAACTATTTTTTGATACTTTTCCATTCAATAACATCGGATGATTACAAAGCTGTTTCAGTTTGGTGAGTAAGGCTAAAATCATCCCGCGTCGTTGAATTCCCTCAGCCGATTCTATTTCTGCTAAAGACCGATCGACAAATTGTTGATATAATGTTGCTTGTTCCGTTGATAAGGCACAGAAAACAGCATTTTCTTGTTTTTCCGGTAAATCTTGAATAATGTCTTTATCGGTTTTCAGACGGCGTAAAAGAAACGGCTGTACTAATGAACGTAACGTTTGCAAAGAATCTGTATCGCCGTATTTTTCAATTGGAATGGCAAACCGCCGTTGAAAGAATTGTTTTTGTCCTAAATAACCCGGATTCAAAAACTCCATAATTGACCATAATTCAGATAGGCGATTTTCTACTGGAGTTCCCGTTAAAGCTATTTTAAAATCAGCTTCTAAATTCCGAACCGCTTTTGATTGTTTGGCATCAGGATTTTTAATATTCTGTGCTTCATCGAGTACAATTCCTTGCCAATTTACACTTTTAATATCTTTTTCATCTCGAAAAACTAAAGCATAGCTGGTAATAATTAAATTATGATTTTCAGCCATTTGAATTAATTTCTTACCTTTTTCTCGTTTATCTCCATGATGAACTTGAACCTTTAAACTGGGGCTAAATCGTTTCACTTCCCGTTCCCAATTTCCTAAAACCGAAGTCGGGCAAACCAATAAAACCGGACGCTCTAATGATTTATTTTCTTTAAGAGATAACAAGAATGCTATTAATTGAATAGTATTATGACAGAGAACTTGGTTTGCGACAAAATTGTGGTGTTCTGCAACTTCAAAATCATATACCCATCCATCATAATTAATTTCTTCAATCTGCTTAATTCGGCAGTAAAAAACTTCTTGATCGAGTAATTTCTGTAATTCTTGCTGTTTGTCTGACAACTCAACACAATCGAGTTCTGTATAAGCTTGAAGCGTTTTATTAGTCCACTTTGAAGGCTTTAATGTTTGATACTCTTGGAGCATATCACCGCTGATCACTCGACTGATTGAATTGACAACTTGTTCTAGGCTTTGATGAGAAAACTGTTGTGAGCCATTTGTATATACAGTATTGTGCATCCCCAAATGCCGCAAAGGTAATTTTGTTTCCAGCAACATTTGAGCCACTAAATGAGAGGCAGGAATTCCCTCGACATTCGTATTTTTATTAAACTGACAAATTGCATTTAATTTCACTTGTTTTTCAACATAACCAAATCCAATTTCTTCAGCAAATCGACGCAGACTGTTTCCACCGATTGTACCAATGTAGTAAGTTCGTTTGATTCGGCTGCCATTGGTTGCACACTTTTTCTTAGCTGAAATTCGTAGCCAAATTCCAAATCGTCTGAGTAAGACAGATAGCTGTTGAATGATAATCGGTGATGCTGTACTAATTTCCACACTTCTCATGCTATCGATAGCAGAGCCTTCCGCATCAAAATAATGCCGTAAAAACAGACGAATACTCTCGATGTCTGCTTGCATGATGAAAGAGGGAATTACTTTCTCTGCTGATCGTTTTCCCCAAACATACCCCCGTGCTTCTAAATAACGTCGGTATGCCACACTTGTCAATAAAAGATAACTGCTTTTATTTAAGGGTGAATGAATCGCTGGACGATTAATTTTTATCCTATTTTTTGCTGCTAATCTTGCGAGTGTTTGCTGTAAATCTGCCAGAACTAAAGTATCTTTTTGAGTGATACTTAATGATGAAGATCGATCACCTTCATAACCCTCTGAAATTTGCCAAGCTAAAAATTTAACCAGATCGGGATCTTCCGGATGTCCTTGCCAAACTAAACGTGAAGGTACACAAACGTAATCCCCAGTTTGCAGTTGATTTGTCCAACCGCGATTGGTTAAAAGTTTATGGCGTTTGGTAATGGTAATGCTATTTCCGTCTTCTAAAGTGATTCGTCGAGCAGATTCTTGAATATGTTGTCGATATAATTTACGAATCGGAGCCAGGGTCATTCGATGGGTTACGGTATGAATTGAATTGACTAATAATTCTTGCGTAGGGTCTGACCAAAATCCTTCTCCATCAAATTCTGAAGCACCAGCATATCGATCCCACAGCTCTTCAGCCGTTCGTAATTCACCATTGACAAAAATCAATGAACTCCCCGCTAAGCACTTTCCCAGTCCCATATCGTCGGCTAAACAAGCCCCTAAACCCCATTGTTCAAGAAACGATAACCAACTCACGCCTCGGGCTTGATAGGGTCTTAATTCTCCTTTAAATTCCGACGGCGTTGTAATCGGTTCTAGGGCTTGATTTTGAGTTAAAGTATTGAGTAAATCTTCGAGTTTTCCGCCTGCTTCAAACTGAACCACTGGGAGTTTTTCAATCATTTGACCATCCCCTGTAGACAGCCGTAACGCATCTTCTAAGGTTAATGTCATTTTGTCTTTACGACTTTCAAAAAACGCTTTTGCCGCCCGAATATCGCTGGGGCGTAACTCTACCCATTCCCCGTTAATTTCAACTAAAGGACTTTCTTTTGCTAGCAACTTTTCAAATTCTGATTTGGATAAGGTTTGTCCGCCAATCGATAATTCCCACTTAAAATTTAATAAACTTTCTAATCCTAAACTCATGCTTTTTTTCGAGCGTGATGCTGTTGCACTCAAACTCAATCCCAGTCGATTAGCAAATCCTTGATTATTACTTAATCCCGGCGGTAAAATTACCCCTAAACCATTCTCACTAAATCGCCAAACCACTTGTTTAATAAACTCATAAGCTTGAGTCGGATTGAGTAAGCATTCTTCAGGACAAGCTCGATCTAAACTCTGTTCTAAAGCCGGATATAATTTCGTCGCTAATCCCAATCCTTTTAATAAAGTTTCTTGCGGTTTCCTAACAGCTCTGCCTTGATAAGTAAACGCTTCAACGGGATTACTCCAAACCGTTTTAGCATCAATAATACAGTCGGGGTTATCAATCGCTTGTAAACAATAATCTAATTTCCATTCTTTCGTTTTAGCGGCGGGCGGATTCAGTTTAAATCCAGCTCTAAATAAGTTTTGTTCAGATAAAGACTGTTGTAACGGCTCTACCCAAGTTTTTAGCCTTTTTTCTAATATCTCATATTCCGATACCAACTCAGTCATAGGAGACGTATCAACCGATAAATGATGTAACCAAGTATTGACCTCCGGCTGTAAAGCGGCAGAATTTGTAACAACAGTTCGCTCCACTTCCTCGGCAATATTTCTGACTTGTAAATCGAGCATTGCCCCGATAAAACTTTGCAATAACTCCTGAGAAGAATTCGGTAAATTAACCGCTATTGTTTCTGAAGCTATCCCCTGATACATTTGACAAACTAACGGCATTTTATCCGCCATTTGTAACAACCGCGCTTGATCGATTGCACCATCAAATAAAGGTTGCCAATGCGCCCGAAATGTCTGCGGATCAAGCTGTTCTAAAGTGGGTAAAAACTTGCCCCGCGCTAATAAATCAATACTCCAACGATGAATATGGGACCAAAACCTTAAATCTGATCCAAAAATAGAATTAACGGGATCTAAAGAATTTAAAGGCAAACGTTGCAACAGTTGAAAGGTTTGTTGAGGCGTGAGGCTAAAGCCTATAACTTGCCACGGATAAAGACAAAGAGAATTTTTTGTACTTTGATCAAAACCCGACACCTCACCATAAACCGGAAGTAGAGAAGCAGAATCGGAATCAATTTCGGTGGGTAAACTAATAATACTGGTGGTTGGAGTCGGTTGATCTGATTTTCCCCATGCCACCGCCTGGGTCAATTGCTGCCAAACCACATCCAATGGCAAAGCGTAGGGATAAGCAGTCACCTCAGTAGTCGTTTGCCAATCTTGCGGCAGGGTTCGACCCCAAGCATCCGCCCAGACCACAAAATCACTTCCTGAAGACTGAATTCGCCAATTTCCGTGTAAAACTGCCATTAAAAGATTATCCCTAAGACTGCCAAATTGAGGGAATGTAGCGCTAGGCGCAAGCCACACCTGTTAAACGTAGAGACGTTACATGTAACGTCTTTACCGCAAGTCACTTTACGCTCATAGCAGCACAACTATATCCCTCAAGTTCTCTATCAGTATTCTGATGAGTATAATCTGTATATGGTAGCAGCCAAAGAGCGAATCAATTGAGCCAGTTATTCACGCGGTCCGGTTCAACAGGGTTTCTAATTGGTACAATAAGGGATGTTTTTGTTTCAGCGTTTGTAGCCCCTAGAATTTCAAGTGAGACACTGTACCCCAGGTCGTCTGGCAACGGATTTACCGCAGGTCGTCTGGCAACGGACTAAGTCGATACACAAGGCGAAAAATATACTTCTTGAAGGGAATGCTACGATGGCGAACAAGCATCATTGGTGGAAAGAGAGGAAAGATAAACTCAATGGAAGAAATGGAAAAGTCAATATCCTTCGATGGACGGGATATTCGGCTCAAAATAGGTTTACTCGCGCCCCAAGCAGGTGGAGCAGTTTTAATAGAGTCAGGAGATACATCGGTTTTAGTGACGGCAACTCGGGCTGAAGGCAGACCGGGGATTGATTTTCTCCCCTTATTAGTCGATTATGAAGAGCGCCTCTACGCGGGGGGACGCATTCCAGGGGGATTTCTGCGGCGAGAAGGCCGTCCGCCAGACCGGGTGACCCTCACCAGTCGTTTGATTGACCGTCCGCTACGTCCGTTAATCCCAGGCTGGATACGCGATGATATCCAAGTTGTTGCCACTACTTTATCCATGGATGAGCAAGTCCCGCCGGATGTCCTGGCGGTAACGGGGTCTTCTGTGGCTGTTTTGTTAGCAAAAATTCCCTTTTACGGCCCGATGGCAGCAGTGCGCGTTGGGTTGGTTGGGGATGATTTTATTATTAATCCCACCTACCGGGAAGTCAGAAATGGCGATCTAGATTTGGTGGTGGCGGGTTCCCCCGACGGTGTGGTGATGGTGGAAGCCGGAGCTAATCAACTCCCCGAACAGGATATTATTGAGGCGATAGACTTCGGTTATGAAGCGGTCTATGACTTAATTAAAGCCCAACAGGAAATGATGGAGCAGCTCAAGTATGAGATGGCTGTTGCAGAACCGCCTCCTGAACCCCGAGAATTGGTAGAATTTATCCGGGAGAAAACCGTAGAGCCGATTAAAAACGTTCTCAAGCAGTTTGATTTAGACAAAACTGGACGGGATACACTTCTTGATGAGATTAAGCAAAAAGAAGTTCTCGAACCCATTGCGGAAAAACCCGAAGATGATCCGCTACAGGTGGCCATAGTTGAAGATCCAAAAGCGGTGAGTCGAGCCTTCAAAAGCTTAACCCGTGAGATGATGCGAAAACAAATCACGGAGGAGAATATTCGGGTCGATGGCCGTCAATTGGATCAAGTGCGCCCGGTTTCCTGTCGGGTGAATGTGTTGCCTCGTCGGGTGCATGGGAGTGGTTTGTTTAACCGAGGATTGACTCAAGTCCTGTCTATTGCCACCTTGGGAACCCCCGGAGATGCCCAGGATTTAGACGATCTCCATCCCCAAGATGAAAAACGCTATATGCATCATTACAACTTCCCCCCTTATTCTGTGGGAGAAACTAAACCGATGCGATCGCCGGGACGACGGGAAATTGGACACGGTGCGTTGGCTGAACGGGCATTATTACCCGTATTACCCGCCAAAGAAAAATTCCCCTATGTGATTCGTATTGTCTCAGAAGTCTTATCTTCTAATGGTTCAACTTCGATGGGGTCCGTGTGCGGTTCTACCCTGTCGTTGATGGATGCTGGGGTGCCGATTGAAAAGCCGGTCAGTGGTGCGGCGATGGGATTAATTAAAGAAGGGGATGAAGTTCGCATCCTGACTGATATTCAGGGAATTGAAGATTTTCTCGGGGATATGGACTTCAAGGTGGCCGGGACCGATTCTGGAATTACGGCGTTACAGATGGATATGAAAATCACAGGTTTATCCATGGAAACTGTGGCAAAAGCGATCAATCAGGCGAAACCCGCACGTCTGCATATCCTAGAGAAGATGTTAACGACTATCGACAAACCCCGTTCGGATCTGTCTCCCTTTGCCCCTCGCCTGCTGACGATGAAGATCGATCCTGACTTTATTGGGTTGGTGATTGGGCCGGGTGGTAAAACCATTAAGGGAATTACCGAAGAAACTGGGGTTAAGATTGATATCGATGATGACGGTACGGTCACTATTGCGTCTACTGATAGTGAAAATGCAGCCCGCGCCTACCAAATCATTCAAGGCATGACCCGTAAACTCAATGCGGGCGATGTTTATGCTGGTAAGATAACCCGGATTATTCCCATTGGCGCATTTGTGGAATTCCTCCCCGGTAAGGAAGGGATGATTCACATTTCTCAGTTAGCTGACTATCGAGTCGGTAAGGTTGAGGATGAAGTCGCTATTGGAGATGAGGTGATTATCAAAGTTCGAGAAATTGATGGTAAAGGCCGGATCAATTTAACTCGTCTGAATATTCACCCAGATGAAGCTGCTGCTGCCCGCGCTGCTGCATCTAATGTTGGTCAATAATTTCAACTGTAGAGGCGTTGTTATCAGCGTCTCTCTTTCACAGCGCTACGTGCTCTTGCAATAGGCAATAGGGTTAAGAAAGCAGTAGGGAACGGGGAACAGATCAATAAACTAAAAACTAATGACTAACAACTAACAACTCCTTACTTCCTAACTTTTAGATAAGCGTTGTACTGTTTTTCCGCCTAATAATTGATGGGTTTTTGTTAAAAGGTCGGGGATTTTATCGGCGAAAGGACTCTGATTTAAACAAGGGTGTAAATCGACTTTATCCACATCTTTTGCATTATTGCCCGGAAACCAATCCCCCCCATTTCCCAGTAAGTTATAGCGCATTTGACCATATTCAGTCATGTCGTAGGCGATCGCTAAATTGCGTAACCATAAAATAATCGGAATATTAATCTTATTTGGTGTTTCTTCTAAGGTGGGTAAACCTAAATCCCAGTTTTTATACCATTGTTCCCCTAAACTCTCAATTGCAGCTTGTTCGAGTCGTTCTAATATAGGGGGTAAAATCTGATCATAGCGATCTAATAAGGGAATCACTTTCAAATGTTCATCAAAATCAGAGGGTTTTGCTGCCCCTAAACTCAGGGTATGAACCTCTGGATGACTCAGACAAAACAGATCGTTAAATACCATTGGACTAAGAGGAGAACACAGCTTCACCAACTTCTCTGGCGGGTCGTATAACTTTCCACCTTTATCAGATGGACTAATAATAAAAACCCCCATATCATGACGTTTAGCTGCTTCTATTGCTGCCCAATTGGTTTGATTAATATAATACCAATGGAGATTAACATAATCAAATTCATCTGTTTCAATCGCCTTAACAATAATATCGGTTGGGCCGTGAGTTGAAAAGCCAATAAACCGAACTTTTCCTGCTGCTTGAAATTCTCGCGCCACTTCTAAACATCCTCCCGGACGAATAGCTTGATCCAATGTTTCTGGGGTATTTATCCCATGAATTCCCAATAAATCAATATAATCTACTTTTAAATAGGCGAAAGATTGTTGTAATTGACGACGGAATTCTTGAGGATCTTCTTTGGGAGAAACTTTTGTTTGAATGATTAATCTTTCGCGGGGAAACTTCGGTAAAACCCAGCCGAGTTGCATCTCAGACGAACCATAACCTCGGGCTGTTTCAATATGATTAATTCCACATTCAAGGGAACGGGCAATAGTCGCTTCTAAGTTTCTTTGATTATCTTTAGGAACTTGTCCGGGTTGAAGATCTTGCCATTTATGTTGATAGCGCATTCCCCCACAGGAAAACACAGGCATTGGTAATTCAGTCCGTCCAAAACGTCGATAATGCATCATAAGTATTATAGCGCTACGCGCTCAGGCAATAGGCAATAGGCAACAGGCAACAGGCAGTAATGACGAAAAAAGCTTATCAATTATCAGGATTAAGTAATTTCTGTCTTTCTCCTTTTACGTCAAACAGTATTAGACGTAGCACCGTACTATATCAATTTATGATAATTTTACCGCAGTTATCTGGTTAGATAAAGCGATTTATCTTTTGATCAAATTAAATCATACTTTAGAAGGATTTTTCTTCTAATACTTTCACTAACAATTCACCCATTTGTTGACATCCCACTTGAGTCATCCCCTCTGACATAATATCCCCTGTGCGATATCCTTGATCGAGTAATGTTAAGACTGCTTTTTCAATTTTGTCTGCGGCTTGTGGTTGGTTCAGTCCATACCGTAACATCATCGCAGCACTCAAGACCTGCGCCAAGGGGTTCGCTTTATCAGTACCTGCAATATCGGGGGCCGATCCATGGACAGGTTCAAACACACCGGGGCCAGATGCGCCTAAACTGGCAGACGGCAACATCCCAATACTCCCCGTCAACATGGCTGCGGCATCGGAAAGAATATCGCCGAATAAATTCCCCGTAACAATCGTATCAAACTGTTTCGGCCAGCGCACCAATTGCATGGCGGCATTATCCACATACAAATGAGACAATTCTACATCCGCATATTCACTCGCTAAAGCAGTTACGCGATCGCGCCATAACTGCGACACATCCAATACATTAGCTTTATCAACTGAACAGAGTTTACCCCCGCGTTTTTGGGCTGTTTCAAACCCGACACGGGCGATACGATCAATTTCTGAGTCGGTATAAGCCATCGTATTCACACCGCGTTTTTCCCCGGTTTCTGTTTCAAAAATGCCTTTCGGTTGACCAAAATAAACGCCGCCTGTGAGTTCACGCACCACCATAATATCGACCCCTTCCACGACTTCTCGTTTGAGGCTAGAAGCGTCTACAAGGTGGGGTAAAATCGTGGCCGGACGTAAATTCGCAAATAGTCCTAACCCCGCCCGTAGCCCCAATAAACCCGTTTCAGGGCGTTGATGACGAGGCAAATTATCCCATTTATAACCCCCAATTGCCGCCAACATCACCGCATCACTATCGCGACATTTTTCTAAAGACTCTGGGGGGAGTGGATCTCCGGTTTCGTCAATTGCCGCACCACCAATTAACGCTTCTTGGAAGTCAAAAGTAATGTCTTGTTGTTGACCGACGACTTTTAATGCATTGACTGCTACAGTGATAATTTCGGGGCCAATGCCATCCCCCGGAAGAAGAGTAATGCGGTGTTGCTGGGTCATTTTAACTTCTGTGTTCTATCTTCAAAGGTCAGTGAGTTGCACAGCCTTTTATCTTATCAAAGATTGGTTCACAAGGGATAGGGAAAGTCTGTTAATGATTAAAATATTAGATTCTGTGGCAGTTTTTGAGAATAGGGAATGGGTAGAGACGTAGCATGCTACGTCTGTACAAGAATAGAGACTTTTACAAAAGATCTAGTAAATTTAAATTATTAGGAAGTTTGATTAAATTATGGCTTTACTATTATTGGGAAAAATTAAATTAGTAGAAACTTGGATATCACTTTTACAAGAAAAACGACCGGATTTAGAATTGAGAATTTGGCCAGATATGGGTGATATTTCCGAGATTGATATGATTTTAGCGGGATTTGATTTACCCCCAACATTACCTGATTTTCCTGATCTTAAATTAGTGATTTCTATTGGGGCAGGAGTCGATCATATTCTAAAAAATACAAGCTGGGTTGGTGATGCTGTGATTGTTCGTTTGGTTGCTGACAGTTTAACAGCCCAAATGGTAGAATATGTTAGCTTAGCAGTATTAACATTTCAACGAAGATTTAGAGATTATTTCACCTTACAAACAGCGCAGCAATGGCAATATTTACCCGCATTAAATGCAGAATCTTTTGTAATTGGAATTTTAGGCTTAGGAGTTTTGGGTGCAACTGTTGCGAGTAAACTTAAGTTACTGGGATATAGAGTCAGAGGATGGAGTCGAACAGCTAAAGATATAGGCGGAATTGAATGTTTTCATGGAAACGAACAATTTCAGCCGTTTTTAAGTCAATGTCGGATATTAATTTGTTTATTACCGCTTACGCCTGAAACGACAGGAATTTTGAACTTAGATACTTTTTTTACTTTGCCTCAAGGGAGTTATATTATTAACGTTGCCCGAGGTCAACATTTAGTCGAAACTGATTTAATCACTGCTTTAAATTCAGGTCAAATTGCGGGGGCGTGTTTGGATGTTTTCCAGACTGAACCTTTACCGCAAGATCATCCTTTTTGGTTAGATAAACGGATATTTATCACCCCTCATATTGCAGCGGTAACATTACCTCATGAGGTGATCGATCAGGTAATTGATGCAATTGATGCTAATAATACAGGTAAACCGTTAAAAAATATTGTAGATATTCAACGAGGTTATTAATGGTTAAATGCAGGAAAAAAATTAACTCTATTTTTGTATATTTATTACCATTTCTAAGACTTGATTAAGCTTGTCTTCCAGTCCTTGAATTTGTTGCTGTTGCAATTTAACAGTATTTTCTAATATTTCAACTTTCTTCTCTAAATTGACTTCATTTGATGCTGGAGATAAGCCAAATTCATGATTTAATTCTCCATTGAAGGCAGCAATAACTTTATCCCAACTCCGACTAAATTTAAAACCATACTCATCTTTTAAATGCTGATAAGCTTTTGTATAGTTTCCAAAGCGACTCGTTAATAATTTTTTTGTCCAATAATCTGTATTATCCAGAAACTCTTTTTCTAAAACTTGTGAAGAATTAGATTCTATCGCTTCAAAATCAGCCTCTATTATTTCTTCAACGTCTATAATTTCCTCTTGACTTAAATCAATAGAAGAATATAAATTTTCCTCAGCTTTAGCATAAGCATAACCCATCCGCATCGCTGATTCTGCTACTTTAGGAATTTCTTCTGCTAACTCTTCGGCAGTATTCGCCAGACTATTGACACCTTGCTTAATTTTATCAAATCGTGATTCGTCTTCGAGTGCATCTAATAAATTAGCCATTGTTTCTCCTTATTTATCATTTAGTAAGCTTCTACCAATATTTCTGGAATCTTCTTTTAAACTTTCATCTGCCTCAATTTCTCTTTTCTGTTGTTTAACGATCTCTGCAATATCGGTATTTAAAAAAGTTCTAACTGCACTCATCATTCGACGTAAACGATGGACTGTTCCTAACAATCCGGCTTCATTTTGAACCGCACTATATTCACTATTTAGATTCCGAACTAAAGCCGTAATCACTTGCCGTTCTGAGTTTAATTCATTAATTTCATTGAGAAGTAATGTTTTATCTTTGTCAATCTCTTTTAAACTTTGTTTACTTCTTTCTAATGCAGAAGATACACTATTAATTTCTTGTTGTTTTTGTAGTAAATCTCGATCCTTTTGTTCCAAACTAACAATAGCTGTCTGTAATTTGTCTGAAGCTGCTATTAATTTTTGATCCTTTTCTTCTAACTCCTGATTTAAATACTTTTGTTTATTCTCAGCTTGAGCCAATCTAGACTGACTTTGTGTAATTTCATTTAGAAGAACTCTTTTATCTTTATCAATATTATTCAAGCTTCTTTTGCTATCTTCTAAAGCCCATAAAGTCCTTTGAAGTTCTCGATCTTTCTGCTGTAACTCTTGATTTTTCTGATCAAAATTAGCAACGACTGTTTCTAACTTTTCTGAAGTCAGAAGAAGCTGTTTATCTTTTTGTTGTATCTGTTGATTAAGATACAGTTGCTCTCGCTCTGCTTGTTTTAGTTTTAACTGATTTTGTTTTAAATTACCAGAAATTGCTTTAAGTTCTTGTTGCTTACCTTGTAACTCTCGACTTTTGCCTTGTATTTGTTGATTGAGATACAGTTGCTCTTGCTCAGCTTGCTTTAGTTTCAACTGATTTTGTTTTAAATTACCAGAAATTAACCGAAGTTCTTGTTGCTTATCCTGTATATCTTGATTGAGATCAACTATTTTTCCTTTGGCTTCTCGTTGACGACGAACAAGCTGCCCTCTGCTTGTATTCAAATTCTTATATGTTTGACGCAAATCGTTATAATGTTCGATTAACTCTTGTCTGTTTAAGTTTTCAGTTCTAGCGGGGAATTCAGTCACACTTCTATATTCTTTAAAATCTGACATCTTCTAATTTTTCCTCAATTTTTAAACAAAATACCTTTTCTCTTGTATCTTTATTAAAAAGTAGTAGCGCTCAGAATTGAAAGCAATATTCTACCCTATAACTAATGCAATCCCTTCCAAAATTTTTTAATGAATAATAACTGTTTCCATATTATTGTTTATTATTTTTTAAGTATTATAACATGATGTACAATTAATATGTCAATATTTATTTATGCAAAGCAAAAGTAAAAAATTGTATTCTGTTTTCTACATCCTGGCTGAAACCCTTAAAAAATATAACAAACTCAAAATATAGCTAAATCTCGTGCTAAACATAAAGACTGGGCACTACACATAATAGATTTTATGACATCAGTACAAGAACCACCCAAGCATAAAAAAGCCAAAGCCTTAAAACCAGGCAGTCGCCGCCCTGCAAAGGAACTGTGTAGCGAGTGTGGACTGTGCGACACTTATTATATACATTACGTTAAAGAAGCTTGCGCCTTTATTAATCAGCAGTTTACCCCACTCGAAGAACAAACCCACGGACGCAGTCGAGATTTAAATCATCCCCATGACTTATATTTCGGGGTGCATCGGGACATGATGGCGGCGCGGAAGAAAGAACCCATAGAGGGGGCGCAATGGACAGGAATTGTTAGTACTATCGCCTGTGAAATGTTGAAGCAGGGCAAGGTAGAAGGAGTTGTGTGCGTTCAAAATACTGCTGAAGATCGTTTTCAACCCATGCCTGTAATTGCCCGCACTCCAGAGGAAGTGTTGGCGGCGCGGGTGAATAAACCGACTTTATCGCCCAATTTGTCGGTATTAGAACAAATCGAACAATCTGGAATGAAACGGTTGTTAGTGATCGGTGTCGGCTGTCAAATTCAAGCGCTGCGGGCAGTTGAGAAAGAATTAGGATTAGAAAAACTCTATGTTTTAGGTACGCCTTGTGTGGATAATGTGACGCGGGCGGGATTACAAAAGTTCTTAGAAACGACAAGTAAATCGCCGGATACTGTTGTACATTATGAATTTATGCAAGATTTTCGAGTGCATTTTAAACATGAAGATGGTTCAACTGAAACAGTGCCGTTTTTCGGTTTAAATACGAAAGAATTAAAGGATATTTTTGCCCCATCTTGTTTAAGTTGTTTTGATTATGTCAACGGTTTAGCTGATTTAGTCGTGGGTTATATGGGGGCACCCTTTGGCTGGCAATGGCTTGTGACTCGTAATCAAACAGGTGAAGAAATGCTAGAGTTAGTCATGGATCAATTAGACACTCAACCTGTTACTTCCAGTGGCGATCGCCATGCTGCGGTGCAACAAAGTATTCCGGCTTATGATAAAGGGGTAACGTTGCCAATGTGGGCGGCTAAATTAATGGGGGTATTCATTGAAAAAATAGGGCCGAAAGGATTAGAATATGCCCGTTTTTCGATTGATTCTCACTTTACCCGTAACTATCTTTATCTCAAACGAAATTATCCGGAAAAGTTAGCCAAACACGTTCCCGAATTTGCGAAAAAGATTGTTGGACAATACAAGTTACCGGAATAATCATAATATTGTAGGGACGTTCCATGGAACGTCTTTACGGATTAAAATCTATCTCGATTATGAGATTCTTCTAAGTTTAAAATCGGCCCCTTTGGCACAACTTGAGTGGGGTTAATATGAGAATGACTCACATAATAATGCCGTTTAATATGGTCTAAATTACAGGTTTCTGAAATACCGGGATATTGATAAACGTCTTTGAGATAATTCCATAAATTCGGATAATCAACAATTCGTCGTAAATTACATTTAAAGTGTCCGTGATAAACCGCATCAAATCGGATTAAAGTTGTGAACATACAAATATCCGCTTCGGTGAGATTATTTCCACACAAATAACGTTGTTTGTCTAAAACCTTTTCCCAACGATCTAATTGTTCAAATAACTCAGTGACTGCCTCCTCATAAGCTGATTGAGTTGATGCAAACCCAGATCGATAAACGCCGTTATTAATCGGTTGATAAATAGCATCTATGGTTTGATCGACGGTTTGTTTCATCTCAGGCGGACATAAATTTAAATCAGATTGAGAATAGTCATTAAATTCCCAATCTAACATCCGAATAATTTCCCGAGATTCGTTATTAACGACTGTGTGATTTTGTTTATCCCATAAAATTGGAACCGTTACTCTGCCGGTATATTCAGAATTGGCTTTAATATAAACTTCCCGCAGATATTTACTCTGATTAATTGTATCGGGAATACAACCGGGATAATCAGAAAAATGCCAACCATTTTCACCCATAAAAGGATCAACAATTGAAATACTAATAATCTCTTGCAGTCCCTTTAAACTCCGCATAATTAAGGTGCGATGCGCCCAAGGACAAGCTAAACTGACATAAAGATGATAACGATTGGGTTCTGCTTTATAACCACTCGAACCATCCGCCGTTACCCAATTACGAAACCGCGTCGGCATCCGGTTAAATTCACCTTTTTTGCCTTGTTCTGTCCATTCGGTTGTCCATTTTCCCTCGACTAACATTCCTAACGGCATGATAAATTATTCCTCAATTAAACAAACATAAATTTTATCATTTTTAGGGAATAATTAAAGGGTTAATATTTCAATAATGAGTTAATCCTGAAAAACACTTTGACATTGATTAAACCAATCTTTTGCCGCCGGATGAATCTCTGCTACATTCAATTGATAAGGAAATTCTGTTAAATGTAAAGCTTGAGTTGAAACATTCATTTCCCAACCTTCTGGAGATCCGGGTTCCATAATTGGGTAAGCATAAGTTAAATCTTGAATTTGATTAGTTGCTGTTTCATAAGCACCTTGAAAACAAGCCCCAATATCGGAATTAGGCAAATAAACTAAGCCGTAAGTTTGATTATTTTTATCAGTTTGATAAATAATATACTCTTTCCCAATTTCTCCGACTTTAGGAGCCATCCCTCGGAAACTCAGTTCACTGGTTTCAGGGGTTTTCGAGGGTAGAGATTGAGAAACAGCAGGTATGGTCAACCCACTTAAGGTAGAGAATAATACTGAGATTAGACTAAAAGGCTGGATAATTTTTTGTAGAAACATACGAGATTCCCCTGGTCGAGAAGGCTTAACTGATTACCACAACTTACGGAGGCTTCATTCCTGAATTAATCTAATATAAGTTACAGATAGCTAACTTTCGTGTCACAAGTTCGGTGAAATTTACAGATCATCAGAACTAATACTCTTCTAAAAGTCCGCCGAATAGATTAATATTTTTAGGATACCCATCAAATAGCCAACCTTTAACACTTAATCTGAGGTAAACTAATTTCTTGTAAACTCAATAAAAATATCAATTATTTAATAATTTTTCAGCGATCGCTCAACTCTCATCATCTTTTTAATAATGAATACTGTGTTTTCACCCATTCAACAATTTCTAATTACCTGGCTATTGATTTTAGTCACAGGCTGGTTAACCATCGGTGCATTTGACTATGTTGGTGAATTAGTGAGTATTTTAGTTACGGCTGGATTAATTGCTTTTGTGCTGAATTATGCCGTGAGTAAACTGCAAAAATTTATTCCTCGGGGAATTGCGGCTGCTCTTGTGTATCTGACGGCTGCCTTACTTGTAATTTTTATTGGCTTAACTATTGTTCCGACTATTTTTAAGCAAGGGGGTCAATTTATCGTTAAGTTTCCCGAATTAATTGAATCAGGACAACAGCAACTGACGACCTTTCAAAAATGGAGTATTGAAAATAATTTACCCTTTGAAGTCGGGCTATTGCAGCAGCAACTTTTAGCAAAAATACAAGAAGAAATTGAAACGATTGCAACGACAAGTTTAGGGGTAGTTGTGGGAACCTTTAACTGGGTGATTGATATTATTTTAATTTTAGTCATTTCTTTTTATATGTTGTTGGATGGTGAACGGTTATGGAAAGGATTAACCAGTATTGTCTCACTCAAAGTCCGACGCATCTTAACAGAATCTTTAGCGAAAAATTTGCAAAAATTTGTTTTAGGTCAATTTTTACTCGGACTGTTTATGGCTGTCACTTTATCCATTGCATTTTGGTTATTAAAAGTTCCTTTTTTCCTTTTCTTTGCCGTTTTCATCGGTTTAATGGAAATTATTCCTTTGATTGGGGCAACAATTGGAATTGGAACAGTTACCTTAATTATTGCTTGTATTAACTGGTGGCTCGCCTTACAAGCATTTGGAATTGCTATTTTATTACAACAAATTAAAGATAATATCGTTGCACCCAGAATCATGGGCAATTTAACCGGATTAAGCCCAGTGATTATCTTAACCGCTTTATTACTCGGCGGCAAAATAGGCGGATTACTCGGAATAATTTTAGCGATTCCTCTAACAGGTGTAATCAAAAGTATTATTGAGGTTGTTTTAGACCCCGCCTCTCCCCCGCAAACGGGTTCATTCTTTTCTAACCCGCTAGAAGAACCCACGAAAATTGACTCACTCCCAGAACAAGAAGGGGTCAGTGTTTAAATTCTGATGTGACAGGTTACAATAGCAGTCTAAGTTCTTGTAAGAATCAACTAATTGAGTTATGAAGTGGTGGCAACGACTGAAAAAAAATCCTTTAGCCCGACTGGGTGCAATTATTTTAATTGTGTTTTATGTGAGCGTCCTTGCAGCCGATTTTGTCGCGCCTTATAGCCCCTTCGTGTCTCAATTAGATGGTTCATTACTCCCCCCGACTACAATCTATTGGCGGACTTCTGAAGGGGAATTTATCGGCCCTCACGTCTATCCCACAACCCAAGGACCCGTAGAAATTGAAACGGGAAAACGTCAAATATTAGTAGATTTCAACGAACCTTGTCCGTTACGTTTATTTGTCAAAGGCAGATCTTATCGCTGGCTGGGCATTATTCCCGGAAATCGTCATTTATTCGGGGCAATTGGTGATGCTAAAATTAATTTACTCGGCACAGATGAACAAGCCCGCGATCAATTTAGTCGGATTGTTTATGGCGGGCGAATTAGCTTAAGTATTGGTTTAGTCGGTATTGCAGTTTCTTTCCCGTTAGGAATGTTAGTCGGGGGAATTTCGGGTTACTTTGGCGGCTGGTTAGATAGCTTAATTATGCGACTGGCTGAAGTATTAATGACCATTCCCGGACTTTACTTACTCGTGGCTTTAGCGGCCATTTTACCTCCCCAATTAACCAGTACTCAACGATTTGTGTTAATTGTTGTGATTATTTCTTTTATCAGTTGGGCGGGGTTAGCGCGGGTGATTCGCGGACAAGTTTTATCGATTAAAGAACGAGAATTTGTGCAAGCAACTCAAGTCATGGGGGCTAATCCTTTTTATATTATTGTGCGTCATGTTTTGCCCCAAACTGCCACTTATGTGATTATCTCAGCCACTTTAGCCATTCCGAGTTTTATTGTATCTGAATCAGTCCTAAGTTTGATTGGTTTAGGCATTCAACAACCCGACCCCTCCTGGGGTAATTTACTTTCTTCTGCAACAAATGCCTCAATTTTAGTATTGCAACCCTGGTTAATTTGGCCGCCTGCACTGTTGATTATTCTAACCGTATTGGCATTTAATTTACTCGGAGATGGTTTACGAGATGCCTTAGATCCACGCAGTGTACAGTAACTTTAATTTCATTTTCTTGAAATTTATCATCAGTCATAAAAGATTATCTATACTGACCAAGGTGCAAGACAAGGCATGGTGTGATGCTGTATTACCATTGGCCTAACTTGTGCATTAGCGATCGCGTGATTGGGTCAAGAAATATACTTTTTGTACCACAATTTTAGCATGAGCCTAACTTGTGCATTAGCGATCGCGTGATTGAGTCAAGAAATATACTTTTTATACCACAATTTTATATACAATTCAAAATCGATTGTTATATACTGACGTAAGATATCTGAGAACAGTGTTTTTTAGATATTTTCTGGACTTTTGAACCAGACTCTGACAACTTTCAAAAAGCTTAGGAGCAATCCATGAAGAAGGAAGAATTACTTCAATTTGCTGAAGATAAGATAAATTCTTACGCCCAACGAATCATTGATACTAGTGATAAAAGTGATGACTCGGCTTTGGGTCAGTTAAATTACTATATGGCGTTACGCAGAATCCTGAAAGGAGAAGAACGTCGGATTCAAGATTATGGTATGATGGATGGTGTTAATGATACTTTGAAAAAATTAGGTATCATTGAAGATGGAAAATTTTATCAAGATTTGTTTGATTAATTAAGAAATATTTTCCTCCATTTTTTCAGCTTAATTACTGTGCTATCACTTTAATGAGCCAAGCCTGGTAGCAGAAGAATTAAGACATATAACTACAGTACCTGTATTAATCTTGTTCTGGAATATTCTCTAAATTCTTAATTCTCTCTAGAGTTGCGTGAATGCTAGATTAACAGTTAGAGAAGTGTTAAGAAGATTTTTGAGGTACTGTAGTTGTCGTTTAACGAGACAGACATTTGACCCAGCAGTCGCTATACAACGCCTCTACGTTTTAACGATTTACAACGATGCATAACCAAAAGTGACATTAAATTCACGACACCAAATCCCAACAGATTTAAAATCACTTGGATTAACATTTTCTGGAATTTCGTAACGTTGTGCACCATCAAAGCTTGTGAGAGGCGCTAAAGTAATATAATCGGCTTCTTCGACATTAACTGGGATTGTACTATCACGGTGCATAATAATCAGTACATCTGGGCCTTGTGCAGTGGTGAAGGCTTGATCAAATTCTAAATAACGCTTACCATTTTCTGTAATAATTTGTGCAGTTCCTTCTGTGGGATGATCTTGTTCAACTGTGACAAAGCTGCCCGAAGCAATCACATTTTGAGCCAGTTGTTGAGAAACAGGTTGAGCAGATACCGGATTGAGTGATACGCTGATAGTTCCGACTGTGGTGAGGATGAAAGCAGATGTTAAACCTAGGGCTTTGATGTGGTTGAGGATCATGAGACTTACTCTGTTGTTTAATCGCTTACAGTTATTAAGATAAGGGTTCTGTTTGGGAAGAGAATGATAAAAAAACGAGAAAAAGCTGAAAATTGCTGAATTAGATTTTAGACAATTCTCAGACAATTCTCAGCAATTTTTATCCGTTCAATTAGGACTCTTTTTCCGGTTCATAAGTTGAAACCACTTGCAACTCCTTCAACTGTCTATCATCCACATCTGATGGGGCATTGGTAAGTAAGCACCGGGCTTGTTGAGTCTTGGGAAAGGCAATCACATCCCGAATAGAGTCTTCTTCAGCCAGTAACATCACTAAGCGATCTAAACCGTAGGCAATACCACCATGAGGCGGTGTACCATATTCAAAGGCATTCATTAAAAAGCCAAATTTATTATTAGCTTCTTCGGGTGATAAACCAATGGCGGCAAACACCTTTTCTTGAATTTCCCGTTGATAAATCCGTAGACTACCACCGCCGATTTCTGTCCCATTCAGCACCAAATCATAAGCCACTGCCCGCGCGGTTTTCAGGTCATCAATATCTTCCGGGTTGGGAGAAGTAAAGGGGTGATGTAAGGCTTCTAAACGTTGCTCATCAGCGTTCCATTCAAACATGGGAAAATCAGTAATCCAAAGCAGATTAATTTTCTTGGGATCAATTAACCCCAATTCCTGCCCGACGACTAACCGTAAGCGATCTAAGGTTTTATTAACCGTAGCGGTATCAGCGGCAGCAAATAACAATAAATGACCCGGTTTTGCTTGGGTGCGTTGAATAATTTCCTGTTTTTGTTCCTCGCTTAAATTGTCTTTAATTGCGCCAATTGTATCGAGTTTTCCGCCTTCTTTAACCCGAATATAAGCCAATCCCCTTGCTCCGGCTTCACTGGCTTCTTTAAACAAATCACCACCGGGTTTAATTCTAACATTTGAAATAGCCTCATTCCCTCCCGGAATCGGTAATATTTTGACAATTCCCCCCGATTTTACCGCACCCGAAAATACTTTAAATCCGCAATCTTTCACGACATCGGAAACATCGACTAACTCCATCCCAAAGCGGGTATCCGGTTTATCGGAGCCATAACGATCCATCGCTTCGGCGTAAGTTAAACGGGGGAAAGGATGGGGTAAATCAATCCCTTTCACTTGTTTGTAAATATGCACCACTAACGCTTCATTTAAAGCGATAATTTCTTCTTGAGACATGAAACTCATTTCCATGTCTAATTGAGTGAATTCCGGTTGACGATCCGCCCGTAAATCTTCATCGCGGAAACAACGGGCAATTTGATAATATCGATCAAATCCTGATACCATCAATAACTGTTTAAAAATTTGGGGTGACTGAGGTAAAGCAAACCATTCCCCTGGGTTAACGCGACTGGGAAGAATATAATCTCGCGCCCCTTCAGGAGTCGCACGGGTTAAAATAGGAGTCTCGATTTCAATAAAATTCTGTTCATCTTCTAAGAAACGCCGCATGGCTTTAACCACTTGATGGCGTAATTGTAGGTTACGAGTCATGCGATCGCGACGCAAATCTAGATAACGATATTTAAGCCGCAAATCTTCCCGCACAGGTTCTGTATCGGTGGTGGAGACTTGAAACGGTAGCGGCTTGCCTAAACCATTGAGTAACTCAATTTGGTCGGCATAAATTTCCACCTCACCCGTGTCTAGTTTGGGGTTAAGGGACTCTTGCGGACGTTGAGACACCCGCCCAGTAATGCGAACCACATATTCATTGCGAACCCGATTGGCGATATCATAAGAATCTGGAGTGCGTTCAGGATCGCTGACAATTTGCACTACACCTGTGCGATCGCGTAAGTCGAGGAAAATCACGCCGCCATGATCTCGTCGCCGATCCACCCAGCCACAGAGGGTTACCGTTTTCTCTAAATGAGTTGATCTGAGTTGACCACAATAGTGAGTTCGCATAGCCGTTTATCCGGTGATGGGTGGAGATAGTTTCTAACTGAGCAAAGTAACAGTTTGACATTCTCAGGCGATCAATCGCAAGGTATCTGACAAAATTTTATAAACTATCTTAGATTGTCTCTGTAGGATGTCACATTGTCTGCCGACTGGATCGCCATTTTGGCAAATCCACAGATTAACCCATTTTTAGATCGATTGATTCTTAAGGCATGAAACGTTGGTTAAACGACTTGGATTTACGCTATACTTCAAACTATTACGATACCTTTTTAGTTGAAAAATTAACAATAGCGATACGTGCTTTCGCACAGGCTACGCCACCGCTTAAATTTGAAAAATGATTGTTGGTACTACTGAAGCTGCAAAAATTCTAAATATCTCTACGGCTCGTCTCAGAACCTTGCTGATAGCAGGCAGAGTCGAAGGGGCTTACAAAACTGGGAAGATGTGGTTAATGCCGTTGTTTAACGGTAAACCGATTATTAAACGAGGAACTCGCGGCCCGAAACCCCGTTGGTGTAATCCCAGGAAGCCTGCCAAAAAGATTATTCACGTCAACTCTCATAGAATTCGACAGAATCAAAAACAATCAACCAAACAACCTGTGATTACAGTTAAGACACAGGAAAATAGCCGCAATCTCAACCTTTATGGGTACGAGGTAGAAATATTGGGGGGATGTCGAGTAGTGTATCGTCCTGATAATCCTAAATGTGGTGCCAAGGTTTGGATTGAAACGCTGCATGATGTAAAAATTATTTCTTAGGCATAGGCGATCGCACTCATGAAGGGCCTCCGGATCGCACCGCTATTGAGACTAAGGAGTTTTATATTTTTCTGTAAATTCTAAGTTAAAATAAATTTCTTAAAATACAGATTAAATTTGAATATCCCAAACGATGACACATTATCAACAAGTTCTACAAGTTCAAACCTGGGGAAAATCCTTATCGAAAATTACCAATCAAATTGAACAAGTGGTGAAAGCGGCAGGAGTTGATACCGGACTTTGTACTATTTTTATTCGTCATACTTCGGCGAGCTTAATTATTCAGGAAAATGCCGATCCTGATGTTTTAGTTGATTTAGAGAATTTCTTATCAAAATTAGTGCCAGAAGGTTACGATTATGTGCATAGCGCAGAAGGCCCGGATGATATGCCCGCTCATATTCGCAGTGTGTTAACTCAAACGTCTGAACAAATTCCCGTGACAAAAGGACGTTTAGCGTTAGGCACTTGGCAAGGAATTTATCTCTGGGAACATCGCAGTCATCGTCATCGCCGAGAAATTGTGGTGCATATTTTCGGGGAATAACTGTTTATCTAAAAGTCAGCGCCCAGTAGACGCTGATAATAACTTAGTTTCAGATTATTGATAAGTAGTCAGAAATGATTAGAATAAGACTTCAGGGTCAGGTTGAGTAAAGTATGATTCAGACACAAAAAACACTTCACTTCCCGCACTTTCTTGTTGAAATTCTGGGGAAATAACACTGCCTTCGGCGAAGAAGTAAGCCTCTTGTATAATTGGAACTTCTTCTACTAATAAACTATCGGTTTCTTCTACAGGGAGTGGTCGTCGGCTTTCAGTGTAGGCAATCCGCTCTTCCGTCTCAGATAGAAAGTTTTGTAAAGTCTCTCGTAACTCCGGGATTGTTTCAGCTTCAATTTGTTCGATTAAATCTGCTGCCGTTTCCTTGTCTTGTAGCAGAAAAGGCTCTATGAACTCCCACTGTGCCGGTAAATACGGTTGAGGATTAGTAAGTGAATCTGAAGCAGTAGAAGGCGCGGCAGAAGGCTCTGAGCCATCATACATTATATCATTGAAAAAGCCTAGAGGGTCATCCATTTCAGGAGCCTGACCAATTAGACGGAAGCCGTCCCCAGATGGAATACTCATAACTAGATCATCTCCATCTACCTCAAACTTAATATAAGAGGGTATTTCACTACTACTAGAATCAATATCTTTGCTACCTAACAAAGGATCAACATTAGAATTGCTGAACAGAATATCTCTCTGTGAATTACTATCAACAGTATCATTCTCTTCCATATCACTTGAAGAATTATTAAAAAATAATGTCATATTTAATCTCCTTGAGATTTATACAAATCTCTTGGTGTTTTCATCGTTAACAAGTTGTTTTACTTGTCTAATATCAACAGTAGCACTAAGTAGATTATTTGTGATCTAATATAAACAAATACAATCACCCCCCCCCGAAAAATTAATCAATCACTTATCAGTTATTCAACAAAAATATAATAGTTTCACTTAATATGTAATTATTGCCATATTGAATAATTTTAAATTAATATTATTGATTACACCTGTTAACTGTGCACCGTAACTGATTAACTATCAACTAGATTTGTTTTGACTCAATCTAATTAAATTTGTAAAATTGCTGAGAGAGCAAATAAGACAGGTAGAGCAATAAAAATTGAGAGGCATATTTATAAAATTGGGCGATAATAGAAAATCGCTTTGTGGAAACATCTAAGCCATCATTATCGTCTACTCATTGCCGAGAAATTGTGGTGCATATT
>JBARZE010000008.1:0-18573 GCA_049649525.1 Microcoleaceae cyanobacterium
AAACGCCTCAGTTAATATTGAAAGAGAAGGGGCATCTTCTCTTAGCTTAGATACCGTCAGACTTCTTCGTGAAGCTAGTATCGCTTGAAGCTAGAATCCTAGTTCTTTAGGACTAGGAGTATGTCAAAATGTATGAAAATTCTACTTAAAATCAACCGTAGCAAGAATGTAACAATATCTCGAACCACAAACAATAAATAAAAAGTAATTAATAACAATTAAAATAGGGTGCGTCTGTGACACACCCTACATCAATTAAGAGTGGTTCAAACTCTATCTGTTGTCAAGACTGGGGGCCGTAAACGAAACCAGTTTTTCATCCGCTGTTGCCACAGATGAATCTTTCGCTAACGTGGGTACAGACTGACGAATTAATGCTGTTAATTGAGTTGTAGTTGAATCATACATTTGGGTGACAATTTTAGGATACAACCCAACCCCAATAATGGGAATCAATAAACAGGCAATAATGAACACTTCACGAGGTTCGGCATCAACCAGTTTTTCATTAGAAGTGAGTTCTTTATTCTCGGGTCCGTAGAGAATTTCCCGCAACATTGAAAGTAGATATATTGGCGTTAAAATTACCCCAACGGCGGCGAGGAATATCACTATCACTTTGAATGTAGAGGAATAAGCATCACTGGTAGCAAAACCAATAAATACCATTAATTCCGCGACAAACCCACTCATTCCGGGTAACGCTAAAGATGCCATCGAACAAGTGGTCCACATGGCGAAGACTTTTTTCATCTTCAGTCCCACGCCGCCCATCTCATCTAACATCAGAGTATGGGTTCGGTCATAAGTACAACCCACCAGGAAGAACAAACTCGCCCCAATTAACCCGTGGGATATCATTTGTAGCATTGCCCCACTCATACCAATATCGGTAAATGATGCCATCCCAATTAACACAAACCCCATGTGGGAAATAGACGAATAGGCAATTTTTCGTTTGAGGTTTCGCTGGGCAAAGGACGTGAGGGCGGCATAGACAATATTCACCACCCCCAATATCACCAGAATGGGGGCAAACGTCGCGTGGGCATCCGGTAGCATCCCGACATTCATCCGCAGTAGGGCATAACCTCCCATTTTTAACAAAATACCCGCTAGCAACATATGGGCTGGGGCAGTAGCTTCTCCGTGGGCATCCGGTAGCCAGGTATGTAAGGGGAAAATCGGTAATTTCACCCCGTAGGCAATTAAAAAGCCTCCGTACAATAACAGTTGTAATTTAATCGGATAGGCTTTGGCGGCGATCGCCTGCATATCAAAAGTAACGGTATCGCCATAAAACGCCATGGTTAAGGCAGCCACCAAGATAAACAACGACCCTCCGGCTGTGTAGAGGATAAATTTCGTTGCGGCATACAGGCGTTTTTTCCCACCCCAAATAGACAGGATGAGATATACAGGCACTAATTCTAATTCCCAAACCAGGAAGAATAGCAACATATCCTGGACTGCAAATACGGCTATTTGACCCCCGTACATCAGCAACATCAGGAAGTAGAAGAATTTCGGCTTAAAGGTGACGGGCCACGCGGCTAAAATAGCCAGAGTACTAATAAACCCGGTGAGGATAATTAGGGGCATCGATAACCCATCGGCCCCCAACGACCAATTTAAGTCGAGTTGAGGCACCCAAGCATACCGTTCTACTAATTGTAAACCCGGCGTTCCCAGTTCATACTCGGTACAAAATGCATAAATAATAATGGCAAAGTCAATTAGTCCCACTATCAAGGCATACCACCGGACAGTCCGGCCATCCTTATCTGGAATTAGCGGAATAAACAATGCTGCCACAATTGGCAACAAAATGATAATGGTTAACCAAGGAAAGTGTTCGAGAGTCATTTTTAGGTGCTTAGGTTAGTGCTATCCTCTATAGATCCGCATAATTATGAGTCAGAGTGCTGATACTTCACCTTTTCTTCGGATTTTTGTTAATTATGCTGAATGCTATAATCAGTTTTAATCACACTAAATTATAAGTGCAAACTCAAAAGTGCAAAATCAACCTAAAGTTGAGTGCCGCCGACTACGAAATTGATGATAGCCGTCCCAAACTACATCAGCCCTAAAGAATATCTACAGATCGAAGGCCAAAACCCACTTCGTCACGAATATCGGCGGGGTTTGGTATATGCGATGTCTGGCGGCAGTGATAATCACGATCGTATTGCTTTCAATTTTCTTAAGATTATCGATAACCACCTGGGTGATACAACCGAATGCCGCTTCTATTCTGGCAATGTCAAGGTGAATTATCAAGATCAGTTTTATTATTATCCCGATGCATTTGTAACCTGCGATCAACGCGACCGGTCGGATCGCTACATTAAACGTTATTTTAAACTGATTGCTGAAGTTCTTTCCCCCAGTACAGAAGCTTTTGATTTAAGCGAAAAGTTCGAGGATTATCAACAGCTTGAAACCTTACAAGAATATGTGTTAATTTCTCAAGACAAACAGCAGGTAGAATGTCGTCGCCGTACCGATAACAATACTTGGGAAACTATTATTTATCAATTAAATGATCGCGTTTTCCTCAGTAGTATTGATTTAGAATTTACCATAGCTAAACTCTATCGCGGCTTAGATTAAGGGTTAGGGGTGTTTAGAAAACATCTAAATCATCCCCATTCCCTTTTTAATATGTGAGGCACTTGGGACCTCTCCCTAGCCCTCTCACCTCATAAGCACCTCTCCTTTTAGGAGATGAACCAATGGTCTCCCGCTATAGGGGGATGTAGTCGGGGGTGGAGAGGGAAATCGTATCCAAAAGAGACTCTTGATGAATGGAAAGGGGCTTCTTCTACATCTTTGAAAAATGACGAGAAATTAGAGTTTTGAAGCCTCTCTCCTATTAGGGGAGAGGTCTGGAGAGGGGTTTTTTCTCCGAAGTCACGCTTCACGCTTTTAATGATTAGCCTAACTTACGCCAGAGAAGACCACAAAGCCGAGAACGGCAACAAATACAATCAAGGCATAGAATTGGGCGCGACCATTTTCAAAGTATTTTAAACCTTCACCTGTCACCAACGTGACTAAACCCGTGAGGTTAACCGCCCCATCAACAACACGATAATCGACTTCTAACACTTGACGGGCTAAACGACGCAGACCTTTAACAAACAAGAAGTCATTAATCTCGTCAAGATACCATTTGTTGAGGGAAAACAAATACAACGGTTTGATTTTTTCCGCGATCGCTCCTGCATCAATTTTACGGCTAAGATACATTAATGATGCTAACGTTATCCCAATTAAAGCAATCCCAACAGAATTACCCGCCATTATCAGAAATTCCGTTAACTCGAATTCAGCAGCGTGTTCACTAACTTCGGCTAAAGTTTCACTGGGGGCATGAATAAACGCTTCAAACAGGTTGTTAAAGGGAGTTCCGACTAAACCAATTAGCACAGAAGGAATGGCCAGTAGCATCAATGGTAATGTCATGGTAATGGGAGACTCGTGAGGAGATTCACTATGTCCGTGTCCATGACTATCATGATCGGGGTCATGATCTAATTCTTCTGGATCCATTGCCCCTGGCCCAAATACGGGTTGAGGACTCGCTGCTGCGACTAACAAGTCTTTGCGAATGCTAGTATCATTTCCCCGGAATTTGCCTTCAAAGGTACTGAAATACATCCGGAACATATAAAATGCCGTCATCCCAGCCGTTAACCAACCGACTAACCATAACGCTGGGTTAGCAGCAAAGGCATTACCCAGAATTTCATCTTTTGACCAAAATCCAGCAAATGGTGGTATTCCCGAAATTGCTAAAGTACCAATTAAGAAGCAAGTGGAAGTGATGGGCATATATTTCCGCAGTCCCCCCATTAGTCGCATATCCTGGGCGAGTACTGGGTCATGACCGACCACTTCTTCCATCCCATGAATGACTGACCCAGAACAGAGGAACAGCATTGCTTTAAAATAAGCATGGGTCATTAGGTGAAATAGTCCGGCGCTATATGCCCCGACTCCCATCGCCATCACCATGTATCCCAACTGAGAAATCGTCGAATACGCTAAACCTTTCTTAATATCGTTCTGTGTAATGGCAATGGTTGCCCCCAGAAACGCCGTAAAGCATCCTGTCCAAGCAATCACTGTCATCACCGCTGGCAGGCCTTCAAACACCGGATACATCCGGGCAATGAGGAATACCCCGGCTGCTACCATTGTCGCGGCGTGAATTAAAGCAGAGATGGGTGTAGGGCCTTCCATCGCGTCGGGTAGCCAAACGTGTAAGGGAAACTGGGCAGATTTTGCCACAGGCCCAAGAAACACTAAAATAGCAAACAGACTGGCGAGGAAAACGCTAATTGAACCGGAATTAACTAGCCCTTCTAAGCGTTCTCCCATTAGGTCAAACTCAAAGGTATTAGTTGCCCAGTATAGCCCTAACATCCCGAGTAATAAGCCAAAATCCCCGACGCGGTTAGTCACAAAGGCTTTTTGACAAGCATCGGCAGCCGGTTTACGGTCATACCAAAACCCGATGAGGAGATAAGAACACATCCCCACCAATTCCCAGAAAATGTAAACTTGGATTAGGTTCGGACAAACCACTAACCCCAACATCGAAGAACTAAACAGGCTTAAATAGGCATAAAACCTAACATATCCTGGATCGTGAGCCATGTAACCATCGGTGTAGATCATTACCAAAAAGGCAACGGTTGTGACGATGGCGAGCATCACCGATGTCAGATGGTCGATGGTATAGCCCATGGTGAGTTGAAAGTCACCCGCTGCTGCCCATTCAATCATCCGAGTGTAGGACTCATGACCATTAATTTGACTCCAGAGAATAGCAAAGGATAATACCATTGCTCCCCCCAGCAGAGAAACCAGAAAGACTGCCGCCCCCTGCCGCAGTTTATTGGTAAACTGGCTGAAAGAAATTAGTCCAATTCCGACAATCATCGCCCCGGCTAGAGGAAGAACTGGAATCAACCAGGCATATTGATAAAGAGTTTCCATAACGTATAGGTACTTTATATTCCTTCACGAAACTGTCAACAATTGTGACACAGACAGTCGCACTATTGGCAACAAATCAGCCTTTTTCAAGACTTATAACCCTTGTCCTGTCAGGCTATCGCTCTTTTTCTATGTTTGAACAAAATCACCCCGGAGATTCATTGGAGTTTGAGTTTTAATGATTTTAGCTGTGATGGGGTGAGGGTAAAATTCAATACATTCCAACAACTATTGCGGAACTCAGCATTGATCTGCGCCGATTCATCTAACCCTGTGCATTGTTAAAAATAGTTAAATTTATCACTGAATGTTTTTATATTTCTACTTCCCAGATGAATAGTTATATCAATAAAAATTATTTCAATTAGAGTATTATGTGATCTATCTTATGATAGATTACAGCCATCAATTGATTTACATAATATCTGTCGATCGGTTATATTTCCTGAATCATTATCTTAAATCCGATATAGTTTGCTCTCATCAGCCAATTTCGTAAATATTATGAGTATTCTTATACATTTTTGTCTAAGCGTGGCTGCTATCAGTAAAATGTATTCCGAGGGGATGACTATAATTCATCTGTTTTAAGCTAAGTTAGTATTCATCAATAATATGGGTATATTCACACCCCTAGCCCTATGTTCTGGAGGTCTGCCTCAAATCCGATATAATTTGCTCTCGTCAGCAAAGTTAATAAATCTTATGAGTATTTTTATACATTATTTTCTATACGGATCTGCTAAAATAGCGAATCTCAAATACAATCTCTATCAACACAATTTTAGATGCGCCCCTGAGTTAAATATCAGACTTCGTGCAAGATTCAATCACACCCGGTGATAGAGCAACTCAATCAATAACTGGACTGTTCTCAAACTAACTGTTGTAGTAGAGATCGAGACTGATTTTCTTTTTATCAAGCTAAATATAAAAATAATGAAAACTTCGACATCAACGCAAAACCGCTCTGTTTCTACTTGTAACTGGTCAATTTCTCAAATACCGGGAATCACAGTCGAGAATCAAACTTCCCTGAGGAAACTCGGAATTGAAAACACAACACAATTACTCCGAACAGGCAAAACAAAGCCTCAGAAAATGATGCTAGCTAACTTATTACACCTCAATGTCCGGGATGTGAATAAATGGGTGGCGATGGCAGACTTAGCCCAATTACCCGGAGTGAGTTATCAATATTGTGGCTTATTGCTCCATGCTGGGATCGCTTCAGCGGCTCAACTGGCAAAAACACCAGTTCATCAACTCCATCAGCAAATCTTACGACTACAGGTGGCCACCTGTAAACGTCGAGATCTATGTCCTCCCGTTGATGTGGTTCAACAATGGGTACAACAAGCAAGAGCGTTAACAGCATCATAATTATGATAAGGTTTGTTCTACCTCAAAGACCCAAAATTACATAAATTAATCACAAAGGTTTGCTGAATTTATCGAACTGTTTCAGAATGGCGACCCCGTCGATTGCAACAGGTATGGTAATCGTAGATCCAGATTCAATATTGCAGAAGACAACGTGAACGTTTTAGTGGTTGGTAATGGTGGTCGAGAGCACGCCTTGATTTGGGCTTTATTGCGCTCTAGTGATGTTAAAAAGGTTCTCTGTGCACCGGGTAATGGTGGGACATCTTCCCTCGATAGATGTCAAAATATCCCAATTCCAGTAGATGATTTTGCCCGTCTCAAACGTCTAGTGGAGGAAGAGAATATCAACCTGGTGGTGGTTGGCCCAGAACTGCCCTTGGCTTTAGGGATTAAAGATGCTTTACAATCTGACCAAGTTCAAGTCTTCGGCCCAGATCGAGTGGGCGCTCAATTAGAAGCGAGTAAAGCCTGGGCAAAGGACTTGATGAACGATTCGGCAATTGCGACTGCAGCCTCTGCCACCTTTACAGATGCAGCCACAGCTAAAGCCGCGATTACAAAAGTACCAATTGTGATTAAAGCTGACGGTTTAGCCGCCGGAAAAGGTGTAACAGTTGCCACTACAGTTGAGATGGCAATTGATGCAATTGATGCAATTTTTGCGGGACAATTTGGTTCAGATGCTCAAAAGGTTATTGTAGAAGAATACTTAGTCGGTCAAGAAGTCTCGGTTTTAGCCCTAACGGATGGTCGCACAATTCGAGCTTTACTTCCCGCTCAAGATCATAAACCGATTGGAGAAGGAGATGTTGGCCCTAACACAGGGGGAATGGGAGCCTACGCCCCAACTCCGCTGGTCACCCCAGAATTGCAACAGCGAATTCAAACCGTAGTTTTAGAACCCACCCTGACTGCATTACAAAACCGAGGAATTGATTATCGGGGTGTAATTTATGCAGGCTTAATGATTACTCCAGAAGGAGAGCCGAAAGTCTTAGAATATAACTGCCGATTTGGCGATCCAGAAACTCAAGCCGTGGTAGCGTTATTGGAAACCCCCTTAGAGCAACTCTTGCTAGCTTGTTGTCAACAGCGACTGCAACAATTTCCCGAAATTGAGTGGAAGTCGGGGACCGCTGTTTGTGTGATCCTGGCAGCAGCGGGCTATCCGGGAACGTACAAAACCGCTCAACCCATTACTGGATTAGACTCTGCGGCTGCTACCGGGGCCATGATTTTTCATGGGGGAACCCAACAAGACGGAGAACAAATTCTCACTAACGGTGGCCGTGTATTAGGTGTGACAGCAGTCGGTGCAACATTTGAACAAGCTATTGCTCAAGCTTATAGTGCGATTGATTTAATCTCATTTGAGGATATGTACTATCGCCGAGATATTGGTTTTCGGATTGCCAAAATTATTAATCCTGCCATGTAATTGATCTCATTTCTCTCGTCCGTCTTGAGTAAGGCTGTAGTAAAATATAACTAGCTTGGATTTAACAAATCTTAACGTATTGGGAATAGAGCTAATTTTAAACCCTAACTCAGCTAACTGAGTTCTATCGCTCTGTCCCGATCTCTATCTCCACCCACAATACCTGGTGCGATGCTGACGGTACTCAAAAAAATTAGTCAAATAATTGCGAATTGGTGGTCTGAGTTTACCCTGCAAACCCGACTGATGGCAGGGGCAACGCTTGTTGTGTCTTTACTGATGAGTGGCTTAACATTTTGGGCGGTCAACACCATTCAGCAAGATGCCCGGATTAACGATACTCGCTATGGTCGGGACTTGGGTCTATTACTGGCGGCGAATGTTGCCCCTTTAATTGCAGAAGACAAGCGAGATGAAGTCGCACGATTTTCTCGCCAATTTTATACCAGTACCACCAGCGTCCGTTATATGCTCTATGCCGATGCAGAAGGAGATATTTTTCTTGGGTTACCCTTTTCCGATACAGCCGTGCAAAACTCCCTGACGTTGCGGCGACGGATGCAACTGCCGGAGAATTTCCTCGCCAGTGTAGAATCGGGGAATTTTGCGGGAATTCCAATGGTCCGTCAACATCAGACCCCCGTTGGAGAAGTGACAGATGTGTTTGTTCCGTTACTCGATGAGGGCAAATATTTAGGGATTTTAGCCATTGGAATTAATCCAAATCCCAGGGTTGTTGTTTCTTCTAACTTAACTCGTGATGTCACTTTAGCTGTTTTTGTCTCAATTTGGGTGATGGTGATTTTAGGGGCAGTGTTTAATGCCCTCACGATTACTCAACCGATTAAAGAGTTATTGAAAGGGGTTCAAAGTATTACAGCCGGGAATTTTAACCAACGGATTAATTTACCATTCGGCGGTGAATTGGGAGAATTAATTGTTAGTTTTAATGAAATGGCTGAACGGCTAGAACGCTATGAAGAACAAAATATTGAAGAATTAACCGCTGAAAAAGCGAAGTTAGAAACTTTAGTCTCAACTATTGCAGATGGAGCGGTCTTACTCGATGCTCAACTTAATTTAATCTTAGTCAATCCCATTGCTCGTCGGTTATTAAGTTGGGAAACTCAAGATGTCATTGGTCATTCTATTCTTGAATCTTTACCTCATCGGATTTTACAAGAATTATCCCAACCGCTTCAACAAATTTCTCAGGGAAGCTTAGAAAGAGGAGAATTTCGCTGTTCTTTGAGCGAACCGACAAACCGAACGTTACGAATTTTGCTGAATACCGTTTCCCTACATCGCCCAATCGAAACAGAATCTATTTGTGAAACTTGTATTAATAAAAAAGAGGAAGAATGTACAACGGCTGAACAGACGTTGACTAAAGACTGTTCTAAATACAAAAAAAATGAGCTAAAAATTCTAGAAGATAGTTATCGAGAAAATCTTAAAGGTATTGCTATGACGATTCAAGATATTACTCGTGAAGCTGAACTGAATGAAGCAAAAAGTCAGTTTATTAGTAATGTCTCCCATGAGTTGAGAACACCGTTATTTAATATTAAATCCTTTATTGAAACCCTACATGATTACGGTGAAGATTTAACCGAAGAAGAACAACGAGATTTTCTGGCAACTGCTAATAATGAAACCGATAGATTGACTCGTTTAGTTAATGATGTTCTAGATTTATCTCGTTTAGAGTCTTGCCGAATTTATCATTTTGAACCCGTTGATCTCGCTCAAGCAATTGAACAAACTTTACGAACTTATCAGCTTAATGCTAAAGATAAAGGCATTGAATTAAGTCAGGAAGTCGAACCGAATTTACCTGCGGTTTTAGGTCATTATGATTTGTTGTTACAAGTCTTTGCTAATTTAGTGGGTAATGCTTTAAAATTCACTAAATCTGGAGGACGAGTCATGATTCGGGCTTATATTCTCGATGAATACATCACAGCCGGAGAAAAAGAATCTGAAGAAATTGAACAAGGCGGATGGATTCTTTCACCCCCTCCCCGCCGCCCAATTGAGCAAATTATCTCCGATACTCCAGAAACTCGTCACGTTAGAATTGAAATTTCAGATACAGGCAGTGGAATTGCACCGGAAGATCAAGAAGCTGTTTTTACCCGGTTTTTCCGAGTCGAAAATCGCGTCCATACTTTAGAAGGAACCGGACTCGGATTATCAATTGTTCGTAATATTATTGATAAACATCGCAGCCAAGTTCATATGATTAGTGAATTAGGTATAGGAACGACTTTCTGGTTTGATTTACCTGTTTATCCTCAGCATACTCAAAGCGGGGTTGAACCGGAGTTATTTGAGCCGATCTCATCAATCCCCATGCCGAATATTTGAATAGCTTGAATAGGAAGCTATAGTCATATGACTCAGTTGGTAAAACAACAAGTTTAGATGAATTCTCAGCAATTGGGGATTCATTAAAGAATATAATTGAGAAGATTTTTAGTTGCTATCCTCTCAAAATAACGACAGTAACAAGCTCACCAGTAATACTCCGGCTAAAACTAATCCTGCTACATGCTGACGACACCATTGAGTGATTGTAGTCCCCAAAGACGGACGGGAGATGGCATCAGATGGGACAACAGGTTCAGCCTGATTTTGATACAAGATACAATCTTTCGCCAAAGGACGCTGGGGAAAGTTACAGGTATCATCGTGATCATAGAGACAACTATGACACAGATAGGTATCTGAACGGGCTCGATGTAATGGAATACCTCGATGTCCAAAAGCTTTAAGATCAAATTTACAATAGGGACAAGCCACTGCTTGAGAATCAACTCGTTGATCGCAACGGGGACATTTAGCCATAAATACAACACAGAGGTGAGTTTGTGGTATAACCCACAGTATGACGCGGTGTGATTCTTCTTACATGCGCTATAGCATTTCATGCAGGCATTGGCAAACATGGCATGGCTTACACCTAACGGCACGCTACTGCTATGGCGCAACGCGGGAACGTCCAGTATCAACGGGGACACTGCCCAGGCATGCGTGGGTAGCCTCATCCGGAGCCTTAGTGCCAGACTATTGCCGTTTTTGTTATGGGAATCAACACCAAGCAAGAAAACAAAATCATGCTTAACCTGGGTTATAGTTTAACTTTATCGTTTTGGTTCTGAATAGATCGCGGTCGCAATTTTGAGACCTCACCTGAACAATTAATTATCCTTGTTAATATTCAATCTATAGGGATTGTATTTTTCCTCTCCCTGCTCAGTGAATCAAACGTCAACTTAGGATACAAGTGATTCTAAGTTGGGTTCAACTCAATCACAGATAGTCCATTTTAGCTAACCCACCGCCTATTTTAAGAATGGAGAATAATAATTTACTTAAACAACTGTTGATGATCGGTGTGGGAACCACTTCCCTCGTGACTGAAAAAGTACAAGAGATCACCGATCAATGGGTCAAAGAAGGACGGATCAACCCCGAACAGGGGACTAAGTTTGTTGAAGAAATGATGCAACAACTGAAAATTGATCAAACTAACCTCGAAGAACTGATGCAACGACAAATTCGTAATATGATGCAAGATATTGGAGTTCCTCGCCAGTCAGAACTCGATGAATTACGGGGGAGATTGGATCGAATGGAACGCAAACTCAGAGATATAGAAAATCGTCTATGGCGCTAAAGATATACAAAATGGCACATCAGTTGGGATATATTCCTGTTACGCCGAATAAGGAGGGTTTGTTATGCGAGAAATTCTGATTAGTTTAAGTGTGATTGTCGTCAGTGCAGTTGTCTTGATTGTGGCTCAAATTACATCTGTTAGTCCACAGGCCAAAGCAGATAACCTGACGACTCCAGTTCAACAGGAGCAAGTAGAAACACCCAAAACATCTAGCAATCCTTTATTGTCTCAAGGAATTGCACCTCAACAACAACTCACAGTGGCTGAAAATATGACAAGTTCAGATGAAAACATCGTAACTACAGAATCGGGTTTGAAATATGTAGTACTCGAAGAAGGAGACGGCGCTTCTCCTCAACGGGGTCAAAAAGTGGTGGTTCACTATACCGGAACTTTGGAAAATGGCACAAAATTCGATAGCTCCCGCGATCGCAATCGTCCGTTTGAATTTAGTATTGGTGTGGGTCAAGTGATTAAAGGTTGGGATGAAGGGGTCAGTAGTATGAAAGTTGGCGAACGTCGTCAATTGATTATTCCCCCAGATTTAGGCTATGGTTCACGGGGAGCAGGCAATGTCATTCCCCCAAACGCTACTTTGATTTTTGATGTAGAACTGCTGAGAATTGCAGGATAAACCAGATTCTCTATCAAACATCAGCGCGGAGAACAACCCTTAATCGGTCTTGTTTTCCCGCTTCTTCTTTGTCTTCTATCTTAAGCATGAGTCGTTGCTGTTAGGTATTATTTCTGTAGACCCCTTGCCCAAATCTATCATAATTCGTTAAGATATATGAATAACAAAATAAAAAGCAAGCTGTAATTCTCTGTTTTATTTAGAAAATTTTTAGATTAACCCATCAAAAATAATGGAAATCGAGAAGTCATTCTAGTAAAATGGGAAAAATAACAATAGCGATAAGTTATGCTACAGCAACTTCTGGAAAATCAATTAAGTTGGGTACAAGGTTTGCCTTTGACTGAGAACTTAATTTGATCAAAGAAGAATTATTTTAGCTTTTGGGTTAAAATACTTATCAAAAGTAAAAATAAGCTAAATACAGCAAACAACAGACTTTAAGTCAAGTTGCTTATTAGACGTATAATACGGAGCCATTTGTATAATGGAATACATCGAAAAGGTGCTGGAAAAACTACAAGAATGGGCGCGTCAGCTAATTGATGCGTTGCTTGGCCCAGAAACCCAGCCCGAACCTGAACCCATTCCTGTGCCGGTCGATGACCACCATCGTAGGTCGTAGGAAATATGACCCTAAAGGTGAGGGATAGTTCATTTTGTTCAGTATTTTGGTATTACACGGCCCGAACCTGAATCTACTCGGTCAACGAGAGCCTGAAACTTACGGCAAAATTACCCTCAGAGAAATTGATCAGATGTTAAAGGAGGTGGCAAATACACTGCAGGTCAATCTCTCCATTATGCAATCTAATCATGAGGGGGCTTTAGTCGAAGCCATTCAGGCATCTCGGGATCAGCATCATGGCTTGCTGATTAATGCAGCAGCATACACTCATACAAGTGTGGCGATTCGAGATGCTCTAGCAGCAGTTGCTCTCCCAACTGTAGAGGTTCATTTAAGCAATATTTACCGTCGTGAGTCCTTTCGACATCATTCTTATATTGCACCGATTGCGATCGCTCAAGTTAGCGGATTTGGAGCGAATAGTTATTGCTTGGGATTGCAAGGTTTGGTTGAGTATCTTCACAGAATTAATGCAGATTAGATTGAATAGAAGTAAGTCAGATAGCCAATTTAACTGATTATCCGTAATGAGAAATTGAGATGGGACACTCACTGCTAAGTCAATTTCAAGGAAGCTTGTTAGGAGTCTCGCTGGGTTTGTACTCACAGTATTTGGCTCAATCGCCAAGAAACTTACCTTCGACGAGTGTTTTATCTAGTCATCGACTCGATCTCATCTTAACAGGAATAAACACCCTAATTGATCGACCTGAAATAAGCTGGGAGGACTGGCATCAGATTTGGCAAGCCGATGATTCATCACTACAACCTGAAAGCCTCAAAGTTATTGCCACATTACCTGTAATGCTGTTTTTTCACGAAAATCCGGGTCGTCTCAGACATCAGTTACAGCAAGCGGCTCAGGAAGGACAAGTCAAAGCGTTAAATCAAACTGTCTCCTCAGAGAATACAGCTTCAGAATTATTTATCCTAGCAGAGGCTATTGCTGAGTTACTCAAACCCAGCTCAAATCTACAAGAATTAATTCCTCAATTGCTCACTCAAGTTTCCTCCGAGACTAAACTCGCTCAACAGCTTACTCAAGTTCATTTGTTATGGCAACAAGACACGGGCTTAGAAACAGCAATTCATCGTTTGATTCCTAATTTTACCCCCTCGTTGGAACTCACTTCAAGTGTAGCGGTGGCAATGTATTGCTTTCTCAGTACTCCGAGCGCTTTCTCTGTCTCTCTCAGACGAGCGATGAGATTTAATCCGGACTTTAACCTAGCTTGTGCAATGACAGCAGCCTTGTCCGGAGCATATAATGGCTTAGCGGGTATTCCGACTGCTTGGAGACTGCAATTGAGAAAACTGATGATGCCGACATCGAATTCTACATCCCAACTCGCTCCCGAAAACTTAATTCCCATCGATCAACAGATTTTAAATCAATCAGCTCAACTTTTTCAAACCTGGGCTGGGCTTTACTCACTCACTCCTCCTAATACAAACCCCCTAACATCCTCGATTGTAGCAGTACCTATATCTCTGCCAAACTAATAGAGAGAGTGATATTCTAGGTACCCATCAAAAAGATAATCGGAGGAACTTTCAGTTGCAATTAATCCAGACACACACATTTAATTTTTAAGTGCCTTAACTTAAAACATATACCCTATAAAAGTGACTGTTACTGCAGAAATTTGTAACTTAAAATTAAATTAAGACGGCTATCCACCCTCATAGATTGATCAGTACCAGTGTAAATGAACACATTGCAATCCCTGACACGGCAAATTGAATATTTTTGTCGTCATGTGCGTTTCCCTTGGTCTCATATCCATCTGTGTGAGACTCGTAATGTTTTAGGCTCCAACTTGCCGAGATTCAATGAAGTGTCTAGGTGGAGTACTAAAGTCTCTGACTACTGGAAACACAAGTATCAAAAGTCGGCTAAAATCAGTACCCCCTTGCTGATCATCTTAGCTGTTGTCTGTCTCACCAGTGCGATGGGTGTTCGGTTTTATAGTCAACCGACCCTAACAGTCGGTAAGCAAGCACCAGAAACTGTTATTGCTCCAATCAATGCTGAAGTGATAGACGAAAAATCCACTAAAGCAAAACGTAATGATGCTCTTTTGGCTGTGATACCCGTGTTAGTGCCGGACGAGGCGACTAATCAAGAGATTCGGCAGGAAGTACAAAAAGAGTTGGCGCTGATCGATCAAACTCGCAAAGGAATTGAGCCATTCCCGTATTACAGTACAAATGCGATTTCAACAGATGTACAACATTATTTACGCAGTGCTCCCGAGTCTCAGTGGCGTGAGTTGCAGCTTCAATTTGATCAAATGGCTCTTGTGCCGCAATTGAATGTCCAACAGCGTCTAACATCACAAAAACAAACCTCGGATAAATTTGATCAATCCTCACAGGATACTATTCATCGTAAAGCTTACAATCAACTACAAAGTTACGAAAAAACAGCCTCTCCTGCAGCATTTACTAGCCTGATGAATCAGATCCGGCAAGCTAGAAAACGTTATTTCCAAACCATTAATACTCTCTCCCCACAGTCAACCTCTGAGTTGCCGACTTTAAATAGTTGGGGACTCACTGTCTTAAAATGGTCAGACTCGGTTTGGCTGAAAACAAAATTTGGGATTGATCAGATCTTGCAACAGATGCTCACTCAAGGCATTGCTCCCGGAATTCAGTCTCAAGATTTACAAAATGCAATTCAAATTCAAGTGGCGGACTCTGTGCCGAAAGATACTCAAACCTTTGCGGCTCAACTGTTGAATCAGTCTCTCAAAACCAATTTAGTTAAAGACGATGAAGCAACTCGTCAGCAGGCAGAAGCCAAATCTAGAGAAATTTCTGAGGTTAAAGTTAGTATTCAGGCAGGCGATACCATTGTAGAGGCAGGAAAACCGATTACCCAAGAAGCATTTTTGCTGCTGGATCATTTTGGTAAAAGTGAACGGGGAGTCAACTGGATTGGGTTGTTAGGATTTATCGGGATGGTGAGTGGATGTGTCATCCTAGTGCTACTCGCCGGACAGCGATCGCGACCGAGTTTACGACGACGGGATTATCTCTTACTTCTGTTATTGACTCTCAGTACTCCTCTATTAATTTTACTGAATGTTCCCATTGCTCCTAACTTACCTGCAGTCGGGCTACTGGCCGGAAGTTTCTACGGATCTGCTGTCGGTCTTAGTGTGGTTGGGTTACTGTCGCTGATATTACCGATTGGCTTAGAAGTCGATATGATTCCTCTACTGGCCAGCGCAGCCGGGGGAATCGTTGGGAGTTTACTTGCCGGACAATTGCGATCGCGCGAAGAACTTGCTTTATTAGGGGGGGCTGTCGGTTTAGCACAAGGCAGCGTTTACTTAATTATCACCCTGATTTTGAGTGCGACAGCCAGTTCAATTTGGTATTTACTTCTGGGAGAAAGCTTCGTTCAAATTTTAGTGGGTTTAGCTTGGAGTGTGGTTGCTTTGGGTTTGAGTCCTTATTTAGAACACTTATTCGATGTTATTACCCCAATTCGCCTTGCAGAATTAGCCAACCCGAACCGTCAACTGTTAAAACGTCTAGCCACAGAAGCTCCTGGAACCTTCCAACATACAATGTTTGTGGCCACTCTGGCTGAAGCCGCCGCTCAAGCCATTGGATGTAATGTTGAGCTGGTGAGAACTGGGACTTTATATCATGATATTGGCAAAATGCATGACCCGGTAGGATTTATTGAAAATCAAATGGGGGGGCCGAATAAACACGACGAAATTGATGATCCGTGGGAAAGTGCGAGAATTATTAAAAAGCACGTTACTGAAGGGTTAGTGATGGCGAAAAAATGTCGGCTACCTAAGTCAATTCGAGCTTTTATTCCAGAGCATCAAGGTAATATGTTGATTGCTTATTTTTATTATCAAGCGCAGCAACTCGCCAAGGAAGACCCAAATTTAATTGTACGAGAAGAAGATTTTCGTTATGATGGCCCGATTCCGCAATCAAAGGAAACAGCAATTGTGATGTTAGCAGATTCTTGTGAGGCTGCATTGCGATCGCTGAAAGATGCCAGTCATGAAGAAGCGTTACAAATGGTGAATAAAATTTTAAAAGCCAGATGGAAAGATAAACAATTGATTGATTCTGAACTCAGGCGAGAAGAGATGGCAACTATTGCAGAAGTGTTTGTTCGAGTTTGGGAACAAGTCAATCACAAGCGAATTGCTTATCCGAAAAGTGTGTTTAGATCGCGATAATATTAGTTTTTATTCTCTTTATCCTTTAACTCCTGTGGCGGCTTCTGTTGGTACAATATAGCGCTGAATCCATAAAAATAATAGTAAAATTGGTGCAATTGAAATAACAGAACCTGCCGCCACTAACCGCCAATCTAAAGAAAATGTATTGGCTAATTGGGCTATCCCTAAAGGTAAAGTATAGTATTCTGGCTGGTCTAAAATTAATAACGGCCAGAGAAAGTCACTCCATGCCCCAATAAATACGAAAATGCCTAAAGTGATTAACGCAGGTTTAATCGAGGGTAACATAATATTCCACCATATCCCTAATTCAGAACAGCCATCAATTCTCGCTGCTTCTTCTAATTCTTTGGGTACTGCTTGAAAGGCTTGGCGTAGTAAAAAAATGCCAAAAGCTGAAGCTAAATTAGGCAAAATCATCCCTAAATAGCTATTTCTTAAACCTAATTGTACGATTAAAATATATAGCGGAATCATCACAATTTGGAAAGGAATAAGTAAGGTAATAACAATTGCAATGAAAATTTCATCTCGTCCCCGAAAGTTTAACCGCGCTAAAGGATAGGCTGCTAAAGCACAAAATAGTAAATTAAAACTAACTGTGAGAATAGCAACAATTATACTATTAAACAGATACCGTCCAAATGGATGGGTTTGCCAAACTTGAATAAAATTATTGAAGGTGGGTTGTTCAGGAAAGAGTTGAAGGGAAAAATTAAACAGATTTTCTGTTGGAGATTTAAACGCAGTACTAATTAACCAAAATAAAGGAAATAACATTAGTATTGCGATAATGATTAGTATCAGATAAGTTAGGAATATTTTTGAATAATTATTAAATTTAGCAGACTGTTTCTTCATTTAATAGAACACATTATCAACTGATTTTCAGTACAGACATATTGTAAGGGTAAATCCCAATTTTCTATCGGAAGCTGTGGTAAATAAGCAGATTCAAATACAATCCCAATCGTAGGAATTGATGACCATTGTGGCAGACTCAATAAACGGTCATAAAATCCACCTCCATATCCTAAACGATAACCTTGTCGATCACAAGCCACTGCGGGTACTAAAATTAAATCGACAGTTTCTGGATAAATTTGAGGGTTATTAGAATCGGGTTCTAAAATACCAAATTTTCCCTGTTTTAAAGGATATGTGGGTTTCCAATTATGCCAAATTAAAGATTGTTCAACACAACGAGGAAATCCCCAAGTTTTATAGTTTTCTTGTTTAAATAATAAACTTAAATCGGGTTCTTGACGAAAACTAAAATAAGCTAAAATGGTTTGCGATTGATTTAAAATAGTCGAATTTTGTAAATTAATGCAAATCTGATTACTTTTTTCCTGCCATTCTTGAAGCGATAAAGATTGACGAGTTTTCAATAAAGAACGACGAAGTTGAGTTTTCTGATTCATTTTAAAGTAAAAACATCCCAACAAAAAACGCCCCCCCGTAGGAGAGCGTTTGTGTTATTCAACGTCTAATCAATTAGCTGTTGATAACGGGAGCAGATTCAACAGAAGCTAAATCTAAGGGGAAGTTGTGAGCGTTACGCTCGTG
>JBARZE010000009.1:0-125856 GCA_049649525.1 Microcoleaceae cyanobacterium
AATGTGACCTTTTAATCGTCAATTAGAGTTACAACAATGACGAAGGTTTCAGATCAATTTGTAATTGAATGGATTGCAATATTTAGTTGTAAAAAAGACCATGAGTAATCGGCTACAGATTATTAACTCTGAAAATTTATTCCACCTCAAAATAGTGGTAAATTATTTCCACAAGCTGATAATCTACAACTCCCCATTACATTAACCTAACCTCTATCTCACAAAATTAGGGAGTATTATTCAGTAATATTCTTAACTTAAATCTAGTCGAGAAGCTTGAGCTGATATATCAACACTTTTAAGTTTCTCAGTAATTTTACTTGACCAGATTTAATACCCAATATCTTAATTGCATTTGTTAATTTGAGTCAAGGGCTTTACAGAAGCTTTACAATTGAATTCAAGTCTATTTTTGACTAATCTATAACTCAATTTAATTTGATACATTAAGTTTTTTTGATAATATAAAGTACAGTATAACTAAAAATATTTAAAATAGTAACGCTACTAATATATTTGAGTTGATAGCTAATTAAAAGTCAATTCAATAAATTTTGTTTAACGGAGAATAATTCAACTCAGACAACAAAGGACAAATGATCGACACCATCTGTCCTCAGTTCGGCAATACTCTAATTGGTCTTTTTCAGCCAGCTAAACATTGCCCGTAAATCCTTACCCACTTCTTCGACTGGGTGTTCGGCTTCTTGACGACGCATGGCGGTAAATCCAGGTTTACCAGATTGATTTTCTAAGACAAATTCTCGGGCAAATTGACCGCTTTGAATTTCTTGTAATATTTTCCGCATTTCTGCTTTGGTTGCATCATTAACAATACGCGGCCCTCGGGTATAATCACCGTATTCAGCCGTATTGGAGATGCTATCACGCATGGTTGCTAAGCCTCCTTCGACAACTAAATCGACAATTAATTTAACTTCGTGGAGACATTCAAAATAAGCCAATTCCGGTTGATATCCGGCTTCAACTAAAGTTTCAAACCCGGCTTTAATTAACGCACTTAATCCTCCACATAATACCGCTTGTTCCCCGAATAAATCGGTTTCAGTTTCTTCGCGGAATGTGGTTTCGAGGATACCGCCACGAGTGCCACCAATGCCTTTAGCATAAGCCATAGCGCGATCGCGAGCTTGACCGGATGCATCTTGATAAACCGCGAATAAACAAGGAACCCCTTGGCCTTCTTGATAGGTTCGACGCACGAGATGGCCGGGGCCTTTGGGCGCTACCATAATCACATCGACATTATCCGGGGGAACCACTTGCCCAAAATGAATATTAAAACCATGAGCAAAAGCTAATACTTTACCTTCACTTAAATTGGGTTCAATTTCAGTTTTGTAAATTGTTTTTTGAACTTCATCCGGCAGCAAGATCATAATCAGATCCGCTTCTTTGGCAGCTTGATCGACATTTAATACTTTTAATCCCGCTTCTTTGGCTTTCGGAGCGGATTTACTGCCGGGATACAAACCCACAATCACATTTACACCACTATCTTTTAAGTTTAAAGCATGAGCATGACCTTGAGAGCCATAACCAATAATTGCAACGGTTTTATCGCTGAGCAAATCTAAATTTGCATCTGCATCATAATACATTCTCGCCATAGGGATTCTCTCCTAATTACCTGCTGGGTGAATAACTGCAAAACTTTTATGGTAACATAGAGCGTTACCCTCGACATGAATTAGGAATAAATAATCTTTCAATTGCGGTGGTTGTTGATTCAATTTCGACCAACCGATGTATAGATGACTAAATTAATTCACTTTGTTGATTGGAGTCGGATTTTTTTTTATGTTAGAACATATCACTTTACCTGATAATTTATTGCCTCCGGTTGCCCCTTATTCTCATGCGGTGAGGGCGGGAGATTTATTATTTATGACGGGACAATTAGCGGAAGATCCACAAACGGGAAAAGTCATTTTAGGAACAATTGAACAGCAAACTAAACAAGTGATGGAAAACTTAAAGTTGGTATTAAATCATGCGGGAACAGATTTTAATCAAGTGGTCATGTGTCGCATTTTTATTACAGATTTTCGTTATTATGAAACCGTAAATAAAATTTATGCAACTTATTTTGAAACGGAAAAATTACCTTGTCGAACCACTGTCGGAGTTATGGAATTAGCGGGTTTAGGAGATATAGAAATAGATTTAATTGCTTATTGTGGAGAATAAGTAATTTTGGGTTTATCTGACTGCTGGTTGTGACTGAATCTTAGTTTCATAATCGACGAATGGAATCGTAAAATGGAACACACTGCCTTGATTTTTCCCGGCCGAATCTGCCCAAATATTGCCACCCCATCCCCTGACAATTTGTTTGCTGATTGCGAGTCCTAATCCCGTTCCGCCCACGGTACGCCGCAGAGACCCTTCTTCTTGATAAAATCGATCAAAAACCGCTTCCAGACGATTCGGTTCAATGCCGCGTCCGGTATCTGTCACCGTAACTTCTAACATTTGATTACCGTTGGGTTTAGCTTTAATAATGACTTCGCCCTCTGAAGTGGTAAATTTACAGGCATTATCTAATAGTTTGGATAAGAGTTGTACTAGCCATTCTCCGTCGGCTTTTACTAAAGGTAAATTATCTGAAACTTGAGTAATAATTTGAGGAATTTCTGCTTGAGGATAACGGGCTTGAACCCCACTAATGGCTAAATCAATACATTCTCTTAAAGGTAAAAATTCTAAATTCCAATCAATTCGACCACTTTCTAAATGAGAAAGCATCAAAAAATCCTGTACTAATTTCCGCATTCGTTCTGCATCATCAAGAGCCGTTTCTAACATCACTTGCCGCATCTCGGACGGCATATCGGGTTCTTGGTTCAGACTTTCAAGACAGACTTGAATGGTGGAAAGTGGGGTGCGTAATTCATGTCCTGTAATCGCAATTAAATTACTCCGAGTTCGATCTAAAGCCTCAAGTTGTTGATTGAGATCTTCTAAATTCGCATGAGTTTCTGCTTGAATTAAAGCTGCACCCAATTGAGTTGCGATCGCATTGACTAAGAATAAATCATCTTTGCGCCAACTCGGGTGATCGCTTTGACATTGATGCAATTCAACGATTCCTAATACTTGTCCTTGATATAATACAGGAACCATTAACCATCCTCGAACTTGCCGAGACTCAGCCAACTTTTGTAGTGTTTTGATCGCGTCTGGTTTAAGATTAGGTAAAGTTGTATTGACGGTTTTGGGTTCTAAATCAGATAAATATATTCCTTCACGACGTCGGATCGCAGCTTGAAATAGGGGATTTTTGTGTAGGGGCCATTGTTGACCCACGAGAGACTCTACCTCACTCCGACAAAATTCTTCTGTAATTTTGATACTTTTTTGGGTAGACTTACACCGATAAATTAGGCATCGGCAAGCCTGCATCGCTTCACCCAATTCAAGAGTTGCGACTTTAATAATTTCTTGGTGATTTAAGGACTGTCGCATTGCGGCGGTAATGGAATTGACCAACCGTTCTTTGCGTTCTTGGGCGGCCAAAGTGCGATACACTTTCAACAGTTTATGCTGACCCGCTTGCAAGTAAGTAACCAGGCGCTGAGTAAACGGATCTCTGAGTTGAGACCAAGTTTTTGCACTATTTTGAGTGGGACGAGTCGATTTAGGTTTGGCTGCGGTGGGTGGTGTTTTAAATTGAGTTAAGCCATAAGTGTCGATTGCTTGCTTGACTTTATCTTGTAGTTCAGGACGATAGTGTAAAATTTGTTGTAGCAGTAATTCCGCCGCCCGACAACAGACTGCGCGATCGCAAGTCCAAATCCCCTCAAATGGACGCGCTTGATCCATGGCAATTTCTTCTGGAACATCGAGATCAGACGCAAGATCTTGTCGTTCTACACAAGCGAGACAAGTCGAATATTGTTCACCAATGACAACGAGGTTCCATTCTTTCGTCAGCGGATCGTTGAGGTTGAAGGCAACGGTTTCATGATACTCCGAAGAATTCTTAAACTCCGTTTCTGCCGCCGCCATCACATACACCTGCGGAGTTTTTTGAGCAATTCGTCGATAACGATGGGCTTCCTGTAGATAAAATCGTTCTCGCTGGAAAGTCGCAATGACGAGGGGTCGATCGCTCCCCGCCAGCACCTGATCCTCCATCGCATGAGAAAGTGCGGTTAAAGACGACTTGAAATAAATTTGAGATCGCAGTTGAGGAATAGTTTTGACTAATACTGCCACAACTGAGGAGGTTAAAATACTCATTGGGTCGTTTCTGCTCTCATTGGGGATCACCCACTCTAATTAGCAGTTTATCAGTTGTTATGGGTCATTGGTGATTTGTTTAGAGGTTAACCGACAAAAACCACTTTTATTTTCAACGCCTCAAGTTTGATGACAGTACAGGCAATGGTTGAAAATAAGCCAAACTGACGATAGCTCAACATCATCAAAATCGCGCTTTGCTATCCATCGACAATATTAAGTTTAATTCTCAACTGTAATGACTTACACCCGTCAAGACAATGAAGATCAAGTATTTGAAATATTGCTAGATTATCTCAGACAATCCCGTGGCTTTGACTTTAGCGGATATAAACGCTCCAGTCTCAAGCGTCGAGTTTGTAAGCAAATGCAGTCTTATAATATTGAAAACTTCAGCGATTACCTAGACTATTTACAAGTTCACCCAGAGGCATTCTTGCCACTGCTCAATACAATTTTAATTAACGTCACCTCTTTTTTTCGGGATAAAAGTGCCTGGGACTATATTCAAACCAAAACTTTACCCCGAATTCTCAATCATAAATCGGAACGTTCACAAATTCGGATTTGGAGTGCGGGCTGTGCTTCAGGAGAAGAAGCTTATACCTTAGCGATGATTTTAGCTGAGCGCTTGGGAATTGAACAATTTCGCCAACGAGTCAAGATCTATGCCACCGATGTAGATGAAGAAGCCCTCAACCTAGCGCGTCAGGCGAGCTACAGCGCTAAACAAATTCAACTCATTCCTCAACATCTACAGGATCAGTTTTTTGAGTTGGTGGGACAATATTATGTTTTTCGCCCCGATCTACGACGAGCCGTCATTTTTGGTCGCCATGACTTAATGCAGGATGCCCCTATTTCCCGCTTGGATCTGTTGGTGTGTCGTAATACTTTAATGTATTTCAATGCCGAAACTCAGGTGAGAATTCTCAAGCGGTTTCACTTTGCTCTGAATGAAGCTGGGGTTTTGTTTTTGGGTAAGGCAGAAATGTTACTGACCCATGCTAATATTTTTGTGCCCCTCAGCTTACAGCATCGGATCTTTCGTCGAGTTAGTAATCTCAATCGACGTAATCATCTGTCTGCCTCCCCAAATATGGATCTCGACGACGATGAGGCTAGTAATGGTATCAACCACCACCTGCGTTTGCGCGAGTTAGCTTTTGATACGGTTCCTGTGGCTCAAATTGTTGTCAGTGTTCATAATATTCTAGTGTTGGCCAATGTACCTGCTCGCTCGATGTTTGGGATTAATTTCTTAGATGTGGGTCGTCCTTTGCAAGATTTAGAAATTTCTTACCGTCCCCTAGAGTTACGTTCTTATATCGACCAAGTTACGAGCGATCGCCGCAGCATCATTGTTTCAGATGTCACTCGTCCTCGTCGAGATCAGACGTTACAGTATCTTGATGTTCACTTCAGTCCCCTGGAAGACAATGATAGTAAACTACTAGGAACGAGTATTTCGTTTATTGATGTTACCCATTATCACCAACTTCAGGAGGAACTCCAGCACTCTAACCAAGAACTCGAAACCGCAAACGAAGAACTCCAGTCTAGCAACGAAGAACTCGAAACCACTAATGAAGAACTTCAGTCTACTAACGAAGAACTCGAAACCACCAATGAAGAACTTCAATCTACTAACGAAGAATTGGAGACGATGAATGAAGAACTCCAGTCTACCAATGAAGAGCTACAAACAATCAATGAAGAATTACGGCGCAGAACTACCGACCTTAACCAAGCCAATGCCTTCTTAAATTCTATCCTCACGAGTCTGCAAGCTGGGGTAGTGGTTGTAGATCGTCAATTTAATATTTTAAGCTGGAATGATGAAGCGGAAAACCTCTGGGGATTAAGAGTCGATGAAGTCCGAGGACAATCCTTATTCAGCCTCGATATTGGCTTACCGGTCGATCAACTCCGAGATTCTATTCGCAATTCTCTGGCAGGAGATGAACGTACAGAAATGGTGCTACAAGCGATTAACCGTCGTGGTCAAACGATCCATTGTCGGATCAGTTACAACCCCCTGCTCAGCTCTCAACGGCAGCGTCAGGGCGTTATATTATTAATGGAGGAAATAGAGCCTTGACAGAGATTAGTCAGTTTGAGAATTGGATTGAAGCAGCAGTTGTCCGTTTAAACAAAATTCAGCAAAATACCAACAATTTATCGCCCGAAACAGAGAATATTCTGACTGAACTTTGCGGCAATATTGAGGAGTTGCACGTCGCAACAGAAGCGTTACATTCACAGAATGAGGAATTACTCACAACTCGTTATCAACTCGAAACCGAACGCCAGCGCTATTTAGAGTTATTTGACTTTGCTCCGGATGGATATTTAGTCACCGATGCAAAGGCGATTATCCAACAAGTTAATTCTGCTGCTGCGGAGTTATTCAATGTTCCTCAAAGATATTTACCCGGTAAGCCTTTGGATATTTTTGTGGCTCAAACCGACCGGGAAGCCTTTAACAGCCAATGGTTAGAGATTACAGCTCAATTTACTCAGGCTTGTCAAACCGCTGCTGATGAGGTGGGGGAACTGAGTCAAAAGCAATATCCCACAGGCCAATTAATCCAGGACTGGGAAGTGCAACTTCAACCTCGTGGGGGTGAACCCATTCCTGTGGCCCTTTCTCTGTCAGCCACTTGTAACGCTGAAGGAAACTTAACAAAACTATTATGGCTGATCCGAGATCTGCGTCCCTCTAAACAGGCAGCGGCAAAAATTCGGCAGCAAGCGGCTTTATTGGATGTGGCAACGGATGCAATTTGGGTTCAAGATTTAGAGGGAAAAATATTATATTGGAATCAGGCTGCTGAGAAGATCTACGGTTGGACAGCCACAGAAGCGCTGGGAACATTGGGTCATCAGCTATTGGTCGATCCCGCTTCACGTCCCAACAGAACCGCTTACCAAACCACCATAGAGGCGGGTCGATGGCAAGGAGAATTGCAAAAAGTGATAAAATCGGGTGAGGATATTTTAGTCGAAAGTCACTGGACATTGGTGCATGACTCCGCTGGAATGGCTCAATCTATTCTGATTGTTGATAGCGATATTACCGAGAAAAAGCAGTTAGAAAGGCAACTGTTTCAAGCGCAGCGCCTGGAGAGTTTGGGTACGCTTGTTGCGGGTATTGCCCATGATTTTAATAATATTCTCACCCCAATTGTCCCTATGACTCAGATATTGATCCACAAATTCCCGGATCTTGATACCCCCACTCAAGAATTGTTACAACTCATTGTATCGAGCAGCAGACGAGGATCAACCCTCGTTCAGCAACTGTTAGGGTTTACCCGCAAAGTGACAGCAACACGGATAACGATGCAAGTTGCTACCGAAATCGATCATGTGGCGCAAATTATTAAAGAAACGTTTCCTAAGTCTATTCAACTATACACCCATCTCTCACCGGATCTGTGGTCAGTCTACGGAGATTGTAGTCAACTCCATCAAGTACTTCTCAATATGAGTATTAATGCGCGTGATGCTATGCCAAATGGCGGTACATTGGAGATGACAGCTAAAAATTGCCTCATAGATGAACCGTTTACTCGAACCCATCTCGCCGCCAAAGTTGGGCAATATATCGCGATCGAGATTTCTGATACAGGGGAGGGTATTGCGCCTGAGAATTTGGATTTAATTTTCGAGGCTTTTTTCACAACCAAAGATATCGATCAGGGTACAGGTTTAGGGTTATCCACAGTTAAGCGAATTATTAATAATCATAATGGGTTTATTGAAGTTTCGAGTCAGGTGGGGAAAGGTACGCAATTTCAGGTATTTCTTCCAGCAGTTGATGTTCCTGAAACGGTTATGCTTGAGACTGAAGAGTTTCGTTCGGGAAACGGAGAATTAATTTTAGTGGTTGATGATGAAGAGAGTATTCGTCAGGCGAATCAGATCGTACTCGAAACTTATGGCTATCGAGTCTTAACAGCCGACAATGCTTTCCGGGCGATTGAATTGTATACTCAATATCAGTCAGAAATTACTGTGGTATTGATGGATATGATGATGCCATTAATGGATGGTGCCACTACTATTGAAGCATTGCTTGAAATAGATCCAAATATTGAGATTGTCGCGACGAGTGGGTTAACAAATTATCATCAAGTTACTGAAAATATCGGAAACAAAATTAAAGCATTTTTGCCCAAACCTTACACCTCAGAAGAATTATTGAACATTTTATAAATTATAATAAGAGTCAGTATTTTGATACCCGTTAAAACTATAGTAATTTTAATCTTTTAATTTTTAACAGGGTACATTTTAGGGTAGCTAAAATTGTGTAAAACACTATTGCTTATCGTTATTAAAATTAAAAATAGTCTATAGTCTAGTGATAAACAAATTATAATTAACGAAAATATAAAAGCTGCTAGCAACTCGTTGATTTAATATCAGTTTGCTCACAGCTTCTAGTCTTTAATGATCTACAGAATTAATCCCTATCTCAAGATTCTGAATAAGCCGGAAAATCTGTATAACCTTCTGCCGTAAAAGAATACCAAATCTCGGGTGCAGGCGGAGAATTGAGCGGCCAGTCGTGGGCAAAACGATCCACTAAATCAGGATTGGTAATAAACGGTCGGCCAAATGCAATTAAATCCGCATCTCCCTGTTCAATAGCGGCTTCGGCGCTTTCTTGATCGTAACCACAATTGCCAATTAAAGGACGATTAAACACAGAACGAAACTCAGCTAATGTCATCGGTTCTCCGAGTTCATGAAAACCAAATGCTAAGCCATCTAATAGATGTAAATAAGATAGATTATATTGATTTAATTGTTCAGCGATATAAAGAAACGTTTCTCGATAATCCGGTGAACCCATGCTATTGTAATTACCATTCGGCGCTAAACGTACCCCCACTTGATGGCTCGGTAAAACAGTCAAAACCGCCTCAACAATTTCCTGGAGAAATCGATAACGATTTTCTAAACTACCGCCATAGCGATCGCTGCGATGATTAGTTTTAGACTGCAAAAAAGTATCAATTAAATAGCCATTGGCCGCATGAATTTCTACCCCATCAAACCCCGCCATTTTTGCCCGTTCAGCCGCTTTACGGTAGTTTTCGACAATTTCGGGGATTTCTTCGGTTTCGAGCGCTCTCGGGGTCTCGTAGGGCTGCTTACCGTTGGGTGTATGAATATAATCCCCATCAATTGCAATCGCCGAAGGCGCAACGGGTAATTCACCATTGGGATGGAAGCTACTGTGAGAAGCCCGTCCACAATGCCATAATTGTATAAAAATCGGTGTATTCTCAGCATGAACCGCTTCGACGACTTGTTTCCAAGCGATGGCCTGTTCTTCAGTATAAATTCCGGGGGTTTGTTCCCAACCATTCGCCATCTCTGAAATAGTTGTGGCTTCAGTAATAATTAAACCCGCATTGCTACGTTGACGATAATACTCAGCCATTAATTCATTCGGCATCCGTTCTTTTCCGGCGCGTGAACGGGTCATCGGTGCCATCACCACTCGGTTTTTCAAGCTTAGACCATCAGCGAGATCAAACTGACTCAATAACTGAGGGGAAGTGGTTTGTCGCGTCATGAGTGAGTAAATTGTAGAGTTACAGTTTCGTATTTTGCCACATTGTTATCCCAAATCCCAATTGCGGTGAACCTTCTTTTTCACTACCCAGGCTGCTATCCTTAATAGAGATCTCAAGAAATGTTCACAATTGGGATAGTTTGTTTTTAGCTTAATTGCTGAAACTTAAACCATCCAGTTTGATTTTACGTTAATAAACCTATGGATTTTGCTAGTCTTGCCGCCCAGTTACACGCTGGAACAATTTGGCCAGAAGGAATTGTTATTATTACCCTGATGGTTGTATTGGTTGGCGATCTCATTGTTGGGCGCACTGCCTCGTCTAAATGGACTCCTTACGCTGCAATTGCGGGTTTACTTGCTGCTATCGTGAATTTATATTTTCAGTGGCAAAGTACCGATACCGTCGCGTTTTTAGGCAGTTTTGATGGAGATGCCCTGAGTGTTGTCTTTCGGGGTATTATCGCCCTGTCGGCTGCCGTTACCATCTTAATGTCGGTGCGTTATGTCCAACAAACCGGAACCGCCTTAGCGGAATTTATCTGCATTCTACTCACGGCAACTTTGGGGGGAATGTTCCTCTGTGGGGCAACAGAATTAACCATGATTTTCGTTTCCCTCGAAACCCTGAGTATCTCAAGTTATTTACTCACCGGATACACCAAACGTGACCCTCGTTCTAATGAAGCGGCGTTAAAATATCTGTTAATTGGGGCAGCGAGTTCGGCTGTATTCTTATATGGTTTATCTTTGCTGTATGGACTCTCAGGCGGAGAAACCAATTTAACCAAAATTGCTACAGCCATTACGGCATCGGGTACAGGAGAATCTTTAGGTATCGTCATTGCCTTAGTATTTGTCATTGCCGGAATTTCATTCAAAATTTCTGCCGTACCGTTTCACCAATGGACACCGGATGTTTATGAAGGTTCCCCGACTCCGGTTGTTGCCTTCTTATCCGTCGGTTCAAAAGCAGCAGGTTTTGCCCTGGCTATTCGCCTACTGGTGAATGCATTTCCTATTGTTACCGAACAATGGCAGTTTGTCTTCACCGCCCTCGCCATTCTCAGTATGATTTTGGGGAATGTGGTTGCCCTCGCCCAAACCAGCATGAAACGGATGTTAGCCTATTCTTCTATTGCCCAAGCTGGGTTTGTGATGATTGGGTTAATTGCCGGAACTGAAGCGGGATATTCCAGTATGATATTCTATCTATTGGTTTATCTGTTTATGAACCTCGGCGGTTTTACCTGTGTAATTTTGTTCTCTCTACGAACCGGAACCGATCAAATCAGCGAATACAGTGGTTTATACCAAAAAGATCCGTTATTAACGTTAGGGTTAAGTATTTGTTTACTTTCTCTCGGTGGAATTCCGCCCCTGGCTGGGTTCTTTGGTAAAATTTATCTGTTCTGGGCAGGTTGGCAAGCGGGGTTATATGGGTTGGTATTGCTTGGACTGGTTACTAGTGTCATCTCAATTTACTACTATATTCGAGTCGTGAAGATGATGGTCGTAAAAGAACCCCAAGAAATGTCCCAGGCGATCAAAAACTATCCCGAAATTCAGTGGAATTTACCCGGAATGCGACCGTTACAAGTGGGGTTAGTCCTTTCCTTGGTAGCCACAACACTCGCCGGAATTTTATCGAATCCTTTGTTTACTGTAGCGAATGATTCAGTAAGCCGCACACCGATGTTGCAAGCTGCTATTTTATCGAATCAAAAGGTAGTTTCAATCAAGCCTCAATCTCGCTTTCTTGTCGTCAAAGACAATCAATAATACTAATTTATTGTTTCAATAAGATTTAGAGGTATGGCGCGGCTGTACCTCTTTTTTATTGATAGTTTAATTGAGGAATAGATTGATGTTATAACGGGGCAACTTTCCTGCGCCATCCAATAATTAAATTGAAAATTGCTCCTGCTAAAAATAGCATAAATGCTGGAATATTGTAAAATGGAATATGATTAGCTACAGCTCAATAGCCAAAAGCGATAGTAAAAATTAGCCAAACATACCAGATTCCCATACCATACAAAGGACTGAGTAAATGAGGGGGATTTGCGTTATAAATGGAGTAAAATAGTTGTGAATTAACTAATTCTATGACGGAGAAGATAATCATTATCATCCATAACGGTGAAGTAATCAGCCATATTGTTAAAGGGCAACTTTGTCCCAATTAATAATAGAGAAAAATTTGGTAAAGATGTATGATATAAGAAATTGTTAGAATCAACCACAAATAACGATTATTATTTTGTAACCATTCTCCCAATTCATGATTAACAACCGTTAGCGGCTTGGCAATGAAAAAGAGAATAAACGGAATTGCTGTGGTTAATGAACTAAAGCGCAACGCTGTTAGAATGTTATCATCAGTTAGTTCTGGGTACATAATTAAACCCGATACAAGTATTATAAAAGCAGTGGCAATTCCGACTGCACTCCATCCTAATACTTCTTGTTGTTGTGTTCTTTGCATGATCCTATTGCAATTCAGTGTGAAAAGTAATATTTTATATTCAAAAAAAATAATAGAGACGTTGTATTTAACGCCTCTACAAAAGGGAAAATCTGATGTTAGCTAAGAATTCTAACTAATTAACTTCACTTTCGTTGCTAGTCCTAATGACTGTAACAACTGAATGGTGATCCAAGTCATATCAAATTCCCACCATCTCATGCCATGACGGGCAGAATATTGATAAGCGTGGTGATTATTGTGCCAGCCTTCACCATAAGTAACAAGGGCAACCCACCAACAATTGGTTGATTGATCTTCAGTTTCATAAGTGCGATAACCAAACTTATGAGTGGCGCTATTGACAAACCAGGTGCAGTGATACACTGCAAGTAAACGGACGAAAACGCCCCAAACTAGGAAAGACCATCCGCCAATCGCGAATAATAATAAACCTAAGGCGACTTGAAATAGTAAAAAATATTTACCAATGAATTGATAAACGGGGTCATTAATAATATCTTGAGTGTAACGAGGAACATCCTCTTGAGCAGGCGCTTTCCAAAATATCCAACTCATATGACTCCACCAGAAACCTTGGGTAGAGTCGTGGGGATCTCCGCCATGGTCAGAGTAACGGTGATGAATGCGATGTAAACCCACCCAGTCGATGACGCTGCCTTCAGCCGAAAGAGAACCACAGAATACAAAGAAATATTCTAACCATTTAGGGGTTTGGAAACTACGATGAGTCACCAAACGATGCCATCCCAGTGTAATCCCTAAGCCACCTGTGACCCAGTGCAGAAAAACCGCCACTCCAATAGCGGCCCAACTAAAGTTAGAGGGGATCAATGCAAACAATGCCCCAATATGAACGATAGCTAAGCTAATAACGTGTGCCCAATTAATTTCGGACGGAGTTTCAATTGATGTTGATTGTGCCATTCTTTACAATATTGACCAAAACTATACCAAAACTTAAGAGAGTAACTGAATCTGTGTTAGCGGAACTTCTCAAATCTTTTTCAGAAAAGAAGGGTTAATGTGTTAGGAAAAACAATTTTCGCCATTAATCACCTCTTAGTAGAAAAAGCTTCTCTTAGAAAAGGCAAGAGATGATGAAATCTCTAGCTTAATCTGAGCGAACAAGATTGTTCTTAAATTTTTTAACAAAATATGCTACTTTTTTCAACTAAAACGGAGACTGTAGCTCAACCGATGTACATTAAGTAAAAGTCTCCGCCGTCAGCTTGGGTGATATGACTAAAGTCACGCTCCGCGAACGGAATCATCCTAAAACAGCTATTATCTTTCCTCGTCATGAAACCCGATTAAAAATCAGGCTTAGAACTAAAAAGTAAAGTTCTAAGAAAAGCTAAGCTGGTCTACTGAGACACTAGTTTAACTTGACGGGCTAATCCGATAGCTTGTAAAAAGCGAATGGTAATCCAAGTGATATCAAATTCCCACCATCTCATCCCATGACGGGCAGAATATTGATAGGCATGATGGTTATTGTGCCAACCTTCACCATAAGTAATCACGGCAACCCACCAACAATTAGTGGAGTCATCTCCTGAGTCTTCATAAGTGCGGTAGCCAAACTTATGAGTCGCACTGTTAACAAACCAAGTGCAGTGAAACATGGTGACTAATCGGACAAAAATGCCCCAGACGACAAAAGGCCATCCTCCGATTAAGAAAAGTATCAAACCCAACGCAAATTGAATCAGGATGAAGTAAGATTGAAGAAATTGATAGACTTTATCGTCAGCAATATCTTTGGTGTAACGAGGAACATCAACGCGAGCCGGGATGTGATAAAGCATCCAACCCAGATGACTCCACCAAAAACCTTTATTAGAGTCATGGGGGTCAAGATCTGTATCTGAATGGAGATGATGAATTCGATGCATCCCGATCCAATCGATGGGGCCACCCTGACAAGCGAGAGTACCGCAAAAGATAAAAAAGTATTCTAACCATTTAGGCGTTTGAAAACTTCGGTGAGCCACTAAGCGGTGGAATCCGAGTGTAATACCTAAGCCTCCTGTAACCCAATGAAGAAAAACAGCTAAGCCAACGGCTGTCCAACTAAAATTGCTGGGAAGTAATGCGAATAAGGCTCCGATATGCAAAAAGGCCATGAAGCCAATCGTTGCCCAACTGGGACTTAGTTGTTTTGAGGTTGCAATCGTCATGAATAACGTCTAGTTGCTATGCGTTCTGGTTTGATTTGCGTCATAATAATTTACCGCCCCCACATCAAAGCGAGTCCGGTAATGAACAATAGCATTGAACTGCTAAATGATGCAAAACAAACACTATTTTCGATTTTTTCTGGAATTGACACTCAGGTCAAGCAAAATCTTGAAAGAGTTTTGGACTCATTCCGAAATCATCGTGTGGGAACCCAACATTTTTCCGGGGTAACTGGCTACGGACATGATGATCTGGGTCGTCAAACCTTGGATCAAGTTTTTGCCGCAATCATGGGCGCAGAAGCCGCCGCTGTTAGAGTTCAGTTTGTTTCTGGAACTCATGCGATCGCTTGTGCCTTGTTCGGGGTTTTACGTCCCGGAGACGAATTACTGTCCGTCGCGGGTAATCCCTATGACACCTTGGAAGAAGTCATCGGTTTACGTGGACAAGGTCAAGGTTCCCTCATAGAGTATGACATTAAATACCGTCAGTTGTCTTTAACGACTGAGGGAAAAATTGATTGGGATGGGTTAAGTAGTGCAATTCAACCTCAAACTCGTGTCGCTTTCATTCAGCGATCTTGCGGCTATTGCTGGCGTTCGAGTTTATCGATTGCTGAGATTGAACGGATTGTTGATATAGTCAAGCAACAAAATCCAAATACAATTTGCTTAGTGGACAATTGTTATGGCGAATTTGTCGATACCCAAGAGCCTACCGCAGTCGGGGCCGATCTAATCGCCGGGTCATTAATCAAAAATCCGGGAGGAACGATTGTAACAGCGGGGGGTTATATTGCCGGGAAAGCTGATTTAGTCGAGGCGGCAACTTGTCGGTTAACGGCCCCTGGGATTGGTAGCAGTGGTGGGGCAACGTTCGATCAAAATCGTTTACTGTTTCAAGGGTTATTTCTCGCGCCCCAAATGGTGGGAGAAGCCCTGAAGGGGAATCATTTGATGGCTTACGTGTTTGATCGGTTGGGATATCGAGTTAATCCACTGCCCACAGAACCCCGACGGGATCTGATTCAAGCGATCGAATTGGGGTCAGCCGAAAAGTTAATTGCCTTCTGTCGTGCCATTCAACAGTATTCTCCGGTTGGTTCCTATCTCGACCCTGTCCCTGCTGCTATGCCGGGATATGAGAGTCAATTAGTCATGGCTGGTGGTACGTTTGTTGATGGGAGTACCTCGGAATTTTCTGCAGATGGGCCATTACGAGAGCCTTATATTGTCTTTTGTCAAGGTGGGACCCATTGGACTCATGTCGAATTGGCGCTAGAAGCGGCCCTACTTGCAATCAGTAATTGTGATTAATTGTAACAGCAAAACTTATATAACGTTATTTCAGCATCTGAATAATACGCTTGTTTAAGTATTGTATGCAATTTCTGGATGTTTAAGTTGAAATTTTATCAACTCTTCAAACAAATACTGGAAATTCTACGCTGATGCTTGTTAAAATTATAATATAGGTCAGTGAAAGGATGAACTTTTAGCCAAAGTGCAATTCATTCTCTTCACTATCAATCTAGCTCTATTATTCAGGGTAGGAAAATATGCATGCTAGTAGAGTTGGCTATTAAAGTGTTTGCATCTAGTTGATCCGGTTTCTTCCCTTCTTTTCTAACTTCCTAATCAAATCTTTGAAAGCCAATTTTTTCTGAATCAATGGCTTCAAGTCTGAGGTTACAAACTGCAATCGCAAATGAGTTGGAAATGGCAGCGGAGAAAATCTTTAATTGCTGAGCTGAAATCGTCACCCGTCAAAAAGGCCAGAATGTTGAAGCTCTTCGTCTATTTTGATGTCAATGGTTTAATGGAATGCTAAAAGAATCTTTGTTAATTACAGTTGCTAAAAATCAACGCTCATCTCAACTGGGTAATGAAGTCTTAATTCTCAATTTGAAATCTGAGGAATATTTCGGGTTAGAATGGGTTGGTGCTGCCATTTGGCAACTGATTTCTCAACCCCGAACAATTCAAGAAATTCGAGCTATAATTTTATCTCAATATCAAGTTGAACCTCAGCAGTTTGAACGAGATTTAATTACTTTCATCAATCAACTCAGAGCCAATGGGTTAATTTTGCTGATTACAGATGAATCTATAATTTCTCGGATGCTCTACGTTGTCACTTTATTTAATCGTTGGATTGGACAAAGTTACAGTCGAATCAGTAAAAATATCAAACAACATACTCCCCAAATTCCTCGATTTTTTACGAAACTCCCTTATCAAACTCCAGTCTTGAGAAACTGGGGATCAAACAAAGGATTTTGGTATATTTAAACTGATTAAGTTTAGCGGAAATTGGGGAGAGTAAGAGAGCTTTTTTAGAACGTCTCTAAATAGATGAGAACATGATTCATTTGTCTGTTTAAACCCCCAATTATGTTCCCTTTGACTGAGGATTTATTGTCGGAGGATTAGGGATAGCCCGAAAGGCATTAACTTGAGGTCTTCCTAGTCCATCGGTGAGGCTGTAGCTGGTCGCTAATAAACTAAACCAAAGACTGGGAAAACGAGGTTCTAGCCACGGCTGAATCCAACGGGCAAAGCCAGGAATCCAAGCGAATAATTGACTGATAAAGGCGAAAACAGTATAGTTAAAGTAACTAAGCATCCATCGCCAAATTTCATTTAACGAAACAAAATCAAGAATCCAGATTAATATTCTTGGGTTAGTTCGAGCCGCTTTTAAAGCCAGACGAGTAAACAGTCCCCATGGTGTTCTATCTTTGATAAACGTATCAGCGACTTCAGGCGGTTCGGTTGCTAAAATGCCAAAGAAGGTATTTAAAATAGAATTAACTTTTTGGGGTGGTAAATGTTTTCGAGTCGGAACCATCATTCCTTTAGAAAACAACCAAGTCACCGAAACATTACTTTGATAAGCTCGAATTTTATTCAGGTATTTTACTGTTAATAAATCATACTTTAAAGCGGTATTCAATAAATCTGTTAACCGAGATAGATTTCGCACTAATGAACCAAACCCTGTAAAAACTAAAGGAGACTGCAAAGAAGCCGCATCTCCCATCGCAATTATACGATCATAAGCCACTTTGCGATCGCTACTTTTGGTACTAAAATGTCCGGGAATATATCCGAATGTTGGCTTTTTCCAAACCAGTTTATCTAAATCACAGCGACGATATTCCGGCAAAATTGTAAAGAAATCCTCATACATTTCTAGTAAAGAACCGGGATTTTCTGGATGAATTTGATGGTAATGAAACAAATAAATTGTTAACTCATTTCCCGCCCCCGGAAACAATTCCCAAATCAGTTGTCGTCCCCGAGAAATATCCCCATGACTATTGAGTACATCGCCATACTGAAAATCCCATACCCCCGGCTCAAAACCGCCATCAATCACTGCCCCGACAGTTGGACAAACACTATCAAATGCCTGTCCTCCATTCAATTGCCAAGCAATCGGAGAAGCGGTTCCCATGGCATCGACTAATAAGCGTCCTGTGGTTGTGCGTTGGGTTTGACTCGGTAAATGAACACTTTCTATTGTTATTTGACTCGGAGTGATTTCAGCTTGAATAAATTCTGTCTCGTCCCAAATTTCGCCCCCGGCTTCCCGTAACTTTTTACCACAAAGCTGCAAGAGTTTTTCAGAATCCAATGCGATGTTTAAAACTGTGGGAGTATGTAAGATAGGGGCTTGGGCAATGGGAGGATTATAAGCATCAAAAAACTTATTAAATCCATCTTTATATTCACGGGCAATAATATCTTCAACTTCAGTTGCTGTGAATAATTCTAAATCAATCAAACTTTGCAATTCACTCCGGGAAATATTCCACTCCCGATTCATTCGTCCAAAAGGCAACCTTTCTAACAATAATACCCGATATCCTAACCGTGCCATTACCGCCGCGTGTAGCACCCCCAGTGCGCCCCCAACATAAATTAAATCATAATCGGGTGGAGCAGAATTTGTCTGGTTAGAAGTGTAAATGACTGGGTTCGGTTGCGTTGGACAACGTACCCCTTCTCGCCACCGTTTTTCCCACCAATAAACCCGCTGGAGGTCAAATTCTCCCTTCGGCATTTTTTGGAAATATTTAACCGTTTTGGGATAACGTGCAGCTAACCCTTCAAAAATGGATTGCTTTGAAAAATCAATCTCCGGCGGTTCGGGATAATGATGAGGAAATTGTTGACGAATTTCTGTTTCGAGACGTTTAAGAAATATCCCTTCCTCCATCTGCGGCGGATAGCCAATACGAAACACTTTTAAATAAGTTGTACGCTGTAGTGACCAAACAAACGTCAACAATTCGTTATCTGCTGAGTTGGATTTTTTTGTTGCAGAAAAACTCAGGCGAAACCCATCTGCCGTGACCGCTTTTTCTGCTATTCCCGGTTCAAACTTCTCTTGCAACCAGGTACATACACGTTGGGTATCTGGTGTGGGGACTTCTAAATACAGAATTTCCTTCATACTCATGGTTTAGTCAGGTCGTACTTCAGTTGCATTTGTCACTACACGCCTAAAAACAGCATAAATGACAATCGACGAGTTCGGAAACTTATGTAATATAGATCAACAATAATTGCATCCTATTCCACGATGGCAGACACTGACAATATTCTTCAACGGGTTCAACAACAACGGCAATTCTTCGCTACAGGTCAGACTCGCGACATAAGCTTCCGCCTCCAACAACTGCAGCGGCTGAAGCAGGGGATGATCGAAAACCGCCGATCTATTCTCGATGCAGTCATTACCGACTTAGGGCGACCTGAATTAGAGGCAAGCTTTGAAATGGCTTCCCTAATAGAAATTAATTATGCCATTAAACAGCTCAAATCTTGGGCAAAACCGAAAAAAGTTCCGATTTCTTTAGCCCAGTTTCCGGCATCAGCTCAAGTTTATCCCGAACCTTTAGGAGTGGTATTAATTATTGGGCCGTGGAATTATCCTTTTCAGTTAATGATCACGCCGTTAGTGGGGGCAATTGCTGCGGGAAATTGTGCTATTATCAAGCCCTCAGAACTCGCTGTTGAAACTTCTAAAGTGATTACAAATTTAATCCAAAACACCTTTGATCCGGCTTATATTGCAGCGGTAGAAGGAGGAGTTGAAACAGCTCAAACTTTACTAACTCAAAAGTTCGATCATATCTTTTTTACAGGGGGTACAAAAGTCGCTCAAGTGGTGATGGAAGCGGCGGCGAAACAGTTGACTCCTGTGACGTTAGAATTAGGCGGAAAAAGTCCTTGTATTGTCGATCGTGAAGTGGATCTGAAATTAGCGGCAAAGCGGATTATTTGGGGAAAATTTCTCAATGCCGGACAAACCTGTATTGCACCGGATTATTTATTAGTTGATCAATCGATAAAATCAAAATTATTAACTGCCCTGCAACAAACGATTCATGATTTTTATGGTGAAAATCCCCAAGAAAGCCCGGATTTTGCCCGGATGATTAGCCCCAAACATTGGCAACGACTGACTCAATTTTTAGACCTGGGAAAGATTATCATTGGCGGGCAAACCAACTTAGAAGAAAAATATATTGCCCCGACAATTATTGATGGGGTATCTTGGGAAGATCCGGTGATGAAAGATGAGATATTTGGGCCGATTTTACCTGTGTTAGAATATACCGATTTAACAGAGGCGATCGCTACAGTTAATAGCCGCCCAAAACCATTAGCATTATATTTTTTCTCCAATAATTCAGCAAAACAGAAACAAGTTCTACAGACCACTTCTTCCGGTGGAGTCGTGTTTAACGATACGGTTTTACAATTTTCTAGTAAATTTTTACCCTTTGGTGGTGTCGGCAATAGTGGTATGGGGAGTTGTCATGGTAAAGCCAGTTTTGATACTTTTTCTCATTATAAAAGTGTGTTGAAAAAATCCTTCCGGTTCGATTTTCCCGTGCGTTATCCCCCTTATAAAAAGAAGGTTAAATTAATGAATTTTATTTTAAGCCGATAATAAGAAGTAACGAGTTGTCGTGACGTTACATGTAACGTCTGTAATTGAGTAAGGAGGACTTGGGAGACTGGGTAGACTGGGTAGACTTGGAGGACTTGGGAGATAAACTGTTACCCCTTACCCGTTACCTTACTCCCTACTCCCTACTCACAGCCCACTATTGCCTACTTGCCAGATCCGCTGTTCCCTTCTTCACAATTCATAATTGATGATTCACAATGATAACGATCCCCCCTTCATCATTAGACAAAGGCGGGGATCGTGAAAATGATATTTATAAAAAAGGGTTTTTTTACTCAACAGAACTTAAAGCGGGAGTCATTAACGGTTCTGGCATCGGTGTACTTACACGACCTTGAGTGATTCGTTGATGATAGGCTTTTGCTGCAACTGCGACCTGAGCTTCCTCAACTATAGGCAAATCTTGATCAATTTGAAGTCGTCGGCCGGGAATTGTATCTGAGATAATGGCACTTGCCATTGCACCCGTATGAATTTCTAACATCGCTTCTGCCACAGCTTCAAAAATCAGCCGCTGTCCCGGAAAGACAACTCGCTCAAAATACCAGTTGGCAATATTGCTAATCCGAGCGATCTGGATGCCGCTAGTGGCGTTAACATAACAGCATAAAATGCGGTTAGCGGTGTTTGACGGTAGGGGATCAAGAACTTGTGCCATAACTTTAAGGGGATTTGTTAATAAATCATTTAATCTCTATAAGTAAGCTAACACTTTACGATTCCCCTTAGTTGTAACCCCTACTACCAATCGCAAGATATCTTACTGTAAGTCTACACTTTCGTCAAGGAAAATACATAAGTACCTCTAATACCTAGTATTTGGTCAATTGAGTTTGTCCCCTGAGTCTGATTTGCTGCTCCTGTGAGTCTTAATTAGTTGTTACTCTAGCTTGATATTGCTTCAACAAATTTTAATAATTATCATAATCACTCTGACTACTGCGAAAAAAGTCTAAAATATTGTTAAGTAATATAAACACAATCCCTGTCAAAATACACTTAACACTCACATTCAGTATCATCGATAACCGTTATGAACAATAAAATTCTTTATGTTCGCCTGCCTTGTAACCCCATTTTTCCCATTGGAGTAGTATACCTAGCCGATCATGTTCACAAACAATTTCCCGAAGTTGAACAGCGGATTTTTGATCTCGGGGCCGTTCCTCCTCTCGACTATCGCCCAGCCCTAGATAGCTGTATAGATGAGTTTCAGCCGACTCTGTTAGTATTTTCCTGGCGAGATATCCAAATTTATGCACCAGTCGGTGGACGGGGCGGTAACCCGTTGCAAAATGCCTTTGAATTTTATTATGCCAAAAATCCTGTCATCAAGTTGCGAGGGGCAATTGGCGGTTTACGCCTCGCGGCATCTTACTATACTGAACTGTGGCGCAACCAAGGTTTAATTAAACGGGGTCTCAAACGTTCGCAAAAATACAATCCCCAAGCGCGGGCTGTTGTGGGCGGTGGGGCAGTTAGTGTATTTTACGAACAACTGGGCAAAAGCTTACCCAAAGGCACAGTTGTATCAGTGGGGGAAGGAGAAGCTTTACTCGAAAGACTACTCCAGGGTAAAGATTTATCCGATGAACGTTGTTATGTTGTGGGTGAAACCACACCGCGCGATCGCTTAATTCACGAAAAGCCCGCCCCAATTGAAAAAGCCGCTTGTAATTACGACTATATCGAAACAATTTGGCCAGCATTTGAATATTATTTCCAAGACCAAGATTTTTATATTGGAGTCCAAACCAAACGCGGTTGCCCTCATAACTGCTGCTATTGCATTTACACGGTAATTGAAGGCAAACAAGTTCGCATCAACCCGGCGGATGAAGTGGTTGCCGAAATTAGACAACTGTATGATCGCGGTATTCGTAACTTCTGGTTTACCGATGCCCAATTTATCCCCGCCCGTAAGTTTATTGACGATGCGGTGGAATTGTTACAAAAAATCCTTGATGCTGGGATGGATGATATTCACTGGGCGGCTTATATTCGGGCAGATAACCTGAGTCCGGAGTTATGCGATCTGATGGTAAAAACCGGAATGAACTATTTTGAAATTGGTATTACCAGTGGATCTCAAGAATTAGTTCGGAAAATGCGGATGGGATATAACCTGCGAGTTGTCTTAGAAAATTGCCGCGACTTAAAAGCAGCCGGGTTTAATGATTTGGTTTCGGTGAATTATTCCTTTAACGTGATTGATGAAACCTTTGATACCATTCGTCAAACTCTAGCTTATCACCGAGAATTAGAGAAGATTTTCGGGGCGGATAAAGTCGAACCCGCAATTTTCTTTATTGGCTTACAACCCCATACTCATCTAGAACAATATGCCTTCGATCAAAATCTACTCGACCCCAGTTATGACCCCATGAGTTTGTTACCATGGACAGCCCGTAAGCTGTTGTGGAACCCCGAACCCTTGGGATCATTTTTTGGGGAAGTCTGTCTACAAGCTTGGCAACGTAACCCGAATGATTTTGGTCGGGCAGTGATGGACATATTAGAAGAACGCCTCGGCCTTGCGCCCTTAGAAGAAGCGTTACGCGCCCCCATTAAAACAGAGAAACCAACAGACAAACCGCTCGTGAATGCGTGAGGAGTGATCGATATCACTTTTATGTTTGACAGGCTTCACAGTCTCTCTCTGTTTCAGTCACCCTAACTTCCCGTTAAATTCACAGCAAACCCGGACTTTTATCACTGAATGTTATATGGGATTCCGGGATACTAAGCATAGTAAAAGGAGTAACGGTTTCTCCTCTTCTACTGCTAGTTCTCAATCCACAGCATACCTTCCCTTGGCAGCCTGCAATTAGGCTGCACTTTTTTTTGGTTATTGGTCATGAGGTAGGGTGTAGGAGGTAGGAAGTGGGGTGTTGAATTTAACGCTATCTTTAGCCTGCTATTAATGACTCACCGTAAAAGCCCTCTCCCCCTTCCGTAGGGTGGGGTGAGGGAAGTTGCACTGCTACTGCAAGACAACTATTTTACAAACCATTCCCAATTAAAATAAACGGTGACCAGTAGTAAGGATGACTCAGATTATTACTATTATTATTAATCGGTAATCCCGTTTGAACATCCCTTTGAATAAAGTCTCCATCTCCTCCTCGTTCACCACCAACGGCAGAGAAATCATTTGTAATTAAAGCAATTTGAGCTTTTTGTAATGCTTGACTCATGGGTTTTTGTTGTTGCAAACTATGATAAAATCCATTCATTAATACTTGAGTGCCGCCATCATTGACATACCAAAGGGAAGCAATTGCCGCCTCTGCACCCGTGCGTTGTATTTGATAACCAAACCCTAATATTTCCTCTCCATTTCCTAATTCATCACTCACTGCTGTTTGACAAGCACTCAATACCACTAAATCTGTATTGGGTAATTTCCAGTCAGAAATATCCGGTAAGGTAACGCGACTACCATCACCAAATAAAATAAAAGATTGATAAGGATTTCCGGATACAAATTCTGCATGAGTGGCTAAATGCACCACAGTATATTGATCCATTTGCGGTTCAACTTTAGCGCGGCTAAAATCTTGATTAAATAGTGCCACTGTACCCGGAATTTCAGCAATTAAAGCAACTTCTTTCCCAGCAAATTCTAATCCTCTAAAACTTAAAGTTTCATCCCCAATGGGAACATCATAAGATTGACCGATATCACTAAAAGCAGCGGCTAAAATCTTAGTGGGATTAGGATTACTACGGGTAAAATCTGTTAAGGAAGCAGCGGTAATATGATTAATCACAAACCGTTGGGTTAACCATTGTTCCCCATCGTGTAACGCCGCCAACGGAATATAACGTAACTGTCCGTCAGCCGCATAGAGAATAATTTCACTATCTCCCAACTCCTCAATAATCGGTTGAATTAATATCTGATATAATCGTTGAGCATTGGGAATGGGATTACTATTTCGATCTGTAATATCAGAACGATAATTAACAATTGCCCGGTTTAATTCCACCCGACTAATCGGAACTGTTTTCCGCACTAAACCCGAAGTTGTGACTAACACCAACTCCAACCGATCTTCTAATATTAGCGGATACAATAAAGCCGCATTTCCCACACTTTCTAAATTATCTTGTAACTGCACCAACTGTTCCGGATTGAGGTTTTGTCCTTTTGCTGTCCGTTGTAATTTAGTTACCTCTGCCGTCACTTCTGAACTATTAATAAAGTTATCAAAATCACCCTCTGGGTTTTGTTGCAGCCATCGATCAAACAGTTCCAGCACCCGTTTTTCCGAGGGCCAAAAATCTAAACCTTGCGCTGTTTTTTCATTTCCTCGCACATTTCGTAAATAATCATCCAACTCTTGCAGTTTCAGTAAATCAATTACTTCCTGTGCTTCTAATACCCGATCTTGTTGCAAGAGAAGTTCAGCGAGACGACGGTAATTGTAAGCAACCTTTTCTGTATAAGATTGTTGAAGTTCTTCAGATAAACCTTGAATATCTTGGCGGATAGATTCTGTTATATTGACAGATTTTTTGAGGAAAATAATTGCAAGTTCAGGTTGGTTTTGTATCTCTAGCAGAACACCAATATTATCAAGAACGGCCCCTTCTACCTCGCGATCTCCAATTTCTTGTACAATGTATAAAGACTGCTGATAGTATTCTATCGCCTTTTCGTATCGTCCTAATCTGCGGTAAGCTATACCTAAGCCATTCAGAGAAGTAGCTTCTCCTTGGCGATCACCGATTTCTCGTTTAATAGCTAAAGACTGCTGCTGAAATTCTACTGCCTGCTGGTACTGTCCTAAGCTACTATAAATACTACCTAAATTGTTAAGAGTATAGGCTTCTCCCTGACGATGTCCGAGTTCCTGGCCAATCTTTAAAGACTTTTGATAGTATTCTATCGCCTTTTGATATTGCCCTAAATTATCAGAAGCGACACCTAAATTATGTAGAGATGCACTTTCTCCTCGACGGTCTCCAATTTCTTGTTTAATTACAAGAGATTGCTGGTGGAATTCTATCGCCTTTTGATATTGCCCTAATCTGCGGTAATTAACGCCTAGATTGCTCAGAGATAAAGCTTCTCCCTGACGATGCCCGAGTTCTTGGTCAATCTTTAAAGACTTTTGAAGAAATTCTATTGCTTTCTGATATTGCCTTAAATCACCATAAGCAAGACCCAAATTATTGAGAGAACCAGCTTCTCCTTGGCGGTCACCGATTTCTCGTTGAATTGCCAGAGATTGCTGATAAAGTTCAATTGCTTTCTGGTACTGTCCTAATTCTCGGTAAGCTTCACCTAAATTGTTGACAGAACCAGCTTCTCCTTGGCGGTCACTGATTTCTCGTTGAATAGCTAAAGACTTTTGAAGAAATTCAATCTTTTTTTGATATTGCCCTAAACTACCATAAGCAAGACCCAAATTATTGAGAGAATTAGCAATTCCTCGGCGGTCGCCAAGTTCTTGTTTAATTGCCAGAGATTGCTGATAAAGTTCAATTGCTTTCTGGTAATACCCTAGTTTTCGGTAAGCTTCGCCTAAATCGTTGAGAGAAATAGCTTCTCCCTGGCGATCTCCAATTTCTGGATAAAGTTTCAAAGATTGCTGGTAGAATTCAATTGCTTGCTGATACTGTTCTAAGTTACTATAGGCAATACCTAAACTACTTAGAGCGTTAGTTTGTCCCTGATGATCACTGATTTCTCGTGTAATTGTTAATTGCTGCTGTAGAAATTCTATTGCTTTTTGATATTGTCCTAAATCCAAGTAAGCTAAGCCCAAATTACCGATAGAATTAGCTTCCCCATAACGATCACCTATCTTTTGTTTGATCGTTAAAGACTGTTGAAATAATTCAACTGCTTTTTGATACTGCTCTAAACTTAAATAAGCTAAGCCTAAATTGTTCAAAGATGATGCTTCTTGATTATGATCGCCTATTTCTTTTGCGATAACTAAAGACTGCTGATAAAATTCAATGGCTTTTTGGTATTCTTCTAATTCTCGGTAACTGTTGCCTAAATTATAAAGAGATTCAGCTTCTCCCTGACGATCGCCAATTTCTTGATAAATTTTTAAAGACTGCTGGTAAAATTCAGCACTCTTTTTATATTGCCCTAAACTATTGTAAGCATTGCCCAAACCGTTTAGAGAATTAGCTTCTCCTTGACGTTTTCCCAGTTCTCGTTTAATGGCTAAAGATTGTTGATAAAACTCAATTGCTTTGTGATACTGCTCTAATTCTTCATAGACAGTACCTAAATTATGCAAAGATTCAGCTTCTCCGCTACGAAAATCAAATTCTCGTGCAATTTCTAAAGCCTGCTGATGGTATTCTATCGCTTTTTGATATTGACCCAACTGCTTATAGATTATGCCTAAAGTATTAGATGGTGCAGCTTGTTTATAACGATTACCAAGTTCTCGTGAAATATTGATAGATTGCTGAAGGGGTTCTATTGCCTGCTGATATTGTCCTAAACTATAGTAAGCACTGCCTAAGTAAAAGAGAGAACCAGCTTCTCCTTCGCGTTGGCGTAGCCTCTCCTCTGGAGAATCGCCGATATCTTGATAAATTTCTAATGCCTGTTGAAAAGACTGTAAAGCTTCCTGAAACAGACTTTTATCTAAGTGCTGATAACCCTGTTCAAATAATCGATCTGCCTCAGCTTTCCGTTCCTCTTTAGTTTGCGCCAGGACATGAGACTCAGACACAACATTAATTGAAATAACCGGACTCAACACACCCAGGATCACCGCTAGGGTTAAGGCTTTAGGATTCAACATAACAGTCTCGTTAGGGGTAGATGTTTGCTCACTGTTAATATAGTTTCTGGATTGAGGAAGGTATGCAGTTTAACGTGAGGCGTAATAACCTCCCCTAACCCCTCCTACGAGGAGGGGAAGCGCGAAAAGTTTAACGGTGGTATTAGGAGTTTTAAGCCCCTTTCCTATCAGGAGAGGGGTTGGGGAGAGGTCGGTTTTCAATTCGTCGAACTCACGTTAATTACTTCTGACCCACACTACAAGGACTATCCCGCCAGAGGTAATGTTTTCTGCATGGGAAACCCTAATTCTTCTCGTTGTTCAAAATAGAGTTGAGCGACTTTTCGGGCTAAATTACGAATACGACCAATATAACGAGTGCGTTCGGTCACTGCAATTACCCCTCTAGCATCGAGTAAATTAAAGGAATGAGAACACTTTAAGACATAATCTAAACTAGGCAATACTAAGCCTTTTTCTACCAGTTGTTTTGCTTCTTGTTCATATAACCCAAACAGCGTAAACAATAATTCTGGGTTAGCGGCTTCAAAATTGTAAGTACATTGTTCAATTTCTCCTTGCAGATGCACATCCCCATAACTGAGGGTATCTGTCCAGGCTATTTTAACCATGGCATCCACATCTTGCAGATACATCGCCAGTCTTTCCAGTCCGTAGGTAATTTCAATCGAAACGGGACGACAGTCAATCCCGCCGCATTGCTGGAAATAGGTAAATTGAGTAATTTCCATCCCATCTAACCACACTTCCCAACCGACACCCCAAGCCCCCAGAGTCGGAGATTCCCAGTTATCCTCGACAAAGCGAATATCATGATCTTCAGGATGAATACCCAACATTCGCAATGAGTCGAGATAGGTTTCCTGAATGTTATCGGGGGAGGGTTTAATTAGAACTTGATATTGATAATAATGTTGAAAACGGTTAGGATTTTCTCCATAACGGCCATCAGTGGGACGACGACAAGGTTCAACATAAGCCACAGACCAAGGTTCGGGGCCAATTGCCCGGAGAAACGTATGAGGATTCATGGTTCCCGCGCCTTTTTCGGTATCATAGGGTTGGGCAATCAGACAACCGCGTTGACTCCAGAATTGATTGAGAGTCGCAATAATAGATTGAAAGTTCATAGAATTATTTGATATTTTGGTTATTTACAGAGGAATTATAAATTATGAATGATGAGTTATGACCGCTACTTATAACTCTTGTGGAGACGTTACATGTAACGTCTCTACTATTGTTGCTTAATTCAAACTCTGTTGCCTGTTGCCTGTTGCCTATTGCCTCATCTTTAAATCCAACCTTTCAAACGATAAACCACCATACCAATATATTCTTTCATTGCGGCGGTGAATTCTCGCAGATAACCCGCATCTGGGATTAAATTTAATAGAAAAGCTTGAATTCCCACAGCTCCGTATTCTATATCGTATTCCGATACAATAAAATCTGTTGGGGCAGCCACCACATCAATCCCTTGACGTTTGAAGACTAAAAGCGATCGCGGTGTATGAATGGCAGAGGTGACTAACAACACTTTTCCCGTTATCTGTTTTTCTTCTAATATTTGGCGAACATTCACCGCATTTTCATAAGTATTCAAAGATGTCTTATCTTGTAAAATAGCTGTTTCCGGGACTCCCATTGCCTTTGCTATTTCTGCCATATCTTCTGATTCTGATGGCCCTCCATCTTTCCATTGGATGCGTCCCCCACTAAAAATTAATACAGGCGCTTTCTGCTGAAGATAGAGTCGAGAACCATGCAAAATACGGTCTCCAGCCTCACTCACATCGACCCAGGGACGCGGTGGAATGGGGGGTTTAGTGGCTCCACCCAATACCACAATTGCTGAGGCTGAGGGCAATTCTGACGGGGGTATATTTTGCCATTCTAGGGATTTTACCAAGGTTTGCGAGACCCAGCTATTGCCTGAGATCAGTAATATCGCAAACGTTAAGCTAATCAGAATAACTGTCCATCGGCGAGAAAAATATAATGTTATCGCTGCGGCAATTAATAATATACAGCTTAAGCCGAGGGGATAAACGAATAAAGGCAGCAGTTTGGAGAGAAACAGAAACATTTTGGATTGAGTTAAGACAGTAGAAGGGTTCAAGATTAGTATAGCCAAACCCTGAGTGGATAAGAACTATACAGATTTGATAGATTTTTGCATCTCAACTGCATAAGCTTCTCCTTTTGAGAAATACGTCAATAGTGTAAGGTGCAGTATTCAGGAGAAATGGAAATTATGATGAGTTCAATTGCCTACTCTAATCATCCTTTCTTCCGGTTTAAATCAGATGGAATTGCAGTTTATTACCCAGTATCTGAGACAAAAACTGTCTCTTCATTTGAAGACAAAGAGTGTTTAAATTCCTCTGCAAGTCGCCGACAAAAATTAACCTCTCGTTGGGTTTCAACAGGTAAAGCTTATCCTAAAATGGAGTTGCAATGGACTGTGATTGAACCGGATCAAGATTAGAAAGATTGCCTAAAAGGATTGAGAACTACAATTTATATTTTAATAGTCAATAGATAGAGAATAGAAAACCGTTACCGAATTTAATCTACTATTAACGATCTACTTCAAATTTACCATGACTACTACCTACTCAATTGATTCTCAAAAAGCCGATTTGTTTGCTGAAAAAATGCTGGATGTGATTAATTATGGATCGCTGGCATTGATGACTTCAATTGGTCATCGTACGGGTTTATTTGATGCAATGGCAACTTTACCCGCTTCAACCAGTCAACAAATTGCTGCATCTACTCAACTGAATGAACGATATGTGCGAGAATGGTTAGGAGCAATGGTAACGGGTGGTTTTATTGAATATAATCCGCAGCCAAATACCTATTTTTTACCTGCTGAACACGCTGCGTTTTTAACTCGTTCTGCTGCTTCTGATAATATTGCGGTTGTCGCTCAATATATTCCGTTATTGGCAACAGTTGAAGACAAAATTATTGATTGTTTTTATCATGGGGGAGGCGTTCCCTATTCTGAATATAAGCGTTTTCATAAAATTATGGCGGAAGAAAGTAGCCAAACGGTTGTTAATGCTTTGATGGATACAATTTTACCTTTAGTTCCCGGTATAACTGAAAAATTACTATCAGGAATTCAAGTATTAGATGTGGGTTGTGGGAGTGGTTATGCTTTAATAACACTGGCAATTGCTTTTCCTCAGAGTCAGTTTGTTGGATATGATTTTTCAGAAGAAGCAATTACAACCGCAACAAAAGCAGTAAAACAATTTGGTTTAACCAATATTCGCTTTGAAGTGAAAGATGCTGCCACAATTAATGAGGTAGACTATTATGATTTAATTCTGACATTCGATGCAATTCACGATCAAGCAAAACCGGATATTGTGTTAGCTGCTATTGCCCGTGCTTTAAAGCCTGAAGGGATTTATTTAATGCAAGATATTCGGGCTTCTAGTTCCGTTCATCGTAACTTAGATCATCCGATTTCACCCATGCTTTATACAATTTCTTGTTTGCATTGTATGAGTGTTTCCTTAGCAGAAAATGGAGCAGGTTTAGGAGCGATGTGGGGAGAGGAAAAAGCGGTTGAAATGCTCTATGAAGCGGGGTTTAATCAAGTTGAAGTTAAACAACTCGATCATGATATTCAAAATAATTATTACATTAATCGTAAGTAATTTTTCTAGGAGATAAGTTAAAATGTGTCAGCTTTGTAGAGTAGCTTGTATTGCTCAAAAACTTAAATCTCGTTCCCCGAAAGTTCAAAATCTGGCTCAGTTTTCGACCGTTGTTTTAGGGAATAAAAGTCTAAATTCTAGTCAAAAATCATAATAACCACACTAGGCACAGAGAACACAACAGAGAGAAAGTCTTCATGTTCTCTGTATTTTGTTAAGGAGTCAACCGCCGCCAACAATGGTAACAATTTCTAGAATATCGCCCGATTTAATTTCGGTATTTTCCCAAAATTGTCGATGTAGAATTTCACCGTTATATTCAACAGCAATAAGCCGAGAATTGTATCCCATTTTTGCTAAAAAATCGGGAAGCTTAGTTTGAGGAGAACAGGTTTGAGTTTCTCCATTCACTTGGAGTTGAACAACTTCTGACATGATAATTTAGATAGAACTTGACGCAGATATTATTACTGTTTAACTGTGGGCAAAATATTGTAGTTTCTCAATGTCTGAATTCGATTTAATTGAGACAAGAAATATTGAGTGACCAGGGTAGGTTGTTCGGCTGCCATGATAGCACGCACCACTGCAATTCGTTCTCCCCCGGCTGACATCACATTATCAAAATTATTCATATCTATTCCGCCAATAGCAAACCAGGGAATAGGAGAATTCTCAGCCGCATGACGAACATATTCTAAACCTGCTGCTGCTTTCCCTGCTTTTGTCGGGGTTTCATAAACTGGCCCAACACCAATATAATCAGCCCCCTCATCAATAGCACGTTGCATTTCTTCTGGATTACTGGTAGAACGACCAATGATACTATGAGGACCTAAAAGTTGCCGCGCCAGAGAAATGGGGATATCTCGCTGTCCTAAATGAATTCCATCAGCATCGACTGCGATCGCCAAATCAACGCGATCATTCATAATAAATAAAGCATCATAACGATGACACAGTTGACAGAGTCGTTGAGCAGTTTGTAGTCTGTCTACATCATCAGCCGGTTTATCTCGATACTGCACCAGCTTCAGTCCGCCTTGTAAAGCCGCCTCAACAACATTTAACATCTGTTCAGAAGGAGAAGTGACTAAATATAGATGAGCGTTTTCTAATAACTGATAACGTTGATAAGCGAGTAATTCACTTTCTAGGGTATACACGCGATAACGCATTTTTTTGCAAGCCTCTCCCATCTCAGATTGATATATTTTGCCGTATTCCTCCAACACCCGCATCGCTTCTTCAACCCGACAGAAATTAGCTTGTAAGACCTGTTCAAGTCCAGATCGATGTTCTTCTTGGGGGTGAGTTAGTTCTGTCCCCGGATCTCCAGGTGTATTACGAGAGTGACGTAATTCTGTCGTGTGCCAACGTGCCAACTCTTGCCGTAGCATTTTACATTCTTGGGCTAATTGACTGCTATTTAGCCCAAATCGACACCATTCTTCAATAATTCGTAATCCTTCCCGTGCACGGTCTAAATTAGCATCCAAAATGCGATAAAGTGCAGGCTGTACCTGTTTGTTCCAACTGTGTTGATCGACCATCGATCCTCCCTAAATCCAAATCCCACGGATACAGCGTAGCAGCAAGGGTTGCACTTGAGTAGACTAATCTTCAATCAGTTATTTGTCATTCAAGAAAAAGTTGGCATCGTAGCGCTCACAATCTAGCTTATACCAGTCAAACCTGTCATTGTTATCGCTGTAGAGGTTTTTGATCGCAATAAGTCTTTTAAATGTAGCAATACCAGCAGGTGCGGTTGGGTGGGTGATGCAGACAAAAACGGCTCAAAAATCATCCCTCATACGGGGCTGAGAGAATACCCGCCCGGAGGTAAGCGCGGAGTGCAGACTTCATCAACAGAGTGATTGGCTTGTCCATCAATTCCAGAGCAGATGGAAGCCCCTGCATAAAATGCGGGGTCGTTTTTAATGGTTAAAAGTAACGGTTTATACTTTTTGTTGGCATGGCCATCCTTTAAGATCTTCTGATTAAATATCTAAGTATAGGATCAGCACTATGGGATACGAGCCGAGAACTCAGGCAATCAATAAAGTTACCGAAAGGAACGCGATCGCGGTTAAGCGCCCCGAAACCCTCGAAAGTATGTGGGCAACCGATGTCTTTACTCTAAATAAGATGCAGGCTTGTCTTCCGAAAACTGTTTACAAGTCTCTGCTCAACACGGTTAAATCTGAGACTAAACTCGATCCTTCCGTCGCTGATATGGTCGCTTCAGCCATGAAAGATTGGGCTATGTCCAAAGGCGCGTTGTACTATGCTCACGTATTTTATCCCTTAACTAACGCCACAGCCGAAAAGCATGATGGTTTTATCTCGGTACAGAGTGACGGCACGGTAATTTCTGAGTTTTCGGGTAAAACCTTAATCAAAGGTGAACCTGACGGATCTTCGTTTCCCAACGGCGGAATCCGTTCAACTTTTGAAGCGAGAGGCTATACCGCTTGGGATGTTACCTCTCCCGCCTACGTCATGGAAACCGATAATGGCGTAACCTTGTGTATCCCCACTGTATTTGTTTCTTGGACCGGGGAAGCTTTAGACAAAAAAATTCCCTTGCTGCGTTCTATCGAAGCAATGGATAAGTCTGCCCGAAAAGTCCTCAAGCAACTAGGATATAGCGATATCGCTCCTGTAAGTTCTAGCTGTGGTGCAGAACAAGAGTACTTTTTGGTTGATGCCGCCTTTGCCAATAGCCGTCCCGATTTACTGCTAACGGGCAGAACTTTGTTTGGGAAACTTCCAGCCAAAGGACAGCAGTTTGACGATCATTACTTTGGCGCAATTCCAGAACGAGTTCAGGTCTTTATGCAGGAGGTTGAAAGAAAAATGTACCGTCTGGGCATTCCTGCTAAAACCAGACACAATGAAGTGGCACCCGGACAGTTTGAGCTTGCACCCTATTTTGAATCAGCCGATGCTGCTGCCAACCATCAGCAGTTGACCATGACGATTCTACGCAATACCGCTAAAAGACACGGTTTTGTCTGTCTACTGCATGAGAAACCTTTTGCGGGGATTAATGGTTCGGGAAAACACGTTAACTGGTCAGTTGCCAACTCCACCCAGGGCAACCTGCTCGATCCGGGTGACGAACCTCACAAAAACATTCAATTTTTGACCTTCTGTGCTGCGATCATTCGGGGAGTACATAAGTTTGGTCCACTACTGCGTGCTGTGGTAGCGACAGCCAGTAACGACCACCGACTTGGTGCTAACGAAGCTCCTCCAGCGATTATCTCTGTTTATCTAGGGACTCAATTAGAGGATGTCTACGAGCAGATAAAAAAAGGCGAACTGACGGGATGTTTGCCAAACGGGATGATGGATTTTGGCGTACCCACTCTACCAACCTTTGTTAAAGACTCGGGGGACAGAAATCGAACTTCACCTTTTGCCTTTACGGGTAATCGTTTTGAATTTCGGGCAGTCGGTTCTCACCAGTCTGTTGCAGGTCCGCTAGTTGCCATGAATACGATTTTGGCCGATTCTTTAGACTGGATCTCTAACAAGCTCGAAAGCCAGCGAGCAGCAGGAACTGAATTAGAGCCTGCGATCTTTAGCATCATCAAAGAAATCATGGACGACCATGGTGCGGTAGTCTTTGGGGGTGATGGCTATTCCGAGGAATGGCACAAAATGGCTGTAGAAGAAAGAGGTTTACTCAATCTGCCTACCACCGCTGATGCCCTGCCATATCTTAAAGATCAGTCGATCAAAGAGTTATTTGAGAAAACTGGCGTTCTTTCCCCTAAAGAATTAGAAAGTCGTTTTGAAGTCTATTCAGAGCAGTATATTCTCTCCATTGAGGTTGAGGCTCATCTGGTAGTAGACATGGCAAAAACCGTAATTTATCCTGCTGCCATTCAATATGTAACGGAATTAACCTCAGCTATGGCTGGCTTTAAAGAATTGGGTCTTGACTTTAATCTTAAAATTGCCAAAAAAGTTGGAGAATTGACCAACGAAATCGTCAATCTGACCGATGAGTTATCAGTCGCTTTAGAAAAAGAAGATTTTGACTCTACCGAATCACATATGCAGTATTTCGCTAAAACTATCCGTCCGATGATGGATAAAGTGAGAGAATGTGCTGACGCTTTGGAAGGTGAACTGGCAGACGTGCATTGGCCTCTACCCAAATATCAGGAAATGCTGTTCATTAAGTAACATCTTGAGGATTTGGCGCTGGTAATTCGCTCTGGGAAATTGAAAAGTAGTCTTATTCTGTTCTGTTATACACAACAGGCTAACGATTCACATTTCCCAGACCCCGATACAGCATATCCTTGGCGTTGAACAGATGGCGGTTGAGTTAGCGAATTATTATGACTTAGATGCCAATTAAGCACAGCTTGCAGGCTTAATGCATGATCGGGGCAAAGTATTATTCACCCCAATTATTGCTGAAGATGGCGCGTCACCATCACATCCCTCTTGATATCCTATTCTAAAAACTCATCCCCATTTACCCGTAACTGGGCGCTATAGTGGGGCGTAAGGAAACAAGTTGATGATCTCAGGGGCGAGGGCAGGTTATAGAAAGCTGGTTCAATATAAGATAGAACTGAAGCGTTAACTCACGATCTAAAATTTCATGTCAGGGCGAGTCATACCCACTGCTGAAACACTGGAGTCTATTAAACAGTCTCTGAAGCACTTTTTCGGATACGATTCTTTTCGTCCCGGACAACAGCATATCATCGAACAAGTTCTACAAAATCGGGATATGCTGGTGATCATGCCCACTGGCGGCGGAAAATCACTTTGCTTTCAATTGCCCGCCTTACTCAAAACGGGAGTAACGGTGGTGGTTTCTCCTTTAATTGCGTTGATGCAAGACCAAGTCACTCAGCTACAAGATAATGGCATTGGTGCAACGTTTATTAATAGTACCATCCCGGCGGCTGAAGTGCGATCGCGAGAAACTGCGCTTTTAACAGGTCAAATTAAGTTACTGTATGTTGCCCCAGAACGATTATTGGGAGAACGATTTTTACCGTTTTTAGATGTTGTTCAATCCCGTATTGGTATTGCTACATTTGCGATTGATGAAGCCCATTGTGTCTCGGAATGGGGGCATGATTTTCGTCCGGAATATCGACAACTGAAACAACTGCGATCGCGTTATCCACGAACACCTGTAATGGCACTCACTGCTACCGCAACACAACGAGTCCGAAAGGATATTATCCAGCAGTTAATCTTACAAAAACCAGAGGTTCATGTGGCGAGCTTTCATCGTCCTAATTTATATTATGAAGTGGTCGCTAAAAAGAAACGGAGTTTTACCCAATTATTAAATTTAATTCAACCAGAAACCGGAGCAGGTATTGTCTATTGTTCTAGCCGGAAAAGAGTAGAAGAAATTGCCGACAAACTTCAACAAAACGGGATTGCCGCTTTACCTTATCACGCGGGTTTAGAAGCAGCAGAAAGAACTGAAAATCAAACTCGGTTTGTGCGGGATGATATTCGCGTCATGGTGGCAACTGTTGCCTTTGGGATGGGGATTAATAAACCCGATGTTCGTTTTATTGTGCATTACGATTTACCGCGATCGCTAGAAAGTTATTATCAAGAATCAGGACGTTCTGGACGAGATGGTTTACCCGCAAAATGTACATTATTTTTAGGCTATGGCGATATTAAAATTATTGATTATTTAATTGAGCAAAAACCCGATTTAGATGAGCAAAGAATCGCCCGTCAACAGCTTCGACAAGTGATTGATTATGCTGAATCATTAGAGTGTCGGCATCGGATACAACTGCAATATTTTGGGGAAGATTTTCCGGGTAATTGCGGTCATTGTGATAATTGTTGTCAGGAAAAAGTATTTGAAGATTGGACAATTGAGGCGATGAAGTTTCTCTCATGTGTGGCGCGTTGCAAAGAACGCTATGGAATGAGTTATATTATTGATGTTTTACGCGGTTCTAAAAGTAAAAAGATATTTGAACGAGGACATCATTTACTGTCAACTTATGGCATTGGCACAGATAAAACAGGGGATGAATGGAAACAGTTAGGACGCTCATTAATTCATCAAGGTTTACTCGATCAAACCACAGATGGTTATTCAATTTTAAAGCTTAATTTAGGCAGTTGGACGGTGATGAAACGAGAACAAGAAGTTAAACTGGCTAAAAAGATTGTCAAGCAAGAAACAGAATCTAAAAATAGATTTTCCAAAGATGAGGCTGCAATATTATTTGACTATTTACGAACAATTAGAAAAACAATTGCAGATGAACAATCTGTTCCGCCTTACATGATCTTTCCTGATTCTACTTTACACGTAATGGCACGCAAACGTCCGCAAACTTTGGAGGCGTTACAATCTATCTCAGGAGTTGGACGTTATAAATTAGAAAATTATGGTGAACGGTTTATCAAAGTTATTGCTCAATTTTGTCAGGAACATGGATTTAAGTTAACAGAAACTTAACTGATTGAAAAACTAAGCTTTAAAATACCCGTAACATTTGATTTCCACCTGTTTGAAATTCATAAGAAACGGTTTTAATTTCAGTCTGATAGTTATGCTGTTGTAGTTGTTGAATGACGGGATGCAGCCAAGGAGATTGTTCTCCGGATACAGTTAATAATGGGAAAATTCGGACTTCTGTCGCAATTCGTCGCAGTTGAAGAATCGCATTTAAATGAAATTCTTCCGAAAAATGATCGGAATAAGTAAACAGAAAATGACTACATAAAGCTAGATTAAATTCAATTGTTTTAAAGGGTAATTGAGGTAATTCTGCGACTCGATAACGTCCGGCTTGACAACCCATTGGAAAATCGGACAAAAATTGTTCCATTGCCGCCATTCTCACTTGTCCTAACTGTTGAGGAGAAGTAATATTATCCCAAACATAATCCGCGTAATGTTGCCCTACCCCTTCTACAACAGTCTGATAAGTGGCTGCAATACGTTGACGAATTTCTTCCGCCGAAAATTGATAAATGGGGTCACAAGATACCACATCATAACCTTGACGAGTCATCTCTGCATTAAAACTCGCAGGGCCTGCGGCACAATCAAGAATCTGACCCGATAAAATTTCTAGGTTGAGGTCAAACATCTCGATATATTCAGCAAAACTTCGTCCCCAAGGAATCACTTGATTCAGTTTAAATCCCATAGTTGTTGAGAGAATAAAACAGTAATAAAAGACAATATCTGAGTATGACTTTACCAGATAAAATAGTCAATTTAGAAGAGCTGTTGATATCTATTAATGTCTGAGTCAGTTTTTAAATAAGAATTCAATCTCTATTAAAGTTCGCGGTAGAAATAGAATTTATGATTGATTTTTGCTCAATTACTGATTAATGTTAGAATTAACCGCTATGATAAAGTTTAGCTAAATTTGAGCAAAGCGTAATATGGTACAGAACCCATCTACTGAAACTTCCCTCACTCCAGAACAATATCGGCGCAAAATGCAACGACGTAAAGCAGTCCAAGATGAAAGACTCGCAAAAGCGTCTGACCAGAAAGGCTTGATTATTGTTAACACAGGTAACGGTAAAGGCAAGACAACAGCGGCTTTGGGGATGGTGATGCGATCGCTGGGTCATGGTTATAAAGTAGCGATTATTCAGTTTATCAAAGGGGCGTGGGAACCCGCAGAAAAAGCAGTTTTGGGTCAATGGCCAGATCAATTAGTGTTTCATGCGATGGGAGAAGGCTTTACTTGGGAAACGCAAGACCGCGATCGCGATATTCAGATGGCAGAAAAAGCCTGGGAAATGGCACTGAGTTATATTCGTAATCCTGACTATCAGTTGATATTGTTAGATGAGGTTAATATCGCACTAAAGTTAGGTTATTTAGCACCCGAAACAGTCTTAGCAGGTTTAGATGAAAAAACGGAAGATTCTCATGTAATTTTAACGGGTCGAGGCGCACCACCTGCTTTAATTGAACGGGCAGATTTGGTTACAGAAATGACATTAGTGAAACATCCTTTCAAGGAACAAGGAGTTAAAGCACAAGCCGGAATTGAATATTAAGGAAATAATGAGTATGTAGTGACGTTGCATGCAACCAAAGTACGGGAGTAATGAGTAATGATCTCTAATTGAATTTAGGATTTCATTCATCATTCATCATTCATCATTCCTTAATTTGTGCCATCATAGCAGCATCATCCCAATAGGAACAAACCTGTTTGATTTTTCCGGCTTCATTGAATTCAAAGGTACTAATTCCTTCTGCAATTCCCTGTTTTCCATTCTTCCCGAGTCCTCTCATTTTCCACTTGACTGCGGCACCATTTCCCGCAACAAAAACTTGATCTCGAGAAATTTCTAACTCCGCAAATGCCATTGATAATAGCCCAAAAAATCTTTGGTATTCTTGATGAACCAGACTGGGTGGGTTTCCAACCGGATCATAAGTCACCCCGCCTTCCGCAAAAGTCGCTAACCAACCTTCAGGATTCATTTGTTGTAAATTGTCGAAATATGCAGATACAGCTTGAGTAATTGTTTTAGAGTCCATAATATGAAAGTTGAACTAAATGCATGGACATAGTATAGCCTTGAGTCTGGCTGATTAAAGATGCTGATGTTGCTTCGTTTGATCGAGAAACATTCTGCTACACTAAGATATCAAAGCTTACTAACTTCTCGATAGGCTAGTCGCCTACATTTATCTGTTGAGACCATGTCTAACCTATCTGACTCCTCATCTATACCACCCGCCGCGCAACGTATTGCATTAGGTCTCCGACGTGGGGGCTGGGTTTGCTTTTGGGTTCAGCTAGTGCTTGCTGTCATTTCTGGCATTATTTTATTATTCGCTTCAGTAATTGCTAGTCGAGAAGCAGGAGCCTCGGGCGCGTCATCGGGATCTGGAGGGGGGTTAGTGTTTGCTTGGGCTGGGTTATTAGTTCTCGGGTTCAGTACTTTTCGCTCTTTCCGTTATACTCGCCTCGCCCAACAGCTTAAATCTGATACATCGCGTCCTAACCGGGCAGAAACGGTCAAGCAAATTCGTATGACTTTGATTAGTAATATGATTGGTATGACCTTAACTTTAGTTGGTGCAGAGGCAATTAATGGTATTTTATTGGGAAAAGCCCTGTCTCAGCCTCGAGGCTTTTTTCAACCGTCGGTTAATTTACAAGACTTTATTCAACCGCTTGATATTTTTATTGTTCTAGCCAATACTCATACCATTGTTGCTCACTTTTTCGGAATAGCTGTTTCGATGTGGCTAATCGATAAAATTTATAAATCACAACAGCGTTAAATTGTCAAGCGTTTAAGCTGACAAAATTTGTAGGATTGTATCAATTTATATTAATCTTTGTTTAGATATGGATCTAAAAAATATGAGATGAAATTCACACTGATAAACTGATCTTAATCAGTCAAATATTTAGGATTCAGCCGATGAAATCACACTCTTCATATGATTCGATTCCGACTCAATCTATATACAATCCTGGATTTATAGTCATGTCTTCTAGTTTAAGTCATTGGGACTGGGAAACCACTCTCAAGCAGGATTGTTTTGAAATGCTGAATCAACCGATTGAAAAACAGCAGAAAAAACCAACTTCTGGGATCGCAATTATCAGTGTGCTGATGGGTTTAATTGCGTTTAGCGCTACAACTGTTTATCAGTTTCCTCGTTTATTTGAAAGTTATCAACAAGTCGGTCAAAATATATCGACGGAAGTATTTACTTTCATGCGTTATTAACAGTCTGATTCTGATGGGGTTACGTCACTTGTACTCTTAGTATTGAGTGCGTCAGTCAGATGAGTGTTGAACCTATCACCCACAATATCATATATTAACGGCAACAAGCAACTCGGGGTCTGATTCGATATTATCAAGTTTTATAGGTAAAAGTTAATCTAATTTTCCCAAGACAGGGAGCCAAGAACCTAGGCAGACAGAAAGCAATAGAATTGATAACTCTCCATTAAAATACTTCGTTTGAGTGATACCCAGTTCACGATAGGTATTGTATTGTGGAAATAAAGAGAGAATCTCAGAAAACGCCTATCGGGGGGCTGTTCTGGGTTGATTAATAAAATATTTTTTTCAGATTTATACTATGCTACGTTATATACAAAATTTAATTTTTACATCTGATCTTCACCATTCTATATGGGGGGGGTTAAACTGGATTTCCATTTTTTTGACTTTCGGCTTAGTGAGCAGTCCCAGGGGAATAACAACTGCTTATGCTGACTCTTTAACAAAGACTCCAAGCCCGAATAAAATAACCGTCGCAGATTCCACAGTGAATCCTAATTTATTCTTAGAAGATGGGGTTTATCTCTATGGTCAATCTCCTCAACCCGACCAACTCGGACAAGCTTATATGGTATTTGAAGTAACTCAAGGACAATTAGTCGGAGGGTTATATATGCCTCGCTCTTCCTTTGATTGCTTTTCTGGGGTACCCGAGGGAAATCAGCTTGCCTTGAATATTGTTGATAGCTATACACAAGAAGTCCATAACTACTCTATGGCATATTCTAATACTTCGACTGTTGCAGCAAGTACCCCAAGCGGCGCAGACGAACAAATCACCTTAGAAGGATTTTATCCGATTGAAACTTTGAGTCAAACAGATCATCATATTCTCAATACTTGCAAAGCTGATTTTAATCAGAATTAATTCAAGTAACAGAGTGACAACCTCCGAGAATACTTAACTCGAAGAATTAGACTGAGATGAAAAAAAACGTTTAGAAATCCAACTAATTAATCCACTCAAAATTGCACCCCCCATCAAAACGCCAATCGCCGGAGTGAAAACAGGTTCCCAGAGCTGATACCATACATCTAAACCTAATGGGATTTCAAATCCTCGCCCAACTACGGCGATCACTAACCAAAAGAAACTCAATAATACGAAAAAAACATCAGCAACTAAAATACGATTCAACCATTTTAAAACTTGTGCTTTCATTAAAACTTAAATCCTAACTTAAAATCATTAATAATCAAGGATACAATGAAACGACAATCAAAATTGGATTGGGGTGAATTTTTGAAATGATTAAGATGATAAATATTGTGTTAGGGGATCAAGCCTGAGTAAATGGACAGCTTAACCGTTTTGTATTTAGTGGCTGATAATACTCTTTTCATCGAGTCGCCCCTTCAGTCCAATGCTAATCAAAATCTCAGAAAATCTAGAGTTTTGAGACGGGCTGGGTTGCAACTGTTGGTCATGGCCACCATTCTACTGACTCATGTCTACTCTGCATTTGCCCTACAACTGGGCGAGCGAGGAATTGCAGTTTCGCAATTACAACAAACGTTACAGAGTGCAGGCTATTATCAAGGCCCGATCACAGGTTACTATGGTGCAATCACTCAAGCAGCAATTCGTCGATTTCAAGCGAGTCATGGATTGAAAGCAGATGGTATTGCTGGGCCAGAGACCTTAAGAGTGTTGCGCTCAATTACTCATTCAACCCAAAGTGAGTGGGATTTTTCTATGAGTTTACGCTTTGGTAGCAATGGGGGCGGTGTGGTTCATTTACAACAAAATTTACAGGTACTTGGCTATTATAATGGGTCAATTACAGGATACTACGGTGCGGCAACTCAAGCGGCTGTGAAAAGGTTTCAAGCTATTATGAGATTACGACAGACTGGGGTTGCTGATGCAAATACACTGGCTGTTTTAGAAGCTGAAATTTACGAATTGGGGATGAGTAACTATCCTGTATTAACAGATCCTACTCCGAGTCGGGGCAGAATGAGACAATATTAGTATCACCATCAAAGTTTGACAGGTAGCTCAATTGTGAAGTGAAGCGCGTCTGCAATATCGGGATCAACCATCGTAGTATGGTAGTAATTGATAAATTGTTAAGAATGTATGAAAGCTATTACACTATTAGGTTCAACGGGTTCGATTGGGACACAAACGTTAGATATTGTTACCCATCACCCTGACCAGTTTAGAATAGTTGGACTCGCTGCCGGACGCAATATTGATCTTCTTGCCCAACAAATTCGTCAATTTAAACCGGAAATTGTTGCGATATCGGATGAAACTCAGTTACCAGCATTAAAAGCCGCTATTGCCGATATTAACCCTCAACCGATTATTTTGGCGGGAGAATCAGGCATTGTAGAAGTGGCTGAATATGGCGACTCAGAGGCAGTTGTGACGGGTATTGTGGGCTGCGCTGGGTTGTTACCCACTATCGCGGCGATTAAAGCGGGGAAAGATATAGCATTAGCCAATAAGGAAACATTAATTGCAGGTGGCCCTGTTGTCAATCCGTTAATTGAAGAATACGGCGTTAAATTGTTACCCGCAGACTCGGAACATTCTGCCATTTTTCAATGCTTACAGGGAGTGCCTCAAGGCGGTTTACGACGGATTATTTTAACGGCTTCTGGGGGCGCTTTTCGAGATTGGCCTGTTGAGAAATTAGCTGAGGTGAAAGTGGCGGATGCCATTACTCATCCCAATTGGTCAATGGGACGGAAAATAACGGTAGATTCAGCAACAATGATGAATAAGGGTTTAGAAGTGATTGAAGCCCATTATTTATTTGGTTTAGATTACGATAATATTGATATTGTGATTCATCCCCAGAGTATTATTCACTCATTAATTGAGTTACAAGATACTTCGGTTTTAGCACAATTGGGTTGGCCGGATATGCGGTTACCGTTACTTTATGCCATGTCTTGGCCGGAACGAATTTATACCCATTGGGAACCGTTAGATTTAGTGAAAGCGGGTGATTTGACCTTTAAAGCACCGGATAATAAAAAGTATCCTTGTATGCAATTGGCTTATGCAGCCGGACGTACAGGAGGATCAATGCCTGCTGTATTAAATGCCGCAAATGAACAGGCGGTTGCTTTGTTTTTAGAGGAGAAAATAGCGTTTTTAGAGATTCCTCAACTGATTGAAAAAGTTTGCGATCGCCATCAAAATCATCATCTTAAAACTCCTAATTTAGAGGATATTATTGAGGTGGATCAGTGGGCGCGTCAGGAGACCGTTTCAGCCAGTCAAACCTTGAATTCAACTGTTGCAGTTTAGCAGACTCAGACAACAATTGGGTCGGGTTATAGTTCTCCCGGATGCCAACTTCGGGAGCGGCCGCCACTTCATCAATTGAGTGAATTGACTCTACTTTTAAGCTAAATCTAGTATCTTATCCGTCTCTGCTAAATTCATCTTTTCGTACTTTTCAAAGGGTTGATGAATCCAAGGATTATTTGATAAATAGGTTGTATAATAATCTGGTTTAAACACAGAACAAGCTTTATACCATAAAACAGCCGTTTTGATCTGCTGAATCTGAGGATAATGTTGTTTTAACCACAATACAGTCTGTTCTAAACTAATCCCAGAATCGACTAAATCATCGACTAATAAAATCTGACCTGTTAGTGTTTCTGTTGTCATGGTTACACAACTGGCAATGGTTAGATCTCCTCGAATATTTCCTTCTTCCCCAACATAAGAAGATGCGGATAAAATCCCTAGCGGTTTATCATAAATTCGTGATAGTAAATCTCCAATGCGTAACCCTCCCCGCGCCAAACAAACAATTTGATCAAATTCCCATTGAGATTGATAGATTTGAGTTGCTAAAGACTCAATTAATTGATGATATTCTGACCACGAAACATATAAATCACTCATTCTTTGTCTGTTTACTGATCGAGGTTTTAGAGGGTTAATCGGTTGAGAGTGGCGGTTGTTAGCGCTGTTTTATCGTCAGTGACAACAGAGCTGGCTGATTCGTTCAACTCTTAAGCATAGAAAAATAATTAATACTCTTAAACTTCTAATTATAAAAACTAATAATAATTTTAAGTAGAGACGTTAAATAAAACGCCTCTACCCGTTAATCGAAAATGTGTGACGCGCTCTATTACAAGCTTCGTGTACTTTGGTGTTTTACATCGGCAGATATGTGATGTTGTCTAGACATTAATTCCACATACCAGTTTCACGCCTGTCCCGCCCGGACGACCGATGGGTATTACCAATTTGATTATACTATCTATTGACCAAAATCACTAAACTTTATGAGCGTAAGGACTGGTTAATTTATCGAGTTGTTGCAGTAGCAAACTCAAGAATAGTCCGACATCAGTTACCACACCAACCGACTCAACTGAACCGCGATCGCTTAATTTAGTCACCACCGCTGGGTTAATATCGACACACACCATTTTCACTCCGGCGGCGGTCATATTCCCCACACCAATTGAATGCAGCATCGTCGATAACATCAGAATCATTTCTGCCCCTTTTAACAATTCTGTATAATCCTGTTGGGCGCGAATTAAGTCCATTTCCGTATCGGGCAAGGGGCCATCATCGCGAATAGAACCCGCCAAAGAAAAGGGCACGTTATTCTTAACGCATTCATACATCACGCCTGAAGTTAATATCCCTTTTTCAACTGCATTGGCAATACTGCCACAGCGACGAATAATATTAATGGCTTTGAGGTGATGACGATGTCCGCCTTTAACAGCAGTCCCTTGTTTCATATCCACCCCAAGAGAAGTCCCCATCATGGACTGTTCAATATCATGCACCGCAATTGCATTTCCCCCCAGAAGCCCTTGAATATACCCTTGACGAATGAGGCGAGACAGATGTTGTGCGCCGCCTGTATGGATAACCACAGGCCCTGCGGTAACCACCACTTTACCACCGCGATCGCGAATTTGCCGCAATTCCCAAGCCACTTGTTCTACAATCAATTCTACCCGGCGTTCACTCGATACCCCCGCCGACATAAAGCTAAATTCTTGATTATTGCGTTGTTCGCGGGACTCAGGCTTACGAATGGTGCGGATACCCGCAATATCAACCACAACCTGTTCCCCAACTTTAAGATCTCGCAACAGTTTACAGCGGGCATTAATACCGTCTGAAGTTTCGGTAATGGCGATCGCCCCATCCATGCGTTGATTTTGAACTCTGATCCATTGATCGTTAACGCGCACTTCTGTGGGATAAATAGTCGTGACGTAGAAGTTATCCGGACCGACACCATCCATTTCAACGGGTTGTAATTTGGCATCTGCTACATCTTCTGAAACCGACACTACACCAATTTCAATCAACTGACTCATGATTTCTTCCATCACTTCATGAGACGGGGCAGAAATCTTGATATCCGCTTCAGAAGTACTTTGCCGTTGTTCGCCAAGATTAAAGCTTTGAACTTGGAAACTACCGCCTCCTTCTATAACTAAATCTAACGCACGATTGATTAAACCTGCATCCAATAAATGCCCTTGCATCCGAACATTACGGCTTTCAACCCGAACTGCTGCGTGTCGATCTTCGATCACGGGTTCAGTTACCCGCAGAGTTAAACATTTGGCTGCCCCACCGGCTTTGAGGAATTCAGTTAAAGGGGTTTCAATCACATTAAAACCGACTTCTGCCAAGCGTGCTTTAAAGTTGTCGCTAACTTTATTAACAATAACTGTTTGATTGATATTAACAGCATTACACGCAAAGTTAATGGCATCGGGTTCATCAATCGCAATTCGTTTTTCCGCCGGAACTCGTAGTTCAATTAAGCGGTTTGAATAAGAATCAAATGCGGGAGGATAATAGAGTAAATAACCCCCTTCAAGCGGACAAAAACAGGTATCGAGATGATAAAACCGTTCATCCATTAACCGCAAGGATAACACTTCAATATTGAGCCATTTTGCCAGTAACGGATGAGAATCTAATTCGGAACGAAAACCATATCCGGCCCAGAGAAAACGTCCTTCTCGGTCAAATAATGCGTCTCCTGCCCCTTCAAAGGGGAGTTCTTTCGGTAGTTCATGAACGGTAAACCCTTGACTTTCAAACCACTTTTTGAAATAGGGTTCTTCACCTTGGCGTTCCTTATGATAAAACCGACTCAATACCACTGTTTGATCGAGAATTAACCCAGCATTGGCGGTAAATACCATATCCGGCCAGCCTTTTTCTGGGGTGACTAAATCAACCACAGCATGGTCTTTGATCGTATGATAAAGCTTTTGCCATTGTTCTGCCGCTTTGTTTTTAGAGGATCGGTGAATATTGCCCTCCATCCAGGGGTTAATCACGTAGTCCACATCGTAGTGGTCGGGAGAGCACATTAGAAAGCGAATCGAATCTGTCATAATAGTTATAGATATAAAGGGAACTAGCTGCAGCAGACTGGCGAAGAATACATATCTGTTAACCAGAAATGACTAACTCACCTCTACCTAATAGAAGTGAGCTATTTTAGTATTCAAAAAGCCAGCATATAATTCTAGCATACTTGGATCTCTAGGACTGATTCTGGTCAATTAATATTTTTTAAAACCGAATATTTTAATTTCTGAAAAGAGTATTTAGCATATTTTTCACTGCCACTCCCCTTGTAACGTGAAAGCCGCCCAATAATAAGGAGATTTCCATTCCGTTTCAGTTTGCATCTCCCATTGCGCCTGTTTTAATGCTGCTGTGGCTGAGCGTTTTTCTTTTAACATTAAACGGTAAAATCTTGCCATCATTTCGGCGGTTGCTACATCATCAACGTTCCATAAACTTACTAATACTCGAGGAGTTCCTGCATACATAAAACCTCTAGTTAATCCTATTAATCCTTCTCCTTTAACTTGTTCACCCAGTCCGGTTTTGCATGCACTTAAGACAACTAAATCGGCTGAGAAATCAAGATTAAAAACATCATGTAAACGTAAAAAACCATTCAGGGGATTTCCCTGAGAATCAACCATTGATAAAATAATCCCAGATAATTCAGGATTAACACTATTAAATAACCCATGAGTCGCCAGATGAATAATTTGATATTGATTCAATTGAGGATTAGTTACAGCAGTACGGTTTGCATCAAAATCTAAGGCATAATCACTATCTGATTCAGGTACAAGAGAAAGAATTGCTTCTGCTTCTATTCGAGTCGCGGGTAGTCGATTCCAAACGCCAATATCTAATTGTCTTGTAGCACGATTAAGATCGTATTGTTCCCAAGTTTCATTCTCAGTAGAAAGGGTATTTTGTAATCGGTTATCTTCTGAAGTAAAAACCGGATCTGCGAACACAGCAATTGTTTTTGATGCAGGTTTTCGTTGTTGATTTTCTTGTCGTAAAATATTTAAAGTTGATGCAGAAGGGAGATTAACAATCTCATGCTTTTCTATTAAAGGTAGATACTCTGTTTCTGATGAAGCAGAAGGCAGAGACAAAGCAGCGAAGGGAATATAATGTAAAATTCCGTCACTCACAATCGCCAAACGTTGCTCATTTAATTGATCTTCAACAGGCGATAATATCATTTCATAAAGTGTTTTTGAAGCTTGAGACAACTTTTTAAAAGAACCTGTTCGACTCCTAATAACTTGAAGAATAAAGTCCCGCACAGCAGGTTCAATCAAGTCTTTTGCCGGAAGTTGATAGCTTGTCATCTCTTCTTTTGTAATTGCCCAAACAAAGCTTCTTTGTTCTCCGATAAAATATTGTAATAACAGCGTCTCCTGATCTAGAATTTGTTGCTGAACTTGTTTTAAAGTCAAAGGTTGAGGCTGAGTAATAGCCGCATAACTCGGACTTTTTTCTCTAATTTTTACTTGCACTTCTTCGTATTGTTGCAAAAGATATTGACGTTTTTGTTCAATTGCTGCTTTCTGTTCTAAACTAGTATTTTCATTATTATAAAGTTCGATTCTTTCTCTCTCAATACTATCTAGTTGTTGTTGTAAACTGCGTTCTTGAATCACTAATTCTGGCTCAACACCTTTGCGGATATCGACATTAGCTTCTGCAAGTAATTCAAGTAAATTTCTAGCCTTAGATCGTTCACTCATATTAAATGCTTCAGCATCATATCCACCCGACGGATTTTGTTGATGCAATTTCATTAGTAAATTAATGTAGAATTCATAATAATCTTGTTTTGATGCGAAAAAAGTTAAACGTTCTTCAGGAGAAGTTTTACCTGTTCGTGTTTCTTCAATTAAATCAATTGCTATTTTAATATTAGTTAGTGCAATATCTAAATTCCCTTTTTTTTGTTCAATTTTAGCTATTCCGAAGTAATTTTCTGCTCTCAATTCTGAATAGTTATTTTCCTGTAAATTCAGAGACTTATAAAAAGACTTTAAAGCTTCTTCAAGTTCTTCAAGTTCAGAGTAAACTGTACCCATTTCTGTATAAAGAGAAGAAAGAGCATTAGGAGATTTAAGCGCTTGTTTAAAAAAATCTAATGAGTTTTCTAATTCCCCTAGTTCAAAGTAAACTTTAGCAACATTTCTAGAGAAACTTGAGCGATCATAAAAGCTATTTTCAGAGGAAATTGTTAGTGCTTGCTGGAAAAAAGTTAAGGCTTTTTCTAGCTCTTCCGACTGCTGATAAAGCTGACCTATTTTCTCTAGAATATCAGCTTGTTGTCTATAGTTATTCAGTGGTTTATAAATACTCAACGCTTGATTGTAAAATTCAAAAGCTTTTTCTCTGTCTTCTAAATCAGAGTAGATATCACCTATTTCAGTCAGTATAGATGCTTCTAAGGTTTGATTATTGATTTGCTGAGAAATTTTTAACCCTTGAATTAAATAATCTATAGCTTGCTGATAATTTCCGCTACGTTCATAAATCCTTGTCATCCAAATAATATTATCTATTTCTCCTTCATAAAAGCCACTGTCTTGATAAATTTTTCTAGCTTTATTTAAAAACTCTAACGCTTGTTCAAAATCTCCTAACTCCGTATAGTCTTCACCAATACGCATCAAACCCAACACTGTTTTATCTTGTCCAATTTGTTGATAAATTATTTCGTATTGTTTGAAAGATTCTGAAGCTGTTTTTTGATCGCCAATTTGATAGCAAATTATACCAATTTCTCTAAATATTTCTGAATTTTTGATTCGTTTTTCTTGAAACATTACCTTAGCATAACTTAAAGATTTTTTACAGTAATTTAAAGCTGTTTCTGATTCTCCTAAATAAGCATAAATTCGACTCATTCTAATTAACATATCAAGGCTTCTCTCTTCTCGCCAAGGTGCATCTATTTCTTGCTCATATATTGGTAAAGCTTGCTGATAGGATTCTATTGCTCTTTTTAAATCTCCCAATGTCGTATAACTTTTACCAATTTCATAAAGTGTCCAGGCTTCTCCTGAATAATCATTATTATTTCGATAAACTTTTCGTGCTTGATTAAAAGTTTCTATCGCTTTATTTACATCTTCTAATTCATAATAAAGCTGACCTATTATTCTTAATATTAATGCTTCTGTTTTATAATCTCCTAATTGCTTAGAGATGGGAATAATTTGCTGATAGAATTCTAAGGCAGTTTCTTGTTCTCCCCAATCTGTATAAGTTTGAGCAATATCCATTAAAGTCATAATTGCTTGTTTGTATTCACCACTGTCTTGATGAACTTTTCCCGCTTGATTGAATACTGCTAATGCTTTCTCTTTATTACCTAATTCGTAGTATATCTCGCCAATTTTTGTCAGTGTAAATCTTTCTGAATCAAAATCTTGGATATCATTATAAATAGCAGCCGCTTGACTATAATATTCTATGGCTTTTTCTTTATTTTCTAACTGGTTTTCAGAGATCTCAAGATAAAACTTACCAATTTTATCAAAAGTCTGTGCAACTTTGGCAAAATCACCGATGTCTTGGTAAATTGTGAGTGCTTGATTAAGACTATCAAACCCTTTTTCTCTATCTTTCAAGCGATAAAAATAGAAATTTGCAATTTGATTGCGTAAGAGATTTGCCTTTTCAAATAGATTATCCTTTTCTTGGTAAACTGCAACAGCATCATTTAAAAACTCTTGCATTCTTTCGGTGTTTTCTCGCCTTCCATAACGTTCAGCCACTTCAATTAAAAAAGCAGTTTCACCTTTCTCATCTTCCCATTTCTGATAAATTTCTCTGGCTTGATTATATACCTCTAATTCCTTAGTATTATCTTGCAATTGAGCATAAAGCACTCCAATTTTAACTAAAATATTAGGCTGAAGATAGTCATATCCTAATGCAGTTTCTGAGTCTTCTAATTGAATATAGAGTTGACTAAGTTCTTTTATTTTTACTAAGGCTTGATGATAGTATTCTATGGCTTTTTCGGCTTCGTCTGAAAAGAAGTAAATATCGCCTAAATTCCCTAAAACTTTAGCTTCTCCTATTTCATCCTTGATTTCTCGATAAATTAACAATGCTTGAGTATAAAACTCTAGTTGTTTTTCTCTATTCTCTTCCCACTTATCACCAAGATTAACGAGTGTTTTTGCTTCTGCTTGTTTATCGCCAATTTCTTGATAAATAACCAAAGATTGATTATATAATTCTAATGCTTTTGAGTGATTTTCTAACCACCAATAATCAGCCGCCATATTTAATAAATTTGCTTCGGCTTGACGCACAGTTAAATGATTATAATCTGAAGAGTTAGCAATTTCTTTGTAAATTGTAATGGCTTGGTTAAATAGCGCCTCTCCGGTTTGAGTGTTGAGATATACCTTTAAGTTTAATTCACTGAGATAACCTAAAACTAATGCCTCTTCTTGTTTATTGCCAATTTCTTGATAAATAACTAAAGACTGCTGAAGTAATTGTTCTTTTTCTTCATATTGGTAAAGTTGAGCCATTTTATTCAGAATATTTGCTTCTCCTTGACAAACTGTGAATTGATCTATATTAGAATCAGAGTTATTATTCAGTTTCTGATAAATCTCTAGAGATTGCTGATAAAGTTCTAACGCTTTCTCACTATTATTGCGGTTTTTTTCTGAAAACAACTTGTACCACCGAGAAGTAATGGATAACTGATGAATTGATGCAAAGTATCGTTGTTCTTTGAAATGTTCTAATTCTACTACATAAACTTCTCCAACTTTACCGAAAGTAAATGCTTCCTGTAGAGGGTTTTTAAGTTCTTGATATAGGCTTAATGCTTGAGTATAATGTTCGAGTGCAGGTGTAAATGCACCCATGTTTTTATAAGTTTCACCCAGTTTTAATAAAGTTAATGCTTCCTGAGACTTATCTCCTAATTCTTGCCATTTTAATCGCGCTTCAAGGTATTTTTCAATCGCTTGTACCTGAGAGGGAATCGTTCTATCTTGAGTCAATTTTTCGGCTTCATCAAAAAGCTGTTGCGCTTGTGTAATACTTTTATCTTGTTGAGAAATTATTTCTGGTGGTTGTAAAGAAAGAAAATTATTTTGATTAGATTCTGCAACCCCAATTTTTGACAATAGCACCAGGTAAATGAACAAGCTAAATTTAAGCTTGATTAACTGTTGAATTAAATGATTATTTATCCATTTACCCATAAATTTCTAGCTGGTTTCTTTGATGCTTTAATGTATCGCACCATTCAATAGTAGTAGATTCTAAAAGCTGAGTTGCTTCGTGAGCTGGGATCGGTTTTGAGAATAAATAACCTTGTCCGAAATGACAATCTAAGCCTTGTAGCTGCTTTAATTGTTCGAGGGTTTCAATCCCTTCAGCAACCACTGTCATATTCATCTTTTGAGCAATATTAATAATCACAGGAATCAATCCTAAACTGCTCAAAGTTCCATCTAATCGACTAATGAAAGATTTATCTATTTTTAAAGTATTAACCGGGAAACAATGTAAATAACTGAGGGAAGAATATCCAGTCCCAAAATCATCTAAACAGAGTTGAATTTTGCGATCGCGCAATTGTTGAAGTAAATTTTGTGCCTTTTTTTGATTATCCATTAAAGCACTTTCAGTAATTTCTAGCTTTAAACATTTAGACGCTAACGGAATTTTTTCTAAGACTTGATCGATACTTGAAATTAAATCAGGTTGAGAAAATTGCCGAGTAGATAAATTGACATTGACAGACAATTGATCGTCTACTAAACCCTGATTTTGCCATTCTCCTAATTGTTGACAAGCTTGTTCTAAAATCCACAAACCCAACGGAACAATTAACCCGGTTTCTTCTGCTACTGGAATAAAATCTCCCGGAGAAATAAAGCCTTTGGTGGGATGAATCCAACGAGCGAGGGTTTCAAAACCCATCAATTTTCCGGTCTTTATATCAATAATCGGCTGATAATAAACCTGATATTCTTTATAATCTATAATTGCTTTTCTAATTTCTGTTTCAAGCTGTAAAAATTGTAAGGCTTCTTGATACATTTGGGGATCAAACACTTGATATCGAGGATAACCCTGAGCCTTAGCTCGATACATTGCTGCATCTGCATCTCGTAAAATATGTTCTGGTTTTGTATAGGTTTGATCCCCAATCGCGATACCAATACTGCCATTAATATAAACATCATATTTTTGCAATTTGAAGGGGGTAGATAAAGCGGCAATAATAGTTTCTGCGACTTGAATTGCATCTTCTACTTGCTGAATATCGCTTAATAAAATCGCGAATTCATCACCTCCTAAACGAGAGAGAATATCTACTTCGGGTAAAGCTTCAGCCAGCCGACTAGCGACAGAAGCAAGCAGTTGATCTCCGACAGAATGTCCCAAAGAATCATTCACCACTTTAAAGCGGTCGCAATCTAAAAACAAGATAGCAAATTGATAGTTTGGATCGGCTAGAGCTTGTTGTAATGAATCATCTAAATGCTCCATTAATAGCACTCTGTTTGGCAATCCCGTTAAATGATCGTGAAATGCCATTGTGCGTAATTGAACATTGGTTTCTTGTAATTGTTGAGTGCGTTCTTCGACTCGCTTTTCCAGGTGTTGATTCAGTTCAGAAATTTGTTGATTGATCGCTTGTAATGCCAGTTGATGCTGTACCCGCGCGATCACTTCCGGGGATTGAAACGGTTTGGTAATATAGTCTACACCACCGACTGAAAACGCCCGAACTTTATCAAATACATCGTCTAAAGCACTTAAGAAAATCACCGGGATTTGAGCGGTTTCCGGTTCAGATTTGAGACGAGAACACACTTCATAACCATCCATTTGTGGCATCATAATATCCAGCATAATCAAGTCGGGCAGACGAGTCTTCACCGCCTGTAGTGCAATATTGCCGTTGAGAGCTGGACGCACTTCATAACCTCGCCGCGTTAAAACTTTTGATAACAAGCGAAGATTTTCAGGTTGATCATCAACAATTAAAATATCTGCAGTTTGAGTGGACAAGAGATGATTAGCCATATTTGTGTCTATTCGAGAGCAAGGAATTTGGGTCGGCAAAGGCTGTGCAGAAGTTGGGGTATTAAGACTAAAAAAACTAACTTATAATATTATGCCGCCTCAGACTGAAACCCCATACCAAATTGACTCAATTTGCTGAATAATTGCAATCGCTTCTTGATGTCGGGCTGTGTTAGATGCGGAACTCAATAACACCGTCACATGAGCGAGTTTACGACCCGGACGAGATTTTGATTTTCCGTACCAATACACTGTTGCATGAGGAATTTGAGCTAGTATGGTCTGTTTTTCCCTGTAATCATGTTCAGCCTCTTCATAGCCTAACAAATTGACCATAACAGCACCCTCACAGTTGAGAGCGGGGTTGCCTAGTGCTAAACCACTAACCGCTCGTAGATGCTGTTCAAATTGAGAAGTATGACTTGCATCTAAGGTAAAGTGTCCTGAGTTGTGGGTGCGCGGGGCTATTTCATTAATTAATACTTGTTGCTGTTGTGTGAGAAACAGTTCAATCCCAAACACCCCAACTGCTTGTAAACTATTGAGCAGGGTATGGGCCATCGCTTCAATTTGAGCCGCTAAGTCAGGACTAAGACGCGCAGGTGCAATCACACAGCGACAAACTTGTTCTTTCTGATAGGTTTCAACCACTGGATAAGTCACCACTTCCCCGGTGAGGGAGCGAGCGGCAATAATGGCTAATTCTTGTTGAAAAGGAACAAATTCTTGGATTAACATCTCAGTTGATTGTCGTGTCGCCCAAGTCGCCATAAAATCAGTTGCATTTTTCAGGATAAATGTGCCTTGTCCATCGTAACCATGACGACAAGCCTTTAACACTACTGGATAGTTAAATGTTTCGGGAATAGATGTCGCCGAGGCCGGAAGTCGTTCAAATGCAGGGGTTGGTAAACCGAGGTTTTGTAGATAGCACAATTGGTCATATTTATCGAGCAAAGGAGCTAATGCCTCAAGCGATGGCCGAAAACAAACTCCTTGGGCAGCTAAACGAGAGAGGGCGTTTAAATCGATAAATTCATTTTCAAAGGTAATCACCTGAGAATGTTCCGCCAGTGTGGCGGTCGCCGTTGTATCATCAAGTTGAGCAAATACAGTTTCTGTGGCTAATTCTACTGCCGGATCATCAGTATTGGGAGTTTGAACAATCAAATCAAGTTCGAGTAAGCGGGCTGCACCTGCCATCATCCCGGCCAACTGTCCACCACCAATAACACCCACTTTTTGGATTGTTTCGGGTTGAGGGGAAGGAGTCGGCATGAGTTTCATCGCGGTTGAATTGATTTTTGATATTATTATTTTATCGAGTCTTGGGTCATTTTTATTCAGCAGTTTTAGAAATAATCAAATTGCTGAACACTCAGGTTGAGTTCAATCTTCCACATCACATCAAGAAACTGAGTTGAGGGTGATGACCCACAGGGACACAGTGGGCCGCTTATTGATGATAAAATCAATTGGTCTCAATCACTAACAAATAATCAACTTTAAAATTCTTATCGTTTCGCTCAATTTTCCCCAAAGATTCCACACGTTTTCCACAGGCTTTTCCGTTTTTTTCCACAGGTTAGATGAGCTTTTCCACAAGAGATGACGCAGTGATCGGGTATGGCTATGAATTTGGGGATTTTGCGATCGGGCTTAAAATAATTACTGAGGAAAGTCGGTTAATGTAAACTTTTGTAAAATAAATTCACCTCAAATGCTGATTCTCTCGTTCTAGGTTTGAAGGTCTACAAAAGTATTTTACATTTTGCAACATTGACAATTCCACCCCCTGATCGCGCACAATAAAGCCACTACCTAATTTTCAGATGATCAATTTTGAGTCAGACCTTGAGTCCGGCTCAACTGAATCTGAAAGAGATAGTTCTACCGTTCTTTCACTCCCCGAAGCAATCTCATGAACACCAGTGTGAGTATCTTGACCGAAATTCCTGAAGTGTTGCACGAATCTCTTCAGGGCTATTTAGACACTCATCCGGACTGGGATCAGGATCGGGTGTTAACTGCTGCGCTGTCTCTGTTTTTATTGCAAAATGAAACCAGCCAAACACCCTCTGCCCTACAGAGTTGCCGCGAAGCCGCGCGGATCTATCTCGAAACCCTATTTCAGTCCGGGGAAAATCACCCACTCTAGATTACCTGTTTTTTGTACTATGTAATTGCTGACTGTATTCCTTCGCTAATCCCCAACTTCAGATGACGAACAGAATTGACTGCTTAATTGTCGGTGCTGGTATTAGTGGCTTAAGCTTAGCCCATGCTTTGCAAACCCAATACCCGCACACCTCACCCCTAAATGTCTGGGTGAGTGAACATCAAAGCCGAGTCGGAGGCAACATTACAACGGTCTCGGCAGGCGAATTTATTTGGGAAGAAGGCCCCAATAGTTTTTCACCAACGCCTGAATTGTTGAAGCTGATCGTCGAAGTGGGACTACAGCCCGAATTAGTCCTAGCAAACCGAAAACTCCCTCGATATGTTTATTGGAATCATCAACTGATGGCGGTTCCGATGAGTCCACCCGCGCTGTTGACCACAAAATTACTCAGTTTATCTGGGAAGTTGCGGGCCTTACTCGGAGCCATCGGATTTGTGCCACCCGCCATCGGACAGCAATTGAGCCGACAAGGTGGGGAAGAAACTGTGTCTCAATTTTTTGAACGCCACCTGGGGACAGAAGTCCTTAAACGCCTCGTGGAACCGTTTGTATCGGGGGTGTACGCGGGCGATCCACAACAATTAGAGGTGGGGGCTGCTTTTAGTCGGGTGACTCGTTTAGAAACCGCAGGCGGTGCTCTGCTGCCGGGGACTGTATTATCTCGGCTGCGAAATCGCAAGCACAAACCAGCACCCGACCCTAATCTGCCTCAAACTAAACCGGGAGAATTAGGATCATTTCGCCAGGGTTTAGGAATGTTGCCGGAGGCGATCGCCACTCAAATCGGGGATCGACTCCAGTTAAATTGGACGTTAAAGCATCTGTCTCGCCGGGAAGATAAAATCTATGTTGCCGAGTTTTCTACCCCCCAAGGTCGCCAACAGGTAGAGGCTAAGACAGTTGTTTTAACCGCCCCGGCTCATGTGGTGGCAGAGATTTTACAACCGCTGCATTCATCCCTGAGTCAAGTCCTGGAAGAAATTGATTATCCGCCTGTGGCTTGTGTGGTTTTGGCTTATCCGGTTTCGGCGTTTAAACAAAAATTAGATGGGTTTGGCAATTTAATTCCTCGGGGTCAAGGCATCCGTACTTTAGGTACAATTTGGTCATCGAGTTTGTTCCCCGGTCGCGCCCCGGAAGGTTGGCAAATTTTAACTAATTTTATTGGCGGGGCAACTGATCGAGAAATTGCCACATTAGAAGACAGTGAAATTGTCAAAGCGGTTCATCAAGATCTTTGTCAAACGCTGCTGCGTCAGGATATTCAGCCGAAAGTTTTAGCGGTAAATTTATGGAAACGAGCCATTCCGCAGTATGATTTAGGACATCTCAAACGGTTGGAAAAAATTAATCAGAGTTTAAAGGATTTACCGGGTTTATATCTTTGTAGTAACTATATCGATGGTGTGGCGTTAGGAGATTGTGTGCGGCGGGCATTTCAACAAGCAGAAACTATTATTGCAGAGTTAAAATAGTTGTAACTCCGATTGAGTTAAAAGCTGCGCGGCTTCAATACTGCTTAACGGTTTAGCAAAAAAGTATCCTTGTCCATACTTACATTGAAGTCGTTGTAATTGGTTGAGTTGTTCTGAAGTTTCGATGCCTTCTGCGATCGCATCCATCCCCAAACTCTCAGCTAAAGCCACAATAATCGTCACAATTTCTCGCTTCTCTTCGGCTCCTATCATGCGGCTGATAAAAGAACGATCAATTTTTAAGATATCTACAGGAAATTGATGCAGATACCCGAGAGAACAATAACCCGTACCAAAATCATCAATACAGATAATAATATCTCGTTGTTTCAGTTCATTCAAGGTTGTAATAGCTAGGTCTGGATCATTCATGATCGCGGTTTCAGTAATTTCTAGTTTTAAATCCGATCCAGCTACAGATGTTTCCGATAAAATCCGATCAATTGTTGGACTCAAATTCTCGGTAAATTGTTGACTCGATAAATTGACACTCATCATCAATTTAGAATATTCCGGAAACTGTTGTTGCCATTGATATAATTGACGACAAGCTTCTCGTAAAACCCATTCCCCAATACTGACAATTAATCCCGCTTCCTCCGCTACCGGAATAAATTCAGCCGGGGAAATATTCCCTTCTTGAGGATGACACCAGCGTAATAAGGCTTCAAATCCAATAATTTGATCCGTTTTTAATTCAATAATGGGTTGATAGTTTAAGTGAAATTCACCCCGGTCTAATGCTAAACGTAAATCTGTTTGTAGCTTTAAGCGCCGGGTTGCATCGGTTCGCATTGTAGCATCAAACACAACAGAACACCCTTTTCCTTGCTGTTTTGCCCGATACATTGCTGTATCAGCATCTCGTAAAATTTCAGGCGGAAAGTGATAATCCGCGCTACTTTGAACAATACCAATACTACTGCCTGTAAATACCTGCTGTCCACCTAAGTTAAATGGTTTTTTTAAAGCTGTCTGTACTCGTTTTGCCACTTCTTTAGCTTCGTTGATATTGGATACATTTTCTAACAAAATAGTAAATTCATCTCCCCCCAAACGAGCTAAAACATCTTGAGAACGCAGACAGTTTTTTAATCGTTCACTAATTTTAATTAATAGTTGATCGCCAATACTGTGACCCAAGCTATCGTTAATAAATTTAAATCCATCTAAATCTAGAAATAAAACAACAAATTGATAGTTCGGTTGTTGTTGACAACGAGTAATTGATTGTCTTAACTTTTCAATAAAAAATGCTCGGTTCCATAAATGAGTCAGTCCATCATGAGATGCGCCATAACGGAGCTTTTCTTCTGTTTGTTTAAGACTCGTAATTTCAAACATTGAGCCTTCGTAATACAGAATGCGAGTTTTACGAGTATCCCAAATCGCTCTAACATTTTGTAATATCCAAATTATACTTTGATCGGCTCGATAATGTTGAACTTCAAAGTTAGAAACTGAACCCTCTTGTTGAAGACAACAAAGAAATTGATCGCTCAATCCAGGATTGACATATTGAGTATGAATATTAATATTTCTAGTCATTAATTCTTCCGGAGAATTGTAACCTAAAATCTGAGCAAGAGCTGGATTCGCTTTAATATATCGTCCATCTAAATTAATCTGAAAAATGCCTTCAACTGCGTTTTCAAAGATACTACGATATTGAGCCTCAGCTTGCTTTCTTTGGAATACAGATCCCAATTGTGTGGCGATAGAAGAAATCAATTCAACAAATCTTTTATCAGGATCTTGAGGGGTTGAGATTAAAAAAACTAAAATGGCTAAAACTGTTTCATTCGCTAAAATTGGCACTCCAAACATCGCTTTTAAATTACATTTAAGAGCCAGTTGATAGCGAGGATGTTCTGTATTAATTTCTTCCGATAAATCGGGAATCCACTCCGGTTTTTGACTAGACCAAACTCGCCCTGCTAATCCTTCATTTTGCTTCAAAATTAAAGATTGACTTTGCTGACGAAACTCCTCATGCAGAGGATTACGACCGTAACCCACTATACTATATTCAAGCTCTGTTTTTTCGGGATTAGGAATCCAAGCTTCTCCAAATTCCCAACCCGTTATTTCACATACCAAATGCAGGGCAATTTCTAAGGCAGAATCAAAGTTTGATGCCACACTAACGGCTTTAGTAATCCGTTGGAGTAATTGTAATTCTTCTTCAGCGCGTTTGCGTTCTGTAATATCTAATCCAGCCCCCAAAAAATACTCATATTCTTGAGTGTCCGGATTAAACATTACTTGACTATGCCAATCTACTATAATATCTCTATTGTCTTTAGTTCGTAATCGTTCTTCTGTGCGAATTGATAATTTTTGATGCATTATTAATTGATCGACCCAAGAAATTGCTTCCATTGTTTGAATAGAATGAAATTGATCTGAGTAATTTTTATCAACCACTTCCTCCAAATTGTATCCCAGGGTTTTTAGCATGGCATCATTCATCAACTTGACTTTTCCTTGAGGATCTAGAAGAACTAAAAAAGCCGGATTAGAGTCAAATAATGTTTTTGTGAAATCCCGTTCTTTTCGTAATGCAATTTCAGCTTTTTTTCGTTCAATAATTTCTTGCTGCATCTGTCCAGTCAGGGGGCGCAAAATCAAAATACTACCGCTACTGCCCAAAATAATCAATAGAAAAATAACACCTGCAACAGTTAAAAGTTGTTGATAAATCGATCCATATAACTCAATCCGATGTGTGGCAACTAATAAACCTCCATTCAACGGAATAATCGGGCTATAAGTGATATAATAATTACACTCTCGACACCATAAATTTCCGGATTGATTCGCCGTAACATTTTTTAAAGCAAGATCTAGAGCTAAATCATTTAAGAGAGTTTTATTTGGTTTTTTTGAATCGTTATAAACCGGGAAAATTTTTGTATTATTTTCTTTGACTTGTCCAATCAATACTAAATGACAGGATTCAATAAAAGTGTTGCATTGATGCTCTTCAAATAAATGATCTGTTCTCAAAACAAAGCTTAAACTTTCTAACTTTCTCGTATCGTTGGAATAATAAGTAATGACTAAATAGGGTTTGCCCTGAATTAATACGGGGTCAATCGTAAAAGAATCTTGAGAAGAATTTTCTAATTTTTTTCTGACTGCTATTAGTGACAGTTGTCCAACTTCTATTGATTGACCTTCAGCATTTTTGTATAAAGCGCCAACAAAATTTTTATTTTCATTCAGTTCTCTTTTGAGTAAAGAGTATAAACTTTCTAATTCATTAGTCGTTTCTTTAGCAGTAATGCGGTTTTGAAATTGATTAAAAAATTCCGGACTAAAAAACTTAATCCGTTGAGCCGCCTCTGTAATTTCAACGGCAACAGATCCAGTTTTGCCAGAGAGATAGGCTTCTTCCTGCTGTTTAATTTTATTGTATAAAGGCATCAAGCTAACTAAAGCGATGATTGTATTCATCACAAATAGCCCGACTGCTGAACTAATAATAATTGTTGCTTTGAGTTGTTTAGGGCTAGCCATAATCTCTAGTTGGAATCGGAAAATTGCTTAAGGAAGTATTAATCTAAACATCCACTGACTCGCTGCGGCGAAAATCATGATCTTGAATTGAAACTCAGCTAAAATACTTAAATTACTCATTTAACTATTTAGGTGAGGTGATTCAATTATTTTAGCCCCTAATTTCTCAAGTTTATCTTGAAGGGATTTAGAGGAAGTTGTACAGTAGAGACAGCAAGCCGTCTACAACTGGAATATGAAAAACTTGATGCGGGTTGTCATTGGTGGAAGGGAAATTTGCTGCGATCTGCAAATGGCACAATCTCGGGAGTGGCTGATTACCAATGGTATCGGAGGGTATGCTTCAGGTACGCTGGCTGGAGTTGTCACTCGTCGTTATCACGGCTTATTGGTGGCTGCTTTGGAACCCCCTTTAGGCCGGACATTGCTTGTGACAAAGTTCGATGAAACTATTGTTTACAACGACGGGTTATTCCCAATTTACACAAATTATTGGCAAGATGGCACAGTTGATCCGTTAGGCTATCAACAGATTGAACAATTTGAACTTCAAGGCACCACCCCGACTTGGTATTTCGCCATAGCAGATGCCCGATTAGAAAAGCGGATGTGGATGCAACCGGGTGAAAATACAACTTACATTCAATATACGCTACGACGAGGCATCTATCCGCTGAAATTGTCCATCAAAACCTTAATTAATCATCGCGACTATCATCACACCACTCAAGCCACCGACTGGCCATTACAAGTCGATACCCAACCTCACGGGGTAAAACTTCAAGGGTTTCCTACTGCAACTGCTGTTTATATCTTGAGTGAAGACGAGGTGAAGATTTCTCAACCGCAACCCCGGTGGTATCGTGGCTATGATTTAGCAGTTGAACGATATCGCGGACAAGATCACATCGAAGATCACCTACATCCACTCACCTTAGAAGCGACTTTAGAACCCGGACAATCTCTTACTGTTGTTGTCAGTACTGAACCTCAACCTCAACTTAATGGTAAAACAGCCTGGACAGTCCGACAAGATTATGAACAACAGTTAATTGATACAGCCCCCCTAACAGCCGATACACCCCAATGGCTACAACAACTCGTATTAGCGGCAAATCAGTTTATTGTCAGTCGTCCGACCACAGATATACCCGATGGAAAAACGATTATTGCGGGTTATCCCTGGTTTGGAGATTGGGGACGCGACACCATGATTAGTTTGCCCGGTTTAACCTTACAAACGGGACAGACGGAAATAGCGCGATCTATTTTATCGACATTCGCCCAATATGTCGATCAGGGGATGTTACCCAATCGATTTCCTGATGGCAGTGACCAACCGGATTATAATACCGTTGATGCCACATTATGGTATTTTGAAGCGATTCGGGCTTATGTGGATCAAACCCAAGATATTGAATTTCTTAAATCACTCTTTCCCATACTGGCTGATATTGTGGCATGGCATCGCCGGGGAACTCGCTACAATGTGCATTTAGATCCCAGTGATGGGTTAATCTATGCGGGGCAACAAGGAACACAGTTAACTTGGATGGATGCGAAAGTCGGAGATTGGGTCGTCACACCCCGTACAGGAAAACCGATTGAGGTGAATGCCCTCTGGTACAATGCTTTACGGTTAATGATTCGCTTTGCCCAACACCTCAGGAAACCCACCGCAGAATATGAAACTTTAGCCCAGAAAACAGTAACCGGATTTCAGCGATATTGGAACCCAACGCTTGGTTATTGTTATGATGTTCTTGATACTCCTGATGGAGATGATGGGGCATTGCGTCCGAATCAACTATTCGCAGTCGCATTTCCTACCTTAAAACCAGATCGCCATTCTCCCCTATTAACTGCCCCGCAACAACTTACTGTAGTGGAGATTTGCGCCCAACAATTACTCACTTCATACGGACTAAGGAGTTTATCCCCGAATCATCCTCAATATCAAGGAATTTACGGCGGCGATGTCTTACAACGGGATGGGGCTTATCATCAAGGTACAGTTTGGGGATGGTTAATCGGGCCATTTGTCCAAGCCCATCTCCACGTCTATCAAAACCCCACTTTAGCCCGTGAATTCTTACAGCCCTTCGCGAATCATCTTTGGGATGGGGGTATGGGCAACCTCAGCGAAATTTTTGATGGAGATGTACCCATGAAGCCTCGCGGTTGTATTGCCCAAGCTTGGACGGTGGCCGAAGTATTACGAAGCTGGTTTCTAACTTCTAATTTTGCCCCGCGATCGCGTAATATTTAGTCACGATCAAAGATGATATCAACTATTGTGAGTCAACTGTTTGATGTTAATAGCTTTTGTCTCCTTCTTTGTCAGATCTCCGTATCATAATCCTCTCAAGCAAAGTTACAGAAAAGTGTAAGAAAACTCTCATAAAACCTTCACTTCAATTTTAACATATTTTACTATATTAAAAGATAGGCGGATTAGAGTCGCCGATCTTTATAGCAGTACAATAATATGACTACTTTTTCTCTCTCTCCCAATCATTACAACTATAGTTCACAGCCCGGTACAAATAATTTACTGCGTTTTGGTCGTGACGAACAATGGGTAGAAACTATTGAATCTGCTTTATCCGAGAATAGCTTAAGTTTGTACTTACGAGAAATTAATGCTTTAGCGACTTTAGATACACAACGTGCTTATGATATCTTATTATTTCTAGTCACTCCAGAGGGGCAAAAAATTCCGGCTGAAGTTTTTTATCCTGTTGCAGAACGTTACAATCTCAGTCAACAATTAAATCATTGGATGATCGATCAATTGGTTCAAAATTTATCTCAAGCTTCAATTCAATCCCTACAAAACTATAGATTTACCATTCCTTTATCCCAGGTCAACTTTAAAGATTATCGCTGGTTAGAAATAATTGATTCTAATTTAACGAATCTGGGTATTGATAAAGATGTGATTGGCTTTGAAATCAGTGAACAAATTGCTTTATCAGATTTAACAGCAACTTCAGAATTAATTACCTCTCTGCAAACCTTAGGATATCGCGTTACCCTGAATAACTGCGGTAGCCAAATGACAAGTTTTTCTTACTTACAACACTTACCTGTTGATTACCTAAAAATTTCTGAGCAATTTGTCCGGACAATGCATCAAGATCATAGCGATAAAGCCATTGTCGAAATGATTTATTATCTCGCTCAAATGATGGGTTTACAAACTATTGCCACAGGAGTAGATAACCTAGATATATTAAAATCAGTGATTAGCTTAGGCGTTGATTATGCTCAAGGTCGCTATTTAACAGATTTACAGTTACTGGATTTTAAACAACTTCGATAAATTGATAATTGCTCAGCAAAACAATATTTGATAAACCTTCATTTAAACTGATTTTTAGTCAGTTAATTGATGGCAAAACAGCAGTAACATGAGGTTAATCAGACTGATAACCACAAGTTTTTGATCGATTCTCTATCCCCACTTTTAATCAATTTATCTATAGCTTAGTTGAATATCAGACTGGAGAGTGAACTGAAATTGAGATGCAATAGTCTATAAAATAGACAAACAAGAGTTAACCCTGAACTTAAAATCAAGCACTCATGAACAGTCCGATCTCCTCGAGAAAATATTATCGACGATGGATATATCCGCTCATATCAGTTTGTGTTGCCACCAGTATTTGGCTCACCTCGATACCCGCCACTCAAGCTTTTTCCTTACCTGAATTGATTTTTCATGGAATACGAGTGTTACAACTTTCTACTCTTTCCGATCGTCAAGAAGTCGCCATCGGTAAGCAAATTAACGAACAAATGGTCGGTCGAGAATTCAAACTTTATCGTAATTCGGGTCTAACAAAATATATTAATGATATTGGTCAACGCTTGGCCAACACCAGCGATCGCCCTGATATTCCCTACACTTTTCAGGTGGTCGATAATGATCAAGTTAATGCTTTTGCCACCATGGGGGGTTTTGTTTATGTCAATACAGGCTTAATTTTGGCCGCAGATAACGAAGCACAACTCGCCAGCGTCATGGCTCATGAAGTTGCTCATATTGCCGCTCAACACGCCGTTAAACAAATGCGAGAAATGGCGGTCGCTCAAGGTTTAGCTTCTGTTGCCGGGGTGGATCAAAATTTAGCCGTCCGTATCGGAGTTGAATTAGCCTTACGCCGTCCCCATAGCCGAGAAGCGGAGTACGAAGCTGATTTATTGGGGATGAAAAACATGGCAAAAGCGGGTTATGCACCTCAAGCAACCATTGATTTTCTGGCTAAGTTAATGGGGAAAAGCTCACCCCCGACTTTCCTCAGCACTCATCCGGCAACTCGCAGTCGTATCTCTACGTTGCAAGAATTACTCGATCCCCGGTGGGCCAATCGAGGAGCAGGCATGAATAATGAAGCGTATCGTCAATTGGTACAACGATTAATGTCTTAACTCATCTGATATTACTATGCTACAGATGGGGTAAGCTATTGAGACAGTAGAGCAGAAGTATTTTTAGTTAGTTTAAAAATAGACTTCTGTACAGACTGAAGCTTACAATTTTAATAAATTATTCAATGAATCAAACCAAAATATTAATTGTCGAAGATGAGCTAATTCCAGCCGCTAATATTGCTCGTAATCTTAAAAAAAAGGGATATACAGTTATGGCGCTGGCAAAGTCCGGCGAGGCAGCTTTAGAACAAATTGCTCAAGAGCAACCTGAGCTTATCTTAATGGATATTCATCTTCAAGGCAGAATAGATGGAATTGAAACCGTTCAAGAAATCCGTAAAAAGTATCAAATCCCCGTTATTTATTTAACGGCTTATTCTGATAAAATTACCTTAGACCGAGCAAAAAATACTCAGCCTTGTGGTTATTTAATTAAGCCTTTTAAAACACAACAAATATACGAAATGATTGAATCAGCTTTACCACCTCAAGACTTAAATTCTATCGTATTGCGCTCTTCCTATTCTTCGACGCTTTCTCCTCATACATCATCAATGACTGATTAATGCTTTCAAAGCAAATTGAGGTAAAACTAACATCCGTCGCCAACGCCAAGGCTCTTGATAAAGACGATAAAGCCACTCTAAATGATGTTCACAAAACCAAGCAGGCGCTCTTTTTTTCTCACCTGACCAAATATCAAAACTGCCTCCGACTCCGATCCAAATGGCGTTGGGACAAAGAGAACGATGTTTTTGAATCCAGAATTCTTGACGAGGTACACCTAAACCAACTAGGATCAATTGAGGTTGTGATTCTTGTAGAGAATGCTTTAGCTGTTGAGTTTCTGACTCGTTTAAATAGCCATGATAAGCTCTAATATTTAGACTAGAAAATTGTTGTTTAAATTGGTCGGCTGCTTGTTGGGCAATTCCGGGTTGTCCGCCGTAGAAAACTATCGGATTAGGTGAACCTTGTAAACCAATTTGTGTTAGCATTGATTGTGCTAATTCTATCCCCGGACAACGATTGATGGGTTTTCCTTTTAGCTTCAAATAGAGGACAATTCCTGCACCATCAGGAATCACAAATTCTGCGTTACGAATCACTTGCCCTAATTTAGGGTTTTCTTCTCCCTGCATCACCATTTCGGCATTGAGAGTGACAACATGAGTCCCTAAACCTTGACGATATCGAGTTAACAATCCATCGATATAATTAGGCAGTAAATTAACAGGAAATCCTAAGACAGGATACTGATTGGAGGATCGAGTAGTTGAATTCATTTTACTACCTTGCTAGCCATTTTTTCAAGTGTTATTATAGTATAAAAACCTGAGTTTTCCAGTCTATTTTTCAGGTGATTCTCAGAATTTGAAGTGAATCTGGGGATTTGATCAATTTCATTGAGAAAAAAGATAGACTAATTTTGGGTAAGGTTTGCGCTCTTGAGGGTATGCTAAGATGAGGGGATAGATTACACTTTTTTTTAGTTGAAATCAGTCAGAGTTGCTGTGGGTGGCTGTTAGAAAAATATACTGATTGTACGATTTCCTCAAACTATAGCGCGACGCATGAAAATTAGGATATTCTACTATTGTCAGTCACATCGCCCCTGAAAACAATCACTATCTCATCAACTTATCTTGATACTGCTATACATCTCATCACTAAATTAGGGCAAGATTTCAACAGTTGATGCAATATATTAAATTTTGTTAAACTATAAGTTATATTACTTGTTAAGTTATAAGTTATATTACTTGATTAATCAGTAATTGTGTATATAATAATACAGAAGCTCAGAAATATTTTTGAACTTCACCGCTAATCCTTGAAACCATCCGGCATAGAAAAGAAGTTCTTAGTATACTTGTAACAATGGATCTCAAACTTGATAGAGAATTTACTGATAAAGCTGCTATAATGATTAATAGTTTAGATTAGGTTTATGTAATTTCCAAGAGAATGCGGTATCCGGTTTTTGGCCCCTTTTTATGTAAGTTACATCACGGGTGCGGGGTAATAAAATAAACCTAATGTTCTGCTCAAAACGCATTGATCTATATAAATTAGATTGCTGAACTTGTGCAAACGCAGTCAGTATCATATTCAGCATTTTACTAATTTATCTCGAGTAATTAAGGGTGTAGAGATTTCGGATTCGATCTTTCATAAGCATCAGAGTGTGTTGTAAAGAGAGAATCTATTACTTCTTATATCGCTATGGTAATCTTCAATGATTGAACCCGAGTGAACGTGTTAGCAACTGAGTTTGAAACGCTGTTGACACCGACACTTTACGCTTCAAATCGGATTACTACATCTATTTTGTATTTGCTATTAGACTCATAAGGATAAGATGTTGACCACCGAATCCACCAGAATAGAAAGCATGGTAGAAAAATTAAATACCCTTTGCCAAAAAATGGTTAGTGGTGACCTTATTTTCGATACCCATGCCAAAGAAGGAAGACTTCACTTTAGCCAAGGTCGGCTACTCTATGCAACCAGTGATTTTCATCGCGTCAGACGTTGGCATAGAGCCATCAAAAAAAATTGTCCTAATTGGATATTACAACCGACTTCCCTAACTGCCAAATCAGATCAACCTTGGGAATATCAATTATTACAACAAGGTTTAGCCCAAGAAAAACTGACTTTAGCCCAAGCTAAAAGCGTGATTGATTATGTCACTTTAGAAGTCTTATTTTCTTTATTTGACAGTGTCAACTTCACAACAGAAACCTTAGTCACAGTCTCCGCCTCAGAAGGCGTAAAAACTTCTGAAGATGTGAGTTTAGGCTTATCCTACCCAGAAGTAGAGCCGTTATTTACGAGAGTTTCTCAACTCCATTTTCAATGGGAAACGGCAGGTTTAAATAGCTTTAATCCCACCTTAGCGCCTGTCTTAAAACAATCGGTAAACGCTAAAACCTTATCCGGTTGGGATAAATATCTCAATGGCAAATTTACCTTATGGGATATTTCCTTACGTTTAGGCAAATCCATTACCGCTGTGACTCGTGCTTTACTGCCTTTTATCAAAAAAGGATTAGTGCAGTTGCGAATGGTCCCCGACTTACCCGATCCTTTATTACCAGCGGAGACGGCGGATAAAACCCAAGAGAGTGAATCTGTCGTCAAAGTTCCGTCCACATTTAATCCTCGCCCATTATCTGGAGATTTTAAACGGCCTTTAATTGCCTGTGTTGACGATAGTCCAGTGGTGGCTGAAACGTTGAAAAAGATTTTAGAACCCGCCGGCTATCAAGTTTTCGGTATTCAAGACCCTGTACAAGCTTTGGCACAACTGGCTAAACAGAAACCGGACTTAATTTTCCTCGATTTAGTCATGCCGAACGCCAACGGTTACACAGTCTGTCAATTTTTACGAAATGCTCCGATTTTTCAGAATACACCTGTGATTATTCTCACGAGTCGCGACAACGTCATTGACCGTAGCCGGACAAAATTAGTTGGGGCTTCTGGGTTCTTGGGTAAGCCACCGAAACCGGATGAAACTTTGAAAATGGTACAAAAATATCTCCCTCGTCCCATCTTACCCTACTCCGAACCCTCAAATGCTCAAGAACAGTTCCATTTTAAAAATGGATATTAAGAGTATAAAACCTAGAAATTGATGCCACAACAATTAATGAATGAATGGATGGAGGTTCTTTAATGTTTCATGTATTGGTGGTCGAAGACAGTGCCACAGAGGCTCAAGTTCTGAGCAATTGTCTACAAAAATCTGGTTTTCAAGTTTTGAGTGTCACCACAGCAGAAGCGGCTAAAGTGATGTTACAACAACAAAAATTTGATGCGATTTTGATGGATGTTGTGTTGCCGGGACAGAGCGGTTTTGGTTTATGTCGAGAACTCAGAAATCAAGAACAAACAGCCAATGTACCGATTATTATCTGTTCGAGTAAATCGGGTAAAATTGATAAGAATTGGGGCCTGAAACAAGGGGCATCGGCTTATATTCCTAAACCGATTAATGGTGAGGAAATTGTCAGCACTTTGAAGCGATTGGTGAGTTAAAATTTATGGAAAACGCACCCACTCTCAACAGAGTTGAAAACTACCTGAGTTTTGATCTCACTCCCCAACATCAAGCCCTATTATCCACCCTGGCATTGGTAGAAATTATTCATTTAAATGCTAGTGAAATTGTTCCTATTCCAGAAATGCCATCGGCTGTAGCGGGGGTTTGTTCTTGGCAAGGAGAGGTTTTATGGTTGGTAGACTTGAGTTATTGGAGTGGCGCTACTCCCCTGCTGACTTCAGCCGATGGCTTATCTGCTCCTTCTGCTGCTACAGATCAAGGTTTCCAAGCCACCTATGCCAGCACAGGATCGTACTGCAATATCTTAAAAGTGCGATGTCAGGGGGGAATATTAGGATTATTGGTGCATCAAGTGGGACAACTTCAATCGTGCGATGTTCAACAGATTCAATCGACAAAACATAACTCAGCACCCTCAGGACTTAACACAGTCGAGCAAGGCAGCCTGAGCAAAGTACGCCAAGAATGTATTAAAGGGATTTGGACAAGTCCCTCTGGGGAACAATTACCCATCTTAGATCTAGATACGGTTGTGCAGCATTTAGTACAATAATTAACGATTTGACCGCAATCATTATTCTGAATTTTTGATTAATATTGAGTCGAAAAACAGATGAACTTAAGCTAGTAATTAGTGAGAACTCCGTCTAGAATTCCACTCATTTTTTCAGAATACAATCAGAATTACCCATAAAATAAATTGGATTGAAGAGGCGAGCAGATTAACTTCGATCCGGCTGATAAAATTTTAAGCATCTACCGATACGTTGAGTTGTTAACCGAGAATGAGTTAACAGAATGCCTGAACCACTTAAATCTCTTTGTCTTTTATAGAGCAAAGATAACCCGGCAATTGACAGCTACCCACGAAAACTACAGTTTTATTGCACCTTTACTTTTACCATGACGAAGACACCCATCTCTGCTAATTCTTTGAATTCTAATCACGCCAATTCATATAATGTTTACTCACAATTGGAAGATCAATCTAATCTCGATTCATCTAATAGTATGAATGATTCTATTGCGATTGCGATTCAATCTCAAGTCGTTGAACCCAATGTGCAACCGAGCTACTCTAATTCTCAATTTAAGTCACTGGGAGTCAAAGACAAAACCATAGCAATTTCTAAAGAATTATCTATTCTTCGTTCTAGTATTGAACAACGAGTCAGTCAACTCCAAACTTTAATTGAAAAAGAAGGCACGTCCGCAGAACTGGCTGAACTCATTAGCCATATCACGGCGCGGATGCGAGAATCTCTTGAAGCTGAAGATCTCTTTAAAATAGTCGTCGAAGAAACTTGTCTTGCTTTGCAAACTGACCGGGTTGTGGTGTGTCGGTTTGAAGAAGAAGGTGAAAGTAAAATTGTGGCGGAGTCAACAGACTTGCACTTACCCACCATGCTGGGGACAGGAATTGATGATCCGAATTTCGTGGATCGCTACACAGAGTTTTATCAAAAAGGCGGCGTACAAGCCATTTCCAACTTACCTCAAAGCCCCTTAAGTCAGTCTTACCTGGCTCAACTCGAACAATACCAAGTCAAAGCCGTATTAATTGCACCCATCCTAGTGGAAGATACCCTGATGGGTTTGTTGATGGCGCATCAATGTCAATCGACCCGAATATGGCTTGAGTCGGAAATTGAACTGTTCCGTCAAATTGCCCAACAGGTGGGTTATGCCGTCGATCAGGCTCAACTATTAGCAGAAAGACGCGCCACCGCCGCCCAAGTCGAGCGACTCAATCAGATTTATGCTCAAATTCAGATCTCTTTTGAGATTGAGGATATCCACAACACCACCGTTGAAGAAACGCGCCTCGCCCTCAACACAGATCGGGTGATGATCTATGAATTTGACGACAATTGGAAAGGAACGGTTGTGGCTGAGTCGGTGGGGAGTCATTGGACAATTAGCCTCGGTGCTCAAATGGAAGACCCTTGTATTGCTCAACGGTATGTGCAACCCTATACTCGCGGCAGAGTTAAAGCTTTTAATGACGTTTACAACAATAACCTGAGCGAATGTCATCTGCAGCAACTCGAACCCTACGAAGTTAAAGCCTATATCGCAGCACCGATTTTAGTCCGTAAAAAGCTCAAAGCTTTGTTAATTGCTCATGAATGTCGGGCCCCTCGGAAATGGAGCAAACTTGAAATTGATTTAGTCCGTAATATTGCGGTACAAGCCGGGTATGTGTTGGATAAAGCTTATCTGATAGCAGAACAGAAAACCGCGACCCAACAAGCTCGATTTTTCAGTGGAATTACAACCCAATTGCGTAACCTTAATACCGTCGAGCAGGTGTTTGATGTTGTAGTTGATGAGCTGCGTGTGTTGCTCGGTAATGATCGGGTGGTGATGTACAAATTTGATCAAAACTCAATCGGTACCGTCGTCGCTGAATCTCTCGCCACAGCCAGATCCTCTCTGATGGGCAGCGCCATGGGTGATAAGGACTGTAACCTCTGTCGATTTAATAACTATGCCAAAGCCTACCAACGGGGACAAATTACCGTTATTGATGATGCAGAAAAATCCGGCTTAGACGAGTGTCACATTGAGCTGTTTAAAACTTACCAGATTAAAGCTGAGATTAGCGCCCCGATTTTTGCATTCGGAAAACTGCATGGTCTGTTGATGATACATGAATGTTCCAGGTCCCGGAAATGGTCAGATGCCGAAGTCAATTTGATTCAACAACTTTGCACTCAAATTAGTTTAACCATTGACCAGCTTATTCTACTAAAAAAACAAGCCACTGCTGCCGAACAAGCCCGCCGTATTAACCAAATTACCTCTAATATTCGCGAATCTCTCAATCAAGACGATATTTTCCAGGCAACTGTTGAAGAACTCAAAGATCTATTAGACTCAGATCGAGCAGTGGTTTACCAATTTGACGAAAACTGGAAAGGAACTATTGTGGCTGAGGCTGTCTCAACTGGCTTTCCGGCAGCGTTGCGATCGCAAATTTACGATCCTTGCTTTGCTAAAAACTATATTCGCCCCTATCTCAAAGGTCGAGTTAAACCGACTAATGATATCTACAAAGCGGGATTAACAGAATGTTATCTCAAACAGCTTGAACCCTACAAAGTCCGGGCTAATTTAGTCGCCCCAATTATTGCCACCGGGAAATTACACGGGTTACTCATTGCCCACCAATGTTCCGGCCCCCGGCAGTGGACAGAAACCGACACTGACTTAATTCGCCAGGTTTCGACTCAAGTGGGATATGCTCTAGATCAATCCTTATTACTGCAACAACAGCGTCAAGCCGCTGAACAAGCCCGCTTATTGAGTGAGATTAGTTCTCATATTCGTCAATCTCTTAACCCAGAAAAAATTGTCGAAACCACTGTTAAAGAATCTCTATCTTTGATGCAAACAGATCGGGTAGTAATTTACCGTTTTGATCAAGATACCACGGCTCAGATGATTGCAGAAGCGGTCAAGCCCGATTGTATCGAAGTCATGGAGTTATCGCAAGAAGCACCAAATTTTCCATCAGAATATGTTGAACCCTTTTATAAAGGTCGTATTCAACTGTTCTGCGACATCACTAAAGCTGAGTTATCCCCAACGCTTCGGGGAAAATTAGAAACATGGCAAGTTAAAGCGAAGTTAGTTGTGCCGATTTTTATTAACCAACAATTATACGGCTTACTCAGCGCTCATCATTGTCTGGCAACTCATACATGGTCAGATCCAGAAATTGAGACATTTAAACAAGTGGCGTTACAGATGGGATATGCCCTAGAACAAGCCCTATTGCTAGAACAGGTCCAACAAGCCCGCAGTATTGCTGAAGAAAGTTCTATTCAACAGCAACAGCAAAAGCAACAGTTAGAATCTCAAATTGAGTCATTCCTGGGAGATATTGAAGACTCTTTTGATGGCAACTTAACGGTACGGGCGACTGTCACTGAAGGGGTGATGGGAACGGTTGCTGACTTTTTTAACGCTACTATCGAGAGTTTACAGCAGTTGGTATTGCAAGTACAATCGGCGGCTAATGTGGTCACCACTACTGCCGAAGGGAGTGAACAGGATATTCAGGAATTATCTGATGAAAGTCAACGCCAAGCGGAGGCAATTACCAACGCCTTGACGCAAATTCAGGTGATGACAAGTTCTATTCAGGCAGTCGCGGAAAATGCTAAAGCCGCAGAAGTCCAAGTTTACCAAGCGGGGCAAATCCTCGAAACCGGGGACCAAGCCATGAACCAAGCGGTTGCGGGAATTGTAGCAGTGCAAAAAACGGTGTATGCAACTGCCTGTAAAGTGAAGAATTTGGGAGAAGCTTCAGCAAAAATTTCTCGTGTGGTTAATTTAATTAGTGAATTTGCCAACCAAACTAATATTCTGGCGTTGAATGCCTCAGTAGAAGCCACCCGCGTTAGTCAAGAAGAACAAGGGTTTGGTACTGTTGCAACAGAAGTCCGCACCTTAGCCGAACAGTCTGCCAATGCCACCCGTGAAATTGAGCAAATTGTAGCAGAAATTCAGACTGAAACCGATGAAGTGATTAAGGCGATGGAATTGGGGCTAAAACGAGTCATGGTGGGAACCAAATACGTTAAAGGAACTCGTAATATCCTGACAGACTTGATTAATGTCAGTCAACATATCCAACAGCTTGTACAACAAATTGCTGACTCTGCCGGGACACAAGCCCAAACCTCGAGTAGTTTGTCTCAGACTGTACAAGAAGTAGCTGAAATTGCCCAACAAACCTCTGAAAAATCCTTAGTTGTGGCGAATTCTTTTAATCAACTTTTGACCGTTGCAGGACAACTTCAACAAGGAGTGACTCAGTTTACGGTTGAGTAGGCGATGGGCAAAGAGTGAGGGGGTAAGGAGGACTTGAGAGACTTGGGGGACTTGGAGACTTGGGAGATAAATTATTGCCCGTTACCCGTTACCTTATTCCCTACTCCAGGAGGACTTGGCAGACTGGGCAGACTTGGAGACTTGGGAGATAAACTGTTACCCGTTACCCGTTACCTTACTCCCTACTCCCTACTCCCGTACTTTGGTTACATGTAACGTCTCTACATCATTCATCATTCATCATTCATCATTCATTTATCAGTTGGCTGTTCAATACTCAATGTTCAATGTTCAATGTTCAATGTTCATAATTCATAATTCATAATTCACAATTCATAATTCATAATTCATCATGATGATTGAGACTCAAGATCAGGCTTACGAATTTTTTGTACAAGAATCAACTGAATTATTGCATATTCTAGAACAGGGATTAATGAATTTATCTCAAGTTAATGATATGCCAAAACTACATGAACTCATGCGGGCAGCCCACTCTATTAAAGGGGGTGCAGCTTGTGTCGGGTTTATGGGAGTTCAATATATTGCTCATGATTTAGAAAATGGTATTCGGGCGTTGTATGCTGAAGATACTATTTTTGATTTAGAGTTAGAAGAGTTATTATTACAAGCTTTTGATTGTTTGCGATCGCCTATTGTTGAGCAAATAGAAACGGGTTTTTCCGATGAAGAGGCGGCGGTAGCACGTTCAAAACCTATTTTTGAGCAACTTGAAGCCAAACTGGGGCACTCGTTAGAAGAAGCGGCAGAATTGCCTGAAGTGCAGATGGAAGGGGATATGACTGCTTTTCTATTTGAGGAAGAAGTGCCTTCTAGTTTGCGACGATGGGAAAATGTATTAAAAACAAATAACGCGGCTAAAATTCAGGCTGAGTTGAAAGCCCAAGCTGAAGTATTCTCTACGCTAGGCAGTATGTTAGGCTTATCTGGGTTTAGTGCGATCGCAGATACAGTGTTAGAGGCTATTGATGTTAATCCTCAAGCTTTTGATGAAATTGGTCAAATTGCCCTAAAAGATCTGTGGGCGAGCCGAGACGCGGTATTATCTGGCGATCGCAGCATTGGCGGACAACCGAGTGCAGCATTAATTCAGTTGACGAAACCCAACATTAATGAGACGGCTATTGCAATTGAAGCAGAAACTGATATAGAAGTTACAGAAGTAGATGATGCGAGTGATTTATTTATTTTGCCGCCACTGCCCGACAGGGCTGAGTCTGATGCAGAATTCTGTGTATCAGAACTGTTATTAAAAGGTTTAGAATGTCTTCGATCGCCTCTAATAGAGCAAATTGAAACGGGTAATTTGCAAGTCGAGCCAATGGTTGCTAAAGTTCAATTTATTCTACAACAATTAGAGGCTAAAATTGGATATTCATTACAAGAAATTATTCACGCTTGCGAGATCAATTCTAGTTTATTGAATGAAGTCAAATTACAGCATCAGACTCAGATAGATACTGAGCTAAAAGAAGAATTAAAGACTCATCTGCAAGTCTTTATTACCTTGGGTCAAATGCTCAATCAACCTCACTTGAGTAAACTTGCGAGTACTTCTGTCGATGCATTGGAGAAAAATCCTCAGGATATTTTTACCATTAGTTTATTAGCTTTTACTGGAATTTATGCTCAGCAAAAAACAGTATGGCAAGAACAAGGAATCACAATTGCAGACTCATCTGTTTCTATTGAGTCACTTAATTATACTGAAGAAGAATCAGATAAACTCATCGCACTAACACAGCCAGAAGATCAAGTTTCTTCTATTTTAACATCAGACATTACTCAACAAATGAGTGATTCTGAGCAAGAGATAGAAACTATAACGACTTCTGAGTCTATCTCTGATTTAGCTGAAATTGAGCTAGATATTTATTTAGATGATAATGAATTAGAAGAGACTATTGATGCTGAAATTTCTTCTTTAACCTTAGAAGAAATAGATCTAGATCTAATTGAAAGTCAAAGTGAAATAGTGGATCTAGTTTCCGAAAGATTACAGGACTCTCCAACAGATGCTGAGACAATTTCCTTAATCCCAGAAACTACTGATATGGCGACTTTAGTTTCTGAAAAATTGCAGGATGTTTCCATAGATACATCTGATGATTTACACGAAACAGTAGAATTAATCCCAGTTGATGAAACTGAGTTAAAACCGGAAATTACCACAGCAGAAAATTTTATAAATATCGAGCAACATCAGAAGAATACAGATGATATTATTCCAACTTCTGATATTAACTCAACCGCTATATTATCAGAAGCTAATCCCTCATCACCCGCACCTCTTAAACCTCAATTATCTTTAGGAGTCAGGGTGGATGTTAGCCGCCTAGATCAATTAAATAATTTAGTGGGAGAACTAGCCACACAAGATAATAGCTTATTGTTACAAAATCAAAAAGCTCAGGATACGATTAATCTGTTGGAGAAAAGCCGAGAAAAATTCCGTAAATTAGCGGTTGATATTCAAAGCCAAGGACGATTTATTGGTCAGCAAAAACCCATCTCATCTCGAACAGCATTAGAAACAAATACTTTAGCAAAATCTGTGCAAGAAACCTTAGAAGAACTCGATCAAATTCGCTCTTCTATTTATGATATGAAATTACTGAGTTTACAAAGCCAGCAAATTATTAAAAAGCGACAGCAAACTTTGCAGAAGGTTCAAAAGAATTTAACAGAAACACGCATGATTGCGGTTGAATCTCTATTAAATCGATTTCCTCGGATGATTCGGGATTTATCTATACGCACACAAAAATCAATTCGCTTAGAACTGACTGGGGAAAAAACATTAATCGATAAAGCAATTTTAGAGAAATTATACGATCCTTTAGTTCATTTAATTAGAAATGCATTTGATCATGGTATTGAATTCCCACAAGAGCGTTTAGAACAAGGTAAAAATCCCGAAGGAAAAATAGAAATAAAAGCATATCATCAAGGCAACTATACTTACATGGAAGTCATTGATGATGGTCAAGGAATTGATATTAATAAAGTCCGCAATAAAGCGATCGCTAAACAACTAATTTCTGTTCAGGATGCGGCTCGGCTTTCTCAAAAACAATTGTATGATCTATTATTTTATCCAGATTTTTCGACGACTGATAAAGTCAGTGAATTATCGGGAAGAGGAGTTGGCTTAGAAGCGGTTCGTCGTCAAATAGAAGCTTTAAAAGGAACAATTACCATTCAATCTGAACCCGGAAAAAATACTCGATTCACGTTACGCTTACCTTGGACATTAACAATTACAAAATTGCTAGTTTTCCAAGTTTGCCAGAGTTTCTTTTCAATTCCAATGGATGCATTAGCCGGGATTGTTTCTGTCTCTACCACTGAAATTAAAGAAGATGAAACAGCAAAATCGACCCAGGATAAAAAGCCACAAAAAATATATGATTGGTATGGACAAAAAGTGCCGTTAGTTGAGTCTTTGCTTCTGGAATATCATCATCCTTCTACTATCAACCTAACTCCCACTCAACTCAATCCGAATGGGACAGATTCCCCAGAGCGAAAATCGACAGGTAAAGTCATGTTATTGTTGATTTCTCAGGGATTAGAAACTGTTGCGCTGAAAATAGATCGGATTATAATGGAACAAAACCTCACCATTAAACCCTTTAATAAAATATTAGTCGCGCCACCGTTCTGTTACGGTTGTACGATTTTAGGAGATGGTCGTTTAGTCCCAGTTGTTGACAGTCCAGAACTGTTAGAACACTGGCGACAACAACAGCAAGCTCACCTAAATACATTAACATTAAACTCTGAGCAACAAGAACCCATTTCTCATTCTAAACCCACAATTTTGGTGATTGATGATTCTCTCACCACTCGCGCTGCGCTGTCATCGACTCTGCAAAAAGCAGGATACGAAGTTGTTCAAGCAAAGCAAGGACGTGAAGGACTGTTTCAACTGCAAAAACATAGTCAAATTCAAGTAGTAATCTGTGATTTAGAAATGCCAGAAATGAACGGTTTTGAATTCTTAACTCATTGCCGTCGAGAATATTCTCAAGCAGAACTTCCTGTAATGATTCTCACCTCTCGTAACAATGTTCGTCATCGTCAGTTAGCCAAACAGTTAGGATCTAATGAATATCTCACTAAACCCTGGAAAGAAGAGGAATTAATGCAAATCTTACAGCAATTACAAACTCAATCAGATAAATGATGAATGATGAATGATGAATGATGAATGATGAGTTAAGGGTTTTGACTATAATAATGAACCCTAGTCATTACCCATTACCCATTACCCGTTACCCATTACCCATTACCCATTACCCACTACCCACTACCCACTACCCGTTACCTATCACCCTTAACCCATTACCCATTACCCATTACCCACTACCCGTTACCCGTTACCTATCACCCTTAACCCATTACTCATTACTCCTTACTCCTTACTCATAACCCGTTACCCATTACCTGTTTTACTCTCTCAAATAACAAATCACTCAAAACAATCAGATATATCTTATGGCAAATGAAGAACACATTACCCTAATTAAACGCGGGGTAAATGTCTGGAATCAGTGGCGGAGTCAACATGATGAAGTCATCCCTGATTTACGAGGAGTCAATCTCAGCGGTATTTATCTTTGGGGGGCAAATCTTTGGAAAGCCGATCTGTGGGCAACTGATTTATGGAGTGCCGATCTCAGAGAAGCAGATCTCAGTGAAGCCAATCTCTGGAGGACTGATTTACGGGGAGCAGACTTACGCGGCGCGAATTTAAGCGGAACTGATCTGCGACGAGCCGATCTGCGGGGGGCAGATTTAATTGGTGCCAATTTATCTAACGCGGATCTGATTGAAGCTGACTTACGCGATGCTAACCTGCAAGATGCTAACCTGAGTGCGGCAAATCTCTGGCAAACTGATTTACGAGGTGCAAATTTCAAAGCAGTATTTATTGATCATGAAACCAGTTTATACGGCAAATGGAAACAGGTTTGGCAAATTGTTAATCAGGGTGGGGCTCATGTGGATCTATCAGAAGCTGACTTAACTGAGGCGAATTTGAGAGAGGCTGATTTATCGGGTGCTAACCTCATGAGTGCTGAACTTTGGGGGGCAGATTTAAGAAACGCTAATTTATCGGATGCAGATTTATGGGGAGCGAATTTACGCGGTGCTGATCTCAGTGAAGCTAATCTCTCCCATGCAGATTTATGGGGAGCGAATTTGAGAGACAGTGATCTCAGTGGGACTTGTTTTAAAGATGCGAATCTGACTGAAGCCAATTTACTGAGTGCTCAAGCGTTGGGTACTGATTTTGAGCGGGCAACGTTAACTGCTGCCTGTATTGAAGAGTGGAAAATCAATCATCAAACCTATCTTTACAATGTTGTTTGTACTTATATTTACCTCAAGGAAAATCAACAAGAGCGATGTCCTCACGATCGAGAAAAAACCTTTCTCCAAGGAGAATTTAGTAAGCTGTTTCAAAAAGTGGGTGAAACCGTTGATATTGATTTTGATGCTGGGATTGATTGGCAGGCATTTTTGCTGACTTTACAGACTATACAAGCTCAATATGGCGCGGATCAATGCATCCTACAAGTCTTGAGGCAAAAACCTAATGGTGCTTTGAGTATTGGTTTAAAAGTTTCTTTAGGAATTGATCGCTTGGCACTATTACAGCAGATACAAACGGCTTATGAGCGGCAGCAGCAGGCCAATCTAATTCAACTTCAAAATAATCTTCACCTCACCCCCGAACAAATTCAGCATCAGCAACACCAGAATACTAATTTACTGAAACTTTTAGAGCAGTTAGCCGAATAATTCAGTTATTATGAATCTTCTGATGTTGGGGAAGATTCCAGAAAATAATTGCTCTTCATCGCAGTCAGAATACCAATAACACTGACAACAATAATAACGACATTAAATATTGAGGAATATCCACTTAAACTCAAAGATAAACTGCCTGTAGCCGTTAATCCTAAGATCCCGATGATGGCAACTTGCCGACTGGTATTTTGATACCCAACTTGGCGCATTTGCCATAACCCTAATAAACAGAGAACGACTTCACTAATTAAGGTGGCGATCGCCGCTCCAATAATACCAAATTGAGGGATCAATAATAAATTAATTCCTACATTCACTAATGCGGTGAGTAATAGCAATTTAGGCAAGGATTTTTCTTGTCCTGTGGCTTGTAGAAATCGCTGCGATAAGTTACCAAACATGCTAATACTAATACTGGGTAATAAAATTGCTAAAGCGGGAATTGAGGCGCTATAATCTGAGCCGTATAGCACAGTGATGATGAATGACTGCAGACAAATCGATACAATAATAGCAGGTAATACAACTATGACGAGCAAACGAGTTCCTTTATAAACTTGTTCAGGTAGTCTTTCCGGCTCACTGGCACTATATTTAGCAAATCGTGTAAAAATGACTTGGAATACGACTCGGGGTAAAGCAAAAAACATTTCTAAAACGCGATAAGCTGCATTATAAAATCCCGCATCAACATCCGTTGTCATGGCTTTTAGCATGATCACATCGACTTGATAATAGAGAATCCATAGCACCCCAGAAACAGCAAATGGATAAGCCTGTTGATATAATTTAGTAAAGCTTTGAACATTTATAGGAGCCCTAAGTTCTAGCTTCCGATTTAGATAAAAATATAGTCCGGTAATATCTAATGAGCGGATAATTATCACGGTTATTACTACAGGAATTAGTTGCTCAGAAATAAACAGGACTGTACTGGCAATTAAGACGACGCTTGCTCGTTCTAAAGCAACTGAAATACTTTCAGACCTAAACCATCCATGACCTTTTAGTACGCCTCGTAAAGTCATTTTTATTGCTCTGCACAGTTCAGAAAAGATGACAAGATAGCAAATAATTAAGCCTTTTCCTTCAAAATTTAATAGCAGAGCAATCGGGAATAATAGTAATAAAACGGGCAGTGTGTTGATCACTTCCAGCAGAAGATACCGAGTGGTTGATTTTGAGCTGTTTAACGGATCTGCTGCTATTTCTCGGTTGATTAATATCGGCAACCCAAACTGAATGAATAAGGCTAAAATTGCACCTAAAGCACTAGCTGATGCAAATACTCCATACTGTTCTGGCCCTAATATACGAGCTAATAAAATATAAAAAACAAACGTTAACCCTAAAGTGAGTTCTCCCAAGAAAGCATAAAGATAGGAGAAGTCAAAGCGAGCTAAAAGATTTTTCATAATATTTATAAAGTATCAATTTTTAAGCAATAGTTGAATTAGTGTTGAATTGGATTTTATCCGCAGAATGATAGAGAATAATTGAATTTTGATTGACAAGAGCGATTAATTGAGTTGATAATAATCGTTAACTTGAGTGAGTTAAAGCATTTTATTGATGTTAAATTAATTAGGGTATGTTTTATCAGTCTGATGGGTTCAAAATTACTAAGCTGATTAAAGCTATTTCAACAATACTATCCGCTCCTCTTACTGATCTTAACGCTATGACTAATATATCAATAAATTCAAATTTAGAGATAATAGTTTCAGTATAAGCTTCCCTCAACAATTGTCCAAAATTTATTGTGGCAATTATCACCTATAAGATGATGATACTATTTGGGATAAAAATTATCATACTGACCACCCGAATAAATTGATTTAAGCAGCTTAAATTGTTTATCACTCAATAACCTGTGTTTATTATACTGCTGCTGTAATCGTTGTCAATAGCGCTCGTGTGGCTGACAAATAAAATGGAGAATCATTGAAAGTTGATGTGATCTCCGGAACTTACTTACTACTTAAAATAAATATCATTATTAAAATATGCTGATTATTTTAAAATTATTTGTCCGTCCAATAATTATTATTATATGATATTAATTTTACCCATATATTTATTTTTTTAAGTATTTTTTTGCTGAGATTTACAATGAACATAGAAAAAATTTGCAGACCAAAAGATATAGCAATCCGGCCAGGGTTTATAAAAATCTTCTGTTCTCTTACCTTTGTGAACTTCCTTGCCTTTGTGGTTCATTAAAAAAAGCTTTTATCTGGGATTTAAAAATGCTATATTGGAATATAATAGTTTAATAAAAACTAAATTACTTTCAGATAATTTTTCCAGCTTTACTAGAAACTCGATTCTCCCTGGATTATTTGATAAATCGCTGGAGCATTGCAGACCGTATCTGTATTTGCACTGAGTATTTAAGTATCATATTAATTTCTAAAAATCTGTAAAATCAACATTTCATTTTCCTAGAGTGGATTGTTATGATTTAGATGGTAGACATCAAGCTCGTTCTCTTCCCCCCGGCTAATTTAGTCGGGGTTTTATTGATTAAAAGTGGTATATTAATCATCTAAATTAGATAGAGCAGGCCCTGAAAGCAATACAGTTTAAACATCAGTGTTTTAGAGCTAAAATTTTGGATATCATTTCATACTCAATATTGAACGAACTTGTTCAACTCATGCACTTTAATTAAGTACATTAGCCTATTGTCTCCTACGCATATAATAAATGAGATAGAACATCAGATCCAGTGGCTGAGGTTTAAAGTTAAATTATGATAAAAATATATAATTTAGTATGAGGCTATACCTTTCTGCTATCCTAGAAAAGATAGGTGCCTATTAAGGATGGACAGTCCATCAGTCTATATAGACTGGTGGATTTTCTCTACTGTAAATTAACTCAGAGCAAGGACTGCTCAATCAATGAAGCAGAAGTAATATTTCCTAAATCATTAAATATTCTTTGTTATTTTAGTTTCAAAAGCCTTTAACAACCGGCTCTGACTCCATTTTATGTATGATGGTTTTGTCAAAAGGATAAATCGATCAATTTTTTGACGGGGAGTGGGTTGAAAAAATACTCTTTATATTGTTTGAAGATGCAGCCAGCCTGGATTATTCGCTATTGCGACTCCAACAATAAAAGTCCTGCAGGACTTTTCCTCAAAATACTCACTCACCACAAGTAATCACTCCTCCCAGAATAAAACAGAGGTATATGCTAAGATTATCAAGTTTGATTACTAAACCTGTGTTATCTTTTCAGAATTAGTCCAGGAAGATATCATCATGCCTAGTCCGGACCCGGCATCATTCCGTAGCATCTCAGCCGGAATAAAGATACTCTTGGAAATCTGACGCTATCGATTGCGATAACAGCGTAGGTAAGGTGCAAAGTGAGTAATGACATTTTTTTGAGAAATTTGTCAAACTGTTATAACTGATTAAGTCTATTTTGCTTGAGGAAACGACTCCATGACTGCAACAACTGCTCGACCCCAGTGTGAGATTAAAGATTCTGCTCTTGCACCGCAAGGAAAACAACGGATTGAATGGGCAGGGCGGGAAATGCCTGTTTTGCGGCAAATTCAAGAGCGTTTTGCTCAAGAAAAACCCTTAGCCGGAATTCGTCTAATTGCTTGCTGCCACGTTACGACAGAAACTGCTCATTTGGCCATCGCTCTCAAAAATGGCGGCGCGGATGCCATTCTGATTGCCAGTAACCCCCTCTCCACTCAAGATGATGTAGCGGCTAGCTTGGTGGTTGACTACGGTATCCCTGTTTACGCGATGAAGGGAGAAGATACCGAAACTTATCTGCGTCACGTTGAAATCGCTCTCGATCACCGTCCCAATATCATTATCGATGACGGTAGTGATGTGGTCGCCACTATGGTGAAAAATCGTCAGGATCAACTGTCTGATTTAATTGGTACAACAGAAGAAACCACCACGGGTATTGTGCGCTTACAAGCCATGCTCAATGACGGTGTGTTAACGTTCCCCGCGATGAATGTTAACGATGCTGATACGAAGCATTTCTTCGATAACCGTTATGGTACAGGTCAATCTACCCTGGATGGAATTATCCGCGCCACTAACGTACTGTTAGCGGGTAAAAATATTGTGGTTGCGGGTTACGGTTGGTGTGGTAAAGGAACCGCCCTGCGCGCCCGTGGACTCGGTGCTAATGTGATTGTGACTGAAGTAGACCCAGTTCGGGCCATTGAAGCAGTAATGGATGGCTTCCGAGTCATGCCGATGGATGAAGCCGCTTCAGTGGGCGATCTGTTTATTACGGTAACCGGTAACAAACACGTTATCCGTAGCGAACATTTTGACCAAATGAAAGATGGCGCAATGGTGTGCAACTCCGGTCACTTTGATATTGAAATTGACCTGAAATCTTTAGGAGAAAAAGCCACAGAAGTTAAGGAAGTTCGTAACTTTACCCAACAATACAAATTACCCAGCGGTAAATCAATTGTGGTATTGGGCGAAGGACGCTTAATTAACCTCGCGGCTGCTGAAGGTCACCCCAGTGCGGTAATGGATATGAGTTTCGCTAACCAAGCCTTAGCTTGTGAATATTTGGTCACCAATAAAGGTAACCTCGAACCCGGTATTCATTCCATCCCCGAAGAAGTTGACAAAAATATTGCCCGGTTAAAATTAGCTGCAATGGGTATTAAAATTGACAGCTTCACCTCGGAGCAAGTTGAATACATCAATTCTTGGACAGCAGGAACCTAAACCTTAAACATTTAGATCGGGGTGGAAAATTAAGATAAAATAAAACTAAATTTTTGTTGAAGCGTTATTGTTTACTCAGTAATTCTTCACTCCACCCTATTTTTTTCGTTGAAAACTTCCTGTGTCTAAACTATCTGTTGAACTTCAACGTTATTTCTTTTCAGAAGAACGTTCAGCCCAAGTGACTCTCGCTAGTATTTTAGATTTAGCTGGTGAAAGAGTCTTTGGGTTTTTATTTGTTTTGTTGGCTTTGCCGTCTGCTTTGCCTGTTCCGGCACCCGGATATTCTGTACCATTTGGTATTTTATTACTGATTTTAGCGGTTCAACTCATTATCGGGCGAGAACGTCCTTGGTTTCCCGAAAAGTGGTTAAATAAGCCAATTCCCATAGAAAAAGTACAAGGTTTTATCAAAGCCGGGTTACCTTGGTTAGAGAAAATTGAGTTAATCTCTCGTCCCCGACTCACTCCAATTTGTACTAGTTTTATTGGCAGAATTATAATCGGTCTTGCGATAGCTTTGATGGCAATGTCGATGATGATTCCAATTCCCGGAACGAATACTTTACCTGCAATTGGTGTGTTTATTACAGGTTTTGGTTTACTCGATGATGATGGGGCAATTAGTTTAGCTGGGTTAGTGGTTTGTGTGATGGGAATTACACTTTCTGGCTTGATTCTAATTTTTGGATACGAAGCGGTGAAGAGTGGGATTAATTTAATTCGGCAGTCGTTGTAGGATTTTATTTGTTATTTATCGTCGGTCATTTGTTCTATCAGAAAATCAGGGTGAATAAGCCACACACAATATGTCAATAGTAATTCTAACTAACAACTAACAACTAAAAACTAAAGACTAAAAACTAAAAACTAAAAACTAAAAACTAAAAACTAATAACTAAAAACTAACAACTAAAAACTAACAACTAAAAACTAATAACGAATGAATGCTAGAGAAATTTTTCACTGTTATTAACCATCTGATTTTATTTGAAATTGGGGGAATTCCTCTAATTGTTGCTTGGTTAATTAGCGCCAGTCTCGTTTTTACTGTTTGGATGAAAGCGGTTAATTTACGGGGTTTTAAACACGCCATAGCGGTACTGTTAGGTCAATATGACGATCCCGATCAACCAGGAGAAGTCAGCCACTTTCAAGCCTTAACAACGGCTTTATCTGCCACCATTGGACTGGGGAATATTGCCGGAGTGGCGATCGCCATACGTCTGGGTGGGCCGGGGGCTTGCTTTTGGATGACGGTTGCAGGTTTTCTGGGAATGAGTAGTAAGTTTGTTGAATGTAGCCTCGCTCAAAAATACCGAATTGTACATCCGGATGGAAGCGTTGCCGGGGGGCCGATGTATTATTTATCGGCGGGTTTAGCGGAAATTGGATACAAAACTTTAGGTCAAGTTTTAGCGGTTTTATTTGCGGTTTTTGCCTTAGCGGGAGGGTTAGGAAGTGCAGTTATTTTTCAGGCAAATCAATCAAGAGTAGCAGTCGCAGGTGTGATTCCTTTTGTTGCTGAAAATAGCTGGGTTTATGGTGTGTTTGTGATGCTATTAGTCGGGGCTGTTATTATTGGCGGAATCAAAAGAATTGCTCAAGTTGCTGAAACTTTAGTTCCCTTAATGTGTGGAATTTATCTACTCATGGCTTTATGGATTTTACTCACTCATTGGTATGCCATTCCAGATGTTATTCAAATAATTTTTAAAGGAGTATTGTCTCCCGAAGCGGCAACCGGAGGCTTTTTAGGCGCAGTGATTCAAGGATTTCGCCGTTCTGCTTTTTCTAATGTTGCAGGATTAGGAGTGGCGGCGATCGCTCATGCTACAGCCCGCACAAAAGAACCGATCCGAGAAGGAATTGTAGCGCTGTTAGAACCGTTTATTGATACAGTTATTATTTGTAATCTCACAGCTTTTGTGATTATTATTACGGGTGCTTATAATAATTCAAATTGGCTGGATTTAGACGGTGCTGATTTAACTGCAGTAGCCTTTGGTTCTGTTGTCAGTTGGTTTCCTTATGTTCTCGCTTTTATTCTATTTCTATTTGCCTGTTCTACGATGATTTCTTGGGGATATTATAGTCAAGTTTGTTGGCAATATCTTTGGGGAAATCAAAATACTTTAATTTATAAAATCCTGTTTTTAATTGCTATTTTTATCGGTACAATTATCAGTCCTGAAGCTGTGGTTCAATTCGGAGATGGAATTTTATTAATAATTTGTATTCCGAATTTATTAGGTGTTTATTTACTCTGTCCAATAATTGCTTTTGAGTTAAAAGACTACTTAAATCGGTTAAAAGCAGGTCAATTCAATTCTCCTTAAGAAAGACCATAAAAACTCTTCAGCCCGATCGCAAATCTACCGCCTCATGGCAAATAATTAATCAGAAATAACACTTCCTTGAATTGCAGTCTGATACGCTTGTACAAGTTTGTCTATTCCGGTAATAGCCGTACCCACAACTACTGCATCTGCGCCTAATTTGATTGCCCGGTTTGCCATTTCTGGTGTCGCAATACCCCCTTCACAAATCACTGGGATATTAATTTGTTTAACCATTTCTTTTAACAATTCAAAGCCTGGAGGAGATTGTTTTGCCGTTTGAGACGTGTAACCATATAATGTGGTGGCCACACAGTCTGCACCCATCTCAACGGCTTGTAATGCCGCTTCTAATGAGTCTACATCCGCCATCACCGGTTTATTCAGATGTTGATGAATCTTGTCAATCATCTCAGACACACTTTCCCCTGGTGGGCGAGGTCTGAGGGTGGCATCAATCGCAATCATGTCTGCTCCGGCTGCTGCTAGAGCCTGTGCGGCCTCAAATCGAGGTGTGATATAAATTTCGTAGTTTGGTAGAGATTGCTTCCACAAGCCAATTATGGGGGCGCTGATGCGTTCTCTGACGGCCTGAATATGAGCGGGTGTATCAATTCTCACCCCGCCTGCGCCTTGAATAATAGCGGTTTCTGCCATGGCAGCAATAATAAAAGGATGATGTAAGGGAGAATTGATCGGTGCTTGGCAAGATACAATCAAAGATTGAGGGGGAATAGGAAATGAATCAGATGGCATTTTAGAGTTTAGTTGAAATATTAATCGTTCGGAATTGAAATGTTTATAGGTTCTTCAGTTTAAGCTTGGTAATCTCATCAATCAAACGATCTGATTGTAATGGTTTATCTAACCAAGTATCAACTTTAATATTCCATTTTTTGATAGATGCTTGATTCAGACTCTGATTGCCTAAAGCAACAATCTTAATGGTTTGAGTTTCTATATTTTGCTGTAATAATTGAATGATTTCATAACCGACTTGACTAGGTAGATCTAGATCAATAATAATTCCCGCTGGTTTGAGGAGTTGAATATGCTGAATCACAGATAATTCTTTTCCGAGCAAAATGGCTTGATAGCTCGATGCTGTTAATAGTTCGGAAACTAAAGTTGCAGTGGATTCTTCTTCTTCAATGACGATAAAACAAGTATTCTGGTCAGTTTTATGTTGAGTCGGTAGATGATGATGAATAGAGGAAGAAACTATTTTTTTACTAATTTTTTTTGTCGAGAGCGGTTGAGCGGGCAAATGGACTGTAAATGTAGATCCTACATCAACTTCTGACTCAAATTGAATCACTCCCCCATGAAGTTCTACTAACTGTTTGGTTAAGGCTAAACCTAATCCTGTGCCGCCATATCGACGATGATAAGAAGAATCAATTTGTTGAAATTTTTCAAACAATAAATGATGTCGATCATCAGCAATGCCAATCCCAGTATCTTTGACTTGAAAGATAGCGATATCATCTAATACTGTTAGTCTTAACAGCACTTCTCCTTGAGCTGGGGTGAACTTAATTGCATTGCTGAGTAGATTATATAATATTTGTTTAACTCGTCGTTCATCTGCTGTGAATAAATCCTGACTGGGGTGAATTTCAAATTCATATTTTAACAAGATATCTTGGCTTAACGCTTGATCTCGAAATAAAGATAAGCTCTGTTGAACCAGTTTTGTTAAAGAAAATTGATTAATTTGTAAGATAGTTTTTCCAGCTTCAACTTGAGATAAATCTAAAATATCATTAATTAAAGTCAGTAAATTTTCTCCGCTATTATGAATTGTTTCTAGGTAACCTTTTTGCTTCTGTTGTAAAATTTTTTGATGAGTTATAGAGTGAGATTGTAGTCGTAATAGGGTTGATGAAATCCCTATAATACAGGTTAAAGGTGTGCGTAATTCATGACTCATTGCGGCCAAAAATTCACTTTTAGCCCGATTAGCAGTCTGAGCCGCTAAAAGAGTATCTTCTAGGGCTTGAGTTCGTTCTTGAACTCGTTGTTCCAGGGTAGCTTTTTGTTGTTGAACAGCCGCAAACAATTGAGCTTGATAAATTGCGATCGAGAGATGTTCTGTGATTTTAAAAACGAACCCAACTTGTTCTTCAAGCCATTGATAAGGTTCAAAACATTGATGAGCAATTAACAGTCCCCAAAGCTGATGTTTTACAGTAATTGGAATGACTAACTTTGCCCGGACTTTAACCCGCCGTAAAAACTCTAATAAACAAGGGTAAGCCTTGTAAGCTTGCTCAATATCTGCAATCGTAACATAACCCCCCCGACGGTATTTTTCTCGATAGTTTTTGACTTGACTCAAGCAGTCTTCTTCTTGATAAAAATTCAGTACAGATGGAATCTTTTTAGTGTCGCAGGCTTCGTATGTTACTCGTCCAGCAAATGAAGCAGTGGGTGCAGTGATGTGTTCCGAAGACTTCTCTAATTTAGACTGTTGAGACAAAGAATTTTTGACCTGATTTTCTTCCGACTCGCTATTGACCAATTGATAACTTTCAAACTGATAAATCAGAACACGATCGACCTTCAATAACTCACGGAGTTGTTCGACTGCTGTTGACAAAATTACAGATAAATCTAGACTCTGACGAATCTGTGCTGTAACCTGATTGAGGAGTCGTTCTTGCTGTAACTGTTGATACAGGACATTGTTCACGGGGCAATCTCTCTATTCTCACCAAGCTTAACATCAGGTCTAATTGTCTTTGACTCCTGACTAACCTCCGTCCGGGGATAGGTCATTTAGAGGGTTACGGTTCAATTGGAGCTGATAGTAGTCTTTGGAGAGTCTTCTTTTGAGTTAGGCTATATTGTAACAAGATAGCATCAAATTGTTCTTCACAGCTCAAGTGACTTCAGTTGAGGATAGAGTAAAAGATAATAGATTTAAGCGGTTCGGCGTTGCTTGCGTGAGTGTTTTGTCTGATTCGTCCATCTAACTGTTATTCATAAATAGAGCGCAAATGCTGTTTCCTACCGGATCATTCATTGGGTGCTGTTGCATGGTTAATCCTTCTCAAATTACGTTTGAATCGACATTAGCCCATTTAGTGGCTTACTATTTTCAAGTGGATGTTACAACTTTAGGAAAGGTTGTGGCACAAGCTTTTCATGAAAATCCTGATTTACCCGGAGTAATTGTTTTAGAAGATTCTCAATTAGTGGGAATGATTTCAAGGGCGACTTTTCGAGAACTTGTCAACCCCATTCATCGCAAAAATCTTTACTTTAATAGTCCGATTCAATTATTACTTGATATGATTCGAGTGCCGCCTTTACATTTCCCTCAAGATTGTCAAATTATGGAAGCGGCTAAAGTAGCTCTGAGTCGTCCGCAGCCATTAGTTTATGAACCTATTGTGGTTTGTTTGGGTTCATCAAATTATTGTTTGCTGGATATGCAAGTCTTACTAAAAGCACAGAATCAGCTTTTAAGTCATGCCCATCAAGTGATTCAACAGCAACAATTTCATCAACAGCAATCCGATCAATTAATTCAACAAGAAAAACAAAAAATTAAGCAAGCTCAAAAGAAATTAAAATCTAAACAATCTTTAATTCAACATCAGGTTAATCAAGATTATAGTCGGCAAAAAGCCCAGATGGTTAAGCAAACTCAAAATATTGTTAAACTCAATCAAAAGTTTACTCGTGTGGGTCGAACTGTTTCTGTTGAAGCAGGCAAAGCTTTTCATAAAATTTTTATTAGTGCTAATGCCATTCATCGCAGAACAGATCATTTCTTTGAAATGAGTCAGGCTATTGCGAAAAACTTAGATCTAATTCATTCTACCTCCACTTTAATGAGTGAAATTGTTGATCAAGTTCGTCACTTGGCGGTTCAGGCGGCTGTTGTTTCTTATCAAGCGGATTCTTCTCCCAATGAACTGAGCCGTGTCAATTCAGAAATTAGCCGCCTGGTGAATCAAACTATCACAATTAAAGATAAAATGCATAAGGTGGCTGGTCAGCTTAAATTTAACCTACGAGAATTAAACCTATTAACCACAGAGGATACTCAAGCAACCCGCTCAATGTTGATGCAAGTCGAGCAAGTTGAAAAGGTAATTCGGGAGTTAGAAAAATTAGTGCATACCTCAATGTTAGAGCAAAGTCATTTGAATAATAATCCGAATGCATCTCATTTAATCAATACTATTGAACGGGTACTAAAAACTAAACAACAACCTACCGAAAAACTAAGCCAAGTTCAGAATTAGCATTATTATTCATTAGCAGAGAAACCAGAGGCCAGAAGAAAAGTAGGAATAATTTCTCTCTCCTTAACCTCTGCTGTTACCCTCTTGATGTTTCTTCTGTTGTGATGAAATTAAACATTCCAAGTGGCTAAATAGGTTTCTGTTCCCCCTAAAACACTGGGTTGAATTGCGGCTGAAGTTGTAAATACATCTGCTTTTTTAACTGTTCCAAAAATAACAGCGCTTCCTTTATTGACGGCAAACCCATCTACACTTCCGACTGAACCATCACTATCCGACGCTTGGGTTAATGGTGTCCAAAATGTCCGGACTTGATAATCTGGTGTTAATCCTAATACTGCCATTTCTCCTAGTTTATAACTTCCAACAGTTTGACCATTAATTTGTCGATTATCTCGCTCTTCTAATTCAAACGCTGAAGCGCCACCAATATATACATTTCCCGACTCATCGGCTGTAATAGAATTGGGGGTAAAACTATTAGCGCCTGAACTTTTTTGAGTCACAATAAATTGACCTTTTTCAACATTACCATTACTCGGATTGATTTGGGCATGAAATGTAAATGCACCACTCCCCGCACCCGCAAAGTTATTATATTTATCGACATCAACTTTAGTCGCTAAATTTTGAGTGATATTATTTCCATCTCGTTGAAAAACGTTGTTTCCCCCATCTGTTTGACCGAGGAAATATAAGCCGTTATTGTCTCCAAATGTAATCCGTTTACCTTCACTATCTGCGCCTAAATTCGCACCTTTTACCTGGGTTGCAGTATAATCCCATGTATTCCACATTTGCTCGAGGTTCGTGTCGAAACCTCTGAGAAATGGCGTTTTTAAGTCACTGGCAACTTGTTTATATCCTGTGACAAATACCTGTTTTGTACTCGGATGAATGGCAACATCAGCCGGAATTGTTCCTGTTCCTGTTAAGGTCGTACTCTGAAGCAATTCACCATTTTGATTCCAAAGTGTGACGGTATCTGTACTTTCTGTTAACGTTACAATTGTACTATCGTTGGCGATCGCAACTCGGTCAAAATTCCCTGTTGTTGACCATAAAATATTGTCGGTTGTACTATCTAAAACTTTGATACCAAAATCCCCTACTGCCACAATTTCACCACTATCACGGTCTACATCCATATCATCAACAATACCCCCTAAGTTGAAAGTTGATAAAGGCGCTGTATGACCATCGGTGAGTCGTCGAATTTGTCCGCTATTGTTAAAGTTTCCCGCAACAATAATGGCGTTATCAACAGGAGAAATTTCAACCCCCTTTGCATTGTCATTATTGTTTGTCCCTAAGTAAGTTGCTGTATTTAATTGTAGGTTCAGCGTCGGTTCGGGTGTGGGATCGGGCGTGGGAACAGGTTCGGGTGTCGGAACAGGTTCGGGTGTCGGAACAGGTTCGGGCGTGGGAACAGGTTCGGGTGTAGGAACAGGTTCGGGCGTGGGAACAGGTTCGGGCGTGGGAACAGGTGTCGGAACCGGGTCAGGTGTAGGGTCGGGCGTGGGAACAGGTGTCGGAACAGGGTCAGGTGTGGGTTCGGGCGTGGGAACAGGTTCAGGAACCGGGTCAGGTGTGGGTTCGGGAATAGGGTCAGGTGTCGGAACAGGTTCAGGGGTAGGTTCAACGCCTTCAAATACAGAATTATTAGCGAGAAAAGTATCACTATTAATATTTTTAATAACAGCTAAAAATTCGTTATTCGTTTTATTTTGAATAATTGTATCGTTAGAATAAATACCTGTTCCTTGGAAAATTTCGAGATTGTTAATACTGAGATCATCTACAAATCCAATAGCATCTTGATCTAGAGTGAAATCCTGTATTATATCTGCTTCTATTAGGCTAGATCCACCTGTTCCAACACCCAGATAAAATAGATCGGTTCCCTCACCACCTGTGAGAGTATCTGCACCTAAATCACCTAATAAACTATCATTACCTAAATCACCGAATAATTGATCATTACCGACACCTCCTGCAACAGTATCCGACTCTTTTCCACCATAAAGAATGTCATCACCTTGATTCCCAATAATCTGATCTGCGTTGCGATCGCCAAATAAATAATCTTGACCCATATCGCCAAATAGTAAGTCGTTATTCTTGCCGCCAGCTAGTGTATCATCGTTTTTTCCGCCATAGAGAGTATCATTCCCTTGATTTCCCAGTATAAAATCATTTCCAGCATTTCCGCCTAAAATATCTTGTCCTGCTAGGCCATAAAGTGTATCATTTCCCCCTAAACCTAAGATAAAGTCATCTGTTGAAGTTCCGAATATTAGATCGGATTCTATTGTAGAAATATCAGTTTCTTCAGATGCTGATGATCGGCTAAATGCCTGATGATTACCAGATACTAAGTTTGTGGGTTCATCTGGTGGGATGATAATAAAGTTTTCTTGAAAGTCTGTGGCTTCAAACATTAATTAAATTCCCGCTTGTAATCAGTAAGTTTCTGTAACATTATTCTGAAACTCTTGTCTTACTCCGGAATTTTTATAGAAAATATAACGCTATAAAAATAGTATTTTTACTGAAATTATATGTTTATTAATTAGTTAAATATAAAAAAATAGCCGTGAAAATACGGACGGTTTATTTGTTTAAAATTTTGGTATTCTTAAATTATTGATGATTGATTCAATAAATAATAAATTACGAAGCGATATTATTATATGAAAGATAAAAAGTTATGCTACAGATCAAGATTTCTCTCAACTCCCCGTTTTTTAAGGGGGATACAGGGGGGATGTTTCTCCTGAATCAAATGCGCGCAAATATTTTAGTATTTCATATTACTTTAATTTTAATCGTTATTTAAACATAAAGAAATAGGCGTTAGATAATATTAGAACACCTAATCTGGTAAAATATAAAATAATCACAATTATCAAATACTCATTAAATTAACTATGCTTGAATCAGAAAAATTATCTTCCGAATCTAATCCAAAAGACTGGCAAAAATTAGATGAGTTTGTTGTAGAGAATAAAGAGCTTTTTGCTGCTTTAGCTTGGAGTTTTTCTCAAGAAAGAGCAGATTCTGGAGAATTTTTAGGCATCGAGTTACAACCGATTCCACGCTTTGTGGCTTGCTCCCAAGAAGCTCTTGAAATATTTAATCAAAATGCCGATAATCGACTCCGAGAAATGTTAGGAATTTTGGATGGATATAAACCTGAAGAAGAGGTCTTATTCATTGCGATAGAAAGCGATCGCGTCAGGTTAGTATTTTTTACACCTGAACCGACTCCCCCTCAACATTTTGCACAAATTGGCAAAGATCTTTATACTTTATTAGATGAATTAGAGGATAAACTGGTTAAAGAAATGGGAATTCAGTGCTGAGGATTGAGCGATTAAAAGATTAATAGTATATGAGTTTTTAATCAGCCACAAAAAATTATTGAAGGTGGGGATGTGGCTTAATCATGAAGTCGTTTAAGATTTGGGTTGAATCCAAACTGAGATCCCTTCAACTCGTAAAGATTCACCCCGTGTTCCACAATATTCTCCATTAGAACAGACTGGAACATCTCCCTTATTTTGAATATGAGCGTTGTAAAATACATCGTAGTTTTCGGCTTGAGAACCCGTTAGGGAAACGGCAAATCCTTCTATTTTTCGTTCTCTGCCTGTTTCTCCCACCCATTGTCCGCCTGAGACCATCGGTGTATCTCCCACACCCGCAACATGAGCCATATACTGAATACCCAGATCGCGGACTTGAGGATCGAGGCCAAGAGCAAACCCTTCTAAACGACGACCTTGACCTCGGGTTCCTGCATATTCTTTGGCGCTAAATTGGCGTTCCCCTAAACCTTGCAAATGTACTGTAACATTCAATCCAATGGTAGAACCGACCCCTGGGGCGGAAGATTGACTGGCAATGGGGGCGTTACCAAAAATAATATTTTCGCTTTGAGTTTGAGGTAAGTTTTGAGGTAAGTTTTGAGGAATTTCTAAACTCGGGACAATAATGATTTCGTTAGTTTGAGATGGAGTGGGTTCTTCGAGGATGACAATATCAGATTTAAGAGATTGAGGTTGACTCTTGTTTGTAGATTGGTAAATTTTACCTCTAGAAATTGCAACGGCTAAAGATTTACCAAATGCCTTGGCAACTTTTTCTTCCAGGACAACCCATTGAGTATCACTTAAACGATCTTGTTGTTTAATTAATGTTAGTAATGCCGAAAAGGGATGTTGACCAGAGACCAGTTCCTTGGCCGTGGCGGGTAACGGCTCTGTTGTGCTTGAAATCAAGGTTTTCAGTTGACTGGCTTGTTGTTGAATCACCTGCAAGGGTTGATAAGTCTCTTGATCTTTGTGGGCTAAACAAATAATCCCCTCTAATAACTTCAGGCTATTTTGACGAAGTGTTAGGTCCGGGCTATGTTGGACTTGATTTTGCACTTTTTGTTTGAGATGGTTTAATGAGATCTCTGCATTCGGAGTATTCTGTGTTTCTATTCTTAACTGTTGTTTGACCTGATTAAAATCTCGGCTGTATTTCACAAGTTCTGCTAACAAACCTTCGCTAATTGGAGTACCATGACTCAGTAAAGTATTAGCCGCCTGGACTAAACGGCTTCCTAAAGCCGGGTGACGTTGAGATAATGCGGCCAATTGTTGCATTATCATTTGTTGAGTTTGTTCCATTTTCACTTCACTCCTTGTTAGTTAATTGAATGACCCGTTTTTTCCTGTTCTACAATCTCGCTCATCAGACATTGACATCCTCCCGTCGCGCGTGGGCGAGGGATTCGCGTGTACTCACGACTTAGGTTTTCTGCTTCGTCCTGTGCCAACTAGAATACCGTTACCGATACTCCCCGTCGCATCCAGTCGACAGACATTTTCTGAGACGATCTGCCCAACCGCCTTATATGCGTCCAAGCCCTTTATCCCACGATTTCTAATCTCTTGGCTAGCTGCTACGTCTCTTGTAGTGGTGTAATTACACTCGTTACAAGAGTGAATCCTGACATCAAGAGTTTTCTTGCCTGTATGTGCGCCACAATTAGGACAAGTTTGACTAGTCCCATCTTTGTTAACCTTGGCAAAATAAGTATCTGTTTTCCAACAAACCCACTCAAGAATATTTACAAACTGCGCCATACCAGCATCAGCACTTTGTTGACTTAATATTCCACGCTGCCAAGAAACAAAGTTGATATCTTCAATGAATATCATTCCAGTGTCTTGTACAAGCTTGTGGCTTAATTTGAAGTGCCAGTCTTTTCGAGTGTCGCTAATTCGTTGATTAGCCCGCGCTATTTTCTGATTTATTTTATGTCGATTATTTGAGCCATATGCCTTGTTTCTCAGCCTACGGGACAGCAATTTAAGCTTGTATTGTAGAGTCAGGAGAAACCTTGGTCGTTTAATCTCCAATCCGTCAGAAGTCGCTACAAATTTATCAAAACCCAAATCTAAACCTCGCGGATGTCCATGAGGAGTCGGATTGGGTACATCAATATTTAGCTGTAATGACAGCATTACAAAATAACCAGATGCCTTTCTTACTATTCTTGCTTGCTTAGGAATGAAGCCGTCTGGAATTGGACGAGACATTCTCCATTTCACATCTTTTAACCCGGGTAGCTTAATCGAGTTAACAGATATTGGATTTTTATTTAACTGAGGAAAAACAAATGACCGCATTCGATACTTGTTTTTAAACCTCGGAAAACCAAAACCGCGCTTTTTCATATCATCCCAAGCTCGATCTAATGTTCTCAAGGTTTGTTGTAAAACTTGAGCATTAGCCGACTTGAGCGAATCATTATTTTTCTTGGCTTCTGTTAGCTGTTTAGCCTGTACATGGTAATTAGGGAATGGCTCGTCAACTGACATGATGTACTCACGTTCAATTGAGCAAGTATTGACTGGTGACTTACGAGACTTGCACCAGTCTTTGCGATACGATAGCGCAAAATTCCACACATCTCGACAAACATTCAGTGTGTTCTCAATGCTGTCTATCTGTTGCGAGGTGGGTTCTAGCTTGTACTCGTAAGTTAATGTCAGCATGGTTCTATTTTAACCTACACAGACCAAAATTGTATGTAGAAATTGCCAACAAGTTAAAATATATTTGTTTGTTGAGCAAAAATTCACCACATCTGCTCCGTCGAGAGTCCTCTTTTTGCATTAAAGATAGAATATAGAATCCTTGTGAATAAATTGTCCAACTTATTATATAGACTGCGTAACAGAAACGACAATCAGCCACAGACTTTGTCATATCCTCTTATTAGTTTAAACGGATGTGGTGCTAAATGATTCATAGCGGGTACACCAAAGCTGACTAACCCACTGTAGATAACGCTTTATACATTTTAAAGGAAAATATTACGTGATCTAAATCACATTAATTCATTGATTAGATTACATCAACAGTATTCAACCTATCGTAGAATAATTTATTTATAATAGAGACATTTAAAGTCTTATTTTCGATATTTTGGGAGAAAAATCATGGGCTGTATCAGTGAAATTGTTCATCACGCTTTAACCTCCGGACACCTTAGCATTGAGGCCGAAAATAAGCTAAGACAGATGTTACAAACAACTCACTATAGTTTGGAGGATATGAAAGCTTTTGTTGATTTACAAATTGCAGCGCTGGAAGGGGGTATTTATCAAGAATCACGAGAAGACTATAAAAAGAGACGTTTATTATCAATAATTAAAGATTAACAATATTTAAATAAAAAGAATAAATATTAATTTTTGTATTGAGTCTTTGGGTTCAGTTACTCATTCTACTAGATAATTGTAGATGGCTCAACCCGAAACGAAATTGTATTTATTGTTGTATTATATAAACTCTGTTTAAAGGTTGATAATATATGAAATGAATGTACCGATTAATTTACTAGAGTATGAAGCGATCGCGGGCCAAAATTTATCTAAGATGGCCTACGATTATTATGTTAGTGGGGCTTGGGATGAAGTAACCTTACAAGATAATCGAGCGGCTTATCAACGCTACAAACTCCGTCCCAAAATGTTAAGGGATGTCAGTCAGCGCCGCCTCAACACGACAATTCTGGGTTGTGATTTGGCAATGCCGATTTTGGTTGCCCCGATGGCGTTTCAGTGTTTAGCCCACCCCGATGGGGAAATTGCGACCGCTAAAGCAACTGATGGGATGGGAATTGCGATGGTACTGAGTACTTTGGCAACCTGTCCCCTGGAACAGGTAGCTGAGGTGAGGTCTAACACATCTTCCTGGTTTCAACTGTATATTCATCGCGATCGCGGTATCACAAAGACATTAGTACAACGGGCTGAAGCGGCGGGATATCAAGCGTTGTGTCTGACGGTCGATACTCCTGTATTAGGGCGACGAGAACGGGATAAGCGCAATCAATTTACGCTTCCTACGGGGATGGACTTAGCAAATTTGGTTTCAATGGCTGATTTAACCATTCCCGAAATAGAAGGAGAGTCGGGTTTATTTGCCTATATTTTGGAACAAATTGATCCCAGTATTACCTGGAAAGATATTGAATGGTTGCAATCTTTAACAAAATTACCAATTGTTGTCAAGGGGATATTACGGGGAGATGATGCGATTAAAGCTGTTGAATATGGGGCAAGGGCGATTATTGTATCTAACCACGGCGGACGACAATTAGACGGGGCTGTTGCCACAATAGATGCTTTGTCTGAAGTCGTTACAGCAGTTGATAATAAGGTTGAAGTTTTAGTTGATGGTGGTATTCGGCGGGGAACGGATGTATTGAAAGCGTTGAGTTTGGGGGCGAAAGCGGTTTTAGTCGGACGACCAATATTGTGGGGTTTAGCAGTTGGGGGAGAAGCCGGAGTGGGTCATATTTTAGAATTATTGCGAGATGAATTAGATGTGGCGATGGCGTTGAGTGGTTGTGCCACTGTGCAAGATATTGATCGGAGTTTGATTGATTGCCGATAAAATCCATATAGTTTCTATATAGTTTCTATCGGCAGGATCATAGGGAAGTGCTTAAGCAATTAAACTCAATCCAACTAAGCTATTGCTGCGGCACCCAGACTGAAACTGAACCCGCATTGCATCGGAAATCAGCCCAACCTTCGTCATTGGTGGTAATAGGTTCACTAATATGTTCAGTGATGTCAATATAAACACGATTCGGTTGTCCCACCTCCATCCATTTACTACCATCATCACCGTTACTCAAAACCACTGCCATTCCGCCGGGATGCTCTTCATCACCTAAGCGCGTCCAACCCAATACATTGGCATGGTCAAAATAATCATACTGATCGCCATAACCATAAGTTTGACGAGCATACAAAAACTTGTCAATCATCCATTTATGACTATCGATCCAGATCTCGTACTCATTCCCATCAGAAGCATAATCCTGATAATGAGCACCATAATAATCTGCATAAAAAATACAGGGATAACCTTCGTCTCGCAGCAGGATCAATGCATAAGCCAACGGCTTAAACCATCCCTCTACAACAGATTCTAAAGACTGTAACGGTTGAGAATCATGATTTTCGACTAAAGTAACGGCTAAAGCGGGCTGGTGTTGCACCAAAGCGTTATCAAAGATTTGCCGCATATCATAGTCATTACCCTGCTTGCTAGCCGCGCTGAAGTTGTAGTGTAGGGGTGCATCAAACAGTAAGACATCGCCTCGGGTCACTTCAATAAAATGATGTAGGGCTTCAATTTCGTTAGACCAGTATTCACCCACTGCAAACAGGTCACGACCCACATACCGACGGCAATGGTTGAGCCATTCTGGGAAGAAGCCAGCTTTAACGTGTTTAACCGCATCGAAACGAAAGCCGTCTACTCCAGTGGTATCAAGAAACCATTCACCCCAATACTTAAGCTCATCGCGCACTTCGGGATGTTCCATATCGAGATCGCACCCCATCAGATAGTCGAAAGCGCCCTTTTCTAGGTCAACGTCGTCGTCAAACGCTTTGTCTTTAAATAAATAAACTGCGTTTTCCCCTTCATTGTAGACGTTGTAATCGACTGCATCGAAGTGCCACCAGTGCCATTCCAACTCAGAGTATTTACCCTGGCGACCGGGAAACGTAAAGTGAGTCCAGACCTTGATGGTTTGCATCTCACCAATAGGCTGATTGCGATCCTCTGGGTTATAGGGCGTTGCTTCGACTTCTTCTGCTTCATCTGCCCCTAACTTATGGTTGAGGACAACATCAGCATATACCCGAATACCAGCGTCCTGAGCTGCCTTGATGGCGGTAACATATTCGTCCTTAGTGCCATACTTTGTCCGAACCGAACCTTTCTGGTCAAATTCACCCAGATCAAACATATCATAAACACCATACCCCACATCGTAGCCACCACCCGTTCCTTTGTAAGCGGGGGGAAGCCAAACTGAGGTAACTCCAACATCGGCGAGTTCTTTGGCTCTGTCTTTCAGTTCATTCCAAAGCGTTCCATCAGGGGCAATATACCAGTGGAAATATTGCATCATCACGCCGTTGGTTTTGGGCATACACACATCCTTTGTAGGTCAGTTCAACATGAAATCAAATATACAGTAAGTAATTAATTTATCCATCTCCCTAAAGAGCGAGGAAAATTTCACTAAAAGTTTTATAAATAACCATTGGGAATAGGATTTGTTCATTCTAGGTTGTCTTTTTTGGTAGAGAGTTCTTGAGTCAGGTTTTCCTCGAGTGCTTCGAGGACGGCAATGGGGTCTGCGGCTTCCTGCATCACCTCTGCTTCTGGATCACATCGTTTGTATACATCCGGTAAATCGCTGCGAAGTTCTTCTAAAAGGGCTATGATTTTAGCAATTTTTTGTTCTGATAACAGGTTAAGCTGGAGCGTTAATTGCGATCGCTGTTCGGCTAAGTTCTCCTGGCGAGTTTGTCGAATCAAGACTCCCGTTGAAATTAACAAAGCAGCCGCATCTAAACCGTGTTGTGACCAACTAAATTGGGGTAAATCAATAGCCAAAGCCTCGTTAAACAAACTGCAACAGATCCATAGGACTAAAACCACAAGCAAACTATATAAAAATGCGGCTCGGCCAAAGAATGTAACAATGTTTTCCAGCACCCGTTGATGGGTGGGCATTTCCCCGGCTTCCTGGTTATGGAGTGCCACAATGGCTTCAATATTTTTTGTAATGGGGTCTGGTAAGGGAGCGGTGAGAATTTGATTTCGCGAAGCTTTCGGTCTAGATTGATTAGTATCGACAGTAGAGCTGTTGTCAGTTGAGTTGTCAGTATTGCCTGTCATAGATATTCTTTCCGTATTTCCTCATCTACTGAAGAGAGTAGCAAAAATGGCTCAACCGACTCGAGAGCATCTTTATATCCACCAAAGCTGTATAGCCAAGCCTGCTGTTGTCAGTCTTCTCAGGGTAGTCAGCAGTGAGATTAACGTGATTTCCAAAACTAAGAATGATTCGCCTTATTCAAGATTTTTGTATTTTTAGTTACATTTTATTGATTTGAATTCATCTAGGATACAACATCGAGCTTTACATTGGTAGATACTGTTTCTAGATTTAGTCCCTACACAGGGTTATTGTTGAATCGCTTTTCGTCAAATCTTAAAAAAGTAGTCAGCACAAATATTTAGCTTCATCTAGAGAAAGGTCTATACAGCCTCTGTTAAAGCCACTCCATTACAACAATTTATAGAGCATTTATTATGAGTGAGGGGCTAGGAAGACGTAAGTTTTTAATATACGGTTCAGCCGCATTTGGTAGTAGTTTTCTCCTAAAAGCCTGCGCCAGTCCATCAGGAGATACAGGAACAGAAGAAGGGACAGCACCCGGAACAGCACCCCAAGTGGCAACCAGTGGCGATACCATTAAAGTCGGGATTTTACACTCTCTAAGTGGCACAATGGCGATTAGTGAAACAACGGTTGTTGAAGCCGAAAGACTCGCCATTCAGGAAATTAATGCCGCAGGTGGGGTACTCGGAAAGCAAATTGAAGCCGTCGTAGAAGATGGCGCTTCTGACTGGCCGACTTTTGCCGAAAAAGCCGAAAAACTCATTGACCAAGATCAGGTCGTGACTATCTTTGGATGTTGGACTTCAGCCAGCCGTAAAGCGGTTAAGGATGTGTTTGAGTCCAAAAACCATATGTTATGGTATCCGGTGCAATACGAAGGTCAGGAATGTTCTAAGAATATTTTCTATACGGGTGCTGCACCCAACCAACAAATTGAACCCGCAGTTGATTGGTTGTTAGCCAATAAAGGCGGTGAATTTTTCCTCGTGGGTTCAGATTATGTTTTTCCCCGTACTGCTAATACCATTATTAAAGAACAATTAATTGCTAAAGGTGGTGTCACCGTTGGAGAAGATTATTTACCTTTAGGCAATACAGAAGTTACCCCCATTATTACTAAAATTCAGCAAGCTTTACCCAATGGCGGTGTAATTTTTAATAGCTTGAATGGGGATAGTAATGTTGCCTTCTTTAAACAAATGCAAGGGGCGGGTTTAAACCCAGATCTTTACCCCGTGATGTCGGTGAGTATTGCTGAAGAAGAAGTGCGACAAATTGGGCCAGAATTCCTCGTCGGTCATTATGCCTCTTGGAATTATTTCCAAACCGTAGACACCCCAGAAAACCAGAAATGGGTGAATGATTTTAAAGCCGCTTACGGACAAGACCGGGTGACCAATGACCCGATGGAAGCCGCTTATATTATGGTGTATTTATGGAAGCAGGCGGTCGAACAAGCAGGCACAGCCGATGATTTAGAAGCAGTCAGAAATGCTGCTATTGGTCAGTCGTTTGCCGCCCCTGAAGGCCCCGTTACCATGAATGCGAACCATCACCTATCAAAAACCGTCCGCATTGGGCAAGTCCGCAATGATGGTATGTTTGATATTGTCTGGTCAACCGAAGGCCCCATTCCTCCTCAAGCGTGGAATCAATATGTTCCTGCTACTCAAGGGTTTGCTTGTGATTGGTCAGATCCAGCAAAAGGAGAAAAGTTCTCTCTTGAAGGGGTTTAATTGAAGATTATCCTGTAGGGGCGTTACATGTAACGTCCCCACATTTAATGTCTCTGTGGGTAACACATACACTGTTTTCAAACCTAGGAAATGCTTAATTTATTCAACGCAATTTTTAATGGGATTAGTATTGGTTCTGTGCTATTAATTGCGGCATTGGGACTAGCAATTGTATTTGGACTGATGGGGGTTATTAACCTGGCTCATGGTGAACTCATGATGCTCGGGGCTTACAGTACTTTTATCGTACAAAATGTGTTTAAAACATTTGGCGAGCCTATATTTAGTACTTATATCTTTTTTGCTTTACCTGTTGCCTTTATTGTCGCTGCGATCGCCGGATTAATATTAGAACGAGGGGTGATTCGCTTTTTATATGGCAGACCGTTAGAAACCTTACTCGCGACTTGGGGTGTAAGTTTAATTTTACGTCAATTAGTTCGTAGTGTAAACGGGGTTTTATTGATTGGGATTGTCGTCTTTTGTCTGCTATTTTTTGGGGCTTATTTCTTCCTCAAACGCAGTCCGGATCGAGATCGAATGAAAAGCTGGTTTCTGGGATTAATTTTTGCCATCTCAGCCGGAATTGCAGCTACATCAGGTATTTTAATTTCACAGTTGGGAAATACTGCATTAACTCGTCCTTGGTTTAGTGCTAGAAACGTCGATGTCACAGCCCCAGAATGGTTACGGGGTGGGATACTAATCGGGAATATTCAATTTCCTTATTCTCGGATTTTTATTATTATTTTAACTATTATTTGTTTACTCGGGATTTATTGGTTTCTTAACCGTTCTGACTGGGGATTAAAAATTCGTTCTGTGACTCAAAATCGCACCATGAGTGCTTGTTTAGGAATTCCTACTAACCAGATAGATGCTTTAACCTTTGCCCTCGGTTCAGGACTGGCTGGAATTGCCGGATGCGCCATTACATTACTCGGTTCAGTCGGGCCAAATACAGGTCAAAATTACATTGTAGATGCCTTTATCGTTGTGGTTGTCGGAGGCGTTGGAAATCTCCTCGGAACCGTGCTAGCTGCCCTAGGAATTGGTACAATCAACTATTTAATTGGTTCGGGTACATTGGCAGTGATGTCATCTTCTATTGATGCACTGCAACCCCTGACAGATGTATTTAACTTTTTTGCCACAACCAGCATGGCAAAGGTAATGGTATTTGCATTAATTATTGCCTTTCTACAAGTCAAACCATCCGGAATCTTTCCACAAAAGGGACGAACGGCAGAACTATGAAATCAAAACAGCGAAAAAAGTGGTTATTTGAAGCAGGTATTATAGTCGCAATTGGCCTGATTTTTGCAGTTGTCATTCCTTTTATTCTTCCGGATTTTCGACTGAAATTATTAGGGCGGTTTCTATCTTTATGTATTGTGGCTTTAGGCATTGACTTAATTTGGGGATATACCGGGTTACTCAGTTTAGGACATGGGATCTTTTTCGCCCTGGGTGGATACGCACTCGCCATGCACCTAAATTTGCAACTGCCAGCCGGAGAAATTCCGGAATTCTTTACCCTTTATGGAGTGGCTGACTTACCCTGGTTTTGGAAACCGTTTTATTCTTTTCCTTTTACCTTAATTGCTTTGGTTGTAATTCCCGGAATTGTCGCGGGTTTACTGGGATATTTAGTCTTTAGAAATCGAATTAAAGGCGTTTATTTCTCTATTCTTACCCAAGCTTCATTACTGGTTTTTTACAACTTCTTTAATGGTCAACAAAAACTGATTAATGGAACCAATGGCCTCAAAACAGATACAGAAAAAATATTTGGTCTATTAGCAGGTTCAGATACAGCCCAACTGATTTTTTATGAAGTAACCATTCTCTGTTTAATTGGGGCTTATTTCCTCTGTCGCTGGCTCACAAGTGGACGATTTGGACGATTATTAATTGCCATCCGAGATGATGAAACCCGCGTCAGATTCACAGGTTACGATCCCACTGGCTTTAAAGTTTTAGTCTTTGCTGTATCGGGTGCGATCGCCGGAATTTCTGGGGCATTATATACGGTACAATCTGGCATTATTACCCCTAGTTTTATGGAAGTTGCCTTTTCAATTGAAATGGTAATTTGGGTGGCTGTCGGCGGTAGAGGAACGCTGGTGGGGGCAATTCTTGGAACCTTGATTGTGCGGCTAGGAAGAACTTTATTGAGTGAACAATTCCCGGAAATTTGGCTATTCTTCCAAGGGGCATTATTCCTAATTGTTGTAACAGTTTTACCCAATGGAATTCTCGGTTTACTCCGAACTTGGGGCGTGGAAAAATGGCGTGAAGTTTTCGGAGATAAACGACTTTTAACTTATCCAGGAATTGAAGCCAATCCGGAAGTTCAGCAAGAACGAGAAGAAGTTAAACAAAATCAATCATAAAGATGACTCAAAATATCTTAGAAATTGAAAACTTAACCGTTAGTTTCGATGGATTTAAAGCGATTAACCAGCTTAATTTTAGCATGCATCCGGGGGAGTTACGAGTCATTATCGGCCCCAATGGAGCCGGGAAAACCACCTTTTTAGATATAATTACGGGTAAGGTTCAACCCACCGAAGGACGGGTTTTATTTCAAGGAAAAGACTTGCGAGGTACCGCTGAATATAAAGTGGCGCGGTTGGGAGTTGGGCGTAAGTTTCAAACCCCCCGAGTGTATCTCAATTTAACCGTTAAAGAGAATTTAGATTTAGCTTGTAACCCCCAAAAAAATGTATTTAAAACCTTATTTGGTAAAGCCGGAAAAGCAGAAAAACGCAGTATTGCTGGATTATTAGAAACCATTGGATTAACCACAAAAGCAAATTTACCAGCAGATTTATTGTCTCATGGAGAAAAGCAACGGTTAGAAATTGGGATGTTAGTCGCACAGTCTCCCGAGTTATTATTAGTGGATGAACCCGTCGCTGGGCTAACTGATGAAGAAACAGAAAATGTGGGTAATTTACTTCTGGCTTTAGCGGAAAGTCATTCTATTATTGTAATCGAACATGATATGGAATTTGTCCGACAAATTGCCCGCAAAGTCACCGTTTTACATCAAGGTTCGGTATTATGTGAAGGAACAATGGACGAGGTACAAAATGATCCGAAAGTGATTGAAGTTTACCTCGGACAAGCCCCTTCAATTTCAACTCATCAACTCAAGTTTTTGCGAATTGTTGCAGCTTTAGCGTGGGCAGATGGGGCTGTTTCTTCAGAAGAAGCGAAAGTGTTAACCTCTCGTTTAAGTCAACGGTTTGCGACCAGTCAAGAACAACAGGAAGAATTACAACAAGAGTTAAAAATGTATATGGCTCAAGATTTACCGCTTGAGTCAGCCGTGGCAGAAATTCAAGATCAACAAGAGAAAGAAGAAGTGGTTAAATTAGGATATGAAGTGATTAAAGCCAGTGCAAATTCTCCAGATGAAGATTTAATTAATGCCTCGGAAGCTTGGGCTTATCAACAGCTTATTCAGCTTTTAAATATTCCCCCAGAGCGTGTTAAACAAATTGAAACTGAAGTGGATTATCAAAAACTATGAATACTGTAGAATCTTCTAGATCAACTGCTAAAAAAACAAATCAACCGATGTTAAAAGTATCGGGAATTAATGTATATTATGGCGAAAGTCATATTCTTCGTAATGTTGATATGAATGTTTTTCCCGGTCAAATGGTCTGTTTAATTGGGCGCAATGGTGTGGGTAAAACCACCTTATTAAAAACAATTATGGGTATTCTCAATACTCGCACCGGAAGCATTAATTTAGCCGGAACTCCCATTACAAACTTATCCACTGACCAAAGGGCTAGACTGGGCATTGGCTATGTTCCTCAAGGGCGAGAAGTGATTCCCCGTGTGACTGTAAAAGAGAATTTATTATTGGGTTTAGAAGCATTACCAAAAGATAAAAAACGCACCAAAGAAATACCAGAGGAAATCTTTAGTTTATTCCCGGTATTAAAAACGATGCTATCTCGGATGGGAGGTGATTTAAGCGGCGGACAACAGCAACAATTAGCCATCGCAAGGGCATTAATGGGTCAACCTCGGTTACTCGTCTTAGATGAACCCACAGAAGGCATTCAGCCCTCGATTATTTTGGAAATTGAAGAAGCTGTTCGTCAAATTATTAAAACAACGGGTATTTCTGTTTTACTCGTTGAACAACATCTACATTTTGTCCGCCAAGCCGATCGATATTATGCCATGCAAAAAGGAGGAATTGTGGCATCTGGTTCTACTTTAGAATTAAGTCAGGATGTCATTCAACAATTCTTAGCCGTTTAAACTATAAATCAGAGAATGATGGTGTTGAGGTAATGCTTGAATATCTGCTTTTAAACGACGCTCAAATAAATCTCCAGCATGTTGACCATAAGCATCAATTAAAATCTGCTGAGTACGATAAGCAGCAGTGTGAAATTCCTCAAGCACTTGAGTATATTCACGCTTTGTCTGTTTCATTGTTTTTGCTAAAAGCTGTAAGCATTTTATCGCTTGATTAGCTTCTGCTTGACGTTGACTGAGTTTAAGTTGAATCTGATTAATTTCTTGCTGCTTTTGTGCTAAATTTAACTGAGTTTTGTTGAGTAACTTAGCCCGCTGCTTAGCTGTTTTAATGGATTTAAAATGAATTTCGAGTCGTTCTTCAATCGGTAAAAATTTACTCGGGGGATGAAATATAATATTGATTTTAAGTTGCTCTATAGTGGCTTGAATTGAGTCTATTTCTGCTTGAATTAAAGTATATTGTTCAAACAGTGTTAAGGCTTGGAATTCAGAAGTCGAATGAAGATTAACACATGGGGAATCAAACGGCTTTTGATGCAAAAGTTTAGGTTTGAGGGTCATAACGATAAAGCCTGTAAGGTTTGTTTCCATCATTCATCAATGCCCCCAGATCCAACTCGATAATTGTGACCACCAATTCTCTAGTCTGACAAGATTGAATACTCTGTCATAGTTAAGATAACGAGGGCTGGATAAAAAATTGACCGAATCAACTCTCACCCCAATTATGAGGTGCTATTTGTCACTTTGATTAGAGAATTAAGAACTGAACTGATCAAATTATATCAGGTTTATCATACTATTTTACAATCCGTATAAATTCCTAATTGATGCAGCAGTTATGGTGAGAGAGCTAGATATTTAATGATTAGGTTAAGAAGTGTTTAAGCACAGATTAAGGACTAATATCTAAGGCGCGTTGACCACCCCATTTTTTAATAATTTGATCGTCATAATCATCAGCGGTTTCTAATACGGCAATCACCGAAGATTCTAATTCTTCTGGATCGCAAGTTGAACCAACAATGGTATGTTCAAATAATATCTCTCCCGCTTTACTGAGGGAAAAAGCACCAAATAATCGCTCCGCATTTTCTTCTAAGAGAAATTGTAATAAATCTAGGTTTAACTCTGGATTAATCACCACTTTTGAACGGGTATTAATAACACTATCATCATCATTCCAAGGATTAATCTTAACTTCCACCCAAGCCGATCCCATGAATAACCCAAACCCTACATCATCTAATTTTTCCCAAGGATAATCACTAAATAATTCATCCATCCAGCCTGCTATTTTATTGTAACAATCTTGTTGAGGTTTTGTTTCAAATTTCATTATTATTATAGTAGTTAATTAATTTTTATTTTTTCAAAATTTAATCATGACATTGAATCCGACCATTGACAATAGGGATTTTTAACTAAATTTGAATTATAGTAGCGAGAATCATAGGAAACTTCTTCTGCGATCCAATCCGGTAAATCAACCGCTTGATTTTCATCTATTAGTTCAACTTCTGCTAGAATTAATCCTTTATTTTCACCCAAAAATTCATCGACTTCCCAAGTTAATTCATTGATAATAATCTGGTATCGCTTTTTTTTAATAAACGGACGCTCGCAAAGAGTTTCTAATATTTCAGTTGCGTCTTCTATGGGAATTAAATACTCAAATTCGGCGCGGCTTGTGCCATTAGAAGGGCCTTTAATCGTTAAATACCCTTGCTCCCCAATAATTCGGACTCGGACTGTTTTACCGGGAGCGGTTGGGATGTATCCTTGACAATAGACTACTCCTGTAGAGAGCGATCGCCATGTGTCATTTTTAACTAAAAACTTACGTTCTATCTCAACTGCCATAAGAGTTTAAAGAATAATTATTTCATCAGGATGGATGATAAATACTCGACTGTGATTAAAATCAGAGTATCATATCTTTGACCCATTGATTTACAAAAAATGATCGACAATGCAACAGCCACCCACTTTTTCTAAAATTATCGTTTTTACCCGTCGTCTATTCATCTTATTATTTTTAAGTAATTTCTGTTTAATTGGATGTGCATCTTCTTCGTCATTAACTGTTATAGGCTTTAATGTAGAATCCGGAGACGCTGACCCCGATTTTATTGCTAAACATCAGATTAAACCTCTAAAAACAGGAGATATATGGGGATTTTCAGAGGTTCAAAATAGTACTTGGCTACAAACCTTTGAACAGGCGATGGAAGCGGATAATACCACTGATTTTAAGTCAATTCTAGGCACAACTGGAAAGGCTGACAAGTTAGCAATTGTTTATGATAGTAACGAACTAGAAAAACTTGATGATTTTGAATTACTCAATATTAATATTGGTGGCAATGTCAGAGCACCTTTAGTGGCGCATTTTAAGCTAAAATCGAATCAAAAAGAATTTCTGTTTATGGTTAATCATCTTTATCGTAGCCGTAATGATGCCCGTCATCAACAAGCACGCTTACTCAACCGCTGGGCAAAAAAGCAAACTTTACCGATTATTGCAGTGGGTGATTATAATTTTGATTGGGATGTGGTGCAAGGAGAGAAAAAACACGATAAAGGCTATGATTTATTAACGGAGAATGGAATTTTTACTTGGATTCGACCTGAATTAATTTTAGCAACCCATTGTAGCCAGAAATATAACTCTGTCTTAGATTTTGTTTTTGTTTCCGGTAGCGCTCAAACATGGAAATCCTCCTCAAAAATTCTTTATCCTGAAAGTAGCTATTGTCCAGATAATTCGCAAAAAAGCGATCATCGTCCTGTGCTTTCTGTATTTGATTTATCTCTAAATTAAATAAAGTTAAATAGATTAATGATTGATGGAATTATGATTATTTTAGTGATTGGTGTTTCGGGATCGGGTAAAACAACAGTAGGTGAAAAATTAGCAGAAGCACTGCAATACGAGTTTCAAGATGCAGATGATTTTCATCCACCCCAAAATATTGAAAAAATGCGTCAGAATATTCCCTTAAATGATCGAGATCGTCAACCTTGGTTACAAGCCCTAAACAATGCAATTCAAAAGTGGATAAATCTTGATAAAAATGTGATTTTAGCTTGTTCAGCTTTAAAGACAGAGTATCGAAAGCAGCTTTTAGTCGATGCAGATAATATCCGATTAATTTACTTGCAAGGATCGTTTGAATTAATTGAAAATCGCTTAAAACAACGTTCAGATCATTATATGAAAGCCGACTTGTTACAGAGTCAGTTTGAAGCCCTCGAAGAACCTCAAACCGGGATAAAGATTGATATTGCTCAGCCTATTGAGGAGATAATACAAAAAATTATAACCGAATTAGAATCCTGAACTCTTTCAATCGAGGGGTGAACTACATAGGCAAGTTAAGCTGAGTTAGTATACTATGGTTGAGAGAAATTGCGATTTTAGTAAAAATGGAAAACTAAATTGCTCGGAATTATTTTTTATTCCTTTACCGGACAATCCGTAAATTTACTTTTAGAATAATAAATAAGTAATTATGCAGAGATAGGAAATGATTATGACCCAGAGTAAACCCAAGGCCTCCGTCTCCTTGTCTGAACGAGAACTACAGGTGGTAGACTTAATTGCGGGTGGCTTGACAAACCAAGAGATCGCCGAGAAGCTAGAAATTAGTAAGCGAACAGTTGATAACCACATCAGCAATATCCTCACAAAAACCTCGACAGATAACCGTGTTGCACTGGTTCGGTGGGCGTTGCAATGGGGTAAAGTCTGTTTAGAAGACATTAACTGTTGCATTCTGCCAACTCCCACAACTGAGCCCCCGGAAACACCTGTAACTTCTATTGAGTAAGTAGTTTGAGTCCCAACTGAACGATTAATGCAAACAGCTAACCAAAATCAACTGTATTATCAAATTTACTGTTTTCAACTTCCCTTAGCAGTATACCGAGAAGTTGCGACTCATCTACGGCAAGTTGAAGGAGTGAATACTCAATTACATCCGATGCCGACGACTCAGCCTGAGTCTGACATTTCTGAATTTGACTATCTACAAAGTCAAGTGGGAAGTCTATCTATTCAATACTGCGAAGATGTATCCCTGACAATTCGTCAGCAAGTGGATCGGATTTTAGCTTATTATAGCGAAGTCTACGGCTGTTGGCAGTCTGTTTGAACTTACTGAGTGGTTCAAGCAACAATTGAGCCACTAACGGCGGCACACAGGCGCAATGATGATACCTAAGATTTAAACACAATGGACTCAATTCAAGCATTACGGGGAACAAGAGATATTGGCCCTGTTGAGGTGGAATATTGGCAAAAACTCGAATTTATTGCCTCAACGATCTTAACAAACGCCAACTATCAAGAAATTCGCACGCCTATCTTTGAACAAACCCCGTTATTTGAACGAGGTATCGGAGAAGCAACCGATGTCGTCGGCAAAGAAATGTATACTTTTAAAGATCGTGGCGATCGCTCTGTGACTCTGCGCCCAGAAGGCACAGCCGGAGTGGTTCGATCTTATATTGAACACAAACGCTACGCAGAAGGCATTCAACGTCTGTGGTATAACGGCCCCATGTTCCGCTATGAACGGCCCCAGGCGGGACGACAGCGACAATTTCATCAAATCGGGGTAGAGTTACTCGGTAGCGGTTCTGCTCGGGCTGATGTAGAAGTAATCGCTATTGCCACTGATATTTTACAAGCGTTAGGATTAAAAAGTTTACACCTCGATCTCAATTCTGTCGGTAACCCGGAAGATCGTAGCCAATATCGCCAAGCGTTAATTGATTATCTTACACCTTACAAAAACGAACTCGATGCCGACTCTCAAGATCGTTTAACCCGTAACCCCTTAAGAATTCTCGATAGCAAAGATAAACGCACTCAAGAAATAGCCGCCGATGCCCCCAGCATTTTAGACTATTTAGGGGATGATTCTCGAGCACACTTTGAAACCGTCCAACAGTTATTAACCGATTTAAGTATTTCCTATCGTTTAAATCCGCGTCTAGTGCGAGGATTAGATTATTATACTCATACTGCCTTTGAAGTGATTTCTGATGATTTAGGCGCACAAGCAACCGTCTGTGGTGGGGGTCGTTATGACGGGCTGGTTGCTGAATTGGGTGGCCCCCAAACCCCTGGTATTGGCTGGGCAATGGGACTAGAAAGATTGGTATTATTACTACAGAAATTACAACCCCTACCCCCGGCAACTATAGATTTTTATGTGGTTTCTCGTGGAGAGGCAGCAGGATCTCAAGCCCTCGTTTTAAGTCAAAAATTACGCAATCGTGGCTTCAAGGTAGAATTAGACCTGAGTGGGAGCGCATTTGGTAAACAGTTTAAGCGAGCAGATCGTAGTGGTGCCGCCGCTTGTTTAGTGTTGGGAGATGCGGAAGCAGAAAATAAAACAGTGAATTTAAAATGGTTGAAAACAGGAGATCAACAGGCGATCGCACAATCTGAATTGTTAAATCAAGTTGAGGAGATTCGTCAACAAATTGATCATCATATCAGCCTTTAAATTATATTACCATCAGTAATTTCCTGCCGTACCTTATTAGCTAGACGCTCGCAATTGTTCATCTGTTGTAGACTGAAACTGAGACTGCCATACTCGCTCATCTTCTATTTCGGCAAGTAAGCGAGTCGCAATGGCATCTTGCTGATCGTCTGGTAAATTTTTTAACTGCGCGATACACAAGCACGGTACGCTACGCGATCACACGTTCAAGCAATTCAGTCAACGTTATCCAATACTAAGCTGACATAGATTTAATATCAATAATTTTAGCGCTTAATTGACCTGTAATACAAATCAACAGAATATAAGCACAGAATTATCAAATATTCATTCATCATACGAAAACCACTGTTACTTTAATATCTACACTCACTTTCACTAATAATATATCTATGGTTCAATCTTTAACCAAACCTGTTACTTTTGAAGAATTTATTGCCTGGTATCCTGACACAGGCGGACGCTACGAACTCCATGATGGAATGATTGTTGAAATGCCAAAACCAACGGCAAAACATTCTAATATTACGGGTTTTTTAATAGAAGAATTAATTCTAACAATTATTCAGATGGAAAAACGCGGGATTTGGACAATTCCTAGAGAATCAATTGTGAAAACCAGTAATGAGAAATCTGGTTATGAACCCGATATTATTGTGATTGACCAAGAAGTTACTCATACTGAACCCCGTTGGCAAAATCAATCTATTATTGAAAACGCTGAATCTGTTAAATTAATTGTGGAAGTTGTGAGTACGAATTGGCGAGATGATTATTATAAAAAACGGGCAGATTATGTTCGCGTAGCGTCTCGAAGAGAGGAAATGGGAATTGCTGAATATTGGATCGTAGATTATGCTGCATTGGGAGGACGTAGCTTTTTAGGCAATCCCAAACAGCCTACATTTTCTGTATTTCAATTGATTGAAGGCGAATATCAAGTTAGTCAATATAGAGGAAAAGACAGGATTATTTCACCCACTTTTCCCGAGTTTGGTCTCACAGCCGAGCAAGTTTTTTTAAGTAGTAATTAAGAGCGCGATCACTTCTTTACACTATTAAAGTTTATCTGCTTGTATTAACCTACGTAACGCTTCATTCACTGCCTCATCAGTCGGAAAAGCTTGAGCGACATCCGGATCTAAAAGTACCAGGTTTGTGCCTTTACGGTATCGTTCGATATATTTACCTTTAATACCGCCTTTCATTTTAGCGAAGTCGTACTCAGGACGGAATTCACCTTCCATTTCATTATTAATTTTCTTCTTCATAAAATGATAAAAAAAGCTGCTTGTAATCTTTTATGTATATCATTATATGTTTCCTCTCGTTTTGCCTTGGATTAACTCTATATCCCCTGGCTCAATATAAGCCTCTGGAATAAAGTAAATTTCTCCATCTATTTCAATATAGCTAAATGGCATTTGCATTTTTTGAGTAGCAAATACACCTTTCTCATTGCTTTCAAAGAAGTTAGCAACTTCATGGATACCTGGGAGATTATCAGGGTCATAAAGATAAACTTCATCATTTAAATAATCTTCATTTGTTCCTAAAGGAATGCTACCGCTTTGCTTTATAAACAGATCTCCCATTTTTATTTTCCCTGTTCTTTTACAAAATTGGACTATTTTATCAATAAATCGTAAATTCAAACGATAAACTGGTTCATCATCTTTCTGACAAAGGTTTGAGACACGATAGTGATTTCTGACTAAATATTTTCCCATCTGATCTGAAGGTTTAAAATATCTATCTAAAGTTACTGGCCCTAGAGACATATTTGAACATAAATCAATTAGTATTGAATAAAAATGATACAAAGTATCTGTTTTATGCTCCAAACTAAAAACACTCGTTGCATTCAGTATACTTTCATTATAAAAAATTCTTTGATTTTTATTGTAGTGATATATTATTCCTTCTTCTAAGACAACTACTATATTAGGATACAAACTTTTATCATGTTTCGATTCCCACTCTCTCAAATTTTCAGTTAATGAGTTTAGTGAATTGTTGGCTAACGAATATGCAAAAATAATTCCAAATGGTTTAGGTCTGGGATATGAAACTAATCTATCGCTATAAAATTTTTTGATAGGCTCATTTGGAGATAGAAGCTTAACAGATTTAATATTATCTAGCGATTTAATTAATTCTGTTTTAGAAAGACATGACTTAACTTCAATTACACCGTATACAGACTCAATAGGATAGACCTGAACTTGCTCATCATAGATTAAAGCGATGCCGTTTAGCTGATCATAGATAATCAAATCACTTTGTTTAGATGTATTAGATGCATAACCAACAATTTCTCCACTACCAATACCAAATTTATTTGGAAGCCTACCATTTTCTAAAAATTTTTTTAATCTTCCTTCTCGGAATGTGCCTTGATTACCTCTATGATGTATTTCAGATGATATTTCCTGAAAATCTCGATAAAGTTTTGAACTGATTCCTCTAAATATTCTTTTAACATCCATATTTTTAATAACAATCATATCTACAGTTATTTTTGGATGCAACCTACACAATCTTGATTTTTGCAGCTTAATTTACAGCTATACATCAATATATTCACATTATACACTCTTAACTTATTAACAGAAGCAACTTTTAAAATAAAAAAAGACTGGGTTAATGATAGAAAACCCAGCCTAATAAAAATTAATTAGTTTTCAACAAACGAACTTTAACGTCGCCGTCTACCACCAAAGGAAGGAGTGCGACGACGAGAAGGACTGCTACTGCCAAAGCCGGGTGTACGTTTTTTGGTCGTTGAAGAACCATTATTATTTTGCTTCAGGTTACTCGAACCAAACCCAGACCCGGTTGAACGGTTTGCGTCTCTTTTCTGGGTAGCAGAAGTATTGCGAGGCGTAGAATTATTACGAATAGCACCTGTTGTCCGCAGAGTTTGGCGGTTTTTCACCGCTGCGGGGGGTTGGTTATAACGAGTCTGATATTGACTCACCGCACTTTGATAAGTGTTACCGTAGCCACCAACACCCGTTAAAGGTCTACCGGGTTGATAAACGGGAGGAACGTAGTAACGGGGTGCAAACAGCGCATTAGCAACCATATTACCCGCGATAGAAGCCGCAAAAGGAGTCCAGAAACTCGACTGTTGTCGAACCACCACGGTTTGAGGTTGTCCGGTTTGGGGGTTAGTTACGGTTTCGGTAACGTTATGAACATACTCAATTTTAAAGTCTTCGCTGATATAGGCGATCGCAGTATCTCCCTTTACCTCTAAATAACTCTGTTTCCCGGCTGCAATATCGTCATCGCTTAACCGCGCCATCTGCACATCGCTTGTGCGAAACACAGGAGACTTTCCGGAGGGAGTATTCAGCAACATAAAGGTATATTCTCCGTTAGCATCATCATACTGCGCCTGTTGCAGCGGATACTCACCCGCAGTCGGTTGGTTGGTTGTAGCAGCGACCGTTCGAGCTTGGGGTTGTGTAGAATAAGTTGCAGTTGAATTGGGAGATCCACAGGCTACTGTTGTCCAACACAAGCTGAAACACATCAACGAAATAATCAGTTTACGCAACATAAGTCATTAATTGTAGTTGTTAAAAAGGAATTAATTCCGGGAAGTTTTGCAATAGTTGATCGTTGGTTAACTCATCCCCTAATTTTGCCGGAGAATAATGCACTTGAATACCTCTCAAGCGTTGTTGATAATGAAGGTTAATGATCGCTTTTAAGCCGTCCACCATTGCGACCGCATCGGCTAAACTGGTTTCAAGTTCAGGGACTTCTCCTTCTGCGGCAAGGGTGATCATCACAATAATATTTTGGGTAATGGGAACAGAAAAAGAGTCATCCTCTTCCGTTGACAATTCCGGTTCAGCCAGATAACGGCTTGCCGAGTCTGTAAACAGTTCAGTAAAATAATCTCCAGCTTCTGCTTCGTCCCAAACAAAATCGCCTTCATTTGCTGCCGACATCCAATAAGCGTCATATTGCAGCAGTTGTTGACAGATATCAACCAGTTGTTCACCCATGACATCGAGATCCCCGTCCCCCGCCTCTATTACGGTTCTTGCGGCTTGGTTGAGTGTCCCCAGCAGGGGAGCCACCTCCGATCCAGCCAAATGAAGAAACAAACGACACACCACAAAGCGGGTTTTACCCACCATTTTGTTAAAGCGATCGCCAAGGGGAGCCATAATTTTTCTCCTGAACTGATAGAAATAGAGGTGAATTAAGTTAACATTTCTAGGATATCGCGTTTTTTGGGTATCTTAAACTAAGGTTGAAGTTCGGTTAATACCCTAATTTATTAAATTTACTAAATTTATGAGTCATTCTGCCTCTAATTCAACTCCAGCTCAAAAGCTCAGTTTTTGGACAAAGCTTGCCTTCGGGGCCGGAGATTTAGGAACAGCAATTACAGCGAATATCCTCGTTTTTTTTCTATTATTTTTTCTCACAAATGTAGCGGGATTACCAGCCGGATTAGCGGGAAGTATTCTATTAATTGGTAAGATTTCTGATGCGATTAATGATCCGATTGTGGGTGTATTAAGCGATCGCACAGAACATCGCTGGGGACGGCGTTATCCTTGGATGATTGGCGGCGCAATTCCCTTTGGATTATTCTTCTTTTTGCAATGGTTAGTACCCAGTACTAATCCGTGGATTCTATTTAGTTATTATATTTTTATTGGCATTGCCTTTAATATTGCCTATACCGTTGTTAACTTACCCTATGTTGCCCTCACCCCAGAAATTACAAGAGATTATGATGAACGTACCAGTTTAAACAGTTTTCGCTTTGCTTTTTCGATTGGTGGCAGTATTTTATCGTTAATTTTAGCAAGAATTATATTTGGTTTATATCCAGATAATCCCCAACAACAATATTTAGTGTTAGGCGGAGTTTGCGCGGTGATTACCGTTTTACCGATTTTTTGGTGTGTTCTCGGAACTCGTCATCGTATTCTTTCTACCCAAAATTTAGAAGAATTAGAAACCGATTCCGAACAGATTCCTTTAATTGAACAGTTAAAAATAGCATTTCAAAATAAACCCTTTTTATATGTTATTGGAATTTATCTTTTTTCTTGGCTCGGGGTACAGCTTACTGCCTCTATTTTACCTTATTTTGTGATTAACTGGATGCAGTTATCCGAAACCACATTTCCTCAAGTGGCGATCGCCGTCCAAGGCACTGCTTTAGCCATGTTATTTGTTTGGAGTTTAATCAGTCGGCGCTATGGAAAAAGAGTGGTTTACTTCATGGGAATGACCCTGTGGTTAGTGGCACAAATGGGTTTATTTTTCCTCCAACCCGGTCAAACTTTATGGCTTTATGTTTTAGCCATTTTAGCGGGTTTTGGGGTATCAACGGCCTATTTAATTCCTTGGTCAATGATTCCCGATGTGATTGATTTAGATGAATTAAATACAGGACAAAGACGAGAAGGAATATTCTATTCTTTCATGGTTTTTCTACAAAAATTGGGGTTAGCAATTGGCTTATTTTTAGTGGGACAAGCATTAGAATTATCCGGATTTATTGAAAGTATTCCCGGACAACCTGCCCCAATACAACCTGAATCTGCTTTACTTGCTATTCGGCTTGCTGTCGGTCCTCTCCCCATGATTATTTTACTCTGCGGCATGATTTTAACTTACTTTTATCCCATTACCCATGAAGTCCATGCGGAGATTGTTTTAAAGTTACAACAACGCAGAAATTATAAAGAGAATTAAGACGGTTCAACAGTAGATGAATCTGTAACAGAATCAATTTCTTTTTTAATTTTTGATACAAATAAACGATTAATCCAAGTGGTTAAAATATGAGACAATAGTCCAATTGGCCCTGCAAATAGACAAAAAGCCAGAGAATGAATCGTCCAAATCCCGGTTTCTTGTCCTTGCCAATAAATATATCGACCCACAAATAAATCCATCACCAAAAAGTGAACCCAGCCTGCTGTTGCCACAGTTTTATCTGCAAAAACTTTAGCGATATCATCCAATTGAGGATTAGATAAAGCAGCGGCACTTTCTGGGTTAATGCTGTTGATAAATAAATAAAGATAAACAATCGCTAACAGCGCAAAAGGAATATAAGACTTCATCACTTTCCGCGTGACTTTCCAATTGGGTAAAAATATCATTAAAATCCAGAAAGGTAGAACAAACAAGTTTGCGCCATTAAAAATTTGATCCACTGTAAGATTCATAAAGTCAAATATTGAGAAGATAAACTAATTAAAAGTATATCATGTCTCTCAGACAGATTTAGAAGAACTATTTGATAGACAGAAAACCATCTCTAAAAGAAACATTAAGATTATCCTAAACAGCTTTATAAAAATGGTATATTATGACTGAGATTAAATGAGGCAATAAATACCCATGACACAACATGAAGTCCTAATGTTAGCAGTGCTTCTTCTACCTGGTATGGCTTTGTCAATTCTGATTTTAGGAACCTTTGCTGCCGGGGGTTGATAACTCACCCATTGCTGCATTAATTTTCTATAATGTTAACAATTAGAGTAGCAGAAGATAGGGATTTTGAAGCGATTTGGACGATTTTTCATCAAGTCGTTTCTGGGGGGGATGCCTATGCATTTTCCCCTGATACCTCTATTGAGGAAGCGTATCAATTATGGATGAAACTGCCTAGAGTTACCTACGTTGCCACTCTCAATGAACAAGTGGTGGGTACTTACTATCTTAAACCCAATCAACCTGGCTTGGGGTCTCATGTTTGTAACGCTGGGTTTATGGTATTGTCTACAGCCAGGGGTAAAGGAATAGGTCGGCGGTTGGGGGAACACGCTTTGCAACAAGCCAAGCTTCAAGGCTTTAAAGCAATGCAATTTAATTTTGTGGTCAGTACAAACCAACCAGCAGTTAAACTGTGGAAAAGTCTAGATTTTACAATTGTCGGTACATTACCCAAAGCCTTTCATCATCAAAAACTGGGTTTAGTTGATGTGTACGTAATGTATCAGTGGTTAGATTAAATTTTACAGCTATTTTAAAGTATTATCTTTCGCCTCATTTCATTCAATAGATCAACTTATTTCATACTTCTATAGTTAATAAAAAACAAAATAATTACCACTCTAAAAAAAGGGGGTTAAAGTCTTACTATTTCAGGGGATTTACGGATAATACCCCGGAGACTTTCCGGGATAAATACTGAAATATCAACGCTTAAGTGATTGATAAAACTAAAAAGTTACAGAATTTCACCGATGCCTTTTATCCGCATCCTAGGCGATGATATAGGTATGTAAAAAAGATAGAAGTCTTTCAGATTGAGTGAAATATAAAGTTTATTAAGTCAGTCTTGACAGACCATTACATCAGGGTATCTCTACAAAAAAATAAAAGCGATTCACTTTGATTGCAAATACTTTCTATTCAGTGACTTGTTTTAATTTGCCTCCTTTTTGTTTAACGCTTACTACCTGCCACCTATAAAGTATTGTACCATGCATCACCTTCAATCTAAATCTTTCACAAACACCCACACTCCGAAACACTTCATTAATCCAATCTTTGATTATCCTCAAAATTTAGTTGTTATTGACTCTCAAGTAGAAGATTATCAACGCTTAATTACAGGCGTTGTTCCTCACTCAATTATTGTTGTCTTAACTTCTCAACAAGATAGTATTGAACAACTGACCGAAGCGATTAGAAAATACCATTATTGTACAACCCTTCATTTAGTCTCTCACGGTTATCCAGGTGGAATTACTGTAGGAAATAGCCAACTCAATCTAGAGACATTAAATCAGTATTCTTCTTCTCTTCAGCAGTGGAATCTTAATACAATTCTTCTCTATGGTTGTCAAGTTGCCGCTGGAGACGCGGGTACAGAATTTATCGAGAAATTATATAATTTAACGGGTTCAAATATTGCCGCATCAACGACAAAAACTGGACATTATAAACTGGATGGAAATTGGAATTTAGACGTTAAAACAGGTCAGTTTGACGTTACATTAGCATTTAATCAAGCAACCCAAACACAATGGAATTCTGTCCTAAATGATACTTTACCCGATCAACCTTTTTTCTTCCAAGTTATTGATGGAACACTGAAGTTATTAAATCCATTAACCGGGGATTATGTTGATATTGGTAGTCAGCAAGACGTTTATAATGCCACAGGACTTAATACTAATGATAACTTTATTTATGGATTAGGTCGTGAAGGAACAATTACCGATAAAGTTATTCGGATAAAAGCAGATGGTAGTATTGAAGATTTAGAGATAACAGTACCTACAAATGCAACAAATAATACTTTAGAAAAAATTTATGCTGGCGATGTTGATAATAATAATAACCTTTGGCTACGTCAAGGAAATAATTTAGTTACAGTTAAGGTTACTGATAATACAATTTCTCCGACTACAATTACTTTTACAGATAATACGGGTACAGAAGATGCAAAAAACGTTGCCGATTTAATCTGGGTTAATTCGGGTGGTCAAGGGTCTCTTTATGGGGTTCATAATGGTGAACTTTATGTTTGGAATATTGATGATGAAACTATTACAAGTAATCCGATTAATGATAGTAGTTTAGATGCTAGTTTAAAACTACCAAATGGTGTTTATGGTGCCGCTTGGATTGATACTAATGAAAATTTATACGTCAGTCATAATACAGGTAAACTCTATCGAATTGATAATTTTAAAACTAGTCCAACAGCAGCGTATATTACTGAAACTGCAATCACAACTAAAAATGATGGGATGTCTAATCCTACACAAAAATCACCGTTTATTGTTCCCTTTATTGACTTAGATGGCAGTAGTGGCGATCAGTTAGACGTATTTAATTACGAAACAACTTTTACAGAAGATAGCGGCGGGATTAATATTGTTTCTTCTAATAATACTGATGAAACTCAGGATATTATAATTCGAGATTTTGACCAAGATGAAACTAATCAGCTTATTAGTGCAGTAACAATTACACTAACTAATAAAGAAGATAGCGATCAATTAATTGTTGGGACTTTACCCAGTAGTATTACTGCATCTACTTCAGAAACAGATAGAGAAATTACTGTTACTTTAAAAGCGGCTGCGGGTGCCAGTCCAGAAGATATTGAACTAGCTTTAGAAGCGATTACTTTTAACAATACAAGTGATACTCCAGATGAAACAGCTCGAACGATTGAAATATTTTTAACCGATCCTGATGGTAATAACGGGAATATTACGACTACAACAGTTAATATTGTTCCTGTTAATGATCCTCCCAGTTTTACTAGTTTAGATAATACTCCTAGTTATACTTTAAATGGAAGTGCAATTATTCTTGATACTGATGCTACCATTAGTGATGTAGAATTAGATGGTAATGATAACTACAATGGTGCAACTTTAACTCTCGCAAGAAATGGGGGTGCGAATGCAGAAGATGTATTTAATAATAGTAGCGGTACTTTAAATGAAAATGGAGAATTAACGGTTAATGGCACTGTTATTGGTACGGTTACAACCAATAATAACGGTACGCTTGTTATCACTTTTAATAATAATGCAACTGCCGATCTAGTCGATCAAGCACTGCAAGAAATTACCTATTCTAATACAGGGAATACAACGGGTTCAGTTACTATTGATTATATTATTAATGATGAAAATACTGGCCAACAAGGAACAGGCGGCAGTTTAATAGGAAGCGATTCAATTACAGTTAATTTAACCAATAATAATAATCCTATTGCCAATAGTAATAATATTACAGTTGATGAGGAAAGTGAAAATACCAGTTTAGGCTTAACTTCTCCGACAGATATTGATGGGGATACTTTAACCATTACGATTACAGAAATCCCTATTTTAGGAATAGTTACAAAAGCTGATGGTACTATTATTAATAATGGAGATATCTTAACTCCCGCAGAATTAACTGAGTTAATTTATGATGCGCCAGCAGATTATAACGGTACAGATGATCCGGGGGATTTTAGTTATCAAGTAACCGATGGGAATGGCGGCAGTGATACGGGAATAGTTGATATTACAATTAATACCGTTAATAATAATCCTATTGCTGAAAACGATAATATTGGAACGACAAAAAATACTGCAATTACGATTGATGTTTTAGCCGATAATGGGAATGGCGAAGATAGCGATCCGGATAATGATGAATTAACTATTACTCAGATTAATGGAACAAACATTAATCCTGGGGATACAATAACCCTTGATTCTGGTGCATTATTAACCTTTAATAATGATGGAACTTTTAGTTATGATCCCAATGATCAGTTTGATAGTTTAACTGGAACGACAACAGATACCGATAGCTTTACTTACACTATCTTTGATGGGACAGATATCAGTGAAGCGACAGTAACAATTACTATTGCTGGGGAAAATAGTCCGCCTATTGCAGTAGATGATACAGATAGTACGGATGCAAATACTATTTTAACGGGTAATGTTTTAACAGATAATGGTAATGGGGAAGATAGCGATCCCGATGGGAATGATATTACAGTTAATCAAATTAATGACGAAACGGTTAATATTGGTCAACCCATTATACTCGAGTCTGGCGCAGAAATTACTTTAAATCCAGATGGCACTTTTAGTTATAATCCTAACGGTCAATTTACCAGTTTAGGCGTTGGAGAAACTGCAACTGAGACTTTTACTTACACAGTTAATGACGGTATTGCTGATAGTACAGATGCCACTGTTACCATTACGATTAACGGGGTGAATGACGATCCTATTGCCACAGAAGATAACTTACAAACCTCTCCTCAACGTCCCTTAACATTCGATCCATTAACCAATGATACAGATCCTGATGGGGATGATTTAACCTTAGAATCAATTAATACTCCACCCAATAATGGTGAAATTGTTCAAAACCCGGACGGAACTTTAACCTATATTCGCGATCCTAATTTTACTGGAGTTGATAGCTTTACCTATATAGTCAATGATGGCAATGGGGGAACTTCTACTGCAACCGTTACGATTGATATTAATCCTGATAATGATGGGGATGGTATTCTCGATGCAGATGATTTAGATGATGATAATGACGGTATTCCCGATAGTGAAGAAGGAAACGGAGATACAGATGGTGATGGTGTTCCGGATATCTTTGATCTCGATAGTGATAATGACGGTATTTCTGACTTAAATGAAAGTGGACTATCTCCAGAAAAAATAGCAGAATTAGATACGAATGGAGATGGGGTGATTGATACGCCTGTCGGAGATAATGGTTTAGCCGATGATGTCGAAACCACACCAGACTCAGGGGAATTAGATCTAAATGGCGATGGTATTGCTGATAAACCTGTAGATACAGACGGTGATAATATTCCAGACTTCCAAGATCTAGATAGCGATAACGATGGTATTTTGGATGTCACCGAAGTCGGTAACCCGGATACCGATGGTAATGGTATTGTTGATGGCGAAGACAGTGATGGTAACGGTTTAATTGATACCGTCGATCCCAATAACGGCAACTCCTTAACAACTCCTCCCGATAGCGACTCGGATGGTGTCCCAGACTATGTCGATCTCGATAGTGACTCGGATGGCATTCATGACATTATCGAAGGCGGTTTAGATGATACTGATGGTGACGGCATTGTCGGTGGATCGGATAGTGATGGGGATGGTATTGCCAATAGTATTGATAATAATGATGGGTTTGGTAATATTGACCAGCCTTCTCCCCTCGATAGCGATCGCGATAATATCCCCGACTATTTAGATCTAGATAGCGACGCAGACGGTATTAACGATATTGAAGAAGTCGGTTTAGCCGATCCTGATGGAGATGGACGCTTAGATAGTAACGATGTAGACGGGGATGGTATTGCTGATGCAGTCGATCAAAATAATGACGGCTTTGGAGATATTCAGCGACTCGATCTACCTGATAGTGACGGCGATGGTATTCCAGACTTCCGTGATGTCAATAACCCTCCTATTGCAACAGATGATAATACTAATGTTGTTGCCAATACACCCGTTACTATCGCTGCAATAGATAACGATAGCGATCCGGATAACGATATTCTCAGTATTGATAGTTTTGACTCAACTTCTACTAACGGCGGTAATATTATTGTTGATGGCAATAACTTT